>NZ_JAMTCP010000098.1 GCF_024171885.1 Streptoalloteichus tenebrarius | reverse complement strand
TTGGTGAAGGTGAGTTCTGCCTGTTGTTGTGGGGTGAGTAGCTGACAGGCGTCCTGACCGCGGAGATTCTTCGGGTTCGCGACCCGGGGCGCCAGGGACGGCCCGGCGCCCGCAGAGGGGGAGCTGGCGGACCTACTTGCTGCGGTGCTGGTTTGGTTGGAGGTGTGCTCAGCGGCCGTGGGGGTTCCGGTGGTGCTGCTGGAGCAGCCAGCGACCACCAGCCCTGCTAGCACGAGGACTCCGGTCTGCCACCCTTGTATCCTGCTCATTCTTCGCTTCCCTACAGAGGGCCTGTTCAGCGTGCGGGTGGTAGGTTGTCCAGCACCATTTTCCCGACCTTCTCCGCGAACCCACAAGGGTCCTCGTACTCAGGATTACGCCCATCGGAGTGGTGACTGAAAGAGATGAGGAGTTCTTGGTCATCAGCAACACCGACGGCTATGTGGCACGACTTGAGCCTGTCGTTTAGATGGGTTCGAACCGCGGGGTAACCGGCGACGGTTGTCGGCGTGAAGGTGGGGAACTTTTCCTTCCTCAGGTAGGTTTCCTCCAGGCCTCGACGCTTGCTATCCGGTGCCAAGTAAATCGCCAGGTTCTCGTTCGACCACCTGCATTCCGGCTCACCAAAGTCCGAGGTTCCTTTTCTCCTGGCTTGGTGAAGGTGAGTTGTGTTTGTTGTTGTGGGGTGAGTAGCTGGCAGGCTTCTTGTCCTCGGAGGTTCTTCGGGTTCGCGACCCGGGGCGCCAGGGACGGCCCGGCGCCCGCAGAGGGGGAGCTGGCGGACCTACTTGCTGCGGTGCTGGTTTGGTTGGGGGTGTGCTCAGCGGCCGTGGGTGTTCCGGTGGTGCTGCTGGAGCAGCCAGCGGCTACCAGTCCCGCTAGCAGGAGGACTCCGGTCTGCCACCCTTGTATTTTGCTCATTCTTTGCGACCTGTCATGCGCTTTGGTTCAGCCTGCGGGTGGCAGGTTGTCCAGTACCATCTTCCCGACTTTCTCCGCGAA
>NZ_JAMTCP010000097.1 GCF_024171885.1 Streptoalloteichus tenebrarius | reverse complement strand
AGCGCTGGTGGCTGCGGTGGGCGATCAGGGCCAGGGCGACGACGACTGCGACGAGCAGGGCCGTGGTGACCGTGATGATCAGTGGCGACAGGCTGCCCAATCGGCTTACCTCCGTGGTCTCGGTCACAAACTGTCCCGCCGTGGCGACCACAACGACCACGGATCACCGTGGGAAGCGAGCAGGAGGACAGCAGGAGGCCTGTCCGAACACCTTGCGTAGTCGCCTGATTGCTGCTAGTGGCACACTGATGCGCGCGATCAGCGGCAGGAGGAGCTGTGCGGGAGCCCAACGAAGAGTTCGCACGCGCCCGGGAGAGCATCACGTCGCCCACCACCGGGCATGCACTGTCGCGACAGGAACTCGCGGATCAGGTCAACCGGTGGATCTACGAACACCGCAACCGCGTAGTCGACCTGGACGAGACATACATCGGGAAGCTGGAACGCGGCGCGATCCGCTGGCCTCAGGAGGACTACCGGGCGGCCGTGCGCGCCATCCTGAAGGTGAGGACTGACCGCGAACTCGGGTTCCACCTCCCCGCCGAGCGCGGTCGGCACCTAGCGTGGAGGATGTGAACCGCAAGAGTTTCCTGAAGACTGCGGTCGTCGCCGGGATCGGAGCCCTCGCCCCGGTCGATGTGCCCGCTGTTGTCAGTACCTCGGAGAACCTGGCAACAACGATCGCGGGACCAACCGCGCACTACCGTCGCCTAGAGCAGTTCCTCTCCTGCGCTGAACTCGCTCCGGTCATCGACGCCCATTACCAACTGGTCAGCCGCCTGGTGCATGGCCGTCTGCGGTCAGCGAGCGGGTTTGCGGCCCTGAGCGAGGTTGCCGGCCTCGCGGCGTGGCTGGCTGTGGACCGGGGCGATGCGGCGGCTGCGCGCCGCCACTACATCGAGGCCGTTCGGTTCGCCGACAGGTCGGGGCATCCGTTGCTCGCCCCGTACATGATCGCCAGCTTGGGGCATTTCGCTGTGGAGTCAGGTGACCCACGTCAGGGTTTGCTTCTCTTGGACCGAGCGGCCGCGCAGCTCGAACGAGGCGCGCCGAGAACGGCGCGCGCCTGGCTTTCCTCG
>NZ_JAMTCP010000096.1 GCF_024171885.1 Streptoalloteichus tenebrarius | reverse complement strand
GCTTCCCTTCTGGCAGCCCTGACGCTCACCGCATGTTCTCCGTCCGTCGCCGGAGACGCACCTCCGACGACACCCAGCTTCTCGGCCGGTGCCAGTTCGGGCGCGGGCGGCGCCCCTCGGGTTCCGCAGGCGTTGGATACGTCCAAGTATCAGCAGGATCCGTGCTCGATGCTGGGGGTGGCCCAGCTACAGGCTCTGAACATCAGCGCGACTGGAAAGCCTCGCAGCGCCTCGACAGGTCCTGCCTGTGATTGGTCGGACGACAACGGGCCATCGAAAATGTTTCTCACCCTGACGTTGGTGACCAAGGGCGATGGTATGGCCGGCCTCTACAGTCGGCAGAAGAACTTCCAGCTGTTCCAGCCCCTTCCTCCGATCGAGGGGTACCCGGCGGTGCTGGCGGACCAAGTCGACAGCCGTAAAGCAGGCAGCTGCACGGCGGTCGTTGCCGTCACGGACCAGCTTGTCTACATGACGCAGGTGCAACTCCGAAGCGGTGCGCACAAGTCAGATGACTATTCTGACCCCTGTCCGCGGACCCAGAAGATCGCCACCGAGGTCTTGAAGAATATGAAGGCGGGCGGCTGAGGTGTGTCGAGGGGAAAGACCAATGGCTCGGGGAAGAGTGGTGTTGCCCGCTTCCTTGTTGGCGGGTTTGCTGCTGACCAGCTGCTCCTTCTCGACCGCCGGTGAGGCCGGCCCCACGAATGGGTCGGGTGGAGCGGGTGGAAGCACCACGAGCGTGGATTCCGACAGTGCGCCTCGGGTCTCCCGACCGTTGAGCACGGAGAAGTTTCAGCAGGACCCGTGCGGCGTGTTGTCTCCCGCCCAGCTTCGCGCGTTGAACATCAGCAAGCCTGGCGAGCCGAGCAGCGCGGCCCACGGTCCGAGCTGCGTTTGGCGTGACAGCGATGGCACGTCGAAGATGTCGTTGTTCGGAACGTTTATCGTCAAGGGTGACGGTCTTCCTGGTCTCTACGCCAGGCGTGGTGCGTTCAAAGTGTTCGAGCCGCTTGAGATCGATGGGCGGCCCGCAGTGATCGCAAACCACTCTGATGATTTCCGTAGCAAGGGGAAGTGCGACATCAGCGTCGGCCTGACCGATCAGCTCGTCTACGAAGTCCAGTTGGCGTTCAACACGGGTGTCGAGAAGCCTGCTGACTTCAACAATCCGTGTGGTCGCGCGCAGACCGTCGCCGCCGAGATGATCAAGACGATGAAGGCGGGCGGTTGAGATGTGCCGGGCGCGAGGAGTAGTGGCTCGGGAACGTGCCGTGGTGTCCGCTTCCCTTCTGGCAGCCCTGACGCTCACCGCATGTTCTCCGTCCGTCGCCGGAGACGCACCTCCGACGACACCCAGCTTCTCGGC
>NZ_JAMTCP010000095.1 GCF_024171885.1 Streptoalloteichus tenebrarius | reverse complement strand
GGGCCTTGAAGGTGCGTGGTGGCCAACACCGTCAGGCGCAGACCGTAGGAGCGGGCGAACTGATCGGTGGGCATCGCCGCCTGCTCGTTCCACCGGCGCGACGGCGGGGGCCAACTGGTCTGGCCCCGCCGTCGCGCCGTCGGTTAGCTCAGGTCGAGCCGGCCCTGCTTCACGGTGTTGACGAACGCGGTGAACACCGCGACCGACAGAGGAATCAGGCCTCCTCGATCTGCCACTTGACGCAGGAGGGGCGCTCCCCCCGACTCAGGTACTCGGCCAGCGCCTTCTCCAGATCAGCGCGCGGGATCTCCGAACCCGGAGGGAAGTCCACCGAGACGTACACCGGAGGCTCGCCTTCAGGTTCCCCACGAACATCGGCGCACGTATACCACTCATGGCCGTCCTTGTCCGCGAAGTACATGGCGCCCCGGCCAGCTCGCATGCCGGCGATCACGAACGGGGCGTCGTCCGCCGAGGAGCGGAGGACCACGCCGTCCGGAGCCTCCCGCTCCAGCAACTCCACAAGCTCGGATACCGCGGTGCTCCCGATGAGGGGGCGACTGTGCTCCCGCCAGCTTCGGTCCCGCCACCACACCTCGACGTTGTTCATTCGCCTACTCCTGGGGCGGCAAACTGCACCTTGACTTCACCTCGCCAGGGCGTTGGAGCCCCGCCGGTCATGGTCGACTACCGCATCAGTTCCCGGTCGGTCTCGCGCAGACGCGCGAACCAACTCGTGATCGAACGCTTGTAACCCTCCGGCATGGTGAGGTCGCGCACCTCGGACTCGGTGAACAAGCCGATCTCTTTGTGCTCATGGGACAGCACGGGCTCGGCGTCACCGTCGGGGTAGCAGCCGTAGGTCACGATGAACACGGTCTTCTCCACCACGTCGATGTAGTACATCCACGTGTCCAGGATCGGCCCGGTGGTCACCTTCCACTGCGTTTCCTCGGTGATCTCCCGCGCCACGCACTCCTCGGGCGTCTCGCCGGGCTCGATCCGGCCGCCGGGCAGCTCCCACTCCTCGCGCTCGTTCTTGAGCAGCAGCACCCGGTCGCCGCGCACCACCACACCCTTGATCGAGACGGGGTAGAGGAACTGGCTCATCGGCGTTGACCTCCGAAAGCGCGCACGGTGTCCTCGCTGCTACGTAGCAGCAGGGGACACCACAAGAACCAACGCAGTGTTGACAGGTTGTCACTGTACGCACCCGAGCGCATCGCGCTCCCATGGCCTCACGAAACGAGCGTTTCGGGAGGTAGAGACAATGAACGACGCGTTCGAGGCTGGTTGGATCGCGGCCGGCGAGAAGAAGACGAGCGCCGGACCGCTGGGGTTCTTCGAGTCCCGAACCCCTGTCACGCCGGACAAGTTTGCGACCTCTACGCAGTTCGCCGACCCATTCTGGCTGCGACTGCTCTTACGCCAGACCGCGGGCTTCCACGGCCTCGGGGCTGGGGGTCACGGTGGCCAGGTGGACGTACCGCTTCTCCACGACGGACACGGCTTTGCTCGCGACGACGACGATGTCCCCGTCCCG
>NZ_JAMTCP010000094.1 GCF_024171885.1 Streptoalloteichus tenebrarius | reverse complement strand
CGGTTTCGCCGACGTCCTGGCGACGACGCGGGACGGGAAGCTCTGGTACTACCCGAACAACATCAAGAGCCCCGGGAACAACGGGCTGCCGTTCGTGTCCGGCTACTCCGTGTCCTTCGACAACTCGAGGTGGCACACCCACCAGCGGGTGGTCGCCGGTGACGTGAACGGCGACGGCCGCGCGGACCTCCTGGCGACGTCCTCGGACGGCACGCTGTGGCTCTACCAGAACAAGCTCTCGGGCAACGACCACCCGTTCGACTCCGCGATCAACGTGGGCGGGCCGAACTGGACGGAGGACAAGTTCCGCCTGGTCGCCGCCTCCGACGTCACCGGTGACGGGTACGCGGACGCGTTGGCGGTCGATGCCGACGGGAAGCTCTGGTACTTCCCGAACAACATCAACGGATCGGACAAGAAGCCGTTCGGTGGCGGGGTCGCGATCGGCGGCGACTGGCGTGGTTTCACGCGCATCATGGCCGCCGACGTGAGCGGCGACGGTTACGCGGACATTCTCGCCACGGACGCGAACGGGCATCTGTGGTACTACGTGAACGGGATCATCAAGAACAACGGGATCCCGTTCACCAGTGGCGCGGACGTGGGCTCCGGTTGGAACTGGATGAACAACGTCGTGCTCGGCGACTACAACGGGGACGGACGAGCCGACATCGTGGCCACGGACCCGGACGGCAAGCTCTGGTTCTACCCGAACAGCGGGGCCGGCGACAATCCGTTCCCCACTCGCGTCGTGACGCCGGGCAGTGACTGGCGTGGCTACGACCGCATTCTCTGACCGGCCGGCGCGAGGGAGCTTCCGATGAGAAGTGTGTTGCGCGCGGCCGTGGTCGCGGCGGCGGTCCTGGCCTCGGTGTCGTCAGTAGCCGTTCTTCCGGCGTCCGCCGCCGGCGACCAGGAGCAAGCCCGGGAGCAAGCCCGGGAGATGATGCTGGCCGCGCTGCCCGCGGTGCCCTGTGATCCGAAGGGGGAGACCCAGGAGGACGCGCGGATCGCCGCCGAGTTACGCCCCAAGATGAGGGTGAAGATGCGGGCCGGGGTTTCGGCGTACAACGTGTCCTGCGCCCGGGTGATCGTGAAGACCATCCAGGACCGCGGTTTTTCGAAGCGCGCGGCGGAGATCGCGATGGCCACCGTGATCGTGGAAAGTGATCTGCGGAACGTCACCGGTGGCCACGACGACAGCGTGGGGCTCTATCAGCAACGGAAGTTCTGGGGGTCGTATGAGCAACGGATGGACCCGGTCTGGGCGACCAACGCGTTTCTGAACGAGATGCAGCGGCTCTTCCCGAACAACTCGTGGACGTCCCTGCCCATCGGCCAGGTCGCGGCCGACGTCCAGCGTCCCCGAAGTGATCTCAAGGGCGAGTACGCGAAACAGACGGAGGACGCCGTCACGATCGCCAACGCCCTGTGGGACCACCGGACCAGGGGGAACCCGGGAACCGACGTCAGTGGTGACGGTTTCGCCGACGTCCTGGCGACGACGCGGGACGGGAAGCTCTGGTACTACCCGAACAACATCAAGAGCCCCGGGAA
>NZ_JAMTCP010000093.1 GCF_024171885.1 Streptoalloteichus tenebrarius | reverse complement strand
TACCTGCGGCAGACCGAGAAGATCGCGGCCGAGACGCAGGCCAAGGCCGTGGAGTCCAACGCCGTCCTGGGCGACGCCTACGCCCTGTCCGGCGGGCGGTCGATCGGCGCCCTCGTCGCCGAGCTGGCGAGTCGGGCGGCAGCGGACCCGGCGTCGCTGGCCGACGCGCTGCGCCCGCACCTGACCGCGGTGCTCCAGGACGTGCTGGGCGACGGATACGCGGACCACATCGTGGACCGGATCGCGGACCGACTCGCCGGGGGTGCCCAGTGACCGACAACGCGGTCTCGCTCGTGCGCACCCTGGTCCCCAGTCTGTGGGGAACGGTCGTTGCGTGGCTGGTCGGCGTCGGGCTGCTGCCCGGCGACCTGGCCGACGACGCGCGCGGCCTCGCCACGACGTTCCTCGTCCCGGTCGCGATCAGCGGCGTCTACGCGGGGTTCCGCTGGCTGGAGACGCGTTCCTGGATCCCGGTGTGGCTGTCCCGCCTGCTGCTCGGCTCCACCCGTCAGCCCACGTACGTTTCGTCACGGTGACAAACGCGCCCGGCCCGCAGGGGGCCGGGCACGGTCCTCCGTTGATCGCTGGTGTGGGTGCGGACTTCTCCGCACCAGTTGTCACTTCTGCTCGGCGTCCGACGGCGGATCGGGCTGCGGGTTCAGGAGTTGCGGGTCGGAGTCCTCCGTCGCGGGGGTCCACCACGCGCCGTAGGCCCACTGGCGACGATCGGGATCGTGAGCCACGATCACTCCTTTCTGGTGGGACGTCTTCATGCTGGCCGTCTTCCCCCTTCTCGTCTAGACTTTCGGCCACTTTGTCCACTTCTCATGGACACGGAAGAGCCCCGGCACCTTCCGGTGCCGGGGCCTCGTTACTTCTTCTTGGGGTCCGCCGTGGGGATTCTCGGGATCTCCTGGGTCGGAGACTCGTCCGGCGGCGGGTTCTTCGGGTCTGCCATGGTCACCCCCTTTCATCTTTCGGGTGCGGGTGTTGCAACACCAGTACGGTGATGTCGTCGTTGCTGTGCTCCCGCCCGGCCTTCACGAGCTGTTGCGCGCAGGTTTCCGGGTCGTCGGAGTGCTCGGTGAGAATCGCGGCCATCTCGTCGGCGGGGAGCCGGTGCAGACCGTCGGAGGCGAGGATCAGGTATCGAGCCTCGCTGCGCACGGCGTCGATCCCGTCAGTGGGCGCCGTGCGCAAACTTCGCAGCAAGACGTTGTCGTGCCTCCGCGCCTCCTCGTCAGCCTCCCCGGCCTCGCGCATGCGCTGGCCCTCGGTGTGTGGCGTGGTGAGCCGCCAGACGCCCCGATCGTCCGCGTCCCAGCCGTAGGCGTCGCTGTCGCCCGACCATGCGATCAGCCATTCCCGGTCAGGCATCGCGGTGGCGACCACGATTGCGCCGTTCGTTACGGGGCCGGGGTGGGCGCCGGTCGGGTCGGCACACAGCTCGGCGGCGGCCATGACACCCCACACCGGGGTGCGCCGCGCCGCGACGCGCGCGGCCACCTGGGCCGCGAGTTGGGCGAACTCCGCGACCTCCGGTGTGGAGCCGGTTCCGTCGACGACGGCGACGGCGAGTCGACCGTTGTGAACGTGGTGGGCGTAGGCGTCCGCGTTGAGTGGGCGTTTCGGGCCTTT
>NZ_JAMTCP010000092.1 GCF_024171885.1 Streptoalloteichus tenebrarius | reverse complement strand
GCGGAGGTCGATCACCGTGCTGGTGTCGTATGGCTGGGTGGCGGCCAGCAGTGTCTGGAGCCGGGAGGCCACCAGCGTCGAGTCGATGCGGGCGGGACACCTCCCGATGTCCCGCCCGCCGTTGGTTTCCGCTGTCACGAACGCTTTACTCACACGGTGACGCCCGCCTGACTCGCGAGCTTCACCAACTTCGGGTTGCTCCGCCTGTGCAGGGTGATGAGGACCCGCAGGACCTCCTGACTGGTCGGGTGGACCCTGGCCATCTGAGGGGTGACCTCCCACGCGTCGGTCAGGGATTCCAGAGCGCCTTCCCTGTCCTTCAACGCGAGTTTCGCCCTGGCGACGTTGAGGTGCAGGTGACCCCGGCGCGTCGGCGGCAGTTTCAGCGGCTGGCGGCTGATGTCCCGCATCACGTCGAGTGCTTTGCGGTGCTGCTCCAGGTCGACGAACGTCGCGACGAGGTGGTTGGCCGCGTTCTCCGGACCGAAGTGCATCCCGTGCATCTCGACGTCCTCGGCGAAGTTCTCGGACCATCGCACGGCTTCCCTGGCATGTCGGGCGACCTCGGCTGACTCCCTGAGTCGGCCGGCGAGGGTCAGGCCGCGCATGTGCAACTGCCCCAGACCCCACGCCTTGTTCGGCCCGTCTTCCGCGCCCTCCAGCCGCACGATGGCCCGGTTGATCACGGCGAGCCCACCGGCGAAGTCTCCCGAATTCAGGAAGGCTCCGGCCTCGTCCCGCACCGCGACAACCGCGGTCAACGGGTCGGCGCGCTCGGCCGCGAGTTGCTGGCGCACCACCGCCAGCTCGGCCAGTTCCATCCACCGGTGCCGAGCAGCGAGGTAGTACACCGCGCTGTAGACGTCGGCGACCATGGACCACGCCGACGGCGTACCTGCCGCGTGGGCGTAGTTCGTCGTGCATGTGATCGCCTGCGGGAGTGCGGTGAGCAAGCCCCGGAGGTTGGCGTCTCCACGAAGCCGGAAGATCGTGGCCAGTTCACGTTTGATGACCTGGGGGTCGCTCGGCGGGTCGCCAGGCAGGTCGAACCGCCTCATGACGGCGCGCAGTTCCTTGAGCTGCTCGTCCTCGCCACGCTGGGGCACCGCCTGACCGAGAACCTCGTCGAGGGTGACCCCCATGCCTCGGGCAAGTGCAGCGGCCACACCGGGGCTGAGCGCCCAATCACCGATCTCGATCTTGCTCAGCAGTGACACGGACACACCTGCCGCGCGGGCGAGTTGCACCTGACTCATGCCCCGCTGCTTACGGATGATCGCGACGTTCCTGCCTGGCCCGGGTGTTTCGGTCTTCATGTGTGTGGCCTTCCCACGAGGGGGCACTTCTCCCTCATAGTGCCACCGCTGGGTAATTGCCTCATGACACGCTGTGCAAGAAGTGTGCACGTTCGCCGAGTTCAACTGGTGTTGAGTGATGCTCCGCCGGGGTGCGGCAGGACTCGGAAGCGTTCCCGAGGTGTGCATCTCGCCCCACGCCCAATGCCTTCAGGAGCGCGGATGGTGGAAATGCCATCGCTACCCCTACCGGTCGTCACCGTCGCCGGGCCGAGATAGGCGACCGCGTCTCGTCCGTTCAGTCCTCGTGTTCGTTCACGGGCGGGGGCTGCCCCAGTAGCGGGCGAGACGCGGGATGAGGCCCCGTTGGTGGAGCGGGGC
>NZ_JAMTCP010000091.1 GCF_024171885.1 Streptoalloteichus tenebrarius | reverse complement strand
CAGGGGCGGGAGGAACCGCCACCCGCCGTTGCGCAGGGTGATGAGGTGGGCGAGTTCGGGGAAGGCGTCGACGGCGGCCTGGTCGGTGGCGTTCACCGCGTCACCTCGCGAGCCGGAACAGCGGTGCTGCGCATTCAGATCCTCCGATGTGCGCTGGAGTTTCGGGTCTGGTGGCAGCGGGACCGGGCCAAGGGATGGGAGGGGACCCGATCCCGCCGCCGAAGCCCCGCTCCACCAACGGGGCCTCATCCCCGCGCCTCGCCCGCTACTGGGCAGCCCGCGGCGCACGAGGAACGCCAAGGGGCTGAACGAACAAGACGTGGCGGCCTGTCGCCTTGGCTGCCGATATCGGATCGCTGACAGCCATAACCAACATCAACAGGAGGTATCGGTCTTTCACATCTCTTGCACAGCCAGTCATGAGGCCAACACGCACTGGTGGAACCATGGAGGAGAGACACCGGCACGGGAGGGCTGAAGCTCATGAGCGTGACCGAGACCTCCGCACCTGGCAGGAATGTCGCTGTGCTCCGCAAACAACGCGGGATGAGTCAGGTGAAGCTCGCCAGGGCGGCGGGAGTCTCCGTGTCTCTCCTGAGCAAGGTCGAGATCGGTGACCGGGCGCTGACCCAAGGGGTGGCGGCGGCGCTCGCACGAGCACTGGACGTGGGCCTCGACGAGTTGTTGGGTGCGGTGCCGGTCGGTCGGCACGATGAGGAGAGCCTTCGGGAACTTCGTTCGGCGATCCGGCGGTTCGACCTTCCCGGAGAAGCGCCCACCGATCTCGACGCGCTTCGTCGCGACCTCGCTCACCTGACCAAACTCCGTGGGGACGCTGATCTCTCCGGGGTGTTGGAGAAGCTCCCCGATCTCCTCACGCGAGTCACCCACCACGCCCACACCGCCGGAACACCCGACGCCTGGGCGAAGGTCTCCGAGGTGTACAGCACCGTCTACTGGTTGGCCGCGCGCCATCGATGGATGGACCTCGCGGAGTTGGCGGTTCTCAAACAGCGGCTGGCGGCAGAACGGGCCGATCCGCTCACCACCGCCGTCGCCGCCCGCGACGAGGCCGGCACCTTCCTCAACTCAGGTGACTTCGCCGGCGGCCTGGCAGTGGTTGACCGTGCCATCGCGCACGTCGAGTCCCACCTGCGGGGCAGGGAACGGTTCCTCGCCCTCGGACTGCTCCACCTGCGGGGACTCACTCTGGCGGGACGCGAGCGGGACAACGCGGAGGCGGAACGCCACATGGCGGCCGCCTGGCGGGCAGCCGAGGAGATTCCCCGCGACGTCAACGTCCACGGCATCCACTTCGGCCCAGAGAACACCGCCGTCCACGTGGTCGCCACGTACGCCGACCTCGAACGCCACCGCAAGGCACTGGAAGTGACGGACGACCTCCGTCGTCGTCCCCTGACCCTGCCGGCGACGCGGATCAGCCCGCTCCACATGAACACGGCCAGGGCCAAACTCGCCCTTCGCGACCGGGACGGCGCCCTGGAGTCACTGGTGGACGCGTGGGACACCGCCCCACAGATGGCTCGGGTACACCCGACCAGCCAGGAACTGTTGCGGGTCCTCATCGCCCTGCACCGCCGAAGCAATCCGGCCCTCGTCCGACTGGCGAAGAAGGCCGGGCTGCCTGTCTGATCCGAGCGGCACCGTGTGCGGTTCGCGCCGATTGACCTCACATCAGCTTCCTTCCCTTGTGGTGCGGCGCATTCAGATCCTCCGGATGTGCGCTGGAGTTTCGGGTCTGGTGGCGGCGGGACCGGGCCAAGGGATGGGAGGGGCCCGGTCCCGCCGCCGAAGCCCCGCTCCACCAACGGGGCCTCATCCCGCGTCTCGCCCGCTACTGGGCAGCCCCCGCCCGTGAACGAACAC
>NZ_JAMTCP010000090.1 GCF_024171885.1 Streptoalloteichus tenebrarius | reverse complement strand
GACTCGCCGAATGCGGAGGTTCCTTTCTCTCCTGGCTTGGTGAAGGTGAGTTCTGCCTGTTGTTGTGGGGTGAGTAGCTGACAGGCGTCCTGACCTCGGAGATTCTTGGGATTGCTGACGCGGGGCGCCAGGGATGGGCCGGTTCTGGCGGATGAGGATTGGCTGGTGGGGCCACTTGTGGTGGTGGGTGGGTTGGTTGCGTGGTCGGCGGCGGTGGGCGTTCCGGTGGTGCTGCTGGAGCAGCCAGCGGCTACTAGCCCCGCCAGCACGAGGACTCCCGTCTGCCACCCTTGTATCTTGCTCATTCTTTGCGACCTGTCATGCGCTTTGGTTCAGCCTGCGGGTGGCAGGTTGTCCAGCACCATCTTCCCGACCTTCTCCGCGAATCCACAGGGGTCTTCATACTCTGGATTGTTGCGGGAATTGCGGTCGAAGGTGATGTAGAGCACCTGGTCGTCCGCGACGCCGAGGTCGACGCGGCATGACTTGAGTTTGTCATTCAGTCCTGTTCGAACCGCTGGGTAGCCGGCGACGGTTGAGGGTGTGAAGTCCGGGAAGCGTTCCTTGCGAAGGTAGGTCTCCTCTAGTCCGCGACGCTTGGTGTCAAGGGCGAGGTAGATTCGCAGGTTGCCGTTCGACCAGCGGCATTCTGACTCGCCGAATGCGGAGGTTCCTTTCTCTCCTGGCTTGGTGAAGGTGAGTTCTGCCTGTTGTTGCGGGGTGAGTAGCTGACAGGCGTCCTGACCTCGGAGATTCTTGGGATTGCTGACGCGGGGCGCCAGGGATGGGCCGGTTCTGGCGGATGGGGAGCGGTTGGTGGGTCCACTTGTTGTGGCGGGTGGGGTGGTTGCGTGGTCGGCGGCTGTGGGTGTTCCGGTGGTGCTGCTGGAGCAGCCAGCGGCTACCAGTCCCGCCAGCACGAGGATCCCGGTCCGCCACCCTTGTATCTTGCTCATTCGTCGCTACCTGTCATGTGCTCTGGTTCAGCGTGCGGGTGGCAGGTTGTCCAGCACCATCTTCCCGACCTTCTCCGCGAATCCGCACGGATCTGAGTACTCGGGATTACTGCGGCCGGCGGAATTGCGGTCGAAGTCAATGTAGAGTACTTGGTCGTCGGCAACACCGAGAGATACCCTGCATGATTTGAGATTGTCGTTTCGATCCGATCGGACTGCGGGGTGGCCGGCGACGGTGGAGGGTGTGAAGTCGGGAAAACGTTCCTTTCTCAGGTAGGTTTCCTCCAGTCCACGACGCTTCGTATCAAGGGTTAGAAAGATTCCGAGCTTGTCGTTTTTCCATTCACACTCCGACTCGCCGAACTCTGAAATTCCTTGCCGTCCAGGTTGGGTGAAGGTGAGTTCTTTTTGTTGTTGTGGGGTGAGTAGTTGACAGGCCTCCTGGCCTCGGAGATTCTTTGGGTTGGTGACACGGGGTGCCATCGATAGCCCAGTGCTGGCCGATGGAGAGTGGCTGGTGGTCCCACCTGCTGTCGTTGTGGTCTGATTAATTGTATGGTCAGTGGTCGTGGGTGTTCCAGGCGTGCTGTTGGAGCAGCTCATAATCGCCAGCCCCGTTGCTGCCAGGGCAGTTGCCAGTCGGATATGGCGGATTCGCATCCGTTTGTTACCCCTTAAAGCCGTGGTTCTCGTCGGATTGTTGGTAGGTGCCCATGGCCTTGTCGAGCTGGTCGACGACGCTCTGGTATGCCTCAATGGCGGATTCTATTGCGCGTAGTGCCGAGCCTGATTCTCCTACTGCTTTATCGTGTAGCGCCTCTGCCAACTTTTCGCTGGACCGGTCCGCTGCGGGTGGTTCAATCACCCGCACGTTCCGTACTTTCTTTCGTGCCCTCTCCAGTTTGTCGATGGCTTCTTGGAACTTGGCTTTGAGGGCTGGGGCCTGGTCGCGGGTGACGCGGAAGGAGCCGCCTGTGGCGCTCGCGGGGGCTCCTGCGGCGCCGGCGAGGCCGCCAACCAGGGCGGCGCCGGTGCTGGGTGCGGTGATGTTGAGCCAGTCGCTCATGGTGTGACTGTCTTCCCCCTTCGTTGTGATGGGTCGTCAGACGCCCTGGTTTAGCGTGTGGGTGGTAGGTTGTCCAGGACCATCTTCCCGACTTTCTCCGCGAATCCACAGGGGTCTTCATACTCTGGATTTCTGCCAGCGGAGTGGTGGCTGAAGGAGATGTAGAGCACCTGGTCGTCGGCGACACCGAGGTCGACGCGGCATGACTTGAGCCTGACATTCAGTCCTGTTCGAACCGCTGGGTAGCCGGCGACGGTTGATGGTGTGAAGTCTGGGAACCTCTCCTTGCGGAGGTATGTCTCCTCTAGTCCGCGACGCTTGGTGTCAAGGGCGAGGTAGATTCGCAGGTTGTCGTTCGAC
>NZ_JAMTCP010000089.1 GCF_024171885.1 Streptoalloteichus tenebrarius | reverse complement strand
CGGTGGCGGGCCGAGGGCAGGGGGTGTTTCGGACGCCATTTCACGACCATGGCGAGGCCCCGTCGAGCGCGGGCAGGGGTGTGGTGGCCTCCGGGTCGACCCCGGGGGTGGGGGTGGGGCCGAGGCGGTGGAGCCGGTCCAGGGTCCGTTCGATCAGGCGTTGAGTCTCGCCGGAAGTCTCGGTGGTGTCTGGGTTTCTCGCGTGAGAGGTCCGGTGTGGACGGGTCCACTGGTGACGGCGGAGGAGGTCCGAGGCGGGCACACCATCCCCACGCGGCCGGAGCGCGTGACGCGGCAGGGATGAGGGCGTGCCGACGGGTTGGGCCGGCACTGGCCGGGCCATGGCGAACACCAAACCGCCGAGCAGCAAGGCGAGCATGCCAGCGGTGACGAACTGGATCACGAGATCTCCCAACCCGCCGGGCACCGCCAACCAACTCTGGGAGGTGTCGGAGACAGCAGCGTCATGCATCTGCGTCAGCCCGGACATGGGATCCACGAGGTTCGGCATGAGATGTGCCCCCTGACTGATCAGAGGAAGGAGCTCCGTCCTGGTTGGCATGACTGAACCACAAACCGGTTACGGTAACCAGGCCCTTACACTCGAATGGGTGGAGCAAGTGGCCCCTTGTACCGTTCGCTGGCGCTCGGGAAGCTCAAGCGCGCAGAGGAGAAGCGCATGCCCTACATGTCCCCAACGGTTGCCACCTGGGAGCTCGCGCTGCGACTACGACAGCGCAGGGAACAGTTGGGCATGGAGGTCGCCACACTCGCGACATCGCTCGGCTTCACCCGCAACTACTGGTCGGCGGTGGAGAACGAACGTAAGATCCTCTCCGTTGAGAAGTTGACCAAAGCCCTGAGTCTTCTTGAGTTCGATGTTGACGAGCAGCGGGAGTTGCTCGAACTCCGCGAGTTTGCCAAGCAGCGGGGCTGGTGGGCGAACTACTCCGCGCTGTTCACCAACGAGCTGGGCCGCTTCTATGGCCTCGAACAAGGTGCGCAGAGCATCCGCACATACGAAAGCATGCTGGTGCCCGGCCTCCTGCAAACCGAGGAGTACGCCCGAGCACTGATCTCCTCAGACCGAGCGAACATCCGGCAGGTGGAAGTCGAACAGCGAGTAGAGATTCGCATGCGTCGGCAGGCGTGTCTCAAGGGTGACAACCCGCTACATCTTACCGCCGTCATCAGCCAAGCGGCCCTTCTTCAACAGACCGGCGGGCCACAAACCCTTCGCGCCCAACTGGCACACCTGGTCAACCTCATCGAAGGCCTCCCCGATACGCTCCATCTACACGTCATTCCGTTTACCGCGTCCGGATGCGGTGTGTTCGGGGCGTCGACGTTCCACCTCATCGACTTCGCCAGTCCGCGCCTACCGACCAGAGCCTGGCAGGAGACTGTCACGGCAGCGGGAATCATCGACGACCCGGACCAGGTGAGAGACCTCAGCCTGACGCACGAGGAGGCACGCCAGCAGAGCCTCGACCTGCGAGACTCGCTCGATCTGATCAAGCAGTGCCACCAGGATCTAGCATGATGCACATGGCTTCCACTTCTGTCACCCACCTTCAGGGACGAGACGGATGGTTCAAGTCGTCCTTCTCATCGAGTAGCACCCAGTGTGTTGAGGTGAAGTTCGACCACGGCGTCGTCCGAGTCCGTGACAGCAAGTACCGGCGAAACCCAGCACATAACCCCTCCCAGGAGCCGATGATCACCGTCTCGACGGGAGAGTGGAACGCCTTCCTGTATGGATTGACCCACCCACCTGCGAGCAGCGTTGTGTCTTCACTTCTTGTGGAAACATCAGAGGACGGATCGGTTCTCCTTCGCTGCGCACGAGGCAAGACCACCCTCTGCTTCACGGAGGGTGAGTGGACGATGTTTCTTGCTGGAGTTTGCGCTGGCGAATTTTTCCCGGCGGAAGTCAATCCTGTATAGGTAGGTCAGGGGTATTTGATCAATGAGGCGAGAGGTCATAGCCAACCCTGTGTCGCCTGGGAACGCTCTGATCGCACATTGGGTGAAGAGCGCTCGCAGCAATCCCTCCCAGTCCTGTGTAGAAGTCGCGGCTCTGGTCGATGGCGTGGCGACAAGGGACTCCAAGAACCGGGACGGGGCCGTCCTGGCTTTCGAGCGGGGTGAGTGGCAGTCGTTCGTGCGAACGGTCAAGCAGGGACGTCTCGCCCTCACCTAAGTGCGGTGAGGGGAAGGCGGGGCCGGGCGTTGGTTGACTGCCCGGCCCCGCCTTCCCCACTTCCGGGAGGAAGGCTGGCTGGCCCCGCGATCGCCGGGGGGTGGTTGGTCAGTGGTCGCGGCCGAGGAGGATGTGCGGGTAGCCGCGGTGAACCCGTGGCCCCAGCTCCACTCCGAGATCGGCGATGACCTTCTCCAGGCGTGCGGTGGCGTCGTCGACGCCGGTGGCGTCGCCGGTGAACTCGAACTCCACGTAGTGGCCCGCCCCGGCAAGGTGGTCGAGGGCGACCTCGACCTCGGGCAGCCGCCAGGTGGTGCGGGTCTTGTCCACGGTGACCAGCGGGGTGAAGCCCAGGGCTTCCACGAGGCGGCGCAGGGCCGCAGGGTCGCCGACCGTGGTCTCGTACTCGTCGGCGTGGGTCTTGATGGTGGCCTCGTGGGGGTGCCAGAGCTTGTAGTTGAGCGAGGAGCCGCGTGCCTCCGTGCGGATGCGAAGCCATTCGGAGATGACGGTCGGGGCGATCTCCTTCATGGGCGATGACCCCGACCGCCCCGGCGACGAGCACGCCGGAGCCTGGGTCACCACGACCGACCAGCCCGTGCGGG
>NZ_JAMTCP010000088.1 GCF_024171885.1 Streptoalloteichus tenebrarius | reverse complement strand
AGCGCTGGTGGCTGCGGTGGGCGATCAGGGCCAGGGCGACGACGACTGCGACGAGCAGGGCCGTGGTGACCGTGATGATCAGTGGCGACAGGCTGTCCATCCGCGCATCTCCCGACGAGGGTGTGCTGGTGGTCGCGGGCGAAGAGAAGGGAAACCTGCTGGTCCTGCCCGCGTGCCGCAACGCTAGGCCCGGGTCGGGATATGGAAGGTTCAAGAAAGGTTCAAACACAGGGTGACGCAGACCGTACTCTCGGTGTATGGAGGACCTTGGTAGGCGAATCGCGGCCCTGCGGAAGATGCACGGCCTGACACAGCTCACCCTCGCAACCCGCGTCGGGGTCTCAGTGTCCCTGGTCAAGAAGGTGGAAGCTGGCATCGTTCCCCCCAGCCACGGCTTCCTTCAGGCAGTAGCCACCACCCTCGGCCTCGGTGTACTGGAGCTGACTGGTGAGCACGTCGACGTGTTGGAGACCGAAGCGCATCCATCGTTGTCCAGCGTCAGGGCGCTCCTGTTCGGCGTGACCGACCCTGGCCACGACCCGCGGCCCCTCTCCGAGCTGCTGGCGGAGGTCCAGCGACTCTGGAAGCTGAACAAAGAAGGAAAATTCGCGGCCCATTTGCCCGACGCGACAGAAGTCCTGCGTGAGCTGCACACCTACGACGAGCCCACCGCGTACAAGGCGGCGGCGCAGATGTACGGACAGGTGCATTTCGCGCTGCACTGCATGGGGTCTCAGGATCTGGCAGCGGCGGCGATCAACGCGGAGCACACGGCAGCGTTGCGGTCCGATGACCCACTGGAGTTGGCGACGTGTCACTGTCGGCGAGGGCTGCTGCTCATGACCGAGGGCCAGTACGACGCCGGGCTGGGGTACCTCGCCCGGGCTTTCCAGGCAGCCCAGGACTCCAAGTCCGAACACGCGACCACGGTTCGTGGGGCGCTGCATCTGCGGTCGGCGATCCTCTCTGCACGGAAAGGGTCACGTGACCAAGCCGAAGAGCATATAGCTGAGGCGCGGGCCCTCTTGCCATACGTCCCGAGGACAGACCCATACGGCCTCCAGGTGGTGCCGGTGAATGTGGAGTACCACTGGGTGGCGTGCGCCGTGGAGGTGGGAGACGGAGGACTCGGCCTCGAACGGGCGCGGCATGTGAGGGCGCACGACCAGGTCACGGGTGAACGCCGGGCGCACTACTGGCTCGACGTGGCGCATGGATGTGTGCTTCATGGGCGCCGGAGTCAACAGGCGCTGGAGGCGCTACGCCTGGCACGTGAGGCCGCGCCGGAGCTGACTCGACGTCACTGGAAGGCCGCTTCGGCGGTGCGGACTCTGGCGGAGCAGGAGCGTCGGCGGAATGCAGGATTGGCGGCGTTCGCCATGTGGATGGGTATCCGGTAGACCAGCGGGCGGGGCACCATCAGTGCATGACGGAAGCGGAGAAGCTGCGGCACAAGATTGTCACGGTGGTGAGCGCCGTATGAGCGAGCTGAAACGGATTGTGGAGAAGGCTGTCGGGGGCGCCGGTTTAGATGCTGAAGGAGTTGAGCTGATCCGGTTGGGGGGAGAACGGGATCTACCGGCTGCCCGGCGGGGTGGTCGCTCGTGTATCCCGGCCGGGGCAGCACGCGGCGGCGGAGAAGGAAGTCCGCGTCTCGCGATGGTTGGAGAGTGTGGGCGTGGATGCCGTCCGCGTGCTGTCCCACGTTGAGCAGCCCGTGCAGGTCGCCGGGCGCGCTGTCACCTTCTGGCACGAGCTTCCCCCGCATACCGAAGGCACGTGGCATGACACTGCCATTGTTCTGCGGAAGCTCCACTCCCTGCCGCCGCCGGACACGTTCGAGCTTCCGCAGCTTTCTCCGTTCGTGCGGCTGACCGAACGCATCGAGGGAGCACACTTCCTGTCTCCGGACGATCGGGCGTGGATGCTGGAGCGCCTGGCGGACCTGCGACGGCGGTACGCGGCGCTCCCGCCCGGACTTCCCATCACCGTGGTACACGGTGACGCATGGGGAGGCAATATCGCGGTCACCCCCGACGGGAGGCGCATACTCCACGACTTCGAGCGCTGTTCCCTCGGCCCGCCGGAATGGGACTCGATCCACAGCGCGATCAAGCACAGTTCGTTCGGGTGGGCGCCTCCCGAGGAGTACGCGGACTACGTCACCGTCTATGGCTACGACGTCACCGAATGGGCGGGGTTCGCGACGCTGCGGGACATTCGCGAGTTCCGCATGACGTGCATGGCCGTCCAGGTCGCGACCGAGGAACCGCGCGTCCGGGACCAGGCCCTACACCGCCTCGCCTGCATCCGGGGCGAGCGGGGTCCGCGCCCGTGGTCTGGGTGGCGCGGGGTGCCATGAGACAGCGGGCGGGGCACCGTGGAAGGTGCCCCACCCGCCCTGACCTGCGGAATCAGAGTCAGTGTTTTGCGCACACAGTTGGCCATCTGCAAGGGTCTGCAAAACTGGTGTATGGCCGACATGGGCTCGGTTCTCAGAGCCGCTCGCACTGCCGCCGGTGTCAGCCTGGCAGGTATGGCGGAACGAACGAACTACAGCAAGCCCTACCTGGGGCAGCTTGAGACGGGGAAGCGGGAGGTCCTGCCGCACCACATCGCCGCCTACGAACACGCCCTCGGGGTCGATATCGAGCGACTGGCGTACGTCGCTGCCACCCCTCGTCGCGCGGACAGTTCCAGTCTTGCCAGTCTGGCGACCATTCTCAGCTCAACCCGCCGACTGGAAGATGCTGTTGGCGCCCGGGGAGTCCTTGACACCGTCCGGGGATTCGACCGACTGAGTCGTTCGCTCGCCCACCATGCACGGTCGCCCCTGGCTGGGTCGGCCGCGTGTCTGGCCAGCGAGATCAGTCAGTATCGAGGATGGCTCGAACTCGCCTCCGGGGACCGGGCAGCCGGCGAACGCTGTTTGAACAGCGCGATCACTCTGGCGAGGAATGCCGACGCCCCGGACCGACTCGTGCACGGACTGAGCTTCAAGGCGTACGCCGCTCTGGAGGCGAGACGAGTCGGAGACGCCGCAGCACTCACCGAAGAGGCACTGCGGGTTCGCGGCGTCCATCCGCTCATCCGGGTCTACGACCGGTACCAGCTCGCGCGGGTGCATGCGGCGACCGGGGAGACACATGCTGCTCAACGTGCCCTCGTCGTGGCGGACAAGGCCGCCGAGGCAGCGGCGGGCGAGGAACCTCCCGATGCGGGTTACTGGTACACGGAAGGACTTTGGGGTCTGCACCGAGGCCGCGTGCTCTGGCTTCTCGGGCAGCACCAGGGCGCCAGGCGAGAGGTTCGGTCCGGGCTCGCGGCCATGCCCCAGGAGCACCGAGACGCCACCTGGGCGGCGAAGTGGGTGAAGGCCGCGCGGGGAGATGGCGAGGTCCCCCATTGAGCGGCCGCCGAGAAGGTGAGCGCGTCATCACGCGGGTCCGCGCGTTCCGCGCTTCTCTACCGGCTTCGGCAAGTGAAGCCGAAGCACTCGACACCGCCTTGGTCGATCTCTACGA
>NZ_JAMTCP010000087.1 GCF_024171885.1 Streptoalloteichus tenebrarius | reverse complement strand
TACACCACCCCCGACCCGCTCGACCTAGCCGGCGGCCCGAACCCCCACACCTACGTCCCCAACCCCACCGCCTGGCTCGACCCCCTCGGCCTCACGCCTTGCCGCCCGAAGCACTTCAAGCCGGGGGAAGAGAATAAGGAGAAGTTCGCGAGTATTGATGATGCGCGTGAGGCTGCTGTCCGTTGGTCAAGGATGGAAGGAGAAACTGTCGACCATGTCCAGAAGCTCGGCCCGTGGGCAGGATTTGTTTCCGGAAAGATGACTCCGGATGGCAAGCAGGGGTGGAGGATTGACTGGGATGAGAACAAGGGTGTGCATGTCAACTGGTGGGACCACACTGGGGGGCGGAAGAGGCCGAGTTGGTGGTATGGTGCCAACATGGTTCCTTCGGCCACCTATGATGACTATATGGCGATCCTCGAATCTTTGAACTAAATTGATTTCTAACGAGATTGCGGGAAGCGTGAGTAGAAGACTTCTAGAGATTGCGGTTGCGTCGAGGCTTAATGGGCTGCTGATGCGACTGCCGTGGTCTCGTTCCGGTACTCGACTCGCGTGGAACGACCTGTCGCACGCGATGATTCTGCTGCCCGAGTACAGCGAGGAAGAGGTGCTTGCATACGCCGCGTCCTGCCCTCTGGGTAGACACGAGTGGGCCGTCCTGCTCAAGGCGTTCGACTCTCCCCCGGTGCTGACAACTCTCGTGGATGCGGTTCGGAACTTCGATGAAATTCTCGAGGGGCCGGGCTATATTTTTGGTGTAGACTCGCTGGGGTTGGATGAGAGCTTCGTCGGCTATGATCTCGCTGAGTATGACGGGGGAGATCGGTTGACCTTTCTGCTCAATCCTCCCATTGATGTGAGAAGCGATGTTTAGTCTTGCCCAAAAAGAAGAAGCGGCTACCTGTGACGAAAGGGTAGACAAGGTCGCAAGCGCATGGAAGGCTCGCTCGTTGCCTATGAGCTCGCGGCGCCTTCATCGAGGCTCCGTGCTGGTTGGGACATCTTCGTACTGTTAGATCCTCGTTTGCGCCCGGATTCAGGGCGGCGAAGGCGTTGATCTCGTAGGATCTTCGGCTGTGAGGTCGGTGGTTGCGGGACACGTCCAAATAGCTCGAATCGATCTGGAGGTCCGAGCTGACGAAAACCCATCTGCCCCTGCTGTGAAGATTCGGCGGGCTCACCATTCCGGCGGCCGCGGATCCTGTCGACGTCCTCGTGTTGGGCGGGTCGTTGTCGAAGTAGAAGTAGACATCTCCCTTCGGATCGCTGTGGTGGGTGAGTCGACGGTGTGTCCACTTCGCGGGCAGAAGACGGGTGTCCGCTACGACTACCTCCGCTACTACGACACCGCCGCCAGCCGCTACAGCAGTAATGTCCGATCGGTCTCCTCGGCGGGCGAAATCCCCCGTGGTGTTCTCAATTCTGCTTACGGGCCAGATCCCTTCGGGCTAACATTGTCGCCAGAAGCGTCGGACCGACGGAGTCTCTGACCCGCGCGGGGCGGCTCATTTTTCCCAAGGGTGAGGACATCGTAGTGACCGGAGGTCCTGGAGCCGGGCTTGGTCAGCTTCTGACGAGTTACGGCCCGCCTGGCCCCCGTGGGAAGAGTGGTGCACCGATCATCGGTGGTTTCCCAGATGATCCTGGTATGCCTGTCACGCACGATATGATCGTGAACGTGGAGATTCCTGCCGCGGGCGCGTGGCTTCCTGGCGAAAGCGACACAAGTCTCTCTCTGAGGTTACTATGGTAATTGAGCTTGCGAGCGGGGTAGATGCCGAGACTGTGGACGGTGAGATCCTTCCATGGATTCCAAAGCTGGGGCTTTGTACTCTAGATCTCATTGTCGCCCCCTATGTGAGCGGTAGCGGGCACGAAGATCATCAGCTTGAAACAGTCGGAAGTGGGGACTGGTACAAGCCCGAGAACGACGAGATCCGGTTTGAGCCGGCAACATCCGCACTGACGAGCTTTTGGTTCAACATTCCCCAGATGAACGTTGATCACGATTTGACGCATGTGCTCGACGTGTCCCCGAAGCCCGTGTCCCTCCGTCTGGTTGATCGAAAGAACTTTGTCCTCCGGCGTACGCGAGAGCGCTGGGTGTCGGAAGATGGAAACTTTTTGATCTGCCTGAGGGGTGGAGGCCTGGGGGTTGGGGAATGTCATCGTTTCCGCATTGCTCATAACGTAGACGTGATCGTAGCGGAGGGTGTACTCGCCGGCTGGCTCCTCGAACGTCCTGAGCTTTTTTTGACAAATTCTTGGCGACCGTCGTCCGCACAAGTGGAGGATCGGGAGCTCGCCTCCATCTTGCGAGACTACTTCCACCTGGTGACGGATCGAAACGTTGAGCTGATGGAAAACGAAGACGTGTCTGTCCGGGAGAAATTGGAGTCCCTCAAGCTGCGCGTTGACACGTCTGTTGGTGCTAAGGATCGTCGATCTGTGATCGTCGAAGCTGTTGACGACCTGATTGATGCGTTCTACTAGAGATTGGCGGAGGGAACGGCTGATTTCCGGCCCCTCACCCAGACCGAGCGCTCGCCCCTGCGTGACGCCCCGCAGGAGTGGATCGACCAGCGGTTCTACGCGATCGTCACCGACCTGGTCGGCACTCCCACCGAGCTGGTCGACCCGGCCGGCAACCTGGCCTGGCACCACCGCACCACCCTCTGGGGGGCGTTCCTGCCCGGTCCGCGCAGTGCGGCATACTGCCCGCTGCGGTTCCCAGGGCAGTACCACGACCCTGAAACCGGTCTGAACTACAACTACTTCCGGTACTACGATCCGATCGCGGGTCGTTATGGCAGCAACGATCCGATCGGCCTCCTGGGCGGCAACAATCCCCACGAGTATGTTGGTAACCCGATTGAATGGGCTGATCCGCTCGGTCTCGCTCGTAAGAAGAAGTGCAGCGAGGAGATCTTCGAGAGGTATGGTAGCAAGGCAGAGGGTGACTCCATCAAGGATGCCGGTGGAAAGCTCACCCCGAAGCCGGCGCCACACCACAACAACGAGAAGTGGATCGCGGACAAGGGCGTGGTGGATCCGCGGACCCTGGGGAAGCGTCAGAACTACACGCACTATTACGAGATCTATGCCAAGCCGGGCACGCGAGAGTGGCTGAAGCAGTTCGAGATCAAGCCGAACAATGAGCCTGGGCGGTATGCCATTCCGGCAGACAAGCTAGAAGAGTTCAACAAGCGGGTAGTCAAGATTGTGGTGAAACTGAGGTGACCGTGCCGTCCGCCAAGGAAAGCTTTATCGCTTCGCTCATCGCGATCTCACGTCAAGTGGGGTCTCGCGTTGAGGACCTGGACTCCGCCTTCGTGAGGAGCCTTCTGGACTATGGGTCGCAGACCGAAGACAACCAGAGTTGTGTCGAGCGGATCGGTGTTTGCGAAGAGGTCTCGCGAGACGGCTCTCGTGTCAGGCGCCTGGGCCTCAGGTCGGTCGGTATTCCTGCGGCGGACCTGCTGAACGCGGCGGAAGGCGTGGAGGTGCCGGAGTCGGTTCGAGCGGAGTTTCCGGATGTTGGGCAGGCGGACTGGGACGCGGCACTGAGGCTCACAACGTTGATCTTGACTGCTCTCGAAGCGCGTGTCGGGGAAGATGGTTGATTGAAGCAGTGCGAGCTTTGGCGTAATTTCATGTCAGCCACGGAGATCAAGTGATCAAATCTTTCCACACGAAAAGAGTGCTTAGCGATGGAGCTTTTGGTGTCGCGCTGGCCGGGTCAGGACCCGCCTGGCGGGTATGACCTCGGGGACATCGAGGTGATCGGTGGTCTCGGTCGCCTGTCGTCGAAGGGGCATGTGCCAGACCAGGGGATGATGGTCTTCGTCGCGGTCTCAGATCTCTTGGACGGCCTCCGAGGGCTGTTGCGACGCGGCGGAGGCTCGTTTGCCTTTGTTGGTGCCGATTCGTCGTTCTCGCTGTCTTTCGCTCTGCGTAAGAACCGCGTCGTGACGACTGCTGGTCGCAAGAAGATAGACGAGTCGGAGACTGTCGAGTTTATTGGCGCGATTAGGGGAGCTGTGGAGAACTTCATGTCGCGCGAGCTTTCCGGGCTTCCGGCTGATGACCCCATGCGTGGTGATCTGGTCGCTGCTTTTGAGGAGTTCGGTCGATTGTCAGCTTGAGCCGTCGATGCCGAGGCGGTGGGCGAGGTTGATGGCGTCGAATGGGGCATGGACTTTGATGTCGTTGTCGAAGTAGACGTAGACGTCGCGGCCCTCCGGTAGGGGCGGTGCGGGGGAGCTCACGGTGTGTTCGCTCTGGGGGTGTACTCGGACCTGGCATCTTCCGGCCCCTCACCCAGACCGAGCGCGCACCCCTGCGCGACGCCCCTCAGGAGTGGATCGACCAGCGGTTCTACGCCATCGTCACGGACCTGG
>NZ_JAMTCP010000086.1 GCF_024171885.1 Streptoalloteichus tenebrarius | reverse complement strand
CGACAAGGGCTACGTCTCCCGCGAACTCGACCACTTCCTCGCCGAGCGCGGGGTCCGGTTGATCCGACCGTCCTACCGCAACCGGACCCCGCATCCCGGCGAGCCGCTGCTCAAGGCCGTCCGCCAGCTGATCGAGTCGGTCAACGACACGTTGAAAGGCCAACTCGACCTGGAACAACACGGCGGGCGCACCATCGAGGGCGTCGGTGTTCGCATCGCCCAACGACTCCTGGCCTTAACGGCCGCCATCTGGCACAACCGCGCCACCGGCCAGCCCGTCACCCGCTCCCTGACCGCCTACGACCACTAACCCCAGTTACGCATTACTCGTCTAGGTCGTGTTTCAGGAGTGAGGTGACCGGCGGCGGGGTCGGTGGCCGGAACGTTGTCGCGGCCGCCGGCGCGCGGAAATGGGGATCTTCAGGTCGAGCCGCCCGACATCGACGCGGGTGGTGCGCCGAAGGATCACGGGGTGGGGTGGTCGCCGGGTGGGTGGACCAGCACGCTCCACCTGGCCTGCGAACAACGGCGGTGGCCGTTGGCGGCCGTTGCCTCTGCTGGTCACCGCCGGGCAACGGGGCGCCAACCCGCAGGTCACGACGGTGATCGAGGCGATCCGGGTGGCCCGTGCCAGACGGCGGCCGTCCACGCACCCGACCGGACCGGGTTCTGGCCGTCAGGGCCTACATCTGCCGCGCCGACCAGGCCTCCCGGCGTCGGCGGAAGATCAAGGCGACCATCGACCAGCCCCGTGACCAGGCCGCCCACCGCACGGCTCAAGGCTCCCACGCCGGACGGCCAGCCGTGATCGACGGGCAGGTCTCCCAGCAGAGCCACGCGATGGAGTGCGGCATCAACATCTGGCTACGCCACATCTGAAACACGGCCCAGCGGGACGAGCGGGCACAGGCGACAGGCGCGGGTCGGCTCAGGCCAGGCGCATGCCCGTCCACTCGACGCACCGCCAGTCGTCGCCGTCGGTCTCCAGGACGATCCGCCCGGTGTTGGGGAGGTAGACCAGGCCGGCCAGGAAGTCGGGGTTGCCGACCAGGTGCGGGGCGCACAGCCGGATGGCCGTGCCGTGGCTGACCAGCACGACGGTGCCGTCGGGGTGCTCGGCGCGCGCCCGGCGCGCGTCGGGGAGGAAGCGGTCGAGAACCTGCCGCGCGCTCTCCCCGCCCGGCATCGGCACGTCCAGTTCGTGACGCTCGGACCACAGGGCGAAGACGTCCTCGTAGCGCTGCAACGCGCCCGCCTCGTTCCGGCCCTCCAGGTCGCCCGCCTGCACCTCGTGCACGCCGTCGAGCACGCCGACGGCGAGGCCGTGTCGCGCGGCGAGCGGCGCGGCGGTCTGCTGGGCCCGCAGCGCGCGGCTGGCGTAGACGGCCACCACGGGCTCGTCGGCGAGGTCCGACGCCAGGTCCTCGGCCTGCGCCCGCCCCTCGGCGGTCAGCGGGGCCCCTGGCGGGCGGGTGTCCAGGTAGCGGAGCACGTTCGCCTCGGACTGCCCGTGCCGCACCAGCACGAGCCGGGGCGTGCTCACGCCTCGCGCCCCTCCCGCACGGACGTCAGCCACCGCCGCGCGGCGAGGAAGTCCTCGTCGGAGGTGGTCGGCACGACCGTGTTGGGCGCCTGGTCCGCCCTGGGGAAGGAGCCGAGAAAGCGCACCTCGGTGCAGCGCCGGCGCAGCGCCGCCATGGCGTCGCCGACGCGTTCGTCGGCGACGTGGCCCTCGAAGTCGACGAAGAACCGGTACTCGCCGAGCCGGTTCCTGGTGGGCCGGGACTCGATGCGGGTCATGTTGATGCCGTGCCCGGCCAGCACGGTGAGCACCTCGGACAACGCGCCGATCCGGTCGGCGGTGACCGCGGCGACCGAGGTCCGGTCGGCCCCGGTCCTGGCGGGGAGCGGCCCCGGCCGGCGGACCAGCAGGAAGCGGGTGACCGCGTCCCTGACGTCGGCCACGTCGGCGGCGAGCACCGCGAGGGGGTACCGCTCGGCGGCGGCGGGCGCGGTGACCGCGGCGTCGAACTCGCCGGCGAGGACGCCCACGGCCGCGGCGGCCGTCGACGAGGACGGCAGCACGGCCGCCGAGGGCAGGTGCTCGGCCAACCAGCCCCTGACCTGGGCCGCGGCGTGCGGGTGGGTCGCGACGGTGCGGATGTCGGCCGGGGTGGCTCCTGGCCGGACCAGCACGGTGAACCGGATCGGCAGCACGGTCTCGGCGACGGCGACCAGCGGGTCGCCGGCCACGAGGGCGTCGAGCGTGGCGGCCACCGAACCCTCGACGGAGTTCTCCACCGGGACGCACGCGGCCTCGGCGTCTCCGGCGCGGACCGCGTCGAGCGCGGCGGCGATCGTCTCCACCGGGCGCAGCGCGCTGTCGGGGGGCGCCGGTCGGGTGTCACTGGGTGGGTCGCCGAGGAAGGCCCGCGTCGCCTGCTCGGTGAAGGTCCCTTCCGGCCCGAAGTACGCGATGCGCGGCACGCGGCCAGCCTAGACGACGCGCGCCGCACCGACAGGGAACATGATCAAGGCCACCACGTGGGGTAAGAGCGTCAGCCTAGGGGGCGGTCGACTCCCTGGGCGGGTGTGCCTCCCTGTTACGCGCCGTGTCGGTTTCCTGCAATGCTGTGCGGCGTGACCGCCGATTCGGAGGGGCCGACGAACGGAGCGGTACCGACACCGCGGCTCGTGCTGTGTGCCGTGGACGCGCCCCTGGCCGAGGCCTGGCGAGCAGTCGCCGACGGCCGGCCGGGGATCACCGTCCACCCGGGTTCGGTGTTCGACCTCGACGTCGACGCCGTGATCAGCCCGGCGAACTCGCACGGCTGGATGCGGGGTGGTGTCGACGCCCAGTACGCCCAGGTGTTCCCGCAGGTCGAGCAGCACGTGCGGAGCGCGGTGCTCGCGCTGCACGGCGGGGAGCTGCCCGTGGGCGAGGCGGTGGTGGTGCCGACCGGCGCTTCCTCCCCCGCCTGGCTGATCAGCGCCCCCACCATGCGCGTGCCGGGCGAGCGGCTGCCCGTCGACACCGTCCACCCCTACCTCGCCGCGCGGGCCGTGCTGCGGCTGTGGCGGGACGGGTGGATGGAGGACGGCACGCCCGTGCGGAGCCGGGTGCGCTCGATGGCGATGCCGGGTCTGGGCACGGGCGTCGGCGGGGTGGACCCGAGGACGTGCGCCCGCCAGGTGGCGGCCGCATGGGACGAGGTCTTCGGCGGCTAGGCGGTCGGCGACACCGGCGGCGGCGTCCCCTCACGGGTTCCGCGTCCTCGCCAGGGCCGACGCCGGGCGTCCCGGGCGCGTTCGCCGCCGGCACCCCGACCGGAGCATGATCGACTGGTGCGGACGGCCGTATGCCCAGCTCCGGGCGTCGGCCACCCTCCCGCCTCCACTCGAAGGTGTAGTCGTCCTACGCTTGTGGTCGTGCCGGTGCGTGTGCTGCTCGTCGACGACCACGAGGTGGTGCGACGCGGGTTGCGCGACCTGTTGGGGGTCGAGGACGACATCGAGGTGGTCGCCGAGGCGGGCAGCGTGGACGAGGCGCTGGTCATGGCGCGCGCCCGCCGGCCCGACGTGGCCGTGGTGGACGTGCGGCTGCCCGACGGCGACGGGGTGTCCCTCTGCCGCCTGCTCCGCGACCTGCCCGACCCGCCGCGGTGCCTGGTACTCACGGCGTTCGACGACGAGCAGGCCCTGGTCGGGGCCATCCTCGCCGGCGCGGCGGGCTACCTGCTCAAGCAGGTGCGCGGACAGGACCTGGTCACCGCGGTGCGCGAGGTCGCGGCCGGGCGGTCGCTCCTCGACCCGGTGACCACCGCCCGGGTGTTGGAGCGGATGCGCCGCGAGGCCGAGAGCGGCCAGCGCGACGAGCTGGCCGCGTTGACCGAGCAGGAGCGCAGGGTCCTCGACCTGATCGGCGAGGGGCTGACCAACCGGCAGATCGCGGCCCGGCTCTTCCTCGCCGAGAAGACGGTCAAGAACTACGTGACCTCGGTGCTGGCCAAGCTGGGCATGGAACGCCGCACGCAGGCGGCGGCGTGGGTGGCCCGGCGGCGCTCCAGGGACGACGGCGCGTCCTGAGCCCCCGGGCGCGCGCCACGCCGCCTACGACGCCGCCGCCGCGTCGGGGAGCGGGACCTCCCATGTGACGTTGGTGCCGCTGCGGGGCGACGAGGTCACCGTGCAGCGCCCGCCAGCCGCCGTCGCTCGCTCCTCCAGGTGACGCAGACCGCGTCGGGTGACGCCGGGTGGGATGCCGCAGCCGTCGTCGGCGACCTGCAACCGGAGCCCGTAGCCGTCCCGCACGAGCCGGACCACCACGGAGCGGGCGCCGGAGTGCCGCACGACGTTGGACAGCGCCTCCCGCAGCGCGGCGCGCGCGTGGTCGGCCACCGGCACGGGCACGCCCGCGACGTCCCCCGAGACCTCCAGCGTGGGCCGCACGCCGAGCAGCTCGCCGGCGGTGTCCACCTCGGCCCGCACCGAGTCCAGCAGGTCCGGCGCCCTGACCTGCTCGGTGGGATCGGCCGAGGTGAGGGCGCGGACGGTGGCCCGCACCTCGGCGATGGTCTGGTCGAGCTGGTCGACCGCCTCCGCCAACCGGGCCGCGTCCTGCGGTTCGAGCTGCCCGGCCAGCCGCCGGTCCAGCAGGTCGAGCTGGACCCCGGCGGCGTAGAGCCGCTGCACGATCAGGTCGTGCAGGTCGCGGGCGATGCGGTCCCGCTCCTGGTAGACGGCGACGCGCTGCCGGGCCGTCGCGCCCTCGGCGAGCACCATCGCCAGCCCGGCCTGGGCGCCGAAGGAGTGCAGCAGGTCGACGGCCACCGGGGTGAACGGCGGCCCACCGCGCCGCCGGTACACGGCGAGCGCGCCCAGCCGGCGCTCCCTGGTGCCGAACGGCACCACGGCGAACGGCCCGTAGCCCCGGAGCGGGCCGGGCACGAACGGCGCGGTGCGCGGATCGGCGAGCAGGTCGTCCACCACGATCGGGACGCCGCTGCGGGCGACGCGGGCCGCCGCCGACCGGGCCGACAGGACGTTGCCGACGACGCTCCGCGCGTCCTCACCGGTGCCGTGCGCGGCCTCGACCGTGAGCCGGCCGTCCTCGGCGCGCACGGTGAGCACGCCGAGGTCGGCGGAGGTCAGTTCGGCCGCGCGCCGCACCACCAGGGGCAGCACGGAGTCCGGATCGTCACCGGCCAGCGCGGCGGTGGTGATCTCGGTCGACGCGGCGAGCGCGCGGGTGGCGAGGGTCGGGTCCATGGGTCTCATGCCAGGTTAGGTCCTGTGTTCAGCGGGACACCCGCACCCGGTCGGCGACCTCGGGCAAAGAAAACCATGATCACCCGAGATCGCCTCC
>NZ_JAMTCP010000085.1 GCF_024171885.1 Streptoalloteichus tenebrarius | reverse complement strand
GAGTGTCAAAACGCCACAGGAGCGCGCGTTTCCAGCCACCCAGCCCGCGATTTCGCCCATAACAGTGTTACTTGGGGGAACCCCCAATATTTATGCTCGCGCACAAAGTTGGGGTGGGGCAAGGCCCGGGTCGGGGGTTCCTCATCCACGAGGAGGACGGGTCGCCGGCGGCAGGGTGAACCGGTGCCGCCGGCTCCGTGTCGGCCTGGCCGGAGACAACAAAGGGACGGCATCGACGGGAGTGGGGTGCGCCCCCATCCCGCAGCGCTTCGCCCCGCCGACAGGGCCGTCATCCCGCCCTCGCCCAGTCCGACGAAACCCCGCGGCGCGGACCCGCCAGCCGGGGGCCGCGGGACGGGTCCCGCCGGGGATGTCGCAGGATGTTCCCCATGGCGACGGTGGCACAGTGGATCGAAGGCGCACGGGTGCGCACGTTGCCCAACGCCATCGCTCCGGTCGTGGTGGGTGTCGGCGTGGCGACCGGGCTCGGCGCGTTCGTGTGGTGGAAGGCGGCGCTCGCGCTGCTCGTCTCCCTCGCGCTGATCATCGGCGTGAACTACGCCAACGACTACTCCGACGGCGTCCGGGGCACCGACGACAACCGGGTCGGCCCGCTGCGGCTGGTCGGCTCGAAGCTCGCCAGCCCCCGCGCGGTGCTCACGGCCGCCTGGTCCAGCTTCGCCGTCGCGGCGCTCGCCGGCTCCGCCCTGGTCGTCGCCTCCGGGCAGTGGTGGCTGTTCGGGCTGGGCGCGCTCTGCGTGGCCGGCGCGTGGTTCTACACGGGCGGCAAGCGCCCGTACGGCTACGCGGGGCTCGGCGAGGTCGCCGTCTTCGTGTTCTTCGGGCTCGTGGCCGTGCTCGGCACCGTCTACGTGCTGTCGGGCCAGGTCACCGGCGTGGCCGTCGGCTCGGCCGTCGCGGTCGGCTGCTTCTCGTGCGCGGTCCTGGTGGCGAACAACCTCAGGGACATCCCCACCGACAAGGAGGTGGGCAAGCGCACGCTGGCGGTGCTGCTCGGCGACCGGGACACCCGGGCCCTGTACACCGCGTTGGTGGTCATCCCGTTCCTGCTGACCGTCCTGATCGGCCTGCGGCAGCCGCTCGCGCTGACGGCGCTGGTCTCGGTGACGCTGGTCGTGCCCGCCCTGCGGCGCGTGCTGCGCGGCTTCACCGGGCGCGCGCTGATCCCGGTCCTCCGCGACACCGGCCTGGCGATGCTGGTCTGGGCGATCGCGACGGGCGTGGCGCTCGCGCTCTGAGCTGAGCACCCCCAGCGCCCTCCGAGCACCCCGCCGACACCCGCGGCGGGGCTGGTCCGATTCCGACGCGACGTCAGTGCGGATCGCGGCGCACGCCGTAGACGACCCCGAGCACGACGGGAACGAGCACCGCGAGCGGCACGCCGATCTTGAAGGCCAGCGAGCGGGTCCTCGTGTGCAGGCCGATCGAGGTCCCGGTGTAGCCCTTCGCGTCGACGTCGCAGGTGATCAACGCCGGCCCGGTGAACCAGGACGTCAGCTCGACGCCGTCCCCGCCCTTGGCGCTGACCGCGACCTCCCGCTCCGGGGCCTGCTCTGGCCGGACCACGCACGTGCCCGGACGCTGGCCCAGGCCCTCCAGGAGCAGGTCACCACCGCCCCACCGGTGCTCGTGCTTCACCCCCTCGCTGGACGCGGGGATGCGGGTGCCGCCGAACGCCCCGGCGCCCCAGACGCCCACGGCGGCGAAGGCGATCACGACGGCGAGGGCGAACAGCAGGTAACCACGAGGGGTGACCCGCGCCAGCCACGTTCTCGTGTTCATTCCGCCCACTCTCCCATGCCCCGGTGGCGAGTTGATCACGGATCAGGCCGGCCACCGGCCGGTGCGGTGGAAGCGGTCGAGGGTGTCCCACGCCGGCTCCAGGTCGAGCCCCTCCGCCCGCACCCACGCGTCGTCGTAGTAGGTGTTGGCGTAGCGCTCGCCCCCGTCGCAGAGCAGGGTGACGAGGCTGCCCGCGCGCCCAGCCGCCCGCATCTCGGCCACCAGTTGGAAGGCGCCCCAGAGGTTGGTGCCCGTCGACCCGCCAACCCTGCGGCCCAGGACGGTCTCGGCGTACCGGACCGCCGCGACGGACCCCGCGTCGGGCACCGCGATCATGCGGTCGATGACCTGGGGCAGGAACGACGGCTCGACGCGGGGCCGGCCGATGCCCTCGATGCGTGATCCGCGCGCGCCCGTGCGGCCGGGGTCGCCGTCCCGCCACGCGGCGAAGAACACCGAGTGCTCCGGGTCGACCACGGCCAGCCGGGTGCGGTGCCGCCGGTAGCGGACGAACCGGCCGATGGTCGCGCTGGTGCCCCCCGTCCCCGCCCCGACCACGATCCACGTCGGCTCGGGGTGCCGCTCCATCGCCATCTGCTCGAAGATCGACTCGGCGATGTTGTTGTTGCCGCGCCAGTCGGTGGCCCGTTCGGCGTGCGTGAACTGGTCCATGAAGTGCCCGCCCAGCTCCGCGGCGAGCCGGCGCGACTCGTCGTAGATCGCGCCCGGCGCGTCGACGAAGTGGCACCGGCCACCCTGCCGCTCGATGAGCGCGACCTTCTCCCGGCTGGTCGACCTCGGCATGACCGCGATGAACGGCAGCCCGAGCAGCCGCGCGAAGTACGCCTCGGACACGGCGGTCGAGCCGGAGGACGCCTCGATCACCGGCGTGCCCTCGGCGATCCAGCCGTTGCAGATCGCGTAGAGGAACAGCGACCGCGCGAGGCGGTGCTTGAGCGAGCCGGTCGGGTGGGTCGACTCGTCCTTCAGGTAGAGGTCGATCCCCCATTCAGGGGGGAGCGGATAGCGCAGGAGGTGCGTGTCGGCACTCCGGTTGGCGTCCGCCTCGATCACCCGAACGGCCTCGGTGACCCAGTCCCTCGTCGTCTCACAGCACCGGTCGACCTGCACGAAACCGCAGCGTAGTCGCCGTTCACCCTCCTCCGAGCCGGTGGTTTGGCCGCCTGTCCCCTGCGCACCGGGCCCCACTCGCCCGATCATGGGCCTGACCTCGTCCGAAAGGAGTAAGAAGTGATCCGGAAGACGCAGCAGCGAGACGGGCGCGTGCGTATCACCTTCGTGCTGCCGGTGGACGAGCCCGACGGACCGGTCAGCGTCGTCGGCTGCTTCAACGACTGGACGCCGGGCGAACACGAGCTGCGCCGGCGCTCGAACGGGACCCGGTCCACCACCGTGGTCGTGGACCAGGGCAGCCGGCTGCGGTTCCGCTACCTGGGCCCGAACGGCCACTGGTTCGACGACGAGCACGCCGACGACCGTGACGGCCAGGACAACCTCGTGCTGGCCTAACGGGTCCCGTCACCGGCAGCGTCGGCAGCGTCGTCGGTGCCGGCAGCGCCGGCACCGGGGCGACGCGGCCCCGGCTGGTCGGCCGGTCCGCCGTCCCGCGCCGGACCCTCACGCTCCGGGCCGGCCTCCCCGGCCGCCGCCCGGCGGTCACGCGTGTCCGCGCCCCGGTCCGCCGCCTCGCCCCGGTCGGACGCGGCCAGCTCGGCCGTCTCGCCACCGGCCGCTGGCTGCTCGCCGCGGAGCTGCGCGCGCAGGCGCTCCCGCTCCGCGCGCCGCCGTGCGCCGGCCGCGGCCATGCTGTCGGCCGCCCTGGCCCGCAGGCCCCGGAACAGCACCAACGACAACGGGAGGCCGAGCACGAGCGCGACCACGAGCGCCACGAGCAGCGGCACCCTCACCAGGACCAGCACGGCCGTCACCACGGCGACCAGCGCCAGTCGGGCGAGCGAGTAGAGCGCGACGTCCCTGACCACGCCACCCCGGTCTGGGGCGGCGGCGGGGATGTCCCGCGGCGGTTCCTCGGGTCGCGGAGTCTCGTCGTGGGCGGTCACGGAACCTGAGGCTACGCGCCCGACTTGTCCGGGACGGTCGGGGGCGGGGCCGGCTCCGGCGCGTTGGGCCGGCCCTCGAACCGGGTGGACAACACCACCGTGGTGCGGGTCCTGGCGATGCCGTCGATCCGCCGCAGCCGGCCGAGGGAGCGCTCCAGCTCGTCCACGGTCGCCACCCGGATCTTCACCACGAACGCCTCGTCGCCGGCCACGGCGTAGCAGGACTCCACCTCGGGCAACTCGGCGAGCGCCGCGGCGATCTCGTCGTCGTCGCCGGTGTCGGTGGGCTGGATCCCGACCAGCGCGGTGACGCCCAGGCCCACCGAGGGCGGGTCCACCACCGCGTGGTACCCGGTGATCACCCCGGAGGACTCCAGCTTGCCGACCCGCTCGTGCACCGCGGAGGCCGACAGCCCCACCTGGCGCCCGAGCTCGGCGTAGGTGGCCCTGCCGTTGGCCCGCAGCGCCGCGATGATCTGGCGGTCCACAGCGTCCATGCCGCCTAGTGTCGCGTACGGCACACCCCGGCCCTCCCTCGGCCGCGCCCGGCGGCCCCCCTCCGGGGCGTGACGCCGAAAGGCGCTGGTAGAGGCCTGACCGAAGTGGGCGTTTCGTCCCTTACCGACCCTTTACCTCCAGCCAAGCGTTCGAGTACCTGGCGGGTGCGGTGTCACGATGCGACCGGAACGCCGGAATCACGGCTGGTACGAGGAGGGCAACGTGACCGCGTCCATCCAACAGAACCGCCAGCAGGTCTCCGAGCGACTGCTGACTCCCGGCGAGGTCGCCTCGCTGTTCCGGGTCGACCCGAAGACGGTGACCCGGTGGGCGACCGCCGGGCGCATCGGGTCGATCCGCACACCCGGCGGGCACCGCCGGTTCCGGGAGTCCGAGGTGCAGGCGCTGCTCGCGACCCTGACGACCGAGGCCAGCCACCCGGTCGACAACCGCTGAGACCGATGCCGCCCGCACGACGCGCGGGTGAGCCCGACGCCGGGAACCGTGCGAATCGGGCTAACCTCAACGGGGGTGGGGAGTTCTCCCCGCCCCCGAGGGGCGCGCGAAGGAGGTGGGTGCGGTGCTGTACCTGCTCGCGATGATCGGGGCGGTGACCGTCGGCATCCTGATGTGGCGGGCCTTCGGCCCCAGCACACTGCCGACGCGGGCGCCCCGCCGCGCACCGGTCGCCCCCGACGACGACCCCGAGTTCCTCCGCAAGCTCGACGAGCGGGTCCGACGCCAGGACGACGACCAGTAGCGACGGCGCGCCGGCGTGAGCCGGCCGCGCCGGCCCCTGGCACCCGCGCCGGCCCCTGCCGCTGGGGCCGGACCCTGCCGCCGCCGGCCGCCCTCCTCGTGGATGAGGAACCCCCGACCCGGGCCTTGCCCCACCCCAACTTTGTGCGCGAGCATAAATATTGGGGGTTCCCCCAAGTAACACTGTTATGGGCGAAATCGCGGGCTGGGTGGCTGGAAACGCGCGCTCCTGTGGCGTTTTGACACTC
>NZ_JAMTCP010000084.1 GCF_024171885.1 Streptoalloteichus tenebrarius | reverse complement strand
CGCTCCTGCCGGTGTGATCATCTACGGTGTCCATTGAGGACGGTTTGTGTCCACTAAGGACAGTGGGTGCTCGGGTGCTCCGGGCTGACGGGAGTGCGGCGCCGCTGATCGACCTCCCGCCTGGGGGTGGTGTCGGGGAGTGGGCCGTGGGTGCGTGTGCTGGCTGTGGCGGGGTGCCGGTTGTCAACCGGTCTCACTCTTTCCTGTTGTGTTTTCGCCTGATGGTGAGGCGAGTTATCCACAGGCTCTGAGGTTGTCCACATGCTGATCTTGGTGTGTGGCGGGGCTGGTGTGCCGGCGAATAGGCTGGACGCGGGGCTCGCCCCCCGGGCGGGTGGGGGCTGTACCGGGCGAGGCGGTGCCCGGGTGGTGGGAGCCCCCGCGGGGAGGAGGGCCGCCGACCCCCGCCGGCCACCGGACACGTCTCAACCCTCGCGGGTGGCCGTCCTGGCGACCGCGACCGAGAGCCCGATCAGGACATAGCAGCCCGCGCGGAGCAGGCCGGTGAGCAGGCCCTCGGTCGGCATCGGGTCGCGCAGCACGTCGGCGACGGAGATCCAGCCCTCGGTGAGCAGCACCGGGTGGAGCCAGTCCAGCGCGGACAACGACCGCAGCACGCCGAAGAGGATCAGACCCGCCATGCTCGCGGCCATCACGACGAGCGGGTGGTCGGTCGCGGCGGAGATCGCCAGCGCCACCGCGCCCACCGCCGCCATCTGCGCGGCCACCCAACCCGCGACCAGCGCGACCCGCAGCGTGGCCGTGCCCAGCGGCACCGTCGTGCCGGACAGCGTGACCAGGCCGTCGCCCCCGATGAGCACCATGCCGGTCAGCCACCCGGTCACCGCGACCAGCCCGGCGGCCAGCACCGCCACGACGAGCACGCCCACGGCCTTCACCATGACCAGCCGGACCCTGCCGACCGGGGCCAGCAGCAGCCCCCGCAACGTGCCGTGCGCGGCCTCCCCGGCCAACGCGTCCGCCGCCGCCATCGACACGACCAGCGGCATCAGCAGCACCATCGTGATCGACAGCGCCGCGACGGGGAGCACCAGCCCGTTGCCGGCCACCGCCGCGAGCAGCGACGGCCCGCCGCGTTCCGCCCCGCCGCCGGCCCTGATCCCGTCGGTCAGCGTCAGCGTGACGCCGATGGCCACCGGCACCAGCGCCAGCAACCCGAGCGCGACGAGGGTCCGCGGCCGGCGCAGCACCCACCGCAGCTCCGAGCGGATGAGTCGGAGTGTGCCGGCGCGCGGGACCGGCGGCCCCGCCGCCGGCTGCGCGGCCAGGTCGACCGTCGTCGTCATCGTTCGTCCTCCGTCAACCGCGCGAACAACTCCTCGAGGCCCGTCCGCCGCCGGCGGGCCTCGTGCACCGCGACCCCCGCCCTGACCAGGGTCGCCACCGCCGACGGCGCGTCCGTCCCGGTCAGCTCGACCAGCAGGCCGCCCGGCTCCGCCCTGGCCGCGACCCCGGCCGCGCGCAGCGCGTCCAGGCCGGCCTCCCGGTCCGGCGTGCTCACCTCCAGCGTGGGCGTGCCCGCGTCGAGGAGGTCGGCCAGCTCGCCCTGCGCCACCAGCGAGCCCCGGTTCATGACCGCGACGTGCGTGCAGGTGGCCTCGATCTCGCTGAGCAGGTGGGACGACACCACCACGGTGGTGCCCGCCGCGTGGAGCTGCGCGACCACCTGGCGCACCTCGCGGGTGCCGGCGGGGTCCAGTCCGTTCGTGGGCTCGTCCAGCACCACCATCCGACGCGGCACGAGCAGCGCGGCGGCCAGGCCGAGCCGCTGCTTCATGCCCAGCGAGTAGCCGCGGTACCGGCGGGTCGCCGCGTGGCCGAGCCCGACGCGCTCCAGCGCGTCGTCGACGGCGAGCCGGAGCTGCCGCTGCCCCGCGCGGCCCGGCAGCAGCGGCTCGGCCATCGCGCACCGCAGCAGGTTCTCCCTGCCCGACAGGAAGGGGTGGAAGCCCGGTCCCTCGACGAGGGCGCCGACGAAGGGCAGCACCTCGGCCGCCGCGTCGGGCATCGGACGGCCGAACACCTCCACGGTGCCGGCCGTCGGCGCGGTCAGGCCGAGCAGCATGCGGATCGTCGTGGTCTTGCCCGACCCGTTCGGCCCGAGCATGCCGAGCACCGCGCCCTCGGGCACCAGCAGGTCGACGCCGTCGACCGCGATCGTGTCGCCGTAGGCCTTGCGCAGCCCGGCGGTGCGGGCGGCGGGGGTGGGGGCGGCCTCGGCCGCCCCCACCCCGTGCCGCGCGGCCAGCGGGACGCTGGTCACCGGGCGCCTCCGAGGGCCTCGGCGAGCACCTGCTCGGGCACCGCGCCCAGCGCGGCCCTGCCCGACTCGGTCACCAGGGCCGAGCCGACACGCGTGCTGACCAGCCAGCCCCTGCCGTACGCGCCCTCGACGGGCTTGCCGACCTGCTTCACCAGCGCGAGCGGGTCCTGCCCGCCCTCGCCCTTCGGCAGGTCGACGACGACGGCGGTGTCCCAGCCGTCGCCGACGACCGTCGGCTTGCCGGCCTTCTTGGCGGACGGCCCGTCCACGTGCCGCTCGGCGTCCTTCACGGTCGCCCCGGCGGGTGGCTCGAACCGGAACAGCCCCGCGTCCTGCTGGCCCATGGTCAGCTCGGTGAACCCGGCCTGGAGCACCGGGTCGGACGACCCGTTGGCCAGGACGGTCACCCGCAGCGGGACGCGCTTCTCCGCGTCGACCGCGACCCGCACCTCGCGCAGCACGGTGCGCTCGCTCGGTGCGGGCGTGAGCACCAGCTCGTAGGCGTCGCGGTTGGCGACCCGCGCGGTGCCGTCCACGGCCACGGCGCTGGACGACCGGATGCGGCCGACCAACTCCCTGGCCATGGCCGACGGGTCAACCGTGCCTGGGACGCCCTGGGGCTCGGGATGCGAGGACCGGACGACGGTCCGGCTGGCGGAGTCCCACCGCCACACCGTCGACCCGTCGTGGACGATCGTCTGCTCGCCACCGGAGCTGGCGATCTGGACGCGGCCCCTGCCCTGGCCGTCCAGCCACACGCGGGCCTGGCCGCCGGCGAGCAGCGCCGTGCCCTCGGGCACGCCGGGGACGGCCGGCAGGCCGAGCGCGTTGTCGACCTTCACCGCGCCGCCCATCGCCGGCGGCTGGGCGCGCAGCACCGACTCGACGAGCTGCTCCGCGCCCACCGGTGGCAGCGAGGGCGCCGAGCTGGCGCTGGTCGGCAGCGCCAACAGCCCCAGACCGACCACCCCGGCGACCGTGCCAGCCGCGGCGGCGGTCAGCGTCGCCTTCCTGCGTTTCATGTGTGCCTCCCTCGTGAGCCGCTCGGTCGCGACCCGCCACCGACGATGGCCGCGCGTCGCTGAGAGGGCGCTGAGAACGCCCGGCGAGCTGAGAGACCGCTGAGAGCGCGGCGGTCCCCTCCGCGCGGCCCGGCATGCTGGGAGGCGTGGGACCACGGGTGCTCGTCGTCGACGACGAGGTCGGTGTGCGCAGGGCGCTGCGCAGGGGACTGACCGCCGAGGGGATGGAGGTGCTCACCGCGGCCGACGGGCACTCCGCGTTGCGGGCGGCGCTGACCGGCTCGTTCGACGTGGTGCTGCTCGACATCATGCTGCCGGGCCTGTCCGGCTACCGGGTGCTGGAGCGGATGCGCGCCGAGGGGGTGCACACGCCGGTGCTGCTGGTCTCGGCCAAGGACGGGGAGATCGACCAGGCCGACGGCCTCGACCTGGGCGCCGACGGGTACGTGGTGAAGCCGTTCTCGTTCGTGGTGCTGGTCGCCCAGGTGCGGGCGATGCTGCGCCGAGGGGCCTCGGCGGGCGCGGCCCGCCGACTGCGCCTGGGCGAGCTGGTGGTCGAGCGCGCGACCAGGGAGGTCACCGTCGCCGGACGCCCCGTGTCGTTGTCGCCGAGGGAGTACGCGGTGCTGGACGCGCTCGTCGGCCGCGCCGGCTCGGTGGTCACCAAGGACGAGTTGCTGCGCGCGGTGTGGGGCGACGAGCAGGCCGCGACGCGCAACGCGGTCGAGGTCTACGTCGGCTACCTGCGCCGCAAGTTGGACGCCGTGGGCGCGGGCCGCCTGGTGCGGACGGTGCGCGGGCACGGCTATCTGGCGTCGGACGAACCCGACGGGGACGAGAACCCCCAGGGGCCGGCCCGGGTGGCGGTCCCGCCCCCGGTGCGGGGATGAGGTCCCGCCTCCTGCGGCGGGTGCGGGACTGGTGGCACCGCCGCACCGTGCAGTTCCGCATCACCGCCGTGGCCACCGCGGTGGCCCTGGTCTTCTTCGTCCTGCTCGCCCGGCTGGGCGTGGGCCTGGTCGCCGACCTCATGCTCCGCACGGTCGACGACGACCTGCGGCAGGTGCTGAGCCCGGCGTCGGTGTCGGTGGCCAGGGGCGAGGCCCCGGAGGCCGCGCGACCCGGGGTCGTGGTCCGCGTGCTCGACACCGCCGGGCACCCGGCCGACGGCGGGCAGCCGGTCGGCCTGGACGGCGGGGAACTGCGGCGGCTCAAGGCGGGCGAGGCGACGTTCGACTACCACCGGCACTTCCCGTTCCGCTGGCTCGGCACGGTGGTGACCGCGCCGGACGGGACGCAGCGGCTCGTGGTCGCCGGCACCGACGTCACCGGGCTGATGCCGGTCCTCGGTCGCAGGATCGGCTGGCTGTGGGTGGGAGCGGCGGTGGGCGGCGGCGTGGTCGCCGTGACGACCTGGTTCGCGGTGCGGCGGTCCCTGCGGCCCGTGGAGCGGATGCGCCTGGCGGCGTTCACGTTGCCGAGCGGGGAGCGGCTGCCCGTACCGGAGCCGCGGGACGAGCTGCGCGCGCTGGCCGAGGCGCTCAACGCGATGCTCGCCCGCAGGGACGAGGCCAGCGAGCGGCTGCGCCGGTTCACCGGGGACGCCGCGCACGAGCTGCGGTCGCCGGTGGCGTCGATCCGGGCGCAGGCCGAGGTCGCGGTGGCCTACCCCGACCCCGAGTCCGCGCAGGAGGTGCTCAGGGACGTCGCCGAGGAGGCCGAGCGGTTGTCCCGCCTCGTCGACGACCTGCTCGCGCTGGCCAGGGCGGACGCCGGGCGGCTCCCGCCACTGGAGCGGGTCGACCTGGTGGCGGCCGTCGCCTCGGCGGCGCGTCGCGCCGAGTCACCCGACGGCCCGCCGGTGCGGACGGAGGCCCCGACCCCGGCCGCCGTGCTGGCCGCGCCCACGGAGGTGGCGACCGTGCTGGACAACCTGGTGCGCAACGCGCGCCGTCACGCCCGCGCGCTGGTCAGGGTGTCCGTGCTGCCGGCGGGCCGGCAGGTGCGGCTGGTGGTGGACGACGACGGGCCGGGCGTCCCCGAGGAGCACCGGCGCCGGGTGTTCGACCGCTTCTACCGGGTGCAGGACGACCGCGCGCGGGAGAGCGGCGGCGCGGGCCTCGGGCTGGCCCTGGTGGCCGAGACGGTGCGCCGTCGCGGCGGGACCGTGTCGGTGGGGGACTCCCCGGAGGGCGGCGCCCGGTTCGAGGTCCGGTGGCCCGCCTCGCCGTGGTGAGGGACGGGCCAACCTCCCTCGCCCGGTACAGCCCCCACCCGCCCGGGGGGCGAGCCCCGCGTCCAGCCTATTCGCCGGCACACCAGCCCCGCCACACACCAAGATCAGCATGTGGACAACCTCAGAGCCTGTGGATAACTCGCCTCACCATCAGGCGAAAACACAACAGGAAAGAGTGAGACCGGTTGACAACCGGTACCCCGCCGCAGCCAGCACACGCACCCAGGCCGCATTTCCGTCAGGTGACGGAAATGCGGCGTCCTCGGGACCCTCCGATCCCGAGGACGTCGTCACATCACCAGGCGGTGATCAGCCGGTGAACTCGATGCACAT
>NZ_JAMTCP010000083.1 GCF_024171885.1 Streptoalloteichus tenebrarius | reverse complement strand
CGCCTCTCACGGTGCGGGCCAGGCCGCCCGCGGACCCGGCCCGCGCTGGTCGTTGCGGACAAGGGCTACTCGTCCACGAAGATCCGCTCCTCCCTGCGCAGGCGAGGCATCACAGCGGCCATCCCGGAGCGGATCGACCAGATCAACGGTCGTCTGTGCAGGGGTGAGAGCAGATGCCGGCTCGACCGCGTGGCCTACCGGCGTCGCAACGTCGTCGAGCGCTGCTTCAACCGGCTCAAGCACAACAAGGCCCTGGCCACTGGCTATGACAAACGAGCCCGGCATTATCAGGCCATGGTCACTCTCGCCTGCCTACGACTCTGGCTGCCCTGACTTTGCGGACACCCCCTAGGAGGTGGGGACGGGGAGCCGGCCCGGCTCGGCCAGCGCGAGCACCCGTTCGCACTCGGCGGGCAGGGCGTCGGTGGGGATCTTCCAACCGTAGTCGTAGAGCTGGTCGGAGGCGGCGCAGCACAGGCTGGCCACGATCCAGTGCGGCAGGGCCTCGTACTCGGCGTCGCTCAGCGGTCGCCGGCTCCGGTAGCCGTCGAGCACGGCCGTGACGGCAGGGGCGTCCCAGTCGTCCCGGAAGCCGTCGCCGGCCGGGACCACCGCGCCCACCCTGGTCAGCGACCAGGCCAGGTCCGACACGGCGGGGCCGGGGTGGACGTCGTCCAGATCCAGCAGCACCGCGCGGCCGGAGTCGGTGACCAGCACGTTCTCCGGGCACGGGTCGCCGTGCAGCACGGCGGGCGGAAGCGCCGACCCCTCGCTGGCGCGGTGGGCGGCGGTCCAGCGCGCGACCAGCTCGCGGTGCTGCCCCGCGCCGCGCGCGCCCAGGCCCTCGGCGAGGAGCGGGAAGTGGAAGCGGGCCTTGGCGAACCGGTCGTGCGGCTCCTTGGGGTCGAGGTCCACCCCGTCGAGCGCGCCGTCGGCGAGCAGGTGGAACTCGGCCAGCGCCGCGCCCATGCCCCGCAGGTCGTTGGGGCTGCCCACGTCGACGGCGCGGCCGGGCACCCACGTCCAGATCTCGTAGAGCGCCCCGTCCGGCCCGCGCACCGGGTTCTCCGGCGGAGACTCCGGCAACGCCGGCACCGGGCCGCCGGCCGCCGCGAGCCGGCGGTGCACCGCGCAGTGCGCCAGGAACTCGGACTCGCTCAGATAGTCGCGTTTTCTTTTGACGACCAGCAGTTCCGACGTCAATCCGCTGTTCGAGCGAACCAGCCACGTCATCTCCCCGCCACTGCGCAGGGACCGCACGAGGGTCGATTCGGGGAGACCGAGACCGCCGAGCGAGAGAGTTTCTTTCATGCCCGCCCTCCGGTGGCAGGGAAAGGGTAGTCTCCGTTCATGCATACCGTACCGGCGACGATGTTGTCATGGTGCGGGTTCCGGGGTGTTCCCGCGAAAAACGGTATGCCGGGGAGACGGTAGCGGATATTGTTTTCCGCGACCACGGGTGAAACCGGCGAGACGGAAAGAAGCGTGACACGACCCCCGGCGGGCCGGTGGAGCCACCCCTTTCCCCCTGTCCGGCCGACCACGCCACGACGAGGACCTCGGACTTCCGCATGAGCCTGAACACGGCGCCGTCGGGAAGCGCCAGGAGAAGAAGCGCCATGGCCACGCTGTGGCGGCTGCGACCCCACTTCCGCCCCGAGGCCGCCCTGCTCACCACGGCGATCCTGTCGGCGGTGGCGGCGACCCTCTGCGGCCTGCTGATCCCCCTGGTGATCCAACAGATCATCGACGGGCCCGTGGCCAGGCGGGACCTGACCGGCCTGCTCTGGATGACCGGAGGGGCGCTGCTGCTCGGCGCGCTGGAGGCCGGCTTCTTCCTCGGCCGGCACCGGCTCGTCATCGGGCCGAGCGCGCGCATCGAGTCGCGCATGCGCGCCCAGCTCTACGACCACCTGCAACGCCTGCCGCTGGCGTTCCACGACCAGTGGCACTCCGGCCAGCTCCTGTCCAGGGCGTCGTCCGACCTGACCACGATCGTCCGGTTCCCGCGCTACGCCCTGGTGTACCTGGTGGTCAACACCTTCACCATCGTCGTGAGCGTCGGCGTGCTCTGTTGGATGTCGCCGCTGCTCGGCGCGGCCTTCGTCGTGATCAGCCTGCCGGTGGTCGCCGGGTCGGTCGTGTTCGAGGCGAGGTACCAGGACCTCAGCCTGCGCGCGCAGAACCAGCTCGGCGACCTCACCACCCAGGTCGAGGAGTCGGTGCTGGGCATCCGGGTGCTCAAGGCGTTCGGCCGCGCCGGCCAGGCCCTGGCCACCTTCCGCGCCCGCGCCGAGCTGCTGCGCGGGACCGAGATCAGCAAGGTGCGGATGCTCGGCCTGCTCACGGCGACCATCGTCGGCCTGCCCGAGGTCGCGCTGGGCGCGGTGCTGGCCATCGGCGGCGTCCTGGCCGCGCGCGGGACGATGAGCGCCGGTGAGCTGGTCGCGGCGGTCGCCGTGGTCGCCTACCTCCAGTGGCCGCTGGAGTCGATCGGCTACCTGCTCGCCGAGGCCAACGACGCGGCGGCCGCGACCGAGCGGTACTTCCAGCTCGTCGAGGCGGAGGTGACGGTCACCGACCCGGCGGAGCCGGTGTCGCTGCCCACCCCGCCGCGGGGCGAGCTGCGCATGGAGGGGGTGCGCTTCCGCCACCCCGGCGCCGACACCGAGCTGTTGCGCGGTGTGGACCTGGAGATCCGGCCGGGGGAGACGCTCGCCCTCGTGGGCGGGGCCGGCTCGGGCAAGTCCACGCTCGTCGGCATGGTCAGCCGGCTCTACGACGTCACCGGCGGCCGGATCACCCTGGACGGGATCGACGTGCGCCGGGTGCCGCTCGCCGAGCTGCGCGGGGCCGTCGCCACCGTCTTCGAGGAGCCGGTGCTGTTCTCCGGCACCGTGCGGGACAACATCCGGCTCAACCGCGCCGACCTCACCGACGACGAGGTGCGCGCGGCCCTGAGGGTGGCCAACGCGGAGTCCTTCGTGGACGCGATGCCGCTCGGGCTGGACACCGAGATCGGCGAGCAGGGCTTCTCGCTGTCCGGCGGCCAGCGGCAGCGGCTGGCCTTGGCCAGGGCCGTGGTGGCCCGCCCGTCGGTGCTCGTGCTGGACGACCCGCTCTCGGCGCTGGACGTGCACACCGAGGCCGAGGTCGAGGCGGCGCTGCGTCAGGTGCTGCGCGGCGTCACCGCGCTGGTCGTCGCCCACCGGCCCAGCACCGTGCAGCTCGCCGACCGGGTCGCCGTGCTGGACGAGGGCCGGGTGACGGCGGTGGGCACCCACCAGGACCTGTTGCGTGACTGCCCCCGGTACCGCGAGCTGATGGCGCCGGTGGACGAGCGGACCCCCGAGGCCGGGACGGCGAGACGATGAACCAGCCCCAGACGTGGACCGAACAGGAGCGGACCGGACAGCGCGAGGCCGGCGAGCGGCCGGACGGGTCGGCGACGGCCCGGCCGACCGGCGCCGGGGACGGCGAGGAGACCGCCCAGGCGACCGGACAGCCGCCCGCCCAGGCGACCGGACAGGAGTGGCGCGGCGTCGCCGCCGAGGACCACGAGACCGTGGACCGCCGGGTGGGGCGGCAACTCCAGCGCCGGTCGCGCCGGCTGCTGCTCGACCTGCTCCGCCCGCACCGGCTCGGCGCGGTGGTCGCGCTGCTGCTGGCCGTCCTCGACACGGCCGCGGAGATGGCCCGCCCGCTGCTGATCGCCGCGGTGATCGACACCGGCATCCCGGCCGCGGCCGGCGGCGACCACGGGCCCCTGGCCTGGGCGGTGGCCGGGTACCTGCTGTCCAGCGCCGCCTCGGCCGGCCTGACCTACTCCTTCATGGCGCTGTCCGGCCGCATCGGCCAGGACGTGCTGCTCGAACTGCGGCAACGGCTGTTCCACCAGGTCCAGCGGCTGTCGCTGTCGTTCCACGAGTCCTACACGTCCGGCAAGGTCATCTCCCGGCTCACCAGCGACCTCCAGGCGCTGAGCACGCTGCTGGAGGAGAGCATCGAGGGGCTGTTCCGGGCGTTCCTGTCCGTGGTGTCCATCGCCGTGCTGCTGGTGTGGCTCGACCTGCCGCTGACCGGCGTCATCCTGGCGACCTTCGTGCCACTGCTGTGGATCACGTGGCGTTACCGCAGGCGCTCCCACTTCTTCTACCGGCGCACCCGCACCACCATCGCCCGCGTCATCGGCCACTTCGTGGAGACGATGAACGGCATCCGCGTGGTGCAGGCCTACCGGCTGGAGCGGAGCAACTCCCGCAGGATGGACGAGCTGAACGCGGCGCACCAGGAGGCCACGGTCAGGGCCGGCTACGGCCTGGCCGACTCCACCGCCGGCATCAACCTCATCGGCAACACCACGATCGCCCTGGTGCTGCTCGTCGGCGGCTGGCGGATCATCCACGGCGAGCTGGAGGTCGGCGTGCTCGCCGCGTACGTGCTGTACCTGGGCAAGTTCTACGACCCGATCGACGACCTGGCGCGCTTCGCCAACTCCTACGCCTCGGCCAACGCCGCGCTGGAGAAGATCTCCGGCGTGCTGGAGGAGCGGCCGACCGTCGCCCAGCCCGCGGACCCGGTGCCGCTGCGCGTCCGCTCCGCGGCGATCGACTTCCACCACGTCGACTTCCGGTACCAGCCCGACAAGGCCCTGGTCCTGCGTGACGTCGACCTGCACATCCCCGCCGGGCAGACCGTCGCCGTCGTGGGCGAGACCGGGGCGGGCAAGTCCACGATCGCCAAGCTGCTGGCCCGGTTCTACGACCCCACCTCGGGCCGGGTGACGGTCAACGGGATCGACCTGCGCGACGTCGCCGACGCCGACCTCAGGGCCACCACCGCGATGATCACCCAGGAGTCCTTCCTGTTCTCCGGCACGATCGCCGACAACATCGCGCTCGGCAGGCCGGAGGCGACCAGGGAGGAGATCGTGCGGGCCGCCACCGCGATCGGCGCGCACGAGTTCATCACCCGGCTGCCCGACGGCTACGACACCGACGTCAACAAGCGCGGCACCCGGCTGTCCGCGGGGCAACGCCAGCTCGTCGCCCTGGCCCGCGCGCTGCTGGCCGACGCCGCCGTGCTGATCCTCGACGAGGCGACGTCCAGCATGGACATCGCCACCGAACGCGCGGTCCAACGCGCGCTGCGCACGACGCTGCGCGGCAGGACCGCCCTGATCATCGCCCACCGGCTGTCCACCGTGCTCGCCGCCGACCGCGTGCTCGTGGTCGAACGCGGCCGGATCGTGGAGGACGGCCCGCCGGCCGCGCTCGTCGAGGGCGGCGGCCGGTTCGCCACCCTGCACGACGCGTGGCTGGCCAGCACGAGCGCGAGCGCCTGACGTCGACGGCCGTCGTCTGTTGCCCGGGAGTGACCATGCCAGAGAACCTCGCCCTCGCCGGAAACCTCCTCCTCCTGTCCCCGCACCCGGACGACATCGCCTACTCCTGCGGCGGCCTCGTCGCCTCGGGGCTCGGCGCGGCCGAGGCCACGCTGCTGACCGTGTTCGGCCGTTCCGAGTGGACGGTGTCGCCGCTGCTGGCCTCGGCCGGCGCGGAGGTCGTGAGCAAGGTCCGGATCGAGGAGGACCGGCGGTACTGCGCGGCGCGCGGCATCGTCCACACGCACCTGGACTTCCCCGACGCCAGCCTGCGCGGGTACGACGACGAGGGGGAGTTGCTGGCCGCGACGCGGGACGACCCGCTGACCGACGAGGTGGTCGACGCCGTGACCGCCGCCGTCCGGTCCGCGTCCCCCGACCTGGTCCTGGCCCCGGCGGCGATGGGCGACCACATCGACCACCTCATCGTGCACGAGGCGGCGCGCCGCCTGGACGCCGAGTACCGGACGCTCTACTACGAGGACATCCCGTACTCCGCCCACCACGACCTGCGGGCCGTCGACGACACCCTGGCGAACGCGCGGAACCTGGCCCTCGACCGGGTCGTCGACATCTCCCCTGTCCTCGACGACAAGATCGCCGGAATGCGGGTGTACGAGAGCCAGACGGACGCCCAGGCCATCGCGGACATGCGCTTCCACGCCGGCCGGGTGGCGCGGACGGCCGGCGGGTGCGCCGAACGCCTCTGGGCACCGCGAACCAGCCCCTGACCTGCGGCGCGGGGTCACGGCGCGCGGTCACGAGGAGCGGAACGGGCACTCCCGGCGGAGGTAGACTGGCAGGGCCGACTGGACAGGCCCGGTGGGGTCGGTGGCGGGGCGAGTCCTCCCCACCGGCCCCACCGGTTTTTCTCCCCGACTCATCCGGCCGCGGGCGCGCCCGACCCGCTCCCGCGCGCTGGCGACGCCGCCCGACCGGTGCCCCGGAACGCCTCACGATGCGCGGACGGGGTCACCCCGCCGACCCGCCGCAGGTGGAGCCGGAGGTTGGCGGCGGTGCCCAGCCCGCTCTGCGCCGCGACCCGCTCCACGGGCAGGTCCGTCTCCTCCAGCAGGCGCATGGCCAGGGCGACGCGTCGCTCGTGCAGCCACCGCAGGGGAGAGGTGCCCGTCTCCTCCCGGAACCGCCGGCTGAAGGTGCGCGTGCTGTAGCCGGCGTGCCGCGCGAGGTCGTGCAGCGTGAGCCGCTCGGCGAGCCGGTCCTGCGCCCAGCGGCGGGTCGCGCCGAGCCCGTCCTCGTCGCCGGCGCGGGACGTCCTGCCCGGCAGCGGCCGCGCCACGTACTGCGCCTGGCTCCCGCTCCGGAACGGGGCGAACACCAGGCGGCGCGCGATCTCCGTCGCCACCCTCTGACCCAGGTCGGAGCGCACGAGGTGCAGGCACAGGTCGATGCCCGCCGCGACGCCGGCGCTGGTGGCGATGTCGCCGTGGTCGACGTAGAGGACGTTGTCCACCACCTCGACGGCCGGGTGACGCCGGGCCAGCTCCGGGGAGTCCTGCCAGTGCGTGGTCGCGCGGCGCCCGTCGAGCAGGCCGGCCGCCGCGAGGGCGAAGGCGCCGGTGCAGATCGAGACCACCCGCGCGCCCCCGGCGTGCGCCGCCCTCAGCGCGACCAGGGCATCCGGCGCGATCTCGCCGTCCGCCACGAAGCCGGGGACGATCACCGTGTCCGCGCGCGCCAGCGCGTCCAGCGACGCGGGCGCGCTGATCGAGAACCCGGTCGTCGTGGGGACCAGCGGGGGACCAGGGGTGCACACCTCGAAGGCGTAGTGGGACTCCCGGCGGTGCCCGAACACCTGGGCGGCGATCGACAGGTCGAACGCGACGACCTCGGGCAGGGCGAGCGCGACGACCACGTGCGGCGACCGGGACGACGACCGGGACGACGGCCGGCGCCCGGCGTGTCGGGGCGCGATGTGTCGGGGTGCCGGACCGCTCTCGGCGTCGACGGCGACGGTGTCCGATCCAGACATGGCCCGATCCTTGCGCAGCATGGCGATCGAGCCACCTCCGGAGGGGACACGTCCCGACGAGCATGCGGCCATGACGGAACGACGGCCGCTCAGCCGGATCAACACCGAAACCGGAATCAACACCGAAACCGGAATCAACACCGAAACCGGAATCAACACCGAAACCGGAATCAACACCGAAACCGGAATCAACGCCGACACCGGCACCGACGCCGGGCACGGCATCGGGATCGGCATCGTCCTGTTCGACGACGTGGAGGAACTCGACGCCGTCGGACCGTGGGAGGTGCTGACGTACTGGGCCAGGCATTTCCCCGGGGACGGCGTTCGCGTGTGGACGGTCGCGCGACGGCGGGAGGTCCGCTGCGCCAAG
>NZ_JAMTCP010000082.1 GCF_024171885.1 Streptoalloteichus tenebrarius | reverse complement strand
GGCCAAGGCCAAGGCCAGGGACATCCAGCAACAACAGTGGGCGGGCCGCGTCCAAGCCCTGGAGAACCAGGCCAAGGCTCAGTCCAAGCCGCCCGCCAAGCCCCAGCCCAAGGACAGGTCCGGAGTGAAGACGAACCGGGACCGGGGGTTGGAGAAGCAGAAGAAGGCGTGAGGCTCCACCACACCGGGTCCAGAGCGGAAGGGCAGCCCGCGCGGCTGCCCTTCTGTTCGTCACGACGGGCGTGCGGGTCCACCACTGGCAGCGCGGGACCACGGGTGGCACCAAGTGCACCGAAGCCTCATTCCCCCGCAGCGTGGCTCAAGCGGCCCGCACTGACCTGCGCATTTCGCCGGCATACGCCAGATGGCGCCATAGATGGCACCACGATTCCGAGCCACCATGGCTTGTATCTGTGCCATCCGTGTGCCAAAGTGGTGCCATGGACTTGACCTCGTACGTGAGCGGCCTCGGGCGCGAGTTCGCCGCGCTTGCCGAAGCCGGCGGCGACGAGGCCCGTGCGCTGGTCGAGCGCCTGACCGGGTCGCTCGAGTCGGCGGTCCGGGTGACACTGCTGGACGCGCTGTCGGCCGCCGCCGACGAGATCACCCGGGAACTGGCCCCCGGTTCGGTAGAGCTGCGCCTGCGCGGACGCGATCCGGACTTCGTGGTGACCTCGCCGACCACCGAGCGACCCGAGGACGCGGCCGGGCCCGCCGCGGGAGCCGGCGCGTCGGAGGTCGATCCGCTGATCGTCGAGGACGGCCCGGCCGCGCGGATCAACGTGCGCCTGCCCGAACAGCTCAAGGCCGCGATCGAGGCGGCCGCCGCCAGGGAGGGGCGCTCGACCAACGCCTGGTTGGTCAGGGCGGCCGCCGCCGCCCTGCGGCGGTCCGATCACGACCAGAGGCGCGAGCCGGGCGCCGCCGGAAAACGAACCAGGCAGGACTTCACCGGCTGGGTGCGCTGAGCGCACCGCACCAACTTTCCTCACACCGCGCCCCGACCTGCGGGGACGGCTCACCTACGCATGATGCGGGGACGACCATGCCCAATTTCGCGACGCCAGAACCGATTTCCGTCACGCTCGACCTCAGCGTCGGCCACGTGTGGGTCGACGCCAGCGACCGGACCGACACCCTCGTCGAGGTCCGCCCGACCAACGAAGCCGACGAGTCCGACGTGGAGGCCGCCCAACAGGTCCGCGTCGACTACGCCAACGGCACTCTCCGCGTCACCGGGCCGAAGCCGCGCGTCTTCGACTTCTCCCACAGGACCAGGTCGGTCGACGTGTCCATCGCACTGCCCAGCGGCTCCCGGGTGTCCGTGGAGACGCAGGTGGGCGACTTCCACGGCACCGGCCGACTCGGGGAGTGCGGGCTCAGGACCTCCGTCGGGAACGTCCGGCTCGAACGGACCGGCCCGCTGCGCGTGACCACGTCGGCCGGACACGTCACCGCCGACGCCGTCGCGGGCGGCGCCGAGGTCTCCACCGGCTCGGGGAAGGTCCGGATCGGCGAGGTGGAGGGCGCCGCGGTCGTCAGGAACTCCAACGGTGACACCACGATCGAGGCGGCCACCGGCGACGTGCGGGTCCGCGCGGCCAACGGCGACATCCGCGTCGAGCGGGCGGGCGCCGGCGTCGACGCGAGGACGTCCAACGGCAGCGTGCACGTCGGCGAGGTGGTGCGCGGTTCGGTCGTGCTGGAGAGCGCGATGGGAGCCCTGGAGATCGGCATCGCGGAAGGCACCGCCGCCTGGCTGGCGGTGAACACCAAGTTCGGGCACGTGCGCAACCTGCTGCGGAACGCCACTCGGCCAGGGGAGTCCGACGAGACCGTCGAGGTGCGCGCGCACACCTCCTACGGCGACATCACGATCCGCCGTTCCTGACCCACCACCGACCCTGGAGAAGGGAAGACCATGAACAGCAGGCAATCCCGGCTGGCGATCGCCGCGACCGGACTGCGGAAGTCCTACGGCGACCACGTCGTGCTCGACGGCCTCGACCTTTCCGTGCAACGGGGAACGATCTTCTCGCTGCTCGGCGCGAACGGCGCCGGGAAGACCACCACGGTGAAGATCCTGTCCACGCTGATCCGCGCCGACTCCGGCGACGTCAGGGTGGCCGGGCACGACCTCGCCCGCGAGCCGGACGCGGTGCGCGCCGCGATCGGCGTCACCGGCCAGTTCTCCGCCGTGGACAACCTGCTCACCGGCGAGGAGAACCTGCTGCTGATGGCGGACCTGCACCACCTCCCCAGGAGGGAGGGCCGGCGGCGCACCGCGGAGCTGCTCGACCAGTTCGACCTGACCGACGCCGGCAGGAAGCCGGCGGGGACCTACTCCGGGGGCATGCGGCGACGGCTCGACCTGGCGATGACCCTGGTCGGCGACCCGCAACTGATCTTCCTCGACGAGCCGACCACCGGACTGGACCCGCGCAGCCGCCGCAACATGTGGCAGGTCGTCCGGGGCCTGGTGGCCGGCGGCGTCACCATCTTCCTGACCACGCAGTACCTGGAGGAGGCCGACGAGCTGGCCGACCGGATCGCGGTGCTCGACCGGGGCCGGATCGTCGCCGAGGGGACCGCGGACGAGTTGAAGCGCCGCATCCCCGGCGGGCACGTCCGCCTGCGGTTCGCCGACCCGAGGGGCCTCGACGCGGCCGCGCGCGTGCTGGGCCAGGTGTCGCGCGACAACGACGCGCTCGCCCTGCGGGTGCCCAGCGACGGCAGCCTGCGCTCGCTGAAGACCCTGATCGACCGGCTCGACGACCGGGCCATCGAGGTCGACGAGCTGTCCGTGCACACCCCCGACCTCGACGACGTCTTCCTCGCCCTCACCGGCGACTCCACCGACAAGAAGGTGACCACGCGATGAGCAACGACACGCTCACCCGCCCGGCTCCGGCCGCCCTCCGCTTCCACCCGCTCCGCGACTCGGTGACGATGCTGCGCCGCAACCTCAGGCGCATGGTGCGGTACCCGTCGATGACCCTGATGCTCGTCGGGATGCCCGTCGTCTTCCTGCTGCTGTTCGTCTACGTGTTCGGCGGCACGCTGGGCGCCGGGCTCGGCGGGTCGGCGCACGGCGGCGGGGCCGACGGGCGCGCCGCGTACGCCAACTACCTGACGCCGGCGATCATCCTGATGACGGTGACGGCCACGGTCCAGGGAACCGCGGTGTCGATCGCCATGGACATGACCGAGGGCATCATCGCCCGGTTTCGCACCATGCACATCGCCCGCGTCTCGGTGTTGACCGGGCACGTCATCGGCAGCGTGATCCAGACGGTGTTCAGCCTGGTGATCGTGGTCGGTGTCGCGTTGCTGGTCGGTTTCCGCCCCGCGGCTGGGGTGGGCGCGTGGCTGGCCACGGCCGGGTTCCTGGTGGCGGTGACCTTCGCGCTCGTCTGGTTGTCCGTCGCGCTCGGCCAGGTGAGCAAGAGCGTGGAGACCGCGAGCAACATGCCCATGCCGCTGGTTCTGCTGCCCTTCCTCGGCAGCGGGTTCGTCCCCACCGACTCCATGCCGGCCGGGCTGCGCTGGTTCGCCGAGTACCAGCCGTTCACCCCGATCATCGAAACCCTGCGCGGCCTGCTGATGGACAAGCCGATCGGGAACAACGCGTGGATCGCGCTCGTGTGGTGCGCCGTCATCGGCCTGGGCGGATACCTCTGGTCGAAGAAGCTGTTCAACCGCGAGAGCGCGCGTTAACCGCCCGACGTCGGGAGAAGACGTGGTGCCGTTCCCCGGTGGCCACCTCCCGGAGTCCTGCTGGAGGCCATCAGCCTCCCCTGAGCAGATCGATCACACCGTCCAGGTCGTGTCCCCGGCTGCTCTGGTGACCTCGCGGTCATCACCGAGAAGGGACATGGGGAATGGGCGCCACGCAGGACTACCAGGCCGCGGGGTGACTCGTCCGCCGACTGGGCCGCCCCGGCGAACTCGTCATCAGCGAGAAGGTCAGGCCGCAGTGGATCGACGGAGGCGCCCGCTTCTGGTCCGCGGGGAGCAACAGCGACGGCAGACGGTTCGTGCTGGTCGACCCGCTCATCGCCGCCGACAAGGACTCCGCCCCGCTCGGCGAACTCCTCCCCTGAGCACGACCGCACCGACGCTCCCGGCCCGGTTCGACCACCGTTGACCTCCCGGTGCCGGCATCTCGGCGGACGCGCGAGGACCAGGACCACCGCCCCATCAGGTCCGGGACCCTCGCGCGTTCCGCCGTGTCCGGCTGAGGGCCGAACCGCCAACCCCACGCGAAGAAGACGAGGGCGAAGTGGGCGGGCGTTCTCCATGCGGTTCCCCAGGAGTCCGGATTCCGAGACCGAGCTGGAAGGCGGTGGCCCACCTCGGGTGCGGGAAAACACCACCAGGACCTTCCCGCCCACCCCCAACTCGCGGCACCGAACCCCGGCGAGCGAAAAAGTGGCGCGAGACACACCGGAACAGGGCGAAAACCCGAAGAAAAGCCGTCCGAGGTCCATCCGGTCGCCGCGTGACTTCGCACCCATCAGTGGCAGGGCCTACTCCGGACCGTCCTGACCGGGCGAACCTCCCGCCCGTCGCGCGCCCAAGGGCTGGCACGAGCGTGAACGGGGCCCCGCGCTCCCGAACGACCCGGACAACGCAGAAGGGGCAGCCCCTGCGGGCTGCCCCTTCATTTCACGACCTGGAACCAGTAGGTTTCGCCACTGGCCCTGGTGGGTCCGCTACGAAATCTCCTGACCAGCGGAAACCGAGCAGGGACGGGGGTGGCTTCCCACGCTAGTCAAGATCGTTTCCCGCACGCGAGGACGCGGTCCTGTTCCTGCCGATCATCCTTGCTGCTCAGTCGGCGGCGTCCTCGTCGTGCTCCCATCTGTGGGTAACACCGCTGCGCGGTGTGACAGACCGGAGGAGGAAGAAGAACTGTGTCCCGTCGTGGTTGGTGGTAGTGACATGAGTGGCGACACCAAGACGGAGATCCAGACGGGCGTCCACCCGAACGACAGGGTCGGCAACGATGCCGTCGACGGGGCGCTGGGGTGAGTAGTAGGCGGGGGTTCCCGCAAGCGTCGCGCTGCTGCCGTCGATCTTCCACGCGCAGTCGTCATCCAGGCAGCAGGTGAACAGGGCGGGGCACAGGAGCTGCAAGGTCCAGAAGCCGGCGTAGGACGCCCAGACTGGTTGCTGCTCCCGGTAGGGGCCCTTCACTTCGTAGGCACCGGAGCGCGGCGGACTGATCTCCCCGTCGCGACAGGTGATCACTCGCTCGCCTCGTTCAACGGTCCAGTTGTGGAGGTCGTCAAGGTGTACCCGGCTGCGGATCGCCCGGCTACCTTCACCTCGGGTCTCCGCCTCGAACTGTCGCACGTCGAGTACGGCCGTGGTGAGCAGGAGCGTGGGAAGCGTGGGTTGCGGCTGCACCCGCTGTTCCTCCCATGGGTATCAGGTCAACGAACGGTGCTGGCCCAAGCGTGGGAGAACTGCGCCTCCCTTGTCTCCGGTACGCCAGGAGACGCTGCCTCAACAAACGATACCTGTCGCACGAGACGCTCTGCCTGACGTGGCTGGCCACCGAGCTGAACGACCACATGCCAAGAGGATCGGAAGTAGACGCAAGGGACCCAAGCCGCTGTCGATTGGACTGACGCTTTCTCGTCTTCTACCTCGACGCACCGGAAGTCTTGCGTTGACTCCTCGACAGGAAGACCGGAGAGCCGCACGTCGCGAATGAGGACCACCACTACCCGCATGGGCACGGTTGGACTCTTCACGATTAGCCGGTTGACCGCGGGAAGCTTCGGCCAGGTCAAGCTTTCGGGAAGGGGTGATCTGACAGCGGGCCTATCTGCCAGGAACGGCGCAAGCTCAAAGCCGCCTACCACGAGCGTGGGGTCGACATCCGGAATGAGTCGCTCGTCACGGGGGCGAAGTACGGCGGTGGTCGGACTGGCGGTGTGCTGGCTCTCGACTGCGTGCTGGCCCAGCGTCGGAGAGCCCGTTGCGACGAGTACAAGCCCGAGCCATAGACCTCGTCGCCGGATCTCATGGGTGTTCGCACAGAATCTCGCTGTCGTTCTGCTCGTAGGCGGCGGCGCTGTAGGTTCCGCTCGGCACCACGATCGTGCCGAAGCCCTCGGTGCGGTACCGGTACCAGCTCCCCGCGTCGCAACCGAAAGCCGCGGTCTCGCGATGTTCCTGGGCGTAGTTGGACGGCCCGTAGACCGTCCGCGGCGCAATGTCGCCGATCTTCTCCCAGCCATACCAGCGTGACCGGTACATCTTTGCTGAGATGGTGTTGGCGCTGACCGGCAGGATCCTGCGGAAGCTGGTGATACGCGTGTGAATACCCCCCTGCCTGGAGTTATGGGGTTGGTTCACCTGAATTCCACAGTCTCCCGGGTATCCCAAGGTGGTCGAGCCGTCCCGAGGAACCGCGTATGCCGTCGCCTCGCGCTCAAGCCCTGGCGTCGACTGATCCGCCTCAGCGCGCTCTCCCGCAAGCGCCGTTCCAGGGCCCTGGTCGTCTCTGGCACCACCCACGACGTCGACGGCCGTATCGCCCCACCCCGTGCTGGTCGGCCCACCGGCTGCTGGCCGCCGACTGCGCCGACAACAACAGCCGCCCCGAGGACTTCCAACTGCCCGCCCGCGCCCTCGGCTTCCAGGTCCTCTTCTCCTACCGCCGCGACCAGTTCGGTACCCAGGCCGAACACGCCGGCGCCCTCCAGGTCGAAGGCATCTGGCACTGCCCCCACATGCCCCAAGCCCTCGTCAACGCCAGCCGTGATCACACCGACAAGGTCATCGGCGCCGACACCTACACCCAGCGCATCGCCGCCCGTCGCGCCTACGAACTCCGCCCCAAGACCCGCCCCGACGCCGAGGGCCACCTCAGATCTGCGCCCAGCAGAGCATCACCATCCCGCCCACCGCCGGTGCCAAGCGCGCCCAAGCCCTGCCCCAGAGCCCGGAATGGCGGACGGCCTACAGGCGCCTGCGGTCAGGCAACGAAGGACCCAACGGCTACGCCAGGAACCCCGACCACGGCGTCAACCTCGAAGACGCCGCACTCCGCCGGCTCCGGGGCATCGCCGCCCAAACCTTCCTGCTCGCCTTCCAATTCGCCGCCCTCAACCTGCACAAACGGCAAAGGTGGCGCACAACACACCACACCGAACGAAAGATCAGAGCCACCAACCGACGCAGGACCACCCCGAGTCTGAGCGAGTACACCCACTGACACGCCCAACCCAGGCAACGCGGCAGACACACCCGAAAAACCAGGTGCGAACCGACCCGGCACCCCCGCCAGAACGACGAAGGGGCAGCCCGTGCGGGCTGCCCCTTCATTTCACGACCTGGAACCAGTAGGTTTCGCCACTGGCCCTGGTGGGCGAGGAGGGAGTTGAACCCTCACGTCCTTTCGGACACACGGACCTGAACCGTGCGCGTCTGCCATTCCGCCACTCGCCCGTCCGGCGTTTCCCTCATCGGGCTTCCGCCGTGCTGGCTGCGATAGCTTAACACGACTCCGCGAGTGGGTCCGACAAGGGGGGTCCCCCCACCGTCGACACCCGTCCTGACCAGCTACTTCACTCCTCCGGGAACAGTTGGCTGTCTCGGCCGTCCCGCACGGATACGATCGGGCTCGGGAGCCGTTCGTATGGAGGTTGCCGTGGGCCTCGTTCAGCGCTTCGAGCGCCGACTCGAAGGCATCGTCGGCAACACCTTCGCGCGCGTGTTCGGTGGACAGGTCGTACCCCAGGAGGTGGCCCAGGCACTGCAACGGGAAGCCGAAGTGCACGTCAGGGAGCTGGCCGGCGGCCGACTCCTGGCGCCCAACCACTACGTCGTCACGCTCGGACCCGCCGACCACCAGCAGCTCGCGGCGGAGGAGGAACGCCTCACCCGTCTGCTGGCGGACAGCGTCCGCGAACACCTCGAAGAGCAGGGGTGGGACACCTATGGTGACGTCGTAGTCTCCCTTGAGCGCTCCGAGGCGCTGCACACCGGACAGTTCCGAACCAGCTCGTCCGTCGACCCCGACGCATCGCCGAGCCAACGGCCGGCGACCCCTCGCACCGCAGGAGACCGACCCATGAGCCAGCCACCCGGCCAGTACCCCCCCCAGGGCGACCCGTACGGACAGCAGGGCCAACAGGGGTACGGCTACGACCAGGGCTACGCGCACGGCCAAGGTCAGTACGGCTACGACCAGGGCTACGGGCAGCAGCAGCAACAGCCGCCGGCCTACACCGACCCGTACGGCCAGCCGCCGCAGCCGGGTTACGGCGGCCAGCCCGGCTACGACCAGGGCTACGGCGCCCCCCAGCCCGGTGGCTACGGCCAGCCGGGTGGCTACGACCAGGGCTACGGCGCCCCGCAGCCCGGTGGCGGCTACGACCAGGGCTACGGGCAGCAGCCGGCCTACGGCCAGCCCGGCTACGACCAGGGGTACGGCGCGCAGCCCGGCTACGACCAGGGCTACGGCGCCCCCCAGCCCGGTGGCTAC
>NZ_JAMTCP010000081.1 GCF_024171885.1 Streptoalloteichus tenebrarius | reverse complement strand
GTAGCCGCCGGCCGCCGGGTCGGGGTAGCCACCGGGCTGGGGGGCGCCGTAGCCCTGGTCGTAGCCGGGCTGCGCGCCGTACCCCTGGTCGTAGCCGGGCTGGCCGTAGGCCGGCTGCTGCCCGTAGCCCTGGTCGTAGCCGCCACCGGGCTGCGGGGCGCCGTAGCCCTGGTCGTAGCCACCCGGCTGGCCGTAGCCACCGGGCTGGGGGGCGCCGTAGCCCTGGTCGTAGCCGGGCTGGCCGCCGTAACCCGGCTGCGGCGGCTGGCCGTACGGGTCGGTGTAGGCCGGCGGCTGTTGCTGCTGCTGCCCGTAGCCCTGGTCGTAGCCGTACTGACCTTGGCCGTGCGCGTAGCCCTGGTCGTAGCCGTACCCCTGTTGGCCCTGCTGTCCGTACGGGTCGCCCTGGGGGGGGTACTGGCCGGGTGGCTGGCTCATGGGTCGGTCTCCTGCGGTGCGAGGGGTCGCCGGCCGTTGGCTCGGCGATGCGTCGGGGTCGACGGACGAGCTGGTTCGGAACTGTCCGGTGTGCAGCGCCTCGGAGCGCTCAAGGGAGACTACGACGTCACCATAGGTGTCCCACCCCTGCTCTTCGAGGTGTTCGCGGACGCTGTCCGCCAGCAGACGGGTGAGGCGTTCCTCCTCCGCCGCGAGCTGCTGGTGGTCGGCGGGTCCGAGCGTGACGACGTAGTGGTTGGGCGCCAGGAGTCGGCCGCCGGCCAGCTCCCTGACGTGCACTTCGGCTTCCCGTTGCAGTGCCTGGGCCACCTCCTGGGGTACGACCTGTCCACCGAACACGCGCGCGAAGGTGTTGCCGACGATGCCTTCGAGTCGGCGCTCGAAGCGCTGAACGAGGCCCACGGCAACCTCCATACGAACGGCTCCCGAGCCCGATCGTATCCGTGCGGGACGGCCGAGACAGCCAACTGTTCCCGGAGGAGTGAAGTAGCTGGTCAGGACGGGTGTCGACGGTGGGGGGACCCCCCTTGTCGGACCCACTCGCGGAGTCGTGTTAAGCTATCGCAGCCAGCACGGCGGAAGCCCGATGAGGGAAACGCCGGACGGGCGAGTGGCGGAATGGCAGACGCGCACGGTTCAGGTCCGTGTGTCCGAAAGGACGTGAGGGTTCAACTCCCTCCTCGCCCACCAGGGCCAGTGGCGAAACCTACTGGTTCCAGGTCGTGAAATGAAGGGGCAGCCCGCACGGGCTGCCCCTTCGTCGTTCTGGCGGGGGTGCCGGGTCGGTTCGCACCTGGTTTTTCGGGTGTGTCTGCCGCGTTGCCTGGGTTGGGCGTGTCAGTGGGTGTACTCGCTCAGACTCGGGGTGGTCCTGCGTCGGTTGGTGGCTCTGATCTTTCGTTCGGTGTGGTGTGTTGTGCGCCACCTTTGCCGTTTGTGCAGGTTGAGGGCGGCGAATTGGAAGGCGAGCAGGAAGGTTTGGGCGGCGATGCCCCGGAGCCGGCGGAGTGCGGCGTCTTCGAGGTTGACGCCGTGGTCGGGGTTCCTGGCGTAGCCGTTGGGTCCTTCGTTGCCTGACCGCAGGCGCCTGTAGGCCGTCCGCCATTCCGGGCTCTGGGGCAGGGCTTGGGCGCGCTTGGCACCGGCGGTGGGCGGGATGGTGATGCTCTGCTGGGCGCAGATCTGAGGTGGCCCTCGGCGTCGGGGCGGGTCTTGGGGCGGAGTTCGTAGGCGCGACGGGCGGCGATGCGCTGGGTGTAGGTGTCGGCGCCGATGACCTTGTCGGTGTGATCACGGCTGGCGTTGACGAGGGCTTGGGGCATGTGGGGGCAGTGCCAGATGCCTTCGACCTGGAGGGCGCCGGCGTGTTCGGCCTGGGTACCGAACTGGTCGCGGCGGTAGGAGAAGAGGACCTGGAAGCCGAGGGCGCGGGCGGGCAGTTGGAAGTCCTCGGGGCGGCTGTTGTTGTCGGCGCAGTCGGCGGCCAGCAGCCGGTGGGCCGACCAGCACGGGGTGGGGCGATACGGCCGTCGACGTCGTGGGTGGTGCCAGAGACGACCAGGGCCCTGGAACGGCGCTTGCGGGAGAGCGCGCTGAGGCGGATCAGTCGACGCCAGGGCTTGAGCGCGAGGCGACGGCATACGCGGTTCCTCGGGACGGCTCGACCACCTTGGGATACCCGGGAGACTGTGGAATTCAGGTGAACCAACCCCATAACTCCAGGCAGGGGGGTATTCACACGCGTATCACCAGCTTCCGCAGGATCCTGCCGGTCAGCGCCAACACCATCTCAGCAAAGATGTACCGGTCACGCTGGTATGGCTGGGAGAAGATCGGCGACATTGCGCCGCGGACGGTCTACGGGCCGTCCAACTACGCCCAGGAACATCGCGAGACCGCGGCTTTCGGTTGCGACGCGGGGAGCTGGTACCGGTACCGCACCGAGGGCTTCGGCACGATCGTGGTGCCGAGCGGAACCTACAGCGCCGCCGCCTACGAGCAGAACGACAGCGAGATTCTGTGCGAACACCCATGAGATCCGGCGACGAGGTCTATGGCTCGGGCTTGTACTCGTCGCAACGGGCTCTCCGACGCTGGGCCAGCACGCAGTCGAGAGCCAGCACACCGCCAGTCCGACCACCGCCGTACTTCGCCCCCGTGACGAGCGACTCATTCCGGATGTCGACCCCACGCTCGTGGTAGGCGGCTTTGAGCTTGCGCCGTTCCTGGCAGATAGGCCCGCTGTCAGATCACCCCTTCCCGAAAGCTTGACCTGGCCGAAGCTTCCCGCGGTCAACCGGCTAATCGTGAAGAGTCCAACCGTGCCCATGCGGGTAGTGGTGGTCCTCATTCGCGACGTGCGGCTCTCCGGTCTTCCTGTCGAGGAGTCAACGCAAGACTTCCGGTGCGTCGAGGTAGAAGACGAGAAAGCGTCAGTCCAATCGACAGCGGCTTGGGTCCCTTGCGTCTACTTCCGATCCTCTTGGCATGTGGTCGTTCAGCTCGGTGGCCAGCCACGTCAGGCAGAGCGTCTCGTGCGACAGGTATCGTTTGTTGAGGCAGCGTCTCCTGGCGTACCGGAGACAAGGGAGGCGCAGTTCTCCCACGCTTGGGCCAGCACCGTTCGTTGACCTGATACCCATGGGAGGAACAGCGGGTGCAGCCGCAACCCACGCTTCCCACGCTCCTGCTCACCACGGCCGTACTCGACGTGCGACAGTTCGAGGCGGAGACCCGAGGTGAAGGTAGCCGGGCGATCCGCAGCCGGGTACACCTTGACGACCTCCACAACTGGACCGTTGAACGAGGCGAGCGAGTGATCACCTGTCGCGACGGGGAGATCAGTCCGCCGCGCTCCGGTGCCTACGAAGTGAAGGGCCCCTACCGGGAGCAGCAACCAGTCTGGGCGTCCTACGCCGGCTTCTGGACCTTGCAGCTCCTGTGCCCCGCCCTGTTCACCTGCTGCCTGGATGACGACTGCGCGTGGAAGATCGACGGCAGCAGCGCGACGCTTGCGGGAACCCCCGCCTACTACTCACCCCAGCGCCCCGTCGACGGCATCGTTGCCGACCCTGTCGTTCGGGTGGACGCCCGTCTGGATCTCCGTCTTGGTGTCGCCACTCATGTCACTACCACCAACCACGACGGGACACAGTTCTTCTTCCTCCTCCGGTCTGTCACACCGCGCAGCGGTGTTACCCACAGATGGGAGCACGACGAGGACGCCGCCGACTGAGCAGCAAGGATGATCGGCAGGAACAGGACCGCGTCCTCGCGTGCGGGAAACGATCTTGACTAGCGTGGGAAGCCACCCCCGTCCCTGCTCGGTTTCCGCTGGTCAGGAGATTTCGTAGCGGACCCACCAGGGCCAGTGGCGAAACCTACTGGTTCCAGGTCGTGAAATGAAGGGGCAGCCCGCAGGGGCTGCCCCTTCTGCGTTGTCCGGGTCGTTCGGGAGCGCGGGGCCCCGTTCACGCTCGTGCCAGCCCTTGGGCGCGCGACGGGCGGGAGGTTCGCCCGGTCAGGACGGTCCGGAGTAGGCCCTGCCACTGATGGGTGCGAAGTCACGCGGCGACCGGATGGACCTCGGACGGCTTTTCTTCGGGTTTTCGCCCTGTTCCGGTGTGTCTCGCGCCACTTTTTCGCTCGCCGGGGTTCGGTGCCGCGAGTTGGGGGTGGGCGGGAAGGTCCTGGTGGTGTTTTCCCGCACCCGAGGTGGGCCACCGCCTTCCAGCTCGGTCTCGGAATCCGGACTCCTGGGGAACCGCATGGAGAACGCCCGCCCACTTCGCCCTCGTCTTCTTCGCGTGGGGTTGGCGGTTCGGCCCTCAGCCGGACACGGCGGAACGCGCGAGGGTCCCGGACCTGATGGGGCGGTGGTCCTGGTCCTCGCGCGTCCGCCGAGATGCCGGCACCGGGAGGTCAACGGTGGTCGAACCGGGCCGGGAGCGTCGGTGCGGTCGTGCTCAGGGGAGGAGTTCGCCGAGCGGGGCGGAGTCCTTGTCGGCGGCGATGAGCGGGTCGACCAGCACGAACCGTCTGCCGTCGCTGTTGCTCCCCGCGGACCAGAAGCGGGCGCCTCCGTCGATCCACTGCGGCCTGACCTTCTCGCTGATGACGAGTTCGCCGGGGCGGCCCAGTCGGCGGACGAGTCACCCCGCGGCCTGGTAGTCCTGCGTGGCGCCCATTCCCCATGTCCCTTCTCGGTGATGACCGCGAGGTCACCAGAGCAGCCGGGGACACGACCTGGACGGTGTGATCGATCTGCTCAGGGGAGGCTGATGGCCTCCAGCAGGACTCCGGGAGGTGGCCACCGGGGAACGGCACCACGTCTTCTCCCGACGTCGGGCGGTTAACGCGCGCTCTCGCGGTTGAACAGCTTCTTCGACCAGAGGTATCCGCCCAGGCCGATGACGGCGCACCACACGAGCGCGATCCACGCGTTGTTCCCGATCGGCTTGTCCATCAGCAGGCCGCGCAGGGTTTCGATGATCGGGGTGAACGGCTGGTACTCGGCGAACCAGCGCAGCCCGGCCGGCATGGAGTCGGTGGGGACGAACCCGCTGCCGAGGAAGGGCAGCAGAACCAGCGGCATGGGCATGTTGCTCGCGGTCTCCACGCTCTTGCTCACCTGGCCGAGCGCGACGGACAACCAGACGAGCGCGAAGGTCACCGCCACCAGGAACCCGGCCGTGGCCAGCCACGCGCCCACCCCAGCCGCGGGGCGGAAACCGACCAGCAACGCGACACCGACCACGATCACCAGGCTGAACACCGTCTGGATCACGCTGCCGATGACGTGCCCGGTCAACACCGAGACGCGGGCGATGTGCATGGTGCGAAACCGGGCGATGATGCCCTCGGTCATGTCCATGGCGATCGACACCGCGGTTCCCTGGACCGTGGCCGTCACCGTCATCAGGATGATCGCCGGCGTCAGGTAGTTGGCGTACGCGGCGCGCCCGTCGGCCCCGCCGCCGTGCGCCGACCCGCCGAGCCCGGCGCCCAGCGTGCCGCCGAACACGTAGACGAACAGCAGCAGGAAGACGACGGGCATCCCGACGAGCATCAGGGTCATCGACGGGTACCGCACCATGCGCCTGAGGTTGCGGCGCAGCATCGTCACCGAGTCGCGGAGCGGGTGGAAGCGGAGGGCGGCCGGAGCCGGGCGGGTGAGCGTGTCGTTGCTCATCGCGTGGTCACCTTCTTGTCGGTGGAGTCGCCGGTGAGGGCGAGGAAGACGTCGTCGAGGTCGGGGGTGTGCACGGACAGCTCGTCGACCTCGATGGCCCGGTCGTCGAGCCGGTCGATCAGGGTCTTCAGCGAGCGCAGGCTGCCGTCGCTGGGCACCCGCAGGGCGAGCGCGTCGTTGTCGCGCGACACCTGGCCCAGCACGCGCGCGGCCGCGTCGAGGCCCCTCGGGTCGGCGAACCGCAGGCGGACGTGCCCGCCGGGGATGCGGCGCTTCAACTCGTCCGCGGTCCCCTCGGCGACGATCCGGCCCCGGTCGAGCACCGCGATCCGGTCGGCCAGCTCGTCGGCCTCCTCCAGGTACTGCGTGGTCAGGAAGATGGTGACGCCGCCGGCCACCAGGCCCCGGACGACCTGCCACATGTTGCGGCGGCTGCGCGGGTCCAGTCCGGTGGTCGGCTCGTCGAGGAAGATCAGTTGCGGGTCGCCGACCAGGGTCATCGCCAGGTCGAGCCGTCGCCGCATGCCCCCGGAGTAGGTCCCCGCCGGCTTCCTGCCGGCGTCGGTCAGGTCGAACTGGTCGAGCAGCTCCGCGGTGCGCCGCCGGCCCTCCCTCCTGGGGAGGTGGTGCAGGTCCGCCATCAGCAGCAGGTTCTCCTCGCCGGTGAGCAGGTTGTCCACGGCGGAGAACTGGCCGGTGACGCCGATCGCGGCGCGCACCGCGTCCGGCTCGCGGGCGAGGTCGTGCCCGGCCACCCTGACGTCGCCGGAGTCGGCGCGGATCAGCGTGGACAGGATCTTCACCGTGGTGGTCTTCCCGGCGCCGTTCGCGCCGAGCAGCGAGAAGATCGTTCCCCGTTGCACGGAAAGGTCGAGGCCGTCGAGCACGACGTGGTCGCCGTAGGACTTCCGCAGTCCGGTCGCGGCGATCGCCAGCCGGGATTGCCTGCTGTTCATGGTCTTCCCTTCTCCAGGGTCGGTGGTGGGTCAGGAACGGCGGATCGTGATGTCGCCGTAGGAGGTGTGCGCGCGCACCTCGACGGTCTCGTCGGACTCCCCTGGCCGAGTGGCGTTCCGCAGCAGGTTGCGCACGTGCCCGAACTTGGTGTTCACCGCCAGCCAGGCGGCGGTGCCTTCCGCGATGCCGATCTCCAGGGCTCCCATCGCGCTCTCCAGCACGACCGAACCGCGCACCACCTCGCCGACGTGCACGCTGCCGTTGGACGTCCTCGCGTCGACGCCGGCGCCCGCCCGCTCGACGCGGATGTCGCCGTTGGCCGCGCGGACCCGCACGTCGCCGGTGGCCGCCTCGATCGTGGTGTCACCGTTGGAGTTCCTGACGACCGCGGCGCCCTCCACCTCGCCGATCCGGACCTTCCCCGAGCCGGTGGAGACCTCGGCGCCGCCCGCGACGGCGTCGGCGGTGACGTGTCCGGCCGACGTGGTCACGCGCAGCGGGCCGGTCCGTTCGAGCCGGACGTTCCCGACGGAGGTCCTGAGCCCGCACTCCCCGAGTCGGCCGGTGCCGTGGAAGTCGCCCACCTGCGTCTCCACGGACACCCGGGAGCCGCTGGGCAGTGCGATGGACACGTCGACCGACCTGGTCCTGTGGGAGAAGTCGAAGACGCGCGGCTTCGGCCCGGTGACGCGGAGAGTGCCGTTGGCGTAGTCGACGCGGACCTGTTGGGCGGCCTCCACGTCGGACTCGTCGGCTTCGTTGGTCGGGCGGACCTCGACGAGGGTGTCGGTCCGGTCGCTGGCGTCGACCCACACGTGGCCGACGCTGAGGTCGAGCGTGACGGAAATCGGTTCTGGCGTCGCGAAATTGGGCATGGTCGTCCCCGCATCATGCGTAGGTGAGCCGTCCCCGCAGGTCGGGGCGCGGTGTGAGGAAAGTTGGTGCGGTGCGCTCAGCGCACCCAGCCGGTGAAGTCCTGCCTGGTTCGTTTTCCGGCGGCGCCCGGCTCGCGCCTCTGGTCGTGATCGGACCGCCGCAGGGCGGCGGCGGCCGCCCTGACCAACCAGGCGTTGGTCGAGCGCCCCTCCCTGGCGGCGGCCGCCTCGATCGCGGCCTTGAGCTGTTCGGGCAGGCGCACGTTGATCCGCGCGGCCGGGCCGTCCTCGACGATCAGCGGATCGACCTCCGACGCGCCGGCTCCCGCGGCGGGCCCGGCCGCGTCCTCGGGTCGCTCGGTGGTCGGCGAGGTCACCACGAAGTCCGGATCGCGTCCGCGCAGGCGCAGCTCTACCGAACCGGGGGCCAGTTCCCGGGTGATCTCGTCGGCGGCGGCCGACAGCGCGTCCAGCAGTGTCACCCGGACCGCCGACTCGAGCGACCCGGTCAGGCGCTCGACCAGCGCACGGGCCTCGTCGCCGCCGGCTTCGGCAAGCGCGGCGAACTCGCGCCCGAGGCCGCTCACGTACGAGGTCAAGTCCATGGCACCACTTTGGCACACGGATGGCACAGATACAAGCCATGGTGGCTCGGAATCGTGGTGCCATCTATGGCGCCATCTGGCGTATGCCGGCGAAATGCGCAGGTCAGTGCGGGCCGCTTGAGCCACGCTGCGGGGGAATGAGGCTTCGGTGCACTTGGTGCCACCCGTGGTCCCGCGCTGCCAGTGGTGGACCCGCACGCCCGTCGTGACGAACAGAAGGGCAGCCGCGCGGGCTGCCCTTCCGCTCTGGACCCGGTGTGGTGGAGCCTCACGCCTTCTTCTGCTTCTCCAACCCCCGGTCCCGGTTCGTCTTCACTCCGGACCTGTCCTTGGGCTGGGGCTTGGCGGGCGGCTTGGACTGAGCCTTGGCCTGGTTCTCCAGGGCTTGGACGCGGCCCGCCCACTGTTGTTGCTGGATGTCCCTGGCCTTGGCCTTGGCC
>NZ_JAMTCP010000080.1 GCF_024171885.1 Streptoalloteichus tenebrarius | reverse complement strand
AGTGGCAGTGGCCCGAGTGCTCCGCGTGCGCCGAGGCCGTCAGCGAGATCGCCGACCGGCGGGCGCTGGTCGAGCGGCGGCGACGCCACGAGATCGAGGACCTCCACGCCTACGGCGGCCAGCCCCTGACCCGACACACCCGCCGCGCCTGAGAGGTCTCGCCATGAACGCCACCGACCAGGCCGCCGTCGACGCCTTCCCCGAACTCGCCCACCTCATCACCCTGCGCAACGGCGGGTGGCGGTTCCTCCCGCCCCTGACCCGGGATGGCCGGCCCGTCGAGGTTGACGGGTTCCGGGAGTGGCCGGGCGGGTGGCGCGACGTGATCGGGGTCCGCTCGCCCACCGACGTCACCGGCCTCCGCATGACCGACGAGGAACACCGTCTATAGTGGACAGCCATCCCCAGTGGACAGCCATCCCCAGTTGGACAACAGTCCACAGTGGACAACAGTCCACAGTGGACAACAGTCCCCGTGGGCCGCGTGGCCGGTCAGGCGCGACAGGTGGGCAGACCGCCGTGGAAGGCGACGATCTCCTGGAAGATGCCGACCACGTCGAGGGGCACTCCGCGCTCCAGCCCCCGCTCCTCCGCCATCGCCCGATGCAGGTTGCCGACGATCCGCTCGGAGTCGAGCAGCCCGGCGAACTCGCCCATGTCCAGCTCCCTGGCCGCGTCGAGGGGGCTCAGCCCCGCCGCGACCGCCTCCCGCGCGACGCGCCGCAGCCACTCGAAGTACCGGAGATTGGCGTCGAGGACCTCGGGGCCGCCGACCGGGCCGTGTCCGCACACGACGGTCTCCGCGCCAAGCCCGCGCAGCCGCTCCAACACCTCCAGCGAGCCGCTGACCGAGCCCATGAGCACGAACGGCGCGCACCCGGACATCGCGATGTCGCCGGTGAAGAGCACCCGGCGTTCGGGGACCCACACCACCACGTCGTTCGTGGTGTGGGCGGGGCCGGGGTGGAACAACTCCACGCGCAGGTCGTCGCGGTGCAGCGTCAGCCGGTCGGCGAAGGTCGTCGTGGCCGGGTGCACGACGACCTCGCCCCAGCACACGTCGGGCCAGAGGTTCCGCAGCGCGAGGTCGTTCTCGATGACCTCCGCCCGGTTGCGCTCGTGCGCGACGACCTCGGCGTCCGGCGTGAACACGAAGTTGCCGAATGTGTGGTCCCCGTGGCTGTGCGTGTTGATGACGGTACGCGGCACGACGGGCGTCAGCTCGGCGATCCGCGCCCGCAGCGCGCGGGCCCTGGTCTCGGTGGCCGCCGTGTCGATGACCGTGGTGGTACCGGGGGTCACCAGGACGCCGGCGTTGTTGAGACACCACCCGCCGTCGGGCTGGACGTAGGCGAAGACGCCGTCGGCGACCTCCGTCATCTCCGCCGGCGGCGTGGTGTCCGCGATCGTGGTCGCTGCCTGGCTCATGCGGGACGCGCCCCCTCTCGACTCACGTCGGGCAGCACCGAGGAGGCGTGCCCCTTGCGGTCCAGCGCGATCCGCCGCTCCAACACCACCCACGAGTCGCCGCGCCGCGCCAGCACGTCCTGGATCACCGTGTTGGCCCACGTCCGCGTGGGCTGCTCCCGCCCCGTCTCGACAACGAGCACGTAGGCCCTGGTCAGCAGGGTGCCGTCGGAGCGCTCCCACACCGCGAGCATCGTCATCAGGTGCCGGTGCACCACGCCCCGCTCGTCGCGGCGGTCGGCCCCGGCCCGCGTCGCCGGCAACAGCTCGGCGTGCCCCCGCAACGGCTCGGGCAGCCCGTTGGAGACGAACACCCCGTCCTCGGCGAAGGTGTTCACCCATCCGTCGACGTCATGTTCGTCCAGCAGGTACATCTGCTGCGCGTAGAACTGGTGGACCTCGTGGTACAGCTCGCCGGCGACCGGCGTCGCCACAACGTCAGGCGCGGACACGGGCGCCCTCCTTCGCTTGCGGGACAAGGAAAAGCGGCCACCGGCCGCCTCCCCCACCCTCACAGGGCCGGCTAGAGGACGACTGGACGCGGCATGGACACCACGCGGTGTCCCCTGGCCCAGCAGCAGGTCTCAACCGCACCTCTAACCGGCTTCGAGGCGGAAACCCAAGACTGGCACGCGAATTCGCCTCCGACGGAGAGGAACGGGGATGGCCAGCAACGAGGGTTCGGTCGCGATCGTCACGGGCGCGACGCGCGGCATCGGGCTCGCCGTGACCAGGACGCTCGCCGCGGCGGGCATGCGCGTGTTCGTCTGCGCCAGGAACAAGGACACCGTGGCCGAGACGGTGCGCCAGCTCCGCGGCGAGGGCCACGAGGTCGACGGCGTCGCCTGCGACGTCCGCTCGGCCAACGAGGTGCGCGACTTCGTGCGCGCCGCCGTCGACCGCTATGGCAGCGTCGACGTCCTGGTGAACAACGCCGGCCGCCCCGGCGGCGGCCCCACGGCCGACATCAGCGACGAGCTGTGGTTCGACGTCATCAACACCAACCTCAACAGCGTGTTCCTGATGACACGCGAGGTGCTGACCACCGGCGGCATGCGGGGCAAGGCTCGCGGCCGCATCATCAACATCGCCTCCACCGGCGGCAAGCAGGGCGTGGTGCTGGGCGCCCCCTACTCGGCCTCCAAGCACGGCGTCGTCGGCTTCAGCAAGGCGCTGGGCCTGGAGCTGGCCAGGACCGGCATCACGGTCAACGCGGTCTGCCCCGGCTACGTCGAGACGCCCATGGCCGAGCAGGTCAGGAGCAACTACGCGCGGATCTGGGACACCACGACCGACGACGTGCTGGAGCGGTTCAACGCCAAGATCCCGCTGGGGCGCTACGCCACGCCGGAGGAGGTCGCCGGGATGGTGGCCTACCTGGTGAGCGACGCCGCCGCCCCCGTCACCGCCCAGGCGATCAACGTCTGCGGCGGCCTCGGCAACTACTGAGCCGCCCACAGTCGCGAGGAGGGAACGAGCGCATGACGGGTTCCGTGGTCGCCGACGGGCCGCTGCACCGCACCGAGCACGAGATCACGATCGCGGCGTCCGCGAGCGAGGTCTACCAGCTCATCGCGGACGTGACGAGGTGGCCGGTGGTGTTCGGCCCCACCGTCCACGTCGAGCACCTGGAGCGGAGCGCCACCCGCGAGCGCTTCCGCATCTGGGCCACCGCCAAGGACGAGGTCAAGACCTGGACCTCGGTCCGGGAGCTGGACCCGGTCGCCCGCACGATCGCGTTCCGGCAGGAGGTCTCCCAGCCCCCCGTCGCCAGGATGGGCGGGCGCTGGCGCATGGAGGCCGTCGCCGCCGGCCGCACCCGCGTGGTGTTCGGCCACACCTACCGGGCGATCGACGACGACCCGGACAGCCTCGCGTGGATCGACGAGGTGGTGGACCGCAACAGCCGCGTCGAGCTGGCGGGCCTCCAGTCCGCGGCGGAGCGGGGCCGCGCGCTGGACGAGCTGTCGTTGACCTTCGAGGACACCGTGCGGATGGCGGGTCCTCGGGCCGCCGCGTACGACTTCGTGCGCGAGGCCGCCGAGTGGCCGCGGCGGCTGCCGCACGTGGCCCGGCTCGCGCTCACCGAGGACGAGCCCGGCGTGCAGGTGATGGAGATGGACACCATCAGGCCCGACGGCACCGTCCACACCACTCGGTCGGTCCGGATCTGCTTCCCGCAGGAGAAGATCGTCTACAAGCAGCTCGTGCCGCCCGCGCTGCTGTCGGCGCACACCGGGTGCTGGCTGTTCGAGGAGACCGGGGACGGCGTCGCCGTCACCTCCCGGCACACCGTCGTGGTCGACCCCGAGGCGGTCCCGACAGTCCTCGGGCCGGGCGCGACGGTCGCCGAGGCCCAGGAGTTCGCCAGGAACGCCCTGAGCCGCGACAGCATGACGACGCTGCTGCGGGCGAAGTCCTTCGTCGAGCGGGCCAGGGGAGCCGCGGGATGAGCGGGCGGACGGGGCAGGACGAGTCGCTGCGCGACGCCGCCGTCGTCGTGACCGGGGCCGGCAGCGGGATCGGCCGCTCGGTCGCGCACGCGTTCGCCGACGCGGGCGCGCGGGTGCTCGCGCTGGGCCGACGGGCCGCGAAGCTGACCGAGACCGCGCGGGGGCGGCAGGGCATCCGTCCCTTCGCCGTCGACATCACCGAGCCCGGCGCGCCGGAGGCGGTGGCCGAACGGGCGCTGGCCGAGTTCGGGCGGATCGACGTCCTGGTGAACAACGCGGCGGTGGTGGTGCGGTCGCCGCTGGGCCGGATCGACCCGGAGCAGGCGCGCCAGCAGGTCGCCACGAACCTCATGGCCCCGATGTTCCTCGCGCAGTCCTGCCTGGAGCCGCTGCGCGCCGCCAGGGGCACGATCGTCAACGTGAGCACCGCGGGCGCGGTGCGGGGCTGGCCGGGGAACTCCGTCTACGGGGCGACCAAGGCGGGCCTGGACTTCCTGACCCGCACCTGGGCGGTGGAACTGGCGCCGCACGGCGTGCGGGTGGTGTCGGTGGCTCCCGGCCCGATCGAGACCGAGATCGCGGAGAACGCCGGGTTCAGCGAGGAGCGGATCGCCGAGCTGCGGCGCACCCAGCGGGCGAGGGTGCCGATGGGCCGGATCGGGCAGCCGGAGGAGGTGGCGTGGTGGGTGGTGAACCTGGCGCGCCCGCACTCGGGCTTCACGACGGGTGTCGTCGTCGCGGTCGACGGCGGGGCCAGCGTGGCGATGTAGCCGGTCTCCGCCCCGGCGCGGCGTCGGGGTCGGTGTCGGGGTCGGTGTCGGGGCAGGGCCTCGGCGAGCGAACGGGGAAGGCCGCGTCCCGGTGGGACGCGGCCTTCCCGTCCTCCGTGTCGGTCCCACGCCACCCACACCACCCTCGCTGATCCACTGTGGACGGACGGCACCCCTGGCGGACAAGAAGCGTCCACAGTGGAATGAACACGAGTGGGCCGCCCCGTCGGGACGGGGCGGCCCACCGACGTGTTCCGCGCGTCACGCCGCCCTGCCGGGCGCGCCCTCGTGCACGACCTGGCAGATGTGCTGGTCGGGCTCGACCAGGTCCACCATCTCGGCGAACATGGCATGGAACCGCTCGTCCCTGCCCGCCCGCTCGAAGTCGCTGGCGTCCCGCCACACCGCCACGTTGAAGTAGGTCCTGGGGTCGGTCTGCGACCGGACGAGCTGGTAACTGATCAGTCCCTCCTGCGTCTCCATGAACGCGCCGGCGCGCGCGTAGAGCCGCTCGTACTCCTCCGGCGAGCCCTTGATGGTCATCTTGTTGACGAGGACGATCACGGTGTTCCCTTCCTGTCGTGGGTGGCGCCGGCCGTGCTGGCCGTGCTGGCCGTGCGGGCCGTGCTGCCTGTTCCGGTCGCGGGTGGCCGACCGACGCCCACGGGCGGGGCCGGCCACCCGCGGCGGTCAGCCGATGGAGGCCAGGTCGAGGGAGAGACGCGGCGCGCTCGGCGCGTCCACGTCGAGCACCGGGTCGACCGCGAGCATGGCCTCGTGCAGCCGTCTGATCCGCTGTGACGGCTCAAGGCCCAGCTCCTCGGCGAGGGTCCTGCGGAGCTGGCGGAACACGGCGAGCGCCTGCGCCTGCCGGCCGGAGCGGTAGAGCGCGAGCATGTACTGGGCCTGGAGGTTCTCGTGCACCGGGTGCTGCGAGGCGAGGGCGCTCAGCTCGCTCAGCAGCTCGTGGTGCCGGCCCAGCCGCAGCTCGGCCTCGAAGCACTGCTCCAGGGTGCACAGGCGGGACTCCTCCAACCCCACCAGGTGCGTGTGCAGGCGCTGTCCGATGTGGACGTCCATCAGGGCCGGTCCGCGCCAGACCGCCAACGCCTCGCGGAACAGGTGGGAGACGCGACGGTCGTCGCCGTCACGCTGGGCGGAGCGCCCCTGCGCCACCCACCGCTCGAAGTGGAACAGGTCGAACGAGTGCGGATCGACGACGAGCACGTACCCCCGGGACCCGGTGACCAGGATCCGCCTGGCGGCGTCCAGCGACCCCACCGTCGGGGACGCGGCCAGTGCCCGCCTGATCTGGAGGATGTAGGTCTGGAGCGTCTGGACGGAACTTCGGGGTGGATGTGTTCCCCATAATTCCTCCATGCACGCGTCGGTGGCGACGAGTCGATTGGCGTTCAACAACAGCAACGCCACCAGTTGTCTCTGTTTCGGCGCTGTGGGCAGATAGGACACCCCGTTCTCGCGCATGAGCAGCGGTCCAAGGACTCCGAATTCCATGATGACCTCAACGGATAGGTTTTCACGCGCCTTCAGGCGAGGACTGCACGCGGGAACGACAGTGTTTCCACGCACTGTTCGGCGATCCGGGGCGGCGAACGGGAAGGAGCGGGGCCGAACGACGCGCGACGCGGCCGGGGGCGGCGTCGGGGAGGTCGTGGCGCCGCGCCGACGGCGGCACGTGGCCGAAAAGGACGCCAAGCGCCGGACACCCCGGACGGAACGGGGGCGCCGGCGCGGCGAACCACCCGGATCCGCTCCGTGGACGATGGGCACTATCAGCGAGAACAGGGCACGGACCTTGTCACGCGACCACATCTCATCGCGGTTTACCCCCAGTCTCCTCCGGATTGCGGTCAACGGCAGAGCGAGTCGTTCACAATCTTTCAGAACCGCGCAGTGAGAAAGAAACAAGTCGGGGCGCACCCATCGCAAGGCACCTCCCCAGTGATCCCGATTCACTGATCGGGATCCGGCCTTGTCGCTTATTTTCAGAGCACGTGATCGCACTGTAGCACAGCGACATGAGGGGGTCTACCTCGCAATACGCGGGGGTTGTTAAGGTACTCCACCCGAGTGAGTCATTTCCAACATCTTTCTCATTGTCAACCCGGGTGCCGTCGCTTCTACTCCGGGTCGATCCGCCCTCTAGCCGACGGCGGTTGAATGCGGTCGACCCGTCCCGCCTTTTGGTTTGCCCCTCGGGCGAACCGGACGAAACGGACACGGTCCCCGCCGATGCGCCGGCGGGTCGTCGACGAGGAGGAGATGCCCGTGGTCGTGTTCGTGAACAAGCTCATCCTGACCGGCTCCCCTGAGGAGCTGGAGGCCGCGTACGCGGAGGTCGCGGAGTTCATGCTCACCCAGCCCGGGCTCGTGCGCTTCCAGTTCGTGCGCTCGCTGGAGCACCCCGAGGTCTACTTCAACATCGCCGAGTGGGAGGACAAGGAATCGCTCGACCGCTCGTTGGCCGACCCGGAGTTCCACGCGCGCGTGAGCAGGGTGTTCCCCCTGATCAAGGGCGACCCGCACGTCACCACCGTGATCCAGCGGGGCGCGCCGGCCCAGGTCTGAGGCTCGACGACCCTGAACCCCAACGACACAGGGCCGACGACACAGAGCCGACGACACAGGGCCGTCGGACGGACACCGTCCCGTCCGGCGGCCCTGTCGCCTGCCCACCCCGACGGGCCGCCACCGGTCGCGGCGCGCGCCCAGCCCGGCGAGGACCGGGCGCCCGCCGTAAGAACCAAACTCCGGAAATCCACACGGAAGTTGGTTCGGACGGGCGCGGCCCAGGGGAGTCAGCGCCTGCCGGCGTCGGTCGTATTTCCTTCGGAGCACAGGGATTCCACCCTCGACGGCCTCAAGCGCGGTCGCGCGCCGCTCCGCTGCCCCGCGCGCGCTGACGTCGTCCGAACCGGCTGAACATGCCGAGCAGGCGTGACGGACGCTGGGGGTCGTCGGCCACGCCTGCTCGGGTCACCCGTCGAGACGGGTGAGCTTCGGGGCGAGCCCGGCGTCAGCCCGCGAGGATCCGCCGGGCCTCGGCCAACAGCTCGCACTGCCGGCGCCAGTCCTCGCCGAAGGTGCACACCACCATCTGCTCCACACCCACCTCCGCATAGGTGGCCAGGCTCTCGGCGACCTTGCTCGGCGGGCCGCTCACGACCAGCGCGTCGGCGTGCTCGTACGGCAGGTTGAACTGCCCGGAGAGCTGCTGCGCGAGCTGCTCGTGCGGCAGGCCGCCGAGATGCGCGCCGAGCGTGGCGAACAGTTGCGCGCCGACCCTGGGCATCGGCCGGCCGGCCGCCTCGGCCAGCTCGCGCAGCTCGTCGCGGCCCTGCTTGATCTCGCCGGGGGTGGCCAGCGCGGGCAGCCAGCCGTCGCCCAGCCGCGCGGTCCGCCGCAGCGCGACCGGGGAGTTGCCGCCGACCCACACCGGAGCGGGGGGCACCGCGGGGAGCAGGGAGATCGAGGCGTCCTCGACGTAGGGCACGGCGGTCCGCTCCCCCGCCAGCAGCGACGGGAGGGCCCGCAGGGCGGCGTCGGTGCGCTTGCCCCGCTCCGAACGCGGGACGCCCACGGCCGCCCACTCGTCCGGCCACTCCCCGCCCACGCCGACGCCGAGCAGCAGCCGGTTGTTCGACAGCACCTGAAGGGTCTGGATCTGCTTGGCCGCCCAGGCGACCGGCCGCATCGCGAGCTGGAGGACGGCGAAGCCGAGCCTGATCCGGTCGGTCGCCGCCGCCGCGGCGGCCAGCGTCAGGCCGCTCTCCAGGATCGGCCAGTGGGTGGCGAGGTGGTCGCCGGCCCACAGCGCGTCCAGGCCGAGGTCCTCCACGTGCCGGGCGACCGCGACGGGGTCGGGGACGACGCCGTCGGACGCGTCCAGGGACGAGTGGTTGATGCCGATCTCAGGCAACACGGTGGACTCCTACTGGGGGGAGGGGAGGAACTGCGTGTCGTCGCGGCAACTGTCGGGTGGCTCCGCCTCCCGCCCCTCGTCCCCGTCCCACCCTGCGGGGGGAGCGACGGACCTGGTGGCCGGTTCGAGCACGAAGTACTCGTCGAGCTGGGTTCCGCTGAGGGCGGGGCCGGGCAGCGGCGGGGCGTCGCCGGCCGCCATGCCGTCCAGGGCGAGCCGGAGGTGGCGGCGGGTCAGCTCGCGGCGCAGCTCGGGAGGGGCGCTGGGCAGCGGGCGGGTGAGCAGCGTGAGCAGCAGCCGGATGTCTCCCACCGTGACGTCGGCGCGCAGCGCGCCCTCGGCGCGCGCCCCGGCGACCATGCGGCCGAGCAGCTCGGACACCTGGCCGACCACCCTCAGCACCTCGGGGTCCCTGGGGACCCGACCGCCGACGACCGGTGCCAGGGCGCTGTCGCCGAGGTCGCCGGCGCGCAGCACGAAGCGCCGCAGCGCGTCCCACGCCGTGGGCTCCTCGACCCAGGCCTGCCGCGCCTCGGCCAGCACCGCGTGGGCGTGGTCGACCACGACCTGGCGGATCAGGCCGGACCGGTCGCCGAAGTGCCGGTAGAGCGTGCCGATGCCGACGCCGGCTCGGCGCGCGACCTCCTCCAGCGGGACGTCGGCGCCGCGCTCGACGAACGCCGCCCTGGCGGCGTCGAGCAGCCGGGTCCGGTTGCGACGGGCGTCGGAGCGGCGGGCCACCTCGTCCGACACGGGTTCCACCCGGCCCCGGCCGTCGTCAAACGGAGACATGGCCGCCACTTTAAGATCATTTCCGGAGGATCGACATCCCCCGGAGCCGCCAAACCTGTCCGACCTCTCTCAGGGCGCGCCGGAGAGGGACGGGACCACCAGCGCGAATCCCGATCGCAACCACCGAAGGTGATCGTGCGCACACGGTCCGTTCCACTCCTTCGGCCGTCACCCACATGGCCCGGGAGTCGACAGAAGAAGGCCAGGGACGCGCCGAGGGGGCGACAGGGGATGGGGGCCCCGTCAAACCCGGTCGAACCCCGTCGAACGCGGTCGAACCCGGTCGAGATCAGCCGAGATCGGCCCAGGACCTGCGACGCGAGACACACCGGTTGGTTACTGGTGAGTAATATGTCGTAGTCTCGCCCGGCAACACTTCCCGCACAGGAGGCCGCGAGCATGGGTGCTCTGCAGATCACGTTGGGGCTGATCTGCGTCGCCGTGACTGTCGTCGCAGTGGCGATGCTGGTGCGGACCGTGATCCAGATGGTGCGCACGGTCCGCCTCGGCCAACCGGACCCGACCCGCAACGGCCCGATCGGCGCCCGCGTGGTCACCACGGTCAAGGAGGTCCTCGGGCACACCCGGATGCTCAAGTGGACCAAGGTGGGCATCGCCCACTGGTTCGTGATGATGGGCTTCCTCGGGATGCTCCTGGTCGTGGCCGAGGCCTACGGCGAGGTGTTCCAGCCGAGCTTCGAGCTGCCGCTCCTCGGCGAGTGGGCGCCGTGGAACCTCTGGGTGGAGGTCCTGGGCTGGGCCACGGTCGTCGGCATCCTGGTGCTGATCGTGATCCGGCAGCTCCACCACCCGCGACGCGCCGAGCGCCAGTCCCGGTTCGCCGGCTCGCACATGGGGCGCGCCTACTTCATCGAGGGCATCGTCCTCGTCGAGGGTCTCGGCGTGGTGTGCATCCGCGCGGTCAAGCACGCCGCCGGCCTGATCCACCCGCCGGTCTGGGCCGCCCCGCTCACCCACGCGCTGGGCTCGGTCGCGCCGAGCAGCACGACGCTGATCTCCGTCCTCGCCGCGATCAAGATCCTGAGCGGCATGGCGTTCATCGTGGCGATCTCGCTGAACATGACGATGGGCGTCGCCTGGCACCGCTTCACCGCGTTCTTCAACATCTACTTCAAGCGCAACGCGGACGGCGCCGTCGCCCTTGGCGCGGCCAAGCCGATGATGAGTGGTGGCAAGCCGCTGGACTTTGAGGAAGCCGACCCGGACACCGACGTGTTCGGTGCGGGCAAGGTCGAGGACTTCTCCTGGAAGGGCTGGCTGGACTTCACCACCTGCACCGAATGCGGCCGCTGCCAGTCCCAGTGCCCCGCCTGGAACACCGGCAAACCCCTGTCCCCGAAACTGCTCATCACCAGCCTCCGCGACCACGCCTACACCAAAGCCCCCTACCTGTTGGCCGGTGGGCGTAAGGACATGGCCGGTGAGGAGGTCGGCATCACCGGCGACAACGCCGAGCAGCGTCTGGCTGGCATTGATGTGTTGGCGTTGGCGGAGGCGGAGCGGCCGCTGGTCGGTGGCCCGGACGAGCTGGGGGTGATCGACCCCGAGGTGCTGTGGTCCTGCACCACCTGCGGGGCGTGTGTGGAGCAGTGCCCGGTCGACATCGAACACGTCGACCACATCATCGACATGCGCCGCTACCAGGTGCTGATCGAGTCGAACTTCCCCACCGAGCTGGGAGGGATGTTCAAGAACCTGGAGAACAAGGGCAACCCGTGGGGGCAGA
>NZ_JAMTCP010000079.1 GCF_024171885.1 Streptoalloteichus tenebrarius | reverse complement strand
CACAGCGTGATGGCCTTGGACGCTGGGTGACGGACCGATAGGCTGGAGCAGGGCTCGCCCCCCAGGGCGGGTGGGGGCTGACCTGAGGGAGGGTGAGGGCGGGGCGGGGGAGGACGACGCGTCGTCGACCGGCCCGGTCCGTCACGGACAGGTGTGGCTCATGTGGTCCACGTGATTGTGGATATCCTCTCGCGCGTGACAGCCGCCGCCAGTTCGGACGCCGACCTCATCGCGGCACATGCCGCCGGCGATCCGCACGCGTTCTCCGAGCTGGTGCGCCGCCACCGAGACCGCATGTGGGCGGTGGCCCTGCGCACGCTCCGCGACCCCGAGGAGGCCGCGGACGCCCTGCAGGAGGCGTTCATCTCCGCCTTCCGCGCCGCCTCGTCGTTCCGGGCCGAGTCCCAGGTGACGACATGGCTGCACCGGATCGTGGTGAACGCCTGCCTGGACCGGGTCCGACGCCGCCAGAGCCGCCCGACCGTGCCGTTGCCCGAGACCGGACCCGGTGAGCCGGCCGTCTCCCGCGACGCCATCGCCGAACGGGAGACCCGGCTCGCCGTCCACGACGCGTTGGCGGAGCTCCCCGAGGAGCAGCGTTCCGCCATCGTCCTGGTGGACGTCGAGGGGTACTCGGTGGCCGAGACCGCCCAACTCCTCGGCGTCGCCGAGGGCACCGTGAAGAGCCGCTGCGCACGTGGCAGGGCCAAGCTCGCCAAACTCCTGGGACACCTGCGGAACCCCGATGCAGTTGCGAACGTCCCAGATGACGCAGTGAGCATGCGTCGACGGGAGGGACGATGACCGGCAACGAGCGGCCGGGGACGCCGGGTGGCCCGCCGTGGTCACTCGACCTCCTCGCCGACCTGCACGCCGGCGCGCTGGACGCCGAGCTGGCGGACCGGCTGCGGCCCCAGGTCGAGGCTGATCCGGAGGCGCGCGCCGTGCTGGCCGCGCTGGACGCCACCGTGGACGACCTGGCGGCCCTCGCGGACCTGCCGCCGACACCCATGCCGGCGGACGTGGCGGCCCGGATCGAGGCGGCGCTGGCCGCCGAGGCCAGGGCGATGGCCGGTGGGCCCTCCGTTCCGCCCACGCCGCTGCCCACCCCGCCGCCTGTGACCGAACGCCCCGTCACCGGCCCGGTCGCGCCCGTGGTCGACATCGCCGAGGCCCGCCGGCGGCGGAACCGCCGCATGGGCTGGGGCGCGGGAGTCCTCGCCGCGGCCGCCGCCGTGCTCGGCATCGTCTTCGTGACCCTGCCCGGCGCCGACAAGACCGGCGGTGCGCCGCGGGCCCAGTCCACGAGCACCGGCACCGCGACCGGTGGCGCGCAACCGCCGTTGGCGCTGTCCCAGAGCGAACTCCAGAGCGGCAGTGCTCCGCTGTCCGCCGTCATGGGCGCCAAGGACTACGGACCGCTGGAGAACCCCGAGCGGATCAAGGCGTGCCTCGCGGCCGGGGGGATCACCAACGCCGGCGAGCCGCTGGGAGTGCGCGAGGTGCAACTGGACGGCAGGTCCGGCGTGGTCGTGGTGCTGCCGGGCGGCGGGTACACCAAGTTCCGCCTGGTGGTGCTCGGCCCGGACTGCGGCGCTTCGAAGTCGCAGATCCTCTCGGACAACACCATCGGTCGCTGAGCCCGCCGCGGTCCCCGGCGTTTTCCACTGCCGGGGACCGCGCCGTCGTCGGCTGGGCAGGTCTGGGCAGGTCTGGGCGCACCGGCCGCGCCGTCGGTTGGCAGGTTCGAGATCCGACACGGATCGTCTCGACGGCCTCGGCGAAGCCCCTGCTCATCCGGCCTGTGGCCTGTGTCACCGACTCGTGGGCGGAACAGCCGTGCCTACGATCGTGTTGAAGGCAGGTGCGCCCGGTCGTTCACCTCGGACGATTCGCCCCAGGTCGGCCGGCGGCGCCCGAACAGCCGCCTCGGCGGCGACGAGACGGAAGGGCCGATGGTGACTGGCGAGATCCGGGACCTGATCGTGGTGGGCTCGGGCCCGGCCGGCTACACCGCTGCGGTGTACGCCGCCCGAGCTCAACTGCGCCCGCTGGTGTTCGAGGGCACCCAGTACGGCGGCGCGCTGATGACCACCACCGAGGTGGAGAACTACCCGGGCTTCCGCGAGGGGATCATGGGCCCGGAGCTCATGGAGCAGATGCGGGCCCAGGCGGAGCGGTTCGGCGCGGAGCTGCGCGCCGAGGACGTCGAGGAGTTCGACCTGGCCGGCCCGGTCAAGAAGGTGACGGCGAACGGCGTCGAGTACCGGGCGCGCGCGGTCATCCTCGCGATGGGCGCCGCCGCGCGGTACCTGCACGTCCCCGGCGAGCAGGAGCTGCTCGGGCGCGGTGTGTCGGCCTGCGCGACCTGCGACGGCTTCTTCTTCCGGGACCAGGACATCGCGGTCGTCGGCGGCGGTGACTCGGCGATGGAGGAGGCCACCTTCCTGACCCGCTTCGCCCGCTCGGTCACGATCGTCCACCGCAGGGACGACTTCCGCGCCTCCCGGATCATGCTGGAGCGCGCGCGGGCCAACGAGAAGATCCGTTGGGTGACGAACACCGTGGTCACCGAGGTCCTGGGCGACGGCACCGTGTCCGGCGTGAAGGTGCGCGACACCGAGTCCGGCCAGGAGTCGACCCTCGACGTGACCGGCCTGTTCGTCGCGATCGGCCACGACCCGCGCAGCGAGCTGGTGCGGGGCCAGGTGGACACCGACGCCGAGGGTTACGTGCGGGTCGAGCACCCGAGCACGCGCACGAACCTGCCGGGTGTGTTCGCGGCCGGCGACCTGGTGGATCGGAACTACCGGCAGGCGATCACGGCCGCCGGCTCCGGCTGCTCCGCCGCGATCGACGCCGAGCGCTGGCTGGCCGAGCACCCGGTCTCCACGGACCAGGTCGGCGGCGGGTACGCGCACACCGCCACCACCGAGGCCGCGGCTCTCCAGTGATCCAGTGACCAGGGGACGCTGGTGCCGGCGCGGCGCCGGCACCAGCGTCCGCCCACAGCTCGGCTGAGCGCGCCTGCCGGCCACCGGGTTCACCAGCCGTCTCCTCTGCCGTCTTCACCGAAGTGGCCGACGCCGGGACGGGGTCCCCTGACGGCGGGCAACGTCCCCACCGGTCTCCGCGTCCTGTAGTGGGATGGGCGGTCAGCCCTGCTCGCGGTAACCCCACTGGGTACACCTGCGTGGCCAAGTGACCGCAACCCGTAGCCCCGGAGGGGCCGCTCGCGGCGGCAGGGCACAATAGGACGGCACGTTCCGCGCCGGCTCCCGCCGGCGCCCGATGACGAGCGAGGGGTGCATGCAGCTGCTCCGCCGCGGTGACACCGGCCCGGCCGTTGCCGAGATCAGGGCCACTCTCGTGTCGCTGGGGCTGCTCCCGCCGACCAACGGGCACCACCACGGACCCGCGGTGTTCGACCTCGCCACCGAGCAGGCGGTGCGGGCGTTCCAGCAGCAGCGGGGCATGATCACCGACGGGATCGTCGGTCCGGCCACCTACAACGCCCTGGCCGGGGCCCGGTGGCGCCTGGGCGACCGCAACCTCGCCTACCTGGTGTCCCAGCCGATCACCGGTGACGACGTCTTCGCGCTCCAGGAGCGGCTGCTGGAGCTGGGCTACGACGCGGGCCGGCCCGACGGGGTGTTCGGCAAGCAGACCGAGCTGGCGCTGCGGAGCTTCCAGCGCGACTACGGCCTGGGCGTGGACGGCATGTGCGGCCCGGCGACCCTGCGGGCGCTGCGGCAGCTCGCGCCGAAGGTGCGGGGCGGACGCCCCGTCTTCCTGCGCGAGCAGGAGCGGGTGCGGATGGCCGGCCCTCGGCTGCGGGGCAAGCGCATCGTCATCGACGCCGGCCACGGCGGCCGGGACCGGGGCGTGCTGGTCGCCGGCGCCTCCGAGGCCGACCTGATGTGGGACCTGGCCCGCCGGCTGGAGGGCCGGATGGTGGCCACGGGCATGGAGGCCCTGCTCTCACGCGGCCCTGACGTGTGCCCGGCCGAGGCCGAGCGCGCCCAGTTCGCCAACAACGCCGGAGCGGACCTGTTCCTGTCGCTCCATGTGGACGCCAACCCGTCGGGTCTGGCGCAGGGTGTCGCGACGTTCCACTTCGGCACGGGCAACGGCCCGACGTCCACGGTGGGGGAGGCGCTGGCCGGGTTCATCCAGCGGGAGCTGGTGGCCCGCACGGGCATGTTGGACTGCCGCACCCACCCGAAGACCTGGGACACGCTGCGCCTGACCCGGTGCCCGGCGGTCCGGGTCGAGGTCGGGTACCTGACCAATCCCGATGACCGGCGGCGTCTGCTCGACCCGACCTTCCGGGACATCGTGGCCGAGGGCATCCTGGTCGCGGTGAAGCGGCTCTACCTGCTCGGCAAGGACGACCAGCCGACCGGCACGTTCACCTTCGAGGACCTGCTGAAGTACGAGCTGGCGAAGGCTGAGGGCTGAGCAGGCCGCCAGCAACGGCGTGGACTCCTTGTCGCGGACCTGTCACAGGACGCGCGACAGGGAGTCCACGGTTCGTCGGGGTTGACAGGGCCGCTGGCGGGCGCGGAGATCCGAGGAAGGTCCGGGGACCGAGGCGAACGGAAGCTCGCGTCTCGTGGCATCCAGCGGCCACGAACCCGCGAACCAGGGGAGTGCGACTCGGGGCCTGCCCTCGTCGAGGGCTGGGTGGAACAGACGCTTCGCTGATTTGTCGACAAATCGCCTTGTCGTTCACCGGGGCAGGGCCGGCGTCACCTGGCCGATGGAGACGGAGCCGAGCAGGCGCTCCAACGCCGCCTCCACGTCCTCCTTCCAGGACAACGCCGTGCGCAGCTCCAGCCGCAACCGGGGCCAGCGCGGGTGCGGGCGCACCGTCTTGAAGCCGACCCTGAGCAGGAAGTCCGAGGGGATCACGCAGGTCGTCTCCGCGTCGACCCTGGCGTTGCCGAACGCCTCGATCGCCTTCACGCCGCGCCGCGTCAGGTCCTTGGCCACGGCCTGGACCAGCACCCGGCCGAGACCGCCGCCCTCGAACTCGGGCAGCACGCGGAGCGCGGTCAGCAGGACGGCGTCCGGGCTCACCGGGGCTGTGGGAAACGCCGAGGACCGGGGAACGGCGGCCGGGGGCGCGTAGAGCGCGTAGCCGGCGGGTACGCCGTCGGTGTAGACGATGCGACCGCAGGAACCCCACTCCAGCAGGACGCTGGAGACCCAGGCCTCCTTCTCGAGTTCGGTCTGCCCGAACTCCTCCGCCTGTTCCCTCAGGTGGGGGGCGAGCTCCCAGAACACACAGCCCCGACACCGTCGGGGAAGGTGGTCGAGGTTGTCCAGCGTGACGCCACTGACGCGTCGCGACACCTGACCTCCCGCGGACCGCGGCGTCCGCCCGAGACGGACGCCCATCAAGAATGGGCGGGTGTGAGCTTCGCCGGAAGGTCTCCCGCCCGGTTCGGCCACGCCCCGTACACTCGGCCGATCAGCCGGAACCGGAAACCGTCCTGACGGAGGACCGACGCTCGGAGCGCCACCATGAACCTACCCGGAGCGCAGCCCGCCCGCCAACAAAACCCGGGCGGCTCCGGCCCCTCGGGCCGCAGCCTGGACCCCCATCTGGGGCGCTACGCGCGCCGGGCGGAGGGGATGCGGGCCTCGGAGGTTCGGGCGCTGTTCGCGGTCGCCAGCCGGCCCGAGGTGGTCTCGTTGGCCGGGGGCATGCCCAACCTGGCGGCGCTGCCGCTCGACGCGCTCGCCGAGGACGTGGCGCGCCTCGTGGCCGCCGAGGGGCAGACGGTCCTCCAGTACGGCTCCGCCCAGGGCCTGCCGACGCTGCGGGAGCAGATCTGCGAGGTCATGGCGCTGGAGGGCATCTCGGCCCACCCGGACGACGTCGTGGTCACCGTCGGCTCGCAGATGGCCCTGGACATGGTCACCAGGGTGTTCTGCGACCCCGGCGACGTCGTGCTGGCCGAGGCGCCGTCCTACGTGGGCGCGTTGAGCACCTTCTCCGCCTACCAGGCCGAGGTCGTGCACGTCGAGATGGATGACCACGGCCTGGTGCCGGAGGCGCTGCGCCAGGCGCTCGGCGCGCTCGCCGCCCGGGGCCGGCGGGTCAAGTTCCTCTACACGATCCCGAACTTCCACAACCCCGCCGGGGTCACGCTCGCCGTGGCCCGACGGAGCGAGGTGCTGGAGATCTGCGCCGAGCACGGTGTCCTGGTGGTGGAGGACAACCCGTACGGCCTGCTGGGGTTCTCCGACCAGACCTACCCCGCGCTGCGCTCGGTCGAGCAGGACAACGTGGTGTACCTGGGCTCGTTCTCGAAGACGTTCGCGTCCGGCCTGCGGGTGGGCTGGGCGCTGGCTCCGCACGCGGTGCGGGAGAAGCTGGTCCTGGCCGCCGAGTCGGCCACCCTGTGCCCTCCGGCGTTCACCCAGGCCGTGGTGTCGCGTTTCCTGTCCCGCTACGACTGGCGGGGACAGGTGAAGCAGTTCCGGGCCGCCTACCGCGAGCGGCGCGACGCGATGTTGTCCGCGTTGGACCAGCACCTGCCGGCCGGGTGCCGGTGGACGAGGCCGGAAGGTGGCTTCTACGTCTGGCTGACCGTGCCGGAGGGCGTGGACACGAAGGCCATGTTGCCGCGTGCGGTGACCCAGCGCGTCGCCTACGTCCCGGGCACCGCCTTCTACGCGGACGGGTTGGGCTCGCGGCAGATGCGGCTGTCCTACTGCTACCCGACGCCCGAGCGCATCCGGGAGGGTGTGCGGCGGCTGGCCTCGGTGCTCGAAGGCGAACTGGAGCTGCTCGACACCTTCGGCGCACGGGGTTCGGAGCAGCGCCCGGGGCTCACCGGGCCGCACTCGCCCTCGCCGGACACCGCGTGAGCGGCTGAGGCCCAGCGGCCCGTTCTCGTCGAGTCCTGGCGCGCGCGTCCGGCGTGTGCTGAGGACGTCGGTTGGCACCAGGAGGAATGTCAGTGTCCGATCGTTTCGTCGCCGTGCTCGCCGGTGGGCTGTCGCACGAACGTGAGGTGTCGCTGCGGTCGGGCCGCCGCCTGTCGGCCGCACTCCGCGCGCACGGGATGACGGTGGCGGAATGGGACGCCGACAGCCATCTCCTGGAGCGGCTCCGTGCGGAGCGACCGGATGCCGTGGTGATCGCCCTGCACGGCGGCGAGGGGGAGAACGGGGCGGTCCAGTCCGTGTTGGACATCGTGGGCGTCCCTTACGTGGGCACGGACCCGCGCGCCTGTCGGCGGGCGTGGGACAAGCCCACCGCCAAGGCCGAACTGGACCGCGTCGGGTTGTCCACGCCGGACTGGGTGGTCCTGCCGCACACGACGTTCCGGGAGCTGGGCGCGCGGGCGGTCCTCGACGCCCTGGTGGCGCGGATGGGCCTGCCGTTGATGCTCAAGCCCGACCAGGGCGGATCCGCGTTGGGCGCGCATGTCGTCCGCGACGCGGGCGAGCTGCCGGCCGCGATGGTGGGCTGTCTGTCCTACGGCGACACGGTGCTGGTGGAACGGCTCGTCGAGGGTGTCGAGGTGGCCGTCGCGGTCGTCGAGGACGAGAACGGGCCCCGCGCGCTGCCCGCCGTGGAGATCGTGCCGGAGAGTGGGGTCTACGACTACGAGGCCCGGTATGTCGCCGGCCCGACGACCTACCACGCGCCGGCCCGGCTCGACGAGGGGACGGCACGGGCGGTGGGGGAGCTGGCTGTCGCCGCCCACCGCCTGTTGGGGCTGCGCGACGTCTCCCGGACCGACGCGATCGTCACCCCGAACGGCCAGGCGCACTTCCTGGAGGTCAACGTCTCGCCGGGGCTCACCGAGACCTCGTTGTTGCCCATGGCGTTCGAGGCCGCCGGCACGTCGCTGGGCGAGGTCTACGCGGGACTGGTCGAGCGGGCGATCACCCGGGCTTCTCGCTCCTGAGTTCTGCCTGGCTACCTCCTGGCTTCATGAGCGGGGCCGGGCCTTCCGGCCGCCGGTGGTGCTGCCGAGGCGGAGTTATCCACAGTCACCCGAATTCGTCCACAGGGGAGGAGCTTCCTCCTCCGGGCGGTGGGCGGAGCCGATAGGCTGGAGCAGGGCTCGCCCCCCAGGGCGGGTGGGGGCTGTCCTGGGGAGATGTGGGACTGGGAAGTGTGGCCCTCGTCGTGCGCGAGGCGCATTGTTTCCCGTGAAACATCGCTTGCCGAGGACGTGGAGCTTCGGTGGCCCCGTCGAAACCAGTTGTGGATGCGACGCCCAGTCGCCCGTCGGCGCGTGGCCGGAACTCTCATGGGTCAGAACGTGCCGCGAGGCAGATGGCGATCGAGAGGCGCGTGTGCGGCCGTGACAGTTGTGTGATCGCTAGCGAGCGCCCACGGGTGGAGTGGGCACGATGAGGCTCGGGGTCTGAACGCGTCGCGGGGTGGGACGCTCCGGGAAAGAGCGCCCCACCCCGGTTGAGATCGTCACCGTGACGAAACTGGGTGGACTGGGAAGTACCCGCTTCGTCACGCTCGTTCGGCGCTCCTGGGCGTCATCATCTGCACGATGCGTTCCAGGTCGTCGACGGAGCCGAACTCCACGACGATCCGTCCCTTGCGCCGACCCAGCTCGACCTTGACCCGGGTGTCGAAGGTGTCCGACAACTTCTCGGCCAGGTCCTGGATCCCTGGGGCCTGCATGGGGCGACGCGCGGCGGGCTTCGGCTTCGCCGGCTGTTCCCGCTTGGCGAGGACCACCGCCTCCTCCGTCGCCCGCACCGACAACCCCTCGGCCACGATCCTCGCGGCGAGCTCCTCCTGGGCGCCCGGCTCCTCCAGCCCCAACAGCGCCCTGGCGTGCCCGGCGGAAAGCACACCCGCCGCCACACGACGCTGGACCGGAAGCGGCAGCTTCAGCAACCGGATGGTGTTCGTGATGACCGGCCGGCTCCGCCCGATGCGGCTGGCCAGCTCCTCGTGCGTCACCTCGAACTCCTCCAGCAACTGCTGGTAGGCCGCCGCCTCCTCCAGCGGGTTGAGCTGCACCCGGTGGATGTTCTCCAGCAGGGCGTCCCGCAGCATCGCGTCGTCCGCGGTCTGCCGCACGATCGCCGGGATGCGCTCCAGCCCGGCGCGCTGGCTGGCCCGCCACCGACGCTCGCCCATCACCAGCTCATAGGAGTCCCGGCCGAGCTCGCGCACCACGATCGGCTGCATGAGGCCGAACTCGCGCACCGAGTGCTCCAACTCGGCGAGCGCCTCCTCGTCGAACACCTGGCGCGGCTGCTTCGGGTTCGGCTGGATGGAGCCGATCGGCACCTCGCGGTAGACCGCGCCGGCCACCCGGGCCTCCGGCTGCCCGTGCCCGTTTGGCCCGGCGGGCGTGGTCGGGCCGACGGCCGGCTCTCTCGGCGTCCGGGGACCGCCCAGCACCGCCGAACCGCCCGCCGGCGGCCCGCTCGGGATCAGGGCGGCCAGCCCTCGACCAAGTCCCCCCTTGCGCTCGCTCATGACATCTCCTCCCGCGCACCGCGCTCAGCCAGTTCACGAGCCGCGTCGAGGTAGCTCATCGCCCCACGCGACCCCGGGTCGTAGGTCAGCACCGTCTGCCCGAAGCCGGGCGCCTCGGAGACCTTCACGCTCCGCGGGATCACGGTGCGCAGCACCAGGTCGCCGAAGTGGCCGCGGACCTCGCTGGTCACCTGGTCGGCCAGCTTCGTCCGGCCGTCGTACATGGTGAGCAGGATCGTCGAGACGTTGAGCACCGGATTGAGGTGGCTCTGCACCAGCTCGATGTTCCGCAGGAGCTGGCTGAGCCCCTCCAGCGCGTAGTACTCGCACTGGATCGGGATCAGCACCTCCTGCGCGGCCACCATCGCGTTCACCGTGAGCAGGCCGAGCGACGGCGGGCAGTCGATGAAGACGTAGTCCGGGTTGATCTGGTCGAGCGCCTCGCTGGTCAGCGCCTCCTTCAACCGCGACTCGCGGGCGACCATCGACACGAGTTCGATCTCCGCGCCGGCGAGGTCGATGGTCGCCGGCACGCACAGCAGGTTGGGCGTCTGGTTGCTCACCGCGGCGGCCTCGGCCAGCGAGAGCTCACCGATGAGCACCTCGTACACCGACGGCGTCCCGGAGCGGTGGTCCACCCCGAGGGCCGTGCTCGCGTTGCCCTGGGGGTCGAGGTCGATCACGAGCACCTTCAGACCGTGCAGGGCGAGGCCGGCGGCGAGGTTGACCGTGGTCGTGGTCTTGCCGACGCCGCCCTTCTGGTTCGCCACCGTGATGACGCGTCGACGTGTCGGACGGGGGAGTCGCAGCGAATGGGGGTGCAGGACACGGGTTGCCCGCTCGGCTTCCTCGGCGATCGGCGTCCACACGGCGCTCTCCTCGGGGGTGTGCTGGGTGGTCGGGCGGAGCACCTCGCCAGCACGGGACGCGCGGCGTCGATGCTCGGTGGGGGTCGGTTTCGGCGCTGTTCCACGTGAAACACGCGCCGCTGCGGTCTCTGGCTGCGACTCCCGGTACACGCTCACCGATCCTTCCGTCTCCGCCGTCCGCCGTCACGACCTCGTGCCACGTCGCCCCGCTCGACCACGACCACCGTCGTTGGCACGTCGAGCACCTCGGCGCCACAGGACACGAGCTCACAGCGCACGCCGCCGGCCTTCCGCACGGCGACGGCGTCCCTGGTGATCTCCTCGGCCGCGCTCGCTCCCTTGAGGGCCACCATCAGCCCACCGGGCCGCACGAGCGGCAGCGACCATTCGGCGAGTCGCGCCAACGGGGCCACGGCGCGCGCGGTGGTGGCGTCGCTGCCCGCCAGCCGGTCCCGCACAGCGGCCTCCTCGGCGCGTCCCCGCACGATCGACACCGGCAGGTCCAGCTCCCGCGCGGCGTCCTGCAACCAGGCCACCCGGCGCGCCATCGGTTCCAGCAGGACGACCTCGAGATCCGGTCGCGCGATCGCCAACGGGATGCCGGGCAGGCCCGCCCCAGAGCCTACGTCGATCACCCGCCAGCCCTCGGGAAGCAACTCCGACACGACGGCGGAGTTCAGCACGTGGCGGTCCCAGATCCGGTCGACCTCCCGGGGACCGATCAGTCCGCGCACGACCCCGTGCTCCGCGAGGAGCTGGGCGAACCGGATCGCCAGCGGCAGCCGGTCCCCGAACACCCGCTCGGCGCCCTCGGGTGGATTGGCCAGATCGGTCACGCTCGTCATCCCCGTCCGCTTGTTTCCCGTGAAACACACCCCGCCCGCATCCTGGTGTCCGTGGAACGCGTCGTTTCACGTGAAACGCGACCGGGTCTCCGCCCTGTCGCGCCCAGACGGCGTGATCGCCAGACGAGCGGCGCGCCCAAAGAATGCCAGTCGCGTCACACCGACGCTTCGCCAACCCCCACCGAGTGACGAGCCCGCGAGCCACCGCGGTTCCCGCCTCCGGGCATGCCTTCCCCACCCTGGAGAGACAAGGCGACAAAGAGATGTGGTGGAGCGACAGGGATGCCCGTCGGCCTCCACTCCAGTCCCAGAAGCTCGCCAAGGGCATGTCGGAAGATCAGCGGAGCGACACCAGAGCGTCCACCCGCACCGCACCGGACCGCACCGCACCG
>NZ_JAMTCP010000078.1 GCF_024171885.1 Streptoalloteichus tenebrarius | reverse complement strand
TCAGCGGGACACCCGCACCCGGTCGGCGACCTCGGGCAAAGAAAACCATGATCACCCGAGATCGCCTCCAGTGCTCAGCGGGACACCCGCACCCGATCGGCGCCCCCTGACGGCCGGCTGTCGATCTCCACGCGACGGCTCCCCGCGTCGGCGCGGGGCGGCGAGAGGTCTCACCACCCCATGATCACCTTTGGGCGGACGACCCCTCACGGCGCACCCACGCCCGCGCCGACCTCCCGACGGGACGTCCGGACCCGTCCGCCCTCGACCTCCACCACGAGGTCGGCCGCGGCCGCCTCGTCCGGCCGGTGCGTCACGTGCACGACCGTCCGGCCGACCAACGCCGCGCGCAGCTCGGCCAGCACCGCGTCGGCCGTGGGGACGTCGAGGTGCGCCGTGGGCTCGTCGAGCAGGACCACGTCGGCGTCCCGGGCCGCCAGCAACGCCCTGGCGAGGGCGAGCCGCTGGGCCTCCCCGCCGGACATCGCCGCGCCGGCGGAGCCCACCAGCGTGTCCAGTCGGTCGACCCAGCCCGCCAGCCCCGCGGACCGCAGCGCGTCCCGCAGGTCCTCGTCGCTGGCGTGCGGGTCGGCGAGCCGCAGGTTCTCCCGGACGGTCGTCGAGACGAGCATCGGCTCCTGCGGACACCACGCCACCCGGCGGGGCAGGCGCGCCTCCCCCCGCTCCGGCGGCAGGAAACCCAGGAGCAGCGCGAGCAACGTGGACTTGCCCGAGCCGGACGGGCCGACCACCGCGACGTGGGCGCCCGCGGGCAGGTCGAGGTCGACGTCCCGCAGCGCCGGGCCGTCGGCCGTCGGCCAGCGGGCGGAGACCCCGCGCAGACGCACGGCGTCAGCGAGCGGCTCCGTGGCTCGGTCAGGGGTCTCCTCGGCCCGGTCAGGGGTCTCCTCGGCTCGGTCAGGGGTCTTCTCGGCCCGGTCGGGGGTCTTCTCGGCCCGGTCGGGGGTCCCCTCGGCGAGGAGCGCGGCGACCCTGGCGTGCGCGGCGCGGAGCGGGCCGACGAGCTGGGCGGCCAGCGGCAGGCCCGCCAGGGTCTCCGCGAGGGCCAGCGGCACCAGGGCGAGCAGCGGCGCGAGGACCGGGTCGAGTCGACCCTCGTGCACCGCCGACGCGGCGAGCGCCGCGCAGACCAGGGCCGCTCCCCCGGTCGCGGCGATGACGACGGCGGAGGCCGCGCCCGTGCCGAGCGCCTGCCGCCGGGTGCGGGCGGCCAGTTCCGCGTCGGCGGCGGCCAGCTCGGCGCGGCGCTGACGGTGCGCGCCACACGCGATCAGGTCGGGGGCGGCTTCGAGCAGTCCCAGCACTCCCGTCGCCACCCGCCGCCGGCCGTCGGCGAGCGCGCGGCTGGCGTTGCGTTCGACGACGACCGCGACCCAGGGCGCGCCAACGCCGGCCACGAGCAGCGCGACCGCGAGCACGAGGCCGGCGGCCGGCAGCACCGCCGTGTGCAGGACGACCGCGCCCACGCCGACCACCGCGGCGGCCAGCGGGGGCAGCACCACGCGGGGCACGAGGTCGCGCACCGCGTCGGTGTCGTCGACCAGGCGCTGGAGGCCGTCGTGCCGCCGCAGGCGCGCCGTCCTGGCCGGTCCGAGGCGGACCAGCGCCGTCCACAGCCCCTGCCGGAGGCGGCCGGCCATGCGGAAGGCGGCGTCGTGTGACACCAGCCGCTCCAGGTACCGGATCACGCCCTTGGCGAGCCCGAACGTGCGCACGGCCACGACGGCGACGGAGAGCATCAGGATGGGTGGCTGCTGCGACGCCCGCGCGATCAGCCAGGCGGCGGTGGCGGTCAGCCCGACGCCGCAGGCGAGGGCGAGCGCGCCGAGCGCCGCGCCGGCGAGGAGCCGGCGGTCGAGGAGCCGGCGCAGCGGAACCGGGGTCGGGGTGTCGACGCCGGCCGTGTCGGCCGCCGCGGCCGCGGGTTCGACGTCGGGCGTCGGCGTCGCCTCGCGGTGGCTCGCCAGGACCACGGCGACGCCGGAGTCGGCGGCCCGGCGCACGGCGGCCATCACGTGTCCGGCGGTGGCGGGGTCGAGGTGGGCGGTGGGTTCGTCGAGCAGCAGCAGGCCGGCGCCGTGCCGGACGCGGAGCAACGCCCTGGCGAGGGCGACGCGCTGCCGTTCGCCGGTGGAGAGGCGGTCGACGGGGCGGTCGACGAGGTGGGCGGCCGCGGCGTCGGCGAGCACGAGTCGGATCTCGTCGGGGTCGGGGGTGTGGTCCCGGTCGGCCAGGGCGAGCGCGACCTCCTCGGCGACGGTGCCGCCGCCGAAGGCGGGGCGCTGCGGCGCCCAGGCGACGTGCCGCCGCCACGCTTCCTTGTCCATTGTGGACAGATCAACGCCGTTGACGACGACGCGGCCGGAGGTGGGCCGGACGAAACCGAGCAGGACGGCGAAGGTGGTCGACTTGCCCGTCCCGCTCGGGGAGTCCAGCCGGGTGATCTCGCCCGGTCGGGCGACGAAGGTCAGCCCGTCGGGGGCGAAGCCGTCACGCCGGCCGACCCGCAGGTCCTCTACCAGAAGATTCCCTTGCGTGGTCGCGATTCCCCCGGCCGTGGCCCGAGTTGTCCACAGGCTCCCGAGTTGTCCACAGGCGGGCCTCGGCCCGTTCTCGCGCGGCGCGTTGCTCGGTAGGCTGGAGCGGGGCTCGCCCCCCCGGGTGGGTGGGGGGCTGTCGTCAGGGGTGGAAGAACAGATCTCCGCGACGCGCCGCACGGCCTCCAGGCCGTCCTCGCTCGCGTGGTGGGCCGCGCCGGCGGCGCGCAGCGGCTGGTAGCACTCGGGCGCCAGCACCAGGACGAGCAGGCCGGTCGCCAGGTCGAGTTCGCCGTGCACCAGGCGGATGCCCACGCCCACCGCGACCAGCGCCACCGACAGCGTCGAGACGAGCTCCAGCGCCAGCGCGGACAGGAACGCGACCCGCAGCGTGCGCATCGTCGCCGCGCGGTGCGCCTCGCCGACCCGCCGCACCGCGCGGGCCTGGGCCGCCGCCCTGCCGAACGCGGTCAGCACCGGCAGCGCCCGCACGAGTTCCAGCAGGTGACCCGACAGCCGGGCTGTGGCGTCGGCCGCCCGCGCCGCCCTGGCCTCGGTGAACCGGCCGACCAGGATCGCGAAGACCGGGATCAGCGGGACGGTCGCGGCGACCAGCGCCGCCGAGACCCAGTCGGAGGCCAGGAGCCACGCGCCGACCAGCGGGGGCACCACGGCCGCGGTGACCAGCGCCGGCAGGTAGCGGGTGAAGTAGGCGTCGAGCGCGTCCAGCCCGCTGGTGGCCAGGGTGGTCAGCGCGGCCGGCCCCCGGTCCGGCCGGTCCGACCGGGCGATCCACTCCGGCCCCAGGCGCAGCGCCCTGTCCAGCACGGCCGCCCGCAGCTCCTCCTTCGCGCCGGCCGCCGCCCGCGCCGAGACCGCCTCGATCGCCCAGCCGAGCGCCGCCCTGGCCAGCACCGCGCCGGCGAGGACGCCGAGGGGCCGGGTCAGCGCGGCGGGGTCGGCGCCCCTGGTCACCACCGCGGCCAGCGCGGTGGCCAGTCCCCACGCCTGGGCGACCAGCGCGGCGGCGTTGAGGCCGGCCAGGACCGCGCACCCGAGCAGCGCGGTCCTGGTCGAGCGGGACAACGCGGGGAGGGCGCCCAGCGGCCCCCGGCGCGGGGCGCTCACGGCACGTGCACCGGGGGGATGTGCCGGGTGCCGATCCGGCGGCGGAACACCCAGTAGGTCCATCCCTGGTAGACCAGCACCGCCGGCGTGCCGAAGGCGGCGACCCAGGTCATGACGGTCAACGTGTACGGGCTGGACGCGGCGCCGTGCACGGTGAGCGAGTTCGCCGGGTCCACAGTGGACGGAAGAACGTCGGGGTACAGCGCGCCGAACAGGGTGGTCACGGCCGCCGCCACCGCCACGCCGAGGAACGCGAACCCCCAGCCCTCGCGCACCCGCGCGAGCTGGACGAGCGCGGCGCCGGCGGCGAGCAGCGCGACCCCGAGCGGGACCCACGTCCAGCCCTCGCCCGCCCTGAGCTGGACCACGAGCAGCAGCGCCACCAGCGGGGCGAGGGCCACGGGCGCGATCCGCACCGCGAGCCGTCGGGCGCGCTCGCGGATGTCGCCCTCGGTCTTCAGCGCGACGAACGCGGCGCCGTGCACCAGGCAGAAGCCGACCAGCGCGAGCGCGCCGAGCAGCGTCTCCCACCGCACCATGACCAGCGGCGACCCGACGCGGTCGCCGTGCGCGTCCAGGGGGAGGCCGAGCACGTTCGCGCTCAGCACCAGCCCGACGCCGAACGCGGGCACCCAGGAGCCGAACATGATCACCCGGTCCCAGGTCGCCCGCCACCGGGGGCTGTCGACCTTGCCCCGGTACTCGAACGCCACGCCCCGCCCGATCAACGCGAGCAGCACCAGCAGCAACGGCAGGTAGGCCGTGCTGAACAGGGAGGCGTACCACCCGGGGAACGCCGCGAACGTCGCCCCACCGGCCACCAGCAGCCAGACCTCGTTGCCGTCCCACACCGGGCCGATGGTGTTCACCATGACCCGGCGCTCGGTCTCGTCCCTGGCCAGGACCGGCAGGAGCATGCCGACGCCGAAGTCGAAGCCCTCCAGGAAGAGGTACCCCAGCCACAGCACGGCGATGACGATGAACCAGAACGTCGCCAAATCCACTTCGGACGCTCCTCAGTAGGCGAAGGCCAGGACGTCGTCCTGCTCGCGGTCGTCCGCGTCCCCGGCCCCGGGCGCCGGCTTGGGCTGGCCCCACCCGGGCAGGACGGCGGCGACGCCCGCACGGGCGTACCGCCGCAGCAGGTAGAACTCCACGCAGGCGAGCACCCCGTAGACGGTGGTCAACGCGATGAGCGAGGTGAGCATCTCGCCGACGGTGACCCCGGACGACACCGCCTGCGCCGTGTACATCCACACGCCGTCCACCCCGCTGGGGTTGGGCACGACGACGAACGGCTGCCGCCCCATCTCGGTGAAGATCCAGCCGAAGCTGTTGCCCAGGAACGGGGTGGCGATCGCCAGCAGCCCCAGCGCGGGGAACCACCGGCCCTGGGGGACCCGTCCCCGCCGGGTGACCCAGAGCGCGAGCAGGCCCATGCCCGCCGCGACCGCGCCGAACCCGATCATCAGGCGGAAGCCCCAGTAGGTGACCGGCAGCGCGGGGACGTAGTCGATCGGCTTGCCGGACAGCTCACCCAGGCGCGGGTCGTCGGGGTAGTTCGCGCCGTACTTGGCCTGGTACTCCGGCAGCAGGTCCTGGATGCCCTTCACCTCGCTGCTGAAGTCGTTCTTGGCGAGGAAGGACAGCAGGGCCGGCACGGTCAGGCTCTTGACGTTCTCGCAGTCGGGCCGGCCGACGTCGCCCACGGCGAAGACGGAGAAGCTGGCCGGCTGCTCGGTGTGGCACAGCGCCTCGGCGGCGGCCATCTTCATCGGCTGCTGCTCGAACATCAGCTTGCCCTGGAGGTCGCCGCTGACCGCCAGCGCGGCGAAGGCGACCACGCCCACCCAGCCGCCGAGCTTCACCGAGGCCCGCCACACCTGGCGGTCCTGGTCGTCGGCCGGGGTGGTCCGGTGCCGGCGCCACAGGTGCCAGGCCGCGATGCCCACGAGGAACGAGCCGCCCACGGCGAACGCACCGGCGATCGTGTGCGGGAAGGCGGCCAGCACCGTGTTGTTGGTCAGCACCGCCCAGATGGAGGTCAGCCGGGGCCGGCCGTCCACCAGCTCCACCCCGACCGGGTGCTGCATCCAGGAGTTGGCGGCGAGGATGAAGTACGCCGAGGCCATCGTGGCCAGCGAGAACGCCCACGCGCACGCCAGGTGGACCCGGCGGGGCAGCCGGTCCCAGCCGAAGATCCACAGACCGAGGAAGGTCGACTCGACGAAGAACGCGACCAGGCCCTCCATCGCCAGCGGCGCGCCGAAGACGTCGCCGACGAAGCGCGAGTAGGAGCTCCACGCCATGCCGAACTGGAACTCCTGGACGATGCCGGTCACCACGCCCATGGCGAAGTTGACCAGCATGAGCTTGCCCCAGAACTTGGTCATGGCCAGGTACTTCGCCCGGCCGGTGCGCCACCACGCGGTCTGCATGCCGGCGACCAGCAGCGAGAGGCTGATGGTCAGCGGGACCATCAGGAAGTGGTAGACGGTGGTGATCCCGAACTGCCACCGCGCCACATCGAGGACATCCACACCGCCATCGTCACCCGTTCGGGCGAGGCCGACCATCGCACGGCGGTCCCGTCCCGGCGGGACCTTGGTCCCGTCCCACCCGGGACCTCGTGAGACGTCTCACGAGGCGGGGGGTTCGACGGGCCGGCCGGCCCGGCTAGCATGGAGGCGCCTGAGGGGAGTAGTTCCCGAGACCGCCCACGGCGGTCCGGCGAGGTGATCGACACACTGATCCCGTTCGACGGGATCCGGTCCCTCACCCGGCGTCCTCGTCACGAGCCGCCGGGCGAACGAGACCTCCGGCCGAGTGGTGATGCTCGGTCGGGGTCGCGCTGCCTTCCCTGCCCCGTCCGAGCCGGACGGGAGGACTGCCCTGATGGCTTCCTGGTTGCTGGCGCTGGTCACCGCCTTCGGCGCGGTGTTCCTGCTGGAGCTGCCGGACAAGACGACCGCGCTCACCCTGGTGCTGACCGGTCGGTTCCCCGCGTTGCCGGTCATCGCCGGGTCGAGCGTCGCGTTCGCCCTCCAGTCGGTCATCGCGGTCGCGTTCGGCAGCGTGCTCACCCTGCTGCCCGGCCGGCTCGTCGCCGTGGCCGTCGCCGTGGTGTTCGGCATCGGCGCGGTGATGCTGCTGCGCGAGGGCTTCGGCGCGCCCGAGGCGGACGAGGCCGACGACACCGGGCCGCCCAGGGCGGCGACGACGTTCTGGCGAGCGGCGCTCACGTCGTTCGGCGCGCTCTTCGCCGCCGAGTGGGGCGACGCCTCCCAGCTCGCCGCCGTGGGCGTGGCCGCGCGCTACGCCGAGCCGGTCGCCGTCGTCGTCGGCTCCTTCCTCGCCCTGATGTCCGTCACCCTGCTGGCGGTCCTGGTCGGCAGGGCCATCCGGGACCGGGTGCCCGCGCACCTGGTGCAGCGCGGCGCCGGCTTCGTCTTCGCCGCCTTCGCCCTCGTCGCCACCTACCAGGCCGTCGCCTGAGGCCGGCCGCCCCGCTCGACCCCCGTGCCCCCTCCGGCGCCGGCACGGTCGTCGGAGGGGGCACGGGGTGGTCACTGGACGGGGCGCGGGGCGGTCACTGGACGGGACGCGGGGCGGTCACTGGACGGGACGCGGGGCGGTCACTGGACGGGGCGCGGGGCGGTCACTGGAGTGCGGCGGCGACGGCGGCCGCCGCGGCCACCACGTGCGGCCCGACCTCGTCCACGTCGAGCTGCTCCATGGCCACCACGCCGACGCTGGCCCGCAGGCCGGGCACCCCGCGCACGGGCGAGGCCACGCCGAACGCCCCGGCCTGGAGCTCACCGTGCGTGACCACCCACGCGTGGGGTCCGCCGCCCTCACCCCCCGGCAGGTCGATGGCCCGCCCGGCCGCCCCCCGGGACACCGGATGCCGCGTGCCCACCCGGTAGGCCACGTGGAAGGTGGTCCAGCTCGGCTCGACCACCGCGACCGCCTGGGCCTCCCCGCCCTCCGCCACCGTCAGGTGCGCGGTCGCCCCGACCCGCTCGGCGAGGTCGCGCAGCACCGGCAGCGCGGCGAACCTGAGCTGCGGCACGACCCGGGCGGCGAGCCGGAGCACGCCGAGCCCGAGCCGCACCTTCGAGCCCTCGCGCCGCACCAGGCCGCGCGCCTGCAACGGTCCGAGCAGCCGGTAGACGGCGGCGCGGCTGGCACCGATCGCCGCGGCCAGGTCGCTGATGCTCGGCGCCTCGGTGTCGGCGTCGGCCACCGCCTGGAGCAGGGCGAGGCCCCGCTCCAGGGTCAGCGAGCTCTCCTTGCCCGGGACCGGGGGGCGGTGCCCGCCGGAGCGTGTGGTCGGGATGGTCACCGCTAGCTCACCGCGGCCCTGACGGTGCCGGCGACCTCCGACAGCCCGACGACCGAGCCGTCGGGGCCGGGGGCGGTGGCCGTGATGACCACGGTGTCGCCGTCCTCCAGGAAAGTGCGCTCCACCGCGCCGGCGGTGCCGTCAGGGGAACCCAGTCGGACCGGTTCCCTGCCGCCCCAGGTCAGCTCCAGGAAGCAGCCGCGCTGCTGCTTGTCGGCGCCGGAGACGGTGCCGGAGGCGAAGAGGTCACCGGGCCGCACAGTGGCGCCGTTGACCGTCATGTGCGCGAGCTGCTGGGCGCAGGACCAGGACATCGCCGCGAAGGGCGGACGCGACACCACCGTGTCGTTCCACCGCACCTCCAACGCCAGGTCCAGTCCCCACGGCTCCCGCTCGACCAGGTAGTCCACCAGGGGGTGCTCGGGCGCCACCACCGGCACCCGCGCCTCCGCCAGCGCCGCCAGCGGGGTGATCCACGCGCCGACGGACGTCAGGAACGACTTGCCCAGGAACGGCCCCAGCGGCTGGTACTCCCACGCCTGGATGTCCCGCGCGGACCAGTCGTTGACCAGCGCGACGCCGAACACGTGCTCGGCGACGTCGGACACCGGCACCCGCGACCGCACCGGCCCTCCGCACACGAAGCCCACCTCGGCCTCGATGTCGAGCCGCCGGCTCGGCCCGAACGAGGGCAGCTCGGCGCCCGGCGCCCGGCTCTGCCCCGACGGCCGCACCACGTCCGTGCCGGACACGACGACCGTGCCCGCGCGGCCGTGGTAGCCGACCGGGAGGTGCGTCCAGTTCGGCAGCAGCGGAGCGCCGTCAGGCCGGAAGATGCGTCCGACGTTCTCCGCGTGGTGCCGGGACGAGTAGAAGTCGACGTAGTCGGCCACCGTGAACGGCAGCCGTGGCGTCACCGCGTCCAGCGACGCCAACCGGGCGCCCCGGGGAGCCCGGTCGGAGGTCACGATCTCGGTCAGCCGCTCGCGCAGCTCGGTCCACGCGGGCCGGCCGGCGGCCAGCAGCGGGTCGAGCGAGTCGGCGGACACCAGGTCGGCCAGTCGCGCGCCGAGGGCGTCGGCGACGGACCGCAGCGGCAGGGCGTGGTCGCCCACCCGCACCGCGACCACGCGACCGCCGTCTCCGTCGCGGTCCCCGTCCACCACGCCGTAGGGCAGCGTCTGCGGCCCGAACGGCTGGTCGGCGCGGAACGCCGGGTCGTCGATCCAGCTCACAGCAACCCCAGCCCTTCCAGGTCCTCGATCGGTTCGGACAGCGAGCAGGAGCCGTAGGAGGCGAACACCGCGCGGACCGCCTGCGCCGCCGGCTCCGGCAGCGCCCGCGCCTCCTCGGCCAGCGCCGCCGCGTCGGTCGAGTCCAGGGCGGCGCGCACGTCCCGGCCGGACAGCGACCGCGCCGTGGCCATCAGCAGGTTGAGGAAACCGTGGTGCTGGAAGCCGGTCTCCTCGTCGTGGTGGCGGACGGCGTGGTGCAGGCCCGCGGTGGCCTTGAACGGCACGCCGGTCGTCGTGGCGACGGCGAGGAAGTCGGAGACCTCCTCCACCGACGGGAAGGCCTCGGCGGTGGCCCCGCCGCACCGCAGCTTGGGCCAGCACCCGTGCTCGGCGACCTTGCGGACGCTGGCGAGCCACTGGCCGCGCGGCACGCCCGCGCCCGAGGCGTGGTCCCCGGCGCTGGGCCGGCGGGGCTCCAGCACGCGGATGGCGTCCTCGGGCACGAACTCGGCCACCCGCTCCAGCCACACGTCGTCGACGTCGGTGGGCGCGGGCATCTCGACCATGCGCAGGTCGAGCAGCTCGCGCCGCGACTCGACGATCGAGACGGCCTTCGGGACGCCGCCCAGCCCGGTGTCGATCACCAGGGAGAGCTTCACCGGGGCGGAGGGCCTGGCCCTCACCAGTTCGCTGATCAGCTCGGGCAGCCGGGAGGCGGGGCACAGGAACAGCCCGACCACGCCGGCGTGCGGGCCGGTCCTGGCCTCCAGGTGGCCGCGGACGGCCTCCGGCATCGGCGCGTTGCCCGGCGGGAACAGCGCGGCGTCGTCAACCAGCCTGGCCAGCAGTGGTGGGATGCCGCGCGGGCCGGGCGCGCGGAGCTCAACGGCGCTTGACACGCCTGCCACGCTAGTGGTGTTCGGTCAGGTGAACAAAGCTGTCCGACATCCGAACACTCGGAGGGACCAATGCCCTACTACCGCAGCGTGGGGGAGATCCCCCGGAAGCGACACACGCAGTTCCGGAAGCCGGACGGTGGGCTCTACGCCGAGGAACTGATGGGCGTCGAGGGCTTCTCGTCCGACTCCGCGCTGCTGTACCACCGCAACCTGCCCACGGCGATCGTCAACGCCGAGCAGGTCGCCGAGTCGGACCGGGCGACCACGGCCAACCTGCCGCTCAAGCCGAGGCACTTCCGCAGCCAGGAGCTGAAGTGGGAGGCGCCGGACGAGGTGGACGCGGTCACCGGCCGGCGGTTGTTGTTCGGCAACGTCGACGTGAAGATCTGCTTCGCCGCCGCCACCCGACCGAGCCCGCTGTACCGCAACGCCTTCGGGGACGAGCTGCTGTACGTGCAGGCGGGGACCGGGGTCGTGGAGACCATCTACGGCGCGCTCCAGGTCGGCGACGGGGACTACGTCGTCATCCCGACCTCGACCACCTATCGCGTGGTCCCCGACCAGGGTGAGCCGCTGCGCGTGCTCGTGCTGGAGGCGACCGGGCACATCGGCCCGCCGAAGCGGTACCTGTCGGCCAAGGGACAGTTCCTGGAGCACGCCCCGTACTGCGAGCGGGACCTGCGCGGCCCGACCGAGCCCCTGGTCGTCGAGGGCGAGGAGGCCGACAGGGACACCGACGTCCTGGTGCGGCACCGCGCGGGGCTGACCCGGTTCACCTACGCGCACCACCCGTTCGACGTGGTGGGCTGGGACGGCTGCCTCTACCCGTGGGTGTTCAACATCCGCGACTTCGAGCCGATCACCGGCCGGGTGCACCAGCCGCCGCCCGTGCACCAGACGTTCGAGGGCCCGAACTTCGTGGTCTGCTCCTTCTGCCCGCGCAAGGTGGACTACCACCCGCAGGCCGTCCCGGTGCCCTACAACCACGCCAACGTGGACTCGGACGAGCTGATGTTCTACGTCGGCGGGAACTACGAGGCCCGCAAGGGCTCGGGCATCGGCATCGGGTCGCTGTCGCTGCACCCGTCGGGCTGCACCCACGGCCCGCAGCCGGGCGCGGTCGAGGCGTCGCTGGGCGCGGAGTTCTTCGACGAGCTCGCGGTCATGGTGGACACGTTCCGCCCGCTGGAGCTGGGCGAGGGCGCGCAGGCCTGCGAGGACCCGCGTTACGCGTGGACGTGGGCGCGGCGCGGGCCGGACTGGAGCTGACGGCCCCGAGCTGAGCCGGAACTGGCGACGGGGAGACAAGCGGGTGGGCCCGGCCCCCGACCGGGCCCACCCCCTTCCGTCCGTCGGGTGGTCGGCGCGCGCCCGCGCGGTCGCGGCGCGCCCGGCCGACCCCGGGACGACCCGCTCCGGCGGACGGGTGAACGGCGGCGGCGACCGCGCCGCCCTCGGGGTCGCTGATCAGGCAAGAAGGAGCGCGCTGTGCGCCATCGGGCCGGATGCGGCCTTTCGCGAGCGGCCGGCACCAAGTTAGGCTCACCTAAGTCGTGGAGGTGAGCCCGGTGTCCATGAGCAGCAGCGAGCCGTCCGTCCCGGAACAGCCGGGGATGGCCACGCCCCGTCCCCGCCCGGCCGTGCCGGACGCGGCCGAACGGGCCCGCTCGGTGGCCGAACGCGGCGGCCGGGCCGCGTTGCTGCCCTCCTCCGAGCAGGGCGCGCGGGTGACCCCGCTGTTCCACCACGTGCGCCGGGACGGCAGCGCCGTCGTGCTGCTGCCCGACGAGCACCCGCTGGTGGCGACGACCTGCCTGGCGCCGAGGAGCGAGCTGGCGGCGATGCTGGAGCTGGCCGACCAGGCGCCGGTGCGGCTACGGGAGCCGGTCCGCGGCCTGCTGTGGATCACCGGGTGGCTGCGGGCGATGGACGGCGAGCGGCAGCGCGCCGAGGCGGTGGCCGTGGCCGAGCACCGCCCCGACCCGCGCCTGCTCGACGTCGGGCACGGGGCCACCCTGCTCCGGCTGGCCCCGGTCTCGCTGGTACTGGCGGACGCGGAGGGCACCGAGTCGCTGGGGGTCGCGGAGTTCGCCGCGGCCCGGCCCGACCCGTTCTGCCGGCACGAGGACGAGTGGCTGCGGCACCTGGAGCTGTCGCACCGGGACGTGGTGGGCATGCTGGCCCGCCACCTGCCCCCTGAGCTGCGGGGCGGGCACGTCCGGCCGCTCGGCCTCGACCGCTACGGGCTGCGCCTGCGCGTGGAGGCGGACAACGGCGACCACGACGTGCGCCTGGCGTTCTCCCGGCCGGTGCACGACCGCCACGAACTGGCACACGAGCTGCGCCGGCTGGTCGGCTGCCCCTTCCTGGCGGCCCACCGCCAGTCCTGACCACCCCCGGAGCCCCTGCCCCGCCCCCCAAACAGCCCTTACCCCGAAACAGCCCCCACCCGCCCGGGGGGCGAGCCCCGCTCCAGCCTATCCGCCACCCGACCCCGCGAGCGACCCACGAAGATCATTTTGTGGATAACCGCAGCGGCTGTGGACAACTCGCTCCACCAACGAGGGAAGAACCGGCCCAGAAGAGGGTTGTTGCCCGTCGCCTGTTGCTTTTCCTGTCCCAGATGGACCCGAAGGGTGCGCCCACAGAGGACGCCCTGACAGGCCACCCAGGGACGCGGCAGGATGAACCCGCCAGACCCTTGGGACGCGACGGACGGACTCCCAAGACGGTCCCCGGTAGCGCCGGATCACCCCGAACACCCGCAAGCTCCGACCGGACCGGACGTCGAAGGAACGGACGTACACGCTGGGCTTGGGCGTGGGATTGCTACTCATAGCGTCGGTGCGCCCAGCTCCGGCGTCTGCCTCTACCTTTGTCCAGCTTTTGTCCCCTTTTTATCCCGCCCAGAGGAGAGCCCCGGCACCGAAAGGCGCCGGGGCCTCCTTCTCACTTCTTGCCGCTGTTACCACCGCTGTTACCGCCGCTGTTGCCGCCGTTGCCACCGGCAGGTTCGCCGACCGGCGGGAACGGCACCGTGGGCGTCTTGTCGTCGCCTTGGAACTCGTCTCCGCTCATGTTGTCACCCCCTTTCCAAGGTGTCCGGGTGTGGGGCGACCACAACGGTGGTGTCGTCCCCGCTGCGCCCGGCCTTCAGCAACTCGTGTGCACACGTTTCGGGGTCGTTGGCGTGTTCGGTGAGAATCTCGGCCATCGTGGATTCTGGAAGCACCAGTCCGTCGGAGGCGAGCACCAGCAGGGGCGAGACGATCCGCAGCGCCCACACACCGTCGATCGGTCCGCGTCCGATGGTGTGGGTGAGCGCGTGGTCGTATCGTCGGGCCTCCTCCTCGCTGGCGCCCTGGGTGCGCAGCAGCGTCCCGTGGGTGAGCGGGTGGGTCACCCGCTGCACCGCGCCGTCCGTGATGACCCTGTAGATCGCGCAGTCGCCAGCCCACGCGGTCCACCAGCGCTGATGACCTGGGATTGCCCGCGCCACGGCGATGGCACCGTCAGGGTCGCCGTCGCCGTCGCCGTCGCCGTCGGCGTCGGAGTTGAGATCGGAGGCGGCCATGACGCCCCACACCGGTGTGCGGCGCGCGGCGACCCGAACCGCGGTCGCGGCGGCCAACTGTGCGAACTCGACGACCTCGGGGGTGGAGCCGGTTCCGTCGACGACGGCGACGGCGAGTCGACCGTTGTGAACGTGGTGGGCGTAGGCGTCCGCGTTGAGTGGGCGTTTCGGGCCTTTCTCGCTGGCGGCGCCGAGGACGGGGGCGGGATTGTCAGCCATGGTCACGCTTTCTACCGGACTTGGTGAGTGAGATGAGAGTGTCGAGGATCACCGGTGCAAACAATCCGCCTTTTGGGTGGTGCTACCCGAACAACAATGTGGGCATGGCGTTACCCCGCCAGGCCCGGACCTGACGGGGTAACAGGACGGAAATGTGTCGAGACTGTTTTTGTCTG
>NZ_JAMTCP010000077.1 GCF_024171885.1 Streptoalloteichus tenebrarius | reverse complement strand
TGCTACCGCTCACACGTGTGGCGGGACTGCCTGGCCACGAACGGGATCGTCCACCACCGCACCCGCCCGCGCCGGCCAGGAGACCAACGGCAAGGCCGAACGGTTCAACCGCGCTCTGATCACCGAGTGGGCCCACGCCCGTCCCCACCGGTCAGCAACCGGACGCCGTGGGGCACTGCCGCGATGGCCGCACACCGACTATCACCACCACGGTCACAGCCCACTCGGAGGCCTCTCACCCGCCAGCCGCGTCCCCAACCTCACAGGACAGAACACCTAGGTGTGTTGTCCCGAGAGGTTGCGAACGGCCCGACACGTAGCCGGATGATCGTGAAATGAGGGAGGGCCTCCGGGTTCGGTGGATTGCGTCTTCACCCACCAAGCCACAGCAGGCCCTCATTCCTCACGCTCACCCACCACCGACCGGGTTGGGCCGGCGCGCGTCCTGCCTGGTATGTCGCCGACGACGGATGGCCGCTTCGCGTGGCCGCGCAACGCTTCCCGGTCGCGGTCAGCACCGAGCGGCCACAAGGGGCCGGTCGCTACCACGAAGGAGAGCCCGGCAGGCATGACCGACCGGCCCTCACGCCCGCACACCAGCCGCGCATCGGGTCCTCGTGCGCGACGGCCTGGCCCGGCCTTCGGCGCCTGGACCGGGCCACCAGCGAGCCGACCCGCCGCGACACCACGCGTCCGGCGACCTGGCGCACGTCGACATCTAGGAACTGGGCAGCATTCCCGACGGCGGCGGTCACCAGGGTCCTCGGACGCGTAGGGGGCCTGCGCCACCGTTCCGCGCACCACGATCCGAGCCGGCCAGGAGACCAACGGCAAGGTCGAACGGTTCATCCGCACTCTGATCAACGAGTAGGCCCATGCCCGTCCCCACCGGTCAGCAACCGGACGCCGTGCGGCACTGCCGCGATGGCCGCACACCGATCCATCCCCACCACGGTCACAGCGCACTCGGAGGCCTCTCACCCGCCAGCCGCGTTCCTCACCTCTCGGGACAGCACACCTAGGTGCTCTTGTCATGTCCTCTCCTCGCCGGGTCGGCCGCATGACGACGCGATGACCTGAGTCATCGGTCGTGGTCGACGTGTGCTGTGGCTTGTGGACGGTGGGCGCGGTCGTGTCGCTGTTCCTCGTCTGGCCGGTCCTTGCCCTGCTGCGGGAGGACGCCCTCAACGAGGCGCGCAGGGGATGGGGCGTCACGGAGACGGACAGGTTGTGGGCGGAGCTGAGGCCCGACCTCGTCCTCGCGGGTCTTCCCGTCGTCGCGTTCCTCGTCGGTGGCTGGCGATCCGGATGAAGCGCGGTCGGGCGTGGGCGCGCGTGGCGCTGTCGCTGGTCGCCGCCGTCCTCGTCCTGGCGGCTCTCCCCGTGCTCCCGGCTCGGTCTCTGGTCGTTGCACGTCCTCGGTGTGTTGGGAGCGACGTCGTTGATGTACCTCCCGGCCGAGGGCGACTGCTCCCGCGCGGCGCGCCGTCCGGTGTCCTGATCCCTCGCCGCGCCTCTTCCCGCCAGGGGTCGACAGTCAGGATCTCAGGAGCCGATGCCGCCGAGGGCGCGCAGGACAACTCGGCCGATCATCCACTGTGGAGCGTGCGCCAGCAGGCCGTCCCGGACGTCGACGGCCACCGGGTGACGGAGTCGGTGGAGGGCGGCGGCGAGCCAGGTCCGCCGGGCCGCGCGGTTGGCCTGAGGGCGGCGGACCTGGTCGTAGGCCGCCAGCGCCTCGTCGAGACGGGATTTGGCGCGCAGCGCCAGCTCCAGGATCACCGCGTCCGCCAGTGCCTGGCCCGCGCCCTGCCCGAGCACGGGCGACGCGCCACGGGCGGCGTCGCCGAGCAGGGCGATCCTGCCCCGGACGTACCGCCGGGGCAGGGGGAACAGGCCCTCGACCGGGCGCTGGACCGGCGGGTGGTCCTCGGCCGCGGCGAGGATCTCGGGCACGGGCGCCGGCCACCGCGCGAACCACTCGTGCGGGACGGGGGCGAGGTCGCGCCCGGGGTCGCCGGTCGGGGCCACGGCGTACCAGGCGAGACCACCGCCGGGCAGCGGCGCGACCCCGAACACCTCGCCCCGGCCCCACATCTCGCCGTGCCACTCCGGCCGCACGCGTCCCGGAGGGAGGAGGCCGTGCCAACTCGTCGCGCCCAGGTGGCGGACCCGGGGCCGGTCGTCCACCTCCGGTCCCAGCACGCCGCGCGGCCCGTCCGCCGCGACCACCAGGCCGGTCAGGTGGTCGACTCCGTCGGCACACCGGACCACCACCCGGGTCGAGGTCTCCCTGACCCCGATGACCTGGGCCGACGGCACCACGTGCTCGGGGCCGAGCGCCCGCAGCAACCCGCGGCGGACCTCGTCGAGCGGCAGGACGGCGGGCGCGGCGCCGCTGGCCACCAGCGGGTCGAAGCTCACGAGGAGGCGGCCCGAGCGGTCGAACACCCCGGAGCCCGGAGGCCACGGAGCGCGGGGCAGGGGTTCGCACCGCGGGCACAGCTCCTCCAGCGCCGCGAACGCCCCGGGCCAGAGCGCGACGGGCGTGTCGGCGATGTCGGGCGTAGTGGCCGTGTCCGCTGTGTCGGTGGCTGTGATGGCCGTGTCAGTGTGGGCCGCGTCGGTCCCGCCCCGGTCGTCCGCGCGGTCGTCGGCCTGGTCGAGCACCCGGACCCGCCAGCCCGCGCGCCGGAGTCCGAGGCCGGCCGCGAGGCCGCCCAGTCCCGCTCCGACGACGACGGCGTCCACACCACGACCGTAGTGACCCTCCGTCGTCGCCGCACCGGTCCGATTCGCTCGTTCGTCCGCTGGTGACTGTGCGCGATCTTGTGCGAATCTGCGTCCGATCACCCAATTTCGCGCAGATTCGCCCGATTCGCCCGGGAGGCGACATGGTCGAGCGTCCGGACCCGGAAAGCCAGGTGTCCCGACGGACGTTGTTCCGGACCGGCGTCGTGGCCGGCGCCGCCCTGGGCGTGGGCGGCCTGCCGGGCTTCGCGTCGGCCGCCGACCCCCTCTCCGGCGTCGGTGAGGACGAGCGCTCGTGGCCGGCGCCCCAGGGCGCGTCGATGATCGACGTGCCGTACGAGCGGCACGAACACGTGCGCGTCGGCGTGATCGGCCTGGGCAACCGGGGGCTGGGCATGATCCCGCTGTTCCTGGCCGTGCCGGGAACCAAGGTCACGGCGGTGTGCGACACCAACCCGGAGGCCGTGCGCCGCGCGGTGCGACAGGTGCGGGACGCCGGACACCCCGAACCCGCCCCGTACGCCGGGGGCGACCACGACTTCGAGAAGCTCTGCGCCCGCGACGACGTCGACCTCGTGTACGTGGCCACCCCGTGGGAGTGGCACGCGCCGATGGCGCTGGCCGCCCTCCGCAACGGCAAGCACGTCGGCGTCGAGTGCCCGCTGGCCATGACCCTGCGCGAGCTGTGGGAGCTGGTCGACGCCTCGGAGCGGCACCGCCGCCACTGCATCCAACTGGAGAACTGCTGTTACGGCCGCAACGAGCTGCGCGTGCTGCGCATGGTGCACGAGGGCAGGTTCGGCGAGCTACTGCACGGAGCCGGCGCATACATCCACGACCTGCGGGAACTGATGTTCTCCGACACCTACTACGCCGGTGAGTGGCGTCGGACCTGGCACACGAGGATCAACGGCGACCTCTACCCCACCCACGGCCTCGGCCCCGTCGCCAACTACATGGACGTCAACCGGGGCGACCGCCTGGTGCGGATGACCGCCATGAGCACCCCCGCGCTCGGCCTCGCCGAGTACCGCCAGCAGCACGAGCAGCCGGGGGACTCCTCCTGGCGCGAGCGCTACGTCAAGGGCGACACCACGATGAGCCTGATCCAGACGGCGCGCGGCAGGGTGATCCGCCTCCAGCACACCGTGTCCAACCCCCATCCGTACAGCCGGCTCAACCAGATCGCCGGCACGAAGGGCGTGTTCGAGGACTACCCGCCCCGGATCTACCTGGAGCCCGACCACTCCGGGGACCGCTGGGCCGACTTCGACGACTACGCGCGCTACGACCACTGGTTGTGGACCGACGTCGGCCCGGGTCCCGGCGGCCACGGCGGCATGGACTACCTGATGCTCTACCGCACGATCCAGACCATGCGGTTGGGCCTCGTCCCCGACATCGACGTCTACGACTCCGCCACGTGGAGCGCCCCGGTCGCGCTCAGCGCCGAGTCGATCCGGCGGGGCGGCGCGCCCGTGCCGTTCCCGGACTTCACGCGGGGTCGCTGGCGGCAGTCCCGCGCCGGCGTCGACCGCCCCAAGCCGGCCTGACGCACGACCGAGGAGGAGGTCCGGCGACGACGCGTCCCACCCCCGGAGCGTGACCGCGACGATCGCGGCCCCGTCTCCGTGGCGGAACGCGTCGTCAATGCCGACCTCCCAGCTCGATCGAGACGACGCCGCCGATCACCAGCGCGATGCCGGCCGCCTGGACCCAGGTGAGACCGTCGCCGAGGAGGAGCGCGCCGATCAGGGCCACGGCGCAGACCCCGAGCGCGGCCCAGATCGCGTAGGCCACGCCGATGCCCATGCCGGCCCTCAGCGCCAGGGACAACAGGAAGTAGGCGCTGACGACCCCGACCACCGTCACGGTCGTCGGCAGGAGCCTGGTGAACCCGTCGGAGAAGCGGGTGGCGATCGCGCCGATCACCTCGGCGACGACGGCGCCGAAGAGGAACAGGTACGCCATGGGAACACTCCCTCGCGCGTGCCCGCTGGCGGTCCCCAGGCGACGCGCAGCGGGCGACGGGCAACGAGATGGGCGCGGGACCACCTCGTTGGCGATCTGGTCGACAAGGTTGTGGGCATTTCCAACATCTGTCGCGTCGTGAGCCGCCCACCGCTGGTCCCTGGGGCCGAGCTGACCCCGGGAGCGAACGCCCCTCGGCTGGTCGGCGACACCGGACGGCGGCGACCCACCACGTGTCAGCAAGGGGTTCCCGCGTCGTCGACAGATCAGCCACACCACGCGGACCGGTGGGCGGATCTTTCCGCCCGATCCCCGTCGAGGCGGTGTGACGGTGACGCGAACACTGCGAGACTGGCCCGGTGACCGGTATCGACGGGGTCCTGCTGCGCGCCGCCGAACTCACCCGCTCCGGTCAGCACGCGGAGGCCGTGCGGCTGTTGCGGCCCGTCGTCCGGTCGCACCCGGACCACGCACTGGCCTGGTGCCACCTCGCCGCCGCGCTCCTGGACGACGGGCAGCACGAGGCGGCGCTGAACGCCGCCCGCAGGGCGGCCGTGGTCGACGCGACGCTGGAGTGGGCCCACCGCCTGGCCAGCCTCGCGCTGACCGAGCTGGGCCGCCCCGCCGAGGCGGTGCTGGCCGCCAGGGAGGCGGCCCGGCTGAAACCGGGGGAGTGGCGGTGCCAGGTCGCGTTGGCCGAGGCGCTGGTCGCCGACGGCCGGGCCGGCGCGCCCGAGGCCGTCGACGCCGCCCGCGAGGCGGTGCGGCTCGCCCCGCACGAGGCGCGCCCGCGCGAGGTCCTCGGCGACGTCGCGTTGGCCGGTCGCCGCCTCGACGACGCCGAGCACGCCTACCGCGACGCGCTGCGGATCGACCCCGGCAGCGAGCACGCGGGCCTGAACCTGGCCATGGTCCAGCGCCTGCGCGGCGGCGCGAACGGGCACGCGCCGGGCCGCCCGACCCTCGGGTTCGAGGCCGCGGCGTGGGCGCTGCTGCGCCGGGTCGCGCTCGCCCAGGGCGTCGGCGGGCTCGCGTTGTTGTTCGCGGGGTACCCCAGGCCCGAGCAGGGCCTGGCCTGGTTCGGGCTCCTGCTGTGCGTCGCCGTCGCCGCCCTCGTCCTGGCGTTCGGCCGGCGCGTGCCGCCGACCGTGCTGCGCGACGTTCCCCGGCTCCTGCCGCGCCGGCCCCTGCTGGGCCTCGCCGTGGTCCTGCTCGGGATCGGGTTCGGCCTGCTGGTCGCCTGGTCGGTGGTGCACGCGTTCTGGCCGCTGTCCATCCAGCCCGTGGCCGTCTCCTGGCTGGCCACCGCCCTGGCCGCCGTGGCGGTGCTGGGCAACCGCGCCGCCACCCGCCCGCGCGGCGACCGTCCCCGCGCCTGACCAGGGCCGACCCGTCGCTCGGCGGGCTACCCTCGACGCACCAGGACCGAGGGGGCGCCGACCGAGGAAGGCGCGTCGTGGCGCGAGGTGACCGCGCGGCCCGGTGCCCGCTCGCCCGCCGGGCGGCGGCACGTCGCGGCTTCGCTGGTCACGACTGGCTGTCCCCGGCGTGCGCGGCGCTCGTCGCGCCGGTCCGCGGCCGGGTGGTCGGGTTCGGCGCGGGGACCACCGCCACCCTGCGCCACTACGGCCCGCCGCGCTGCCTGGTCGTCGTCGAACCCGATCCCGGGGTCGGCGTCGAGATCGACCACGAGGCCAGCGCCCTCCGCCTGCCCGTGACCGTCCTCGCGGCCCGACCGGAACGACTGCCCCTGCCCAGCGACGCCTTCGACGTCGTCGTGAGCGCCCTGGCGCTCTGCTCGGTCGCCGACCAGGCGGCGGCCCTGGCCGAGGCCCGCCGGGTGCTCGCCCCGTGGGGCCGCCTGGTGTTCCTGGAGCACATCCGGTCCGTCGGCCTCCCCGGCCGGCTCCAGGACCTGGCCGCGCCGCTGTGGTCCCGCCTCGCGGGCGGCTGCCGCCCCGACCGCCGCACCCTGCCCGCGATCACGGCCGCGGGGTTCCAGATCACCGAACTGGAGATCGTCGACGCGCGGGGGCGGTCGCTCGCCGCGCCCGTCGTGCGCGGCGTCGCCACCCCGCCCGACCAGCGGTTCGCGCGCGAGGCGCGGTGGCTGCGCGGCGAACGGACGTGACATCGATCACCCAGGACCCCGACGAGCAGCCGGTTTCGGCTGATCTGGCACGGTGGAGGCAACCCCCGGCCCGGCCGCGGCGCCTTTACGGGTGGGAGTGTTGGGGTCCGTCGGCGGGTAACGCCGGGACCGCGGGGTGGTGTCCGATCAACCGGGTGTCGGGCCCGGGTCGGTCGTCTGGTGTGCGTGGAAGGGGATGTGCGGACGGTGCGTGTCGCACGGACGTCGGGGATGGCGAAACTCCTGGGACTCTGCGTGGTCGCGGGTGTGCTCGTGGCCGCGATGTTGTTCCCGGTCTTCGGCGGGTTGGGGCTGGCGTCCAACCAGGCCGCCGAGACGGTGGACAAGGTCTCGGCCGACCTGGTCAGCGTCGACCCGCCGCTGTTGACCACGATCACCGACAAGGACGGGAACCCGATCGCCTACCTGTACGACCAGGACCGGGTGATCGTCGGCGCCGACAAGATCAACGACACCATGAAGGCCGCGATCGTCGCGATCGAGGACCACCGGTTCTTCGACCACAACGGCGTCGACTGGCAGGGCACCATGCGCGCCATGGTGAAGAACGCCGCGTCGGACGAGATCACCGGCGGCGGCTCCTCCCTCACCCAGCAGTACGTCAAGAACTACCTGGCGTTCGTGGTCGCCAAGGACGCCAAGGACCCGCAGTACAAGAAGGCGATCGAGCAGACCCCGGCGCGCAAGCTCAAGGAGATCCGCATCGCCCTCGACCTGGAGCGCAAGCTCTCCAAGGACGAGATCCTCACCCGGTACCTGAACATCGTCCCGTTCCCGTACCAGATCTACGGCGTGGCCGAGGCCTCCCGCGCGTTCTTCGACACCTCCCCGGACAAGCTGGAGATCCACCAGGCCGCGCTGCTGGCCGCCATGGTCAACATGCCCGGCGTGCTGAACCCGGTGACCAACCCCGAGGGCGCGAAGAAGCGGCGCGACATCGTCATCGACAAGATGGCCGAGAACAAGATGCTCAGCCGGGACGACGAGGAGAACCGGCGGCTGGCCGAGGAGTACAAGGCCAAGGGCCTCGGCGTCCTGCCCGAGCTGAACCTCCGCAACAACGGCTGCGTCGGCGCCGGCCCCACCGACGGCTTCTTCTGCGAGTACGCCCTGAGCTACCTGAAGAAGGCCGGCCTGGACATGGACCAGGTCAAGCGCGGCGGCTACACGATCAGGACCACGCTGGACAAGAAGGCCAGCACCGAGGCCAAGAAGGCCGCCGAGGCCACCGTGTCCAAGACCACCAGGGGCGTCGCCAACACCATGGCGATCATCGAGCCCGGTCAGGACCGGCACAAGGTGCGCGCGCTCGTCGCCAACCGGGACTTCGGCAACGACGCGGACAAGGGCCAGAGCTCCTACGAGCTGCCCAGCCAGGTCACGCCGTTCGGCGCCGGCTCGATCTTCAAGATCTTCACCGCCGCGGCGTACATGCAGCAGAAGAACGCCGGCATCAGCCGACAGGTCGCCGTCCCCGAGACCTACACCTCCCCCGTCTTCAAGGACGGTGGCCGCCCGTGGACGGTCAAGAACGCCACCGCCCCCATGGGCAGCACCACCATCCAGGGCGCGCTCGCGCACTCCCCGAACACCCCCTTCGTGAAGCTGGAGGAGGAGGCCGGGCTGAAGAACGTCGTCGACATGGCCTACAAGCTCGGCATGCGGGAGAGCCTGAAGGAGGTCAACACCCAGGGCCAGCACCGCAAGGCCGGTGACAACTCCTGGATGAGCGTGTACGACCGGACCGTCAAGGAAAACAACGGGTCGTTCACCCTCGGCGTGACCCCGGCCAGCGCGCTGGAGCTGTCCAACGTCGGCGCGACGATCATGAGCGACGGCAGGTGGTGCCCGCCCTCGCCGATCGAGCAGATCCTGGACCGCAACGGCAGGCCCGTGCCGATCCAGGAGGCCCCCTGCGAGCAGGTGGTCGAGCCCGCCCTCGCCCGCTCCCTGGCCCAGGGCATGAGCCAGGACTCGGTCGTCGGCACCGCCAAGAACGCCGCCGCGGCGAACGGCTGGTCGAGGCCGATGATCGGCAAGACCGGCACCACCGAGAACCACTGGTCCTCCGGCTTCCTCGGCGCCACCCGCGACTACTCCGGCGCCGTCCTGGTCTTCACCGACGGGGTCGCGCCGCAGGTGATCTGCCACAGCCCCGTGCGGCTCTGCGGTCAGGCGGGCACGGGCGCGTACGGCGGTGACATCGCGGCGCCCACCTGGTTCAAGGCGATGGGGCCGTTGCACGCGGACAAGCCGGACCGCGGCCTCCCCGAGGCCGACCCGCGCTACCGGTAGGCATCCGGCGACCCGGCGTTCGGCGACCAGGCGTTCGGCGCCGCACCCTCCAGGGTGCGGCGCCGACGTCGTTCCGGGGGCGGCTCGTCCCTGCTCCTCCGACCCTCTTCTGACCCTCCGACGCCGGCGCGACGGCCCAGCGGTCAGGCTCGATCAGTGGATGACAGGGGATGATCAGGCGTTGGCCTGGTCGAGCAGGTCCAGCACCTCCTCGTCGGTGGTCTGCCCGAAGTCCTGGTACCAGCGGCCCACCGCCCGGAAGTCCACCGGTTCGGCGGCACACAGCACGAGGTCCGCCTCCGACCGCAACGCCGACGCCGAGTCCGGCGCGCACACCGGCGCGGTGAACACCAGCCGCAGCGGCCGCTCCTCCCGCAGCCCGCGCAGCGCCGCCCTGGCCGTCACCCCCGTCGCGAGGCCGTCGTCCACGACCAGCACGTCCCTGCCGGCCAGCGGCACCCCGCGCCGCCCCGCCCGGTACAGCTCCAGCCGACGTCGGGCCTCGGCGCGCTCCCGCTCGCAGACGTCCCGCAGGTCCTCCGCCCGCAGCCGCAGCATGGCCAGGCTCGCGGTGTCGTAGATCGGCGGGCCGTCCACGGTGACCGCGCCGACGCCGAACTCCGGCTGGAACGGCGCGCCGATCTTGCGGGCGACCACCACGTCCAGCGGCGCGCCCAGCGCGCGGGCGATCTCGAAGGCGACCGGGACCCCGCCCCTGGGCAACCCGAGCACGACCGGGTCCGTCCACTCCATCCGCACGAGCTGCGCGGCCAGGTGCCGCCCACCCGCCCTGCGGTCGTCGAACCGCGCGCTGGCCAGGGGTCCCCAGCGCATCACGCCTCCCCTACATGAACGGCTGCCGGCGCACCGGCTCCGGCGGCCGGAAGTGCCCGCCCTGCGCGGTGGCCGGGCGCGGCCCACCGCCGCCGAGGTGCTCCCGGAACCAGGCGGCGGCCAGCTCGGCCACCTTCGCCAGCGCGCCCGGCTCGCCGAACAGGTGCGAGGCGCCGGGCACGACGCTCAGCTCGTGCGGTCCGCCCAGCAGGGCGGCGGCCTGCCGGTTGAGCTGGAGCACCTGGGTGTCGTGGCCGCCCACGACCAGCAGCGTCGGCGCCCGGACCGCGGCGAGGGCCTCCCCGGCCAGGTCGGGCCGCCCGCCCCGCGAGACGACGGCGGCCACCCGGTCGGGCCGCCGCGCGGCCGCGACGAGCGCGGCGGCGGCCCCGGTGCTCGCCCCGAACAGCCCGACCGGCCGGTCGCGGGTGTTCGGCCACTCGGCGACCCGGTCCACGGCGGTGGTCAGCCGGTCGGCCAGCAACCCGATGTCGAAGCGGAGTTCGGTGGTCCGCGCGTCGACCTCCTCCTCACCGGGGGTGAGCAGGTCGAGCAGCAGCGTGGCGCAGCCGCTGTCCTGGAGTTTCTCGGCCACCGCGCGGTTGCGGGGGCTGTGCCGGGAGCTGCCGGAGCCGTGCGCGAACACCACCACCCCGGTGGCGTCGGCCGGGACGACCAGGTCGCCGGAGAGCCGGCCGGGGCCGAGCGGACCGCTGGTCTCGAGGGTCACTGGTTGGGTCATGGCGCGCACCACCTCCCGCCACCCTCCTCCGTCCGGTGTACCCCCGGCCGGTGAACCGGCAAACGCCGGCGGACCCCCGCCGTCACCCGGCAGGGGTCCGCTGGTGTGCGGGGAGCCCCGGCACGCCCCTGTGGAGGGCCGCGCTCGGAGCGCGACGCCCGTCAGCCCCGGTACGAGCCCTGCGTCTGCACGTTCAGCTCGTCCATGCGCACCCACTTGGCGATGTGCGTCCTCGGGTCGTTGAGGTCCAGCACGTCCAGGCCCTTCTGGATGTCACTGGAGTAGATGTGGCCGTTGTAGTAGTACGCCGACCAGGACCCGCCGGTGATCTTCCGGTCGGTCGACAGCGGCCCGCGCTCCCAGTAGCCGATCTCCTTCGGCCGCGCCGAGTCGGTGAAGTCCCACACCGACACGCCGCCCTGGTACCACGCCTGCACCATGATGTCGCGGCCGCGGACCGGGATCAGCGAGCCGTTGTGCGCCACGCAGTTCTCGGTCTCGGCCTGGTAGCGGGGGATCTTGAAGTAGCTGCGGAACACGAGCTTGCGCTGGTCGCCCCGGCCCACGATGTCGTAGATGCCGTCCGCGCCCCTGGTCGGCCCGGTCTTCGCGTCGCACGCCGGCGCGCCGCCCCCGCCCAGCTCGTCGGTGAACACGACCTTCGTGCCCTCGTTGTTGAAGGTCGCCGAGTGCCAGAACGCGAAGTTCCGGTCGTCCCGCACCCGCTCGAACACCCGGGGGCGTTCCCGGTCCGAGATGTCGATCAGCACGCCGTCGCCCATGCAGGCCCCCGCCGCGAGGTCCTTCTCCGGGTAGGCGGTGATGTCGTGGCACCCGGTCGTGGCGGTGACGTACGGGTCGGGGAACTGCCCCGGCCGCCCGGGGTTCCCGCCGTCGGGGAACAGCACCGGCTCGGCGACGACCGCGGCCCGCTCCGGGTGCCGCAACGGCACCTTGACGATCGAGATCTGGTCGTGCGGCGGCTGGCACCTGGGGAAGTTCGGCCGGGGGCTGTAGGAGGAGACGTACACGTACACCGACTCCCCGGCCTTGTCCGGGACGAGGGTGTGGGTGTGGGAGCCGCACTTGGTGTCGACGGCGGCGACGTAGCGCGGGTTGCGCTTGTCGCTGATGTCGAAGACCTTGATGCCCTCCCAGCCGTCCGCGTCGGCGGGAGTGCGCGGCTCGCTGGTGCAGGTGTTGTTGCTGCGCGGGTAGTCGGTGGACAGGAACAGCAGGTTTCCGTGCACCGAGATGTCGTTCTGCCCGCCGGGGCAGTGCACCTGACTGACGATCCTCGGCCTCCTCGGCCGGGAGACGTCGTAGACGACGAAGCCGTCGTAGTTGCCCACGAACGCGTGGTTGTCCGCGAAGGCGATGTCGGTGCCGAAGGCGTCCTCGTTGTCGAACGGGGCCTGCTTCGGGATGTTCGCCAGTTGCCGGATGTTCCTGCTGCTCGACACCTGGTCGACGCCGGGGATGCCGGCGCTCTCGCCCGGCTCCGCCACGGCGGGCGGCGCGAGCAGCGCGACGCCCAACGTCACCGCTCCCACGGCCGCGAGCACCCCGCGTCGTCGGCCTCTGCGTTCCTTGGTCGACATCCGTCGATCTCCCCTCACCGCGGGTGGGAAGTGCGGGCGGCGGCACCCGTCGAAGCGCAGTGTGTCCGCGTGGTCACAGGAGGCGACAGGGCCGATCGGCGGGTTTGTCCCGTCCTGGTGGTTTCGGCGGCCCCGCCGGCGTCGGTACGTTCTCGGCCTGTCCTGCCGGCGGAGCGGAGGGGGCCGGGGATGTGGTGGCGACGCGTGGTGATGGTGCTGGCGCTCGGCTCGCTGGCCGTGGGCTGCTCGGACGAGCCGCCGGAGCGGGCCACCGGGGAGTCCACCCCGCCGGTGATCGTTCCCGGTGGTCCGGGAGAGCCCGCCGCCACGCGGTCCGTCGCCCCGTCGGCGGCGCGGCCGGCGACCCGGCCGAACGCGGCGGACACCACCTACGTCCAGATGATGATCACCCATCACCGGCAGGCGCTGGACATGGCGGCGCTGGCCCCGCAACGCGCCGGCGACGAGCAGGTGCGGGGGCTGGCGGCGCGCATCAGCGACGCGCAGGGGCCGGAGATCGCGGCCATGCGGGCGTGGTTGGAGCGCACCGGGCAGGCCGAGCAGCACGGCGGGCACGACCACGCGTCCATGCCGGGGATGGCCACGCCCGAGCAGCTCGCCGCGTTGCGCGCCGCGTCCGGCGGCGAGTTCGACCGGCAGTTCCTGCGCCTGATGATCGCCCACCACGAGGGGGCGGTGACCATGGCCACCGACGTGCTGACCCGGGGCGTGGACGTGTTCGTGCAGGAGATGGCCCAGGACGTCATCGCCACCCAGACCGCCGAGATCACGCGGATGCGGGCGCTGCTCGGGGGCTGAGCCCGGTCCGCCGCGCGGGGCCGGGGGCGGCCGCCGCGTGATCTTGATCATCTTCGCCGCGCCGCCGAACGACCAGGTCAGGGGGTGTCGCGGCGGCGTTCACGCACGTCGTCGCGCCTTTCGGTCTCCTGTCGCCCGCGGTGGCGCGCCCTGGTGCGCGACTTCACCTGATCGTCCGGTTGACACCGCAAATATCTGGACATGGACATTGTCTAAACTGGCACGGTCAGCGCCGACCCACCCGGGGGAGCCTCATGTACAGCCACGAGCGCCGTGCCAGCCACCGCAGCCGCCAGACCAGGACCACCGGCAGGACCGCCAACCGCGCGACGACCCCGTCCCCGACGACCACCGGCACGCGACGCCGGGCCGCCGGCCACGACGTGCGGCCCGAGCTCCTCGTCGGCCACCTCGCCGAGCTGCTGGCGCTCAGCCACGCCCTGCTCACCACCACCCGCGGCGCGCTGCGCGGCCAGGACGAGCGCCTGCCGCGCCCCGCCCTCACCGACCAGGTCGGCGACCTGGTGGCCGCCCTGCACGACCTCTCCGCCGAGATCCAGCGCCTGTGCGAGCACTACGGGCTGCCCTCCCCCAGGGAACGGCAGGCCAGCCAGGCCGTCGGCAACGGCGGCTTCCTGCTGGAGTGGCTGGCCGCCGAGCACCTCCGCGGCCAGCAGATCGCCCGGCGCGCGCTGCTCACCGCCGCCGCCCTCGGCGAGGCCCACACCTCCGTGGTCCTCGGCCTGCGCGCGCTGGCCCACGAGCGGGCCGAGCGCCAGGCGCGGGCGGCCGTGCCCGCCGACCACGCCGGGGACCAGGGCGTCCACCAGGCATGATGCTGGTGGACGTCGGCGAGGGCGCCGGAGCCGAGCAAGTGTGGTGAGTGACGTGACAGAGGACGTGACAGAACCGGACACGGTGGGGTCGAACCCCGAGGGGTCGAACCCCGACCACACCGCCGGGCTGGTCGAGCGGATGCAGGAGGCCGGGCTCAGGGCCACCGCTCCCCGACTGGCCGTGGCCGAGGCGCTCCGCGAGATGGGCGGACACCGTACGGCCGACGACGTGCACGCCCACCTCGTGCGGGCGGGAACCAGGATTCCGCGGGCCAGTGTCTACAACGTGCTCGCCGCGCTCACCGGCGCCGGCATCTGCACGGTCGCCGACATCGGGCACGGCCCCGCGGTGTACGAGCTCGACCGGGGCTGGCACCACCACTTCGTGTGCCGCTCCTGCGGTCGGGTCTTCGACGTCGACTGCCTGGTCGGCGCCTCGCCGTGCCTCACGGCGGGGGACTCGGTCGGCGTCATCGAACAGGCGCAGGTCATCTTCCGTGGCGTGTGCGCGGACTGCCAGGAGAACAAGTGAACTTCGACGCGTTGTTGTTTCTGTCGTTCGGTGGGCCGGAGGGCCCGGAGGACGTGCGGCCGTTCCTGGAGAACGTGACCCGGGGTCGGGGTGTGCCGCCGGAGCGGCTGGAGGAGGTCGCCCAGCACTACCTGCACTTCGGGGGTGTGTCCCCGTTGAACCGGTTGAACCGGGACATCATCGGCCGGGTGGAGAAGGAGCTGGCCGGGCGGGGGATCGCGCTGCCGGTGTACTTCGGGAACCGGAACTGGCACCCGATGGTGGAGGACGCGGTGGCGGCGATGGCCGCGGACGGGGTGCGGCGGGCGTTGGTGTTCACCACCTC
>NZ_JAMTCP010000076.1 GCF_024171885.1 Streptoalloteichus tenebrarius | reverse complement strand
CCGCCATCTGGCACAACCGCGCCACCGGCCAGCCCGTCACCCGCTCCCTGACCGCCTACGACCACTAACCCCAGTTACGCATTACTCGTCTAGTTCTCGCCGTCTGCGTCGTCTACGCAGTCTGCGTCGTCTTCGCCGGCCATGCGGAAGGCGCCCGCCTCCAGGCGGCGGATCAGTCGGTGGGTCCACTCCGCGCGACTCTCCGCGGTGTGCAGCCACAGCGAGACGACCTCGCCGACCGGCCCCCACTCGTCCAGGTTGGCGTCGGGCGGCAGGTGCGTGGTGATGCTCCTCCGCCACTCGTCCATCGCCCGCGCGCGGCGCCGCAGCAGGTCGACCGCCTCGGCGCGAGGCAGATCGTCGAGGAAGCCCACCGCGGCGGCCAGGAGGTCGAGCCGGGGGTCGCGGCTGGACAGGGCCGAGCGGAGGAGGGCGAGGTAGGTCCGCTCGCCCTCCTCCGTCAGCTCGTACTCCATGCGCGGTGGACCGCCCGCCTCGCTCGGGGTCGTCTCGTGCAGGACCAGCAGTCCCTGCCCGGTCATGGCCTTGAGCGCGTGGTACACCGAGCCGGAGGTGGCGCTGGACCACTCGTGCGCGCCCCAGGACTCCAGGTCCGCGCGGACCTGGTAGCCGTGGGCGCGTCCCCGCCGCCGCACCGCGCCCAGCACGAGCAGTCTCACCGCCGTCATGTGTGCCTCACTCCGTCGTCGCCACCGCGTCGCTGTCGTGACCCGGCCGGCGGGTGCTGATCCACCACAGGGTGCCGAAGGGGTCGACGAAGCCTCCCATCCGGCTGCCGTCCTCCTGCGCGGTGATCTCCTGCGCCGACCGGGCCCCGGCGGCGACGGCCCGCGCGAACACCGCGTCGGGGTCCGGCACGGTCACCCACATCTGGATGTGGGCGGGCTCGGTGGGGTTGGTCTGGCACTGCTCCCCGTGGGCGCCGGAGTCGGCGAAGAACAACACCCCCGTGCCGATCCTGGCCTCGGCGTGCATCACCCGCTCCGGGTCCATGGGCAACGGGACGACGTGGGAGATCTCGGCGTCGAAGACGCTCTTGATGAAGTGGGTGAAGGGCTTCGCGGGCGCCATCACGTAGGGCGTTAACGACGACATGGGAACCGCTCCTCACTGACCAAATTTGGCTACCTGCCTTCAGCAGGCTAGCCGGGACTAGCCGAATTTGGCTAGTCCCGGCTGGTGACTTCCTGCCCTCGCGAGCAAGCCGGTGATGGCGGTCCCCGGCGCACCCGGTGCGGCGTCGGTGCTCAGGGATTGCGTCCCATCGCGTGGAGGAGACGGTTCTGGGCGGTCTCGGCGGGCGACGCGACGGCCGTGGGCGGCCCGTAGTACTGGTAGCTGTCGGTGATGGGGCTCTCGGTGACGCCGTGATAGATCCACTCGAAGTTGTCGAGGACCCAGCCGACGGTCCTCGGGTCGAGCCGCTCGTCCAGTCCCACCGCGCGGGCCAGGTCCCAGGTGTGCACGACGGCGTCGACCACGTACAGACCGAGCAACTGCCGCCCGGGCACCGGGCCGAACGGGTAGTCGACGACCCGGTCGAACGCGCCGTCGGCCAGGAACGCCGCCCGGCACTCCGCCGCGGCCTCCCGGTAGGTGGTCAGGGGGTCGCCGTCCAGCGCCTCCTGGTTCAGGTTCGCCATGAACTCCGCGCTGCTGCCGCCGCGCAGGAGCGCGACGTAGATGCGGCTGCCCTGGATCATGTGGTTGACGAGCTGGCGCACGTTCCACTCGGTGCACGGCGTGGGGCTGCCCCACTCCGTCGCCGGAACCGCGCGCAGGCGCCCGTCGAACCCGGCGACCGCGGTGTCGAAGTGGCCGAGCAACGTGCTGTCCGTGTCTCGCATGCCCCGATTCTGATCTTCGTCCGCGCGGGGTTCCGGCGGGAATCCGCCCTCAAGGCGCGGACGAGCCGGCGAGATCCGGACCTCGTGGCGGGGGTTTGTCCCGGGTCGTCCCCGGCAAGCCGACCACCGTCAGACGCCTTCCCCACCGAAAGGGCGGCACGCATGCCGGTGTACGACCGGACCACGGTTCCCGAGCGGGTCGGGCGCGGGACGCTGGACCCCGAGCTGGCGGCGTGGCTACCGCGAGCGCCGGTCCTCGGCGCGGACGAACGGATCGCGGACGCGCGTCGCTCCCACCGCGCGCTCGGCCACGGCCCGCATCCGCCGATCGGACAGGTGCGCACCCTCGTCCTGGACGGCCCGCACGGCAGCCTGCCGGTCCGGGCGCACGACCCGCGTCAGGCCACCGGCGCTCCGCGCGGCGCCCTGGTCTACCTCCACGGCGGCGGGTGGACGGTGGGGACGCCCGACGAGTTCGAGACCCCCATGCGGCTCCTCGCCGAGCACGCGGGCATCACGACCTACGCGGTGGACTACCGGCTCGCTCCGGAGGCCAAGTACCCGGTCCAGTTGGAGGAGTGCGCGTTCGTGGTGCGCTGGCTGGTCGAGCACGCGGCGGAGGAGAACGTCGACCCCGCGCGGATCGCGCTCGGCGGGGACTCCGCCGGCGGGAACATGACCTGCGCGCTGACCCTGCGGTTCCGGGACGAGGGCGGCCCGCGCCTGGCGGCGCAGGCGCCGCTGTACCCGGAGACCGCGCTCCCCTTCGACACGCCGGCGGGCAGTGAGAACCGGTGCGGCCACTACCTGGAGACGGCCGGGATCCTCCTGTTCGCCTGGAACTACCTGCCCCACGACGTTGATCTCCGTGACCCCTCGGTCTCCCCGCTGCACGCCGACTCCCACGCGGACCTGCCGCCGGCGCTGCTGGTCACCACCGGCTTCGACCCGCTCCGCGACGTGGGCCACGCCTACGCCTGGGCGCTGGCGGAGGCCGGCAACGACCTCACCTACGTCCACCACCCCAACCTCACCCACGGGTTCCTCCAGTTCACCCGCCACTCGGCCGTCTGCGCGCGGGCCACCGAGCAGGTCGCCGAGCACCTGCGCCTCGTGATCGGGCGGGGTGCGACCGGACGGGGCGCGACCGGGAGGTGACCGTGGCCGAGGGGTCCCACGTCCAGCTCCCTCCAGCTCGGTGCGGTCCCGTCGCCAGGCCGCCCACCGCGAGGTCGGAAGTTCCTCGGGTGGACGGCCATGGCACCACGACGAGCTGGCCGTGCGTCACCGGGCCGGCGTCCGCGTCGCCGCCGTCTGCGCGGACGGCGCTGTTCCGCGGCCGACCACGCGGTCGGCTGCTCCACAGTGGACAGCCGACCTAGCCCTCGGGATAGAAGAGGAACAGCGTGCAGCCGGTCGTCGTGGAGGGCACGTGCCACGTCCCGGCCGGCGCGTGCAGGAACGTCCCGGCGGGGTAGTCGCGCGCGCCGTCGTTGAACGTGCCCGCGACCACGTAGACCTCCTCCGGCCCCGGCTCGTGCACGTCGCGGTGCGGCCAGGACGTGCCCGGGTCCATCTCCAGCACGTTGGCGTGCGCACCGGACGGCCCCTTCCACAGTGGACGGAGCCGGATCCCGGGGAACAGCTCGCGGACGGGGGCTTCGGTCACGGACGCGGAGGTGTAGCCCTGCTGGTCGAGGATCTCGGGATGCATGCCCCCACAGTGCCGAGCGCGGTCCGCTCCGGGACAGTGTCAGCAAAGACACCAAGGGGTATTTTCCTGCCATGCATCGCGTGGTGGCCCTGGTGCGCCCGGTGCAGTCGACGTTCGAACTGGGCTGCGCCGCCGAGGTCTTCGGCACCGAACGGGTCGGGGTGCCGCGGTACTACGAGTTCGAGGTGTGCACGGAGACGCCCGGCCCGGTGCCGACGTCGGCCGGGTACGCGATCACGGTGTCGCGGGGGCTCTCGGCGCTCGACGCCGCGGACACCGTGATCATCCCGGGCTGGCTGCCGGTGGAGGCGCCGCTCTCGCCCCGCGTGCGCCGCGCGTTGCTGCGGGCCCACGCCAGGGGAGCGCGGCTCGTCACGATCTGCTCCGGGGTGTTCGCCCTGGCCCGCACCGGGCTGCTGGACGGCCGCTCGGCCACCACGCACTGGGGGCGCGCCGCGCAACTGCGCCGGGAGTTCCCCCGGGTGCGCGTGGAGCCGGACCGGCTGTACGTGGACCACGGCGACGTCGCCACCAGCGCCGGGGCGGGCGCGGGCATCGATCTGTGCCTGCACCTGGTCCGGAAGGATCACGGGGCCGCGCACGCCGCGCTGGTCGCACGGCACATGGTGATGCCGCCGCGCCGCGACGGCGGTCAGGCCCAGTACGTGCCGTCCCCGCCGCCCACGGACGCGCTGGACGGCCTGCTCGACTGGGCCGGCGCGCGTCTGGAGGCACCGTTGTCGGTGGGCAGGATGGCCGCGCACCTCGGTGTCTCGCCCCGCACGCTGGCCCGGCGCTTCGCCGAGCAGGTGGGCATGAGTCCGGGCGCGTGGCTGCTGTCCCGCCGGGTGGCGCGGGCCCGCACCCTGTTGGAGGAGACGGACCTGCCGGTGGAGGTGATCGCGGAGCGCGTCGGTCTCAGCTCGGCGGTCAACCTGCGCCGCCGCTTCCGCGCCCTGGTGGGCACGACCCCGGGCGCTTATCGGCGGGCGTTCCGGTCCTCGTGACGCGCCCGCTCCTGGTGACGCGACCGCCCCTCGGGGTCGTCCGGGCGGGCGGGCGATGGGAGGCGCTCAGGGCGGTGCGGCCGTCGGGCGAGCGAGGCGCCAGGAAGGCCACACCGCCCTGAGCGCGGTCAGTGGAGCACCGGGCGGTCAGGAGTCCTCTGTGGACAGTCCAACGTGCTCCTCCAACCGGGCGAGGCGGCGCGTGAGCGGCTCGATCTCCTGACGGATCGCCGCGGCCAGCGCCTGGTGCGCGCCGGGCGAGGCGGCCGACCGGGCCTGCTGGCTCTCCGAGCGCAGGTGGACGTACCCCGCGAGCGCGGCCGTGACGGCCCGCCGGACGAGCCGGGGTTCGGCGCCCCGACCCCGCAGGACCTGTCCCGCGAGGCCGTCGGGCTCGGAGGCCAGGCCGAGCAGCAGGTGCTCGCACCCGACGTAGTTGTGCCCCAGCGACATCGCCTCGCTGACGGCCAGCTCCAGCGCGTTGGCCGCGAACCCGTCGAACCGCCGGGGTTCGCTGTTCCCTGCGCCGTCCTCCCCGCCGTCCTCCCGCGACGCGGGCCACTGCTGGGCCAGGTCACGCGCCACGTGCTCCGGGTCGATGTCCATGGCGCGCAGCACGTGCAGGGCCAGGTTGGTGCCCTCGGTGAGCACGCCGCTGAGCAGGTGCTCGGTGCCCAGCGCTGGCGCGCCGTCCTCGCGCGCCCTGGCCACGGCCAGTTTCAGGGCCGTCCTGGTCCTGGGGGTGAGGTGGGACAGCGCTCCGGTGGGTTCCTCCTGGTCGAGGTCGGTCAGCGCCGACTCCCGGATGGCCGTCACCCGCCGCACGGCCTGCTCCAGTGCGCGCTGGCACACCGCCGACACCGGGACTCCAGCGTTCCTGACCGCCTCGGCCAGGTCGTCGGGCAGATAGACGTTGATCTTCGGCATCACGCGGGCCTCCTGGCTGATCCCCGTGGGTGTCCTAACATGCCCCCACTGTAACCCCATTGGGGTTACAGGTCCAGGGGTCAGAGGATCGCGTGAGCGCGGGTGGGGCGGGCGTGGCAGCCCGCCCCACCGGGGCGGGATCGCGGAGCGCGTCGTGCGCTCAGGGCTGGGGGCCGGCGACCTCGGCCTTCAATCCGTGCCGGCGGTCGCCGACCACGGCCTCGCTCACCCGTCGCTCCACCAGGTTCGAGAACATCTCCCCCGACACGCGGTAGTCGGCGACGGCCCGGTCGACGTCCTCCTCCACGAGGAAGCCGTTGATCGCGATGGCGGCGACCGAGCCGGCGCCGGCGGCCGTGATCACCTGGGCGCGCGGGTCCACCACGTTGCCGGCGGCCCACACGCCGGGCACGCTGGTGCGGCCCGTCGGGTCGACGCTCACCCAACCGTTGTCCCCCACCGCACAACCCAGGCTGCGCAGCAGCTCGTCCCGCGGCACGAACCGCGGAGCCACGAACACCGACGTCCGAGGCACCTCGCGGCCATCCTTCATCTCGACGGCGCGCACCCGGTCCTCCTCGACCACCACACGCGCCACCTCGCCGTCCACGACCCGCACGCCACGCGCGGCCAGCCGCTCCCGCTCCTCGTCGGTCAGCGCGATCCGGTTCGGGAAGAACACCAGATCCTCGGTCCACTGGCGCAGCAGCAGCGCCTGGTGGAGCGACAGTTCGCGCGCCTCGCCGCCGAGCACGCCGATCGCGGTGCCGCGGACCTCGTAGCCGTGGCAGTACGGGCAGTGCAGCACGTCATCGCCCCACCGCTCGCGCACGCCCGGGATCTCGGGCAACTCGTCGCGCAACCCGGTGGCCACCAGCACGGCACGGGTCGTCAGCGCCGGCCCCTCGGCCAGGCGCACGGTGAAGCCTTGGTCCGGGGTCCGTTCGACCCCGAGCACCCGGTCCTTGACCACCTCGCCGCCGTAGCCGAACACCTCGCCCCGGCCCACGGCGAGCAGGTGCGCCGGCGGCATCCCGTCCCGGGATAGGAAGCCGTGCATGTGCGCGGCCGGCGCGTTGCGCGGCTCGCGGGAGTCGACCACGGCCACCCGCCGGCAGGCCCGGGCCAACACCATCGCGGCGGTCAGGCCGGCCGCCCCGCCGCCGACCACCACCACGTCGTACTCCATCGCGCCCATCGCGATCACCTCCATGGCCCATCGTGCGCCCGAGCGGGACAGAACAGCAACCTTTGTTGCCGTTTTCGCGAAACCGGACGGCGGAGGCCAACACACCTGAGGCCAGGGGGCGCGCACGTGACAAGGGGCTGTCCCCGGCGACCGAGCCGGGGGACAGCCCCTTGTCCGACATGCCGCCAGGTCAGTTCGCGGCGGGCGCGCCATCCCTTCCCCGGCGCTCCGCGACGGCCTGGTCGACCTCCAGCGCCAGCAGGTGGTGGTTGATCGCGATCGCGGCGCTGGACCCCGCGCTGGCGGCGTTGACGAGCTGGGCCGGCGAGTCGACGGCGTTGCCGGCGGCCCACACCCCCGCCACGCTGGTGCGGCCCGTCGGGTCGACGCTCACCCAGCCGTTGTCCCCCACCGCACAACCCAGGTCGCGCAGCAGCTCGTCCCGCGGCACGAACCGAGGACCCACGAACACCGTGGCCCTGGCGACGACCCGCCCGTCCCCCAGCTCGACACCCCGCACCCGGTCCTCGGCCACGACCAGGCGCGCCACCTCGCCGTCGACGACCTCCACCCCGCGCGCGGCCAGCCGCTCCCGCTCCTCGTCGGTCAGCGCGATCCGGTTCGGGAAGAACACCACGTCCTCCGACCACTGCCGCACCAGCGACGCCTGGTGCAGGGTGAACGGCCGGTTGTCGCCGCCCAGCACCGCGATCGGGGTGTCCCGGACCTCGTAGCCGTGGCAGTACGGGCAGTGCACCACGTCCCTGCCCCACCGCTCGCGCACACCCGGGATCTCCGGCAACTCGTCCCGCAACCCCGTGGCCACCAGCACGGCCCGCGCGGTCAGGTCCGGACCGTTCGCGCGCCGGACCAGGAACCCGCCGGTCTCGTCGCGCTCGACGCCCACCACCCGGTCCTTGATCACTTCACCGCCGTAGGCGGTCACCTCGTCCCGACCCGCCGTGAGCAGCTCCGCCGGCGGCATGCCGTCGCGGGACAGGAAGTTGTGCAGGTGCGCGGCCGGTGTGTTGCGCGGCTCCCCGGCGTCGACCACCAGGACCCGTCGCCGCGCTCGCGCCAACACCAGCCCGGCGGTCAGTCCGGCCACGCCACCACCGACCACCACCACGTCGTACTTCATGCGGTCGCCCTTCCCACCGCGCCCACCTCAGCCCCGGGGTGAGCCGGCGTCATCGGTTGTCGCCATCAGTTGTCGTCGTCGTTCTCGCCCGGAACCCGGTGCTCATGGGAGGCGCGGCACGACCGGCGCCGCGGCCTGGTTCCGCACCGGGATCGGACATGTCGGTGCACGACGCTGGCGCGCTGGCCCTCTCTGGCCGCACCGCGGCGGTGGTCCCGGTCCAGCGCGCTGTTCCCCCGCAGTGGCCGCTCGGCGCACCCGGGCCGCGCTCCGCGTGCGCACCACAGCGGACCACGTCAGCAGATGAAGCAGTCTCCCTCGTGCGCGTCGACGGACGGCGTCGCGGGAGACATGATCACCGTACTCAACGGCCCCCGCGGTGTCGCGGGAGTTCGTGGAAGGCGGACGCGGTCATCGAGTCGTGTCGCCGGGGGCGGGCGGGGTGTCCTGGCCGGACGCGGCGGCCTCCAACTCGGCGATGGTCTGACGCAGCCACGCCTTGTCCGCGCGGCTGGTGGCCGCCGCCAGCGTCAGCATCCCCCTGCGGAACCGGTCGGTCATGTCGGCGGCGCGCAACGGCCGGCCCCGGTCGTAGAAGTAGCTGGCCGGCTGTTCCATGAACTCCAGGCGGCGGCGCAGCACCCGTGCCTGGTCGGCGGGGTCGGGCAGGAAGCCGAGGAAAGCCAACAGGATCAGGAACGAGTTCCGGTCGGTGACCTCCACCTCCGCCGGCTCCCGCAGGCGGCGCAGCAGCTCGGCCCGGCCACTGTCGGTCAGCCGGAACACGTTGCGGGGCGTGGGGCCCGCGCCGGGTTCGGTGTGCTTGGTCAGGTGCCCCGCGGCCTGGAGCCGGTTGAGCGCCGGGTACAGCGCCCCGTCGCTGACCGGGCGGATGTGCCCGCTCAGGCCCGAGATGCGTTGCCTGAGGTCGTAGGCGTGCAGGGGCTCCTCGTAGAGGAACCCGAGGATGCACAACGTCAGCACCGACGCCCTCCCGCCCTTCCGGTGTCCGTGGTCATCCTACTATCTCGAATAGAGGGCACTCGATTAGAGTTACCGCCACCATCGACCCGAGGAGGGATCATGACCACCGTCGTGGACGCGCGGACCCGGTACCTGCGCACGCCGGAAGGGCACCGACTGGCCTATGTGGACACCGGAGGGACCGGCCGGCCGGTGCTCGCCCTCCACGGCGCCTACGGCAGGGGACGCGTGTTCCTCGACCTCGCCGAACGCCTCGGCCCCGACTACCGCGTCATCGCCGTGGACCAACGGGGGCACGGGCTGTCCGACCACCCCGGGGACTACGGCCGCGAGGCGTTCCTGCGCGACGCGGCGGCCGTGATCGAACAGTTGGACCTGGCCCCCGCCCTCGTGGTCGGCCACTCCCTCGGCGGGATCAACGCCGTCCAACTCGCGGCCCGGCGGCCGGAGCTGGTGGCCGCCGCGGTCGTGGTGGACATCGGAGCCGAGATCGACGTGCCGGAGGACACCGAGATCCTCCGCCTCCCCGCCCGGTTCCCGACGCTGGAGGCGCTGCGGGTGGCGATCGCCAGGGCGACCGTGTTCGGCGTGGTCGAGCACTTCGCCGAGAGCGCGGTCGAGGACGAGCACGGCTGGCGCTTCCTGTGGCGGGCCGAGGAGGTGCACCAGCTCAAGCGGGCTGTCTGCGGCGCGTGGTGGGAGGACTGGACCGCCAGCGCCCAACCCCTGCTGCTGGTGCGGGGCGGGGACAGCCCGCTGATCCCGCCCGCGCTCGGCGCGGAGATGGTCCGCCGCCGCCCCAACACCGAGCTGGTCACGATCGACGGCGCGGGGCACGACCTGTACCTCAGCCACGCCGACCAGTTCGCCGCGGTGGTCAGGCGGTTCCTCGACCAGCTCCCGGCCTCGGCCGCGCCCGGGCGCTGGTGAGGCACGAGGTCTCGTGACCGGGCGCGCGGCCCGGTCACGAGACCGTCGCGCGGGTCACCTGTCCGCGCTGGCGGAGGTGTCGGACGCGGGGGTGTCGGACGCGGGGGTGTCGGCGGTGGTGCCCGCGCCGAGCGCGGCGCGCATCGCCGCGGCCATCGCCGCCGAGTCGTGGTCCGGCTCCACGCCCTCCACCAGCACCAGGTCGCCCTCCAGGTGCTGGGCGCGCAGCGGCAGGATCTCCTGGTAGGCCGGCGAGTCGTACCAGGCCCGCGCCAGCTCCATGCTCGGGAACCCGATCATCACCAGATCGCCCGGCCAGGCGCCCTCGCGAACCTCCACGGGCGCGCCGTGGACGAGGAACCTCCCCGAGTACGGGTCCAGGGTGGACTGGATGCGCTCCATGTACTCGAACACCTCGGGGTGGACGGCGGTCGGGCGGCGCAGGTGGGCCAGGGCGTAGGCGGTCATCGGTCTCTCCCCGGGGTGGTGGGTGGTGGTGTTGACATCGACCATCCTGCTGCCCTGATCGACGTCCGTCGATTACCTCGGAGGTAATGCCCCCACCTACCCACACGACGGCGGGCGGAGGGCCGAGCCTCCGTGGTTTCCGGTATGTCGACGGGACAACGGGGTGTGCCGCGCCTTCCAGCGATGATCCGCCGGGGGCCGTCCCGACAGGCGGCACGTGACCGAACCTCTCTTGACCTCAACCCCAGTTCAGAGACGAGGCTGCAACCCGAAGCCCGAGGAACCACTCCTCACACCCCCTGACCAGCGAAGGAAGCAGTCGTGTCCGAGAACCCGCTCCCGCTCGCAGTGATCATCGGCAGTGTCCGGGACGGCCGGTTCGGGCCGACCGTGGCGAACTGGGTCGCCGACCAGGCCGGGGAACGCGGTGACTGGGACGTGGACGTCATCGACCTCGCCGAGGTCGACCTGCCCCTGGCGCTGCCGGACCTCGCCGGAGCGCCCTCCCCCGCCGCGGTCGAGGCCCTGCGGACACTGACCCCGCGTCTGGAGCGGGCCGAGGCGTTCGTCGTGGTGACCCCCGAGTACAACCACAGCTACCCGGCCTCGCTGAAGAACGCCATCGACTGGCACAACGAACAGTGGCACGCCAAGCCGGTCGCGTTCGTCAGCTACGGCGCCATCTCCGGCGGCCTGCGCCCCGTGGAACACCTCCGCGTGGTCTTCGCCGAACTCCACGCGGTGACCATTCGCGACACCGTCAGCTTCGCGAACGTCTGGGACCAGTTCGGCGCCGACGGTCGGCCCGTCGACCCGGACGGTCCCGCCGCCACCAGGACCATGCTCGACCAGCTCGCGTGGTGGGCGTGGACGTTGCGCGACGGCAAGGCCGCCAGGCCCTTCGCCGCATGAGAAACCACGGCAGAGACAGGAAAACCCGGCACGCTCGATCCTGACCGGATAGCTCGCGGACACCCCTCCACCCACTGTCCACAAAGGACTAACAGTGCGCGGTTCAGGTTGAGTCGACCAGCAACGGCATGGCGTCGGTGACGATCCGTCGCTGCGCTGTGGGGGGCGAGTCGGTCTGGACACCAGGTTGACGGCCGGTGGTCCCGTTGTGGGGAGAGCCAGCCCGGGTCGAGGAACATCAGAGAGGAACATCGGAACGGAAACTGGTGCCAGGTCGCGGCCTCGCTCGTCGGAGCGGAACAGCAGCATCTGACCAGGCGTTTCATGCCGCGAAGCGGGCACTGACCGGGCGTCGCGCCGATCAGGCTGCCCCGCTTCGCGGCATGGTGGCCGGGGCAACCCGTCGAGTTCGACCGCGGCGCGACCGGGCTGGACAACGGCGGTGTTCAGCGCCTGCTGGAAGCCGTGCTGCTGGCCGGCAACGCCCCGGGCCTCCGCCCGGGGGACGGACCCCAGGACCAGGTGGTTGACGCGCAAGGCCACCGCACTCGCCCTCACCGGGGATCGGGCGGCTGACCCGGGCTCCGCCGCGGCCCATCAGGAGTCCGTCGACGTGGTCGACCAGGTTCGAGGCTGGTCGACCACGCGCTCCCCGCGACGGCGACCGCCGTGTCAGGAGGAGACGGTGACCCCGCCGTCGGGGCGGTCGGTGGACAGGGTGAGGTCCTTCCAGGTGTCGATGTCGTTCTGGACGCGCTGGCGTCCGGCCGTGACCAGGCGCAGGGCGTCCGAGCCGAGCAGCAGGTGCACGGGCGGCGTGTCGGCGTCGAGCACGGTGAGGATGGCCTGGGCGGCGCGGTCGGGATCGCCGATCCCCTGGCCGGCCAGGGTCTGGCGGCGGGCGCGGATCGGGTCGAACAGCTCGTCGTAGTCGGGGATGCTGCGGGGCACGCGGACCAGCGACCGGCCCGCCCAGTCGGTCGCGAACGCGCCGGGGGCTACCGCGGTCACCCGCACCCCGAACCGCGCGACCTCCTGTGCGAGTCCCTCGGTGATGCCCTCCATGGCGTGCTTGCTGCCTTCGTAGAACGTCAGTCCGGGGAACGTGGTCATCCCGCCCATCGAGGTGATCACGAAGATGTGGCCGCCCCGCCGTTCGCGCATGCCGGGCAGCACCGCCTTCATGGTCGCCACCGTGCCGAACACGTTGACCTCGAACTGGTGGCGCAGATCGGCCATCGTGGACTCCTCGAAGGTGCCCTCGACGCCGTAGCCGGCGTTGGCCACGAGCACCTCGATCGGCCCCAACGCGGCTTCGGCGGCGCGCACGGTCGGCTCGATCCGGTCCTCGTCGGTCAGGTCGAGGACGAAGGCCCTGGCGCGTTCGGCGTCCAGGGACTGGAAGGCGGCCGCGTGCCGCTCGGTGCGCACCGTGCCGGCCACCCGGTGCCCGGCCGCCAGCGCCCGCCGGGCGATCGCCAGTCCGAGCCCGGTGCTGACACCGGTGACCAGGAACGTCTTGCTCATCAGGGATTTCCTTTCAGTGACTCAGTGACGGCCATCGAGGCCGTGATCGAGCGCCGCCGGGCGCATGTGCGCACGGCGGTGTCGGCCCCGCGTGCGCGGCGGGGTCGTGTCTGGGTGATGGGGGTGGCCGAATGCCCGCTGGGGCCGCTGGGGCCGGTCAGGAGTCGGCGTCAGCGCCCTGGTGTGCCGCGGCCGCGGATTCGCTTCCCCAACTGGCGAGCAGCCGCAGGCGCTCCTCACTGGGAGAGCCGGTCGGCGCGGAGTAGACCAGCATCGACAGGCTCGGGTCGGCGACCGGGGTGAAGATCTCGAATTGCAGTTCGAGTTCACCGACCATGTGGTGGTGGATCCGCTTCCTGCCGGTGCTGCGTTCGTGGACGCGGTGCTCGGACCACCACGCCGGGAACTCCGGCGACCGCACCATCAGCTCGCCGATCAGGTTGGTGATCCGCTGGTTGCGCGGCTGGTCCGCGGCGGCCAGCCGCAGCACGTGGACGTAGTCGCGGGCCACGTTCTCCCAGTCGCACCACACCAGGCGCGCGCGGGGGTCCAACAGCGTCCAGCGGACCATGTTGCGTTCCCGGCGCGGCAGCGCGGCGATGTCGGGGAACACCAGTGCCCACAGCGCGTTCCCGGCGACGATCTCCAGATTGCCGTCGCGGACGTAGGCCGGGCACAGGTCCATCGACTCCAGCACCTGTCGCATCGCCGGCCGCAGTCGCGCCGAGTGCTGGCCGCGGTCCCGGATCCCGGGTGCGGTGCCGGCGAGGGTGAACAGGTGCCGCCGCTCGACGTCGTCCAGCCGCAGGGCGTCGGACAGGGCGAGCAGCACCTGCTCGGAGGGCTGTCCGACACGGCCTTGTTCCAGTCGGGTGTAGTACTCAACGCTCACCCCGGCCAACCGGGCGACCTCGCCGCGCCGCAGGCCGGCGACGCGGCGACCGACACCGAGTTCGACCGGGAGCCCGATCTCCTCCGGTGTGAGTCCGGCGCGGCGGGCGCGGAGGAAGTCGCCCAGTTCCTTGTTGGCCATGCCCCAAGTCTGAGCGCGCCGTGGTCACCGGCCAACGGGATGGGTGGCCCTGCGAGGGCCACCCAGGCAGATCCGCGGGTCAGGAGCACGGCGGTGGCGGCCACGCTGAGCGGTCTCGGAACCCGGAACCCGTGAAGGACCGTGTCGCCTGCTAGGGCGTGTCTGACGGGTCACGAAGCCAGGCGAGCAGGTCAACAAGGTTCAGCCCATCGAGGTAGTTGCGGGCCAGCCGGTCGTAGCGGGCGGCGATGCCGCGACAGCCCTTGCACCGGTCGCGGCGGCGCCCGGCCACGGTGTGTCGCTGGTCGATCTGCGTGCTGAAGGTGTGGGGATGCCGGCCGGCCGTGTCGCGACGGCGTCGGTTCTCGGCCTGGTCACCCCTTCTCCCGCAAGGGTCGATCTGATGCCGTGTTGGGCCAGGTGTTCCCGGCTGGCGCGGCTGGAGTAATCCTTGTCCGCGATCACCCGCTCCGGCCTGGCATGCGGGCGCGGCGACCGGGCGGGGCGATGCGGATATCGGCCAGACCCTCCTCGATCACAATGGTGTCGTTGGCGTTGCCGGCGGTGAGCACGATCAACAGCGGACTGCCCCTGCCGTCGACAGCGGAGGTGGATCGTCGTGGTCCGCCACGGGGAGCACCTGACGGCGTGATCAGCCTGCTCACGGTGCCCGCCGACGATCCGCCCTCCCCGGTGGAGGACGCGGGAGGGCGAGCGGGCGCCCAGGGGCGTGCTGGTGCGCATCGCCCGATGCTGGAGTCGATCGCCACCCTCGCGGTCGAGTTCGTCGATGGCCTCGGCGATCACCCGCACCCGCGACACCACGGGTGGTCAGGGCGGTGGTGTGTGACCCACCGCCAGAACCGGTTGTCGACACCTCTTCCCCGGCCCGTGCCGTTCCGGCAGGTCACGCCACGCCACACCGGTCTTCGCCTTGAACAACATTCCGTTGATCACACGGATGCCTCGTCCACCCGGGGGCGCCCCTTGCTCGCCGGAGCGGGCAGCAGGGGTTCGATCGCCTGCCACTGCTCGTCGGCCAACTCGTGCCTACGCACCGCCATGCGGGATCAATGCTGATCAGCCACACCAGCTTTGAGGGCACGTCCTAGGTCGTGTCCGCAAAGTCAGGGCAGCCAGAGTCGTAGGCAGGCGAGAGTGACCATGGCCTGACAATGCCGGGCTCGTTTGTCATAGCCAGT
>NZ_JAMTCP010000075.1 GCF_024171885.1 Streptoalloteichus tenebrarius | reverse complement strand
CGACCTCAGACGCGCGCCGTGGGCTGACACCAACCGCACGACTGCTGGGCTCAGCGGGGGAGGGGGGGCGCGGCTGGCTTCGCCAGCGCGCCTGGCTGGTGCCCGACCCCAGACGGGCGTCGTGGGCTGACACCAACCGCACGACTGCTGGGCGCGGCTGGCTGGTGCCCGACCCCAGACGCACGTCGTGGGCTGACACCAGCCGCACGACTGCTGGGCTCAGCGGGGGAGGGGGCGCGGCTGGTTGGCGCCCGACCTCAGACGCGCGTCGTGGGGTGACACCAGCCGCATGACTGCTGGGCGCGGCTGGCGAGCCCCTAGACGCACCGCGCGCCCTGGGTATCCCGTTCGGCCCTCGCATGGCCAGCCGCCGGGGTGGTCTTCGACCGCCGGCTGTTTGGCCGGGGATGTGTGAGCGCGAGTCGGCTCGGTTGTCTTTGCTGTCCGGGCCTGTGATGGGGCGCTGGTGTGCTCGTGGTGGGGCGATTGGTGGGCCATTGGTGAGGCGTCCGAGGGTGCGGGGCGGGCGTGAACAGCGGGATGTGCCGGGTCAGTGGGGGAGTGGTGGTTTCTCGTGGGATTCCCGGGGGCGTGGCCACAACCGGTTGTGGGGCCGGACGAATGGGGGCGTGCTGGTGCCTGGCGGCATTGGTGAGCCCCGGTCGGGTGCTGATGGGTGTGGCTGGGACACCGTGCTGGGGTGGCTTCGTCGTGGGGACGTCGGGGCAGATGTGAGGGAAACACGGAAAGGCCGGGCGGGGGAACGCCCGGCCTTTCCTGGGTGGTGTCGGAGGAGTCGGCGGGTGATTCCTCGCGGGGGTCAGCGGTGGCGGGCGAGGTCGTAGGCCGCGCACCCGATCAGTTCGAGGGAGACCTGGAGCCGCTCCAGGCTGATGTTGGCCTCGATCGTGTCCTCCGGCGTGTGGTACGTCGGCTCCAGCAGGTGGGGGCCGCCCTCGCCGCGCCAACTGAAGTTCGCCGACGCGATGCCGCGCTCGTGGAAGGGCACGTGGTCGCTGGAACCCCTCGCCACCGGGCCGCTGACGCGGGGCGTGTAGCCCAGGCGTCGGGCGGCGTCGGCCACGGCCTTCGTGGTGGCGTTGTCGCCGCCGTCGACGGACAACAGCCAGTACCGGGTCGCCGGGTCGTGGCTCGTGGCCACCATGTCGTTCTGGAAGCAGCCGGCGATGCGCTTCGCCCCGGCGTCGTCGAGCTTGGACACGTAGTACTTGGAGCCGATGAGGCCCTGCTCCTCGGAGCCCCACAGGGCGAACCGCACCGCCTTCTGCGTCGGCAGGTGGCGCAGGACGCGGGCCAGCTCCAGGCACAGCGCCGTGCCGCTGCCGTCGTCGTTGGCGCCCGGGGAGCCCGGCACCGAGTCGTAGTGGGCGCTGACCATCACGACGCCCCTGTCCCCGACCGGGAGGGTCGCCGGCCGCTCGGCGATCACGTTGTAGGAGGTCAGGTTCTTGTGGTGGGTCACGCGCAGCGTCAGTCGGAGCCGGCCTCCGGACAGGCGCGCCCTGACCTTCTCGCCGTGCACCTGGGCCAGGCCGAGCACCGGCACGGCCACGCGCTCCTTCAGGGAGGGGGAGAAGGAGCCCGCTCTGCGGTCGGGGGCTGTCGGGGCCGGTGTCGCGACGAGCACCACCGCGGCCGCGCCCTTCTCGACAGCGGTTTTGACCTGCGCCAGCTCGCTGCCGCGCACCCGGTCGACGAGGACGACCTTGCCGCGGACGTCGGCGGGGTAGTCGCCGGCGGCGCCGGCGCGGACGTCGACCACGTCACCGGTCACGGACACGTCGAGCGCGCCGTCCGGCGACGCCGCCGACTGCCAGCGGATCCCGTCGCCCAGGACGTCCGCGAGGTGCTTGTCGGCCACGGGGAACGGCTGGAGCTTCACGTCGTAACGCAGGTCGCGCAGCTCGCGGGCGAGGTAGTCGGCGGCCCTGCGCTCCGACGGGGTGCCGCCGATCCTCGGTCCGATGGTCTCGCTGAGGTGCCGGATGTGCTCCAGGGCGCGGCGCGCGCTGACCCGCGCGGTCACCGCCCGGTCGCCGACGCCGAGCGAGGGCGGGTTGGCCGCGCCCGGCCGTTGGCGGGTGGCCGCGGCCGCCGTGCCGGGCAGGAGTCCGACGGTGGCGAAGCCGGCCAGGGCTGCGGCGCCGGCGAGCAGGTCGCGGCGGCGTACTCCGGTCATGGGTGTTCTCCCCGTGCGTCCGGCACTCCGACAAGGCCCCGTCGCGCGGGGGCGACGGGGCCGTTGCGGAGGCTCGTTCTTCTCGACTGTCGACGCAGGGCACCCTGTGACCAGGAAACCTAGATTTGGTTGCCGGGGTGAACAACCCGCCGATCGGCGGTGTCAGCGGAGGCGTGCGCCGCCTCGTCGCTGGCGGCGAGCGGAAGCGGGCCGACCCGGGCGGGCTCTGCCCCCGGGCACGGGAACGGCGGGGCGTCAACGCCACGAGGGCAGCCACATCTCGGCGTTCCACCACCACAGGGGGATGGCGTTGCCGTTGAGGATCGGCCACAGCCAGGCGAAGTTCGCCACCACGAGCCCGGTGTAGATCGCGACCACGAGCAGACCCGTGCCCCTGCGCTCCGCGCCGGCCCTGGCCCTGCCCAACACCTCGCCCATCACCAACACCAGCCCGAGCACCAGGAAGGGCGCGACCGGCGTGATGTAGAAGTAGTACATCTGCCGGTCGAGGTTGACGAACCACGGCAGCCAGCCCGCGGCGTAGGCGACCAGCACCGCCGTGTAGCGCCAGTCCGCCCGCGTCACCGCCCGCCACAGGGCCCAGCCCAGCACCGGGAAGGCCAGCCACCACATCGCCGGCGTGCCGACGAGCATCACCGCGCCCAGGCAGTCCTGCCGGCCGTCGCAGCCCGGCGCGCCCCCGCCCGACTCCAGGTAGTAGAGCATCGGCCGCAGGCCCATCGGCCACGTCCACGGCTTGGACTCCCACGGGTGCGGCTTCTCCGGGGTGACCAGCGAGTTGTGGAACTCCAGCACCTTCGAGCTGTAGAACCACAGCGAGCGGAGCGCGTCCGGCACGAACCAGAACGCCGAGTCGGCGCCGACGTCCCTGCCCACGGCGTGCCGGTCGACGCCGGTCTCACTCGCCAGCCACGCCCACCACGTCGCCAGGTAGGCGAGGATCGGCACCACGGCCAACGACCACAGGGCGGGGGCAAGATCGCGCACGACCGTGCCGACCCAGGGCCGGGGCACACCCGCCGCGCGGCGCGCCGTCACGTCCCAGAACACGCACAACACGGCGAACGCGGCCAGGAAGTAGGAGCCGGACCACTTCACGCCGCAGGACAGGCCCAGCAGCACGCCCGCCCCGAACCGCCACCAGCGGAAGCCCAGGCGCGGCCCCCACGGGGTCTCGGCCACCCGGCCCTCGCGCACGGCCACCGCCAGGCGCTGCCGCACCTGGTCGCGGTCCACCAGCAGGCAGCCGAAGGCCGCCAGCACGAACACCGCCAGGAAGATGTCGAGCATCCCCACCCTGGACTGCACGTGGCTGACGCCGTCGCAGATCAGCAGCACGCCGGCCAGCGCGCCGAGCAGCGTGGAGCGGGTGAGGCGACGGGCGATCCGCACGATCAGCAGCACGCTGACCGTGCCGGCGGCCGCGGCGGAGAACCGCCACCCCCAGCCGTCGTAGCCGAACAGCCACTCGCCGACCGCGATGAGCTGCTTGCCGAGGGGCGGGTGCACCACGAGCCGGTAGCCGGCGTTGTCCTCGTACCCGCCGTTGCGCAGCACCTGCCACGCCTGCGGCACGTAGTGCTTCTCGTCGAAGACCGGCGTGCCCTTGTCGGTGGGGAAGCCGAGGTTCCAGAACCGCACCAGGCCACCGAGGACCGCCAGCGCGAGCGCCGTCACCCAGCCGCGGAGCCGGTCGGTCGGCGGGGGCGGGCCCAGGCGTTCGGCGGGGTCGAGCGGCGCGCGGTCCTCCGGCGGGGGGACCGCGCCGAGCGGCACGACCTCGTCGGCCGGCTCCGGGGCCTGCCGGACCAGGACACCGGCGCCCGCCTCCTCGGGGCCGGGGGCGGTGCGAGGGACACCGCTGTGCTCGATGGTTCGCTCGCTCCGCTCGCTCACTCGGCCGATCGTAGGGTGGGCTGCGTGAACCCCGTATCCGGTTCCGGCCGCCTGGTGCTGGCCGCCGCCCCGATAGGACAGCCCCGCGACGCCTCGCCCCGGCTGGCCGACGCGCTCGGCACGGCCGACGTCGTCGTCACCGACGACGTCGCGTGGCTGCGGGCGACGGCGGCCGGGCTCAACGCGCCGCCAACCGGTCGGGTGACGGACACGGACGAGCCGGTCGGGCCGTTGGTCGAGGCGATCCGTGACGGCGCGACGGTGCTCGTGGTGACCTCCGACGGGATCCCGGGCGCGTCGGCGCCGGAGCTGGTGGCCGCGTGCGCGGCCGAGGGGGCGTCGGTGTCCTGCCTGCCGGGTCCCTCGGCGGTCACCGCGGCGCTGGCGTTGTCCGGGCTGCCCTCGGACCGGTTCTGCTTCGAGGACACGCCGCCGGACGGGCCGGAGGCGAGGCGGCGATGGCTCGCGGACCTGGCCCGCGAGCCGAGGACGGTGGTGTTCCACGCTGACCCGGCCCGGTTGGGCGAGACGTTGGCCGAGGCGGCGGCCGCGTGGGGCGCGGACCGGCCGGCGGCGGTGTGCCGGGACATGACGGGGCCGGGGGAGGACGTGCGGCGCGGGGCCCTCGGTGAACTGGCCGCCTGGGCGGCCGGCGGCGTGACCGGCCCGGTGACCGTCGTCGTGGCCGGGGCCCAGCCGGAGGAGGCCGGCGAGGGCGACGTCGAGGCGTTGGTGGCCGAGGTCGAGCGCCGGGTGGCCGAGGGCGCGCGGTTGAAGCAGGCCGTCGCCGAGGTGGCCGAGACCAGCGCCAGCACCGGTAAGAAGGCGCTGTATGACGCCGTCCTCGCTGCTCGGCGGGGTTCCTGACCGCGATCCGGAGGGGTTCCGGGCGCTGGCTGTTCCGGATGTCGCGGTGGTTCTGGCCGGTCGTCTCTACGACCCGATCGGGTGCTTTGTCTGCTTCTTGTCACCCGAGGGTGGGTGTGTGGTGGCGGAAGTGTCGGATGGTTCGGTCATGATCTGAAAAGGGGGTTCCCCCCACTTCTGGGCTGTAGGCGCGGGGGTGGGTGCTCGTGGTGGGGTTCGGGGTGCGTTGGGCCAGCGCACCAGTGCGACCACAGCAGGAGCCCGTCCACGCGGACCCGCGTCATGCGTCGACGTGGATCGAAGGTGCGGCGATCGAGCCGAGGGCCACGTCAGACGGCACCTGAGCTGGCAGCGCCCGCGCCGACGCCCGGGGCGGCGGTCCAGTCCGCCGGACACAGCAGCGCCTCCAGCGGGGCCGCCTTCGTCAGGCACTCCCGCCACTCCGCGTGCGGGTCCGAGTCGGCGGTGACCCCGCCGCCCACGCCCAGCCACAGGCGGTCCCCCTGGTGTTCCAGCGTGCGGATCGCGACGTTCAGCTCCAGTCCGGCCAGTGGGGAGACCACGCCCACCGCCCCGCAGTACACCTCGCGGGGCGTCGTCTCCAGTTCCGCCACGACCTCCAACGCCCGGAGCTTCGGCGCGCCGGTCACCGATCCCGGCGGGAACGTCGCGGCCAACAGGTCCGCGTGCGGCGCGGCCGAGGGCAGACGTCCCTCCACAGTGGACACCAGGTGCCACACGCCGGGATGCGGCCGCACCTCCAGCAGCTCCGGCACGGTCACGCTGCCGACCTCGCAGACCCGGCCCAGGTCGTTGCGGACGAGGTCGACGATCATCACGTTCTCCGCCACGTCCTTGGCGGAGCGCCGCAGCAGCGCGGCGTTGCCCGCGTTGGCCGGGCCGCGCCGGGGCAGCGTGCCCTTGATCGGGCTGGACCGCACGACCCGGTCGCGCCGGGCCAGGAACAGCTCGGGCGACAGCGACGCCACGGCCCCCCACCCGCCGGCGAGGTAGGCGGCCCGCGCCGGCCCCAACCGCGCGGACCCGGCCGCGAACACCTCCAGCGGGTCGCCGTCGAACTCCCACTCGAAGCGGGTGCACACATTGGCCTGGAAGATCTCGCCGGCCGCGATCCGCTCCACGCACCCGGCCACCGCGGCCTCGTGCCGCTCCGCGGGGCGACGCCGAGTGGGCCCCGCCGTCCAGGGCCGGACCGGCGGGTCCTCGGCCGCGGCCACGAGCGCGCCCAGCTCCTCGACCAGGTCCTCCGGCGCCGGGGAGCCCACGGGAACCAACGCCTCGAACCACCAGCGTCCCCGGCGGTCCCGACGCAGGACGTGGTCCGCCCAGCCCCACGCCGCGTCCGGTAGGCGACGCGCGCTTCCCCCGTCGGGCGCCGGCCAGCGCCCCGGGTCGGTCAGCCCATACCCGAGGTAGCCGAACCAGCCACCGCCGACGACGCCGGGCGGCAGGTCGGACCCGCCGACCACGGCCGGTTGCCGGTCGAGAGCCGTGAACGCCCGGTCGCGGGAGACGGGTTCGACGCGCACGGTCGGCGCGAGGACCGCCTGACCGCCGAACCAGTCGCCGGTCACCGCCGCCGGGGGCGCGAGGCCGGCCGCCGACGCCCGTGCCGCGAGCCGCCGCAGCACCCGCTCCGGTCCGGCGTCGCCGACCAACGGCCGCGACACGACCCACACCGCCTCCATGGCCCCACATCTTCACCCGTTCGGCGTAAAAGGCCCAGGTGTTGTGGGGCGACTCGGACCTCGACCTCCGCCCACCTCCGCCGCCGTGGCGAGCCACCCCGGGGAGGGGCGGGCCGCCACGGCAGGCGCGGTCAGGCGTTCTGGCGACGGTAGGAGCGCGTCCCCCACAACACGGTGAGGCCGAACACGACGAGCACCACCGTCACACCGGTCAGGACGTCGGTCGCCCCGTAGTCGCCGACGAACAGCGCCCGCTCGGCGTCGACCGCGTAGGTGAGCGGGTTGACCTTGGACACCGCGCGCAGCCAGTCGGGACCGAACGCGATCGGCAGGAGCACGCCCGAGAGCAGCATCAGCGGCAACGTCACGGACTGGACCACGGGCGCGAACTGGTACTCGTTGGGCAGGGCGAGCGCCATCGTGTAGGAGGCCGCGGACAACGCGCCGGCGAGCACGGCCGCCAGCAGCAGGCCCAGCACCACGCCGACGAGCGGGGCCCGCATCCCGAGCGCCGTCGCGGCCAGGAGCAGCAGCACCGCCTGCGCCATCGTCACCACGACGTCCCGCAGCACCCGGCCGAGGAGCAACGCGGTCCGGCTGACCGGGGTCACCCGCATCCGCTCGACCACGCCCGCCCGCAGGTCGGGGAGCAGCGCGAACCCGGCGAACGCGCCGGTGAACAGGGCGAGCTGCACCAGGATGCCGGGCGCGAACACCTGCCAGGAGTTCGCGGCGCCCGGCACGCGGACGAGGTCCTCCAGCAGCGGCCCGAACAACACCAGGTAGAGGATGGTCTGCACCATCGAGATCAGGATCGTCGCCGGGCTGCGCAGCACCGGGCCGATGGTGTGCCGGAAGACCAGCAGGGTGTCACGCGGCAACGGGGGCCTCCTGGGTGTCGTCGTGGAGCGGGCGACCGGTCATGGCGAGGAAGACGTCGTCGAGGGTGGGGCGGTGCACCTGGACCGAGGTGATCGACACCCCCGCCAGGACCAGCGCCGGGAGCAGCTCGGGCAGGGCCGTGTCCCCCCGGGGCACGTGGAACCGGACGCCGGTGGCCGTGGTCGTCACGTCGCGCGCGCCCGGCAGGCGGCCGGCGATCTCGGCGACCGCCGAGGGTCGGGCGCTGCCGACCTCGACGACGTCCCCTGACACCTGTCGCTTCAGCTCCGAGGGGCTGCCGGCGGCCACGATCCGGCCGTGGTCGATCACCAGGACGCGGTCGCAGAGCGCGTCGGCCTCGTCGAGGTAGTGCGTGGTCAGGAAGATCGTCGTGCCGTGCTCGGCGTTGAGGGAGCGCACGTGGTCCCACACGTGCGCGCGGCTGCGCGGGTCGAGCGCGACGGTGGGCTCGTCGAGGAACAGCACCGCCGGGTCGTGGACCAGGCCCACGGCGAGGTCGACGCGGCGGCGCTGGCCGCCGGAGAGGCTGGCGGTGGGCCGGTCGGCCAGGTCGGTCAGCGCGAACCGGTCCATCAGCTCGTCGACACGCCGGCGGGCCCGGTCCCGGTCGAGCCGGTGGAGGCGGGCCTGGAGGACGAGCTCCTCCCTGACCCTGCCGTGGGGCGAGCAGCCGCCGCCCTGGGCGACGTAGCCGATGCGCCGCCGCACCAGGGCCGGCTCGCGCAGCAGGTCGTGCCCCGCGACCTCGGCGGAGCCGGCCGAGGGCTCCAGCAGCGTCGTGAGCATCCGGAGCGTCGTGGTCTTGCCGGCCCCGTTCGGGCCGAGGAAGCCGACGACCTCGCCGGCGGCGACGTCGAGGTCGACGCCCGTGACCGCGTCGACGGTCGACCGGCGGGTGTGGAAGCGGCGGGCGAGCCCGCGCACGTGGATCACCAGGGACCTCCTGGGAGGTGAGGACGGACGAGGGTCCGTCGAGGGAATTCAAACTTGACTACCGGGCGCCAGGATGGCCGGCCCTCGATCGCTAGTCAAGTTTGACTATCGCGTGTTTCCGGCGCTGATCCCGAACGGACGAGTGCCTTGCTCCAGGCGGGTGTACGGGAGCTGAGGCCGCCGACGGACGTCTCCTCGCACGTGTCGGCACCAGCCCAGGGACGCCCTCGGGAGAGCGGAGCCCCCGCCCGCGCCAGATCCGCCCTCACTGTCCGACACGAGGGAGCGCGTGCCGCGAGGCGGGCTTCCCCAGTCGATCTCCGGAGGCTGTTTCCCCTGGTCAGGCCCTACGTCAGGCCTCGCCGGCCATCCGGTAGCCGCCGGCCCTCAGGCGCTCGACCAGCCCCCGCGCCCAGTCGATCTCGGCGTTGAGCTGCGCCGTCCACAGCAGCACGTGCTCACGCACGTGCTCGGGCTTCCCGACGTCGGTCACGTCCCAGCCCGTCAGCCGGCCGAGCGACGCCTGGAGCGCGTTGACGCGCACGGTGAGCAGCGTGATCGCGTCCTCCCGTCGCAACGCCGGCAACATCGTCAGCCCGGCGCTCAGCGAGGCGGGGTCGCCGGGCTCGCTCAGGGAGCGGCGCAGCAGGAGCTGGAACTCCGTCTCCCCGTCCTCGGTGAGCCGGTAGACCGTGCGCTCCGGCCCGCCCTCCCCGGCCTCGGGGCCCTCGGCGGTCAGCAGCCCGTCCCTGTCCGCCTTCTTCAACGCGTGGTAGATCGACCCCGGCTTGGTGTTGGCCCAGGTGTCGGCGCCCCAGGTCAGCAGCTCACGCCGCACCTGGTAGCCGTGCGCCTGACCCGCCATGCGCACCACGCCCAAGACCAGCAGCCGGGTCGCCGACATCGTCCGTGGCCCTCCCACCACCCGTGGCCCAACCCGCTCGGGTGCGCGGGCCGGTCGACCGTAGGCTAGGCGGACATGAGCACCCATGTCCTCACCGCGGTGGCCTGGCCGTACGCCAACGGCCCGCGGCACATCGGGCACGTGTCCGGCTTCGGCGTTCCGTCCGACGTGTTCTCCCGCTTCCAGCGAATGTCGGGCAACCGGGTGCTCATGATCTCCGGCACCGACGAGCACGGCACCCCGATCCAGGTGCAGGCCGACAAGGAGGGCCGCACGCCGAGGGAGACCGTCGACCGGTACAACCGGGTGATCGCCGAGGACCTGTGCGGGCTCGGCCTGTCCTACGACCTGTTCACGCGCACCGTCACCGGGAACCACTACAAGGTGGTGCAGGAGCTGTTCCTGGCGCTGCACCGCAACGGGTACGTGATCCCCAAGGTGGCCAAGGGCGCGATCAGCCCGTCCACCGGCCGCACCCTGCCCGACCGCTACATCGAGGGCACCTGCCCCATCTGCGGCTTCGACGGGGCGCGCGGCGACCAGTGCGACAACTGCGGCAACCAGCTCGACCCGGCCGACCTGATCAACCCCCGGTCGCGGATCAACGGCGAGAAGCCGGAGTTCGTCGAGACCGAACACCTGTTCCTCGACCTCCCCGCGTTCGCCGAGTCCCTGGGCCAGTGGCTGTCCACCCGCACCCAGTGGCGGCCGAACGTGCTCAAGTTCAGCCAGAACCTGCTCGCCGACCTCCAGCCGAGGCCGATCACCCGCGACCTGGACTGGGGCGTGCCGATCCCGCTGGACGGCTGGCGCGAGCAGCCGATGAAGCGGTTCTACGTCTGGTTCGACGCCGTCATCGGCTACCTGTCGGCGTCCGTGGAGTGGGCGCGACGCAGCGGCGACGCCGACGCCTGGAAGGCGTGGTGGACCGAGCGCGACGCGCAGGCGTACTACTTCATGGGCAAGGACAACATCGTCTTCCACTCGTTGATCTGGCCGGCGCTGCTGCTCGGCCACAACGGGAAGGGCGACCGGGACGGCCGGCCGGGCGCCTTCGGCGAGCTGAACCTGCCCACCGAGGTGGTCTCCAGCGAGTTCCTCACCATGAGCGGCTCGAAGTTCTCCACCTCGCGCGGCACGGTCATCTACGTCACCGACTTCCTGCGCGAGTTCGGCCCGGACACGTTGCGGTACTTCATCTCCGTGGCCGGGCCGGAGAACCAGGACACCGACTTCACCTGGGACGAGTTCGTCCGCCGGATCAACTTCGAGCTGGCCAACGAGTGGGGCAACCTCGTCAACCGCTCGATCTCGATGGCGCACAAGAACGTCGGCGCCGTGCCCACGCCGTCCGCGCCGCAGCAGGCCGACGAGGAGCTGAAGGCGTTGGCGCGCAACGCTTTCGACGTGGTGGGCGACCACCTGCGCCGGTCGCGGTTCAAGGCGGCGATCGGCGAGGCGATGCGCGTGGTCGGCGCGGCCAACCGCTACCTGTCGGACCAGGAGCCGTGGAAGCGCAAGGACGACCCCGAGCGCCGCGACACGATCCTGCACACCGCGTTGCAGGTCGTCAGCGACGTGAACACCCTGCTCACGCCGTTCCTCCCGCACTCGGCGCAGAAGGTGCACGAGCTGCTGGGCGGCGAGGGCGTGTGGGCGGCGCAGCCGGAGATCCGCGAGGTCGAGGACCTGGACGTGGCCGGCTCGGTCTACCCGGTGCTCTCCGGTGACTACGCCGCCGAGCAGGCGCGGTGGGAGTCGCGGCCGATCGAGGTGGGTCGGCCGCTGGCCAAGCCGACGCCGCTGTTCGCCAAGCTCGACCCCGCGCTCGGCGAGACCGGCCCCGAGTGGGCCGCCATCCAGTGAGGACGGTTGACGTGACCACAGTGGACGGACCAGGGGGCTCCGCCCCCTGGTCCGCCCCGGCACGTCGATCCACTGTGGACCGAGGGGAAGTCCTTGTCCCGTAACGGAGAGCGCCCGCCGGCGCCGGAACCCCTTCCGGTCCCGGCGGTCGACGCGCACACGCACCTGGACGCCATCGGCTGCGCGGACGCCGCCGACGTCGCCTCGGCGGTCGACCGCGCGGCGGCGGTCGGCGTCACCCGCGTCGTCACCGTCGCCGACGACCTGGACTCGGCCCGCTGGGCCGCCCGCGCCGCCACGTGGGACGACCGCGTGTTCGCCGCCGTCGCGCTGCACCCGACCAGGACCGCGGCCTTCGGCGACCAGGACCGCGCCACCCTGGAGGACCTGGCGCGCCAGCCCAGGGTCGTCGCCATCGGCGAGACCGGGTTGGACTACTACTGGGACTACTCGCCGCCGCACGCCCAACAGGAGGCGTTCCGCTGGCACATCGACCTCGCCAAGCGGGTCGGCAAGCCGCTGATGATCCACGACAGGGACGCGCACGAGGACGTCCTGCGGATCCTGGAGGAGGAGGGCGCGCCGGACACCGTCGTGTTCCACTGCTTCTCCGGCGACGCCGAGATCGCGCGGCGCTGTCTCGACGCGGGGTACGTGCTGTCCTTCGCGGGCACCGTGACCTTCCGCAACGCCGGCCCGCTCCGCGAGGCCGCGCGGTTGGCGCCCCCGGACCAGATGCTGGTGGAGACCGACGCCCCGTTCCTCACCCCGCACCCGTTCCGGGGGCGGCCGAACGAGCCCTACTGCGTCCCCTACACGTTGCGTGATCTCGCCCTGCTGCGCGGGGATGACCTTGTTGAGTTGGTCTCAGCCGTCACGGCGACGGCCGAGCGCGTTTTCCGGCTCGACGAGATCCCTTCTTTGTGACGCAACGTGATTAGCCTCGGGAAGATCTTCCACGTTCAGTGTTTGATCGAAAAAACGGATCTCCGCCCATTGTTCTGAACGCGATCTTCCGTTAGCGTCCCGTCACCGACAGCCGGGATGGGGAGATCCCCCGGGCGCCCCGCGAAATCGGGCGCCGCCGGGCGCCGACGTCGAGGTGCGAGCCGACGACGCCGCCCGCGGCGCCGTCCGTGTGGTTTCGCGGCAGACAGCCTCGTCATTTCCCCGTGACGTGGCCAGCGCGCTTTCCCCTGCCCGGACGCCCGATGACAGGACAACAGGTGAGCAAACGCACCCTGGCCAGGGCCGCCGTCGCGGCGACGCTCCTGGTCCTCACCGGCGGCGGCGCCACCGCCGTCGCCATGGACAAGTCGGTCACGATCACCGTGGACGGCGAGACGCGTGAGCTGAACACCTTCGCCTCGACGGTCGGCGCCGCCCTCGACGCCGCCGGCCTCCGCGCCGGCGAGCACGACGCGCTGGCCCCGGCCTCGACCGCCTCGATCGGCGACGGCAGCCGCATCGTCCTCAAGCGCGGCCGGCTGCTGCGGATGACGGTGGACGGCAGGAGCCGCGAGGTCTGGACGACCGCCCTGACCGTCGAGGAGGCCCTGCGCCAGTTGGGCATGCACTCCTCCGGCGCCGTGGTCTCCGCCGACCGCTCCCGGCGCATCCCGCTGGAGGGGATGGCCCTCGACCTGCGCACCGCCAAGGTGGTCACGCTCGTCGACGGGGGTGCCAAGCCCCGCGAGGTCGCCACCAACGCCGCGACCGTCGAGGAGCTGCTCCGCGAGCTCGGCGTGGCCCTCGAACAGTCCGACACCGTCAACCCGGCCAACGGCACCCCGCTGACCAGCGGCAGCCGGATCGAGGTCACCAGGAACCGGGTCGAGGAGGTCACCGAGAAGCAGAAGATCGACCCGCCCGAGGAGAAGGTGGACGACCCCGAGCTGGTCAAGGGCACCACCAAGGTCGAGGACAAGGGCGAGCCGGGCGAGAAGACCGTCGTCTTCCGGGTGACCAGGGTCAACGGGAAGGAGACCGCGCGCGAGCAGATCTCCGTCAAGGTGACCAAGGAGCCCAAGCCCAGGAAGGTCCGCGTCGGCACCAAGCCGGTGGTCGACGGCGCCGTGTGGGACAGGCTCGCCCAGTGCGAGGCCACCGGCAACTGGGCCGCCAACACCGGCAACGGCTACTACGGCGGCCTCCAGTTCAACAAGAGCACCTGGGACGCCAACGGCGGCGGTCAGTACGCCGAGTACCCGCACCAGGCCACCCGCGAGCAGCAGATCGCGGTGGCCACCAAGGTGCGCGACGGCAGGGGCGGCGGATACGGCGCGTGGCCGCACTGCGCGGACAAGCTCGGCCTGCCGAAGTAGTTTCTTACCCCGTGGCAGGAGACCTCACACCGGCCGGGCCGGGGAGCAGTCAGCTCCTCGGCCCGGCCGACGTCCGTCAGCTCGCCGAGGAGCTGGGAGTGCGCCCCACCAAGAAGCTGGGGCAGAACTTCGTGCACGACCCCAACACGGTGCGCCGCATCGTGGCCGCCGCCGAGCTGCGGCCCGACGACGTCGCGTTGGAGGTCGGCCCCGGCCTCGGCTCGTTGACGCTGGCCCTGCTGCCCGCGTGCCGCGCGGTGGTGGCCGTGGAGATCGACCCGGTGCTGGCCCAGCGGCTGCCCCGCACCGCGCGGGACCGTGCCCCCGAGCTGGCGGAGCGGCTGCGCGTGGTGCCGGCCGACGCGATGCGGGTCAGCGCGGCCGAGATCGGGACGCCCGAGCCGACCGCGCTGGTCGCGAACCTGCCGTACAACGTGGCCGTTCCGGTCGTGTTGCACCTGCTGGCGGAGCTGCCCTCGCTGCGGCACGGTCTGGTGATGGTGCAGGCGGAGGTGGCCGACCGGCTGGCCGCCCGCCCCGGGAGCAGGACCTACGGGGTGCCCAGCGCGAAGGCCGCCTGGTACGCCGACGTGCGCAGGGCCGGTCCCGTGCCCCGCAGCGTGTTCTGGCCGGTGCCCAACGTGGACTCGGGGCTGGTCGCGCTGACCAGGAGGGAACCGCCGTCGGGCGTCGACCGCGAGACCGTGTTCGCGGTCGTCGACGCCGCGTTCGCGCAGCGCCGCAAGACGCTGCGCGCCGCGCTCGCCGGGTGGGCCGGTTCCGCCGCCCGCGCCGAGGCCGTGCTCCGCGCGGCGGGGGTCGACCCGACGGCCCGGGGCGAACAGCTCGCGATCACCGACTTCGCCCGCATCGCCGAGGCCGCCGCCACCGTGTAGGCGGGGCCGGGCGCGGTGCGGCCGCCCGCCGAACGGCGGGGCGCTCGCCGTCCGCGCGGCACAGGGGCGAGACATCCGAGCGGGTGATCACTGGTGACCGTCTTCCGGTCGCTGGTGATCACCCGCTCGGGGCATTTCTGGCCTGCCTTCGTTCCTCCGGGTGATCCGATGCCCCGTTTCTGTCGGTGCCGCGTGCGATGTTCGAGATGGGGGTTCCCCCCTTACTAAGCCCTGTAGGCGGCGGGGGCCCGCGGTCTTCGGGTCGCTGGCGGGACTCCTGAGGGGAACGCCACGGGGACGTCGACAAGCCGTACGCTCGCCCGTCGCCCGTCGCCCGTCGCCCGTCGCCCGTCGCCCGTCGCCCGTCGCCCGTCGCCCGTCGCCCGTCGCCCGTCGCCCGTCGCCCGTCGAGCGCGGGTGCGCGGGGCGGGTCAGGTCCGGAGGGCTAGCGGCACGACGGGTGATTGTGTGATCACGGACTGGTGCGATAGCACGGGATGCGTTCGGCCGCAGGTGTGATGTGGCGAACGATCCACGTCCTGGGACGCCCCTGGGCTTGCCATTCGTGGGACGCGTGCTGTCTACTGTCCGGGCAATCCATCCCGAGCGGCCGAGAGACCTG
>NZ_JAMTCP010000074.1 GCF_024171885.1 Streptoalloteichus tenebrarius | reverse complement strand
AACGGCTCGATCAACACCCACGACTCATCAGTCAGCTCATGACGACGCACCACGAACCAACCAACGACCACAACACTTCGCGGACACGACCTAGGCCGAGCCGGGTGATCGCGGACAACGGCTACTCCCGCCGAGCGATCCGCTTCTACCCGCGCCGTGACGTGGTCGAGCATTGCGTCAGCCGGCTCGAACAGGGGCGCGCTCTCGCCACCGGCTACGCCAAGACCGGCATCTTCTACCGACGCATAGTCGATCTGGCCACCCTGCTCATCCGGCTGGGAGGACAGGCCCCAGGCGTTTCCGTCCTGATTGGACAGTCCTGTGTGGTCATCGGGGCTGTGTGGGTCGCCTTCGCCGGTCCGCTCCGGACGGTCTGGCGACCCGTGGGTGGGTTCGATTCTCCCGGGGTGGTGTCGGCGGGCTCTGGACAGCGACTGAACAAGTGTTCAATACTCTGATCATGCGTTCAATGGATGACCTCACGGCCCGGGCGCGGATCAGGGACGCCGCCCTGGCGCGCTTCGGGGCGGACGGGGTGGCCGGGGCCTCGGTCAGGGCGATCGCCGCCGACGCGGGCGTGTCGCCCGCGCTGGTGCTGCACCACTTCGGGTCGAAGGAGGGGCTGCGCGCGGCGTGCGACGACCACGTCCTGGCGTTGATCAGGGGCGATGGTGACGGCCCAGCCGCGACCGGTGACGTCGCCGCGCTCGCGGAGATGCTCGACGCGGCCACACCCGTGCGCCGCTACCTCGCGCGTGCCCTGGTGGAGGGCGCGGACAACGCCTCGGCCCTGTTCGAGGAGATCGTGGAGAGCACACGGGACTGGCTCGCCAGGGGAGAGGCCGAAGGGTGGGTGCGGCCCACCGCCGACCCCCACGCGCGAGCTGTCACGTACGTGGCGTGGCTGCTGGCCCCGCTGGTGCTCGGTGACCACGTGGGACGTCTGCTCGGCGGCGCCCCGACCGACACCCCCGCCGCGATCCGGGGTGCGAGGGTCGGGCTGGAGATGCTCACCCACGGCCTGTTCTCCGACGCCCGCTGGCTGTCCGCGTACTCGGCGATCAACGCGGGGACCAACGCGGGTACCGACACGGGGGCAGACGCGGGGATCGACGCGGACGAGGCGCGGCGATGAGGGCACTTCTGGTCACGCACGGAACCCGAGGCGACGTCCAGCCGTTCCTGGCGTTGGCCGTCGCGCTGCGCGAGCGCGGGCACGATGCGGTTCTGGCCGCGCCGGCGTCGTTCGCGGGCGCGGCGGCAGACCACGGGGTCGAGTTCGCGCCCCTGGACGAGGGTCCCAACCGTCTGCTGGACGATCCCGTGGTGCGGGAGGCGATCAGCGGTGGTTACCGGGGCGTGCGCGGGAAGATCACCGCCGCGCGCGTCGCGCGTCGGATCAAACCGCTGATGGCCGACGTCCTGCGCGACGTCGGCGCGGCCGCGCGGCAGGGCGCCGACGTCGTGGTGCACGCCCCCTCCGTCCCCGCCCACCACGCCGCCGAGATGATCGGGGCGCCCGCCGTGTTGGCCGCCCTGCAACCGGGCTGGGTGCCGACCTCCGCGTTCCCCTGCTCGATGGTGGCCCTCCCACGGCTTCCGCGTTTCCTCAACCGTGCCACCTACCTCGTCGCCTCGGGCTCGCAACGCGCCTACGCCGGCGTGGCCAACACGTGGCGCACGACGGATCTCGGGCTGCCACGGCGATCTCGCGCCCACGACCTGCTCCACGACGAGCAGGGACGGGACCGGCTTGTGCTCCAGGCGTTCAGCCCCCATGTCACTCCTGTTGATCCACAGTGGCCGGCCACCGTGCGGACCACGGGTTTCTGGCGCCTGCCCCCGCGCGCGGCCTGGTCGCCCCCACCGGAACTGGCCCGCTTCCTCGACGACGGCCCGACCCCGATCTACGTCGGGTTCGGCAGCATGGCCGGCCGGGATGCCCGACGGACAGCGGAGATCGTCGTCGAGGCCGTCCGAACGGCGGGAGCGCGAGCGGTGGTGGCGACCGGGTGGGGAGGTCTCGACCTGACGGGCCGGTCCCGGGATGTGCTCGTCGTCGACCAGGTTCCCCACGACTGGCTGTTCCCGCGCGTCGGCGCGGTGGTGCATCACGGGGGCGGGGGCACGACCGCCGCCGCGCTGGCTGCCGGACGACCTCAGGTGGTGTGTCCGTTCGTCGCGGACCAACCGCACTGGGCGGAGCGCGCGCACGCCCTGGGGGTCGCGCCCGCGCCGGTGCGGCAGCAGCGGCTCACCGCTGACCGGCTCGCCGCCGCCATCACCGAGGCCACCACCGATCCCGCGATGCGCCGCGCCGCGGAGCGCTGGGGGAAGGTGATCCGCGAGGAGGACGGCGTGGGCACCGCCGTGGGCCATCTGGAGGAACTCCTCGAACGCCGTTCCGCCGCGAGCGAACCGGCTTGACGGCGAGGACGTGACCAGCGCCCTCCACCGTCCACTGTGGAGCGATCACTCATCGGCCCGATGAACGACGCGTGGCGTCGGGGCGATCCCGTGTTCACGGGCACGTTAATCTCTGCTGACGGTGGGAACGACGGCCTCTGCTCCGCTCAGGCGGACGGCTCACTCACACCGCTGGACGTGACCCCGATTCGATACCCCGGTCGGGTAGAAACATGAGCATCCCCGGGGTCGGTGCCGTTACGGTCCTGCCGTGGCTCGCAGTGGGACCGTGCTCGGTCACTACCTGGTGGCCGTCCAACGGTTCGTCATCCAGCTTGATCTGCCCGAGGACGCCGCCAGGTTCGGTGACATGGCCGAGTCGGCGCTGGACGGGGACGGCACGGCGTTGGTCGCGTTCCTGCACGCGGCGCGCAGGTGCCTGTCCGCCTACGACGCGCCGGAGGACGTCTGGGAATGGCATGAGCGGGCGTTGGCGATCGTGATCGACCTCCTCGCGGACGGGGCGATGGTCGACCGCATTGACGCCGACCTCCTCCAGGGCCTGCGCCTCGGCTACGGCTCGGCGGGCGGGGTGCCCACGGCGTGCTGAGACCCGTGCGCTCCGCGCTGATCTTCTCCGGGAGGCGCCCGGCCCGGTTCTCGTCCGCGAATTCGTCGTCGTTCCCGCCCCACGTCACGCTCCGCGATCATTACGCTGCGTACGTGGTTGATCACCGGGTGAAGGGGGTCATGTGGTGGAAGACCCCGGGTGGAACGCGGGCGAGCGGGACGCTGGCGTCGTCGGCCACGACGCCCACACGCTCCACCGCGCCGAACGGCGGCCCTGAGGTGATCGTCCCGGCCTCCGTGACACCACCATCCGTGTCGATCTCGGCGCGCCACGCTCGACAGATCCGCGCGCGCTGCGCGCTGCTGGCCAGCGTCGCGCTGGTCGCCAGCCTGGCTCTGGCGGGTGCGTTCGTCCTGGTCGGGCGTGCGCTCCCTGCGTCCTCCGTCCTGGTGCCCGCGCTTGTCCAGATGCTGGGCCTCGCCGCCGCGTTCGCGCTGCTCGTCATGGCGGCGGGCGCTGCGGCGGCACGCTCGTGCGTGGTCGGAGAGCGCCTCGACGCCAACGGCGCACGGAGGGCGCGTCGACTCCTCGTGCGAACGTGGGGGCACACGCTGTTCTTCGGTCTGGGAGCCGACATCCTGCTCGCGCTGGCGGTGCTGGACGCGCGTACCGCCTCCTCAGACGTCGCTGGCGCGTTCTTCGGCTACCTCGCGTTGGTGACGCTTCCCGCCGTGCTCGGCGGAGTCATGTGTCGCCAGGTTGTCCGGGCGCTCCGCCTCCCGCCTGAAGCACCTGGATGATCGTCGCGACTCCGGAGACGGGCTCTGCTTCGTACATGGTGATCACGTCTCCCGGGGCGAGGTGCGCCCAGCTCTCGGGGGCGAGGGGCAGAAGCCGCACGGAGGCGCGTCCGCCCGGCGGGAGCGCGGGCAGGAACTCGACCCACATCCGGGCGATGTGACGCGGGGTGTCCGGGCCGGGAGTCGCGCTGAAGGCCCACATCGGCCGCAACACTCCCGCGCCGGGTATTGGGCTCCTGCGGCCGCTGGTCCCGGGGTCGGCGAGCTGGAGATCAACCCGGATGACGCCGTGTCGGGTCTCTGATGCGCGCCACCGGCACCAGGCGGCGTCGTGCTCACGGGACATGTGCCCGGCGGCGGTGGCGAGGAGGTCCCAGTACTCGACGGTGTGCCAGGTGAGCCCGTCGAAGTCCGTGAGGATGTCGAGCGCGAGTTCCCACTCGCTGTGATTGAGGTAGTCCACGGCGTCGTTCGAGCAGGCGCCCGCGTCGCTCCTCGCGTCGGGAGAGACCAGCGCGGCGGCGCGGCGAAGAAGGCCCGAAACGTCCATGGGCTGATCCTCCGCTCCTTGTCGCTCAGGGAGGACGGGGTGAGTCCGAGGCCGCTCATTCGGCGGCATTCGTTTCCCTGATCGTTTCAGTGCGAAATGAAGCAAACGTCCGCCTCGCTACAGGGTTCGGCATGAAGTCGACGTATGGTCGCCAGGAGAGCCGGCTGGGCCATTCGGGTGAAGTCCGGACTAGAGTGACCGCCGGACAAGGACCGACCGGGGAGGAGTGGGGGATGGCGGTGCACACGGCACAGGCTGCGGAGGCCGCGGCCCGGAGCTGGTGGGAACGTCTCCCCGCGGACGCCCGGCTGACGCCCCCCGACTACGGCGGCAGGGCCGCGCTGATCGTGTGCAGCACCGCGCTGACCGAGGCCGTGGTCGCGCTGCTCGACGAGCGCGGGGTCCGCACCGGGGTCGACCAGGTGCGCCTCGACCCCGCGGTCCCGTCCGACGAGGTCATGGCGCTGGCCGCGACCCACGCCGGCCGGGACGTGGTGATCCCGATGCTGCCCGGCCAGCCCACCCTGCGGCTGTACCCGCGCCCCGAGCCGAGAACGGACATCGCCGACGACCCGGTGGCGACGATCGACCTGGGTCCGAAGGCGGTGAAGTCGGACGGATGGGTGCCGGCCGCGGTGGTCGCCGACGCCCTCCACACCGCCCTCGCCTCCTCGGTGTCCGCTGGCTGACACCCCGCGCGTCGAGCCGGCGGGGATGACGCCCAACCCTGGCGGTGGTGGCCTGCACCTGTCCTCCAGCCGGACCAGCCGGCCCTCGCCGGCCTGTCGCCCGGAACGTCGGTGATCATGCTGGGGTGACCTCGTCCACGGTTCCCCTGCCCGAGGTGGAGATCGACGAGGACGAGCCACGCTTCGACCTGATCGTCCCCGCCACGGCCGACTCGATCTCGGTGTCCCTCACATCGCGTCCGGCGGGCGGGAGGGGTACGCCGACCTGGCTCGGCGCGTGGCCTCGCTCCGCCCTCTCCAGGAGCCCTCGGCGGGGACCGAGCGCTGGTGGGGGAGAGGACGGGTTCCGCGTGCACCTGTGGCCGACATGGGCCGAGGTCTTCGAGGACGGAACCCTGCTGCGGTAGGGAGTGTGGGCGCGCGACGGGGATGGTGTCGAGCGCGCGTCGAGGTTTCTGGGCTGAACCTCTCGCCCGCGGACGCGGGTCGGTCGACATCGCGTTGGGGATCGTCCTCAACCCTGTGGACGCGACCATGAGGGCGGTCGCGTTGCCCCGAATGCAGGCGTCCTTCGGCGTGTCGTTCGCGGTCGTGTCCCTGCTCGTGACCGACTTCTTCGTCGCAGGCACGGTGGGACAGGCGCTGGGCACCTCGGTGGCGTTCCGCGGCGGGGATGGTGATCATCCGCCGACACCTGGTTGGCGCGACGGAGAGCGCTGTCGGCACCGGCGATGGGCGCTGTCACCACGGTCAACACCCTGTCGGCCGCGGTGGGTCCGTTCGTTGGCGGGCGGTTGATGACGTGGACGGGATGGCAGGGCACGTTCCTGGCCAACGTTCTGGTGGCCCTGCTCGCGGTGCTGTTGGCGGGTCGGTGTTTCCCCAGGGCCTGCCGCGGGTGGGCGGAGTGTCCGGACTGTCCGGTGTGGACGTTGTCGGCGTCCTGCTCTACACCGGCGCGCTGGTGGCGGTCCTGGTCTTCCTGTTCGCCCCTGGCACGGCGCGCTCATGCTCGTCGTGGACAGCGCCAGCCACGCCGCTGGTGGCGGTGACGGCGATCGGCACGTTGGTCGGGATCGTCAACAACCCCAACACGTTGGCGCTGCAAGCGGTGCTCTACTCCCGGGCGCCTGCCGGGCAGACAGGCACGATCAGCGGGGTGTCCCAGAGCTTCCGCTACATCGGGTCGATCCTGACCATCGTGTTGCTCGGTCTGGTCTTCCGTCGCCAGTCCAGCGACATCCTCGGGTCGAAGGGTGTGGGCCATCTGGCGGTGAGGCGTGCAAACCGGTCGCCGCTCGCGGTTTGTGCGCGTTCGGTCGCTTGCAGTAACATTCCTGGCAACCCGAAGGCGAGGCTTCGGGGCCGCTTGGTCGTCCCGGAACGACCGAGGAGCGGCGAGAGGGTGTGGGGCACCCACCTCGTTCACCACCAACCAGCAAGCCATCGCCAACGGCATGGGTGGCGCGTGCTCTGGGCTGTCCGGGCAGCCAGCTTGAAGGAGCGTCGCGTTGCCTGCTTCGACACGACGGCAGCTCATCGCTGTTCGCTGCCGGTACACCGGGGAGACCCACGCCGAGGCCGCGCCGGGGGTGGGGCGGGACGGCACCATCGGTCTGGACCGCTGCACCCCCGGCCAGCGGCGGTTACGGGCGCTGCTGGCGCTGCACCTGCTCAACTGCCGCCCTCGGCGGCGGAGCAGGCTCCCGGCCCGCGAGATCCACCACCGCTCGGTGTGGTGGAGCCTGAACACGCTGGACGTGATCTCGGCGCACTACGACCAGCTCGTGCTGCGGTCCAGCAACCCGGAGGTGCTGATGTGGCCGCTCAGCGCGTGGAACACCACGTATGAGATCGGCCTGCCCGGACTGCGCCTGATGAGCAGGGACAGTCAGGGGCGCTACCACCTGCTGCACGGGCCGACCGGGGCCGTGGTCCGCGTCGACCACCGCCCGCCGGGCAGGACGGGGCGGGACGCCGAGATCGTCGAGCGGCTCCGGGGTTTCCACCGGATCGTCGGTGGTCATCCGGAGTTGGACGAGAGCGAACAGTGGCTGTTGGGGGCATTGCCACCCGTGAGCGGCGACGCCGAGCAGTTGCTCGCCGCCCTCCTGGTGCGTCTGACCAGCGCCCACCCCGAGGGGCGTTGGGCGATGGACAAGGTGGGGTTCCGCGATCTCGCCTGCCGCGCGGACTCGTGGTGTTCCCTGTGGGGGCACGGGGATCACTGGCGGCTCCGCTGGATGTCGGCCGTGCCGTCGATGGTCGTGGGGGAGGCGTTGACCGATCCCGTCTTCGGGTTGGCCGGCGCCGAGCTGGCCCCTCTCCGTCCCGGCTTCGTCGTCCACTATCGACAGGCGACGCTCCGGTTGCGCGGCCCCGAGGGGCGTGTGTGGGGGTGAGGTGCCGTCGTGGTCAGGGGACTGCCGGGATGACTGGCCCGTCGCCGGTCACGGGGACCGCGTCGGCGGCGGCGAACGCCGCGAGGGGCGCCGGCTCGCCATGACGGGGAAGGGGCGCGCTCGAAATCGGGCGCGCCCCTGCCACGACCATTCCTGCCGGTCAGGGGCATCCGGCCTCGGCCATGGCGGGCCACGCGGCGGTCAGACTGTCCTCAGTGGACGCCGGCTGGCTCCGACGGCAGGTCCCGGTGTCGACGGATGGGGGAGAGGACCAGGGCCAGCACGCACAGGGCCTGCGCGACGCAGATGACCCAGGCGCCCGTGCGCAGCCCCGTGGCCGTGGCCAGGGCGCCCGCGAGCACCGCGCCGATCGGCAACGCCCCGTAGCCGAGGAACCGCCCACTCGCGGTGACCCGGCCCAACAGGTGGCGGGGGCAGTAGGACTGCCGGAAGCTGCCGATGATCACGTTCGACACGGTGACCCCGGCGTTGAACATGAAGGTGCTCGCCACGAAGAAGAGCACACCCAGACCGGAGGTGGTCAACGGCATCATCAACGTGAACGGCATGGCCACGAGTTCGCCGAACAGGAGGCCGCGCGCGCTGCCCATCGCGCGGATGACGCGGCGGGCGAGCATCGCGCCCACCACGCCGCCGATCCCACCGGCGGACAGCAACGCGCCGACCGACGCCGCGTCCACGCCCACCTCGCGGACGAGGAACACCACGACGATCGCGCCCAGGGCGCCGGTCGCCAGGTTGGCCGTGGCCAGGTAGAGCGAGATCGGGCGGAAGTAGGGGTCGCGCAGGGTGAAGCGCAGGCCGTCCCAGACCTCCCTGAGCAGGTCGCCGCGTCGGCGTGAGCCGGTGTCGGGTGTTTCCCGCACGGTCACGCGCGCCAGGCACAGCGCGCAGGCCGCGAAACTCACCGCGTCGGCCAGCAGCCCCATGACCGGCCCGAACACCTGGACGAGCAGGCCGCCGAGGCCGGGGCCGAGGACCTGCGCGCTGGACTCGCTGCCCCTGACCTTCGCGTTGGCCTCGGCGAGGTCGTCCTGGCCGACCACCGTGGGCAGGAGGACCTCGTAGGCGGTCATCGCGAACACCGAGCACACCCCGAGCCCGAGGGCGACCACCAGCAGGTGGCCGACGGACAACACCCCCGCCCACCACGCCAGCGGCACGCTGGCGAGCAGCAGGCACGACAGGGCGTGGCAGACCAGCATCAGCCGCCGACGCCGCACCCGGTCCACCCAGGCCCCGGCCAGCAGGCCGACCAACAACCACGGCAGCCAGACCGCCGACTCCAGCACGGCGACCTGGAACGTGGACGCGTGCAGGGTCTGGATGGCCACCAGCGGCATCGCCACGGTGGTGATCACGGTCCCCACCTGGCTGACGCTCTCCCCGAGCCAGAGCAGCCGGAAGTTCCGGTCGCGCCACAGCGGTGCCCTGGGCGCGCGGAGGGCGGTGCTCATCGGGACGCCCGCTCGTCGCCCCGGTGCGGGAACGCCTGAAGCTGGATGAACACGTCCTCGCTGTCAGGGTCCGCCTCGGCCTTCCCGTCGGCCTCCACCCGCTCCAGGGTCGCGGTGATCTCGGCAAGGACCTCTTTGAGCCGCTGGGGCGACAGCCGGAGGCGCCACCCGGCGAACTCGACGGCCTCCTGCCAGGGGTCTGGCCAGTCGTCCAGGCTGAACGCGGCGGCCCGGCGGAAGTCCAGCTCCAGCGCCGCCCGCAGATACTGGGCCAGCGGCTCCCTGACCTCGGGGTCGTGGACGAAGTCGTGCAGCGGCAGCTCGGTGTACTGGTGGACCGCGCGCCACCACCGTTCGCGCTTGGTGCCCCGGTCGCGTTCCTCGGTGATGAACCCGTGCTCGGCGAGCTGTCGGAGGTGCCAACTGATGTTGCCGCGATCCTCGCCCAGCCGGGCGGCGAGCATCGCCCCGGTGGCTGGTCCGTCGACGCGCAGCAGGCCGAGGACGCGCACCCGCAGGGGGTGGGCGAGCCCGCGCAGGCTGCGGGCGTCCAGCTTCTTCGATCTCTGGGGGACCTCGCTCATACGGCGGACCCTAGCGTGAGAAGACTCCTTTGCGAAGAGTTCTTCTCATGCGGGCTCACCAGGGCGTTCGTTCCCGTGGTCGGCCCAACCGCGTGTGCGCGCCTCGTGGTGGCCCTGGCGCCTCGGCTGTCGTGAGTGGACACAATGGGGGAGCCGGCGCCCCCCTGCGGTGGGACGCCCACTCGTCTGGAGGGCGTGATGCCCCTGGTAGTGGTTCGTCACCACGCGGGAGCTGACCCCGGGCGACTGACTGCGCTCGTGCCGGTGCTCTGCGAGGCCGTCTCGGCCCTCCTTTGCTGCGAGGACCAGGGGCACGAGGTTGTGGTCACCCCGGAGATGGTGAAGGTCCGCTTCGAGGTGATCTCCGAGCTGGACCACAACATGCCGGACGTCCTGGTCGAGGTCGAGGCCCGCGCCTACGCCTCCCGGCTGGCCAGGGCCGAGGCCATGGCGGCCAGGCTGTGCGACGTGCTCGCGCCGCTGATGCCGGCGGAAACCTCGTGGGCCGTGTGGTTCAAGCTGTGCGTGGGCGGCTGGCACGCGTCCCGGCGTCCTGACTAGCCCGCGCGTTCCACTCGGCGACGAGTCGTGTCCACAATGGACGGTTTTTGGAGCGGGTTCTCTCCCGAAGTCCTTGTCCTCTGAAGGATTTGCTGGCCGCGATGGCGACGGGCGGGAACGTGTCGATGCGGCGCGACAACCGGTCGTTGTGGGATGCGGTCTCAAAGTGTCGAGAAAATCGCGGTGAGACAACTCGAAGGCGAGACATCACAACCAGAAGTTGTTCCCGCTGGGTAGGGTGCGGGTATGGATCTCGACGCGGTGCGCACGTTCGTCGCGGTCGCCGACGAAGGACGGTTCCACGAGGCCGCGGCCGAACTCGGCATCACGCAGCAGGCGGTCTCCAAGCGGATCGCGGCGCTGGAAACCCAGCTCGGTGTCCGCCTGTTCACGCGGACCGCCCGCGGCGCCCTGCTGACCATCGACGGGCAGGCGTTCCTCCCGCACGCCCGCGCCGTGCTCGACGCCGTGCGGCGCGCGGCTGACTCCGTCCACCCCGGACGCCGCGCGCTCCGGGTCCACGTGCTCGGCCGACGGATCGCCCCCACGGGCCTGCTCCAGGACTTCCACCGCCGCCACCCCGACATCGACCTCGACGTCGTCACCCTGCCCAACGCCGAAGCCGCCACCGCGGCCGTCCACGCCGGCACGATCGACGCGGCCTTCCACACCCAACGCGTGCCCGCGAGCGAGCTGCCCGGCCCCGTCGCGACCATGCGGGTCTACGACGAACCACTCGAACTCCTGGTCGGACCCGCCCACGACCTCGCGGCCGCGCGCACCGTCACCCCAGCCCAGCTCGCCGGTCGCCGGATCTGGATGCCCGGCAACACCACCGGGTCCGAGTGGGCCGGCTACTACGAGGAACTGGCCGCGGACCTCGGCCTCGTCATCGACATCGCCGGACCCCACTTCGGCGTCGAGCACCTCGTGGACATGGTGAGCGACTCGGCGTCGCTGGCCACCCTCGTCGGCGCGCGCACCCGGCTGGTGTGGACCGCGCACCAGGACCTCAGGCGGATTCCGCTGCGCCACCCGACGCCGATCTACCCGCACTCGCTGATCTGGCGGACCGACAACACCCATCCCGCACTGGCCACCCTGCGTGAGTACCTCGGCCGGCAGTGGGAAGACCGGCCCCGAACCGACATCTGGTCCCCGAGCTGGGCGTGACGTCGGCCAGCGCCTGGCCGACCGCGTTGGTCGTCCCTCAGGTCGGGGGCGTCACCTCACCTGCCCAGGTGCTCGACGTGCGGTTCGGCCGAATGCGGGCACCCCTGCTGCGGCACACCGACGCCGGCAGGTGCAGGATGCGCCCATGACCGGCCACCCCGCCCCGATCAACGCCACCATCGCGGTCACCGGCGCCACCGGCCGCCTCGGCGGACGCGTCGCCCGACGCCTGGCCGACGCCGGCATCCCCCAGACCCTGCTCGTGCGCGACCCGGCCCGCGCGCCACGACTGCCGAACGTCACCGTGCGGCGCGCGAGCTACGCCGACCGCGACGCCGTCCGCTCCGCACTGCACGGGATCGACCGCGTGCTGATGGTCTCGGCCTCGGAGACCCCGAACCGGGTGGACGAGCACCGCGCGTTCGTGGATGCCGCCGCCGAGGCCGGCGTCGGGCACCTGGTCTACATCTCGTTCTTCGGCGCCGCCCCCGACGCCACCTTCACCCTGGCCCGCGACCACTGGGCCACCGAGGAACACATCCGGGCCTCCGGCCTCGCCCACACCTTCCTGCGCGACAACCTCTACGCCGACTTCATGCCGGGCCTCGTCGGCGCCGACGGCGTCATTCGCGGCCCCGCCGGCCAGGGACGAGCCGCCGTCGTCGCCCAGGACGACATCGCCGACGCCGCCACCGCCGTGCTCCGCGACGCCAACGCGCACGTCGGCGCCACCTACGACCTGACAGGACCCGCCGCGCTCACCCTCGACGAGGTCGCGCACATCCTGTCCCGGGCACTGGGCCGCACCATCACCTACCAGCCGGAAACCATCGAGGAGGCGTACCGGTCACGCGCCTCCTACGGCGCTCCCGACTGGCAGCTCGACGCCTGGGTGTCCACCTACACCGCGATCGCCGCCGGAGAACTCGACGGGGTCACCGACCACGTTCCCCGCCTCACCGGGCACCCCGCCACCCCGTTGGAGGACGTGCTGCGCCAGCAGTCCGCCGCCGGATGACACACGGCCGTGCTCCTGCCCGCTCTCGACGATCACCAGCATTTCGGCGGTGCACGCCTCCGTGGTCCGCTTTGCTTCTACGAAGTGCCACGGCTGCTGTGGTTCGCCGTTGTTGAATCTTTCCTGCGGTGAAGACCCGACCGGCAGCCGTCCTCAGACTCGGGGCGCCTTCTCTCCGTGGATGGCCATGTACTCGGCGGCGAGCCAGGGGCCGAGATCGTCAATGAGCATGCGCAGCACCGCCCGGTCGAACGTCCGCGTGCGGGCGACGGCCGCGGCCACACGCATCTGCCCCACACACTCCGGGGGAAGCACGAGGGCGAGGTCGCCGTTCGTCTCCCGGCGGTCGACGGACACGACGTGGCCGGGGTGGGTGAGCAGGACCGCGAGCAGGGCCCGCACCTTGCGTTCGGCGATGGCCACCGGCCGTCCGTCGGCGTCCCAGACCGCCAACGGCCCCAGCACCCCGAATCGCACCCGGGCACGATAACCCGCCCCCGCGGCGGTCCTGTCGGCTCCGGCGCGATCACCCACAGTGGACCGACAGCCGACCAACAGCGGCCGCGACCACAGTCGGGGACGTCATGGCGGGAACGCCGCGAGACCAAGCCGGAAGGGGACGGCGATGAACACCTCGACGACGGACGTGACGGTGCTGGGGTTGGGCAACCTGGGGCAGGCCCTGGCCGGGACGCTGCTGCGGGCCGGCCACATTGTCACGGTGTGGAACCGGTCGGCGGGCCGGGACCGGGTGCTGGTGGAGCGGGGCGCCCGGCCGGCGTCCACCGTGGCGCAGGCCGTCGCGGCCAGCCCACTGGTGGTCGTCAGCGTCCTGGACCAGCCCGCGGTCCGGCAGGTGCTGGGCCAGGCCGGCCCGCTGTTGTCCGGTCGGTCGCTGGTCAACCTCACCTCCGGCAGTCCGCGGGCCGCCAGGGAGCTGGCGGCGTGGGCGGGCGAGCAGGGCGCGTGGTATCTGGCCGGGGCGGTCTACGCGGTGCCGCAGACCGTGGGCACCCCCGAGGCGACGATCCACTACAGCGCGGAGGCCGGGGTGCGGCAGCGGTGGGAGGGGCTGCTGGAGGCGCTGGGGCGGGGCGGGAGGACCCGGGGCTGGCGTCCGCCTACGACCTGGCGATCCTGGCCGGGATGTACGGGATGCTGGACGGTTTCCTCCACGCGGCGGCCATGGCCGCGGCCGGCATCACCGCGGGCGAGCTGACCCCGATGCTGGTGTCCTGGCTGTCGGGGGTGATGCCGGTGCCGGCCGAGTCTCACCTGACCGTGTCCACCTGGCCCGAGCACGAACTCGCGTACGTCGACCTGTTCACCTGCCGTGCCGATACCGATCCCGAAGAAGCGGTCGCCCCGATCCTCGCTGTGCTCGGTGGAGGGACCGTTCACGGCCAAATCGGTCAGCTCGGCCCCAATGGCGTCGCCGCTCCGTGCCGGCCGGAGCGGGTGTCCGGTGACGAGCCTGCTCCAGCCCGACTTCTTCCTGGTCGTCGAGGTCTGGGGCGCTGATCCAACGCCGGGGCACCCAGTACGTCCCTGATCATGGGCAGGGGGAAGAGGAAGCGGCAAGGCCGGGGCGACGGCCCGCACCAGAGTCAGTCGCTTCGGGTGGTCCCGGGGATGGCTCCGGACGTCGCGGTGCCGATCAAGTACGCCCACGTGTGTCTTGGGTCGCGGGGTACCTTGGCCGGACACGCCTGTATGCGGTACGTAGAGGGCAGATGACGTCAGCTACTGGAAGATGCCGCCGATCAAGCTTGTGAGGATGGCGCACGCGAAAGACGTGACCGCGATGCCGAGGGCTGTTAGTGGGACATACCTGGCCGGGTGCTGCCGGTCAATCTTTCCTCCAAGAACCACGCGTATCGCGAAGTACGATATAAGCAGCACGGCGAACGCCGTCGTTCCGATCGTTAATAGTGCGACCCGGACCGGTTCGAGCCCTGAAACTGTTGGGTCCCCGAAGTTCCACACCGCTGCTCCTCCTGTTCTCCGTATGTTCGTTCGACAGTACCAGTGCGGGCAATAGCGTGCCGTGGCGCACGAGCAACCTTCTGCGCCACGGCTGGTGGCCCTGTCACATCTTCTGCTGTTGGGGTTGAACTAGTTGATGTAGTGGCACTGTCGGCCACGTTCCTCGTTCATGACCCTGAAGGTCGCGCAGGCTTGTCCATTGTGTGCGAGATAGGTTTCGGTGTCATTGCTCCGGTAAGGTGCCCAGTCGCAACTCCACTGCGTCTGGCCCGTGTCGACCTTGTACAACTGGCCCTGCTCGTTGTAATAGATGAAATCGATGCGCCAGTTGCAAACTTTGCCGGTCCAGTCGGCTGGGCTGACCCTGTCGACGCCTGCTCTGTGATGGTTGATCCGTCGTCCGTCGACTTACGGGATATTGGGTTGTTAGGGTGAGGCGGATGTCACTGGCGAGGGTTGTGGAAGCTTGTTTCCTGTGGGGCCTGTCAACCTTTCGGCGGTTGCGTTCCAGTGGGGTCGGGGCACCTGTCGGCTTCTGCTTGTCGCTATTGCCTCCATTATGTTGATCTGTGCGAGGAATTTCCGAGTTTCTGATTTGTGGTTGCGTTCCTCCGCGCTGGTGGTGTGCCTGCGGGACCGCGTGGCTCCGCTGCTGCACGGTCGCTACACCGACGCGGTCGGCCGGCGGTTGTTCACCGCCGCCGCCCACCTGTCGCGCCTGGCCGGCTGGACCGCGTTCGACCGCGGCCACCACGCCGCCGCCCAACGGCACTACGTCCAGGCGCTGCGCCTGGCCCGGGCCGCCGGCGACGTCGCGTTCGGCGGGTACACGCTGGCCTGCGCCGCGCTGCAAGCGACGTTGCGCGGGTGGCACGACCACGCCATCGACATGTGCCAGGGCGCCTACGAACGCGCCAAACACCAGGCCCCGGCCCGGGTGTTGGCGTTCACCGCGCTGATCGAGGCCCGCGCCCACGCCCGCGCCGGCGACCGACGAGCGGCAGCACACGCCCTGAGCACGTCGGAGAGGCTGCTGGGCCAGGCAGAGCGGCAACAGGGCGTGGAGCCGGACTGGATCGACTTCTACAGCCCGGCGCGGATGGCCGCTGACGCGGTCGAGATCCACCGCGATCTCCACCTCCCCGCGGC
>NZ_JAMTCP010000073.1 GCF_024171885.1 Streptoalloteichus tenebrarius | reverse complement strand
TCTCCCGCGAACTCGACCACTTCCTCGCCGAGCGCGGGGTCCGGTTGATCCGACCGTCCTACCGCAACCGGACCCCGCATCCCGGCGAGCCGCTGCTCAAGGCCGTCCGCCAGCTGATCGAGTCGGTCAACGACACGTTGAAAGGCCAACTCGACCTGGAACAACACGGCGGGCGCACCATCGAGGGCGTCGGTGTTCGCATCGCCCAACGACTCCTGGCCTTAACGGCCGCCATCTGGCACAACCGCGCCACCGGCCAGCCCGTCACCCGCTCCCTGACCGCCTACGACCACTAACCCCAGTTACGCATTACTCGTCTAGGCGGGCAGGGGCGCGAAGAGGTCGACGGTGTTGCCGTCGGGGTCGTGCAGCAGGGCGTACCGCTGACCCCACACCGCGTCCCACGGCTCGCGGTGACCGTGGTGCCCCGCCGCGACGAGCGCCGCGTACACCCGGTCCACCTCGGCGGGGTCGGCGCAGGCGAACGCGAGGCTCACCCGGGCGCCCCCGGTGGGCTCGGTCCAGTCGGGGTCGAAGGAGCGGATGGTGTCCACGGTGTCCCACGCCAGCCGGAGACCGCCGGGCAGCGTCACCTCCACGTGCGGCTGGGTGTCGGCGTCGGCGGGGATGTCGAGGCCCAGGTCGCGGTAGAACGCCAACGAGGGGGCCATGTCGGCGACCACGATGCCGACGAGGTTGAACTGAGGTGCCATGCCGTCGACGGTAGGTGGCGCCGAGCTCGCGGTCTTGAACGAAACGGACGTCGGCGCGCTGTCCTCCCCCTCGACGTGCTCCCCCGCCACGTCCTCCCCCCGCCACGTCCTCCCCCGCCCCGTGCTCCCCCGCCCCGTGCTCCCCCTCCACCCCGGTGTCCCGGCCCCGGCGGCCTCCCCCACACGCGTGCGGCTGGCGTCGCTGAAACCGTTGACGCCGCCGGGCGGTCCGGTTGCCGGCCTCCCGGCCGGCTCCAACACTCCGGGGAGCCGTCCGAACCCGCCCGCGTCCCCTCGAAGGTCCTGGGGGACCCGTGAGAGAGGCGCCGGCCCATGTCCCCACCGCGCCGTCCCGCCGCCGTCGACCGCCCCCTCGACCTCACCTCGGGCGAGTTGGCGACGCTGACCAGCGTCCCCGACGCCGAACAACGCGTGGTCCAGTACCTGGACCTGTTGCGGCGCAAGGGAGTGGAGCCGCCGACCAACCTCTCGGTCGCGGAGAATGTCCTGCTCTACCCGCACCACCTGAGGCCGTGCGTGTTCGAGGGCCTTCCGCCGATCTCGGCGCGGAGCATGAAGTACGTCCCGCCGATCGGTGACGACGCGATCCGGGACAGGATGGCCGACTTCCTCCGCCGCTCGTTCCACGCCGACATCGAGGCCAGGAACGTCTTCGCGACCGCCGGTGCCTCCTCGGCGCTGGAGTGCGTCGCGTTCGCGCTGCGCGAGGCCGGCGTGTTCCGGGCCGGCGACACCGTGCTGCTGCCCGCGCCCTGTTGGCAGGGCTTCCGGTGGTCGTTCGAGCAGCGACCCGACCTGCGCTGCGTGCCCGTCGACCTGCTGGAGGCGGGGCAGGAGCGGTTCGAGCTGACGCTGGCCGATCTCAGGCGCGAGTACGAGAACGACCAGCACCGGAAGCCCCGGCTGCTGGTGCTGACCAATCCGCACAACCCGTTGGGCGTCAACTACGAGCGGGAGTTGCTGGAGGAGATCTACCGCTGGGCGCTGAACGAGACCGACATGCACGTCATCTCCGACGAGATCTACCGCCACTCGCAGCTCCACGGCGCCCGGCCCGAGTTCGTCAGCGCGTTCGCGCTCCGCGCCTACGAGGAGGGCACGCCGGAGCAACGGCAGCGGGTGCACCTCGTTTGGGGCTTCGCCAAGGACTTCGGTCTCTCCGGGTTCCGGGCCGCGTTCCTGGTCTCCACGTCCCCGGTGGTGCACCGGGCGATGCTCGGCGTGGACACCCCGCGCGACAGCAGGAAGAGCCTGTCCTGGTTCAGCCCCTTCGACTCCCTCAAGCACCACGTGCTCGGGCGTCTGCTGACGGCGAAGACGGACGGGCAGGACTTCGCCGTGAAGGCGATGACGGACTACCGCAGCCTGCTCACCTCCGCCTTCGGCGAGGTCGAACACGCCCTCATCCGACAGGACATCCCCTTCGTCCACCCGGTGAACGGCAACTCGGCCGTGTTCTTCTGGCTGGACCTGCGCCGGCACCTGCCCCCGGCGTCCGAGCTGGACGAGGCCGACATCGCGGCCGACCCGGTGTTCGGGCTCAGCGACGGCGACCGCCGGGAGCAGTGGCTGGCGCGGGAGATCGCCAGGCACGCGAGGGTCGTCCTCCTGCCGGGGCGCACGCTGCACTGCCGCTGGCCGGGGTACTTCCGGCTGTGTTTCACCGCCGAGGAGACGCCGACGGTGCGCGACGCGGTCGAGCGGCTCGGCGAGTTCCTCAGGACACGGGCACGGGGCTGAGAAACCTCCGGCCGACGAGGCCCGAGCGCCTCACCGCCGCCGGGCCAACCACCTCGGGTCGATGCCGTCGGGTTCCGGAGCGCCGAGGTCGCTCACGCGGTAGCCGCGCGGGTATCCGGGGTAGGTGCGGTTGCGGCGGTCGTGGGCCATGCGCGAGGTCCGGCGGGGCGGCAAGTGGCGCACCACGGCCGAGCGGGCCCGGAGCGCGGCGGGCACCAGCCGGCGCAGCCACGCGGGCGCCGGGTCGAACCCGAAGGCGTCGAGCACCGGCTGGTCCAGCGCCGCCACGACCGCGCGACGCGCCAACGGCCGCAGCGGCCGGGGGAACCAGGACGCGAACAAGTCCACTGTGTACTGTCCAATGTGGCGGTTGCTCTCGCTGTGCCGGAAGTGCTCCCGCTCGTACTCGACGTTGAAGCGCTCGAAGTCGGCGTAGCTGCCGGGGATGTCCCTGATCCCCATGCGGTGGCCGACCTCCCGGTAGAAGTGGTAGGCCGCCAGGCGCTCGTGCCCGGTCAACGACCGCCACCCGAACCGCTCCAGCCACCGGACCGGCTCGTAGACGAACGTCGACAGCACGTACCGCATGTCGTCGTCGCTGATCACGTAGCGGCCGTGCATCCGGTTGACCACGCGCAGCGCCTGGCGGCCCCGCTCGGAGTCGTAGCCGTGCTCGACCAGCTCGGCCATGAGGAGCGCGGTGTCGTCGTACCGCTTCTGCGGCCGCCGCGCGAACTCGCCGGTGGCGTCGAGCAACGCCGAGACCGACGGCACGCAGTACGTCCGGAACAGCGCGAACTCCAACGCCTTGCGGTAGTCCCACGGGAACTCGAACCCCGACGAGATCCGCAGGATCTCCTGGTGGTCGCGCTCCGGGTCCAACTCCAGGATCCGCCGAAGCCAGCCGTACCGCCCCGAGGGCGGCCGGTCCCACCGACCCCCGCCGACCCCGCGCGGGACGACCTGCCCGACACCCGTCTCCCCCATGGCCCCCTCCGATCACGCGGCGCCGCCCCGCCCGGGGGCGACGCGAGGACGTCGCCCCCGATCCTGCTCCCCGGAGGGCTCGGCGGGAACGCCCCGGATCGGGTCACGCCGGCCGGGAGCCGACGACGCGCGCCGACCTCACCGCCGGCGCCGGCCACCCCCGCTCACGGCGGCGGCCAGCTCGTCCTTGCTCATCTTCGACCGCCCCTCGACGCCCATCTCCTTCGCCTTCTCGTACAGCTCGTGGCGACTGGGCTCCCGCTGCTTCGGCGCGCCGCCCCGCGCGCCCTCGGCGGCGCCCCGCTGGGCGGTCTTCTGCTTCGCGCCGCCGCCACCGGCGCCCGCCCTAGCCCTGGTGCTTCGGGTTTCCTCGGACTGGCGCGGCGCCGGGGCCATCCGCTCCGACTCGGCCTCGTAGGCGGCCATCTCCTGGGCGCGCCGCTCCTGGAACACCTTGCCCAGCTCCCGCAGCCGCTTCTTCCCGACGGCCTCGGCCAGCGCGGGCAGCACCTCGTTCTCCTCCTCCTCGACGTGGTGCTCGATCGCCTCGACCAGCTCACCGAGGACGTCGGCGAACTCGTCGGACGCCGGGTCGGTCTGTTCGAGCTGGTGCAGGATGCGCTCGGCCTCCTCGTGCTCCTCCTGGCCGTGGTGGACCTCGCCGCGCTCCTCGGGGGCCGCCCTGACCACCTCCGGGTAGACGTGCTCCTCCTCGGCCCTGCTGTGGGCGATCAGCATCGCGCCCAGCTCGCGCAGCAGCTCGGGCCGCCGCTCGACGTCGGTCCGGAGCCGCTCGAACAACTCCTCCATCGCCCGATGGTCCCTGGTGATCAGGGTGATCGCGTCCTCGGCCATCGTCGCCTCCTCGCGTCCGCCGGTTCGCGCAGGTGACGTACCCCGGTCGAGCGGCCCCCAACCTCCTGACCACCCACGAGGGTGGCCTCAGCCACCGAGCGCGGCGCGGCCCACCTCCAGTCGGGCCACGGGCACCCGGAACGGCGAGCAGGACACGTAGTCCAGCCCGACGTCGGCGAAGAAGTGGACGGAGGCCGGGTCGCCGCCGTGCTCCCCGCACACCCCGACCTCCAGGTCCGGGCGGCGGGACCGTCCGGCCCGCACCGCCCGCCGGACCAGCTCGCCGACCCCGACCCTGTCCAGGGTCTCGAAGGGCGAGTCGGCGAGCACACCCAGCTCCAGGTAGCGCGGGAAGAACGCCGACTCCACGTCGTCCCGGGAGAAGCCCCACACCATCTGGGTCAGGTCGTTGGTGCCGAAGCTGAAGAAGTCGGCGTGCGCGGCGATCCGGTCGGCGGTCAGGGCCGCGCGCGGGACCTCGATCATCGTGCCCACCGGCACGTCGAGCCGCCGGACCAGCGCGCCGCCGGCCTCGGCGAGCACCGCGGCGACCTCCTCCCTGACCAACGCCAGCTCCGTCGCGTCGGCCACGAGCGGCACCATGATCTGCGGCCGGGGATCACCACCGGCGCTGGCGCACTCCACCGCGGCCTCGGCGATCGCCCGCACCTGCATCCCGTACAGGCCCGGCAACACCAACCCGAGCCGCACCCCCCGCAACCCCAACATCGGGTTGTGCTCGTGCAGCCGGCGCACCGCGCGCAACAGCCGCACGTCCTCGGCGCGCTCCTCGCCCAGCGCCTCCGCGACCGCCACCCGCGCGGTCAGCTCCGCCAGGTCCGGCAGGAACTCGTGCAGCGGCGGGTCGAGCAGCCGGATCGTGACCGGCAGGCCGTCCATGGCCCGCAGGATGCGCACGAAGTCCCCGCGCTGGAGCGGCAGCAGGTCGGCCAGCGCCCGCTCCCGCTCGGCGTCGGTGTCGGCCAACACCAACCGCTCGACGTGCTTGCGCCGCTCCCCGAGGAACATGTGCTCGGTCCGACACAGGCCGATGCCCCGCGCGCCCATCCGCCGCGCCCGCTCGGCGTCCTCGGGGGTGTCCGCGTTCGCCCTGACCTCCACGCGGCGCACGCGGTCGGCGTGCCGCACCAGCCGGTCCACGGCGCGGACCAGCTCGTCCGCCCCGTCCTCCTCCCCGGAGCCCGGCGGCGGCAGGACACCCCGCTCGAAGTACTCGGCGACCGCCGACGGCACGACCGGCACCTCGCCGAGGTAGACGGCCCCGGTCGTGCCGTCCACCGACACCACGGCGCCCTCCTCGACCACGACACCGCCGGGCGCCACCACGCGCCGGCGCACCGGGTCCACCTCCAGCTCGTCCGCGCCGCACACGCACGGCTTGCCCATGCCCCTGGCCACCACGGCCGCGTGCGAGGTCTTGCCGCCCCTGCTGGTCAGCACGCCCTCGGCCGCCACGAGCCCCGGCAGGTCGTCCGGGTTGGTCTCCGCGCGCACCAGCACCACCCGGCGGCCCCGCTCGGCGGCGGCCACCGCCGTCGCGGAGTCGAACACCACCTCGCCGACGGCGGCCCCCGGGCTGGCGTTGATCCCGGTGGCTAGCCGGGGCCGGTCAGCCCCCGGGTCGAACCGGGGGAACAGCAACTGGGCCAGCCGCGCCCCGGAGACCCGGCGCAACGCCTCGTCCTCGTCGATCAGCCCCTCGTCCGCGAGCTGCGCGGCGACCACGAAGGCCGCCGCCGCCGTGCGCTTGCCGACCCGGGTCTGGAGGATCCACAACCGCCCGCGCTCGATGGTGAACTCGATGTCGCACAGGTCGCGGTAGTGACGCTCCAATGTGGACATGACATCGAGAAGCTGGTGGTACGACGCGGGATCCAGCCGCTCCAGCTCCCGCAACGGCACCGGCGTGCGCACCCCGGCCACCACGTCCTCGCCCTGCGCGTTCGGCAGGTAGTCCCCGTAGGCCCCCTGACGCCCGGTGGCCGGGTCCCTGGTGAACGCCACGCCCGTGCCCGAGTCCTGGCCGGCGTTGCCGAACACCATCGCCACCACGCTCACCGCGGTCCCCAGGTCGTCCGGAATGCGCTCCCGGCCGCGGTACAACACCGCGCGCGGCGTGTTCCAGCTCGCGAAGACCGCGCGCACCGCCAGATCGAGCTGCTCCCACGGGTCCTGCGGGAAGTCCCGCCCCGCGTGCTCGGTCAACAACTCCCGGTAGGCGCTCACCAGCGACCGCAACCCCGCCGCGTCCAGGTCCAGCTCACCGCCGGGCGCGGCGCGGCGCAACGCCTCGACGAAGGGCTCGTCCGGCAGGCCCAACACGGTGGTGCCGAACATGTGGACCAGCCGCCGGTAGCTGTCCCACGCCAACCGCTCGTCCCCGAACCGCCTGGCCAGCCCGGCCACCGAGGCGTCGGTGAGCCCGATGTTGAGGACCGTCTCCATCATCCCCGGCATCGAGAACCGCGCGCCGGACCGGACCGACACCAGCAGGGGGTCCTCCGGGTCGCCGAGCCGACGCCCCGCCCGCCGCTCCAGCGCCGCCAGCCGCTCCCGCACCTGCGGCCACAGCTCGTCCGGAACGTCCCCGGTCCGCAGGTACCACCGACACGCCTCGGTGGTGATCACGAAACCTGGGGGCACCGGCAACCCCAGCCGGGTCATCTCCGCGAGGTTCGCGCCCTTGCCGCCGAGCAGGTCCGCGAGGTCCCGGTGCCCCTCGGCGAAGTCGTAGACGTACCTGGCCGCCATGGTGGCCTCCCGTCGCGTGACGCGGGATCGCCCCCGACAGGACCGCCGGGGCGCCGCCGCCACGCCGTGCCCGCCATTGTGCGACGGCCTCAGGCCCCCGGCATCGGCCTGGCGCAGCAGTCCCACCACCGCCGCCAGTCCGGCGCCCGGTCCGCCGCGCCGACTGCGACCTCCGCGCCGAGCCACTCCACCACGGGGCGGACGCCGTGCAGGGCGTTGACGATCCAGACCTCACGGCCGGCGAGGTCCGCCAGGCGGGCGCGGCGGTGGCGCACCCGCACCCCGCGCGCCGCGGCCTCCCCGCGCAGCAGGGCCGTGGTCACGCTGGGCAGGACCCGCAGCGCCGGGTCGGGCACGCACATCACCCCGTCCTCCCACCACACCAGGCCCGCCGTCGCGGTCTCCCTCAGCACACCGGAGGAGGTGGTGAGCAGGACGTCGTCGGCGCCGTTCGCGCCGTTCGCCGCGCCCCGCACCGAGCCCAGCCACGCGAGGTCAGGTCCTTTGCGACGCGGGACCCGACGCCGGTCGACCACCCCGACGGCCGCCACGGTGACCACCCGCGTACGCTCCGGCGCGGGCCGAACGCGGAGTTGGAGGAACCGTCCCGTGTCGGTGGCGACGAACTCGACGCGCGGAAACCACGCGCCCTCCCTGGGCAGGCGCGCCAGCGCGGCGGACCAGAACGTGGCCGTCTCGGCGGCCGGGCCGCCGGCGTCGGCGACGGCGGAGGCGAACCGGCGTTCGTGCAGGTCGAGACCTCGGGCGTTGCCGTCCTGGACCAGCCACGAGTCCGCCGCCAGCAGGCGGCCGGCCGGCTCGGGCGGGACCGGCTCCCAGCCCAGGGCGGGCGTCCAGCGCACCAGCTCCATCCCCGTGCCCCCTTCCGGGCCGCTCCCGCGCCCCGACGCCGCGGCCGGCCACGACCACAACCCGTCTGAGCGAAGGGTGACCAACATGGTCACTGTCGGTAGGTCACCCAATCAGTGGGGTACCGACCGGGCGATTGTGACGTACGGTGCGAATGCACCCCTTCCGCACCTCGTGCAATGGCGTGCGCTCTCCACCAACTGAACGGGGGCTGAGCAATGTCGAGTGACGGCGCGAATACGACAGCTCATCGACGCCCGGGCTCCAACCCACTCGTCTGGGTGCCGCCCGTCGAGCACCTGCCCCGGCCGAGAAGGGGAGCCCAACGCGCGTACTGCCTCGCGGAGCACCTGGGCGTCAGCCTGCCCGAGCTGCTCGAGGAACTGCGCGAACTGGGCTTCCGCGGCTGCACACCCTCCACCCTCATCGAGCTGGCCACCGCCAGGGAGGTGAGCGAGCGGCTCCGCCGCAGGGTCAGCCGCTGAAACCCCCGTACGTACCCATGCGGCACGACGACCTCACCCTCCTCCTGCCGCACGGGTACGTAAGGGGCTTCAGTCCACCGAGGCAGGCGCGACACCCACGGGAGGCACCGCACCAACCCGGACGCCGAGCCCGGGTCGTCGACGAGTGAGGCTCGTGCGCGGGCGGTAGTCGAGCCAGTTCCGGCCGTCGCACCGCGACGCGCGACGTCAACACGCCCCCGCCCGCGGGGTCCCCGGGCAGCGGGGACCCCGTGCCCGACAGGCATGCCGCGACAGTCCTGTCACGGGGCCGTGTCACGTCGGTCACTCGGCCTGGAGGACGAAGAACAGGAAGCTTGGGGCGGTCGAGAGCAGGAGGAAGTCGTCGGGGAACAGCTCGCGGGCGGCCGGCACCGGCTGAGGTTCGCTGATGGCGCGGATCCGGAAGCCCGCCGAGATGAAGGCGTCGGTCATCGCGTGCAGCGGCCGGTTCCAGAACCGCAGCACACGGGTCCTGCCACCCAGGGTCCACTCCTCGGTCCTGCTGGAGGTGGCGAAGTAGTCGGGCCTGCGCCCGGACAACCGCTCGAGGCAGTATTCGACGGTGGGTGGTTCACCGAGGCGATGAGCCGGCCGCCGGTCCTCAGCACGCGCCGCGTCTCGCCGAGCGTCGGCCCCCCAGTCCCACAGGTAGTGCAGCACCAGGGACGCGATGACGTCGTCGAAGGAGTCGTCGGGGAAGGGCAGCGGGTCGGCCAGGTCGGCCACCCGCGGGTCCGCGTCGTCGCCGAGCCGCCGTCGGGCCTGCTCCACCATCCCGGCGCTCGCGTCGATCCCGGTCACGATGGCGCCCCGGTCGCGCAGCGCCGCGAACAGGGGACCTGATCCGCAGCCGGCGTCGAGGATCCGCCGGCCGGTCACGTCCCCGGCCAGGGCCAGGGTCGCGGGCCGTTCGTAGTAGGCGTTGTTGAGGCTGGTCTCGTCCTCGGCCGAGTACGCCTCGGCGAAGCTGTCATAGTTGTTGTCCGGTAACGGAGTCGTTGCCGGAGCGTCTTCCTCGGGAACGCGAGTCATGCTCCCGATCCTGCCCAGCCCGCCCGCGGTTTCCCGGCACACCGAGCGAGTCGGTGCTCCCAGGTCGCGCTGGCAGCGAGCGGTGGCACTCGCGACTCAGGCCGCTCTTGCTCCTCACGGGTCCTGGTCGCAGATGGCGCAATGGCGTGGCACGGCGCCACGGGACGCGGGGGAAAGCCGTGTCACGCGGTCCAGATCGCGCATCGTCGGCCTCGACGCCGACGGGAAGGCCCCGAAGTGTTCTCCGGCGAAGTCGTCCTCGCCTCCGACAACCGAGGACGGCAGGGACCCGGAACCCGCGCCGTGACCACGGTCATCCACAAAGGACACGGGGACCGGGCGGAGTCCTCTTCGTAGTCCTCTGTGGACCAGGCGCGGCCCCGACGGGTCCCGCGCCGCCGGGGCGGCCACTGGTGAGATCATCGGATGTCCCCGTCACTCCCACAGGAGGTGCGTCGTGCCCGTCCGCCCGATCCGACTCTTCGGCGACCCGGTGCTCCGGAGCCCCGCCAGCCCGGTGACCAGGTTTGGGGACGACCTGCGGGCGCTGGTGCGCGACCTGTTGGACAGCGTCGACCTGCCCGGCAGGGCCGGTGTGGCCGCGCCCCAGATCGGCGTGGGCCTGCGGGTGTTCAGCTACAACGTCGACGGCGAACTCGGGTACGTGATCAACCCCGAGCTGGTGGAGCTGTCCGAGGAGATCCAGGACGACCACGAGGGCTGCCTGTCCGTGCCCGACCTGTGGTTCCCCACCCGGCGCGCCGCGAGGGCCGTCGTGCGGGGCGTCGACCTGCGCAACGAGCCGGTGACGGTCAGCGGCGAGGGCCTGCTCGCCCGGTGCCTGCAACACGAGACCGACCACCTCGACGGCCTGCTCTACCTCGACCGGCTCGACCAGGAGACCCGGAAGGCCGCCCTGCGCCAGGCCCGCCGCTCCGACTGGTTCCTCGGCTCGACCTCCCGCCCGTGAGCTGAGCCCCTCGCCCCGAGGGGCGACACACCTCACACGCCGGCGACCGACGCCCAACTTGTACACTCGTACATGTACAGACGTACAAGTTGGGAGGTGCGCATGGGTTACCTGCTCCTGGCGGTGGCGATCCTCGTCGAGATCGTGGCGACCACCCTGTTGAAGCTCTCCGACGGCTTCACCAAGCTCTGGCCCTCGGTCGGGGCCGTCGCCGGCTACCTGGTCACGTTCGCGCTGCTCGCGCAGGTCATGCGGACCGTCCCGATGAGCGTCGCCTACGCGATCTGGGCGGGAGCCGGCGTCGCGCTGATCGCCACCATCGGCGTCCTCGCGATGGGCGAGCCCATGACGCTGCTCAAGGCGGGCGGCCTGGTCCTGGTGGTCGCCGGCGTCGTCGCCCTCAACCTGTCCGGGGCCCACTGATGCCGGCCAGGGGCGAGGGCCACGGCGACGGGCGCGGCGAGGGCCGAGGAGCGCGACGCCGCCAGGAGATCGTGGACGCCGCCACCAGGGTGGTCGCCGAGCGGGGCATCGCCGGCCTGACCCACCGCGTGGTCGCGGAGACCGCCGGGGTCCCCCTCGGCTCCACCACCTACTACTTCGCCACGCTGGACGACCTCATCGAGGCGGCGCTGGTCCGGAACGTGGAGGAGATGTCCGAACGGACCCGCGAGTTCCTGGAGAACGCGGAAGACGACGACGTGGCCCGGGTCCTGACCGCGCTCGTGGCCCGGTGGCTCGGCCCCGACCGGGAATGCAGTGTCGTGGGCTACGAGCTGTACCTCGCCGCGCTGCACCGCCCCGGCCTGCGGGCGCCGGCCCGGCGCTGGACCGAGGACTGCGTCCGCTCGCTCCAGCCCCACGTTCCGGACCTCCACACCGCCCGGCTGCTCAGCCACCTCGTCAACAGCATCGTGCTGGACGGCCTCGTCACCGGCGTCACGCCCAGCGACGACGAGGTGCTGGCGCACTTCCGGTCCGTGCTCCCCGCCTCCTCCTGAGAACGCGAACGGGGCGCTCCGCCGCGCGCGGCGGAGCGCCCCGAGGCGGCACCGTCGTCAGTTCCGCCCGCCAGTTCTCTCCGTGAGCCCTGTTTCTCTCTCCGTCAGCCCGTTTCGCCGGTTCCCTCCATCGATCGCGTTCCGCCGGTTCCCTCCGTCAGTCCCGCCGCCAGTCGATCGTGACCTCAGGGAACCGCGACGACGCCGCGTCGAGCAACGCGGACGAGCCACCGCGCAGGTGATGGTCGAAGAAGGCGGTGACGTAGGCGCGCGTGACCTCCGCCGCCCGAACACCGTCGATGCTGCCGAACGCCCGCTGGTACTTCTCGGCCGGCCACCGGTCCTTCAAGCCGTACGCCGAGGCCAGCACACCCGGATCCACGAAGCTCATGTGCCCGGCACTGGCCACCAGAAGCTGCCGCCCCCACGCGCGGTGACCGGCCCGGAACGACAGCAGCGACTCGTCCACCCCGGCGGTCAGCAGCAGGAACGGCCGGTCGAGCCCGTTCCTGGCCTCGCCCCACAGCGAGCCGTCGACGTCGATCCCCGCCCGCACCCTCGGGTCGGTCCTGGCCAGCTCGGCCGCTGCCGCGCCGCCGATGGAGTGGCCGAAGGCCCCGATCCGGCCCGGGTCGAGGCGGCCGGCCAGCACCGGGGGCCGCCGGTCGCCGACGAGCGCGTCGAGGACGAACCGCAGGTCGTCGGCCCGCACCCTGGTCTCGCCCGGCAACGTCTCCGGCGACGGGGCCGGCAGGGACTGCGGAACGAAACGCCCGCCCGGCAGCTCGGTCGGGCTGTCGTAGGTGTGGTCCACCCCCACCACCACGAAGCCCCGGCTGGCCAGTTCCTCGGCCACGGAGGTGCCGGTGAGCCGGGAGTTGCCGCGCCCGGGGCTGTAGAGCAGCACCGGCAGGCCACCCGGCGCCGACACCGCCGGCGCGTTCTCCCTGGCGTGCGGCCGCACCGACGCCACCGACCCGGCCGGCAGCTCCAGGCGGGCGTCGTACTCCGCGCCGACCTTCGCCGTGGTGTACCGGACCCTCGGGAAGGCGTCCGCCGCGGCGGTCGCCGGGTACCAGACCGTGGCCATCAACTCGCGGGGGCCGCCCTGCGGCGCCCACGGGTCGGTGCGCCCGCCGTCCACGAGGTGCAGCGACGTCGCGCCCACCCGGTACTGCCCGGTCGGCGCCGGCAGGGTCACCGCGGTGCTGGTCCCGGCGCTCGCTCCGGCCGGGCCGGCCGGCGTCGCGACCGCGGGTTCGGCGAGCGCGGGCGAGGCCACGCCCACGGTCAGCGCGCCGGCGGCCATCACCGCGAGCGCGCCGAAACGCCGTCTGCTCCACGTCGAGGAATCCACGTCCCCCTCCTCACACATCCTGCTCGCGCGGAAGGCGAGCGTGAGGACAGAAGCATGGCGGGGTGATCTGGCGCGCCCCAACATGCTTTCCCGTTGCTGTCTTCGGACCGAGGGGCGTCACGACGAAGACCCCTGCTCCGCCGTGGGAAGGGGCCTCAGGAACTCATTCCATCCACAGTGGACGAGAGGTCGCCACGCGACCACGATTCCCGGCAGGCGCCGAAACCCCGCCACACCGCCCGATGCGTCCACTGTGTACGGTTCGGCCCGGCCCCGGCACGGACAAGTCCTCAGTAGACAGTCCAGCTCGGACTACTCGGACTGCTCGGACTCGGCGAGCGGCAACGGCACCACCAGGCACGGACCCCCGAAGAACAGACCGCCGTCGACGTCGACGACGCGTCCCCCCGCGTACACGTACGGCCCCTCGACCTCCCACGGCTCCACACCCCGCACGACGGGGATGGGGCTGTGACCGTGCACGATCCACCGCCCACCGAGCCGGGAGAGCACCTCGTCCGCCGCCTCGGGGCCGTCCTCGGGATCGAGGAACTCGCCCCGGCGGAACAACAGGCGCATCCGGTCGGTCCAGTAGTCCGGCCGGCGCGCCGCCAGCACCCTGCCCATCTCGGCGTTGATCTCCTCCGGGGTGTCGCCAAGCTCCAGGTAGGCGGTCGTGTCGGAGTGGACGAACAGGTGGTCCTCGACCAGCGCCACGGTGGGCAGCCCGGACAACCAGTCGACGTGCTCGTCGGTGAGCCGCTCCATGTCCTCGGCGCGACCCCCGTTGAGCTGCCACAGCTCCTCGTACGTCCTGGGGTTGGACGCCACCGGCTCGTCGGGGAAGTGATGCGCGCCCAGCAGCAGGAACTCGTGGTTGCCGAGCACCGCCCCGACCTCGCCGCCGACCGCGGCCGCCTGCTCGGACAGCCGCATGACCAGCTCGATGACGCCGATCCCGTCCGGCCCTCGGTCGGTGAAGTCCCCGAGGAACCACAGCCGACCCGCGCCGCCGGTCCAGTCGCCGTCCTCGTCCGTCAGGCCCGCCACCGCCAACGCGGCCACCAACCGGTCCCGGTGACCGTGGACGTCACCGACCACGTGCAGTGACCGTTCTTCACTGGGCTCGGCCTGGTCGGAGGACATGACGCGAGCGTAGCCGTTCGCGACGCACACATCCGCTCGGGCGATGTGACGAGGAACGCGAACGGCGCGTGGCCCCCCTCACGTCGAGGGGCCACGCGCCGTCAGGGCGGGACCGGTCGGGGGAACGGTCCCGGGCCCCGGCTCAGAGCTGGATGCCGCGCTCCGCCAGCCAGGGCTGGGGGTTGATCTTCTGGCTGCCGTTCAGCCACACCTCGAAGTGCAGGTGCGGGCCGGTGGACTGGCCCCGGTTGCCCATCGTGGCGATCTGCTCGCCGGCCGCGACATGCTGGCCGGCCCTGGCGAGGATCTCGTTGACGTGACCGTAGACGCTGATCGTCCCGTCGTTGTGCCGCACCCGCACCCAGAGGCCAAAGCCGCTGGCGGGGCCGGCCTCCACGACGACGCCCTCGGCCACCGACCGGACGGGCGTACCGATGGAGTTGGCGATGTCGACGCCGTTGTGCCTGGTGCCCCACCGGGCGCCGAAGCCCGAGGTGAACACGCCCTCGGCCGGCTTCACGTACAGCGGGCGGCGCGCGGCCTCGCGGGCGGCGCGTTCACGCTCGGCCGCGGCGGCGGCCTCCTTCGCGGCGGCCTCCTGGGCGGCGCGCTCGGCCGCGGCCCTGGCCTCCTGGGCCGCCTTCTCGGCGGCGGCGGCCTGCTCACCGGCCACCCGCGCCACCTGGTCGGCCTGGATCTGGACGACCCGGCCCAGCTCGGCCGCGTCCGCGGCGGGGTCGGCGATCTGGGCGACGGGCAGCACCTCGGGCGCGGTCGCCCTGGTGACCGAGGAGGCGAGCTGGGCGGTGTCGCCGAGCGGCGTCACCTCGCCGGCGGCCTTGCCGACGGTGTCGAGATGGGTCGCGCCGACCACGAACGCGCCGGCGACCAGTGCGGCCACGACGACGCGGGTGCGCATGACGGACGGGGAGGGAAGCTGCCGGTGAACACCCCGGACGCCCTGGGCGGCGCGCCGAAGCGCGGCCCGGGGTGCCGGGGAGGGGTGCTCACCGCGGTTCACGCGGTGTCGAGCCAATGTTCGGGGACCTTCCATCACTCGGGGAGGTCTGGCCGGGGACGAACGGCGGGGGAACCGTCGACAACGACTCGGGGAGTTGTCGATCTTGTGTCCCGATCTTGACCAAACCGTGATTTCCAGCCGTCGACGCTAACGGCCAGTTACCGAGCAGGGCAAGTAGGAGTGAGTTTCCTCGCCAAATGCGGGAGCAACCCCGAGAAATCCTCACTCTTCGTAGTGGATCTCGGTCTCGCCGTCAGGCGCGGTCGCTGGAGCACATGACGAGTCCCACGTCGTCGCGGGGCATACACCTGGCGCACGAGACGTGATCCAACCTCCGGCCGCGAGAACCTTCAGCGCCAGCGCACGATCAACACCCGAAAGAGATCAGGAGGAGAGCCCGACGCGCGACCCAACGAGGGCGAGGACCACGAGCAGGCCGGGCCCACTCCGGCCTCCCTGAAGCCCGGACCGCCAGGCCCCGAAGACGACCCCCAGCGGCGGAAGCAGGGCTCCACGAACAGTCCGACGAGCCCGACCGAGACGAACAGCTCCCCACCAAACGGCACAGGAGCCACCAAAGACCTGCGAACGCCCCCACTTACCCCAGGTCAGCCCCCACCCGCCCTGGGGGGCGAGCCCCGCTCCAGCCTACCGACCACCGCCTGGCCACCGCACCGGCAGCGGCCGCACCTGTGGATAACTCAGGTGCCTGTGGACAACCCCATCCCCCAACAGGATGATGCGCTTGACAACCCACCACAAACCCGCCCCACAACACCCCACCCCGAACACACCCACCCCACAACCCCCACACCCACCAAAAAACCGACCTCCCACACACACCCAGAACCAGAACCAACACCAGGGCAGGGGCCGCCGCCAGGAACACCCACCAACACACAACACAACAAAAAAAGGGGGGCCGCCGCGCGCACCCACCCAGGCAGGCACACACCACAACCCCACACAACCCACAAAAAAAGCCGTGGCCCGCACCAGAAAACCTGGCACGGGCCACGACCCCACACAACGTTCGGCGGCGACCTACTCTCCCACACCCCCACGAGTGCAGTACCATCGGCGCTGGAGGACTTAGCTACCGGGTTCGGAATGGGACCGGGCGTGACCCCTCCGCCAAAACCACCGAAACACC
>NZ_JAMTCP010000072.1 GCF_024171885.1 Streptoalloteichus tenebrarius | reverse complement strand
CGGCGAACCCGGTGTTGGCCACGGTGCTCGCCGTGGTGTTCGCGGAGGTAGCCGCGGTCGGCGGCATCCTGCTCTCGTTGGCGCCCGGGGTCCCGGTGAGCGGTTTCGTCACCGGCATCTCGTTCCTGATCTACCTGGCCTGTCGCGGCGTCGCCGCCACCCGCCGCCGCCGGGTGGCCGCGGCCTGACCCGGGTCCGCCGGCCCGCCGGCCCACCGATCCACCAGGTCACCGATCCACCAGGTCACCGATCCACCAGGTCACCGATCCACCAGGTCACCGATCCACCAGGTCACCGATCCACCGGGTCACCGGGCCGGCGCGGTCGGGCTCGCCGGGCGCTGACCGGGGCCCGGGTCGTCCCGGTCCTGGTCAGCGGACCGGGTTGGCCTGGAGGACCTGCCCGATCCGCTCGATCACCCTGTCCTCGGTCAGCGGGGACCGCCCGGCGACCAGGTTCCGCTCGACCATGGAGAAGACCACGACCTGGCGGTCGGCCAGCAGGGACGCGTGCGCGTCGATCTTCTGGGCGAAGTCGACGTAGTTCATCAGGGTCAGGTCGGCGAAGCCGGCGGCGAGGTAGCGGGACGTGACGATGCTGAACGAGTCGCCGAGCAGGATCGTCCGCTCGGACACCACGCCCTGACCCGGCTCGGAGGTGACCCGCACCGGCTTGCGGAAGTCGGTGTCCACCGAGCGGGCGCGGTCGTGCGCCCCGTCCGGTCGCAGCGCGTAGAGCTGCGTGGTCTTCTCCTCCCTCGGCCGTCCCATCAACGGCGGCAGGTCCGCGTCCGACCGGACCTCGCCGCGCCGCTCGGTCGTCCACCGCTCGGTGACACCGGGCCGGGCGGCCTCGGCGACCGCCCTGGCCATGACGACGCCGCCCTCACCGTCCCAGTGGGTGTCGAGCTTGGGGTAGATCGGCCGCCCCGCCGTCTCGGCGGCCTTCCGCAGCGCGGGCCGCAGGTCGAGCGCCCCGGCCTCCGCCGGCACCCGACGCCAGAACTCCTCCCGCGCCTGGGCCGAGCACTCCTTGCCCGCGTAGTTCGACGGCAGGTGCTCGGGCACCATCGTGGCCTTGTCCGGCTCGACCACCAGCACGAACCGCCGACCCGAGGCCTCCACCACCGACCGCAGCTTGTTGAGCTGCGTGATCGTCGCGTCGAGCGGGCGCGCCGGCCGGCACTTGCCCTCGATGTCGTAGCCGAAGTACAGCCAGCCGCCCCTGCCCTCCAGCACCTTCCGGAAACCGCTGCTCTGGTCGGTGGTGGGTTCCTGGTCCGGGGCGGCGGGCCCCACCGGCCCCGCCGGCTTCTGGCCCTGCCCCAGCGGGGCGGGCTCCCCGAAGACCGCGCGGCTGATCCCGTCGGCGGCGCTGACCGCGCCCTGACGGAACGTCAGGTGGTCGGTGGCCCACTGCCCCATGCCGGTGAAGAAGCCCCAGCCGTCGGTGACGCTCGGGAAGCGGGCCAGGGGCCGGTTCTCGATCTCGGCGGGCCGGGCGCCGAACACCCAGCCGAGGGTGGGGGCGGCGAAGAACACCAGCGCGCACACCAACGCGGCGAGCTGCCGGCCGCCGTGCCGGGGCCGGTGCAGGGGATGCTCCTGCGGCAGCAGGGACTCGTGCATCCAGGGGAGTGGGGAGAACGACGACTCCCGGTCCTGCACAACCACGGGCCAACGGTATCCCGAGGCGCTCCCGCGCAGGCCCTCTTCCCGGAAACCAGGTGCGACGGGCGGACGCGCCCGATCAGGATGGTTGCCGTGAGACCGGAGGTCGCGGCGGCGGTGGGGGTGGCTCGGGACCACGGCCTTCGGGCCACGAATCCGATCGTGCTCCGCGACGGGGCGAACGTGCTCGTCCACCTCCGCCCGCACCCCGTGGTCGCCCGTGTCCCGGCGCGGACCGCGCTGGTCCGGCCGGACGGTGGGAGGGCGTGGCTGCGGCGGGAGGCCCAGCTCGTCACCCACCTCGCCGGCCGGCAGGCCGTGCCACCGACCGACCTGCTGCCGGCCGGCCCGCACGAGCGCGACGGCCGGCACGTGGTCTTCGTGTCCCACGTGGACCACGACCCGTCGTCCACTGTGGACCCCGAGGGGCTGGGCCGCTCGCTGCGACGTCTGCACGAGGCCCTCGCCGACCACCCCGGAGCGTTGCCGGAACTGGGACTGGTGCACGAGTCCCTGGGATTCCTGGACCGCGCCGACGACGACGTGCCGGCCAGCGACCTCGCGGGGTTGCGGGCGACCCACGCGGAGATCGTCGGGCGGCTCGACGCGCTGGCCCCGCCGTTCCAGGCGCTCCACGGCGACGCCCACGCCGGCAATGTCCTGTCCACAAAGGACGGTCTACTGTGGGCGGACTTCGAGGACGCGTGCCGGGGACCCGTCCAGTGGGACCTCGCGTGCCTGGTCGCCACGGCCCTGGTGCGGGGTGACGGGGAGCAGGGGCTGACCAGGGCGGACGTGCCCCGCGTGGTGCGCGCCTACGGGCTCGACCCCAACGACGCGGTACTGGCGCTGATGGTGCGGGCCAGGGTGTTCGTCATGGCCGCGTGGTGCCTGGCCACGGGTCACGGGCGGCCCGCGGCGCTCGCCCTCGCGGCCACGGCCACCCGGTGGCTGCTCGACCAACGATCCGGACGAACGAACTGACGAACAGGACGGGACGATGACGCGAACCGTCGACGCGCGCAGCGTCGAGGAGCTGACCGACGCCCTGCGCCGGGGCGACGAGGCCAGGTACCTCTTCTTCTGGGGGCACCGACCGCCGCGCGGCGGCGGCGTCGGACCGAGCTGCCTGAGCCAGTGGTGGCCGGCCGAGTTCGTGGTGGACGGTGTGCGCTACCGGACGGCCGAGCACTACATGATGGCCCGCAAGGCCGCCCTGTTCGGCGACGACGCGGCGGCGGCGCGCGTCGTGGAGGCCGAACACCCGGCGGAGGCGAAGAAGATCGGCCGGCTCGTGCGCGGGTTCGACGAGAAGGTGTGGGCCGACCACCGGTTCGACATCGTCGTCGAGGGCAACCTCGCCAAGTTCTCCCAGCACCCCCAGCTCCGCGACTTCCTGCTGGGCACCCGCGACCGGGTCCTGGTCGAGGCCAGCCCGCTGGACCGGGTGTGGGGCATCGGGCTGGCGGCCGACGACGAGCGCGCGGGCCGCCCGGAGGCGTGGCGCGGGCCGAACCTGCTCGGGTTCGCGCTCATGGCGGTGCGGGTACTGCTGTAACGCAGGCCACCCGGGGCAACGGCGCCCAGCGGCTAGGCTCGACCAGACGATTCGAGGGAGGCTGGGTGTTCTACTGGGTTCTCAGGCGGCTGCTCGGGGCCATCGTGCGTTGGGTGTACCGGCCGACCATCGAGGGACTGGAGAACGTTCCCGCCGAGGGGCCGGTGATCCTCGCCCCCAACCACCTGTCGTTCGCCGACAGCCTGGTCATCCCGCTCGTCGTGCCCCGCCAGGTGTCCTTCCTGGCCAAGGCCGAGTACTTCACCGGCCGCGGCCCCAAGGGCTGGCTGACGCGTTGGTTCTTCACCACCATGGGCATGGTCCCGGTCGAGCGGGGCAACGGCCGCGCGGCGAAGGACTCGCTGGACACCGCGTTGGAGATCCTGGCGGAGGGCAGGGCCTTCGGCATCTACCCCGAGGGCACGCGCTCCCAGGACGGGCAGCTCCACCGGGGGCACGTGGGCGTCGCCCGGCTCGCGCTGGCCTCGGGCGCGCCGGTCGTCCCGGTCGGCCTGATCGGCACCGACCAGCTCCAGCCGGTCGGCACGAAGGTGCCCCGCGTCCGCCCGGTCACCATCCGGTTCGGCAAGCCGCTGGACTTCTCGCGTTACGAGGGCGTCGGCAACAACCTGCCGATGCTGCGCGCGGTCACCGACCAGATCATGTACTCGATCCTGGAGCTGTCCGGCCAGGACTACGTCGACCGCTACGAGAAGCGCCCCGACGCCGCCTGACCACCGCGCTTCGGGACGACGTTGGGCAGTGCGGTCATCCGCCCGCTCGCCGGAATCGCTCGGCCGAGGACTCCAACAGATCTCTCGCCTGTTCGCCGACCACCGCTCTGGAACGGAAGTGGTCGAAGACGTTCCGGTGGTGGTCGACATCCCTGCGGTCCCGCAACGCGATCTCACCGGAGAACAGTTCGACGATCACCAGCCGGTCGTCATAGACGACGAAGACATTGAGCGGCGTCTCGTTCACCAAGACGCCGTTCGGGAGAATCGCCAGCTCGATGTTCGGACGTGTCGAGATGTGCGCCATGTGCCGGAGCTGGTCGACCATGACGTGTGCGGCGGCCCGTTGGAGGCGGAGAGCCTGCTCGGTGAGCAGAAAGTAAAACCGCCGCTTCTGGTCGTTGAGGGCTTCCTGACTGTCCAGGCGAGCCCTTACCGCACGTTCGACGTCACGGGCGGGCCTTCCTCTCACGCCCGGCGTGAGCACCGCACGGGCGTACTCGCGCGTCTGGAGAAGACCTGACGGAATGGCGGGAAGAAACTGGCGCACGGTGGACGACGCCTCGGTGAGAGCCTTGATCTCGGCCTGCTTGCGCCAGATTCCCATACGAGCGTACGAACGCCATGAGACGTACTCGACGTTCGCGGCCCGCGCCAGGGAGAGAATTTCTTGACCGACTTCCGGCGGGACTGCGAGCGCCTTCAGGATGCGCTCGACGTCAACGACGGTGGGAACAGTCCGGCCCGACTCGATACGGCTGATCTTCGACTGGGACATGGCAACGCGGGCGGCCAGCCTCTCTCCCGAGAGGCCGGCCGCCCTGCGTAGCTCTCTCAGCGCCGCGGCCAGTCGATTTCGGTCGCGTTCCGTCCCGTCAGGTTCGAGCATTCCACTCGCTCACCGGCACGGCGTGTGCCAGTGCCAGGTCCCGCCACTTCAGGTACTGGGCGAGGTCCGCGTCCTCCCTCCTCTCAATGTTGATCAACGTTCCGTCGGGCCGGAAGTTGAGATCGACCACGACCGACTCGTCGAACAGCCAGAAGTCCTGGGTCGGCAGGTCGAGATCCAGATCGGTCAGGTCCAGTATCCGAATGTCCTCGCCCGCCTCCACGTTCCCGGGAATACCCCAGGCGAGCTGGTACCGCTGATAGTCCGTCAACGGCTTCCGTACGGTCCGGACGCGGCCGATCGACTTCCCCTCGGCGACCAACGAGCGAACCGTCCCGTGCCATCCCGCGTTGTGGCCCTCGGGTTGTGGTTCACCCGACAGAAAGCGGGCGAGGCTCTCCTGCTCGTTGGGCATGGTGTAGGTCGGCTGTGTCTCGAACCGCCACGCGGACCGGTCGAACCCGGTCAGATGCTTCCGAAACTGCTCAGCGTCCAGGAGCACGTCACGACCTCCCCTGGCCGTGTGACGGCCTCGTCGCCGCATGAGCCTCCGCCAGCGCGCTGGTCCCCCGATCCGCGACGTAGACCGTGGGACATGCGCCGTCGTCACACCCGCCCGATACCTTCAGTAGCGCCATGGTCACAGCCTGGAGTGACTGACGGATCTCGACAAGACTTTAGTCGCGTTCTTGCATAAAGATCACCGCGTCGTATCCCCAGCGAGCCGAGGGGAGGTCTCCCAGTGGATGACCTGCACCTACTTGCCCACACGCTGCTCCGCCTAGACCGCGACGGCGGGGTTCGACACGACCTGGAGGACGTCGCCGCCGAGTTCGGCATCGCCATGGCGGATCTCGACGAGTCGAAGCGGCCTCGCCGGGGCTGAGGTCGTCAGAACTGGTAGTAGAGGAAGGGGCTGAAGGTGCCGGCGGCGAGCAGGATGGACGAGTAGGTCACGCCGGCGGTCATGAAGCCCACGCGCAGGGCGGTGGCGGTGCGCGAGCGCACGGACTCCAGGTAGGGGCCGAGCACCGGCTGCGCGGGCAGGAGCAGGGCGGCCGCCGCGACCAGCAGGATCAGCGCGCGCTGGTTGGTCAGCGCCGAGTCGACCACGTCGGTCAGGCCGCCGAGGTCGGGGACGAACATGTGCGAGAGCACCGTGAAGGCGGTGCCCATGTCCGGCGCGCGGAAGAACACCCACCCCACGACGACCAGCAGCATCGTGAGGGCGCGCCGGGCGACGCGGGCCACGGCCCCGGCCGGCGCGGACGACCAGCCGAAGGCCCGTTCCACCACGAGCAGCGCGCCGTGGAAGACACCCCACACCAGGAACGTCCAGTTCGCGCCGTGCCAGAAGCCGGTCAGCACGAACACGATCGCCAGGTTGCGGTAGGTCTTCACGACACCGCCCCGGTTGCCGCCCAGCGGGATGTACACGTAGTCGCGGAACCACCGGGACAGCGACATGTGCCAACGGCGCCAGAACTCGGTGACGGTCACCGACGAGTACGGCCGGGCGAAGTTCTCCGGCAGGCGGAACCCGAGCATCCGCCCGAGCCCGATCGCCATGTCCGAGTAGCCGGAGAAGTCGAAGTAGAGCTGGAGCGTGTAGGCGAGCGCGCCAAGCCACGCCACGGCGGCGGTCATCTGGTCGGCGGGAGTGGCGTAGCAGGCCTGCACCACCGGGGCGAGCGAGTCGGCGACGACGACCTTCTTGGTCAGGCCGAAGGCGAACCGGGGGAAGCCGGAGGCGATGTCGTCGAGCCGGTGCGTGCGCTCCTGCGGGAGCTGGTCGGCGATCTCCCGCCACCGCACGATGGGCCCGGCCACGAGCTGCGGGAACATCGCGATGTAGGTGATGAACGAGACCGGGTTCCGCAGCGCGGCGCGTTCCCCCCGGTAGATGTCCACCACGTAGGAGATGTGGTGGAACGTGTAGAACGAGATCCCGATCGGCAGCGCCAGGTGCACGACAGGGAAGTCACCGCCGAGCCAGCCCGCGATCGTGTCGAGCTGCTCGGTCGCGAACCCCGCGTACTTCCACACGGCGAGCACGGCGAGGTCGAACGCGACCACGCCGACCAGCAGCTTCCGCTTCCGCGCGTGGCCGTTGACGTCCCACTCGTCGGGCTCCAGCGCCGGGCCGGCCAGGTAGTTGACCACCATGCACGCGAGCAGCAGCAGCGTGGTCCCGCCGGCGCCGGTGGCGTAGAACAGCAGGCTCGCGACGGCGACGACGCCGTTCCGCCAGCTTCGGGGCGCGGCGAGCACCGCGACGAGCACCGCCGGCATGAAGAACCACAGGAACAGTGGACTGGCGAACGACATCGACTGGCCTCACGATCAGGAACCCCGGGGGAGCCTAACCGAGCGGGTGATGCCGCCGGCCCCGCTTCGGACGAAAGCGCCGCCCCCGGGAGACCCGGGGGCGGCGCCACGTCCTGAGCCGGACCGGTCTCAGACGCGTCCGGCCGCGCGTCGCCGTCGGGCGACCTCGGCCAGCACGACCCCGGCGGCCACCGAGGCGTTGAGCGACTCCACGCCGGGAGCCATGGGGATGGAGATCACCAGGTCGCAGGTCTCGCGCACGAGCCGGGACAGGCCGCGCCCCTCCGAGCCCACGACGACCGCCAGCGGCCCGGTGGCCAGGTCCAGGTCGTCGACGGTGGCGGTGGAGTCGGCGTCCAGGCCGACGATCATCACGCCCTTGGCCGCCCAGTCCTTGAGGGTGCGGGTGAGGTTGGTCGCCCTGGCGACCGGCAGCTTGGCCGCGGTGCCGGCGCTGGTGCGCCAGGCCACGGCCGTCATCCCGGCGCTCCTGCGCTGCGGCACCGTGACGCCGTGGGCGCCGAACGCCGCCGCCGAGCGCACCACGGCGCCCAGGTTGCGGGGGTCGGTGACCCCGTCCAGCGCCACCAGCAGCGGTGGCTCGCCGGAGCCGACCGCGGCGTCGAGCAGGTCGTCGGGGTGCGCGTACTCGAACGGGGGCACCTGCAACGCCACGCCCTGGTGCACGGCGCCGCCGGTGAGCCGGTCGAGCTCGTGCCGGGAGACCTCCAGGATCGAGATCCCCCGGTCCGCCGCGTGACGCACCGCGTCGTTGACGCGGTCGTCGATGTCGATCCCCGTCGCCACGTAGAGGCCGGTGGCCGGCACACCGGCCCGCAGGCACTCCACGACCGGGTTCCGACCGGCGACGTAGTCCGGCGCCTCGGCCTCGGCCTTGCGCCGCTTCTCCTGGATCTGCGCCTTCTTCTCGGCCGCCGCCGCCCTGCGCTGGGCGGGGTGCCCCGGCCGCATCTCGGCCGGCGGGGTCGGGCCCTTGCCGCGCAGCCCGCGTCGCCGCTGCCCGCCGGAGCCGACGACGGCGCCCTTCTTGGTGCCGGGCTTGCGCATCGCGCCCCTGCGCTTGGAGTTACCGGGCATCAGGCTTCCTTGATCGTCCACATCGGACCGTCGGGGGTGTCCTCGACGGCAATGCCCGCTGCCAGCAGGCGGTTGCGGATGGCGTCGGCCGCCGCGTAGTCCCGGTCCTTCCGGGCGCGCTGCCGCTCCTCCAGCATCTCCTCGACCAGCGCCCCGAGGGCGCGTCGCGGCGAGTCGTCCACAGCCGACGACTCCGCCCACTTCGGCGCCAACGGGTCGAGGCCGAGCACGTCCATCATCGCCCTGACCGAGCCGGCCAGGGTCAGGGCGGTCTCCCTGTCGCACTCGTCCAGCGCGGTGTTGCCCTCGCGCACGGTGTTGTGCACGGCGGCCAACGCGCCGGGCGTGCCGAGGTCGTCGTCCATGGCGGCGGCGAACTCGGCGGACAGGTCACCGGGCCGGGGCACGCCGACCCGCTCCACCACGCGCCGCAGGAAGGACTCGATCCGCCGGTAGGCGGACACCGCCTCGCCCAGCGCGGTCTCGGAGTACTCGATGGTCGAGCGGTGGTGCGCCGACACCAGGTAGTACCGCAGCTCCTGGGCCCGCACCCGCTCCAGCATCGCCGGGATCGAGACGACGTTGCCCAGCGACTTGGCCATCTTCTCGCCGCCCATGGTCACCCAGGCGTTGTGCACCCAGTAGCGGGCGAACCCGTCGCCGGCCGCCCTGGACTGCGCCTGCTCGTTCTCGTGGTGCGGGAAGACCAGGTCCAAGCCGCCGCCGTGGATGTCGAACTCGGCCCCGAGGTAGGCGGTGGCCATCGCAGAGCACTCCAGGTGCCAGCCGGGTCGGCCCGGCCCCCACGGGGTCGGCCAGGCCGGCTCCCCCGGCTTGGCCGCCTTCCACAGCGTGAAGTCCCTGGGGTCGCGCTTGCCAATGGCGGCGGTCTCGCCCTGCTGGACCTCGTCCAGGCGCTGTCCGGACAACGCGCCGTACTCCGGGAAGCTGGCGACCGAGAAGTACACGTCCCCGCCGGCCGCGTAGGCGTGGCCCCTGTCCACCAGCCGCCGCATCAGGTCAACCATCTGGGTGACGTGCCCGGTCGCCCTGGGCTCGATCGAGGCCGGCAGGCAGCCCAGCGTCTCGTACGAGGCCAGGAAGGCGCGCTCGTGCACGGCCGCCCACTCCCACCACGGCCGGCCGGCCGCCGCGGCCTTGGTGAGGATCTTGTCGTCGATGTCGGTCACGTTGCGGACGAGGACGACCTCGTCACCCCCGTGCCGCAGCCAGCGTCGCAGCACGTCGAAGTTGAGCGCGCTGCGCACGTGCCCGATGTGGGGCATGCCCTGCACGGTGGCGCCACACAGGTAGATCGACACCGTTCCGCTCCGCAACGGGACGAACTCCCGCATGCTCCTCGTGGCGGTGTCGTAAAGGCGCAGGCTCACCCCCGCGATGGTACGGGGCCGGGCTTAGCGCGCGGGCCGCACCCGTGTCAACACCGCGCTCAGCGCAGGCCGTGCGCGGCGAGCACGTCCAGCAGGGCGGACGGGCGCTCCGCGGTGGGCAGCGGGTCGACGATCGACACCCGGCAGCCGACCTCGGCGGCGCCGCCGTCGGCCTCCTCGCTGTCGCCCACCATCAGCGACTCCGCCGGGTCGACGCCGAGCCGGTCGCAGGCCAGCCGGAACAGCTCGGGGTCGGGCTTGATGCGCCCCTCGACGTAGGACATGACGACCTCGTCGACCAGGTCGAGCACCCCGTGCCGGCGCAGCACGGCCCGGATGTCCCACGCGATGTTGCTGACCACGGCCACCCGCACCCCGGTCTCCCTGAGGTGGCGCAGGGCCTCGGCGGTGTCCGGGTAGGGCCGCCACAGGGCCGGGTCGCACAACCGCTCGTAGAACCGCGCGGAGGTCGCCTCGGCCAGCCCCATCCGCTGGAACACCGCGATGTGGACCTCGCGGTGCACCCTCGGGTCCAGGTCCCGACGCGCCCACGCCTCCTGGAGGTGGTCGGGCAGGCCGTCGAGGGGGCCGGTCGGGGCGGTGAGGCGTCGGACCAGCTCGGCCTCCCGCTCCCCGCCCAGGTCCTCCGGCTCGTCGACGAGGTCGGCGAGCCAGGGACCGTCGTTCTCCAGCCGGTAGAGCGTGCCGGAGAAGTCGAAGAGCACCCCGCGGATCGTCACGCGGTCACGCTATCGACCGAACGGCGGACATCCCCTCCCCGCGTGGTTGAGACCACAGCGCCCGCGCGTGGGCTCACGCCCCGGTCAGGCGGGCGTGCACGTCGGCGAGAACCCCCTCGGGAGCGCGCCGACCGGTCCAGCGCCGGCCCATCGGCGAACGCCGGGCCGCCCAGCGCGGGATGAGGTGGACGTGCAGGTGCATCACCACCTGGCCGGCGGCGCGGCCGTTGCACTGCTGGACCTTCAGGCCGTGCGGGTGCAGCCGCTCGTGCAGGAGCCGCGCCACCTGGTGGCTCACCGCGCCCAGCGCCGCCGCCTCGTCAGGAGCCAGGTCGAGCAGGGTCACGGCGTGCCGGCGGGGCACCACGAGGACGTGGCCCTCGTCCAGCGGGCTCCGGTCGAGGAAGGCGACGTGCGCCTCGTCCCGCCACACCACCCACGCGGGCTCCCGCCCGTCGGCGATCCCGCAGAACACACAGGCCATGGGCACTCACTCCCGCTCGGCGTCCGCGACCCCGCGGGGGGCGAGCGGAACGGCTCGGCGGCGCCGCGCCGGCCCGGGCGACGTCGGGCGGCCCGGCCTGCCGTGCTCCCCTTCGGCGCCACCGACGTCCCCGAGCACGATCGACATGCGGGCAGGGTAGGGACCCCTCCCGGGAGACGACAGCGGGCGGGCGGCGAATCAGCCGACCGGGAGCAGCAACGCGGTGGCGACGGCGGCGACGCCCTCGCCCCTGCCGGTGAGGCCCAGCCCGTCGGTGGTGGTCCCCGACACCGCGACCGGCCCGCCGGCGGCCTCGGACAGCACCGCCTGCGCCTCGGCCCTGCGCCGGCCCACCCGGGGCGCGTTGCCAATGACCTGCACCGCGGCGTTGCCCAGCCGGAACCCGGCCTCGGTCACCCGCCGGCGCACCTCGGCGAGCAGCTCGACGCCGTGGGCCCCCGACCACCGGGGATCGCCGGTGCCGAACACCGCGCCCAGGTCCCCGAGCCCGGCGGCGGACAGCAGCGCGTCGCACAACGCGTGCGCGACCACGTCACCGTCGGAGTGCCCGGCGCAGCCGTCCACGCCCTCCCAGAGCAGTCCGGCCATCCAGCACTCCCGGCCCGGCTCGACGGGGTGCACGTCGGTGCCCACCCCGACCCGGGGAACCAGCGTCTCGCTCATCGCCCCTCCTCCCGGCCCGGCGCGGCCGGCCCGGCCAGCACGGCCTCGGCCACCGCGAGGTCGAACGGCGTTGTGATCTTCATGGCGTGCGGGTGCCCCGGCACGGTCGCCACGGGCTCCCCGAGCCGCTCCACCAGGCCCGCGTCGTCGGTGGCCGCGCCCTCCGCGGCGGCGTGCGCGCGCCGCAACAGGTCGACGGTGAAGCCCTGCGGCGTCTGCACGGCCCGCAGCGCCGACCGGTCGGGCGTCCCGACGACGCGCCCGTCGGCGTCGACCTGCTTCACGGTGTCGGCCACCGGCAGCACCGGCACGACGGCCGAGGCGCCACGCGCCACGGCGTCGACGACCTCGCGCACCACCGAGGGCGGGGTGAAGGCGCGGGCGGCGTCGTGCACCAGGACGATCCCGGCGTCCGGGGCGACGCCCAGCGCGGCGTCGAGCGCGAGGGCCACCGAGTCGGTGCGCTCCGCGCCGCCCGCGACCACGTGCACGGCCGGACCGAGGGGACGGAGCAGGTCGGCCACGCCCTCCACCTCGGCCGGCGGAGCGGCGACCACGACGTGGTCGACGGAGCCGGAGGAGAGCAGACCGCGCACGGCATGGGTCAGGAGCGGCTCGCCGCGCACGGGGACCAGCGCCTTCGGCCGCCCGGCGCCCAGCCGTTCACCCCGTCCGGCGGCGGGGACGAGAGCGACGACGGTCACCACGGCTCAGCTCCTGCGCGGGGAACCGCCCGGAACGGGCGGAAGACGAACATGGGCGTGTCCGGGGTGAATCATGGATCACCCCGGACACGCCCATGACACGCGGGGGCTCCGGTCAGGCCGGCGCGCCCCGCGGAACGTCAGGAGGCGGTGGCCAGCACCTCGTCGAGCAGCGTCTCGGCCTTGTCCTCGTCGGTGCCCTCGGCCAGCGCGAGCTCGCTCACCAGGATCTGGCGCGCCTTGGCCAGCATGCGCTTCTCACCCGCGGAAAGGCCCCGGTCCTTCTCCCGCCGCCACAGGTCACGCACCACCTCGGCCACCTTGTTGACGTCGCCGGAGGCGAGCTTCTCCAGGTTGGCCTTGTACCGCCGGGACCAGTTGGTCGGCTCCTCGGTGTGCGGAGCGCGCAGCACCTCGAAGACCCGGTTCAGGCCCTCCTGGCCCACCACGTCCCGCACGCCGACGATCTCGGCGTTGTCGGCGGGGACTCGGACCGTGAGGTCGCCCTGCGCGACCTTCAGGACGAGGTACTTCTTCTCCTCGCCCTTGATCACTCGGGTCTCGATTGCTTCGATGAGAGCGGCACCGTGGTGCGGGTAGACGACGGTCTCTCCGACCTTGAAAACCATGTGTCCTCTGCCCCTTTCGCTGATGCCATCCTAACACGTCCCGCAATCCCCGTTCGCCTGTCTAACGATGCGTAACCGCAGGTCAACGGGGCAACGAGGGGTTGACAAACGACCCGTTCGCATGCCATGGCCACCCGGAGAGATCGCTATTTCCTCCACAATGGACAGTGATCACACGATCGGTGAACATGGTCGGGTGCGCCGCCCGGTCGGCCCCGGGCTAGGCTTCCCGCTGGCCGTGCGCGACGGCCGAGGTCACCCGTGCTCCAGGAAGGACCTGCATCGTGAGCCGCAACGTCGCCGGAGGCGAGCTTCAGGTTGACGCGGCGCAGCAGCGGCCCAAGGCCAACCGCCTGCGCCTCGTCCCCGTCGCGTTGGGGTTGGGCGTCGCCCTCGCCCTGGCCGGGTGCAGTTCCGGTCAGATCACCCAGACCGACACCCAGGTCGCCGCGGTCAACGGCGCCGGGGGCCAGCAGGGCGCGATCGCCGTCCGAGGGGCCCAGCTCGCCTACCCGGCCGGCAGGGGCGTCTACCCCGAGGGCTCGGACGCCCCGCTGATCGTGCAGATCACCAACACCGGGGACAACCCCGACAAGCTCGTGTCGGTCACCAGCCCCGACGCCGCCGGCGGCCGGGTCGAGGGCACCGCGGACCTGCCCGGCCACTTCGCGCTGGTGACCGAGCTCCGCGACGGCCACGAGGCGACGGAGAGCAGCCCGAAGGCGACGACGGGCGCGCCGACGACGTCCGCGCCCTCCGGGCCGACCGGCACCGGCCAGCCGACCACCGGCACCCCCACCGGCACCCCCACCGGCGCCGCGACGGGCACGCCGACCGGCGGGACGACCGGCGCGCCCACCGGCACGGGCGCCGCGGCCCCGACCGGCAAGAGCGAGCCCGGCAAGGTGAAGATCACCCTGACCGGCCTCAAGCGCGAGGTGGCCCCCGGCCAGACGATCAAGGTGACGTTCCTGTTCCAGAACGCGGGCGAGCTGACGCTGGAGCTGCCCATCGGCGCCCCCAGCGCGCCGCGCACCGGTGACGTCGACCACTCCGGCCAGCCCGCGCCCGGCCACGGCTCCGGGCACGGCGGCGGCCACTGACGGCCCCGCACCACGCCGAACCACGTCGGAAGGCGCTTCCCACCCGCATGGTGGGAAGCGCCTTTCCGCATGTCGGGCGGGGTTCCCTGCGAACTGGGCGCGCCGGGGGCGGGCGTCCTGGCCACCGACGTGCCGGGCCACCCGGCCCGAGCATGTCGGCGGCACCGCCTAACGTCACTCCCGTGCCGCCGAAGAACGCCAGGGCCGCCCGCCCCGCCTACCGCTGCGCCGAGTGCGGCCACGAGGTGGCCAAGTGGCTGGGCCGCTGCCCGGAGTGCCAGGCGTGGGGCAGCATCGAGGAGCTGGCCGCGCCGACCCGGACCGGGCGCGCCCTGGTCGCGGCGGGCGCGCCCGCCACTCCCGCCCGCCCCATCGCGCAGGTCGACGTCGAGACGGCCCGCGCCCGCCCCACCGGCGTCCCCGAGCTGGACCGGGTGCTCGGCGGCGGCCTGGTGCCCGGCGCGGTGGTGCTGCTCGCCGGCGAGCCGGGTGTGGGCAAGTCCACGCTCCTGCTGGAGGTGACCCACCGCTGGGCGGCCCACGACGACTCCCCGGCCCTGTACGTCACCGGCGAGGAGTCGGCGGGCCAGGTCCGGCTCAGGGCGGAGCGGACCGGCGCGCTGCACGACGCGCTCTACCTGGCCGCGGAGAGCGACCTCGGCGCGCTGTTGGGGCACGTCGACGCCGTCCGGCCCGGTCTGCTGGTGGTCGACTCCGTGCAGACGATGCAGTCCCCCTACGCGGAGGGCACGCCCGGCGGCGTCACCCAGGTCAGGGCCGTGACGACCGCGCTGGTGGCGTTGGCCAAGGAGCGCGGGCTGCCCGTCGTGCTGGTGGGGCACGTCACGAAGGACGGCTCCGTCGCCGGACCCCGCGTCCTGGAGCACCTGGTGGACGTGGTGCTGCACTTCGAGGGCGACCGGCACTCCACGCTGCGGCTGGTGCGGGGGGTGAAGAACCGGTTCGGCCCGGCCGACGAGGTGGGCTGCTTCGAACTCCGCGACGACGGCATCATCGGCGTCCCCGACCCGTCCGGGCTCTTCCTCACCCGCAGGGACACCGGGGTGCCCGGCACCGCCGTGACCGTCGTGGTCGAGGGGAAGCGGCCGCTGCTCGCCGAGGTCCAGGCCCTGGTCGCCGGCTCGGGACTGGCCACGCCGCGCCGCGCGGTGAGCGGCCTCGACTCGGCCAGGGTGGCCATGGTCCTGGCGGTGCTGGAGCGGCGCGGCCGGGTCCGGCTCGGCGACGCCGACGTCTTCACGGCCACCGTCGGCGGCATGCGGGTGGTGGAGCCGGCGGCCGACCTGGCGGTGGCCCTGGCGGTCGCCTCGGCCGCGCGGGACCTGCCGCTGCCACCCGACGTGGTCGCGCTGGGCGAGGTCGGCCTCGCCGGCGAGGTCCGCCGGGTCGCGGGCGCGGGACGACGTCTCGCCGAGGCGGTCCGGCTCGGCTACACGCGGGCGCTGGTGCCTCCCGACTCGGGTCCGCTGCCCCCTGACCTGCGCGCCGTGGTCGTGCCCCACCTGGGCGCCGCGCTGCGGTTCCTCCGCGACAACGCGGGGGAGACGGCGGACGACTGATCCCGGTCGTCGCGGCGGCGCGCGGGCTGGGCGCTGACCAGCGGCAGCCGGATCGAGGTCACCAGGTCGTCGCGGGGTGCGCCGGCTGGGGGATGGGGCTGGATGAGACGCACTGGCCGTGACCAGGCCGTATGTCGAGGATGAGGCTCAGGTACGGGAGGTCCACACAGGGCTCCCTTGAGAGGTGCTCGCCTCGTGCGCGCCCCAGCCCTGCTGTCCCGAGAAGGCCCTTGATCACTCTTCAGGGACGTCGGTGCTCTCGCGTGACGCGCGCCTACTGCCCTGTAGCTAGGGGGACCCCCACTTCAAACATCGCACGGAGGTCTGACGTTTTTCGGCCTCGTGGATCACCCGAGCGGACGAAGAAGCCGGGAAACCGCCAATGGGGTGATGGTGAGGGCGGGTGCGAGCCATTCAGCCGAGTCGGGTATTCGCCATTACTCAGCCACGACCATTCTTCGCGACCAATTCCCCTTTCGAGGAATTGACGGGGCACGGTTGGAGGTAGGTGGTGTGCCGCGCCCCGGCGTGGCCGGTCCTCGTCGAGGGCCTGGGCGAGGTGGCCGACGGCCCCGTCCCGCGCCCGTGCTGGCGGCCATCGGGTCTGCGAACACGGTCTGGCGAGCACTGAGCCCGAGGAACACCAGGTCTGGCGAACACCAGGTCTGGCGAACACCAGGTCTGGCGAACACCAGGTCTGGCGAACACCAGGTCTGGCGAACACCAGGTCTGACGAACACGTCGCCCCGGCAGGAGCGTCGTCCCGGGCCCGTCCTGAACCGTGGAACGGGAGTGGCCCGCACGCCCCCCGAGAGCGTGCGGGCCAGGGCCCCTGATCCCCGACATCAGGAGCCGGTCTTCTCCCCCATCGTGTTGACGACCGACGAGACGATCGCCGTCCAGCTCGTGACCGCCCCGACCGGCACGTTGCCCTCGGCCTTCGTGG
>NZ_JAMTCP010000071.1 GCF_024171885.1 Streptoalloteichus tenebrarius | reverse complement strand
AGTTGTTGGGGTGTGAGGAGTTGGCATGGGTCGGCGATGGCCTTGAGGTTCTTCGGGCTGGTCACCTTGGGTGCGCCGTTGCTGGTCGCCGCGCTGCTCTGGCTTCCGGTGGAGGTGGAGGCTAGGCCGGGCGTTGTGCTGGTGCAAGCTGCGAGCCCCAGTCCGGCCACTGCTACAGGAATAATCACTGTTCGTCGCATCGGTGATCTGGTCCCATCAGCTTGCCGGTGGCAGGTTGGACAGGACCATGCCGGCGACCTTCTCGGCGAACGCGCACCGGTCCTTGTACTCCGGCTTGGCGTCCCGACGTACGGTCACAGTACCAAGGAATACCTGGTTGTCGGAGACCCCGACGTAGACACTGCATGCCATGCTGATCTTTCCGGTGCGGAGCCCGGGGTAGCCGCCAACGGTGGTTTCTTCTGAATTCGAGAGGCTGTCGCGATTTGCGTAGACGGTAGACAGGCCCTTGCCCTGTGTCGTGTCAGGTGCCAGAGATACCACCAGGTTGTCATTGTGCCAGGAGCACTTCGCCTCTCCCCACTGTGACTTTTCTTGGCGTGGTTCCCCAGCGCCAATCTCTTGAATTTGTTGGGGTGTGAGGAGTTGGCAGGGGTCGGCGATGGCCTTGAGGTTCTTCGGGGTGGCCACCTTCGGTGCGCCGTCGCCGGTCGCTGCCGTGCTGGTCGCCGCGCTGCTCTGGCTGCCGGTGGAGGTGGAGGTGGAGGCTAGGCCGGGTGTTGTGCTGGTGCAGGCTGCGAGCCCCAGTCCGGCTGCCACTAGAGGGACAATCATGGTTCGCCGCATTGGTTTTGGTTTCGTCAGTTTGCTGGTGGCAGGTTGGTCAGGACCATGCCGGCGACCTTCTCGGCGAACGCGCACCGGTCCTTGTACTCCGGCTTGACATCCTTGAAGACGATTACGTTAGTCAAGAAAACCTGGGTGTCGGAGACTCCTACGTAGATGCTACAAGTCAGGCTTTCCTTGGTCGTGCGCATTCCGGGATGTCCGCCAACAGTGATTTCCTGGGAGCTGGCGTTGCGGTTGGCGTAGACGGTGGACAGGCCTTTGCCCTGTGTGGTGTCCGGCGCCAGATGAATGCTCAGGTTGTCATTTCGCCAGGTGCAGGCTGCTTCGCCCCACTTGGATTTCTCCGAACGCTGGCCGCTGGCGCCGAGTTCTTGGAGTTGTTGGGGTGTGAGGAGTTGGCAGGGGTCGGCGATGGCCTTGAGGTTCTTCGGGTTGGTTACCTTTGGTGCGCCTTCGTTGTTTGGCGTGCTGCTCTGGCTGTCGGTGGAGGTGGAGGCTAGGCCGGGTGTTGTGCTGGTGCAGGCTGCGAGCCCGAGTCCGGCTGCCACTAGAGGGGCAATCATGGTTCGCCGCATTGGTTTCGGTTTCATTAGCTTGCTGGTGGCAGGTTGGACAGGACCATGCCGGCTACCTTCTCGGCGAACGCGCACCGGTCCTTGTACTCCGGCTTGACGTCCCGGAGCACGGTCATGCTGATGGAGAATGTCTGGGTGTCGGATACGCCAACTCCGAGAGCGCACGACCTGCCTTCTTTGTTATACCGAAGGCTTGGGTGTCCGTTGACTGTTGTTTCCTCTGAATCGCTCTTTTTGTTGGCGTAGAGGATGGACAGACCTTGGTTCTGGGTGGTGTCTGGCGCGATGGCCAAATTCAGGTTGTCGTTGCGCCAGGTGCAAGACTCCTCGCCCCAGGGGGACTTTCCGGGGCGCGACTCACTGGCTCCGATTTCCTGAAGTTGTTGGGGTGTGAGGAGTTGGCAGGGGTCGGCGATGGCCTTGAGGTTCTTCGGGTTGGTCACCTTGGGCGCGCCGTTGCCGGTCGCCGCGCTGCTCTGGCTACCGGTGGAGGTGGATGCCTGACCCGGTGTTGTGCTGGTGCAGCCTGCCATCACCATTGCTGCTGCGGCCAGGCAAAGGATCGAGGGCGAGAAGCGTCGCATGTGGGTCACGTTCACATCCGGGAGTTATCGTCGGCCCGTCGGTAAGTTGCGGACATGGCGTCGATCTGGTCGATAATGTCTTGAAGCCGGTCAATCCCATCGTTGATTGCCCTGGATAGTCCCCCTTCGGTGTCCTTTGCCCGTTCGGTGAGGTTCTCAACGGCGCGCCTGCTGACCTCCTCGTTTCCTGGCGCCGGAATGGACTGGAGGAAGTCAGCGTCTTGGCGCATATCAAGGAGTTTGTCGCGGGCAGCTTCGAGGCCGGCGCGGAGGGTGGGGAGTTGGTCGGGGTCGACGGTGAAGGAGGCTTGGTGGACGCCGCCGGAGCCGTCGTTCACCCAGGTTCGGAGGGTGGCCATCATGGAGGTCAGCAGGTCTGTCTGGCCGTTGGTGGTTGGGTTGTTGTCAGGCATGGGTGGTCGCTCCTCCCCGGCGAGCACTGTCCGGTGATGCGCTGCTCATGGTGCACAAAGTGATCAGTTGAGGGATCAAGAACGAGGGAGATCGGTGTCTGCTCACGCCATCCGGATGGTCTCGTCGAGGAGTTCCCGGACCACCCTGGTGAGGAGCGCGTGGTCGGCGGGAGCGATCACCAGGTAGCCACCCCTGCGGTAGAGGGCGCTGCGGCCCTCGGCGGAGTCGAGCACCCGGGTGAACTGCGTGTTCCGGTGGCGTCGCCCGAGGTGGTCACGGGCGGCGGCGCCGAACTTGCCGTAGAGGCGGCGTTCTCCGCCCAGGAGTCGAACCACGGTTCGGGCGTCGTCGGAGGAGATGCCCCGCGAACGCAGACCGCTCAGGACCGCGGCGTCGGAGGCGTTCTCACCGGCCTCGGCCACGGCGGCGTCGAAGTCCGCCTCCGGGATGCTGGTCACCGGCGCGGACGGGCGGGGAACGGCCGGCAGCACGCCGACCAGCGCGTCGATGGTCGAGTACGCGGGGATCGTCTCCAGTCGGACGTAGTCGTCCTGGAGGATCGCGCGGGCGGCGAAGTCGCCCCGCGCGGCGGCGCAGGCGCGGACCTCGGTCCCGGGCGCCGGCGCGAACCGGAGATCCACCTCGGCCGATCCGGCGGTGAAGACCTCCAGGATGGCGTGCAGCTCCTCGTCGAGGACGCTGCCGGTGCGGATGAGGCCCCGCGCCCGCAGGCGATCTTCGGCCTCCTCCAGCGCGCGTTCCGGGTCGGCGGGTAGGGAGCTGTGGTTACGCCAGGTGAACAGCGGGGGAAGCTCGGGCAGGTTCGACGCCTGCCACGCCACACCCAGCTCCACGTAGTCCATCTCGACCAAGGTCACGATCGTGCGCCCCCTACCCCCACAACAGCGTGATCAGATGATCGCGAAGAGTAGCCGAGGGACGGTTACGTCCCAGGCGACGCCCCGCCGGGGCAGGCTCTCACGAAGAGGGCTGGGAGATGGTCATCGTCGCCCTCGTGTCGAACGGGGGCCTGGCCTTGCGCGCGGCGACGGCGCAAGGCCAGCACTCCTCATCCGTTCTTGACGCCTCGAACGAAGGCCGACCACTCACGGTGGGAGAAGGACAGCGCTGGTCCGGTCGGATTCTTGGAGTCTCGGACCCCGACCGCGTCGTCCGTCATCCGTACCTCGACGCACCCGTTGCTCGCCGTGGCGCTGTAGCTGCTCTTGAACCATCCACTGTCACGCACTCTCAATGCTCCTTCATCTTCTTGCTGAATAGCAACTTGCTCTCGTCAGTTGACAGCGCCAGCTTGGAGAGGTGCTGGAACACTCGTGTCATGGGCGCGATGTCCTCAGGCTCTCCGTAGTAGGTGTTCGGCCCGTAGAGGCTGGCGATGAAACCGATCGTTGGGGCACCGTCGAAGTCCAACAAGATCATCCCGCCTCCCAGCGCGGGGTTCCCGGCAGCCTTCGACGGTATGACCTGGACGAGCAGGTCCGGCAGATCTTCGGTGAGTTGAATCAGGTGCGCGGCCTGACCTCGCATCACAGAAGTGCTTCCAACGACGTTGTCCAGCGCGTCTTCTGTGAAAATCACGTGCACGCGCTTTGACTGTCCTGTCTCGAATACTCGTCGTTGGCGTTGGAGGCGGAACTTGATGCGTCGTTCCGTTTCGTCGTCCGATGTTTGCCACCAGAGTCCGTTGCCAACACTGATGATGGCGCGAATATAGTCCGGAGACTGCACCAAGCCGGGGATGATGCCGGCCTCGTAGGCGCTGATGGCTGTGGCGTCCTCTTCCAGATCGGCCAGTCGTTGGAAGGCGTCGGGGAGGACGTCGGTGTAGACCTGCCAGGGCTGGCGGCGGCGTTTGCGGGCCTCGGCGCCCAGGGCCAGCAGGGTGGCGCGTTCGTCGCCGTTGACTCCGTAGAAGTCGAGCAGCTTGCCCAGCTCCTCGACGCTGAGGGTGCCGGTTCCGGTCTCGACCTGGCTGATCCGCGCGCCCGTCCGGCCGATCGCGTTGCCCGCGTCCTGCTGGGACGCCCCGGTTCGGGAGCGCAGTCGGCGCAGCGCGAGCCCGAGCTGACGGCGCTCCACGGTCTGTCGTCCCAGAACCATGGCGGTCTCCTCGATCAGTTGATGATCACTCGATGGGGGCAATGACGAAACCTTGCGCAAGGGATAGCTTCCCTTGCGTAAGGATAACGCCCCGCGATCGGGCGCTCACGCATTGTTCCCGATGGCGGGCGAGCGGATGCAGGGAGGCGTCGTGGTCGGTGGGAGGCCCGTGGAGGCGGGCGTGTACGTGGACATCACCGAGGGGTTCAAGATGCGGCAGCTCGTGACGAAGGAGGGGTTCGTCGAGCTGACGTTCGGGTCGCGCGGCATGTTCTCGGGCGGGCACGACTTCGTGCTGTCGTTCACCGCCGAGGCGTTCCAGGAGCTGCGGGAGCGGTGGCCCGAGCTGCTCAGGGCCGTTGACGAGAAGGCGGCGCGGGTCGCCGCTGGTGAAGTGGGCGACGACGAGGACTAGACACTCCGGCCGGGCCCTGTGTACCCATACGGCACGTCACCGGTCGGGGAAATCGGCCGTCTGGGTACACGGGGCGGGGCAATGGGTGCGGTGGGTCCGGGGTGGATCGTGGTGGGTGGCGAGGCGCTGGTGGACCTGGTCCCGGGTCCCGGGGCCGCGCCCGGCGCGCTGTCCCCGATGACGCCCCTGATGGGCGGTGGCCCGTTCAACGTGGCCGTCGCGCTCGGCCGGCTCGGCGTGCCGACCCGGTTCCTCTCCCGGATCTCCACCGACGCCTTCGGCGAGGCGTTGCTCGACCGGCTCCGCCTGTCCGATGTGGACACCTCACTGGTCCAGCGAGGCGCGGAGCCGACGACGTTGGCCGTGGTGGGCCTGGCCGAGGACGGCTCGGCGCGGTACTCGTTCCACGTCGAGGGCACGGCGGACCGGCTGGTCGCCGACCCCGGGCCGTTGCCCGACGACGTGCGGGCGGTCTCCCTGGGCACGTTGTCCCTGGTCCTCGAACCCGGGGCCAGCGCGTACGAGGCGGTGCTGCGTCGGGAGTCCGCCGCCGGTCGGCTGGTCTCCCTCGATCCCAACGTGCGGCCGGCGCTGGTGCCGGACGCCGACGCCTACCGCGCCCGGTTCCGGTCCTGGCTGCCCGACGTGGGCCTGCTCAAACTGTCCGAGGAGGACGCCCGCTGGCTGGCCGACGGGGCCGACCCGCTGGACGCCGCGCGGGAGTGGCATGGCCTCGGGCCGGCCGCGGTGCTTCTGACCAGGGGCGCGTCCGGCCTCGCGGTGCTCACCGGCGCTGGCGAGCTGGTCGAGGTCCCGGCGCGTCGGGTGACGGTGGTCGACACGATCGGCGCGGGTGACACGGTGCACGGCGCGCTCCTGGCGTGGCTGTCCGATCACGACGCGTTGTCGGCGGAGGCCGTGCGGGGCATGGGCGTCGAGGCGTGGCGGGCCGCGCTCACGTTCGTGGCCCAGGCCGCCGCCGTGACCTGCTCCCGTTCCGGGGCGGAGCCGCCCTTCGCCGCTGAGCTGCGGGAATGACGGTCCACCACGCGGAGGCGAGCACGTCGTCGCCCGCGTCCGGGGGAGGTGACGAACAGCCCAGGAGGGGGGAGGAGGTATCCACCGTGGTCGGTCTGATGCGGATCGCAGCCGGTTGCCCCCTCGGCGTGTGATACCTGTCCCAAGTGCCCTCACCAGCTAACACGGCTGCTGCGCAACGTCGGTTCGGCGGACTAGCGTGAGGGGCTGACAGGACCCCAACGGGGCGGTGCTGCGGTGCGGTCAACCCGACCGGCGAGCGCTCATGTGACCCGTCAGCCGGCGTCGGCACGACGCGCTGACCGGTCGGAGCTTCAGCATCGTCCCGTCCGAGCGTGAGAGGGACCCGAATGCCCGACGCGACGCCCGCTGACCGTACCGTCGCGCTGCGCCACGAGGGCGGCGAGCACGAGATGTCCGTAACGCCGGCCACCGACGGCGCGCCTGGAATCGATCTCGGCAAGCTGCTGGCGAAGACCGGCATGGTGACGCTGGACCCGGGTTTCGTCAACACCGCGTCCTGCTCCTCCGCCATCACCTACATCGACGGTGACGCCGGAATTCTGCGGTACCGCGGCTACCCGATCGAGCAGTTGGCCGAGAGCTCGACCTTCGTCGAGGTCAGCTACCTGCTCATCTACGGCGAGCTGCCGACCCAGGCGGAGCTGGACGACTTCACCGACAAGATCCGCCGTCACACGCTGCTGCACGAGGACCTCAAACGGTTCTTCGACGGCTTCCCGCGTGACGCGCACCCGATGCCGGTCCTGTCCTCGGCGGTGTCCGCGCTGTCGACCTTCTACCAGGACAGCCTGAACCCGTTCGACGACCCGCAGGTCGAGATGTCGACCATCCGCCTGCTGGCCAAGCTGCCCACCATCGCGGCCTACGCCTACAAGAAGTCGGTCGGCCAGCCGTTCCTCTACCCGGACAACTCGCTGGGCCTGGTGGAGAACTTCCTGCGGATGACCTTCGGCTTCCCGGCCGAGCCCTACAAGGTCGACCCGATCCTCACCAAGGCGCTCGACCAGCTCTTCATCCTGCACGCCGACCACGAGCAGAACTGCTCCACGTCGACCGTGCGCCTGGTCGGCTCGTCGCAGGCGAACATGTTCGCCAGCATCTCGGCCGGCATCAACGCCCTGTTCGGCCCGCTGCACGGCGGCGCCAACCAGGCCGTGCTGGAGATGCTGGAGGGCATCCGCGACAGCGGCGGCGACGTCGACACCTTCGTGCGGAAGGTGAAGAACAAGGAGGACGGCGTCAAGCTGATGGGCTTCGGCCACCGGGTCTACAAGAACTACGACCCGCGCGCCGCCATCATCAAGAAGACCGCCGACGAGGTGCTGGGCAAGCTGGGCGGCGACGACCAGCTCCTGGGCATCGCCAAGGCGCTGGAGGAGCGGGCGCTGTCCGACGACTACTTCGTCGAGCGCAAGCTGTACCCGAACGTCGACTTCTACACCGGCCTGATCTACCGCGCGATGGGCTTCCCGACCCGGATGTTCACCGTGCTGTTCGCCCTGGGCCGGCTGCCGGGCTGGATCGCGCACTGGCGCGAGATGATGAAGGACCCGGCCACCAAGATCGGGCGTCCTCGCCAGGTCTACGTCGGCTCGCCCGAGCGCGACTACGTCGCCATCAGCGAGCGCTGACCAGCTCCCACCAACGCTGTCCAGCGCTGACCAGCACCAACCAGCGCTGACCAGCTCGTTCCCGCGCTGACCCGTCCGGGTCACCGCCACGTTCCCGCCCCGGGGAGGCCGCCGACCGGCGGTCCCACCCCGGGGCGGTCGCCGTTGTGGCGCGTCCGCCACCGCAACGGGGTCGCCCGGCGGCGTGACCGGCATGCGGCGCTGGTCGCGCGGCCGTAGCGTCCGGTCGTGGACGCCGCCGCTGTTGTCTGGTTCCGCCGCGACCTGCGTCTCGGCGACCACCCCGCCCTGGCCGCCTCGGCGGCGCGCGCCCGTCGGGTCGTGGCGCTGTTCGTGCTCGACGACGCGTTACTGCGTCCGGCGGGGGCTCCTCGCCGGGCGTTCCTGGCCGGCTGCCTGCGCGCCCTCGACCACGACCTGGGCGGACGGCTGCTCATCACGCGCGGGGACCCGACGCGGGTCGTCCCCAGGGTGGCGACCGAGGTGGGCGCGACAAGCGTCCACGTCAGCGCCGACACCGGACCCCACGGGCGGGAGCGGGACACCGCGGTCGAACGCGCGTTGTCCGGGCTGGGGGTCAAGTTCGTCCGCACCGGCTCGCCCTACGCGGTCACCCCCGGCCGGGTGGTCAACGCCGAGGGGCAGCCGTACCGGATGTTCAGCGCGTTCTACCGGGCGTGGCTGGGCCACGGCTGGCCGGCTCCGGCCGAGGTGGACGCGTCCGACGTGGACTGGGTCGAACCATCCGAAGTGGACATTTCACGCGCGTCGCCGGAGGAGCCGGCGGCCGGCGGGCTCCCCCCTGCCGGCGAGCGGGCGGCCCTCCGGCGTTGGCACGAGTTCCTGGCCGACCGGATCGACGACTACGGCCACGACCGGGACCGTCCCGACCGCGCCGGGACGAGCCGGCTCTCGGCCCACCTGAGGTGGGGCTGCGTCCATCCCCGGACGCTGCTGCACGACCTGGCGGAACGGCCCGGCGCGGGCGCTGCGGCCTTCCGCGCCGAGCTGGCGTGGCGGGAGTTCTTCGCCGACGTGCTGTGGCACCGCCCGGACGTGGCCAGGAACAACTACGACCGGCGGTACGACCGCTACCAGTACGACAGCGGGGCCGACGCGGAGGAGCGCTTCGCCGCATGGACCGAGGGCCGCACGGGATATCCCCTGGTCGACGCGGGCATGCGGCAACTGCTCGCCGAAGGCTGGATGCACAACCGCGTCCGGATGGTCGTGGCCAGCTTCCTCGTCAAGGACCTCCACCTGCCGTGGCGGCGCGGCGCCCGGCACTTCCTGCGGCACCTGGTCGACGCCGACCTGGCGTCCAACCAGATGAACTGGCAGTGGGTGGCGGGCTGCGGCACGGACGCGGCACCCTACTTCCGGGTCTTCAACCCCACCACGCAGGCGCACCGCTACGACCCGGCCGGCGACTACGTCCGCCGGTGGGTGCCGGAACTCCGCGCGGTGCCAGGCAAGCAGGCGCACACGCCCTGGCTCCTGCCCGGCGGCCCGCCCGCGGGTTACCCGCTGCCGATCGTCGATCACGCCGAGGAACGCCGCGTCGCCCTGTCCCGCTTCTCCGCCCTCAGGGACGCGTCCCCCTGACCCTCCGCTGTCAGGTGTTGAACAACCACAGGTGCACGGTGGACTGCGTCTTGTCGGTGCGGTCCACCATGATGTGGCGGGCGACCTTCTGCTTGCGACCCTCGCCTGGGGGCAGGCTGTCCTCGGCCACCACGAGGTCGGCGTTCTCGCCGGGCTCCAGTCCCGGGAGCGTGTGCTGGACGCTCCGGCCCTTCTCCAGCGGCTTGGTGAACTTCGACGCCGCCAACAGGGTGTCCACCGCCTCGGGCGGCATCCGGATGGCGACGACATAGAGCTGGTCGATGCCCTTCACGTCACGGACGCCGAGCACGGTGGCGGAGGGCGGGAGGACGATCCCGCCGAAGGCGAGCGCCTCATCGAAGGTCGCCTGGTCGGTCCGGACGACGATGTTGTCTCGTGAGGTCATCCTGTTCTCCTGGGCGGGACTCCACCACCCGCAGGCGGTCGCGGTCGCCCCGAGGCCGACGGCGAGTGCGAGGGTCCCGATCGTCGTGATGAGGGGGCGTAGGCGCGCCCGGTCAGCGGTTTCTGCTACGTCCATGGGCAACCTATTTCCGTTGTGGGTCGGTGCGGTCGTCTCGGTCGGGAGGAGGCTGGGGTAAGTCGGGCTTCCCGCCCACAGGCGGTACTGGACCCGTGTAGTGCCTTGTTTCCGAAGAGCCGGAGACGTCGTACTCCTGCGCAACACCCGCGCGGTGCATCTCGGCCATTGTCTGGTCGGTGATCACGATGGGGCCGATGCTGGTGCTCTTGCTGCCGTCCCAGTTGTAACGGTCGAAGACGTGCACCTGGTAGTCCATCTCCACCCGTGGCTCGCCACCGGGTCGGTCGGGGGGATGCACTGTCGCCACACCGGTCACCGCGTACTCGACGCCGCCGAGGGCGTAGTACCAGTCCTTGTTGAGTTCCGGCCCGATGTAGAAATCCCTCCAGCCGGAGTTGAACGCGACCGGCTTGCCGTACGTTCCGTTCGCCTCGGCCTCCTCGGCGAGACGACGCATCTGCGCGGCCATCGCCTTGTCGACCTCGGTCCGGAACTCCGGCACGTCGCCGATGATCTCGTCCGGGCTGACCGACATCGGCGTCCCCGAGTTGTCGAGGAAGTGCCAGAGGTGTTTGGCGGCGTGCGTCCAACCCACGCTGTCGGCGAAGACCGCCGCCTTGGCGGCGAGTTCCTTCTTGATCCGTTCGCCGAACCAGTTCTCGGGAGTCGAACCGTGCGCCCCCGCGCCCCTGTCGACCTGGGGACGGGGTGGTGGTCCGGGAATGCCGGGTTTGGCCACGCCCTGGAGCGCGCCCGCGTCGGCGGCGGCGAGCAGGGTCGTGGCGCCGCCGTCGGTGATCCGGCCGTCACGCACCTTCGCGAACACGTCGGTGAGGTCGTGGTCGACCTCGGTGGCCCTGGCGACGATCCGCTGGACCCGGTCCCGCAGTTCGGCCCTGATCCGCTCGCGCTCCCTGCCGATCTCCTCCGCCTGGTCGGCGGGGACCTCGGCGTTCGTGGCGAGGTCGGCGGCGTCGGTGACCACCCCGGCGTCGTCGATGGTGAAGCCGTGCGCCCGCGCCAGCGACTCGGCCTCCGCCACCAGGTGCCCCAGCCCGGTCACGCCGTCGGCGGCGGCCATGACGCCGGTCCGGGCGGCGTTGACCCCGGCCACCAGGTGTTCCATCTCGTCGACCAGTCGGCCGCAGCGGGCGCGGGCGGCGTCGGCGGCCTCCCCGCGCCAGTCGCCCAGCCCGGCCATGTCGTGCAACTCGTCCGCGAGCCCGACCAGGGTGTCGGACCGCTTCCGGAAGAGCTGTTCCGTCTCGTCCAGCGGGCCGTCCCGCCAGCGGCGCACGTCTCCGTAGCTGACCACGGTCACCGCCCCTGGCCCGACGAGAAGTCCTGCTCCGCCGTCCGTTCGTTGTCCGCGTAGAGCCGGGTGGCCTCACGCAGGTCCCGGCCGAACGTGAACACGGCGTCGCTCCAGTCCCTGATCCGCGTGCGCCAGAACTCGGCGAGCGCCCTGGCCGCGTCCGTGGCCTGACTGCCGGGAAGCGCCTCGGCCACCCCGGCCAGGGCCGAGGCCAGGTCGACCACACGCGCCTGCTCACCCGCGCTGACCGCCGCGTCGCCCGCCGACGACACCGCGGGGACCGCGATCTCGAATCCGCTCACCTGGTCCTCCCCTCGACGGCAGGAGCGGGTAAGCAAGATCCCACCCCTGCTCAGGTGGAGATCAACCGAAACGCGACGTCACCACTCCTGTGGGGGATCGGTGTCATCGGGGTTGCCCGGGTGCTCGGCCACCCGGGGCCGAGACGTTCTGGTGACTCGGGGGGCGGAACGACGAGTGGCCCGCCCCCGGACGGGAACGGGCCACTCGCGAGGCGGGCCGCCTCACTCGGTGCGGAGCGCCTCGCGCAGCTTGACGCGACCACCGGTGCGCAGCACGGCGTTGGCGTAGATCCGGCCGCCGAGCCAGGCGATCCCGACCACGGCCAGCACGGTCAACCCCACCGACAGCGCGATCTGCCAGGCCGGGGCCACGCCGAGCGCGATCCGGCTCGGCATGAGCACCGGGCCGAACGGCGGGATGAGCGACAGCACCTCGACGAGCTTGTTCCCCGGGTTCCGCAACAGCGTGAACCCGACGAAGAACGACACCATCAGCAGCATCAGCACCGGGGTGAGGACGCTGCCCAGCTCCTCCTGCCGCGACACCAGGGCGGCGCTGGCCGCGAGGATCATCGCGTAGAGGAAGAAGCCGATCAGGTACCAGCCCAGCACCGAGGCCAGCGTGCCCACGGCCGCGTCGGGCAGGGTGAGCACGTCCGCGCCGATCGCCGCGCCCAGCGCCACCCCGCCGATGATCACGAGCTGGACCAGGCCGACGAGCCCGATGCCGAGCACCTTGCCGACCATGAGCTGCCACGGCCGCACCGTGGAGAGCAGGATCTCCACCACCCGGCTGGACTTCTCCTCGACCACGCCCTGGGCGACCATGCTCCCGAACGTCTGCACCGAGAAGAACAGCAGGAAGAGGCTGGCGAAGGCCAGGACCTTGCGCTGGTCCTGCTGCGGGTCGGGGACCTCCAGCGTGGAGACGGTGACCCGCGCGTTGGCCACCTCGCGGTTGACGTCGACGGGGTTCAGCCCCGCCTCGGCCAGCCGCGCGTCCAGCGCCTGCTGGCGGGTGAGCCCGTCGAGGGCCGCGCGCAGCTCGTCGCTGATCTCCTTCTGCACGACCACCTTCAGCGCGCCGGGCGCGCCCACGACCAACGCGTCGAGGTCGCCGTCGCGCACCATGCGCTCACCGGTCGCGGGGTCGGAGACGGACTGCGTGTCGACCTCCTTGCCCATCGCCTTGGACGCGGTCTTCAGCGGCTCCGCCACGGCGGTGGCCTGGCCGGTCAGACCGACGTTGACGTGCGAGGAGCTGCTCCCCATGAAGTACATGAAGCCGACGTAGGCCGCGATGACGGCGATCGTGATGATCGTGCCGATGACGAACGACCGCGACCGCAGCCGGGTGCGGAGTTCGCGGCGCGCCACGAGCATGACGCCGCGGGCGGGGGAGAGCGCCGTGCTGCCGGACGGCGAAGTCGGCGCTGTCATGCGGCGGCCTCCTCGGTGACGACGTTGCGGAACAGTTCGGTGAGCGAGGGCCGGTGCGGCGCGAACTCCCGCACGCGACCGGCGGCGACCGCGGCGCGGAGCACCTCCTGGTCGTCGACGCCCCGCTCCAGCTCCAGCACGGCCCGGGAACCCTGCCGCTCGACCACGCGCACACCGCTGAGCGCGTCGACCCAGCCGTACCCGGCGCCGTCCACGTCGACCATGACCCGCTCCGTGCCGCCGGAACGCAGCTCGGCGACGGTGCCACAGGCCACCATGTGTCCACTTCGGACAATCCCGACGCGGTCGCACAGCCGCTCGACCAGCTCAAGCTGGTGGCTGGAGAAGACCACGGGCACACCCTCGGCGCACTTCTCCCGCAGCACCTGGCTCATCACGTCCACCGCCACCGGGTCGAGGCCGGAGAAGGGCTCGTCGAGCACCAGCACCTCGGGGTCGTGCACGAGCGCGGCGGCGAGCTGCACCCGCTGCTGGTTGCCCAGGCTGAGCTTCTGCACCTCCTCGTCGCGCTTCTCCGTCAACCCGAGGCGCTCGATCCACACGTCGGCGGCGCGCCGCGCGGCGGCGCTCCCGCTGCCGTGCAGTTCCGCCAGGTAGGCGAGCTGCTCGGCGACCTTCATCTTCGGATAGAGGCCGCGTTCCTCCGGCATGTACCCGATGCGACGCCGCGTCTCGAACGTGATGGGGGAGCCGTTCCACCGCACCTCGCCGGAGTCGGCGGCGAGCACGCCGAGCGCGATGCGCATCGTCGTGGTCTTGCCGGCCCCGTTGCTGCCCACGAACCCGAACATCTCCCCGGCGCGCACCTCGAAGCTCATGTCCCGCAGAGCCACGACGTCGCCGTAGCGCTTGGAGATCCGGTCGATCTCCAACAGCGCCTCAGGCACGGACATCCCCTCCTCGTTCCTCATCCGCCACGGCGCGCGCGTCGGCCGTGGCTCCCCAGTCCTCGGGCTCATCGTCCGGCAGGTTCCACGCCGCCAACAGCGTGGGCAGGGAGCCGGTGAGCCCGATCACGGGCGGCAGGGCGCCCGTCAGTCGCCAGCCGAGGTCCGGCGTGGCGGAGTTGGCCACGGCCACCATGAACACCAGGCCCAGCACGGCCATCGCGATCTGGAAGCTGGCGTAGGCGTACCGACCCCTGAGCGCGAGTTCGCGCTCGTCGAGCAGGGCGGCGTGCCGCTCGCCCACGGAGTGCGTGAGCACCCGCAGCAGGATCATCGCCCCCGCGAACGCGAGCATCGCGGCGAGGAACAGCGCCGTCCGGACGACGTCCAGGTCACCGGCGCCGTACAGGTCCCAGCCGACGACCGTCATCGCCAGGCCCCACCCGACGAGGGCGACCGCCAGCAGGCGGCGGCGCGCCCGGGTCCGCCAGCGCGGCAGCACCCGCGCCTCGCGCCGCGCGAGCGCCTCGGCCTGCCGGAGGTACTCGCCGCGGAAGCGGGTGGTCCAGTTGGTGACGCCGGCCATCGCCCCTCCTCACGTCCGTGTCTGGCCGCGGTGTCCTGTGGGCGAGCCGGACCGCACGACGCGAGTTTGGACGGGCGTCACGGGCTGGTCTCACTGTCCCCCAGGAGGCCGACCGGGCGTCGTGCGCGATCACCCTGCGGAAGTGTTGCAAAAACCCAACACTCAGACAAGTTGCTTCGCGTTCGAGATCGTGAGGGGGTGAGGTGGGGTCAGGCGAGCACGCCGGCGAGCGTGCGGTCCACCAGGTCGGCCACGGCCGGCAGGGCGGCGGCGCGGTCGGCCGGCACGAGGCCGAGGCGGGTGCGCCGGTCGAGCACGTCGTCGACGTCCAACGCGCCCTCGTGGCGGACCGCCCAGACCACCTCGGCGGCGTTGACCGACATCCCCGGCGCGACCGGCTCGGCCAGGGCCGGGTCCAGCTCGGCGAGCGCGGCGACCCGCACCGACTCCGCGCCGTACCGGCCGACGAGGTGCTCTGGCACGTCCAAAGTGGACAGACGAGACCGGGGGGCGGCGCCCACGAGCGGCACGTCCCTGGTGCGGGAGGGACCCGTGGGCAGGGAGCGGGCGGCGACGGCGGCGTCCACCGCGTCGGCCGCCATCCTCCGGTACGTGGTGAGCTTCCCGCCGACGACCGTCACGACGCCGTCCCGCGACGTCAGCACCGCGTGCCTGCGCGAGAGGTCCGCCGTCCGCCCCGCGCCGCCGTGCAGCAGGGGGCGCAGCCCCGCGAACGAGCCGAGCACGTCGGCGCGGGTGAGCCGGTGGGCGAGCACGGCGGACGCCGCGTGGAGCAGGAAGTCCACATCGGACTCCGGAGCCTCGGGGACGTCGGGGACCGGTCCCTCCACCGGCTCGTCGGTCAGCCCCACGTACACCCGCCCGTCCGGCTGCGGGAGCAGGAACACGAAACGGTTGGCCTGACCGGGAACCGGGGCCATCACCGAGGCGCCCACGACACCGGCCGCGCGCGCGTCGACCACGAGATGGGAACCGCGCGAGGGGCGCAGGCGCACCCCGGGGACGAGCCGGTCGGCCCACACGCCGGTCGCGTTCACCACGGCGCGGGCGCGCACCGCGAACCGCCGTCCGGTGCGGCCGTCCTCCGCCTCGGCGCCGTCGCCGGTCAGCTCCACCACCCTGGCCCTGGTGATGATCCGCGCGCCGAACCCGGCCGCCGTCCTGGCCAGCGCGACCACCAGCCGCGCGTCGTCCACGAGCTGACCGTCGAAGGACAGCAGACCGCCGCGCAGCCGCGCCTTCCGCAGACCGGGCGCGAGCGCCAACGCCTCGGCGGTCGGGACCCGGCGCGGCGCCGGCAGCACCGACCCCGGCGTCCTGGCGACCCGGCGCAACGCGTCGCCCGCGTGGAGCCCGGCCCAGATCATGGCCTCGCTCCTCCGGTCCAGCTCGGGGAGCAGCGGCACGAGCTGGGGCAGGGCCCGCACCAGGTGGGGAGCGGTCCTGGTCATCAGCACGCCGCGCTCCACCGCGCTCTCGTGCGCGAGCGCGACGTCGCCCTGCGCCAGGTACCGCAACCCGCCGTGCACGAGCTTGCTCGACCACCGCGAGGTGCCGAACGCCAGGTCCTCGGCCTCCAGCAGGGCGACGCTCAGGCCGCGGGACGCCGCGTCCAACGCGACGCCGGCCCCGGTCACCCCGCCGCCGACCACGAGCAGGTCGACGAGTTCGCCACCGGCCAACGCGTCCAGCTCGGCGGCGCGGCGCGCCGCGTTGAGCGAGGTGGCGCGCAGGGAACCGGCGGGCAGCGGAATGGTCATGACGCGCTCTCCTCGTGTGGGGCGGGACCGGGGCGCAGCGCGGCGTCCAACTGGTGCGCCAGCTCGGCGAACAGCGACTCCAGGGCGATCCCGTCGGAGCAGGCCGGGCGCAGCGAGAGCACCACCGACTGCGTGGTGAGGAAGAGCAGGCGGGCCTGGGTGGTGGCGTCGCCCGCGCGCACCGAGCCGTCGACGTGCCCGGCCACCACCTGCTCCCGCAGGAACTGCTCGGCCAGTCGCTGCGTGCTGCCGATCCGTTCGACGACGTAGGGCAGCAGCAGCTCGGGGTCGACGTCGAGCACGATCCGCAGCAGCGGGTTGTGCGCGAGCAGCCGCACCGCGCCCACGGCCCCGGCCACCAACCGCTCCCGCGCCGACGCGGTCGTGGACACCCCGCTGGCCGCCTGGCCGAGCAGGAGGCCGAACTCCCTGGTCATCAGCTTCGCGACGAGCGTGCGGATGTCGGGGTACCGGCGGTAGAGGGTCATCCGGCTGACCCCGGCGCGCCGGGCCACGTCGGTCAGCGTCGTGCGGCGCACGCCCACCGCGAGCACGCACTCCCTCGCCGCGTCGAGCAGCGTGTCGTCGTCGACCCGGTTGGGTGGAACGCGCGGGGCCGGGGAACCCGTGGCGGGGACCGGCTGCTCGGCCACGAGCGGGGGACCGACGACGGGGCCATCAACAGGGTCGGCGACGGGACTGACGACGGGATCGACGGCGACGGGATCGACGGCGACGGGATCGACGGCGACGGGATCGACGGCGACGGGATCGACGGCGACGGGATCGACGGCGACGGGATCAACACTGTGACGCTGAGACGTCATGTGTCACACTGTAGCGGTGACCGAGGCCATCGACCACACCGTCCGGGGGAGCTGGACTCCCGCCGGCGGCGCGCGGTCCCCCCTGCCCGCCCACGCCCTCCGCTGGCTGCGCGCCAGGACCGGACTGGAGGAGGGCAGCACCCCGGCCGGACCCTCGTCCGTGCTGCCCGTCGCCGAGTCCGCGCT
>NZ_JAMTCP010000070.1 GCF_024171885.1 Streptoalloteichus tenebrarius | reverse complement strand
AGTCGCGGATGGCGTTGTAGGCGTCCTCGTAACTCACATCACCCTCCGAGCCCGTGATGTCGTGCAGCGGTCGCATCGCGAGGTTCATGTCCACGTCGCCGGCGATCCCGTTCACCCGACCGGTCCGGGTGTACTGGTGGATGACCACCCTCGGGGTCCGGTGCCCGGGTTCCCCGGGGGCGCGGTCGTAGTGCGCCACCCACCAGCGGATGTCGTTGGCGTTGGCCCACCCCTCGCTGAGGTGGGCGTTGATGAACGACGTCGAGGCGTACACGATCACCGGGTGCCGGCCCAGCCGCTGCCGCAGCCGGGCCACGAACGAAGTGCACCAGCCGGCCACGTCCCCGGCGGCCACCTCGATGTCCAGGCACGGCGGCAGCAGGCCGTCCCCGTGCGCCCCCAACCGCAGCACCTCGCCGACGAAGTAGTCGGCCTCGGCCTGCGGCGAGTTGCCGTTGTCCGGCCGGGCGAAGTGGTACGCCCCGACCACCAGACCGGCGGCGCGCGCGCCGCGGAACTGCGAGTCCCGGTTGGGGTTCAGGTAGCCGGTGCCCTCGGTCAACTTCACGTAGGCGAACTCCACGCCGGCGCCACGCACCGCACCCCAGTTCGGTTCCCCCTGCCACGAGGCCACATCCACACCAGTGGTCAAGGGCCCCACCTCCCCCTGTGACGTCGGTTGCCCGGACGCGTGCCGCGAGTCTGCACCCGTCCGCCCGCGACGCCTCCTCGCGACGTCGGGATTTCCGTCAGACGGCGCAGTCGTGTCGCACGGACAGCCGACCACACCGAGGCGACAGGAAGGTTGCCGTCACACGAAGAACGGGGGGCCGGCGCACCGCCCCCCCGTCTGTCCACATTGGATGTTTCGTGCCGCGGGCTCAGTTCGCGGCGACGAACTTCCGCGCGAGTTCCCTGCCGAGGGAGTCGGCCACACCGGGGTTCTCGATGGGCTTGGCCTTCCCTCCCTCGTTGAAGAGGATGTAGGTCACCCCCGAGTCCACGCCGCCGGTGCTCGGGTCGGGGTCGATGCCCAGCTTCTTGGCCATCGCGTAGGACGCCTCGCCGATGATCTCCTTCGGGCCGACGTCGCCGACGACGCCGTAGACGACCTTGTCCTTGTAGATCACGGCGCCCACGGTCCCGCAGCCGATCTTGCTCTTCTTGTAGTCCCACCGGCTGCTGACGTTGGGCACGACGATGTAGGGCAGCTTGCTGGCGATCAGGGGCTTGCCGTTGGACTGCTCGCAGGCGGTCTCGGGCTGGAACGCGGGGTCGGTCTTCTTGTTGCACTCCTTGGTGACCTGGCCGTCACAGTCGATGTCCATGTCGGCCTTCCAGAACACCGCGCCCTTGGCGCCGCAGACGGGGACGGTGGACGAGCCCCCGGCGTCCCTGGCGTACTTGCCCTGGGAGATCTGCTTGCAGTTCGTGACCTTGGCCAACAGCTCCTTGGCCGTGGGGCCGTCCGCGGCCACCCCGGCCCGCCCGTCCGCCGCCGGTTCGCTCGCCGTCGCCGGCGCCGTGGACAGGACCAGGGCCGACAGTCCCACCAGTCCGGACACGAGTACGGAACGCACGCGCATTCGCAACCTCCGCGTAGCCAGGGGAGAACGTCCTCCCGGCCGGGGACGGTGCTCCGTCGCCGCCGCCGAGGTCAACGACGACGAAGGATTTTCGAAGCGGACTGCCCGATCGGGCACTTTCCCTTACCCCGTCGGGAAAAGACCCATGACGATCAGCAGGGCGCGCGGCGGCCGTTCCGACGCCTTCCCCCACCGCACAACGGTCTTCCCCGGGGATCGGACGAGATCGGCGACTCCGGGCACGGGGCGCGTTTCGCCCAGGAGCCCTTCGGCCGCCGCCGAAACGGCGCACGCGAGCACGCCGGGCGGAACCAGAGAAACGGGGGGCGCGAGGTCGGGAAAGGCCGCGATCGAAAAGCGCGGAGCAGGTGGTGTGAGACGGAGGCCTCGAACGCGCCGAGGGCGTCGGCACCGGACGGCGGGCCGGCGCGGCCGCCTTCCGCGACCGTGTGTCGTGACGTGCTGGTGGGGCAGGTGGGACTTGAACCCACGACCTGACGGATTATGAGTCCGCTGCTCTGACCATCTGAGCTACTGCCCCGCAACAACGCGGTGGGGCCGGTCCACCGGACCGGCCCCACCGCCTCACGCGCTCCTCCGGTTGGACTCGAACCAACAACCCTTCGGTTAACAGCCGAATGCTCTGCCAATTGAGCTACGGAGGACCGTTCTTCGGTTTTCGCCGAGCGCCGCCCGACAGGACGTAACTCTAGCGCATGCCGAAGGGTGCTCCGCACACCCCCCTGCGGGGCGGGGCCGGCTGCGGGACCATGAACGGGAAGCGACCAGACCGGAGCAAGTCCTCCAGACCGCCCGAGGAGTATCGCCATGAAGGGGTTCCTGCTCGGCGTTGCCGCAGGTTACGTGCTTGGCGCCCGAGCCGGACGGGAGCGTTACGAGCAGATCGTGAGCACCTACCGCCGGTTCGTCGACCACCCCACCGTCCAGGGTTTGGCCGGCATCGTTCGAGCGAAGGTGAGTGAGATCACAACGGGACGGCACCCGGGAGCGGCTCCCCGGCGCCAGCCGCCGACCCCGCGGTCCGCCCAGAACCCGCCGGTGGAGCACCTCACGGGGGTGGACCGGCCGTAGCGGGCCCACGAAGACGACGACGGCGTGGCCCGTCCCACATGTGGGGCGGGCCACGCCGTCGTCCTGCCGTCGTCCTGCCGTCGTCGTGTCGTCGTCCCGGGTCAGCGCTTGTGGGCGACCGCGAAGACGCGCCGGAAGGGCACCCAGGTGCTCCCGTCGGCCTGCCTCGGGTAGGCCTCGCGCAACACCGGAGCCAGCTCGGCGAGGAACCGCTCCCAGCGCTCCCCCTCCCCGAGCCGGGCCCGCACCGGCCGCAGGGCCGTGCCGGAGACCCAGCGCAGGACGGGGTCCTCGCCCGAGAGCTGGTGCACGTAGGTGGTCTCCCACGCGTCGACCTCGCAGCCCGACTCCTGGAAGAGCTGGGCGTACCCGGTTGGCTCAAGCACGGCGTCGGTGCGAAGCAGGTACAGCCCCTCCAGCTCGGCGCGCCACTCCGGCGTGTCCGCGAGCCGCACGATGGCGTTGTGCGACGGCGCGCGGAAGTTGCCGGGGACCTGCATCGCGAACCAGGCGCCGCTGGGCAGGGCCGCCACCCACCGGCGGATCAGCTCGGGGTGCTGGGGCACCCACTGGAGCACGGCGCTGGTGATCACGACGTCCGTGTCGGGCTCGGGCGTCCAGTCGCGGACGTCGGCCACGCGGGCGTCCACGCCGAGGGTGCGGGCCTTGGCCACCATCTCCGGAGAGGAGTCGAACGCCTCCACCACCGCCGACGGGAACCGCTCGTTCAACAGTCTGGTCAGGTTGCCCGCGCCGCAGCCGAGGTCGACCACGCGGCGGGGGTCCTTGGCCGCGACCCGGGCGAGCAGGTCGTGGAACGGGCGGCCGCGATAGTCGGCGAAGGTGAGATAGACGTCGGGATCCCACATGGAGTTGCCTCCCCAGGCGCCTCGAATAAAAGTACGTACGTACGGTATGGGAAGCGAACGTTGTCGATCAAGGCACATCACACCAGGGGTCGGCGGCGACCGACAGTCCCCTGATGTCGTACGTAGGCGCGCGGTAGGTCCTCAGGGGCCGAATTCACGCAGTTGGCGGAGCCGCTCCGCCACCTCGGCGGCGGTCGAGACGACGACCACCCGATCCGCTCCCGGGTCGGGGCGCACCTGGAGCACCACGCCGTCCCGCCCCGGCACCCGGCGCTGCACGAACCACGCGCCGCCGCCGGGCAGCTCCTGCCGGTGCCGCGACCGGATCGAACCGGTCACCCTGGCGTGCACGACCTCCGGCACCCGGCCGGGGTCGGGCAACGCGAACCGCCGGGCGGGGCGGTCGGCCAGCAGCACCGCGTCCCCCGCCTCGCCCAGCTCCTCGACCTCGTCCGCCTCGACGACCGCCAGCGCGCCGCCGCCCCAGGTCGCCTTGCTGACCAGGTGCCACCCCACGCGCCGGACCGTCCCGCCCTCCGGCAGCCACAGCCCGAGCGTGGTCGCCACGAGGTGCCCGCCGCCCCGGACCTCCGCCACGGCGAGCACGTTCTCGTCCTCGGCCAACGCGCCGGGGAAGCCCTCGGGGAGCTGCCACGTCCCCGACAACCGGGCCAGCAACCGGCGCAGCGGCCCCATCAGTCCATCCCGCCCATCGCCTGCTCGCGCAGGACCTTGTGGTAGCCCTCCAGGGCCACCAGGTCGCCGAACTGGGCGTGGTACTCCTCGGCGTGCTCCAGCGGCGACAACCGCTGCAACCGCGACTTGATCTCCGCGATCTGCCGCGCCACCATGCCGGCCTGCAACCCGGCGAGGACACCGGAGACGTACCGGATGTCCTCCTCCGACTTGACCTGCAACGGCTCCACGGCCAGCTCGGTCAGCAACGAGCGCACCACCTGGTGCTCGCAGTGCTGGCCGACCGCGTCGACGAACGACGGGCCCGCCAGGCCGGCGGAGGCGCCGCCCGCCGCCAGCACCGCGCGGTGCAGCTCCTGGTAGGCGGGCTGGGTGAACGCCTCCTCCGGGATCGCGTCGTACTGCGGCCCGGCCAGGCCAGGGAGCTGCAACGCGACCTTCAGCGCCTCCCGCTCCACCCGCAGCCTGGGATCCCTGGCGTCGGGCCGGGGCGGCCCGTCCACCTCCACCGCCAACGCGCCCTGGTTCGGGTCGACCGGGGCGGCGCGACGGGGCCGCCGCGCGGGGGCGCCGGTCGGCGCGCCCGCCTCCTCGCGCACCCGGCGCACCACGGTCGCCTCGTCGGGCCAGCCCACCCAGTAGGCGAGCTTGGTGGCGTAGCCGTCCCTGCGCGCCCGGTCCTTGATCTGGGCCACCAGCGGCACGGTGCGCTTGAGCGCGGCCACCTGCCCGTCGACCGAGTCCAGGTCGTAGTCCTGGAGCAGGCTGCGGATGGCGAACTCGAACAGCGGCTGCCTGCGGGCCACCAGGTCCTGCACGGCGGCGTCGCCCCGGTTCTGCCGCAGCTCGCAGGGGTCCATCCCGTCCGGGGCGACCGCCACGTAGGTCTGCGCCGCGAACTCCTGCTCCCCCTCGAACGCCTTCATGGCCGCCTTCTGCCCTGCGGCGTCGCCGTCGAAGGTGAAGATCACCTCGCCGCGCAGGGCGTCGTCGTCCATCAACAGGCGGCGCAGCAGCACCACGTGCTCGTCGCCGAAGGCGGTGCCGCAGGAGGCCACCGCCGTGGGCACGCCGGCCAGGTGCATCGCCATCACGTCGGTGTAGCCCTCGACGACCACCGCCTGCCGGCGTCGGGCGATCTCCCGCTTGGCCCGGTCGAGGCCGAACAGCACCTGCGACTTCTTGTAGACCGGGGTCTCGGGCGTGTTGACGTACTTGGCCTCGATGGGGTCGTCGGGGAAGATCCGCCGGGCCCCGAACCCGACGACGTCGCCGCCGAGGTCCCTGATCGGCCACAGCAGGCGGCGGTGGAACCGGTCGATCGGCCCCTGGCGGCCCGACCGGGACAGCCCGGCCCGCTCCAGCTCGGCGAACTCGAAGCCCCGCCCGAGCAGGTACTTGGTCAACCGGTCCCAGCCCGAGGGGGCGAACCCGCAGCCGAAGGCCGCGGCCGCCGCCTCGTCGAAGCCCCGCTGCGCGAGGAACTCCCTGGCGGGCAGCGCCTCCGGCGCGCGGAGCTGCTCGGCGTAGAACTCGGCCGCCGCGCGCAACGCCTCCAGCAGGCGCGTACGCGTGCCCCGATCCCGCTGCACGCTCGGGCCGCCGCCCTCGTAGGTGAGCTGGATGCCCGCCTGCTCCGCGAGGCGTTCGACGGCCTCCCGGAACTCCAGGTGCTCCATCTTCATCACGAACGCGATGACGTCGCCGCCCTCGCCGCAGCCGAAGCAGTGGAACGTGCCGTGGCTGGGCCGCACGTTGAACGACGGGGTCTTCTCGTCGTGGAAGGGGCACAGCCCCTTCAGCGCGCCGCCGCCCGCCCGACGCAGGGCGACGTACTCCCCCACCACCTCGTCGATCCGGTTCCGCTCCCGTACCGCGGCGATGTCGCTCTCCCGGATCCTCCCTGCCACGGGCCCGAGTCTAGTGACCCGCCGGTCCGGCCCTCGCGCTCACCGTCGTCGCCGGTCGCGGGCGTGTGCTTTGCTGTCGCCATGCCCGCCCCCGACGATCTCCTCGCCCACCGGTTCACCGAGCACCGGGCGCACCTGCTGGGCGTGGCCTACCGGCTGACCGGGCTGCTGGCCGACGCCGAGGACGCGGTGCAGGAGGCGTGGCTGCGGTTGTCGCGGCTGGACGAGGCGGCCCTGGCCGGCATCGAGGACCTGCGGGCGTGGCTGACCACGGTGGTCGGCCGGATCTGCCTGGACCGGCTGCGCTCGGCCGCGGCGAGGCGGGAGCGCTACGTCGGGCCGTGGCTGCCCGAACCCCTGGTGACGCCGATCGCGGGCACTCAGGGAGAGGACCCGCTGGACGTCGTGGTCCGCGACGACGGCGTGCGCATGGCGGCGCTGGCCGTGCTGCACCGGCTCTCCCCCGAGCAGCGGGTGGCGTTCGTGCTGCACGACGGGCTCGGGCTGCCGTTCGCGGAGATCGCCGAGGTGCTGGGCTGCTCGGTGGCCACGGCCCGCCAGCACGCCTCCCGGGGGCGCAGGGCCGTGGCCGAGGGCGACCCGCCGCCCAGGGCCGCCCTGGCCGAGCAGCAGCAGGTCGTCGAGTCGTTCCTCACCGCGCTGTCCCACGGCGACGTGCCCGCGGTGGTGCGGCTGCTGCACCCCGACGTGGTCGTCATGGGCGACGGCGGCGGCCGGGTCCGCACCACCCTGCGCGCGGTCGCCGGCGCGGAGAAGGTCGCGCGCTTCGTGTTCGGGTTGTGGGAGAAGTACTACGGGATCGCGGGTTTCGCCAACGCCCGCCCGGTGCTGGTCAACGGCGACTTCGGCGTGGTGGTCCCGCCGATCGTGGACGCCGGCGGGCGGGAGACCGCGGCCCGCCGGGTCCTCACCTTCGCGGTGCGGGACGGTCGGCTGGCCGCGGTCTTCGACGTGGCGAACCCGGACAAGCTCACCCGCGTGCCCTGGTGACCGGCCGGTCGGCCGGCACAGGGACCCGGCAGGCGTCACCGGAGGTGAAGCCCTGGTCGGTGAGGTCGAGCGCGCTGTTCATCCTGGTGCGGAAGTTCTCCAGGGCGCACAGGTAGGTCAGCTCGACGAGCCCCTTGCGGCCCAGCCGCCGCTCCAGCTCCGCGACCTGTTCGTCGGTCGCGCTCACCGGGGTGTCCGTCATGGCGTCGGCATAGGCCAGGACCAGCCTCTCGACGTCGGTGTACTTCTCCGACGTCCGGTAGTCGTCGATCTCCCTGAGCCGGTCGACGTCCAACCCGTGGTGCCGCTGGAGCATGGTGCCGAAGTCGACGCACCACGAGCAGCCCAGGTTCACCGACACCCGGTAGACGGCCAGCTCGCGCAGGTTGACCGGCAGGTGGCGGACGCCGATCTCGGTGCCCATCTCCAGCAGGACGCCGTTGATCAGGACGCCCCTGTGGTGCGCGAACACCGTCAGCGGCTCGGGGACGGCGCCGAAGCGCTGTCGGGTGATCCGGTAGACGAGCCGGGTCAGCCAGCCGGCCTGACGGGTGGGGACTCCGGGGATACGCGGCATCGTGCCCTCCTGGTGACACCGGCCCGCCCCCTGCGGGCCGTCCGCCAGGAGGACGGGACAGCCCCGGCGGATGTGACAGCGGGTGGTCGCGCGGCCCCGTTCGCACCGCTCGCCCTAGCCGCTCGGGTCGGTCACCCTCGCCAGGAGATGGCGGTCTTGTCGTGGCGGGTGGCGATAGCGCGGAACTGCTGGAGCCGGTTGAAGCGATGTTCGACCACGGTGCGGCGTGGGTGGGCGGCGGAGTCGAAAGCCGCCGGAGCGGCCGATGGTGTGATCGCATGGCTCACGGTGCCCGCCGCTCAATCCTCTCTCCCCCTGGTGGTGGGGACGCGGAGGTACGGCGGGCGGCGGCGGTGTGCTGGTGGGCCCGCACGATGCTGGAGTCGGCCGGGACATCCCGGTCGCGTTCGTTGATCACCTCCGCGACCACCCGCACCCGAATCGCCAGAGTCTGGGTACCTGTGCGTGACCAGCGCCAGAACCGGTTGTCGACACTTCTTCCAGGGCCTACGCCGTTCCGGCGGGTCACGCCATGCCACACCCGCCTTCGCCCTGAATAGCGTCCCGATGATCACACGGATGCCTCGTCCACCCGTGGGCGTTCCTTCGCGCCGGAGGCGGGCAACAGCGGTTCGATCGCCTGCCGCTGCTCGCCAGTCAACCCGTGCCCTACGGAGCGCGCCCCGGGAACACACCAGATCAGCCACACCAGCTTTGAGGGCACACCTAGCCGCGCGGGTCGGTCACCCTCGCCAGGAACAGCACCACGCCGGTCGCCCGGTGCCGGACGAGCAGGAGGAACGGGCGGTCCACCCGCACCACGAGCGGCTCCTCGCGCTCCACCACCGCCATCAACGGGACGAAGGTCACAGCCGTGGCGGCGGCGCCCTCCAGGCCTCGTTCGTCGAGGCGGAGCACGGCCTCGTGTACGGCGGTCCCCACCCGCAGCGGCGGGTCGACGCTGATGCCCGACAGGTCGGCCGCGTCGCCGAAGGCGGTGCGGACGCCGAGCGCCGTGAGCGCGCCGTCCAGTCGGAACGTCGCGCCGACCCTGGTGACGGGGAGGTGGAGTTCCACCTCACGGGGAGCGACCTCGGCGAGGAGCGCGCGGAGGCGGCGGGTGTCGAGTCGGGCCTCGGCCTCGGCGAGCGCGCCGGGTGCGGTGTCGTCCGGCAGGAGGACGTCGACGTCCACGCCGCCGTCGGTGGGCAGTCGGACGAGCATCCAGCCGTCGCGGGCGGCATGGCCCCGCCGGCCGGTGCTCCGCATCGTCGGCACCTCGTGCGGCCCGCTCGGGGTGTGGAACGGCTGGGGCGAGGTGTCCCGCTCCGCGAAGGCGTGCCGCCAGCCCGCGCGGAGGTACAACGCCGTGACCAGCGCCGCGAGCGTGTCGGGCCGGACGGCTCCTGGCGGCAGCAGGTCCGGGATCAGGCCCCGGGTGGCGCGGGCGACGTCCTCGTTGATCACGCGGCGGGCGTGCTCCTGGTCGGGGCGGAAGGGCAGGGAGCGGACCTCACCAGCGGGCCAACGCCGCATCGCGTGGACGAAGTCCGGTGCGATCCGAACTCGGTCATCGACCCACAACGTGTTCGACACCGCCAGCGTCGGCGCGTCGTCGGCGAAGCCCTCCGCCGGCGCGGTGCCCTCGGTCGGCGCGGTGCCCTCGGTCGGCGCCGTGGCGGCGGTCAGGGCCGTGGCGTCGGTCAGGGCGGAGGCCTCGCCGAGCAGACGGGTGTGCGCGGCCAGATCCCCGTCAGGACGGCCGGTGAGCGCCGTGAGCAGTTCGTCCCTGGTCCCCGCGCGGGCGCCGACGGCGAGCAGCCCGAGCGCGCTCGCCACCGACAGCGGCGACAGACAACCACCACGGGTCGTGTCGGGGCTCAGCGCGCGGTGCGCCGCGAGCGCGAACGCCAGGTGCTCACTGAGGACACCGTCACCGGTCATGCGGCTCCACGCGCGCGTCCGGCAACGTCACCGTGCGGGACGGTGGCGGAGGAACCAGCGCGCCGGCGCCGGAGAGAGGACCGTGCGGGCGAGGTCGGTGTGGCTCCCGCACGCCGGTGCCGCCCTCGGGCTCGCCGCCGCGTCGACCCTGCCGGCCCGCCACCCCGGCCGGGACGCGCTTCCGCCGTAATCTCCGCACCCATGCCCGAATCCCCATGGACCCGAGTGTGCCAGCGGTCACACCCGGCGCGGCCGGTGTTCACCCCTGGCGGACGCCGTTGGTCAACCGGGCGTGCCAGGCGTGGGCCTGCGCGTCCGTGAGCAACGCGACCTGGTCGACCACCACGCGCAGCCGGTCCGCGTCGGACGCCGCCGCCTGCCACGCCGGGCGGAACAGGGGGTCGAGCCCGTCCGGCGCGCGCTCGGCCAGCAGCACGACCAGCTCGGTCAGCAGCTCGCGCTGCTCGCGTTGCATCGCGAGGCGGCGCGGATCGCTCATCACGTAACGCAGGGCCATCGCCTTGAGCACCGCCACCTCGGCCGCGACGCGCGGCAGGACGACGAGGTCGGCCGTGTAGCGGTGGAGCGGACCGTCGCCGTACCGCCGTCGGGTCCCGGTGACGGCGGCGGCCGCGAACCGGCCGACCAGCTCGCTGGTGAGCCGCTTCAGCGCGACCTGCGCGGCGAACGACCCGTCGTGGTCGTGGGCGACGAGGTCGGCGACCGCCGGCAGCGCCAGCAGCTCGGCGGCGGCCTCGGCCAACGCGGCGACGGGCTCGGCGCTGAAGTGGGCGGCGGCCAGCTCCGCGATCGCCTCCCGCTCGGTCCGCGAGGTCAGCGCGCGCAGCGAGATGCGGCCGGCGAGCACGCCGTCCTCGACGTCGTGCACGGAGTAGGCGACGTCGTCGGCCCAGTCCATGATCTGGGCCTCCAGGCACCGCCGCTCCCCGGGCGCGCCCTCGCGCAGCCAGGTGAAGACGGGCAGGTCGTCGGCGTAGACGCCGTACTTCGCCTGGCCGTCGCGGCGGGGCCACGGGTACTTGGTGGCCGCGTCCAGCGAGGCGCGGGTCAGGTTGAGGCCGAAGCTGACGCCGTCGGGGCCGAGCACCTTCGGCTCCAGTCGGGTGAGGATGCGCAGGGTCTGCGCGTTGCCCTCGAACCCGCCGCACGGGCGGGCGATCTCGTTCAGGGCCCGCTCGCCGTTGTGGCCGAAGGGCGGGTGGCCGATGTCGTGGGCCAACCCAGCGGTGTCAACCACGTCGGGGTCGCAGCCCAGCTCCTCGCCGATGCCCCTGCCGATCTGGGCGACCTCCAGCGAGTGGGTGAGCCGGGTGCGGGGCACGTCGCCCTCGCCGGGGCCGACGACCTGGGTCTTGCCCGCGAGCCGGCGCAGCGCCGCGCAGTGCAGCACGCGGGCCCTGTCCCTGGCGAACGGGCCGCGCCGCTCGGTCAGCGCGTCGGGCGGGGCGCCGCGCTTGGGTGGCTCGGTCAGCAGCCGCGCCGCGTCGTGGTCGGAGTAGCCGGGCCTCACCCGGACGAGAGTAGGTGCCCTGGCCGGGCGCGGTGCGGCGCGGGCCGGGGCCGTGTCGCCTATACCCGACGATCGCGGTGGTGCCCAACCGGGTGAGGTGGCGCAGCGGCGAGTTGTCCACATCGCCCTACTGGGCTACCGCGCGGGTGCGGGCCTGGGCGGGGTTGTCCACAGGCTCGCGCCGAGGGGTGGGGCGGCGGGGCGGGGACCGATAGGCTGGAGCGGGGCTCGCCCCCCAGGGCGGGTGGGGGCTGTCCTGAGGGCCTCAGTCGAGGCTGGTGCTGTTGTCGCCGGCCGGGGCGTGGGTCAGCCGGTAGTAGAGCAGGGCGCCCGTCTCCCGGACGATGTAGCGGCCCTGCGTCTCCCTGGTCTGCACGATCGGGCCGTGCCGGGTCGGCGAGGTCCACGAGTCCAGGCCCGCGTCCCGCGCCATCGTGCGCGCCCGCAGCGAGTGCCACGGGTCGCTGACGATCACCGCCGTCCGCCAGCCGCGGTCCCGCGCGACCGCGGCGACCGCCTTCATGCTGCCGAGGGTGTCGCCGCCCTCGCCGACGGCGGTGACGTTCGCCGCCGGCACGTCGTGGTCGATCAGCCACCGCCGGCCGGCCTCGCCCTCGGTGAAGTTGTCCCCCGGCAATCCGCCGCCCACGGTCACGATCTGCTGGGCGACCCCCTGCCGGTACAGCGCGCGGGCGTGCTCCAGCCGGGCCTCCAGCACCGGGGTGGGCCGGCCGTTGTACTGCGCCGCGCCGAGCACCATGATGATGTCGGCCTTGGTCCGGTCCTCGGTGCGGGCCACCTGCCACACGCGGAACGCGGTGCCCCCCACGACCAGCATCGCCACCAACGCGGCGCCGAAGAACACGCGCAGCACCAGTCGGCGCACGGTCGACAGGCGGGAAGGGCCGGTACCGGTCACGTCACGCATGGTGGCAGACACGATCTCCGGGGCGTGTGCCCGCCCCCTCAGAAGGCTCCGCGCATTCCGTCGGCCCCGCGAACCAGGTCGGCCCCGCGAACCAGGTCGACCACGCGAACCAGGTCAACCGCGCGAACCACATCAACTGTGTGAACCAGGTCGACCGCGTGCGCCGGGGAAGCCACGCGACCCCGGCCGACCCGGTGAACGCCCGCCGGCCTCCCGCCGCTCACAGCCACCCGCGCTCCTCGGCCAGCCGCGCCGCCTCCGCCCTGGTCCGCGCGCCCGTCTTGCCGATCACGGCGGAGAGGTGGTTGCGCACGGTGCCCTCGGACAGGTGCAGCAGGCGGGCGATGTCGCCCACGGTGCCGCCGTCCCGAGCCGCCAGCAACACCTCCCGCTCGCGTTCGGTCAGCGGGCTGGCCCCGCTGGCCAGCGACTCGGCCGCCAACGCCGGGTCGACGACGCGCAGGCCCGCGTGCACGCGGCGCACCGCGTCCACGAGCTGTTCCGGTGGCGCGTCCTTGACCACGAACCCGGCCGCGCCGGCGGCCATCGCCCTGGCCAGGTAGCCGGGACGCCCGAACGTGGTGAGGATGACGACCTTGCAGCTCGGCAGGGCGTCCCGCAGCCGCGCCGCGGCGGCGAGCCCGTCGATCCCCGGCATCTGCACGTCCAACAGCGCCACGTCCGGTCGGGCGGCCAGCGCGGCGTCGACCACCTCGTCCCCCGCGCCGACCTGCGCCACAACCTCGATGTCCGGTTCCAGCCCCAGCATGGCCGCCAGCGCTCCCCGCACCAACGCCTGGTCGTCGGCGAGCAGGACCGTGATCCGCCCGCTCACGCCGCCTCCGGCGCGCTCGCGCGGAGCACGAACCCGCCGCCGGGGGCGGGGCCGGTGGCCAGGGTTCCCCCGACGGCCGCCAGCCGTTCCCGCAGGCCGGCGAGGCCGCTGCTCCGGCGGTCGCCCCCGCCGGGACCTGTCCCGTCGTCGGCCACCTCCAGCCAGGTCGGGCCGAGCCGCACCCGGCAGGTCCTGGCGCCGCTGTGCCGGATCACGTTGGTCACTCCCTCCCTGAGCACGTACGCGAACACCGCCTGGTACCGGGGTGGCACGTCGTCCACCGCGTGGGGAAGGTCCGCGCGGATGCCGGCGGCGTCCAACGCGACCCTGGCGCCGGCCAACTCCGCCGGCAGCGACGCCTCGCGGTAGCCGGAGACCGTGGCGCGCACCTCGGTCATCGCCTGCCTGGCGAGCCGCTCCAGGTCGCCGACCTCGGCGACCGCGCGCTCGGAGCCGGTCGGCCCCGTCTCCAGCAGCCGGCGGGCCAGCCCGGCCTTCACGGTGATCGTGGTCAGGCTGTGGCCCAGCACGTCGTGCAGGTCCCTGGCGACCCTGGCCCGCTCCTCGACCGCGGCGAGCCGGGCGATCTCGTCGCCCGCCCTCCTGAGCCGCGCGTTGAGCTGGACCATGTTGTTCATCGCGACCATCGCCAGGGACAGGGTGCCGAGCTGGATCAGCGTCTCCGGCCGCGGACCGTCGGGCAGGGTGAACGTGTCGGCGAAGGCGCCCAGCGCCGCCGTCCCCGCGGCCACCAGGCCCCAGGGGTGGGGCACGAGGACGACGAGCGTGGCCAACGCGTAGGTGAGCAGCCCCCACGAGTCGGGGCCGAGGAACAACCCGACCGTCGTGCCGACCGCCAGGATCCAGCCCGCCCCGACGAGGCGACGACGGAGCGAGGCGCGGAAGCACGTCCACACGACGACCAGGTAGCTGGCCGCGTAGAGCGCCACCAAGGCGATGCCGATGACCCGGTGCGCGGGTGAGTAGTCACCCTGGAGCAGCGTGAGCACCGGCTCCAACAGGTAGAGGAGGAAGAAGCCGGAGTAGAGCAGCCAGTTCCTCCGCACCCGATGGGTGTGCGCTCCGTGTGGCGCCCTCCACTCCGCGCCGGCCTCGCCCCCTGGTTCGTCTGACACGCCGAACACCCTAGGTCCCGCTCAGGCGCGGGCGCTGTCGCGCACGTACCAGCGGGCCACCAGCAGACCCAGCACGACCGTCCAGCCGAGCAGCACGAGCACCGCCTCGACGCCGACGACGCCCTGCTCCACGACGCTCTGGCCGACCCGGCTGAGCCAGTACGTCGGCAGCGCCTTCGCCACCCCGGCCAGCCACCCCGGCATGGCCTGCGCGGGGATGAACAGGCCGCCGAACATGCCCAGCAGCACCAACACGCCACCGCTGATCACGGGGGAGCTCTCGGCGGAGCCAACGTGGCCGAGGAAGAGGCCGAGCAGCGCGAACGGGATCAACGCGAGCCAGACACCCACCAGCAGTTGGGCCCACTGCCCCGCCGACAGGTGGACGTCGGCGGCGAACGCGGCCACAACGGAGATCAACACGAGCCCCGGCACCGCGGTGAGCAGGCCGAGACCGCCCTTGACCACGAGGTACCCCTGGCCGCTCAGCGGCGTCAGCCGGAGCTGGCGGTGCCAGCCGAGCGCGCGTTCGGACGCCACCCTGACCCCGGACATCACGGCGGCCGACATGCCGCCGTACGCGGCCATGTTGCACAGGATCAGGGCGGCGGCGCTGACGCCGGTCTCGGTGCGCCCGTCCCCCATCATGTTCGCGTAGAACAGGAACAGCACCGTGGGCAGACCGATGGTGAAGACCAGGAACTTGGCGTTGCGGAGTGTGCGCTTGGCCTCCAGGGCCAGGTAGCGGGCGTTCACCGGTTGTCCCCCTCGGTGGTCAGGGCGAGGAACGCGTCCTCCAGCCCGACGGCGGTGATCTCGATGTCGAACGCCTGCGGGAACCGCGTCAGCAGCGCCCGCAGCGCGGTGTCGGAGTCGGCGCAGCGCAGGTGGACCCGCTCCCCCCGGACGTCCACCTGGGAGACGCCGGGCAGGGCGGCCAGCGCCGGGGGCGTGGCCCCGGGGACCATCGCACGCAGCGTGCGGCCGGACGCCGCCGCCCTGACCTGGGCCACGGTCCCGTCCGCGACGACGCGCCCGGAGCGCAGGAGCACGACCCGGTCCGCGAAGTCCTCGGCCTCCTCCAGGTAGTGGGTGGCGAACAGCACGGTGCGACCGGTCGCGGTGTAGTCACGCATCGAGGCCCAGAACGCCCGGCGGGTCTCGACGTCCATGGCCACCGTGGGCTCGTCCAACACGAGCAGGTCCGGGTTGGACACCAGGGCGACGGCGAACCGCACCCGCTGCCGCTGGCCGCCGGAGAGCCCGGCGCACCGCTGGCGCGCCAGGTCCTCCACGCCGGCGAGGCGCAGCGCCTCGGCCACCGGCAGCGGCCGCCGGTGCAGCGCGGCGATCATGGCGACCGAGTCGCCGACGGTCACGTCGCCGAGCAGCCCCGCGTTCTGCAACATCGCGCCGACCAGGCCCTCCCGGACCGCCTCGCGGGGCGTGCGGCCGAACAGGCTGACCTCGCCGGCGTCCGGGCGGGTCAGGCCGAGCAGCATGTCCACGGTGGTGGACTTGCCGGCCCCGTTCGGGCCGAGCAGGGCGACCACCTCGCCGGGGGCGATGGTGAGGTCCACGCCGTCCACGGCGCGCAGCTCGCCGAACCGCTTGCGCAGCCCGCGCAGGCTCACGGCGGCCCCGCTGGCGACCTCCTCGGGGACGGTCTTCTCGCTGGTCAGGTTCATGCCCCAACCCTCGCCGGAACGGGCGGCCCCCGCGCAGGCCAGGCGTCACGACGTCGCCATGACATCTGTCAGGGCTCATGTCAGGGCCCAGTCGCCGAAGCCGGACCGCCCCACCGGCAGGGCTCGACCGTCGCGGCTGGACTGTGTGGCTGGACCGTCATGCTGGTTGGTCGGGCTCCACCGTCACGGCTGGACGGCTGGAGGCTTCGGCCCCACCGCGCCGCGTTCCCCTCGCCGCGTTCCCCTCGCCGCGCGTCCCGCGCCGGGCGGCAAGGAAGAGGCAAGGAAGAAGACGGCATCACACCGGGGTTTGGCGGGGGCGAGAGGAGGATGGAGGCGTGACGAACGTGGAGGACGCGGCCGTGGCCGATCTCGGGGACGTGGAGGACGACGGGCTGACGCCGGCGCCGAGCCGGGTCCTGCCGTGGGTGCTGGCCGTCGGCGGGCTGGTGGGGTGGGTCGCCTCGTTCGTGCTGACCCTGGAGCGGCTGGAGCTGCTGAAGAACCCGAACTACATCCCCACCTGCACGATCAACGCGGTGCTGAGCTGCGGGTCGGTCATGCAGAGCCCGCAGGCCGCCGCCTTCGGCTTCCCCAACCCGCTCATCGGGGTCGCCGCGTTCGCCGTGGTCACCACGATCGGCGTGGCCGCGGTCGCCGGGGTGCGGTTCCCGCGCTGGTTCTGGGGCGGCCTGCTCCTCGGCTCCGCCGCCGGCACGGTGTTCGTGCACTGGCTGATGGTCCAGAGCGTCTACGAGATCAACGCGCTGTGCCCGTACTGCATGGTCGTGTGGGCCGTGACCATCCCGATCTTCTGGTACACGCTGCTGCACGTGGTGGGCACCAGCCGGTCCCGCACGGTGCGCGAGGTGGGCACCGTGCCGGTGCGGTTCCACTGGGCGGTCCTGGGCCTGTGGTACCTGCTGATCGCCTTCGTGGTGCTGGAGCGGTTCTGGATCAACGCCCCGAGCTAGACGAGTAATGCGTAACTGGGGTTAGTGGTCGTAGGCGGTCAGGGAGCGGGTGACGGGCTGGCCGGTGGCGCGGTTGTGCCAGATGGCGGCCGTTAAGGCCAGGAGTCGTTGGGCGATGCGAACACCGACGCCCTCGATGGTGCGCCCGCCGTGTTGTTCCAGGTCGAGTTGGCCTTTCAACGTGTCGTTGACCGACTCGATCAGCTGGCGGACGGCCTTGAGCAGCGGCTCGCCGGGATGCGGGGTCCGGTTGCGGTAGGACGGTCGGATCAACCGGACCCCGCGCTCGGCGAGGAAGTGGTCGAGTTCGCGGGAGACGTAGCCCTTGTCGGCGATGATCAGCAGGC
>NZ_JAMTCP010000069.1 GCF_024171885.1 Streptoalloteichus tenebrarius | reverse complement strand
GGACGTGTTCGGGGCGGGCAAGGTCGAGGACTTCTCCTGGAAGGGCTGGCTGGACTTCACCACCTGCACCGAATGCGGCCGCTGCCAGTCCCAGTGCCCCGCCTGGAACACCGGCAAACCCCTGTCCCCGAAACTGCTCATCACCAGCCTCCGCGACCACGCCTACACCAAAGCCCCCTACCTGTTGGCCGGTGGGCGTAAGGACATGGCCGGTGAGGAGGTCGGCATCACCGGCGACAACGCCGAGCAGCGTCTGGCTGGCATTGATGTGTTGGCGTTGGCGGAGGCGGAGCGGCCGCTGGTCGGTGGCCCGGACGAGCTGGGGGTGATCGACCCCGAGGTGCTGTGGTCCTGCACCACCTGCGGGGCGTGTGTGGAGCAGTGCCCGGTCGACATCGAACACGTCGACCACATCATCGACATGCGCCGCTACCAGGTGCTGATCGAGTCGAACTTCCCCACCGAGCTGGGAGGGATGTTCAAGAACCTGGAGAACAAGGGCAACCCGTGGGGGCAGAACGCCCGGGACCGGCTCGCGTGGACCGAGGGCCTGCCCTTCGAGGTCCCCGTCTACGACGGTGAGCTGGGCCCGGAGGTGGAGTACCTGTTCTGGGTGGGCTGCGCCGGGGCGTTCGAGGACCGCGCCCGCAAGACGACGCGGGCGGTGGCGGAGTTGCTGCACCTGGCCGGGGTGAACTATGTGGTGTTGGGGTCGGAGGAGACCTGCACCGGTGACCCGGCCCGGCGGGCGGGGAACGAGTTCCTGTTCCAGATGTTGGCGCAGCAGAACGTGGAGGTCCTCAACACCGTCTTCGAACACCGGCCCGCCTCGGCACGCAAGATCGTGGTGACCTGTCCGCACTGCTTCAACACCCTGGGCAACGAATACCCCGAGTTGGGTGGCCAGTTCGAGGTGGTGCACCACACCCAGTTGCTCAACCGGCTGGTGCGGGAGCGGCGGCTGGTGCCGGTGGCGCCGTTGGGGGAGGACGTCACCTACCACGACCCGTGCTATCTGGGGCGGCACAACAAGGTGTATTCCCCGCCGCGGGAGCTGGTCGGGGCCACCGGGGCGACGTTGCGGGAGATGCCGCGGCACGCCGATCGGGCGTTGTGTTGTGGTGCGGGTGGGGCGCGGATGTGGATGGAGGAGCGGGTCGGGAAGCGGATCAATCTGGAGCGGGTGGACGAGGCGTTGGGGACCGCCCCGACGAAGATCGCTACGGGGTGTCCGTTCTGCCGGGTCATGATGACCGACGGACTCGTCCAACGGCAGAGCGAACGCGCCGCGCCCGCCCACGTGGAGATCGTCGACGTCGCGCAGGTCCTGCTGACCGCGGTCCGGCGCGGTCGTGACGGACAGGTGACCTCGCGCTCCTCATGATCACCCGCTTCGGGGGACGCGCTCGCCCGGACGGGCTATGGTGCGGGCGTGGCGATCACGAACTCGGGATCACGTGGCCGAGGGAGCGGCCGCCGGCACGTCACCGCGCAGCTCGTCGTCGACGCCGCGGAGCGGCTCACCGCCGACCGGGGCCTCCAGGGCTGGAGCATCCGGCAGCTCGCCGCGGAACTCGACGTCTGGCCCACGGTGATCTACCACCACGTGGGCGACCGCGAGGCCGTGATGGACGCGGTCACCGCCAGGGTGGTCGGCCGCATCCCCTGCCCCGAGGTCGACACGCCGTGGCGGGACTGGTTCCGCACCGTCCTCGTCGAGGGGCGCCGCGTGGTCCGGTCCTTCCCCGGGGTCGCGTTCCGGCTCGCCCAGAAGGGGCCCGTCACCGACTCCGCGCTCCCCCTGATCGACCGCGGGGTCGAGGTCCTGACCCGCGCCGGGTTCGGCTCCGAGGCGCCCGCCGTCTTCAGCATCCTGATGAACGGCGCGTTCTTCCTCGTCGCGTGGGAGGACGAGCACCACGCCACCCCCGTCTCCTACCACCGGCTGACGAGCTTCCTCCGCTCCTTCCGGGGCGACGGCGCCCGCCCGGGCCTGGCCGCGATGGGGGAGTACGTCGACCAGGTCCCCGCCGGGGACATGGAGGCGTTCCACGGCGGGCACCACAGCCTGCTCGTCGACGTCCTGCTGGACGGCGCGGCGGCCCGCCTCACCACCCGCCAGGGCGGCGGGGAGGAGGTCCCGGCGGTCACGGGATGACGCGCAGCGGCCACAGCTCGCCCGTCGCACTGTTGATCAGCGCCGCCCTGACCACCTCCGTGGTGAGCGGCAGGATGTCGTAGACGGCCGCCGCCACCAGCGGGAGCTGCCCGAGCTGGGCGCGGGGCGCGAGCGAGCAGTGCGGCAGCCACCGGCCGGCCTCGTAGTGCTGGTGCACGAACGCGCCCGTGCCCCGCACCGCCGCCAGGACCGCGCGCTGTCGGGCGACCAGGTCCTCGGGCACCGCGGGCACCAGGGAGATCCGGCCCCGCCGGAACGCGCCCATCGCGTCGAACGTGATCGTGAAGGGGCCGTGGTCGGGCAGCGCGTCCACCGCCGCCCGCACCTCGTCGACGTCCCACTCCAGCAGCACCACGTACGACATGTGCGGGTGGTGCTGGCCGTGGGTGTGCGTCCGCAGCGTCGGCACGCCCCGCTCCTCGAGCCGGTCCCACAGCCCTCGCAGGGCCCGCTCGGTTCGTCGGTCGAACAGCGCACAGACCCCGAGGGCCACGCTCCGACGGTAGCCGGACCGCGTCTCCCGCTCAGCGCGAGCGCGCGACCCTCTCCTGGTAGTCGCGGTACCGCGCCTCCAGCGCCGTCGGGTCGGGCCGGTCCCGCCTCGCTCCGGGCACGTGCGCCAGCCGCCGCCCGTGCAACTCCCGAAGCCCGTGCCGGGACACCGGATCGTCACCCTTGTCCGCCCTGACCCTGGGGTGGATCTCGATGTGGAGATCCGGGCGAATGCCCAGGAGCCCGGCGTCGAACGCGGCGTGGTGGAGTCGGCAGAGCGCGAGGCCGTTGGAGACGACCGGGTGCCCGTCCGGGTGGCTGTCAGGGCGGATGTGTGCCGCGTCGAGCAGCTCCTGGTAGGGCAGGCCGCAGACCGCGCAGCGCTCGCCGTAGGCGCGCAGCACCTGCGTGCGGAACATCGGCTGGTGGAGTCGCTGGCGGGTGACCTGCCGGGCGTAGCGGCGTTCGATCTCGGTGGGCGCCTTCTCCGACTTGTCGCGGATCTGGTCCTCGGTGAGGGCGATCGCCACCTGGAGTTGGTCGGGCTCGTCCACGGCGATCCAGATGGGGGCGCGGGGGAGGTAGATCCCCCTGTCGACACCGACGAACCAGATCAGGGGCAGTCGTCTCTCATACGCCCGACGGAGCGCGACGTTCGTGCTGAGCTGCGGGTTGTCCCCCTCGTACTTGTAGCGGAGGAGGCCGTCCGGCCCTTCCGCGTCCGCATACGGCGGCTTCTCGCCGGGCGGCGTGTAGGTGGTGAGGATGGAGAGAGCGGCTTCGAGGGGAGCTGGCGTCCAGATCTCCTTGGGAGGATTGACGAGCGGAACGCGCTTGTCCTCGAAACGGAACTCGGTGAGCTGCCGAAGGGTGACGGTGCCGTCCCCCTGGCGTGTCAGCTCCCGCAGCCAGTCGATCGCGGCTTCGCGGAGCCGCTCTTCGAAACTCTCGTCCCGCTCGTGTCGAGACAGATGAACGGTCCTGGTGTAGCGCAGGGACGCACCGAGATCGCGCCCGGCGACGTCGGTCGCGACGGCCTTCGCCGTCTCGGGCGGGAAGTACTCGGTGAGGAGTGCGTGCCACGCGGCCTCGAAGGTCCCACTGTCCTTCAGCAGTCGCTCCACGGGCTCACGCAGGCGGCCGTGGGCGTCCCGCTCGCGGAGCAAGCGTCCGCTTTCCCTCATGTCGGGATCGATGGGGCGCTGCGCGCCGTCCCGGACCTCCCACAATTCTCGTTCCAACTGCACGAATGGCACGGCCGCGCGGTCGGGCCGGACGTGTGGCGTCGGAGGTGCGTGCCGCTCGATCAGGCGGCCCACCGGCTCCTCCACGTCCGCATAGTGGACGCTCGTCGAACCGGAGGTGGCGAACCGGTGGAGCAGCCAGAGGAGGAACAGGGGCTTGTGCGGTGCGTTGGGCGCCCTGCGCAGCGACCGCAGGCGCGTCAGGAGCTGGTTCTCGTCCATGCCTCTCCACAACAGGAGCGGGGCCGCGCCCCTGGGGTGTTCGTTGGGGCGCGGCGTCCGCTCAGCGGGTTCTCCGGCTGATCTTCCCTCGGAGGGGGAGGTCGCCTCCCACGATCAGGACGGCGAGTCGGCGCGCTGGAGGAGATGGCGGAGCTGGGTGAGCAGTTCCCCCCGGTTGGCGCAGCCGAGGCGGTGGCGGATCCGGGCCATGTGGTGCTCGACGGTCTTGGCGGAGATGAAGAGCCGGTCGGCGACCTGCTTGTAGGTCAGGCCGGAGAGCACGAGGGAGGCGACCTCCCGCTCCCGCTCGCTGAGCTGCCCGCCGGGGACCCGCCCCGCGCCGGAGCGGTGCGGCGCGGAACCGCCGGTGGACGCGCCGGCCCGGGACCCGCCGGGCCGGCCCTGGAGCAGCCGGGCGCACTCCAGCAGGCCGACCATCGCCTTCCGGTCGGACGTGCGGATCGCGGCCTGGCCGGCGAGCCGGGCGCCGTCCCAGCACAGCCCGGCGTCGCGCAGGCCCCTGGCCGCCGCCGCCGTCCTGGTCGGGTCGATCGTGCCCGACGAGACCGCCAGCCAGCACTCGGCGGCGTGGGCGAGCACCGCGCAGAACCGGTTGTGGTGGCCGTTGGCCGCCAGGGCGGCGGCGTGCTCCTCGGCCACGTCCTGCTGGTCGGCGACGAGCGCGGCGTGCAGCCCGGCCCAGTGCAGCGGCGTCACCCACAGCGGCGGGTCGCCCAGACGCCGGGCCAGCGCGGTGGCCTCCCGCAGGTGGGGGACGACCCGGTCCTGGTCGCCGAGTCGGGCGGCGGCGACCGCCAGCTCGCCCAGGGGCAGGAACGTGAACAGGTCCACCGGGTGCCGGAGCACCGCCTCCCTGGCGTGCGCCCAGGTCTCGCGCAGCGCCGGCAGGTCGCTGCCCCGCCGGGCCAGGCCCACGTCGAGCGCGACCGCGAACAACCCGTCCCTCGGTTCGAGGGACCCCACGTCCTTCCTGATCTGGGCCAGGTGTTCCGCCGCGAGCGCGGTCCTCCCCCTGACCATGAGGATCCACGCCTGGAGCAGCCGGTGCCGGGTCGCCATGAGCGCGCCACCCATGCCCGAGGCGAGGGCGCGGGCGAGCACCGAGTCCGCGACGTCCAACTCGCCGCAGTGGACGGCGACGAGGGCGGCCAGCGCGGCGGGGCTGTCGGGCAGCGGCACCGCCCTGCCGGCCGGCTCCAGCAGCGAGGAGGCCCTGACCAGGGTGGACAGCGCGGCCGTCCAGCAGCCGGTGACCGACTCGTGGACGCCGTGGGCCGTCAGCGACGCCGCCCCGGCCAGGAGCGTCGGCGGTTCGTCGGACGGGTTCCCCGCGAGCAGCGGCTCGGCCGCCGCCAACTGCCCCGTGCCGATCAGGCCCACCGCGGCGAAGGCCGCCGAGGGGCCGGTCCTGGCCCACCGGTACAGCTCGGCGCTGCGGCCGAGCTGTCCCCGGTGCGCCAACGCCGCCGCCGCCACGCACGCCGCGTTCGCGCGGTCCGGCGAGTCCCGCGCGCCGATCACCTGGTCGGCCAGGCGCAGCGCCGGGTCGAGGTCGCCGGCCAACGCCGCCGCGAGCGCCCAGCCGGCCGCCAACGCCGAGACCGGCCGGCCGGCGGCGGCCGCCGCCGCGAACAGCTCCGCGGACAGCGCGGGCTCGGCGGGCAGCGCCTCGCCGGCGGCCGCCTCGAAGGCGGCGGCCACGCTCTCCCCGCCCACGCCGCTGCCGAGTAGCGACCGGGCCAGCGGGAGCACGGACTCCCCCCTGGCGAGCTGGAGTTCGGCCAACCGCTGCCGCACGCCCACCCGTTGCTCGGCGGGCAGCAGGGACCGCACGGCGGACCGGCTCAGCGGCAGGAGCGTCCCGTCCGCCGCCAGCAGTCCGGTCGCGCGGGCCGCCGCCATGACCTCGCCCACCTCGTCGGCCGCTCGGCCCAGGAGTGCGCCGAGGAGGTCCATCCGCAGCCCCACTCCGGCCTCCATCGCCAGGAGGAGTCGGCGGACGTCGGGGTCGAGCAGGTCCAGGTCGTGCCGGAACCGGGCCACGGCGCCGGCCGGCGGCTCCGCCGTGGTCTCCCGGTCCCCCCGGCGGCGCTGGTCGGCCAGCGCCTCGGCCATCCAACGCACGAACCGGGGAACGCCGCCGGTCTGGGCGTGGACGTGGTCGACCGTGGCCGGGGACGGGGTGGCGTCCAGCGCCCGCCCGAGCAGCTCCGCGGTCTGGTCGTGGCTGAGCGGGCCGAGGGTGAGCAGCGGCGTGGCCAGGTCGAGCGCCTCCAGCAGCTCGGCGAGCGCCGCGGGTCTCGGCCACGGCCGGCAGGCGACGACCACGCCCTGCCGGCCGCGTTCGACGCGTTGGCGCAGCTCGCGGAGCTGCGCGTCGCCGAGCTGGTGCGCGTCGTCGACGAGCAGGACGACGTCGTCCGTGGCGTCGGGCAGGCCCCACCTCGGGTCGAGCACGCCGACGTCGGCCTGTCGGCACGCGTCGGCGAGCGCGCGGAGCACGGTCGTCTTGCCGTGCCCGCCGGGCGCGACGACACCGAGGCGGGGAGGTGTGTGCGGCGCGGAGCCGACGGAGTCGAGGAGTCGTCTGGTTCGGGGGTCCAGGAGGGGCTGGTGGCGGATCGCGGTGTGGGTCAACGGCCGTCCTTGGCGGGCTGGGGCTTGCTCGACGGGGTGCGGGTTGGGGGGTTGAGCACGGCGGGGGCGGAGGGGGCCGCGTCGGGGGAGGAGGTCGCCTGCCCGGGGTCGGCTCCCGGCGCCGGTGTCGCGTCCCCCTGGAAGGTGAAGGTCAGCGCCACCCCGGCCACGAGGAGCGCGACCACCCCCGCCGCGAGGACGCCGGGTCTGCCGAGGAGGGCGGGCCGGACCCCGGACCGGAGGCCGGGGACGCGGTCGCGCAGGGTCCGCCGGGGCGGCAGGTCGATCGGGAGGACCTCCACCGGGGGGCGGGGCGGTGGGGCGGTGGGCTCGGCGCGGTCCTCGTCGGCGGGGCGGAGGAGGACCGGGGCGGCGTCGACCGGTTCGAGGACGGTCGTCCGCTCCACGAGGGGGGGAGGGGGCGGCGCGGGTCGCCGGGGGTGGCCGGCCACCCGCCAGCGGGCGACGGTCGCGGCGCCCCTGGCCAGGGCGGTGGCCGGGTCGGGGTCCACGACGACCCGGCAGCGGAGCGCGGCCCCGACGAGGCCGGGGACCAGGGGAGCGCGCGCGGACTCGCCGACGAGCAGGGCGGCCTCGGGCGGTCTGCTGTCCAAAGTGGACAGAACATCGCGGGACAGCGCGTCGGCGGCGTGCTCCCACGCCGGCCGGGCCAGGTCCTCGACCAGGCCCCGGGACACGGCGACCCGGGTGTGCGCCCGGGGTAACCGCACGGGGATCACGGCCTCGGCCCGCGTGGCGAGGGCGTCCACCGCGAGGGCGCAGTCGGCGCGCAGCCGCGACAACGCGAGCCGGACACCGGGATCGTCGTGGTCGAGGTCGTCCAGCGCGCGGCCCAGCTCGCCGCGCACGTGGTCGAGGAGCAGGTCGACCAGGTGGTCCCCGCCCAGGCCGTCGAGGGCGCGGGCCCCCCCGACGAGGTCGAACGAGGCGGTCTCGGTTCGCCGCGCCACCGCGCACTCCACGCCGTCGCCGTTCACCGCGACGACGGCCAGCGCCGCGCCGGCGCTCACCGGCTCCCGGACCGCGTGCAACTCGGCGGCCGCGACCGGCCGGGGCACCAGGGACACGTCAGGCACCCCGATCTCCCGCAACGCGCGGAGGACCGCCCGCGTGCGGTGCGCGCCCCAGCCGGCGGGATGGGTGACGGCGACGTGGCGGGCCGGGGCCCCCTCCCTGGCCGCGACCTGGTCCACGACCCACTGGACGAGCACCGCGGTGAGCACCTCCGGCAGGTACGGCTCACCCCCGATGATCATCGGGGTCGGATCACCCACCCGCTGGGGGAATCCCCGGGCGACGAGCGTGGGGTGGGTGGGGGCGAGCTGCTCGGCGTCCTCACCCACCAGGGCCGACCCGTCCGGGGACAGGTGCAGCAGCGTGGGAACACTCGCGGCCCGCGCACCGAGCCGGACCACGGGGCGGGGGGCGCCCGGCGGGCCGTCGAGACGACAGACCGCGGCCGTGGTCCGGGCGGGGCCAACGTCAACACCCACGACGTAGGGCATGCGGGCGGCTTCCTCCCTCGTCGCCGAGCTGGGCTTTCGGCCGTCACACCGCTCGGGCTCACCTGTTCGTATCAAGGGGGGCTACCCCTGGTGGCAGCCCCGGTTGGTCACATCTCCAACCCCCCAGGCCCCTAAATGGTGACGGTGGAGATCGGTCCTCCGGGGGGTGAACTCTAACCCGGAGTGATCCCCGATGTGCGTTGGGTGACCACCGACCTAGCGTTCGTTCCATGCCGGGCCGGTGTTACGCGTCCCGGTCAACTGCTCGTTTCCTGGAGAGAGACTCCCGATGACGCACTCGCAGACGCTGCACGACTTCGTCCTCGACCTGCTGCGCGACCCGCAGGCGCGGTCGGCCTTCGAGCTGGACCCGGAAGGCGCCCTGCGTCACGCGGGGTTGGGCGACATCTGCGCCGAGGACGTGCAGGAGGTCGTGCCGCTGGTGCTGGACTACGCCCCGGCACAGCTCGCCGGCCTCGACGCGTCGGCCCCCGCCGTCGACGCCGCCGCGCACGGCGGGGTGGCCGCGGGGCAGGCCGGCGCCATCCAGCAGCTCCAGGCCGTGACCCAGAAGCTCGCGGTGAGCGGGCAGACCCCCGACGCGGGGAACGCCGTCTCCGCCCACCTGCCGGGCGGCCTCGACGCGACCGCGGGGACCAAGGGCGACCTGGGCGCCGCCTCCGGTGCCGTGGGCGACTTCTCCACGCACGGCGACCCCACCGCGACGCTGGACGCCGACGTGCTCCACGCGGGCGCTGGCGTGACCCCGCCTGGTCTGCACGTCGGTGCGGGCCTGGGCGTGGGCGCCGGCCTCGGCCTCGGCGCGGGTGTCGGTGTGGGTGCCGGTGCTGGCGTCGGCGCTGGTGCTGGCGTCGGTGTGGGCGCTGGTGTCGGTGCTGGTGTGGGTGCCGGCGTTGGTGTGGGCGCTGATGTCGACGCGGGCGTGGGTGCCGGTGTCGGCGTGGGTCTCGGTGTTGGCGCCGGACTCGGTGCCGGTGTTGGTGTGGGCCTGGGCGCCGGTGTCGGAATCGGTGTTGGCGCCGACGTGGACGCCGGCCTCGGGCTGGGCGTCGGCCTCGGTGTTGGTGCCGGGGTTGGTGCGGGCGCTGGCGTCGGTGCTGGTGTGGGTGCCGGCGTCGGTGTCGGTGCTGACGTCGACGCGGGCCTCGGCGTGGGTGTGGGCGCTGGTGCTGGCGTCGGCGTTGGTGCTGGCGTTGGCGCTGGTGTGGGTGCCGGCGTCGGTGTTGGTGCCGACCTCGACGTGGACGCCGGCCTGGGTGTGGGCGTCGGTGCTGGCGTCGGTGTCGGTGCCGACGTGGACGCCGGTGTGGGTGTTGGCGTGGGCGCGGGTGTTGGCGTTGGCGTGGGCGCTGATGTCGACGCGGGCGTCGGTGTCGGCGCTGGCGTTGGTGTTGGTGTTGGTGCCGGTGTGGGCGTGGGTGCTGACGTGGACGCCGGCCTCGGGCTGGGTGTGGGCGCTGGCGTCGGTGCCGGTGTTGGCGCCGGTGCCGGTGCCGGTGTTGGTGTTGGCGCTGGCGTGGGCGTGGGTGCTGACGTGGACGCCGGCCTCGGGCTGGGCGTCGGTGCCGGTGTTGGTGTTGGCGCCGGCGTGGGTGTCGGCGCGGGCGTGGGCGCCGGTGTGGACGCGGGCCTGGGTGCCGGCCTTGGCGCGGGCGCTGGCGTGGGTGCCGGCCTCGGTGCGGGCGTGGGCGCGGGTGCCGGACTCGGCGCTGGTCTCGGTGTGGACGCCGGCGTCGGCGCGCCGCACCCGCACGGCCACGTCGGCCACGGCCCGGCGGACTCGGTGCACGCCGGGGTCAACGACGGCGTCGCCGGTGCGGCCAAGCCGATCGCCGGCGGGGTCGACACCGCGGGCGTCGGCGGCGACCTGGCGCACCACCACGGCGTGGACCTCGCGTTCTGAGAGCGAACCAGCGGCAGTGGGCCGGATCCGTCTCCCCGACGGGTCCGGCCCTTCCCGCCGCCCAGGGAAAGCCAGCCGCCACACTGGGCGCCGTGACGGCATCGTCCTGGCTCAAGGTCCTCGACGAGACGATCGGGATCTGCGACGCCCACGGCCGCCCCGACCTCGCCTCCGCGCTGCGCCGCCGGCGCGTCCGCCTGCTCGACCCGCACCTGCGCGTGGTCGTGGTGGGCGAGGCGAAACAGGGCAAGAGCCAGTTGGTGAACGCGCTGGTCAACGCGCCGGTCTGCCCCGTGGGTGACGACGTCCCCCCCACGGCGCCGACCGTCGTCCAGCACGCGGCCTCCCCCGCGGCGTTCCTCGTCGCCCGCCCGTCCGAGCCCGGCGCCCCGACGACGAGGACGCCGGTGCCGGTCGACCGCGTGGCGCGGGAGAGCGCGGCCCGGGCCGGACTGCTCCGGGTCGAGGTCGGGGTCCCGAGGGGGCTGCTCGCCGGTGGTCTGTCCTTTGTGGACACTCCACCCGTCGGGGAAGGCGGGGGCGCGCGGGGCGACGAGACCCTCGCCGCGCTGGCGGACGCCGACGCGGTGGTCGTCGTCTCCGACGCCACCGCCGAGCTGTCGCCCGCCGCGCTCGACCTGGTCCGCAGGGTCGCCGCGTCCTGCCCCGCGGTCCTCTGCGTCCTCACCAAGATCGACCTGGTCCCCGGGTGGCGCGACGTGCTGGAGCGGAACCGGTCCCTGCTGGCCTCGGCTGGCCTGGCGGCGCCGCAGTTCCCGGTCTCGGCCACCCTCCGGCTGCGCGCGGCGGACACGGGGGACAGGGCGCTCAACGCGGAGTCCGGTTTCCCCGCGCTGCTCTGCCACCTCCAGCGGGAGGTGCTCGCCCGGCGCGACCAGCTCGCGCGCCACGTCGTCGCGACGTCGGTGGCGGCCGTGCTGGAGCCGCTGGTCGTCAGGGCGCGCGCCGACCTGGAGCGCCCGCGCAGGGCCGCGCCGGCGGCGACCCGGCTGGAGGAGGCGCAACGCCAGCTCGACGAGCTGCGCCGCCGGTCCACGCGGTGCCACCAGATCCTCGCCGACGAGATGGCGGACCTCGCCTCCGACATGGACTACGACCTGCGGGAGCGCACGCGCACCGTGCTTCGCGAGGTGGACAGGATCCTCGACGACGCCGACCCGCTCGTGGTGTGGGAGACGGTTGAGGACTGGCTGGGTCGGAACCTGTCCGAGGTGGCGGAGGCCAGCGCGACCTGGTTGGCCGAGCGGTGCCGGTGGATCGCGGAGAAGGCGGCGGCGGTCCTCCCGGTCCCTGGCGCGGAGGCGGGGGCCGGCACGGTGTCGGCGCTGGGCGTCGCCCCGGACGAACTGTCCAGTGTGGACATGCCAAGGATCGAGCGGTTCACCGTGGCGCAGAAGACCTTCATCGGCCTCAAGAGCTCCTATGGGGGAGTCCTGATGTTCGGCCTCGTCACCAGCCTGGCGGGGCTGCCCCTGATCAACCCGGTGTCGCTGGGCGCGGGCGCCGTGTTCGCCGGCAAGAGCGTGCGCGACGAGTCGCGGAGCCGGTTGCAACGGCGGCAGGCCCTGGCGAAGGCCGCGGTGCAGCGGCACGTCGACGACTTCTTCCTCCGGTTCGGCAAGGACTGCCGGGACGCCGCCCGGCACGTGCACCGCGCGCTCAGGGACCACTTCACCGCCGTCGCCGAGGAGGTGCAGGAGCGCGTCGTGGAGTCGGCGAGGCTGGCCAGGGAGGCGGCGACCGCCGAGGCCCTCGACCGGGAGCGCCGGACGCGGGAGCTGGAACGGCTGCTCACCCTGCGCCGCAGGGCCTCGGCGTTGGCGGTCGCCGGGCACGGGAAACCCTTGGAGATCACCGCATGACCAGTGAGATGACCGGGCTCACCGCGCACACCGCGCTCATGTCGGAGGCCCGGTCCCTGCTGACCGGGGCGCTCACGGCCTACCGCGACGTTCCCCGGGCCGCGCAGTGGCTGCACGCCCGGCTGCGGCGACTGGACGAACCCCTGCGGATCGGCGTCGTCGGCGCCCGCGGCGTTGGCAAGTCCACCGCGCTCAACGCCGTCGCCGGGCGCGGCCTGCGCGACGCCGTCCTCGTCGAGGTCACCACGCCGACCCCGTCCCAGGACAGCGGCGGGACCGGATGGGACGACGTCGACGCGTCCCTGTTCCTCACCCGCCACGCCCGGCCCGCCGACCTGGCCACCCTGCGGTCCGCCCAGGACAGTCCCGTGGCCTCGGCCCTGCCCGTGGGCGTCGTCCTGGTGCTCTGCCGGGCGGACGAGACCAGCGCGGGCAGGATCGACGCCCTGACCACCGCCCGGCAGCTCGCCCGTCGGCACCGGCGGGACGTGCGGTGGCGGGCGTTGTGCCAGAACGTCGTCGCCCTGTCCGGACTGCTCGCCCACACGGGCAGGACCCTGCGGGAGAGCGAGTTCGCGGACCTCGCGACCCTGGCCGCGGTTCCCAGGGCCGAGCTGGAGAACGTCCTGCTGTCGGCCGACCGGTTCGTCGGCGCCGACTTCCCCGTGCCCATGGACCCCGCCACGCGCCACGCCCTGCTCGACCGGTTCGGCGTCTTCGGGCTCCGTCTCGCGACCACCCTGGTCCGGACGGGGTGCGACACCCGGGCCACGCTGTCCGCGCAGCTCGTGCGGCGCAGCGGCCTGGCCGAGCTGCGGGAGACCGTCACGCGGTGCTTCGTCGACCGGGGCGAGGTGCTCAGGGCGCGGTCCGCGTTGCTCGCGCTGGAGCTGGTTCTGGAGAGGGAGCCGCACCCCACGGCCGGTCGTCTCGCCGCCGAGCTGGAGCGGGTCGTGGCCTCGGCGCACGAGGTCCGGGAGCTCCACGCCCTGGGAAACCTCACGTCGGGCCGCACGGCGCTGTCCCCCGAACTCACCGCGGAGGCGGATCGACTGCTCGGCGGTCAGGGCACGGAGGTCGCCGTCAGGTTGGGCATGGCGGAACCGCCGTCCCCCGCCGACCTCCACGCCGCGACGACGAACGCTCTCCTGCGGTGGCAGCGCCAGGCCGAGAACCCCTTGCTGGACCAGCATGACCGGGGCCTCGTGGCGACCGTCGTCCGGACGTGCGAGGGCATCCTCGCCGACCTGTCCGGATGAGGCCGCCCTCCCGCGAGGTGGCCTGGCGTAGATTGGTCGTCACCGTCCGCAGCGGACCACCGGGCGGGGAAGTCGGAGCATGCAGGCGGGGAGCGGCGCATGGACGGCGGAGGTCACCGGGACGAACCACGCGACGAAACGCCCCCGGTCCAGGCCAACAGCGTTCGTGACGTCGTCGGGACCGTGGTGCAGGTCGGACGTGTGGACACCTTCGTGTCCTCCGGCGACGCCCCGCCTCCGGTGACCGTGCCCCGGGAGCTTCCGCCGGAACCCGCGCCGTTCGTCAACCGCAGCAAGGAAATGTCGCTGCTCGCCGACGGACTGGCCCGCCGGGAGCCCCACGAGCGTCCGATGGTCGTCGTGCTGAGCGGCCCCGAGGGGATCGGCAGGACGACGTTGGGCGTGCGCTGGGCGCACGACGTGCGCGACCGCTTCGCCGACGGCCAGTTGTGGGTGGACCTGGAGCGGGTGCGCCAACGCGGCGCCAGCGGGATCAGCGACGTCGCCGCCGACTTCCTCCGGGCGATGGGCGTCCACGACAGGTGGATCCCGTCGGACCCGTCGGGGCGGTTCGGCCTGCTGCGGTCGAAGACCGCCGAGGGTCGGTTCCTCATCGGGCTCGACAACGTCGCGAACTCGGCCGAGGTCATGCCCCTGATGCCGGCGTCGTCGCGGAGCGCCGTCCTGATCACCACCCACTGGGAGCTGGACGAGCTGGTGACCGACGGGGCCGAGGCGGTGCGGCTGGCTCCGCTGGCGGACGAGGACGGCCTGCGCCTGCTCGCCGAGCACATCGGCGCGGAGCGGGTCGAGGCGGAACCCGAGGCGGCCGCCGACCTGGTGAGGCTGTGCGGCGGCCTTCCCCTGGCGCTCCGGGTGGTCGCGGCCCAACTGCGGCGGCGGAGACGCCTGTCGATCGCCGACCTGGCACGTGAACTGGGCGCGGACCCCACCCTTCCCCGCGTCGACCCGTCGATGCTCGACCGGCTGCGCAGCGAAGGGAGAGCGGTGGTGAACTCGGCCTGCGAGAACTCCTACCGGAACCTTCCCGACCAGGCACGACGGCTGTACCGGGTGCTCGGCCTGCACCCGGGGCCGTGCTTCTCCCGCGAGGTGGTCGCCGCGGCGGCCGACCTTCCGCCGCACACGGCCGACGAGTTGCTGGACGTGCTGCACCGGGGTCACCTCGTGGAGGAGGACGAGTCCTCCAGGCGGTTCCGGTTCCACCACCAGTTGATCCGGCTCCACGCCGCGGGACGCGCCCACGCGGAGGAGTCGGCCGAGGAGCGGGACCGGATCGTGGACCGCATGGTCCGGTGGTACCTGCGCACCGCCGAGGCGGCCGACTGGGCCGTGATGGGCGTCCGGATGCGCTGGCCCCTCGGCCAACAGCGGCCACCCGAGGAGCCGTCGTTCGCCTCGTCCTCCGCCGCGCTGTCCTGGCTCGACGACGAGCGAATCACCCTGTTGGGCGCGGTCCGAGCCGCCGCCGAGCGGCACTGGGACGACGTGGTCTGGCGGCTGTGCCAGGCGTTGTGGGCGTTGTACCTGCACCGCAAGTACTACCACGACTGGATCGAGTCGCACCGGCTCGCCGTCGAGGCCGCGCGACGCTGCGGCAACCCGTGGGCCGAGGCCAGGATGCGCAGCCAGCTCGCCCGCGCCTACCGGGAACAGAAGAGGTGGGAGGAGGCCCACGACGAGCTGGCCGAGGCGCGGCGGGCGGCCGAGGACGCGGGCCATCCCCAACTGCTCGCGTCCGTGGTCGAGTTCACCGGGCTCACCCACTTCGACCAGGGCGACTACCCCAGCGCCCTCGCCGCGTTCCGCTACTCCCTGCGCGTCAACGAGGAGCTGGGGGACAGGCGGGGCATCGCGTTGCAGCTCCAGTTCGTGGGGCGGACCCTCAACCGCACCGGCGAGCACGCCGAGGCGGCGGCGGCATTCGAGCGGGCCAGGGATCTGCTGGCCGAGCTGGGCGATGACCGAACGAAAGCCCGCGTCCTCACCGGGCTCGGCGACGTCTACCGGCACCTCGGTCGTCTCGACGACGCACGCGCCGTCCTGATGGAGGCGGTCGCGATCATGCGTCGTCTCGGCGCGTGGGACTACGAGTCGGACGCGTTGGAACCATTGGTGGAACTGACCGAGGGCCCTTCCCGCGTGGAGCACCTGCGTCGGCTGATGGAGATCCACCTGAGCACCGGCAGCCCCCGCGCGGAGGAGTTCCGGGCGCGGCTCGCGGACGCCGAGCGGTAGGTCAGGCCGCGCCGGCCCCCGGCGGCGCGAGCGCGACCGTGACCTCGGCGGAGCCGAGACGCGTGCGGAAGTCGGGGCGGAGGTCGTCCAGGGGACGGCCCGCGGCGACCCAGGCGTAGACGGCGGACGCGAACACCGTGGGGTCGACGGAGTCCCGTGGCGCGTGGCGCGGGATCGCCATCACGGCGGGGCCCTCCCGAAGACGGAGAAGGCAGCGGCCCCCTCCGTCGACCGCCGCGACGATCCGGCACCCGGGACAGCGGCGCAGGATCTCGTCCGGCTCCGTCCCCTCCAGCCAGGAGAGAACGTCCGCGACCCGACGGAACACCACGCTGGCGCTCTCCACCAGCCGGCCGTCCGGGTCGTCCAGATCCACGGCCAGGTGCTGTCGACGCAGGCCGGTGCCCCGGTCGGTGCCGTCGTCGAGGACCGCCGCGAAGCGGTGGAGCCGGACCTCCGGCACGGGCGCGTCCGCGAGATCGGTGAACACCTGGAACGCCGTGACCTGGGGCCGGCGCGTCGAGGGCAGCGGCACCGGGTCCACGCGCGGCGCGCGGGGAGGGGGCGACAGGTCCATCAGGTGGTACATCAGCTCACGCAACAGGTGCGCGGACCGGCCCGGTTCGGCGAAGGCCGCCGCGGCGAGCGCGGCGTGCCGGCTCGGCTCGTGCCCCGCCACGACCTCCGACACCTGCGCGCGCAGGGGCCGTGAGATGTCGAGGCGCGGCGCGAAGGACCGGAGTTCGGCCAACGGCGTGCCCGGCACGACCTGCGCCCCGCCGTCGCTGGCCAGCAGCACGGGCGCCCCGAGCGCCGCGCCGTAGAACGTGACCGACCCGTGGTCGCCGACGACCAGGTCCGCCGCCACGAGCGCCGCCCGCCAGCCCTCGGCCGGAGGGACGAGGATCAGGCCAGCCTCCCGCGCGGTGGCCAGCCAGGACCGCGTCTGCCACCGGCTGTGCCCGTGCCAGACGTTCGGGTGCAGCACCGCCGCGACGGCGTACTCGTCGACGGGCAGTTCCGCGAGCAGTCGGGCCGGCAGCTCGGGATGCCGACCGAGCAGCGACTCGGGGCCCCAGGTCGAGGTGACCACCACGAGCTGGCGCCCGGCGACGCCGAGCGCCTCCCGGTACCGCTCCCGCAGCCGACGGCTCGCGAGGATCCGGTCGTAGCAGGGGTCGCCGGCCACGACCGCCCGGGGGACCGCCTCCGGGCACACCCGCTCCAGCAGGGCGAGCTGGTCTGGGTGCGACAGGGCCAGCGCGGACGGCACGACGCGGCCCTGGCGCACCAACCTCTCCCGCGCCAGGCCCGACACGGACGGCCCGCTGTCCGATGTGGACACGACGAACTTGTGGAACCCTGCGCCGTGCGGCAGGAGCAGCAGCGGAGCCCGGATGCGGTGCAGCTCCCCGTTCTCGCTCGCGGAGATCGCCAGGTCGAACCGGGTCTGCACCACCTGGTCCCACGGCACGGGGCGGGTCTGGATCCGGGCGAGCAGCTCGTCGACACCGTCGTCGAAGGCGGAGTGGCCCGCGACCGTGAACAGCACCTCGACCCGGAAGTCGTCCCGCAGCACGGGAAGCACGTCGAGGAGGCGACCGGTCGAGGTCACCGTGCGGGCGACCGCCAGGACCCTGCGTTGGACGGGAACTGTGACCCACCGGTCGGCCCGGGGGCCGATCGGCGTCTCCAACCACCTGTCGTCACCGCGCATCGTCGCCCCGGGGGAGCAGGTCGCGGCCGGACCGGGAGGGACCTCGGGCTACCGGGGAGCCGGCTCCGGTTTCCGGTTTCCGGTTTCCGGTTTCCGGTTTCCGGTTTCCGGTTTCCGGTTTCCGGTTTCCGGTTTCCGGTTTCCGGTTTCCGGTTTCCG
>NZ_JAMTCP010000068.1 GCF_024171885.1 Streptoalloteichus tenebrarius | reverse complement strand
ACCACGTCGAGCATGTCGGCGGCGTCGCCGCGCGAGACGCCGTAGAGCGCGGCGAAGGTCTCCAACTGCTCCCGGGCGGTCAGCTTGTCGAAGAATGAGGACGCCTGGAGCTGGACCCCGATGCGGGGCAACAGCCGGGGGTTACGCGGCCAGGGCTCCGCTCGCCATTCGACGACATGCGACGCGCCGTAGCCGAATGGGGGAACGCGAACCCGCTGCTCAGGAGGAGGTCAGGGTGAACCGTGTTTTCGGTGTTCGGGGCCTCCGCCGGGTGGCCTCCGCCGGGTGGCCTCCGCCATGGCGCCCGCGTGGCAGCGGCGGCGTGGTTCTCCGCACGCCGGCCGTGATCTGCGCCGGCGCTGGTCACGCTGATCGCCACGGTCGTGGTCGTCCGAGGTCGTGCCCTTCACGTCGGCTGACGGCGACCACCCGCCCGTCTGGCGTGGGCCGTCCATCGCGATCTTCGTGCCGCGGCGGACCGCCGGTCAGTCGCCCCAGCGCACGGCGGCGATCATCTGATCCCAGGTCGGCCGGTCCCCGCTGAGTCCCCGCTCGGCCAGCAGCACGGCGGCGAAGCTCAGCGCCGGAGCCTTCCCCGGCCGCCGACACGCCTGGCGCACGACGTCGTCCGTGATCGCCCGCCCCAGGTCGAGGCGGGGGAACGCCTCGTGCGCCCGCGCCACGAGGTCCCGAGGGAGCGCGTCGGCGTCCATCCCGAGGACGTCGGCGCCGCTGCCCGCCTGCACGAGCGCGATCTCGGGGCGCTTCCTCGACGGGATCCCCGGGCTGGTGTGCAGGGCGATCGCGTCCCAGACGACCTCGACCCGCTCCTCCGGCACCCCGTGCTCCCGCACCAGGTCGGCGGCCAGGTCGGCGCCGTCGACCTCGAACCGCTGGTCGCCCTCGCCCGCCCCGGTCAGCCCGAGGTCGTGCAGCACGCAGCCGAGGAACAGCAGCTCCTCGTCGACGTCCAGTCCGCGCAGCCGGCCCAGCTCCCGTCCGAACAGGTAGCTGCGCACGCTGGGGTGGAACAGGTAGGGCGCCTCGGTCTCCTGCGCGAACCGGAACGCCGCGCGGGCGACGTCGGTCCTCGGTAGGTCGAACGTCTCGTACGGATCGCGCACTCCGTTCTCCTTCCTCCGGGGCTCCCGGAGATCCTGTGATCACGAAGCCGGCGGTGCCAGTGGCCAGAACGACGATGTTCGCTAATATCCGGCCATGTCGGTGGTGGCGGTGCTCGCCGTGGACGGCGTGCTCGGGTTCGAGCTGACCGTCCCCGTGCTCGTCTTCGGCACGGCGGCGATGGTGGCCGGTGAGGACGTCTACGAGGTCCGCGTCTGCGCCGAGCGGGGCTCCACTGTGGACACAGCAGCCGGCCACCTCTCCCTGCGCGCGCCCTGGGACCTCGACGCCGCGGCGGAGGAGGCCGACACGCTCGTCGTGCCGGCCCGCTCGGGCTTCCGCGACGACCCGCCCCCGGCGGTGCTCCACACGATCACGAGGGCCGCCGAACGAGGCGCCCGGCTCGCCTCCATCTGCACGGGCGCCTTCGACCTCGCCAGGACCGGCCTGCTGGACGGGCGGCGCGCGACGACGCACTGGAGGTACGCGTCCGAGCTGGCCCGCCGCCACCCCGCCGTCGACGTCGACCCGTCGGTGTTGTTCGTCGACGAGGGCGACGTGCTGACCTCCGCCGGCGTGGCCGCCGGGCTCGACCTGTGCCTGCACATGCTCCGCCGGGACCACGGCGCGGCGCTGGCCGCCGAGGTGGCCAGGACCATCGTGGTGCCGCCCCAGCGCGAGGGCGGCCAGGCGCAGTTCGTGCGGCACGAGGACCCCGCCGACCCCGGAGCCTCCCTCCAACCCACCCTGATGTGGCTGGAGACCCACCTGCGGGAGCCGCTGACCCTCGGGGACATCGCCCGGCACGCCGGCACGAGCGTGCGGAGCCTGAGCCGGCGCTTCCGGGAGCAGACCGGCACCACGCCGCTGCGCTGGCTGCTGCGGGCCAGGGTGCGCCGCGCGCAGCAGTTGCTGGAGACGACCGACCTCCCGGTCGACCGGGTCGCCGAGGAGGCCGGGTTCGGCGCGCCGGCCACCCTCCGCCACCACTTCACCCGGCTCGTCGGCACCTCGCCGAGGACCTACCGCCGGTCCTTCCGTCCCACCCTCCGCTGAGCGTCGCGGGCGTCCCCGCCGACCAACGCCGACCACGCCGCCGGCGGTGTGAGGTTTTGGCAACCAGCGCGTAACACCGCGGGTCAGGGAGTTCACCGGCGGGAAACGTCGCGGGTCCGCCGGCGAAACACCGCCCTCGGAAGCTTGCGTGCCAGCCGGCACGGCGAGCACGGAGGGCAGCCTATGAACACCGGAGACACCGCCTGGGTGTTGACCAGCGCCGCACTGGTGCTGCTCATGACCCCGGGCCTGGCCTTCTTCTACGGGGGCATGGTCCGCGCGAAGAGCGTGCTGAACATGCTCATGATGAGCATCGGCGGCATGGCCGTGGTCGGTGTGCTGTGGGTGCTGTTCGGCTACTCGCTCGCCTTCGGCCGCGACGTCGGCGGCGGGTTCCTCGGCAGCCCGACCGAGTTCGCCGGCCTCGCCGGGCTGCTCGGACCGGACACGCTGTCCGGGTCGGTGCCCACCACCGCGTTCGTCGCCTTCCAGGCGATGTTCGCCGTCATCACCGTGGCGCTGGTCTCCGGCGCGGTGGCCGACCGGGCCCGGTTCGGCCCCTGGCTGGCCTTCGCCGCGCTGTGGGCGGTGTTCGTGTACTTCCCGGTGGCGCACTGGGTGTTCGACTTCGACGGCAAGGACGCCTCCGGGGCCGTCGTCGACCCGGGCGGCTGGATCGCCAACCGGTTGCTGGCCGTCGACTTCGCCGGCGGGACCGCGGTGCACGTCAACGCCGGCGCGGCCGGTCTGGCGCTGGCGCTGGTGCTCGGCCGCCGCGTCGGCTGGCCGAGGGAGCCGATGAAGCCGCACAACCTGCCGCTGGTCGTGCTGGGCGCCGGCCTGCTGTGGTTCGGCTGGTTCGGGTTCAACGCCGGGTCCGCGCTGGCCGCCAACGCCACGGCGGGCGTCGCCTTCGTCAACACCTTCGTCGCCGCCTGCGCCGCGCTGTTGACCTGGCTGCTCGTCGAGCGGCTCCGGGACGGCCACGCCACCACGCTGGGCGCCGCCTCCGGGGTCGTCGCCGGCCTGGTCGCCATCACCCCGGCCTGTCACTCCGTCACCCCGGTCGGCGCGGTGGTCGTCGGCGGCGTCTCGGGCGCGCTCTGCGCGCTGGCGGTCAGCCTGAAGTACCGGTGGGGTTTCGACGACTCGCTCGACGTCGTGGGCGTGCACCTGGTCGGCGGACTCACCGGCACCTTGCTGATCGGCCTGGTCGCCTCGGACACCGCCCCGGCCAAGGTCAACGGACTGTTCTCCGGGGGCGGCCTCGACCAGCTCTGGCGGCAGGCGGTCGGCGCGCTGGCGGTGCTGGCCTACTCGTTCGCGCTCAGCCTGGTGCTGGCGCTGCTGGTCAGGGCGGTCCTCGGGTTCCGGGTGAGCCGCGAGGCCGAGATCGGCGGCATCGACGAGGCCGAGCACGCGGAGACCGCGTACGACTTCGGGGGCATCCGCTCCGCCGGGCGCTCCGTCACCGCGCCGGGTCACGGCAGGACGGCCCCACCGACCACGACCAGCGCGGCCGCGGGTGGCCCGGGCGCGGCCCTGGAGAGGAGCAAGGCATGAGGCTCGTCACCGCCATCGTCAAGCCGTTCGTCCTCGACGACGTGCGGACCGAGCTGGAACTGCTCGGCGTGCTCGGCATGACCGTCAGCGAGGTCCAGGGCTACGGCAGGCAGAAGGGCCACACCGAGGTCTACCGCGGCGCCGAGTACGAGGTCGACTTCGTGCCCAAGATCCGGATCGAGGTGGTGGTCGACGACGACACGGCCGACAAGGTCGTGGACGCGATCGTGCGGAGCGCCCGTACCGGCAAGATCGGCGACGGGAAGGTGTGGGTGACGCCGGTCGAGACCCTGGTGCGCGTCCGCACCGGTGAACGCGGCAGCGACGCGCTGTGACCCCGCACCGGGAACGGCCACCGGAACCCGGCGTCCGGCACGGCGCCGAGGACCTGGCGCTGGCGCGGGCCGCCCTGCTCGCACCCGCCCCGCGCCAGCGCCGGCTGGACGCGGCCAGCCTGCGGACCGCGCTGACCGACCTCCACGACTTCTGGCTGGCCGGGCACGCGGCCGCCGCCGGGGTGGTCGGCGCGGGCGTCGCGCTGGTGACCGTGGGCGCGCTGGCGCGGCGCGAGCTGGCGCCCCACTCCGACCTCGACCTGGTCCTGGTGCACGCGGGGCGACGCGACGTCGCCGAGGTCGCCGACCGGCTCTGGTACCCGCTGTGGGACGCCGGGATCGGGCTGGACCACTCCGTTCGCACCGTCGACGAGGCGCTGCGCGTCGCGGGCAGGGACCCGAGGGTCGCCATGGCGCTGGTGGAGGCCCGTTACCTGGCCGGTGACCGGGTGGTGGGCGAGACCCTGGTCCAGGCGGCCCGGAGGGTTTGGCGCTCCGGCGTCCGGGACCGGGTGGGGGAGCTGACCGAGGCCGCCACCCAGCGGTGGGCGCGCTGCGGGGAGGTGGCCCACCGGGTCGAGCCCGACCTGAAGAACGGTCGGGGCGGCCTGCGCGACCTCACCCTGCTCGACGCCCTCGCCGCCGCCCAGCTCGTCGACCGGCCGGGCGAGGAGGTCCTCAGGGCCAGGGAGCTCCTGCTGGACGTGCGCACCGAGCTGCACCGCGCGTCCGGCAGGGCCAGGGACGTCCTCCGGGCCCAGGACGGCGACGAGGTGGCGGCGGCGCTGGGCATGACCGACCGGTTCGACCTGGCCAGGGCGCTGTCGTCGGCGGGGAGGACCGTCGCGTACGCCGTGGACGTGGCGTTGCGCGCGGCGCACTCCTGGGTGCCCCGCCGCCGCCTCGGCGCGCTGGGACGGGCCGTGTGGACCCGCGGCGTCCGGGGCGGCGCGCCACCCCGGCGGCCACTCGACGACGGCGTGGTGTTGCACGGGTTCGTCGGCGAGCCGCGCCCCGGCCGCCCGGCGCCGTTCCCCACCGCCGAGGTGGCCCTGGCCAGGGAGGCCCTGCCGGGGCGGGACGCGGCCCTGCTGCTGCGGGTCGCCGCGGCGGCGGCGAGGGTCCGCGCCCCGATCGCCGCCGGCACCCTCGCCCGGCTCGCCGACACCGCGCCGGAGCTGCGCCGCCCCTGGCCCCGCGAGGCCAGGCAGGAACTGCTCGCCCTGCTGGGCTCCGGTCCGGGCCTGGTCGACGTGGTGGAGGCGTTGGACCGCACCGGCCTCTGGGGCCGGCTGTTCCCCGAGTGGGGAGCGGTGCGGGACCTGCCGCCGAGGGACGCGGCCCACACCTGGACCGTCGACCGCCACCTCGTGCGGACCGTGGTGGAGGCCGCCCGGCTGGCCACCACCGTGTCCCGGCCCGACCTGTTGCTGCTGGCCGCCCTGCTGCACGACGTCGGCAAGGGCAGGGACGGGGACCACTCCACCGTCGGCGCGGCGCTGGCCAGGCAGGTCGGGGACCGGATCGGGCTGTGGCCGTCCGACGTGGACGTGCTCGTCGCCGCCGTCCAGCACCACCTCCTGCTGCCGCACACCGCCACCCGCCGCGACGTCACCGATCCCGCGACCGTCCGCCGCGTGGTCGACACCCTCGGCGGGGACCCGGTGCTGCTGGAGCTGCTCCACGCGCTGGCCGAGGCCGACGCGCTGGCCACCGGCCCCGGGGTGTGGTCCACGTGGAAGGCCGCCCTGGTCGCCGACCTCGTCGGGCACTGCCGCGCGGCGATGACCGAGGGCGCGCTGCCCCGGCCGGAGCCGTTGGACGCCGAGCGACGCGCGTTGGCCGAGGCCGTCGCCGAGGGCCGCCGACCCGACGTGCTGCTCAGCGCGGACGGCGGCCTCGCGACCGTCACCGTCGTGGCCCCGGACCGCCCGGGGCTGCTGTCGAGGGCAGCCGGCGTGCTCGCCCTCAACTCGCTCCAGGTGCACGCCGCCGAACTCCGCGGCCACGCCGACGTCGCGGTGGACGTCTTCACCGTCTCGCCCCGCTTCGGCTCCCTGCCCGAGGTCTCGTTGCTGCGGGAGCAGCTCAACCGGGCGTTGGAGGGGACGTTGCCGCTGGCCGAGCGACTGGCCGCGAAGGAACGGGACTACGGCGGACCGCCCGAGGACCCGCCGCCGCCCCGCCTGCGGTGGTTCGACGACGAGGCCAGCGGCGCGGTCGTGCTCGAACTCCGCGCGGCGGACCGGATCGGGCTGCTGCACCACGTGGCGGCGGCGCTGGAGACCTGCGGCGTCGACGTGCGGTGGGCGCGGGCCTCGACCTACGGCCCGACCGCGATCGACGCCTTCTGCCTCGGCCCGGCCTCGGCGGATTCGCGGTGCTCAAATCCCCGGTTCCCGGCGGCCGACCGCGCGCGGATCGAGCGGGCGGTGCTGGCCGCCCTCGGCTGAGGCCCGGTCACCCGGACCCGCACCGAGCCCAGCCCGCCCGGCCAGACCACGGTGTTCGGCGGCGCGCGATGGCGGTCAGCGGTGGGATCAGTACGGGCGCGCCCGCGACTCGTGCTCCGGGGCCAGCTTCGCCTCGGTGTTCCTCGGGAACGACACGTGGTCGGGGTCGCCGTCGGAGGTGTAGCGGGGCACCTCGCCGGAGGCGAGCTTGTCCAGCCACACCGTCGACCCGAACTGCGCCTCCTCGCCGTCCTTGCCCTGCGACCGGATGCGCGGCACCCGCGCGGGGTCGAAGTCCTTCGCGAACGGCGACGGCGCCGGGTTGGACCCGACCAGCAGCACCGCCCGGTGCTCGTACCGGGCCTCGCCCGAGGACCCGCGCACGGCGAGCTCGTGCGGCTCCGGCATCGCGCCGAACGGCAACGCCAGCGTCACCACCTCGATGCCGGGCACGGCCCGCTGGATCTCCTGCTGCACGTCCGCGATCTCCCGCTGCACCTCGTCCGCGCCGGCGCCGCCCAGGTTGGCGTGGGTCGCGGTGTGGTTGCCGACCTCGAAGCCGTGCTCGTGCAGCCACGTCAACGTGCGTTGGCCGCCAGGGTCGTTGAACGGGGCGCTGTTGACGTAGAAGCTCGCGACGGGCCGGAACTCGGGGTGGGCGCGCGCGACGTCGAGCAGGATGCCCACGGCCGTGTTCGGCGCCGGGTTCCCCTGCTCGTCCAACGCGAGCTGGCTCGCGGTGCTGTCGTCGAAGGTGAGCACGACCGGGTGCTTGCCGGCGGGCACGTCCATCCGGCCGGTGGCGTAGTCGATCGTGCGCACCGGCACGTAGTCCTCACGCGCCAACCGCTCCAACTCGGCGCGGAAGTCCTCGGGAGTGCGGTCGTAGACGCTGCTCGGCTGGTCGGTGATCTGGTGGTACATGAGCACCGGCACCATGCCGAGTTCGTTGGCGCGCACGCTGGCCGGGTCCGCCGGCGCCGCGACGCCGGTGGCCGAGACGGCGGTGCTGGCTCCGGTCGCCGGAACCTCCACGGTGACCGGCTCGCCCGTCGTCCCGCACCCGACCGCCGCCAGCAGCGCGAAGCCGGCCGACAGGGCGGTGCGGCGGGGGAGCGAGCCGCGAGGCTGATGTCCCATGCGCTCGACCGTAGGGGCCGGTCGCGGACCCCGCCGGGGCGCGGACGTCGCTGAGAAGGTGGATTGTCACCCAGCGCGCGTGCCTGATCGCTCCTAGCATCCAGGGAACCTTCAATCAACCGCCGAAGGGTCGAACCGCAGTGCGCACCGACTGGAGGTGACGCCATGAGACGACCAGTGCTCCGCGGGCTCCGCGCATTCGGTCGGCGTTCGCGGGCGGACGGGAACCATGATCCGCGACCGGAGCCGTCCACGCTCGGCGGGCCACCCGCACCCGACCCGTGGGAGGGACTGGACCAGGGGCGGCCGCCGACGCCCCCGGCGTTCGGCCGCGGCCCCGTTCCCGACCCGCTCGCGGGGGAGGAACCCGGCCCCGCGTTCCCGCGGCCGGCCCCGGTCGGGGTCGCTCCGGCGCCCGCCGCGGGCCCGTGGCCCGGTCGGGACGCCGCGCGGCCGGCGTCGGCTCCGGTGTTCGCCGCGGCCTCCGCGTCCGCGCCGGCGCCCACGCCCGTTCCCGTGCCGGGGCGGGGGCCGTGGGCCGGTCGGGGGAGCGCCGACCCGCCGACGGACCCGATCCCGGTCGTCTCGCCGGCGTCCGGCCCGCTCGTGGGGGTCGCCGGGGCCGTCGGGGCCGGGACGGACCAACCGCCCGCGCCGGCCTCCCCTCCGTCGGGAGAGGCCGCGCCGTTCGGCATGGACCCCCTCGTGGCGGAGGAGCCGGAGAGCACCCCGCCCCGCTCGGTGTTCGGCGAGGCCCCCGTCCCCCTGCCCGCGCCCGACCAGGAGTCGTGGCGGGGGAACGGCCAGGACGACGGGTCCAGCCCGCCGTCTGGAGTGTCCACATTGGACGGAAAGGGTCGGCGTCGCCTCCGCCTCGGCCTCCCGCGGCTCCTCAACCGCTCGTCCTCGGTCGAACCGCGCGCCGGCGAGGAGGGTGAGCCCCCGCGCCCCCGCGTGCTCACCGCCCACCGGCGGTCCGACCGCGACCGCTTCCTCATGCTCGTGGCGGTGGGCGTGACCATCGCGTCGTTCGCCGCGACCGGCACGGTGCTCGCCCGGTCGACGTGGTCGATGCTGACCATCACCGGGCTCGGGGACGCCGCCGTCGTCGGCAGGGACACGCTCGCCGCGAACACCGTCACCATCGGCGTGGCCCGCCCCAGCGAGCTGGACCGGGTGCAGGTCCGGCTGAACAACCAGCCGGTCGAGACCGAGCGCAGGGGCGACGTCCTGGTCGTCAAGCTCGCCGGGCTGCCCGAGGGCAGCTACGAGCTGACCGCGCGGACGCCCGGCGGCTTCGTGATCTCCGGCGAGGAGCGCCGCAGGCGGTTCGTGGTCGACACCACGCCGCCGGAGCTCACCCTGCCGGACCGGCTGGAGGTCCCCTCGCCCAGGCAGGCGCCGACGGTCAGCGGGCAGACCAGGGGCGCCACCGCCGTCACCGTGCAGGGCCAGCAGGTGCCGCTGGACGGCGACGGCCGGTTCACCGCCAGGCTGAGCGGGCCCACCGCGGCCGCCGAGGTCGTCGCGACCGACGCCGCCGGCAACACCTCCCGCCACGAGGTGCCCGTGCGGGTGGTCCACCCCGGGATGCGCGGGGTGCACGTCAGCTCGGGCGCGTGGGCGTCGGCGGACCTGCGCGACCCGGTGCTCCAGATGGCCAGGGAGAAGCGGATCGACACCGTCGAGCTGGACATCAAGGACGAGGCCGGCGACGTCGGCTACCTGTCCGAGGTGCCGCTGGCCAGGGAGATCGGCGCCACCCGCGACCACTACGACCCGAGGAAGGTCGTCGAGGAGCTACACGGGATGGGCCTGCGGGTCGTCGGCCGGATCGTCGCCTTCCGCGACCCCACGCTGGGTTCGTGGGCGTGGAAGAACGGCCGGTCCGACTGGCTCGTCCAGAACACCAGCGGGTCGCCGTGGAGCGCGCACTACGGGGAGGCGTCGTTCACGAACTACGCCAACAGGGAGGTGCGCCAGTACAACATCGACCTCGCCGTCGAGGCGGCCAAGTTCGGGTTCGACGACATCCTCTACGACTACGTGCGCCGGCCGGACGGGCCGCTGGAGGAGATGAGCGTGCCCGGCCTCAACGGGACGCCGGAGGAGAGCATCGCCAGCTTCCTCGCCGAGACCCAGCGCGAGCTGCGCCCGCACGGCGCGATCCTGGGCGCCTCGGTCTTCGGCGTGGCCGCGACCCGGCCCAAGGAGATCGCGCAGGACATCCCGGCGATGGCCCGCCACGCCGACTACATCGCGCCGATGACCTACCCCTCGCACTGGGGGCCCGGCGAGTACGGCGTGGACAACCCCAACGCCCAGCCCTACGAGATCACGCAACGGTCCCTCGCGGACTTCAACAAGCAGGTGGAGAACACCGGCGTGCGCATCATCCCCTGGTTGCAGGACTTCTCCCTCGGCCACACCTACGGCCCGGAGGAGGTGTCCGCGCAGATCCGCGCCGCCAAGGACAACAACATCGACTCGTTCCTGCTGTGGAACGCCGGATGCCAGTACCACGCCGACGCGCTGTCCCCGCGCTGACCCCGCGCCGAGCGGGCAGTTCGTCGAAAGTTGTCACTCGACTGGCGGAGAGGTGCTACTAGTTCCCCACGCCTTCGGGTCCGTCGGTCCAGGCCTCCCGGCGACGGACGCCCCCCGCCGGGCGCGTTGCCCAGCGTCGTCCCCAGGGCGGAATGAGTAGATCTACCCAGTTTCATTCGAGGGTGTTCCCGCTGATCAGGTGAAGGCGCGGCCGGCAAGCTGTGTCCCGTGACGCGGTGAGGGGACGCGAGACGGCCAGGGGGACCGCCCGGTGCTGGGGGTGGGGCGGTGCGGGCCACGCGGCGAGCCCGTCACATCACGAGCGACCGGGGCGGCCCGTACGAGGGGTCGGGCCGCCCCGGGCTCGGACCACGAACCCGGCGCGTCGCGCGTTGGCGACGATCTTCCGTCGCGCCAGGGTCGCCCGTTCTCCGCCGGTTCCGCAGGCGACGTCACAGGTGATTTCCCCCTCCCCACCGGCCGAGGCGCCGATCTCCCGAATTCCGCCGCGGATGCCACCATTCGCCGCCGCACCAACCCGTTCAGGCTCCCGCCGAAGGGGCGAACAGTGGGTCAGCGTGCGGTTTTTCTGTGTCGTGAGCGACTCGCAGGCAACGTCCGTGCCCTGATAGAAGTCACTCCCTGGTAGGGCCTGAGAGTGAGGCCTGAGTAGGCCTGAGACGGCTGCGCGGGCTCGTGCGCCCGCCACCACCAGGTGGGGACTTCGAGGGGACACGGATCGTGGGGACCGAGGTACGGAACGGGCCGTCCGCGCGCGCCCGGTGGGGGGTGTGCGTCCTGCTCGCCGGCGCCGTCGCGGCGGCGCTGACCCTCGCCCTGCGGGCGCCGCTGATCGACGCGCAGGTCTACCGGGGCGGCGTCGAGGTGTGGCTGGCCGGGCAGGACGTCTACCAGGCGAGCATCCACACCTCCGCCATCAACCTGCCGTTCACGTACCCCCCGTTCGCGTTGTTCGCCCTCGCCGTGCTCTTCGCGCCGCCGCTGGCCGTCGGCGCGACCCTGCTCACGCTGATCGGCATGGCCGCGATGTTCGGCGCCTGTCTGATGGTCGCGCGCCGGTTCGACCTCGACCCCTGGCGCGCCGCGCTGGCCGCGGCCGGCGCCACCCTCGTCGGCGCCTTCGCCGAGCCGCTGCGCGAGACCTTCGAGTTCGGGCAGATCAACCTGCTGCTCATGGGCCTGGTCGCGGTCGACTGCCTGGCCAGGAACCCGCGCTGGCCCAGGGGCGCGCTGATCGGCGTCGCTGCCGCGATCAAGCTCACCCCCGCCGGGTTCCTGCTGTACTTCGCCGCGCGCCGCCAGTGGCGCCCGGTCGTCGTCGGGGGCGCGAGCTTCCTCGTCTGCACCGGCCTGGCCTGGGCCGTGACCCCCGGCAACTCCGCCGACTTCTGGTTCCGCGCGGTCCTGGACCCCAGCCGGGTCGGCGGCCTCGCCTACGCCGGCAACCAGTCGCTGCGCGGCGCCATCGAGCGGTTCGACCTGCCGGGCTCGACCGGCAAGCTCCTGTGGGTGGCGCTGGCGGCCGCCGCCGTCGTGGTCGCGGCCCTCCTGGCGCACCGCACCCGTGACGACGAGCACGGCGAGGTCGTCGGCTGGTTCGCCGTGGCCGCCGCGGCCCTGCTGATCTCCCCGGTGTCGTGGTCCCACCACTGGGTGTACGCGGTGCCGTTCACCCTCGCGCTCGGCTACTGGGCCGCGGCCCGGCCCGTCCGACTGTGGGCGCCGATCGTGGTCGCCGCGGTCTTCCTCACCGGGCCGCACTGGTTCCTGCCCCGTGAGTCCGAACGCGAACGCCAGTGGACGCTGGCGCAGCACATCCCCGGCGACGCCTTCGTGCTCGTGGCCGTCGTCGCGTTGGCCGTGGCGCTGGTGCTGGCCTACCGGCGGCGCCCCGCCCCGGCCCCCGGCGTCGGGGTCATCCCCGAGCCGGCCCTGTCCGCACCCTGAGATTCCCTGATTCGCCCTTTCCGGGCGGAACGGACGGCCGGGGGTGGCGCGTTGACCGACCATGAGCCCAGTCGCGAGTTCCGCCCACCGCCCCGCCGCCCAGGGGCCGCCGCTCACCCTGCTCGTCGGCCGTCGTGACCTGCTCGTGGTCGCCGGCCTGCCGGGGGCGGGCAAGAGCACGCTGCTGAACCGGCTGCGCCCCGGCGGCCGGCACGACGTCCACGTCCTGGACTCCGACCAGGTGCGCGGGGCGCTCCGCGCCGCCTTCCCCGACGCCCTGCCCTACGCCTGGTACCGGCCGCTGGTCCACCTGCTCCACCGGCTGCGGATCGCCGCGTACGCCCTGGTCGGGAGCGGTCCGCTCGTCGTGCACGAACCCGCGACGCGGGCCAGCACACGGCTGGGCCTCGCCCTGCTCGGCGCGCTGACCCGCCGGCCCCGCCGGCTGCTGTGGCTCGACGTCGACCCGTGGGAGGCCATGGCCGGCCAGCGCGAGCGGGGCCGCGTCATCCCGGCCCGCTCCTTCGACCGCCACGTCCGGCGCGCCGTCCGCCTCAGGAGGGCGCTGCGCGACGGCCGCCCGCCCCTCGGCTGGAGCGTCGCGACGGTGCTCACGCGGGGCCAGGCGGCCGGTGGCCTCCACCTGGCCGTCACCTCCCGGTGAGTTCGCCAGCTACCCTCGGGAGTTGCGTGTCCGCACTCCGGCGGCACGCGCCCGGCATCGACGACGCAGTGAGGTCTGGCGGCCCGTGTTCGACACCCTCTCCGATCGGCTCACCTCGGTCCTGAAGAACCTGCGCGGCAAGGGCAGGCTCTCCGAGGCCGACATCGACGCCACCTGCCGCGAGATCCGCATCGCCCTGCTCGAGGCCGACGTCGCGCTGCCCGTGGTGCGCGGCTTCATCGCCCACGTCAAGGAGCGGGCCAAGGGCGCGGAGGTCTCGCAGGCGCTCAACCCGGCGCAGCAGGTCGTCAAGATCGTCAACGAGGAGCTGGTCGGCGTCCTCGGCGGCGAGACCCGGCGGCTCAACCTGGCCAAGACCCCGCCCACCGTGATCATGCTCGCCGGCCTCCAGGGCGCCGGCAAGACCACGCTGGCCGGCAAGCTCGCCCGCTGGCTGCGCGCCCAGGGCCACACCCCGCTGCTGGTCGCCTGCGACCTCCAGCGCCCCAACGCCGTCACCCAGCTCGAGGTGGTCGGCGAGCGCGCCGGCGTCCCGGTGTTCGCCCCGGAGCGCGGCAACGGCGTGGGCGACCCGGTCGACGTGGCCCGGCGCGGCGTCGAGCAGGCCCGGCACGCCCAGCACGACGTGGTCGTCATCGACACCGCCGGCCGGCTGGGCGTCGACGAGGAGATGATGCGCCAGGCCGCCGACATCCGGGACGCGGTCCGGCCCGACGAGACCCTGTTCGTCGTCGACGCGATGATCGGCCAGGACGCCGTCACCACGGCCGAGGCGTTCCGCGACGGCGTCGGCTTCACCGGCGTCGTCCTCACCAAGCTCGACGGCGACGCGCGCGGCGGCGCCGCGCTGAGCGTGCGCCAGGTCACCGGCCAGCCGATCCTGTTCGCCTCCAACGGCGAGAAGCTGGAGGACTTCGACGTCTTCCACCCGGACCGGATGGCCAGCCGGATCCTCGGCATGGGCGACGTGCTCACCCTCATCGAGCAGGCCGAGCAGGTCTTCGACGCCCAGCAGGCCGAGCAGACCGCCGCCAAGATCGGCTCCGGCGAGCTGACCCTGGAGGACTTCCTGGAGCAGATGCTGGCGGTCCGGCGGATGGGGCCGATCGCCAACCTGCTCGGCATGCTGCCCGGCGCCGGCCAGATGAAGGACGCCCTGGCCCAGGTCGACGAGCGGCACCTCGACCGCGTGCAGGCGATCATCCGCGGCATGACCCCCGCCGAGCGCCAGGACCCCAAGATCATCAACGCCTCGCGCCGGCAGCGCATCGCCCGCGGCTCCGGCGTCGCCGTCAGCGAGGTCAACGACCTGGTCAACCGGTTCTTCGACGCCCGCAAGATGATGGCCCAGATGGCCGGCCGCTTCGGCCTGCCCGGCGCCGGGGGCCGCAAGGCCAAGGGCAAGAAGGGGAAGAAGGGCAAGAAGGGCCGCGGGCCCACCCCGCCCAAGCTGCGCGGCGGCCTGCCCGGCCTGCCCGGCGGGATGCCCGACCTGTCCCACCTGCCCGCCGGCCTCAACGAGCTGCCGCCGGGCCTGTCCGGCCTCGACCAGCTCCCGGCCGGCTTCGACCCGTCCAAGCTGAACTTCGGCAAGAAGTGAGCCACTGATGGCGCTGCACTTCCGCGGAGTGGTCCTGCCCGACGGGCGGGAGCGGGACCTGTGGGTGGTCAACGGCCGGGTCCGCACCCGACCGGCGCCCGACGCGACGACCGTCTCCGACCGGGGCTACCTCGTGCCGGGCCTGGTCGACGCGCACTGCCACGTCGGCGTCGGGCCCTCGGGGCCGGTCGACCTCGCCGAGGCGGAGGAGCAGGCGATCGCCGACCGCGACAGCGGCGTGCTGCTGATCCGCGACTGCGGCTCGCCCCTCGACACCCGCCCGCTCCAGGAGCGGCTCGACCTGCCCCGGATCATCCGCGCGGGCCGCCACATCGCCCGCCCCCGCCGCTACATCCGCTACCTCGGCGTCGACCTGGAGGACCCGGCGCTCCTGCCCGCCGCCGTGGCCGAGCAGGCCGCCCAGGGCGACGGCTGGGTGAAGCTCGTCGGCGACTGGATCGACCGGACCCAGGGCCCCGCCGCCGACCTCGCGCCGCTGTGGCCGGACGACGTCCTGGCCGAGGCGGTGCGGGTCGCCCACGAGGCGGGGGCCAGGGTCACCGCGCACGTCTTCGGCGAGGACGCGCTGCCGGGCCTGCTCGCCGCGGGGATCGACTGCATCGAACACGGCACCGGCCTGACCGACGACACCATCGCGGAGATGGCCAGCCGCGGCACCGCCCTGGTGCCCACGCTGATCAACATCGAGAACTTCCCCTCGATCGCCGACTCCGCCGACCGGTTCCCCACCTACGCCGCGCACATGCGCGACCTGCACGCCCGGGTCCGCGACACCATCGGCAGGGCGGTGGAGGCCGGCGTCCCGGTCTACGCCGGCACCGACGCGGGCGGCGGCATCAAGCACGGCCGCATCGTCGACGAGATCCTCGCGCTGCGCGAGGTGGGCATGAGCGCCGAACAGGCGATCGGCGCCGCGTCCTGGGCGGCCCGCCGCTGGCTGGGCTGGCCCACCCTCGACGACGGCGACCCCGCCGACTTCGTCGTCTACGACACCGACCCCCGCGACGACCTGAAGGTGCTGCGCGAGCCCGCCCGGATCGTGCTGCGCGGTCGCGTCGTGCGCTGAACCGCGCGCCTCGGAGTGACGGTCCGGGTTGTCCGGGTAACCGGAAGGTGTGAAGCACGAGCGGAGCGCCGCCGAACCGGCGCGAGCGACCGACCTTCCGGCTGGTGGACGGGCGACCGGTCCCGTGCGCAGGATCAGGGGAAGGACCACGGCCGACACGCCGTCGCCGCACCCCCGTCCCCGCCCGGCGGCCCAGGGGTGGTCCCGCTCGGTTGATGATCCGATCGGGGCCGCTCACCTGCGGATAGGCTCAACCGGCTGGAGGACACCAGGGCTGCGAGGGCAGCGATGCCGGACCGGCACCGTCCCTGACCGTTCGGAGGCGCCCGTGCACGCACCGCAGACACCCGAGCCCCCGCCGCGGCCCGCCCTGCGCTCCCGGCTGCTGCGGACGTTGGCCCCGGGTGTCGAGAACCTGCCCGGCAGCGGCGACCCGCCGCGCCACCGCTGGGGGTTCGGCGCGTTCCTGCTGGTCCAGGCCGTGTTCCTGGTCACGTCGGTGTTCGTGGTCATCCCGTTCCGGCCGGCGGGCGACGAGCAGCGGCTGTCCGCGGTCGGCATCGTCGTCGCGCTGGTCGTGCCGACCGTCCTCGCCGCGGCCACCGCGGTCGTCATCACGGTCGTGCGGGGCAACGGGCCGTGGCGGGACCTCCGGCTGCGCTGGAGCTGGCCCGAGGTCCGCCTCGGCCTGGCCATCGGCGTCATCGGGCTGGTCCCCACGCTCGTCGCCGCCCGGCTGTGGGCGTGGTGGGTCGGCGAGGACAACGCCAACTCGGCCGTCGGGTCGCTGCTGTCCGACATCCGGCTCTCGCCCGCGCTGGCCGTCGTGGTGTTCCTGCACGTCTGGCTGGTCGCCCCGATCTGCGAGGAGATCATCTACCGCGGGTTGCTGTGGGGCGCGATGGAGCGGCTGAGATGGAGCCGCTGGAGCGTGTTCGTGCTGTCCACCGCGGTGTTCGCGGTCGGCCACCTCGAACCGTCCCGCACCCCGCTGCTCCTGGTGATCGCCATCCCGATCGGCCTGGCCCGGCTGCTCACCGGCGGCCTGCCCGCCGCGATCATCGCCCACCAGGTGAACAACTTCCTGGCCGCCGTGGGCGTCCTGCTCACCGTCTCCGGGGTGATGCCGGGGTGAGCGGCCCCGAGCGCGGCGAGCCCCTGCTCGACCTCAACAGCGACCTCGGCGAGGGCTTCGGCGTGTGGCGGCTCGGCGACGACGAGGCGTTGCTCGCCGTCGTCACCTCAGCCAATGTCGCCTGCGGGTTCCACGCCGGCGACCCCACCACCATGCGCCGCGTCTGCGAGGCCGCCGCGCGGCGCGGCGTCGCGGTGGGCGCCCAGGTCTCCTACCGCGACCTGGCCGGCTTCGGGCGCCGCTTCGTCGACGTCGACCCCGGGGAACTCGCCGACGAGGTGCTGTACCAGATCGGCGCGCTGGAGGCGTGCGCCCGCGCCGCCGGAGTCACGGTCAGCTACGTCAAGCCGCACGGCGCCCTCTACAACGCCGCCGTGTGGCACGAGGGACAGGCGTCCGCCGTCGTCGCCGGGGTCCGCGCGTTCGGCGACCTCCCGGTGCTCGGCCTGCCCGGCTCCCGCCTGCTCGCCGCCGCCGAGGACGCCGGGCTGCTCGCCGTCCCCGAGGCCTTCGCCGACCGCGGGTACACCCCCGAGGGGACCCTCGTGCCCCGTGGCGCGCCAGGGGCGTTGCTCACCGAGACCGCGCCCATCGTCGAGCGGGCCCTCCGCCTGGCCGAGCGCGGCGAGATCGTCGCCGTCGACGGCACGGTCCTCACCACGCCAGCCCGGTCGCTCTGCGTGCACGGCGACACACCGGGCGCGGTCGCGCACGCGGAAGCGGTGCGGGAGGCGTTGATCTCCGCGGGAGTGCTGTTGCGGCCGTTCGCCGCCGCCTGAGCCGGCCGCGTTTTCCGTGCCCCGGTTCCATCTGGCAGAATGGCTAGCTGTCTGCCTCGGCCGGTCCCTCTCGCCGCGCCGTGGACGCAAACGTCCGAGCGCTCGGACCCGTTGCCCCACACGGGCCACGGGCGCTCACCCGTGAGCACACGAGAGCTAGGAGCACTCCGCACCGTGGCCGTCAAGATCAAGCTCATGCGGCTTGGCAAGATCCGTCAGCCGTACTACCGCATCGTCGTCGCCGACGCCCGCACCCGCCGTAACGGCAAGGCCATCGAGACGATCGGCAAGTACCACCCGAAGGACGAGCCGAGCCTCATCGAGGTCGACTCGGAGCGCGCCCAGTACTGGCTGGGCGTCGGCGCGCAGCCGACCGAGCCGGTGCAGCGCCTCCTGGAGATCACCGGCGACTGGCAGAAGTTCAAGGGCCTGCCGGTGCCGGAGGGCGCGCTGAAGAAGGCCGAGCCGAAGCCCGACAAGAAGGCCCTGTTCGAGGCGGCCCTGGCCGCCGCGGGCGAGGAGCCCGTCGTCGAGGCCACCACCCCGAAGAAGAAGGGTGGCAAGAAGGCCGACAAGGCCGAGGGCGCCGAGGCCGAGGCCGCCGAGAAGGCTGAGGGCGGCGAGGCGTGACCGTCCTCGCGGACGCACTGGAGCACCTGGTCCGGGGCATCGTCGACAACCCGGACGAGGTCCGGGTCAACCTCGTCACGACCCGCCGCGGCCGCACGCTGGAGGTGCACGTGCACCCCGACGACCTCGGCAAGGTGATCGGCCGTGGTGGGCGCACCGCGACCGCGCTGCGCACCGTGATGGCCGGCATCGGCGGTCGCGGTGTGCGCGTGGACGTGGTCGACACCGACCGCTGATCCACCGCACCGATGGTTCTGGGACCCATGGACGTCGTTGTCGGCCGTGTCGCCAAGGCGCACGGCATCCGAGGTGAACTCGTCGTCGACGTGCGCACCGACTCCCCCGAGGAGCGGTTCGCGGTCGGCTCGGCCCTCGGCGCGCACCTGCGCGACGGCACGTCCCGCACGGTCACCGTGGCAGCCGCCCGGCCCCACGCCGGGCGGCTGCTGGTGCGTTTCGAGGGCGTGACGGGCAGGGACGCCGCCGAGGCGATGCGCGGCGCCCTGCTCACCGTCGACACCGCGGCGCTCCCGCCGACGGAGGACCCCGACGAGTTCTACGACCACGAGCTGGAGGGCCTGGTCGCCGAGCTGGAGGACGGGACGACGGTCGGGCGGGTCACCGAGGTCGTGCACGGCCCCGCCGGCGAGCTGCTGGTGCTCGCCGCCCCGGACGGCCGCGAGATCCTCGTGCCGTTCGTCGGCGAGATCGTGCCCGAGGTCGACGTCGCCGGAGGGCGCCTCGTGCTGACCCCGCCCCCCGGCCTGCTGGATGAGGCCTGAAGCGTTGCGCATCGACGTCGTCACGATCTTCCCCGAGTACCTGGCCCCGCTGCGCGCGGCGTTGCTGGGCAAGGCCATCGACCGCGGCCTGCTCCAGCTCGACGTGCACGACCTGCGGAACTGGACGCACGACGTGCACAAGGCGGTCGACGACAGCCCCTACGGGGGCGGCCCCGGCATGGTGATGAAGCCCCAGGTGTGGGGTGAGGCGCTGGACGAGGTGTGCGCCGGACCCACCCCGCCGCGGCTCGTGGTGCCCACTCCCGGGGGACGACCGTTCACCCAGGAGATGGCCAGGGAGTACGCGGCGGAGCCGTGGCTGGTCTTCGCCTGCGGCCGCTACGAGGGCATCGACCAGCGCGTGCTGGACCACTACGCCTCCCGCATGCCCGTGGACGAGGTGTCCATCGGCGACTACGTGCTGGTCGGCGGCGAGGTGGCCGTGCTGGTGATGGTCGAGGCCGTGGCCCGTCTGCTGCCCGGGGTGCTCGGCAACCCGGCCTCGGCCCAGGAGGACTCGTTCTCCGACGGCCTGCTGGAGGGCCCCTGCTACACCCGCCCCGAGGTCTGGCGCGACCTCGCGGTGCCCGACGTGCTGCGTTCCGGCAACCACGCGGCGATCGCGCGGTGGCGGCGCGACCGCGCGCTGGAGCGCACGTTCCACCGGCGGCCGGACCTGCTGGCCGCGCTGCCGGAGGACGCCCTGGACCGGCACGACCGCGCCATGCTCGATCGACTGCGGTCCGACCAGGGGGAACCCGCCCCCGAACAGGGGTCGATTTCCTGAAGGCGCAGGCCGTCTGGCACACTGGACCGGTTGCCGCAGCCGGCGAGGTGCCGGCGTGCGCCACAAGCCACCCCCGCCAGCCGGGCTCTCGCGCGGCTACCTGGCGGGGCACGAGTTAACGCGAACCGACGAGGACGGACTTCCGATGAACACCCTGGACGCTCTGGACGCCAAGTCGCTGCGTTCCGACATCCCCGACTTCCGCCCGGGCGACACTCTGAAGGTCCACGTCCGCGTCATCGAGGGCTCGCGCGAGCGGGTGCAGGTCTTCCAGGGCGTGGTGATCCGCCGCCACGGTGGCGGTCTCCGTGAGACCTTCACCGTGCGCAAGGTCTCCTTCGGCGTGGGCGTGGAGCGGACCTTCCCGGTGCACTCGCCGAACCTGGCCAAGATCGAGGTCGCGACGCGCGGCGACGTCCGCCGGGCCAAGCTGTACTACCTGCGCAACCTGCGCGGCAAGGCCGCCAAGATCAAGGAGCGTCGGGAGACCCCGGCCTCCTGAGGCCGTCCCCCGATCATTGACGTAGCCTGGCTCACGTGGCCGACGTAGTGCCTTCGACAGCGCCTCAGGACGACCCGGACCGTGCCGGAGGGGACCCTGGTGGGTCTCCGGATTCTGGTGGGTCCGGGTCGTCGTCTGGGGGGCGGCGGACGAAGCGGAAGGGTTCCTTCTGGCGGGAGTTCCCGTTGTTGGTGCTGACCGCGTTGGTGTTGACGTTCCTGATCCAGACGTTTCTGGCTCGGGTGTACGTGATTCCGTCGCAGTCGATGGAGACGACGTTGCACGGGTGTGGGGGGTGCACCAATGATCGGGTGTTGGTGGACAAGGTGACGTACCGGTTCTCGGATCCGGCTCCTGGTGATGTGGTGGTGTTCAAGGGGCCGGATTCGTGGGGTCGGAACGTGGAGGTGGCGGGGTCTCGGTCGTCGAATCCTGTGGTGCGGTGGTTGCAGGATGTGGGTTCGGCGTTGGGTGTGGGTCAGCCGGATGAGCGGGACTTCGTGAAGCGGGTCATCGCGGTGGGTGGCCAGACGGTGGAGTGGGATCCGGAGGCGAAGCGGGTCAGGGTTGACGGGAAGTTGTTGGATGAGCCCTATGTGCACTGGGAGGAGGGGACGGGGCCGGAGAACGTGGAGGCGTTTGGTCCGGTGACTGTTCCGCCTGGTCGGTTGTGGGTGATGGGGGACAACAGGAACTTCTCGGCGGATTCGCGGGCGCATATGGAGGATGACGCGCAGGGGACGGTCCCGGTGGAGAATGTCATCGGGAAGGCGCGGGTGATCGTGTTGCCGCCGTCGCGGTGGCAGGGGATTGATGATCATAATCCGCAGGCGTCGGTGTCGGCGTTGGGTGTTGGGGTGTGGCAGGCGGCGGTGCCGGCTGGTGTGGGTGTTGTGGGGGCGTTTCCGGTGTTGTGGGCCGG
>NZ_JAMTCP010000067.1 GCF_024171885.1 Streptoalloteichus tenebrarius | reverse complement strand
GACCGGGACGACGACCGGGACGACGGCCGGCGCCCGGCGTGTCGGGGCGCGATGTGTCGGGGTGCCGGACCGCTCTCGGCGTCGACGGCGACGGTGTCCGATCCAGACATGGCCCGATCCTTGCGCAGCATGGCGATCGAGCCACCTCCGGAGGGGACACGTCCCGACGAGCATGCGGCCATGACGGAACGACGGCCGCTCAGCCGGATCAACACCGAAACCGGAATCAACACCGAAACCGGAATCAACACCGAAACCGGAATCAACACCGAAACCGGAATCAACACCGAAACCGGAATCAACGCCGACACCGGCACCGACGCCGGGCACGGCATCGGGATCGGCATCGTCCTGTTCGACGACGTGGAGGAACTCGACGCCGTCGGACCGTGGGAGGTGCTGACGTACTGGGCCAGGCATTTCCCCGGGGACGGCGTTCGCGTGTGGACGGTCGCGCGACGGCGGGAGGTCCGCTGCGCCAAGGGGCTCACCGTCCTCGCCGACCACACCCCCGACGACGCGCCGCCCGCGACCGTGCTGGTGCACCCCGGCGGCGCCGGCACCCGTCCGCTGATGCGGGACGAGGACTGGCTGGCGTGGGTGCGGGAGCAGCGCGCCCACGTGCCCCTGATGACCAGCGTGTGCACGGGCTCGCTCGTCTACGCGGCGGCCGGCCTGCTGCGGGACCGGCCCGCCACGACCTACTGGGGAGCGCTGGACGAGCTGCGGGCGGCCGACCCCACCGTGGACGTCCGCTCCGACGACAGGTTCGTCGACGACGGCGACGTGATCACCTCGTCCGGGGTGTCGGCCGGGATCGACATGGCGCTGCACCTGGTCCTGCGGTTGGCCGGCCGGGAACGCGCCAGGGCGGTGCGGCGCGGCATCCAGTACGACCCGGAGCCCCCGGTGTGACCGTTCGGCGTGACCGACCGCCGTGGCTGACGGGTGTGGCCGGCGGGCGTGACCAGTGGGGCGGGCGCCTTCCCGGCGCCCGCCCCGCGCTGGTCGGCTGGTCGACCGGGCTGATCGGCCGGGCTGGTCAGAGCTGTCGGTCAGCCCTGTCGGTCAACCCGGCCCGTCAGCCCTGCCGGAGCAGGGCGGTCATCTCGTCGATCTCCGCCTGCTGCGACTCGACGATCCTCCGCGCCAGGTCCCTGGCCTCGGGGGACGAGCCCTGGGCCTGCTCGACGCGCGCCATCTCCACCGCGCCGCGGTGGTGCTCGATCATCATCTGAAGCCACTGGCGGTCGAACTCGGGACCCCGCGCGGCCTGGAGCGCGGCCATCTGCTGCTCGCTCATCATGCCGGACCCGCCGTGGCCGGCGTGCCCGCCGCCGGCGCTGGGCACGGTGGCTCCCCACTGCCGGAGCCAGCCGGTCATCTGGTCGATCTCCGGCTGCTGGGCGCGCTCCACCCGGTGCGCCAGGTCCACGACCTTCTGGCTCGCGCCGTGGGCGGGCGCCATCCGCGCCATCTCCACGGCCTGCACGTGGTGCGGGATCATCCGCTGCGCGAACGTGACGTCGGCCTGGTTGTGCTGCCCGCCCTGGGTCGAGGTCCCCGTTCCGGACGGGGTCGAGGTCGCGGAGGGCGGCGTGGTCCCGCCGTTCTGGCCGGTGTGGTCGGAGTTGGAGCAGCCGGCCGCGAGCAGCAGCCCGGCGGACAGCGCGACGACGGTGACGATCTTCCTGCGCACGGTCTTCTCCCTGCGTTGGTCGTGTGGGCGTGACCGGACTGGTGTGCGGGCGAGCGCGTCGCACACCAGTGGACCGGTCACAGCCGCCACACGCAGAGCGCGGGAAGAAGGAGGGACCCGGTAGGGGGACCGCGTTCCGGCGGTGGCGCTCCGCCGCACCACGCGAGCGCCGGCTGGCGGGTCGCCGGCGTCGGCCGCGTCCGCCCGAGCAGCCGGAGCACGAGGAGACCGAGGGCGGTGACGACCAGGCCCAGGCACAGGTGAAGTCCTGTGTGGACAGTGCCGTGGCCTCCGCCGTGGCCCTGGCCGTGATCTCCGCCGAGCCCGCCGTCGCGGTCGCCGAGGGCGGCCTCACCACCGGGAGATCCCGCGTGGTGTTCGGCGCGGTCTCCGGCGTGATGTCCTCTGTGGTCGGTTGCGAGGGCGGCGGCCGGGGACGGCGGCGTCGGCCAGGAGGGGCGGGCGATCTGGTGCATCGCCAGCACTCCCGCCGCGAGGGTCAGCACGAGCAGCGCGAGGCGGAGCCCGGAGCGGGCGTTCGCGTCGTGCCGGTCGCCGACCACGGCCGGCAGCCTAGCCGGGGACGATCCGGGCGAAGCCGCCACGAGTTGGCTGACTACATGTGACTTGGCTAACCATGCAGGCCGTCGACGTGCGACAACAGATCGTGTTGCCCGGGGCCACCGCGTCGGGCGCGAACCCGAGGTCTACGATCCGGTGAGGCATGAGGTCGCCTCGCGACCCCGTGCCGAGCAGGTATGAAGGTCCACCAGGCGAGTGCAGGAGGCACCGTGACGGCCGTCGCCCCCCAGCCGATCGCGGCGCGCCCGTATCCGGCGCGTCAGACGGTCAAGGGTTCGTTCCTGCTGCGGATGTTCCGGACCACGGACCACAAGCAGCTCGGCATCATGTACATCGTCACGTCGATGGCCTTCTTCCTGGTCGGCGGCGTGATGGCGCTGCTGATGCGCACCGAGCTCGCCAGGCCGGGTCTGCAATTCCTGTCGCAGGAGCAGTTCAACCAGCTCTTCACCATGCACGGCACGGTGATGCTGCTGCTGTACGCGACGCCGATCGTCTTCGGCTTCGCCAACTACATCCTGCCGTTGCAGATCGGGTCGCCGGACGTGGCGTTCCCGCGGCTGAACGCGTTCTCCTACTGGCTGTTCCTCTTCGGCAGCCTCATCACCCTCAGCGGGTTCCTCACCCCGGGCGGCGCCGCCGACTTCGGCTGGTTCGCCTACACGCCGCTGTCCGACGCGGTGAACTCCCCGGGCGTGGGCGCCGACCTGTGGCTGTCCGGCCTGGTCGTCTCCGGTCTCGGCACCATCCTCGGCGCCGTCAACATGATCACCACCGTGGTGTGCCTCCGCGCGCCCGGCATGACCATGTTCCGGATGCCGATCTTCACGTGGAACATCCTGGTCACCAGCCTGCTGGTGCTCATGGCGTTCCCGATCCTGACCGCCGCGCTGCTCGGCCTGATCGCCGACCGGCACCTGGGCGCCCACGTGTTCGACCCGAACAACGGCGGCGTCATCCTGTGGCAGCACCTGTTCTGGTTCTTCGGCCACCCCGAGGTCTACATCATCGCGCTGCCGTTCTTCGGCATCGTGTCCGAGATCTTCCCGGTGTTCAGCCGTAAGCCGCTGTTCGGCTACAAGGGACTGGTCTACGCGACCCTGGTGATCGCGGCCCTGTCGGTGACCGTGTGGGCGCACCACATGTACGCCACCGGCGCGGTCCTGCTGCCGTTCTTCGCGTTCATGACCTTCCTGATCGCGGTCCCGACCGGCGTGAAGTTCTTCAACTGGATCGGCACCATGTGGAAGGGGCAGCTCACGTTCGAGACCCCGATGCTGTTCAGCATCGGCTTCATCGTGACCTTCCTCTTCGGCGGTCTGTCCGGTGTGCTGCTGGCCGCCCCGCCGATCGACTTCCACGTGTCGGACACCTACTTCGTGGTGGCGCACTTCCACTACGTGCTGTACGGCACCATCGCCTTCGCGACCTTCGCCGGCATCTACTTCTGGTTCCCGAAGATGACCGGCCGCCTGCTCGACGAGCGGCTGGGCAAGCTCCACTTCTGGACCACGTTCATCGGCTTCCACGGCACGTTCCTGGTGCAGCACTGGCTGGGCAACGAGGGCATGCCGCGCCGGTACGCCGACTACCTGCCCAGCGACGGGTTCACCACCCTGAACACGATCTCCACGATCGGCGCGTACATCCTGGGCGCCTCGATGCTCCCGTTCATCTGGAACGTGTTCAAGAGCTACCGCTACGGGGAGATCGTCGAGGTGGACGACCCGTGGGGCTACGGCAACTCGCTGGAGTGGGCCACCTCCTGCCCGCCGCCGCGGCACAACTTCACCGAGCTGCCCCGGATCCGTTCCGAGCGCCCGGCGTTCGAGCTGCACTACCCGCACATGACCGAGCGGATGCGGCTGGAGGCGCACGTCGGCCTGACCGGCAAGCCGCAGCACCACGCCGCCCCGTCGGAGCTGGCCGCCGCCGCGGTCCAGTCCGGCCAGGCGGGCTCGGCGGACTCGTCGGACGGCGATCCGAAGGGCAAGTGACCCGCGGGGTCGGCCCCCGCCGGGATTCCTCCCGGGGCGACCCCACCGGCTCGACGACGAGCCCCGGCCACCGATACTGGTGGCCGGGGCTCGTCCCGTTCCCGCCCCCAGACACCGCCGTCGTCGACAGGAGACCGGCACGTGACCGCGCCCAACGCCACCACCGTCCTGATCACCGTCACCGGGCCGGACAAGCCCGGGGTCACCTCCGTGCTGTTCGCCGCCCTCACCCGGCACGGGGTCGAGGTGCTCGACGTGGAGCAGGTGGTGATCAGGGGCCGGCTCGTGCTGGGCGTGCTGGTGGCCGCCGACCACGACCCCGAGGGGTTGCAGGAGGCCGTCGAGCAGGCCATGGCCACCGTCGGCATGCAGGTCGAGGTGGAGATCGGCGCGGACAGCGCCGCCCGCGCCCGGCTGGGCTCCAGCCACGTCCTGGTGGTGCTCGGCCGCCCGGTCACCGCGCGGTCGTTCACCGAGGTCGCCCGCAGGCTGGCCGCGCTGGGCGCCAACATCGACGCCATCCGCAGGGTGGCCGACTACCCGGTGACCGGGCTGGAGCTGCTGGTCTCCGCCGCCGACGACAGCGCCTCCTCCGACGCCGAGCTGCGCTCGGCCATGGCCGAGGTCTCGTCCCGGATCAAGGTCGACATCGCGGTGGAGCGCGCCGGCCTGGCCAGGAGGGCCAAGCGGCTGGTGGTCTTCGACGTCGACTCGACCCTGGTGCAGGGCGAGGTCATCGAGATGCTGGCCGCGCACGCCGGGTTCGAGAAGGAGGTCCGGGAGATCACCGAGGCCGCCATGCGGGGCGAGCTGGACTTCACCGAGTCGCTGCACCGCAGGGTGGCGTTGCTGGAGGGCCTGCCGGCCGGGGTGCTCGACGAGGTCGCCGAGACGCTGGAGCTGATGCCGGGCGCCCGCACGACCATCCGCACGCTCCGCCGCCTCGGCTTCCGCTGCGGCGTGGTCTCGGGTGGCTTCACGCAGGTCGTGCAGCGGCTCGTGGACGAGCTGGGGCTGGACTTCTGCGCCGCCAACGAGCTGGAGGTGCGGGACGGCCGGCTCACCGGGCGCGTGGTGGGCGAGGTGGTGGACCGGCCGGGCAAGGCCGCCGCGCTGCGTCGTTTCGCCAGCGAGTACGGCGTCCCGCTGGCCCAGTGCGTGGCCGTGGGCGACGGCGCCAACGACATCGACATGCTGTCGGCGGCCGGTCTGGGCGTGGCGTTCAACGCCAAGCCGGCGCTGCGCGAGGTCGCCGACGCCGCCCTGTCCCACCCGTTCCTCGACGCGGTGCTGTTCCTGCTGGGCGTGACCAGGGCCGAGGTGGAGGCGGCGGACGCCGCCGACGGACTGCGCCTGGAGCGGTTGTGACACCGGTGACGCCGACGGCCCTCGACCACCTCGCCGCGCGGTACGCCACCTGGCTGGCGCTGCCGGCCCCGGCCACCGTGGACGTGTCCGACGAGGACCCGGAGCAGGTCCGCGCCATGCCGGTCGTGCTGCGTGTGGAGCGGGCGGAGCCGCCGGCGCGGTCCGCGGTGCTCGCCGCGGCGGCGTCGGCCGCGGTGGCCGTCTGCCTCGACCCGAGGGCGGAGCCCGGCGGCGAGTGGCACGACGCGGTGGACACGTGGGTGCGGGGCCGCATCCGCAAGGTGTCGCGGCGGGCGCGGGGCGCGCAGTGGGCGGCCGTCGGCGAGCTGCCGGGCAGGACGATCACGTGTGACGGGGCGCAGGCGCGCGCGTTGCTGCCCGGCAGGGTGGTCGACGTGCCGCGCGAGGTCGCCAAGCTCCAGATCTCCGGCACGGACCTGCCGGACGACGAGCCGGGTCCGCCGCCCCCCGACGTGCCGGTGCTGTGGCTGAACCCGACCGTGCCGATGACCGTCGGCAAGGCCGCGGCCCAGGTCGGGCACGCGACGATGATCCTGGCCGCGCTGCTCTACGCCGACGGGGAGCACGGGGCGGTCGCGGACTGGACCGCGGCGGGCCTGCCGTGCGCGGTGCGGCGGGCGGACGAGGCGAGGTGGGCGCGGCTGCACCCCGGGGACAGCCCGGAGCGGGCCTGGCGGAAGCACCGGGTGGCCGCCGTGCGCGACGCCGGGTTCACCGAGGTCGCGCCGGGGACGGTCACCGTCCTCGCGACCTGGCCCTGACCCGCCCGCGCCGGTCCGCATCCTGCCCGCGCCCGGCCGCATCCTGCCCGCGCCCGGCCGCACTCGGCGCGGACCCGCCGCGTCCCGCCCGGACCAGCCGCGTCCCGCTCGGACCAGCCGCGTCCCGCTCGGACCCGCCGCGCCGGGCGGACCCGCCGGGTGTCAGGTGTTGATGCGGCGCAGGGCGGCGCGGACGACCTCCGGGTCGTGGGTGGTCCAGAACGGCGGCAGGGAGGCGCGGAGGAACCCGCCGTAGCGGGCCGTGGCCAACCGGGGGTCGAGGATCGCGACCACACCCCGGTCGTTCATCGACCGCAGCAGCCGGCCGGCGCCCTGCGCGAGCAGCAGGGCGGCGTGGGTCGCGGCGACGGTGAGGAACCCGTTGCCGCCCCTGGCGGCGACCGCCCGCTGCCGGGCCGAGGCGAGCGGGTCGTCGGGCCGGGGGAACGGGATGCGGTCCATCACCACGAGCTGGAGCGACGGGCCGGGCACGTCCACGCCCTGCCACAGCGACAGCGTGCCGAACAGGCAGGTCGCCTCGTCCTCCGCGAACTGCTTGACCAGCAACGAGGTCGAGTCGTCGCCCTGGCACAGGATCGTGTTCGGCAGCCGCTCCCGCAGCGCCTCGGTGGCCTGCCTGGCCGCGCGCATCGAGGAGAACAGGCCGAGCGCGCGTCCCCCGGCGGCCTCGACCAACCCGGCCAGCTCGTCGAGGTACTGCGGCGGCAACCCGTCCCTGCCCGGCGGCGGCAGGTGCCGGGCCACGTAGAGGATGCCGCTGCGCGGGTGGTCGAACGGGGAGCCCACGTCCAGCGACGTCCACTTCGGACCGTCCAGCTCCGGGGACCCGGTGTCGTCGGCCGGCGGCTCCTTCTCCGTGGCCGCGCCCTCCGCGCGACGCCGGGGAGCGGGCGAGGGCGGCAGGCCCCACTGCCGGGCCAACGTGTCGAACGTGCCGCCGAGGGTGAGGGTCGCCGAGGTGAGCACCACCGAGCGCGGGCCGAACAGCCGCTCCCGCAGCAGCCCGCCGACGCTGAGCGGGGCGACCCGCAGCGCGGCCGGCCGCACCTGGTCCTGGGTGACGCCGCCGGAGATCCACACCACGTCGTGCCGCTCCGACTCGGCCGGCTCGAACGCCGCCAGCAGCCGGACCGCGGTGTCGTGCACCTCCTCCAGCAGGGCCAGCGCGAGCTTGCGCGCCGTGCTGCCCTCCACGTCCTCCTTGCGCTCGGGGCCGAGCGCGGTGACGCAGGCGTGCGCGGCGTCCCTGACCACGGCCACCGCGCCGGCCAGCGGCGTCGGAAGGTCGTCGAGCCGGCCGGGGGACAGCTCGGCGAGGGTGAGCGCCAGCCCGTCGCCCGCCTCGGCGAGCCGGTCGGCGATGTCCTCGCTGACCAGCCGGCCACAGCGCCGCGCGGCGGCGGCGACCGCGTTGGCGGTCAGCTCCGCCGTGGCCACCGAGGTGACCCGGTCCACCAGGTCGTGCGCCTCGTCCACGATCACCACGTCGTGCTCCGGCAGCACCGAATAGCCCTGAAGGGCGTCGATGGCCAGCAGGGCGTGGTTGGTGACGACCACGTCCGCCTTCCCGGCCTCGGCGCGGGCCCGCTCGGCGAAGCAGTCGGTGCCGACCGGGCACCGGGAGACGCCCAGGCACTCCTTGGCGGACACCGAGACCTGGCGCCACGCGTGCTCGCCGACGCCCGGCACCAGCTCGTCCCGGTCCCCGGTCTCGGTGTCCGAGGACCACTCGTGCAGCCGCTTCACCTGCCGGCCGATCGCCGACACCGCGAACGGGTCGAACAGCCCGGCCTCCTCCGGCTCCTCGGGCGCGCCGGTGTGCAGCCGGTGCAGACACAGGTAGTTGCGCCGGCCCTTGAGGATGGCGAACCGGGGCTCCCGGCCCAGCAGGGGCGCCAGCGCCTTGGCCAGCCGGGGGAGGTCCCGGTCGACGAGCTGCCGTTGCAGGGCGATCGTCGCGGTGGAGACCACGACCGTGGCGTCCTCGGTGACGGCGTGCCGCAGCGCCGGCACCAGGTAGGCCAGCGACTTGCCGGTCCCGGTCCCGGCCTGCACGGCCAGGTGCTCACCGGTCCGGATCGCCCTGGCCACGGCCTCGGTCATCGCGACCTGGCCGGGCCGCTCCGCCCCGCCCACGGCCGACACCGCCGCGGCGAGCAGGGCGGTGACGTCGGGGACCTCGACGTCCCCCGTGGTCGGAAGGGGCTTGGCTGACTGGAGGGAGGAGGCCGGCACGACACCGCACGCTACCGGCCCGGGCCGACGGGCACCTCGACCTCCGCCAGGATGCGCCGGCCCAGGTCGAGCGCTGCCCTGCCGTGCTCCCTGGTCAGCGACACCGGCTCTCCGGCGCGGGCCGCGGCCAGCTCGCGCAGCGGCCCTGCCAGGTCCGGCCAGGCCGCCGAGGCCAGCTCGGCCGCCCTGGTCTTGCTGACGATCTCGTCGGTGCGCAGCGTGTGCCACAGCCGGGCCGGACCGAACGCGATCCACATCACACCCTCGGCCAGCACGGGGGTGTCGTCGCCGCGCAGCCCCATCATCACGGCGACCTGCTGGAGCAGCGGAGCCCAGTAGGAGGCGAGGTTCTCCTGGCAGAACGCGCGCACGGCCGCCAGGTCCACCGGCGGGTGCGGCTCGTCGCCGCGCACCGTCACCCGGTGCCGGTCGAGCTGGAGCCAGGTGACCGGGTTCAGCAGGAACGCGCGGTCGGTGACGTTGAGGCTGCCGTCGTTCGCCCAGGGACCGGTGCTGGCGCTCTCGGGCGGGCCGGCCAGCTCGCCGGCCCGCAGGTACAGCGCCTCCACGTGCACACCGGCGCCGGTGTGGGCCGCGGCCAGGGCCGCCAGGTCGTCGGCGTCGGGCTCCCTGGACAGCTCCGCGACCACGTCGAGGTCGGACACGGCGGGGTGGTGGTCGCCCAGCGCGGCCGACCCGATCACGTGCAGGCCCACGACCAGGCCGGGGGCGGCGGCGTCCAGACGGGCCAGGTGCTCGGCGGCGGCCTCGGCCGCGGCCGGCGACAACGCGATGTCGGTCACCCGGGCGACGGTAGCGGGTGGCGGCGCGGGGTGACGACGATCCGGTGCCGGTTCCCTCACGGGACGGTCTCGGCCCGCCGTTGGGCCGGATGGAGCACGCCAGGATGCTTCCCGTGTCCCCTCCCCCCCGTTCGGCGCGGTGGTTGCCCCTGGTGGCCGCCCTCCTGCTCGTGATCACCGGCTGCCAACCCCAGGAGCGGGGGCGGATCCTGGTGGGCAGGGACCGCAACGACGTGGTGGTGGCGGTCCTCGGGACCTGCGCCGGCGGGGAGCAGGTGGAGCTGGTGATCACGAACCGGGCGGCCGACGGCGAGGTGGCCAGGGCGCGCACGCGGACCACCGGGCGCGTGCTGAGGGTGGGGCTGTACGGGCCGCCGCCGGGCTGGGACGTCGCGCGGTGGGACCTGGTGCGCAGCACCGGCCGGGTGCAGGTCAACGCGACCGTGACGAACGGCAGCGGCGAGGTCACCCACCGCCTCCAGCCGACGGTGGTGGACCTGGACCGGGTGCGGCCGCTGGACGCCGGCGCGGACGACGACGCCCAACGGACCTGCTGAGGCGTTCCGAGGTCCGGAAGCGAGGCTTGGGGAGCCAGCTTCGGAGGAGCCCCGACAGCCCGACGGCGGGTGGCCGGCGTCCGGGGAGGACGCGGGCCACCCGCCGTCGGGTGTTCGGGATGTGTCGCTGTTCCGGATGTGCCGGTGTTCCTGGTTCCTGGCCGGTCGGTGGACCAGGGGAGCAGGGGCCGGCGGCCCAGGGGCTCGGCCAGGGGGCGGCGGCCCACGGGCTCGGCGGACCAGGGGACCAGGGGCCCGGCGGTCCACCGACCGGAGGGCGGGTCGGTCAGCGCTGGAAGCGCCGGACCAGCGCCCACGCGCCGGGCAGCAGGCCCGCGGCCAGCGCGATCTTCAGCGCGTCGCCGACGAGGAACGGCAGCATGCCCTTGGCGAGCGCCGTGCCGAGGTCGAAGCCGGTGACCGCCATCAGCCACGGCACGCCCACCGCGTAGATCGCCAGGTTGCCCAGCACCATCGTGCCCGCCGTGCGCAGCGGGGTGCGGTCGCCGCCGCGGGCGGCCAGCGCGCCGACCAGGGTGCCCGCGACCAGGAAGCCCACGACGTAGCCGAAGCTCGCGCCGCCCCAGCCCGCCGAGCCGGCGGAGAACCAGGGCACCCCGGCCACGCCGGCGAGCAGGTACAGCGCCATGGCGGCGAAACCGCGCTGCCAGCCGAGGCCGGCGCCCACGAGCAGCGCGCCGAGGGTCTGGGCCGTGACCGGCACCGGGCTGCCGGGGATCGGCAGCGCGACCTGCGCGAGCAGCCCGGTCAGGCCCGCGCCGGCGAGGACCAGGACGGCGTCGCGGACGGCGGCGCCGGGAACGAGGTCGGCGAGGACCGCGCGCGGGCGCGCCAGGCCGACGGGGTGTGCGGCAAGGGACACGGGGACCTCCACTGTGACGGGGGCTTGCTCCCGGAGGCTAACCGGGCCGACCGTCGCTGGTCGTTGTCGAGACCTCACAAAGATCTGCGGGTGGTGATCGAGATCATGTGCTGGCGGGGTCGAGTTCGGCTCCACGGGGGCTGGAGGGCGGCGCGGGGGCGGGTCGCGGGTTGGTGAACTCGTTGGGGCGCCGGGCTTTTCTCGCCTGTGGGAGGGGTGGTCTCGTGTGGTGCGGCTGTTCATTGGTTGTCAAGTGGTTTTCTCGGGAACAGGGGGAGTTATCCACAGGGGCCTGAGTTGTCCACAGGTCGCGGCGATGCCGTTCTCCCGAGGGGTGGGAGACGATAGGCTGGAGCGGGGCTCGCCCCCCAGGGCGGGTGGGGGCTGTCCTCTGGTGAATGTGCTCCCCGGCGCACGGGAGTGGTGAACGGTTTTCTGTGTGGTGTCAACCCTTTCGCCGGTTTGGGCGACGGGGTTGTCCACAGGGGATGGAGTTGTCCACAGCGGACCGATGTGACCCTTCGGCGTGGGGTGGTTGTCGGTAGGCTGGAGCGGGGCTCGCCCCCCGGAGAGGGCGGGGGCTGTTCTGGGGTGGGAGGTCAGGCGGGACGCCTGGGCGGTGAGAGACGTCCCGCCGCTGTGGGAGAGGGCCTCGCCGCAAGGCACGACCGTTGTCCCGTCCCAGAAGGCGGGAAGGCCCACCGTTCTCACGTGAGCGAGCTGGCAGCCGGCAGTCTGCCCAGAACCGCGGGACAACCCGCGACCCCCAACTCCTGTGGGCATCCCAGAGAGCCCCGAGAGTCCCGGAACCGGTGGAGAACCCCCGCGCCTCAGCCCTGGTAGGGCGCGCCGACGAGGGTGACACCGGCCTCGCGGAGCTGGTCGAGGGCGCTCTCGGCCGTCGGCTGGGCGACAGCGGCCGTGAGGTCGAGCAGCACCGTCGTGGCGAAGCCCTCGCGCACCGCGTCCAGCGCCGTGGCGCGCACGCAGTGGTCCGTCGCGATGCCGACCACGTCCACGCTGTCCACGTCGTGATCCCGCAACCAGTCGGCCAGGCTCCTGCCGGTCTCGTCCTCGCCCTCGAAGCCGGAGTAGGCGGCGGAGTGGGCGCCCTTGGAGAAGACGGCGTCGAACTGGCCGGTGTCCAGGTTCGGGTGGAACTCCGCACCCGGCGTGCCGACCACGCAGTGCGGCGGCCAGGTGTCGACGTAGTCCGGCTCGTCGCTGAAGTGCGCGCCCGGGTCGACGTGGTGGTCCCGCGTCGCCACCACGTGCTCGTACCGGTGCCCCGCCAGGTGCCGGGAGATCGCCGCCGCGACCTCGGCCCCACCGGACACCGCCAGCGACCCGCCCTCGCAGAAGTCGTTCTGCACGTCCACGACGATCAGTGCCCTGGCCATCGCCGCCACCCCTCAGCCGAGGAACACGGTGGGAACGGCGGGCTCGCCGTGCGAGAGCTTCAGACCCTCCCACGGCACGCTCACCAGCGCCCGCCGCAGCCGCTCCCTGCTCTCCTCCAGGGTGGGCAGGTCGGCCACCGGCTGTCCAGCCCGCACCAGCGGGACCTGGAGCGCGCGGTCGTGCTCCCCGCGCTCCGGCTCCGGCCCCCGGTGCGGGTAGACGACCTCCTCGATCGCGGTGCCGGTCGGCTTGTGCCGGCGCAGCGCGGCCTTGCGGCCGCCCCGGGACTCCTTGTGCGAGCTGCGCTTGGCCACCGGCCGGCCCTCGACCTCGACCAGCTTGTAGACCATGCCGGAGGTCGGCGCGCCGGAGCCGGTCACCACCGAGGTGCCCACGCCGTAGGCGTCCACCGGCTCCGCCCGCAGCGCGGCGATCGCGAACTCGTCGAGGTCGCCGGACACCACGATCTTGGTGTTGCGGGCGCCCAGCCGGTCGAGCTGCTCCCTGGCCTGCCGGGCCAGCACGCCGAGGTCGCCGGAGTCGATGCGGATCGCGCCCAGCTCGGGGCCGGCCGCCCTGATCGCCGCGTCGATGCCCGCGGTGATGTCGAAGGTGTCCACCAGCAACGTGGTCTGGGGGCCCAGCGCGGCCAGTTGCGAGCGGAAGGCCGCCTCCTCGTCGTCGTGCAGCAGCACGAAGGCGTGCGCGGTGGTGCCGGCGGTCGGGATGCCGTAGCGCCGGCCCGCCTCCAGGTTGGAGGTGGCGGTGAACCCGGCGAGGTAGGCGGCGCGGGCGGCGGCCACGGCCGCCTCCTCGTGGGCCCGCCGCGAGCCCATCTCGATCATGCGCCGGCCGTTGGCCGCCGAGACCATGCGCGCCGCGGCCGAGGCCACCGCGCTGTCGTGGTTGAGGATCGACAGCGCCAGCGTCTCCAGCACGACGGCCTCGGCGAACGTGCCGGTGACGGTGAGGATCGGCGAGCCGGGAAAGTACAGCTCGCCCTCCGGGTAGCCGTCCACGTCGCCGGTGAACCGGTAGTCGGCCAGCCAGCGCAGGGTCGCGTCGTCGACGACCCTCGACTCGGCCAGCGCGGTCAGCTCGGCGTCGGTGAACCGGAAGTGTTCGAGGGCCTCCAGCAGCCGACCGGTCCCCGCGACCACGCCGTAGCGGCGGCCGTCGGGCAGCCGCCGGGCGAACAGCTCGAAGACGCAGCGCCGCTGCGCCGTGCCGTCCCGCAACGCGCTGGCCAGCATGGTCAGCTCGTAGTGGTCGGTGAACAACGCGGTGCTCTCGGGCTGCGCGGCCGTCATAGCCGCTGAGCCTAGAACCGACCCGGCCGCGACCGGCCCTCCCGTGGGCGCGACTGTGACCAAGGCCGTCATCGGGCCGCCGTCGGACTGTCGCCCGGACCGTCGCCCGGACCGCCGCCGGTCACCGGCTCCCGCGCTCCTCCGCTCCTCCGCCGCCGGTCGTCACGGTCCGTCGACGCCCGGGGCCCGTGCCGCCCCCATCGCCCTCCGGTGTCCGGGGCGCGTGCCACCATTGATGTCATGACCACGCCCGTCGAGCAGGAGCGGACGCAGGTCGACCCGGCCGTGGACGAGGGCGCCGCCGAGGTCGGGGCCGAGGACCGACCCTGGCTGACGATCGTCTGGAACGATCCGGTCAACCTGATGTCCTACGTGACCTACGTGTTCCAGAAGCTCTTCGGCTACAGCCGGGAGAAGGCCACCAAGCTCATGTTGGACGTGCACCACAAGGGCAGGGCGGTCGTCTCCTCCGGCTCCAAGGAGAAGGTCGAGGGCGACGTGGCGCGGCTGCACGCGGCCGGCCTGTGGGCGACCATGCAGCGCGAGTCGTGAGCGGGTGGGGACCTGATGGAAGCCTGGAAGCGCCACGGGGCGCAGATCGTCGGCGTGCTCGACCGGCAGGAGGCGGCGCTGGTCCGCGGCATGGTCGGGCAGATCAAGGACATGCTCGACGCCAGGGTGGCCGAGCAGCCCGAGGACGAGCTGGCCGCGTTGACCGGGATCCGCACCGGGCACTCGTCCCCTCCTGAGGACCCGATCCTGGCCCGGCTGCTGCCCGACTTCCACCGGGTCGACCTGGACGAGCACGGCGAGCTGCCGCCGTCGGCCGCCGCCGACATGGACGCGGCCGCCGCCATGCGCTCGCTGCACGAGCCCGAGCTGTTGGACCGCAAGACCGGGGTGGCCGCGGTGGTGCTGCGGACCTGCCCGCCGGACGGCGGCGTGGCCCGGCTGTCCGAGGAGGAGGCCGAGGCCTGGCTGACGGCCATCAACGACGTGCGGCTGGCGCTGGGCACCGCGCTCCAGATCACCGAGGACACGCCGGACGTGTTGCCCGAGGACGACCCGCGCGGCCCGCACTACGGCGTCTACCAGTGGCTGACCTGGGTGCAGGAGAGCCTGGTCCAGGCGGTGGTCGGTGGGGACGAGTTCGCCAACTGAGCCGGGCGCCGGCGTGTCCGGCCCGTCCGGTGCCTCCACCGTGCCCGGACCCTCCGGTCCGCCCGGCGCGCCGACCGGGCTGGTGTCCGGCCCGCACAACGCGATCACCGACGTGCCCGGTGTGCTCGTCGGGCACCACCACCGGCTCGGCGCGGGGTGGGCGACCGGCGCGACCGTCGTCCTGACCCCCGAGGGCGCGGTGGGCGGCGTCGACGTCCGAGGGGGCGGCCCCGGCACCAGGGAGACCGAGCTGCTCGACCCGTCCCGCCTGGTCGACCGGGTGCACGGCGTCTGCCTGGCGGGCGGCAGCGCGTACGGGCTGGCCGCCGCCGATGGCGTGATGCGCTGGCTCGCCGAGCGCGGCCACGGCTTCCCGGTGGGCGCCGAGCCGCACCAGGTCGTGCCGATCGTCCCGGCCGCCGTGTTGTTCGACCTGCCCCTGGGCGACTGGGGGAACCGTCCCGACGCGGAGTTCGGCTACGCCGCCTGCGCGGCCGCCACGGACGGCCCCGTCGCGCAGGGCTGCGTCGGCGCGGGCACGGGCGCGACGGCGGGATCTCTCAAGGGTGGGGTCGGCACCGCGAGCGCCGTGCTGCCCGACGGCTCGGTGGTCGGGGCCGTGCTCGCCGTCAACGCCTTCGGGGAGGTCGTCGACCCCGACCGGGGCACGCCGTGGGCGTGGGAGCTGGGACTGCCCGGTGAGTTCGGGTTGCGCGCGCCCGCGGCGGAGGACCTGGCGCGGGCGAAGGAGCGGCTGGTGAGCGTCCGGCAGCCCATGAACACGGTCATCGGGGTGGTCGCGACCGACGCCGCCCTGTCCAAGGCGGAGTGCCGCCGGGTGGCCACGGTCGCCCAGGACGGGTTGGCCAGGGCGATCCGCCCCGCCCACTCCCTCTTCGACGGGGACACGCTGTTCGCGGTGTCGACCGGCCGGCGCGAGCTGGGGCACGACGCGGACGCGTACGCCTCGGCGGCCAGCCGCGCCGGCGCGCTGGACGCCGTCTGCGCCGCCGCGGCGGACGTGGTCTCCCGGGCCGTCGTCCACGGGCTGCTCGCCGCCACGACCGTCGGCGCGGCGCCGGCCTACCGCGACGTCTTTCCCTCCGCTTTCAGCGGCGGTCGTTGACCCGTCCGACAGGTGTGGGAAGGGGATTCATCCACGTGGCCGGACCGGTGGGCCGCACGGGTCAAGAGCGGTGCCGCTGGGTGGGCGCGTCGTCGCGGAATGCGACTTCTCACACCGTAGGACTGGTTCCGACGGCCCGTAGGATGGGCTCGTGCTGGTGATCCGACGTGATCTGGTGGACGCGATGGTGGCGCATGCCCGTCGCGACCACCCGGACGAGGCGTGCGGTGTGATCGCCGGCCCCGCGGGGTCCGACCGCCCTGAGCGGTTCGTCCCGATGACCAACGCCGAGCGTTCCCCGACGTTCTACCGGTTCGACTCGCTCGAGCAGCTCAGGGTGTGGCGGGAGATGGACCGCGCCGACGAGGTGCCCGTGGTGATCTACCACTCGCACACCGCGACCGAGGCCTACCCGTCCCGCACCGACATCTCCTACGCGTCCGAGCCGGACGCGCACTACGTGCTGGTCTCCACGCGGGACCCGCACGAGCACGAGCTGCGGTCGTACCGCATCGTCGACGGCGTGGTCACCGAGGAACCCGTCGAGGTCGTCGAGTCGTACATGTTCTCCCACACGGGCGCCGACGACGTTCCCGACTGTCGCTGACCACGCGCGTGCCCGGCCCGCTGGCGTCTCGCCCGGCCGACTGCGCCGTTCCGCGTTGGATTCCACTGTGGACAGGAGGTCCCACCATGGCCGTGACCGTCTCGATCCCCACCATCCTGCGCAACCTGACCGGTGGGCAGAAGTCCGTCGAGGCGTCGGGCAGCACGCTGGCCGAGGTCATCGACGACCTGGAGAGCCGGCACGCCGGCCTGAAGGCGAAGCTGGTCAAGGACGGCAGCCTGCACCGGTTCGTCAACGTCTACGTCAACGACGAGGACGTGCGGTTCCAGGGCGGCCTGGAGGCGAAGGTCTCCGAGGGCGCCGACGTGACGATCCTGCCGGCCGTGGCCGGCGGCATGCGGTAGACCGGGTGGAGGTGGCCCGCCGTGGCCCGCTACGACTCGTTGCTCGACGCGCTGGGTGACACCCCGCTCGTCGGGCTGCCCCGGCTGTCCCCGTCGGAGACCGTGCGGCTGTGGGCGAAGCTGGAGGACCGCAACCCGACCGGCTCGATCAAGGACCGCCCCGCCCTGGCGATGGTGGAGGCCGCCGAGCGCGACGGCCGGCTGCGGCCGGGCAGCACCATCCTGGAGCCCACGTCGGGCAACACCGGCATCTCGCTGGCCATGGCGGCCCGGCTCAAGGGGTACCGCCTGGTCTGCGTCATGCCGGAGAACACCTCCGAGGAACGGCGCCAGCTTCTGGCCGCCTACGGCGCGGAGATCATCTCCTCTCCGGCGGCCGGCGGGTCGAACATGGCCGTGGCCCTGGCCAAGCAGCTCGCCGCGGCCAACCCGGACTGGGTGATGCTGTACCAGTACGGCAACCCGGCCAACGCGGACGCGCACTACCGCACCACCGGCCCGGAGATCCTGCGCGACCTGCCCACGGTCACGCACTTCGTCGCCGGGCTCGGCACCACGGGGACGCTGGTCGGCGTCGGCCGCTACCTGCGGGAGCACAAGCCGGACGTGCAGATCGTCGCGGCCGAGCCGCGGTACGGCGAGCTGGTGTACGGCCTGCGCAACCTCGACGAGGGGTTCGTGCCGGAGCTGTACGACCCCGACGTGCTGACCGGCAAGTTCTCCGTCGGCTCCCAGGACGCGCTCCGCAGGACGCGCCAGCTCCTGGAGGTCGAGGGCATCTTCGCCGGGATCTCCACCGGGGCGATCCTGCACGCGGCGCTGGCCGTGGCGGAGAAGGCCGCCGGCACCGGGGAGCGCGCGGACGTGGTGTTCGTCGTGGCCGACGGCGGGTGGAAGTACCTGTCCACGGGCGCCTACAGCGGCTCCCTGGAGGAGGCCGCCGCGCGGCTGGAGGGGCACCTCTGGGCCTAGCCGCCTCCTGGGCCGCCTCCCCGACCGTCCTGGTCGGTCGGCCCTCGTGACCACGAGCCCCCGGTCCGCGTCACCCGAGGACCGGGGGCTCGTCGCGGCTCGTCGCGTCGGCGGTCAGCCGGGGAAGGCCGGGGCGGCCACGCCGTTGCCGGCGTCCGGCAGCACGAGCAGCGAGCCGGCCAGCTCCTGCTCGGCGAGCACCGCCTCGTCCAGTCCGGCGCGCACCGTCGTGACGTAGAGGTCGGTCAGCCCGTCGCCGCCGAAGGCGCACGCCGAGGGGCGGGTGACCGGCAGCGGGACGTGCCGGTCCAGCCGGCCGTCCGGGGTGTAGCGGCGCACGGCCCCGCCGTCCCACAGGGCGACCCACACGCAGTCGTCGGAGTCCACGCAGACACCGGCGGGGAAACCGGCATCGGGCTCGATCTCGCACAGCGGCCGGCGGTCGGTGGCCCGTCCGGTCGCCGGGTCGAAGTCGAGCACGTCGATCCGCCGCGACGGCGAGTCCACGAAGATCATTTGCCGCCCGTCCGGCCGCCACGCCACGCCGCCGCCCAGCGCCACGTCGTCCAGCACGACGCGCGCGGCCCCGTCCGGCTCCACACAGGTCAGCCAGCCGCCGCCCTCGGCACCCCGGTACCGCAGCGTGCCGGCCCAGAGCCGGCCGCAGGGGTCGACGCCGGCGTCGCCGCCGCGCATGCCGTCCCGCGCCCAGTAGACGAGCCACCGGCGGCTGCCGTCCCGGTCCACCAGGGCCACGCCGTCCCGCAGGTTGAGCACCAGCCCGCCGACGGCGCGCGGCTTGGCCGCGCCGACGTGCTGCGGGACGTCCAGCACGGCGTCGCTGTCCGGCCCGGGGGTGAACCGGTGCACCTGGCTGCCGAGCACGTCCACCCACAGGAGGGAGGAGTACATGGCATCCCAGGTCGGGTTACCGCCGAGTTCGGCTTCGGCGCGCACCGCGACCTCGGTTCCCCGATGATCACCCATGCGGGGCACCCTATTGGAGGGAGAACTCAGGGTCATCCCGGAGCCCGCGTGGTGGTCCGGCCCGTACCGTGGGCGGACGTGGACCCCGTGACCGTGCCCGCGCGACCGACCGTGAACCGCGTGCTGCCGCCCCGGCCCAAGCAGGCCGCGGTCGTGGTCCTGGCGTGGACCGCGCTGCTGTACCTGATCGAACTGGTGGACGTCGTCGGCTTCGACGGCCGACTCGACCGCTGGGGCGGCATCCAGCCACTGGAGGTCTCCGGACTCGACGGCGTCCTGTTCGCGCCGCTGCTGCACGCCGGGTGGGACCACCTGGCCGCCAACACCCTGCCGTTCCTGGTGCTGGGCTTCCTCGCCATGTCCGGCGGCCTCGGGCAGTTCGTCGCGGTGACCGCCGTGGTGTGGCTGGTGGGCGGCCTGGGCACCTGGGTGGGCGGCGGCTCCGGCTACCACGTGGGCGCGTCCGGCCTGATCTTCGGCTGGCTGGCGTTCCTGCTGGTGCGCGGGTTCTTCGCGCGCAGCGTCGCCCAGATCCTGCTCGCGGTCGCGCTGTTCCTCTACTACGGCTACATGCTGTGGGGCGTGCTGCCCACGACCAGCGGCGTCTCCTGGCAGGGCCACCTGTTCGGCGCCGTCGGCGGCGTGCTCGCCGCGTGGCTGGTGGCCAGGGCGGACCGGCCGGGGCGGAGGAGGCCCTCCGGTAGCGTGAGGGCGTGACGCTCAGCCCCGACGCCCCCATCGGCATCTTCGACTCGGGAGTGGGCGGGCTCACCGTCGCCCGCGCGATCGCGGACCAGATGCCGGGTGAGCGGCTCCGGTACGTGGGCGACACCGCGAACAGCCCCTACGGGCCGAAGAGCATCGCCGAGCTGCGGCGGCTCGCGCTGACGATCGGCGACTCGCTGGTGGCCAGCGGGGTGAAGATGCTGGTCATCGCCTGCAACTCCGCGTCGTCGGCCTGTCTGCGCGACGCGCGGGAGCGGTACGACGTCCCGGTGGTCGAGGTGGTGCTGCCGGCGGTGCGCCGGGCCGCCGCCACCACCCGCAACGGCCGCATCGGCGTGATCGGCACCGAGGCGACGATCCGGTCCAGGGCCTACGAGGACGCCTTCGCCGCCGCGCGGGACGTCGAGGTCACCAGCGCGGCCTGTCCCCGGTTCGCCGAGTTCGTCGAGCGGGGCATCACCTCGGGCCGGCAGGTGCTCGGCCTGGCCCAGGGCTACCTGGAGCCGCTCCAGCGGGCCGGCGTCGACACGGTGATCCTCGGCTGCACGCACTACCCGATGCTCACCGGCGTGCTCCAGGTCGTCCTCGGCCCCGACGTGACGCTGGTGTCCAGCGCGGAGGAGACGGCCAAGGACGTCTTCCGCGTCCTGGTCGAGCACGACCTGCTGGCGGAGGTGGGGCCGGAGCCGCCGGCCCACGAGTTCACCGCGACCGGGCCCGCCGAGCCGTTCGCCCGCCTGGCGCGACGCTTCCTGGGGCCGGAGCTGGGGTCTGTGACGAGTCGCACAGACGCCGGGCGGGTGGCCGTGCCACCCTCGCTCGTGTGATCCTCACCGTCCTCGGCTGTTCGGGCAGCGTGCCCGGTCCCGGTGTCCCCGCGTCGGGCTACCTCGTCCAGGCGGGCGGAACCCTGGTCGCCCTGGACTTCGGCAACGGGGTCCTGGCGGCGCTGTCGGCGCGGCGCGACCCGCTCTCCCTCGACGCGCTGCTGCTGTCGCACCTCCACCCCGACCACTGCGCCGACATGACCGCGCTCGCGGTGCTCCGCAGGTATGACCCGGTGCGCCGCCCCGCCGCGCCGCTCCCGGTGCACGCGCCCCGCGAGGCCGCCTCCCGACTGGCGGCCGCCTACGCGCCGAGCGCGGCCGAGCTGGCCGAGACCGACCTGTCGGACGTGTTCGCCTTCCGCCCGCTGGAGCCGGGCACGGTGCGGATCGGCGAGTGCGTCGTGACCGCGGCGCGGGTGGCCCACCCCTGCGAGGCGTTCGGCTTCCGGATCGAGCACGAGGGCGCGGTGCTCGCCTACACCGGCGACACCGGGCCGTGTGACGCCGTGGTGGAACTGGCGCGGGGAGCGGACGTCCTGCTGTCCGAGGCGACCTGGCCCGACCTGCCCGACCTCCCCCGGGACCTGCACCTGTCGGGGCGGGAGGCCGGGGAGCTGGCGACGGCGGCCGGGGTGCGGAAACTGGTGCTGACCCACATCGCGCCCTGGTTCGACGCGGAGTCGGTGGCGGCCGAGGCGCGCGCGGCCTTCTCCGGGCCGGTCGAGCTGGCGGCTCCCGGAGCCGAGCACCCGGTCCTGGCGGCTACGACCCGCTGACGCCGGTGCCCTGCCACACGGCGACCGACCCCGAGTGGCCGGCGCGGACCACCTGGACGACGGTGGCCACGGCGAGGACGACCACCAGGACAGCCGCTCCCAGGGCGATCCGCCGCCACGTGCGCGGGACCGCCACCGGGGCGTCGTCGGCCGGCGCGGTCCTGCCGGCCTGGTCGGCGGTCCGCTCCCGGTCGGCGAGCCGGCCCGCGACGAGGAGCAGCACCAACGCCACGCCGAGGCCCAGCGCCACGGGCAGGAGCTGCCGGCCCAGCTCCTCGTGCCGCGCGATGAGGGGGTTGGGGGCGACGGCGGTGAGCGGGGTCCGGAGCTGCTCGCCGGTGCGTTGGGCGATTGGCGTCGCCAGCACGGCGAGCGCGGTCACCGCCAGCACCGCCGGGCCGTACCTGCGCCGCCACGCCTGACGCGCCGCCGCCGCGATCGCGCCGACCGCCGCCAGCGGCAGCAACACGACGACGGCGTGCACGACCAGCGGGTGCAGGGGGATGCCGTCCAGCGTGGTCAGCTCCTGCGCGGTCGTCATACCGCCTCCGCCTGGGTCTCGCGGGCCGTCGTCGCCCACCACCAGCGCCGTCGCGGGAGGCCCGCACCTGGTTGGCGGTGGTGAGTGGGGAGGGGAGCAGTGTGGCGCACGGCCGCCGGTGCGCCTTGCGGGACACCCGCACCTGGTGGGTGGTCGTGAGCGGAGAAGGAAAGGTGTCGCCCACGCCGACCGCTGCGTCTTGCTGGGCATCCGCGCCCGGTCGATGTCCATGGGCGGAGCAGAGAAGGGTGTTGCTCACGCCGATCGCTGTCTCGTGCTGGGCACTCGCGCCTGGTGGGTGGTGGTGGGCAGGGAAGCGAAAAAGTGTCGCTCGCGGCTGCCGTTGTGCCTTTCGGGACACCCGCACCTGATGGGTGTCCGGGGCCAGGGAAGCGAAGAGTGTGGCTCACGCCGACCGGTGGGTGTTGCTGGGCATCCGCACCCGGTAGGTGGTCATGGGCGGAGGACAGAAGAGTGTCGCTCACGGCCGTCGTTACGCCTTGCTGGGGACCCGCGCCCGGTCGATGTCCGTGGGCGGAGTAGAGGAAGGTGCGGCTCACCATGTCGTTTGTGAGGCCTGCGCGTGGCCGGTGTCCGTGGGCAGAGAAGAGAAAAGTGTCGTTCACGCCCACCTCTTTGTCTTGTTGGGCACTCGCACCTCGTTGGTGTCCGTGGGCGGAGGAGAAGGTGTCGCCCGCGCCCACCGTTGCGCCTTGCGGGGCACCCGCACCTGGTGGGTGGTCGTGGGCACGGAAGCGAAAAGTGTGTCCCACGGCCGCCGTTGTGTCGTGCGGGACACCCGCACCGGTCGGTGGTCGTGGGCGGGGATGGGAGCAGTCTGGTCCGGTCCACGCTCGCCATTGCGCCTTCCTGGGCATCCGCACCCGGTCGGTGTCCGCGGGCGGAGAAGGGAGGAGTGTTGCTCACGGCCGCCGTTGTGCCTTGCGGGACACCCGCACCTGGTGGGTGGTCGTGAGCGGAGAAGGAAAGGTGTCGCCACGCCCACCGCTGCGTCTTGCTGGGCATCCGCGCCTGGTTGGTGGTGGGCGGAGTAGAGGAAGGTGCGGCCCGGCGTGTTGTCTGGGAGGCCTGCGTGTGGCCGGTGGTCGTGGGC
>NZ_JAMTCP010000066.1 GCF_024171885.1 Streptoalloteichus tenebrarius | reverse complement strand
TGCGCAGCGGCGTCGTGCTGTCCCCGTCCGGCGGGGCGCTGGGCCGGCTGCGTCCCCTCTTCTCCGCGTTCCTGGGCGGCCGGTGGGGCGACGGCCGGCAGTACCTGTCGTGGATCTCGCTGGACGACGAGGTCAACGCCATCCGGTTCGTGCTGGAGCACCCGTCCCTGTCCGGGCCGGTCAATCTCACCGCGCCAGCTCCGGTCACCAACACCGAGTTCATCCACGCGCTCGGGGACGCGCTGCGCCGCCCCACGCCGTGGGTGGTCCCCGGGTTCGCGTTGCGGGCCGTGCTCGGCGAGGCCGCGGAGACCCTGCTGACCGGCCAGCGCGCCGTCCCGGCCGCGCTCGAACGCCACGGCTACACCTTCCTGCACCCCGCGGTGGGCGACGCGCTGCGCGCCTGCCTCACGCGGGGCTGACGCGCCGCGCACGTGCCGCCACCCGGCGATCCGTCCTGGTCACGCCCCTTGGCGGCGGCCGGCGTCGGCGGCGTAGTGTCGGCGTCCGTGAGCCGTCCTGACACCTCCTGCCGCCTGTCGACCGACCCGGTCGAGGTGCGGCGTCTCGGCACGATCGACTACGTGGCGGCCTGGGACCTCCAGCGCGAGCTCAACCAGGCCCGCGCGGAGGGCCGCGGCCCGGACACCCTGCTGCTGCTGGAGCACCACTCCGTCTACACCGCGGGCAAGCGGACGCGGCCGGAGGACCGGCCCGACGACGGCACGCCGGTCGTGGACGTCGACCGGGGTGGCAAGATCACCTGGCACGGTCCGGGGCAGCTCGTCGGCTACCCGATCGTGGGGCTGGCCGAGCCGGTCGACGTCGTCGACTACGTGCGGCGGCTGGAGCAGGGCCTGATCGCGGTCTGCGACGAGCTGGGCGTGGTCGGCGCCGGCCGGGTCGAGGGCCGCAGCGGCGTGTGGCTGCCCGCCGACGACCGGCGGCCGGAGCGCAAGGTCGCCGCGATCGGGGTGCGGGTGCAGCGCGGCGTGACGATGCACGGCTTCGCCATCAACTGCGACCCGGACATGGCGGCGTGGAGCCGGATCGTGCCGTGCGGGATCAGGGACGCCGGCGTCGCGTCCCTGTCGGACGAGCTGGGCAGGGACGTGTCCGTGGCCGAGGTGTTGCCGGTCGCGGAGCGCGCCGTCCTCGCCGCGCTGGAGGGGGAGCTCCCGGTCAGCGACAGGGACCTGCGCCGCGAGCGGCCGGCCGCGCCGGGCGTGACCTTCGCCCTGTCCCACTGACCAGGCGCCCGCTCTGGCGCGCCGACCTCGCCCTGTTGACACCGCCCTGTTGACCCCGCCCTGTTGATCTTGTCCTGCTGCTCTTGTTCCGCTGGTGTGACTCGCGGGCGCCCCGCCCGCTGACGAGGTCGACCGACGCGGAGGGCGCGCCCGGGGACATCCCGGGCGCGCCCTCCTGTGTTCGGCGTGAGGAGGGGCCGCTCAGCGGAAGCGGGGCGCGACCTCGGCGGCGATCAGCTCGACGTGGTCGAGGTCGGACAGGTCGAGCACCTGGAGGTAGACCCGCTGGAGGCCGGTCCGCTCGCGGTAGTCGGCGAGCTTGTCGGCCACCTCGGCCGGGGTGCCGCACAGCCCGTTGAGCCGCAGCTCCTCCACCTCGCGGCCGATGGCGTCGGCGCGGCGCGCCACCTCGGCCTCGTCCCGGCCGACGCAGACGACCAACGCGGCGGAGCGGGTGATCTCCGTGGCGTCCCTGCCGATCTCGGCGCAGGCCGCCGCCACCCGGTCGAACTGGGCCGCCGCGGTGTCGGCGTCCACGAACGGCAGGTTGAACTCGTCGGCGAACCGCGCCGCCAGCGCGGGGGTCCGGCGCGCGCCGAGGCCGCCGACGAGCACCGGCGGGCGCGGGCGCTGCGCGGGCTTGGGCAGCGCGGGCGCGTCGACCAGCTCGTAGTGGCGGCCGCGGAAGGTGTAGGTCTGCCCGGCCGGGGTCTCCCACAGCCCGGTGATGATCTCCAGTTGTTCGGCGTAGCGGTCGAACCGCTCGCGGGTGTCGGGGAACGGGATGCCGTAGGCGGTGTGCTCCTCCGTGAACCAGCCGGCGCCGAGGCCGAACTCGATCCGGCCGCCGGACATGTGGTCCACCTGGGCGACGGTGATCGCCAGCGGTCCGGGGTGGCGGAAGGTCGCGGCGGTCATGAGCGTGCCCAGCCGGAGTCGGCTGGTCTCCCTGGCGAGGCCGGCGAGCGTGATCCAGGCGTCGGTCGGGCCCGGCTCCCCGGTGACGGAGCCCATCTTCAGGTAGTGGTCGGACCGGAAGAAGGCGTCGTAACCGGCGTCCTCGGCGCACCGCGCCACGCGCAGCAGGTCGTCGTAGGTCGCCCCCTGCTGGGGCTCGGTGAAGATCCGGAACGTCAACGCTTCAGTCACGTGCGCCAAGGCTAGGTGAGCATCCGGTCACCCGCCGTTCGGGTCCACTGTGGAGGTTGGAGGGAGCGGGGCGCGGCGGGCGGACCAGACCGGTCCCCGGCGCGCCGCGGAGCCGTTCTACAGGGCGTCGGGCCAGCCTCGGCCCAGCGTCCGTCCCCGGCGCCTGCTCACGGTCGGCGCAGGCCCTCCAGGACGTACTCGACGCAGCGTTCGACGTCGACGCGGGCCGCGTGCGGCTCCGGGGAGTCGGCGATCATGGTGGCCCCGGCGGAGAGCGCGCCGAACACGACCCTCGCGAGGGCCTCCACCGGAAGGTCGGCGAGTTCCCCGGTGGCGGCGAGTCCCGCGATCGCCTGTCGGACCACGCCGAAGGTGAAGCGCTCGTCGGCCTCGCGCGAGCGGTCCCTGCCCAGCACGACCGGGGCCTCGCGCACGACGATCCGTTGGTAGGCGGGTTCGAGGCAGACGTCGAGGAAGGCGCGCAACCCGGCCTTGACGGTCTCCCACGGCCCGCCGGTCCCGTCCATGGCACGGGCGAGGCGGGCGACCACATCGGTCTCGACCGCCTCGTGCGCGGCCTCGAACAACGCCTGCTTCCCGCCGAAGTGGTGGTAGAGGGCCCCCTTGGTGACCCTGGCCCTGCGGGCAACCTCGTCCAGCGCGGCGCCGGCGTAGCCCCGCTCGGTGAACAGCTCGACGGCGCTGTCGACCAGGGCCTGCCTGGTCGACGCCGAGTACTCCGTTCGGCGCGACCGCACTGTCACCACGATCACAACCCTACGACATACCGCGAGTACGTACCGCTGGTATGTTCGGCCGTGACGGCCCATACCGACGGTATGCCCCAGACCCAGGGTATGTCCCGTCGGTCGCGAGGAGGCAGCGATGAGCCGGAGCGACTTCTACCGCCGACGCCACGCCGTCCTGGCCGCCCTCGACTGGACCGCCCGCCACCCCGGGCGCCCCCTTCCCCTCGCCGACCTGCCCGAGATCGCCGCGGGCTTCGCCACCCGCGCGGACCTGGTGCGCGCCCTGCACTGCCGATGGCTGGTGCTGCTCGCCCCGAAGGTCGAGCTGGCGCTGGACGAGGCCGCCCGACGCCCCGACCGGGACCGCGTGGCCGCGGTGGCCGACGCGTGGCGTCACCTGGCGTCCCGGGAACGCGCCCTGCGCCAGGCGCTGGACGCGCACGAGACAGCGGAGGGAGAGGCCCTCCGGACGGCCATGGCCGCCGAACACCGACTGCTCGCCCTGGCCACGGGCCTCGCGGAGCCGGACGAGCCGGTCGAGCAGATCACCCGGATCGGGGCGGACTTCCTGTCCCTCCTCCGAAGCACGCCCGCGGCGCCACCGCGACGGCGAGCGACCGTGGGCGCGTTGCTCCGCCGCCTCGTCTCCATCGGCTGACATTTCGTCGCAACGAAAGGGTGGCGGCAACCCGCTACCCAACGGTAGGTATTGCTCATGGCAGCGTGGACCGCGCAGGACATCCCCGACCAGTCCGGCCGCACCGTCCTCATCACCGGAGCCAACTCCGGTCTCGGCCTGGAGACCGCCGTGCGCCTGGCCGAACGGGGCGCGCTGGTCCTCATGGCCTGCCGGTCCCCCGAACGCGGCCGCGCCGCGCTGGAACGGGTCGGCCGACACGGCGACGCCGAACTCGTCGAGCTGGACCTGGCCGACCTGAACTCCGTGCGCCGCGCGGCGGCCGAGGTGCGGGAACGCACCGACGACACCCTCGACCTGCTGGTCAACAACGCCGGGGTGATGGCGACCCCGCACCGCCGCACCGCCGACGGCCACGACCTCCAGTTCGGCACCAACCACCTCGGCCACGCCGCGCTGACCTGGCTGCTCGGCCCGGCGCTCGCCGCGGCCGCCGCGCCCCGCGTGGTCACCGTGTCGAGCCTGGCCCACCGCGTCGGCGGCCTCAACGTGACCGACCCGAACTTCGACCGCCGCCCCTACCTGACGCCGCTCGCCTACGGCCAGTCCAAGCTGGCCAACCTGCTCTTCGCGTTCGAGCTGGACCGGCGGGCACGCGCCGCGGGCCTGCCGTTGGTCAGCGTCGCCGCCCACCCCGGCGTCACCTCCACGGAACTGGTCTCCAACATGGCCCGCTCGCGGCGCAGCGCCCTGCTCGCCGCCGCCGGCCGCCTGGTCAACCGCCTGTTCTCGCAGAGCGTCGAGCAGGGCGCGCTCCCCCAGCTCTACGCCGCCACCGCGCCCGACGTGCGCGGTGGCGAGTTCTTCGGGCCGAACGGGTTCGCCGAGGTCACAGGCGCGCCGACCCGCGTCCGCCCCAGCCGCGCGGCCAGGAACGCCGACCTGGCCGCCCGGTTGTGGACGCGGACCGCGGAGCTGACCGGGGTCGAGCCGTTCCCCGGGTGACGCGGATCTCCCCGCCGAACGCCCCCGGCCCCGCTGAGCGAGGCTCGAAGGGGTGACGGCCGGGGCGTAGGGTGGGGCCGTGACCGTCGCACCCGAGGGGCGCAAGCTGCTGCGACTGGAGGTTCGCAACAGCCAGACGCCGATCGAGAAGAAGCCTCCGTGGATCAAGACCCGGGCCAAGATGGGGCCGGAGTACCGCGAGCTGAAGGGCTTGGTGCGCCGGGAGGGCCTGCACACCGTGTGCGAGGAGGCCGGCTGCCCCAACATCTACGAGTGTTGGGAGGACCGGGAGGCCACCTTCCTCATCGGCGGCGAGCAGTGCACCCGACGCTGTGACTTCTGCCAGATCGACACCGGCAAGCCGGCCGACTTCGACCGGGACGAGCCGCGTCGCGTCGCCGAGTCGGTGCAGGCCATGGGCCTGCGCTACTCGACCGTGACCGGCGTGGCCCGCGACGACCTGCCCGACGGCGGCGCGTGGCTGTACGCCGAGACCGTCCGCCAGATCCACGCGCTCAACCCGGGCACCGGCGTGGAGCTGCTGATCCCGGACTTCAACGCCGACCCGGCGCAGCTCGCCGAGGTCTTCGACTCCCGACCCGAGGTGCTGGCGCACAACCTGGAGACGGTGCCCCGGATCTTCAAGCGGATCCGGCCCGCGTTCCGGTACGAGCGCTCGCTGGAGGTCATCACGAAGGCCCGCGAGGCCGGCCTGGTGACCAAGTCGAACCTCATCCTCGGGATGGGCGAGACGCCGGAGGAGGTCACCACCGCGCTCCAGGACCTCTACGACGCCGGCTGCGAGATCATCACGATCACGCAGTACCTGCGGCCGAGCCTGCGGCACCACCCGATCGACCGCTGGGTGAAGCCGGAGGAGTTCCTGGAGCACAAGGCGACGGCCGAGCGCATCGGCTTCCCCGGCGTGATGGCCGGCCCGCTGGTGCGGTCCTCCTACCGCGCCGGTCGCCTGTACGCCCAGACGGTCCAGGCGCGGGGCGAGGAGCTGCCGGAGAACCTGCGGCACCTGGCCGAGGCCGGCCCGTCGGCCCAGGAGATCAGCGCCCTCCTGGCCCGCTGAGCCCGAACCCGAACTCACGAGTGGGGCCGCCCCGGTTCTCCGGGGCGGCCCCTCCTCATTCCCCACGCGAATCAGCGGTCACGCCACCCACGGCTACAAGGAGCACGCCTCCTCGGACGTCACACCCTTCAGGCCGAGCCCGAACTCGAAGACGAGCGGGCCGTCGGGAAACGTGAAATCATACTGAGCGTCCGGATTTCCGGGGACAGACGCCGTGTAGATGTAGGAATAGTTCGGGTCCTGGGTCAGGTCAGGATAGGCGTCCTTGACGTCGGAGAGCTGGGAACCGCGCCAGATCTCCTGAGGAGTGCACATCTTGGATGTGGCCGGAATGGACCAGACACCGACCTTCGGCGAGATGGTCACACCAGAGCGGTTCAGGTGTGTCCCCTCAGTTTGAACGATCTTGTGCAGCGCACAGGTGCCGTAGACCTGCCGTCCTGGAGCACGCCGGTGGCGACCGCTTCCTGCTCGGACATGCGCAGCTTCAACGTCTTATAACCATCGGGTCCGAGAATGCGCGGGTTCCACGACGGCCGAGACTGTTGGCACCTCGGCGAACGCCGGAACGGCGCCCGCGACGACCATCGCCACCGCCGGCCAACGGAACCAGCGTTCTGGCGACACTCTTTCCCACGAATTTCCCCCTCATGAACGAAAGGACGTCGACCCCTCGACGTCACACACACGACGTGCGCGTCTCCGACTCCATTGTCACCACTCTCGACGATTCACTAGTTCGCCCTAACGCAGAGGTGCGGCGAGCAAGCGAACATCCGGCAATGGGAAACGGCGACGGCCACGAGAAAGCGCCACCCGCACTGTCGGATTCCCAGGACGAGTCCGCACCCCGCCCCGCCCCTCAGCAGGCGGCCACGGGGGGTGGCGTGGCCGTCCCGGGCGTCGGGACGGACTCCGGGAGTTACCTGGTCGGGGGCGAGGCGGCCACCTGGTCGCCGTATCCTGGCAACCATGGCCCCCAAGCAGGACAAGGCGGCGGCGAAGGAAGCGGCCCGCGCCCGCAAGCAGGCGTCCCGTGAGCGTCGCCAGCAGATCTTCGAGGCGTTCCGGATGCAGCGCCGCGAGGACAAGGCGCTCGTGCCGTGGATGCTCGTCGCGTTGCTCGGCGTCGCGGCCGTGGTGTTCGGGCTGGGCTGGATCTGGGGCCTCCAGTGGGTCTTCCTGCCCGTGGGCCTCGCCTTCGGCGCGCTCGCCGCGGTGATCGTGTTCGGCCGGCGCGTCCAGCGCAACGTCTACGCCAAGGCCGAGGGCCAGCCCGGCGCGGCCGCGTGGGCGCTGGAGAACATGAAGGGCCGGTGGCGGGTCGCCACGGCGGTCGCGGCCACCACGCAGCTCGACACCGTGCACCGCGTGATCGGGCGTCCCGGCGTCGTGCTCGTCGGCGAGGGGTCGGCGCACCGGACGAAGGCGCTGCTGGCGCAGGAGAAGAAGCGCATCTCCCGCCTGGTCGGCGACACCCCCATCTACGACGTGATCGTGGGCAACGAGCAGGGCCAGGTCCCGCTGAGCAAGCTCCAGTCGCACCTGATGAAGCTCCCCCGCAACATCACCGGGGCGCAGATGGACAGCCTGGAGAACCGGCTGGCGGCCCTGCGCAGCAAGGGCGTCGGGATGCCGAAGGGGCCGATCCCGCAGGGCGCGAAGATGCGCAGCGTCCAGCGCGCCATCCGTCGCCGCTGAAGCTCGTGAGAGTCGGCCGGCCGCCCTGGTGTTCGCCACCAGGGCGGCCGGCCGATGACGTTCTTGGGCTGTCTTCGCGGGCTGTCGTACGTGGAGGCGCCGACAGTGGCCGGTCCCCGCATCCGTCCCTGCCCCGTGGCCGGAACCTCGCGGCCCTGAACGGCGCAGGACACCGGCGCCCCTGTGGGCGTTGGTCGGCTCGTTGGTCGACTCAGCGGGTGCGCAGCACCACCGTGCCCACGGCCCGGTCGTGCAGGCCCCGTCCGTCCTTGTCGTAGACCACGGGCGGGATCACCAGACAGGTCAGCACGGCGCGGATCACGGCCGCGCCCACGGGGGGACGTCCCCGGTCGGCCACCCTGGCGACCCGCAGCCCCACCGCGGCCTTGCCGACCGTCCTGCCGGTGAAGGCCACCGCCAGCGTCACGTACACGGCGAACAGCGCCAGCGCCGACGTGGCGGGGTTCTGGGTCAGGAACTCGGCGACGAGCGCGCACGGGACCCAGTCGATGAGCAGCGCGACCGCGCGGCGGCCCCATCCGGCCACCGCGTCCGGCCCGTCCTGCGGCAGCCCCAGCCGCTCGCCCCGCCACCGCTGCTGCTCGTCGTCCGCTCCGGGCTCCTGAGCGGCGCCCGGTCCGGACAGCCAGCTCCCGGTCCACCTGCTCGCCACCCCACCAGGGTAGGCGGCCGTCCCCGCCAGGCCCCGAGCAGGTGATACAGCCCGCCCGGCCGGGCGACCGTTAACACTGGTGAAACACCGGGGTGACGGTCGGGCAACACCCCTTCCCTAGCGTCGCCCTCACAGCCGGTCGCGAGCCCGCACCGGCCTGGCGACCGAGTGCGTGAAGGAGCCAACGAGGGTGTTCACCAATCCCGACGAGGTCGTGCGCTTCATCACCGATGAGGGCGTGAGGTTCATCGACGTCCGGTTCAGCGACCTGCCGGGCATCATGCAGCACTTCACGGTGCCGGCCGAGACGTTCGACGCGGACATGATGGCCGAGGGTCTGGCCTTCGACGGCTCGTCGGTGCGTGGCTTCCAGTCGATCCACGAGTCGGACATGCTCCTGCTGCCCGACCTGGCGACCGCGCGGATCGACCCGTTCCGCGTCGAGAAGACGCTCATCGTCAACTTCTTCGTGCACGACCCGCTCACCCGCGAGCCGTACAGCCGCGACCCGCGCAACATCGCGCGCAAGGCCGAGCAGTACATCGCCGAGTCCGGCATCGCCGACATCGCCTACTTCGCCCCCGAGGCGGAGTTCTACCTGTTCGACTCGATCCGGTTCGACAGCACCGAGAACGCCTCCTTCCACGAGATCGACTCGATCGCCGGCTGGTGGAACACCGGCTCCGACGAGGAGGGCGGCAACAAGGGCTACAAGGTCCGGTTCAAGGGCGGCTACTTCCCGGTCTCGCCCACCGACCACTTCGCCGACCTGCGCGACCGGATCGTGCTCAACCTGGCCAAGACCGGGTTCCAGGTGGAGCGGGCGCACCACGAGGTGGGCACCGCGGGGCAGACCGAGATCAACTACCGGTTCAACACCCTGCTGCACTCCGCCGACGACCTCCAGCTCTTCAAGTACATCGTGAAGAACACGGCGTGGCAGGCCGGCAAGACCGCGACCTTCATGCCCAAGCCGCTGTTCGGCGACAACGGCTCCGGCATGCACACGCACCAGTCGCTGTGGAAGGACGGCGCGCCGCTGTTCCACGACGAGACCGGCTACGCCGGCCTGTCGGACACCGCGCGCCACTACATCGGCGGCATCCTGCACCACGCGCCGAGCCTGCTGGCGTTCACCAACCCGACGGTGAACTCCTACCACCGCCTGGTGCCGGGCTACGAGGCCCCGGTGAGCCTGGTCTACTCGCAGCGCAACCGCTCCGCCTGCGTCCGGATCCCGATCACCGGTGACAACCCGAAGGCCAAGCGCATCGAGTTCCGCTGCCCCGACGCCTCCGGCAACCCGTACCTGGCCTTCTCCGCCATGCTGATGGCCGGCCTCGACGGCATCCGCAACAAGATCGAGCCGCCGGACCCGATCGACAAGGACCTCTACGAGCTGCCGCCCGAGGAGGCCAGGGACGTCAGGCAGGTCCCCGGCTCGCTCCCCGAGGTGCTGGACAACCTGGAGCGGGACCACGAGTACCTGCTGGAGGGCGGCGTGTTCACGCCGGACGTGATCGAGACCTGGATCGCCCTCAAGCGCGAGCAGGAGATCGACCCGATCCGCCTCCGGCCGCACCCGTACGAGTTCGCGCTGTACTACGACGTGTGATCCGGGCAGAACCCTGACCTGCGATCGAGCGGGAAGGAGTGACCGCGGGGCCTTCCTCGCCGTCCTCGGTCCTTCGAGGTCGCACGCGTCGCCCTGACGTGAACGGGTACCCGAGGAGGGCCGGGGCCAGGTGGTGACTCGCACTCCCACCTGGCTCCGGCCCTTCTCGCGTTCCCGCCGCTCGCCACGCCCTCTCCTCTTCTCGTCCTCTTCTCGTCCTCTTCTCGCCCGCCGGGACGCACCCAGCGCGCGGAAGCCAATCGGCGGAAGCCAGTCGTACGAAGATCGGTAAAACCCTGGGCGGAGGTGGGGGCGAGCCGCGAGCATGAGGCGATGGGAACGCGTGAACCCCGCTGCGAGCGATGCGACCTTCCGATCGGCCAGTGCGAGCACACCCGCCGAGCCTCGGCGCCGGGCCGGAGCCCCGACGTCCTCCTGGTGAGCCCGACGGGCACCGCTCACCTGCCAGGAGGGTGCGCGCACAAGGACGACCCGGACTACTCGCGGTGGGGAGAGATCCGGCATGTTCCCCAGGCGTGGGAACGCCTCGGCAACCAGGAGCCGATCCCCGTCAACGGGGGCGCGAACCGCCAGCTCGTCGCCAGAGTCCGCTGCAAGGACTGCGAACGGCACTGACCTCTCAGGAGTCGCGTCGCAACGGCGACGCGGCGCCCACGACCCAGCCGTAGAGCAGGTGGTCCACGAGCAGGGCCACCCGCTCGGCGGGGCGTGGCTGGTGGGTGCGCCGCAGCCCGAGCAGGGGCGCCATCCCGGCCTCGAACATCCCCCACAGCAACGCCCCGTACAGGGGTCCCACCCAGGCGTGGTCCCGCAGTCGCGAGGGGACCAGCGCGTACGCCGCGCCGCCGACCGCGCCGTAGGCCCAGTGCAGCAACTCGATGACGCCGCGCTCACCGCGCTTCGGCACCGCGCGGAGGAGCCCCCGGCCCCGTTCCCGCACGATGGCCTCCGGCGGGGTCTCGCTGAGCGCGCCGACGGCCGCGCTGAGTGTCCGCAGTCCGCTCATGGCCATCGCCCCCACGACGCCCCGTGCGGCTCCCTGAACGAGCGGCGCCTTCCCCTCTGGTCGCACCATGCCTCCCACGGTCGGCTGTGTGTCGCCGACAGGCGTACCCGCACGTCACCCGGCCATGCCTCCGCCGTTTCCCTTCCGCTCCCCGGGGTAGCCCCATCCGGCGTGGGAAGAGGGGTCATGCGGCAGGAACAGCCGGTGGCGACCGAGGACGCCGTCCGCCAGGTGCTGGGCGACGACGCGCGGTTGCACGAGGAGCAGGTCGACGCGCTCCGCGAACTGCGACAGCGGGACACCCTGGTGGTGCTCGCGTCCGGCGCGGGCAAGACGGCGATCTACGCGATCGCCGGCCGCACGATGTCCGGCCCCACAGTCGTGGTCTCCCCCACCCTCTCCCTCCAGCGGGACCAGGTCGAGTCGCTCCGCGCCGCCGGCCTGTCGGCCGCCTGCGCGAACTCCCGCATCTCCGCCGGAGCGCGCAGCGAGGCCTTCGCGGCGCTCCGCCGCCACGAGCTGGAGTTCCTGCTCCTCGCACCGGAACAACTCGCGCGACGCGACGTCGTGGACGCGCTGCGCGCGGCGCGTCCGTCGTTGTTCGTCGTGGACGAGGCGCACTGCGTCAGCGAGTGGGGCCACGACTTCCGACCCGACTACCTCGCCCTGGACGGGGTGATCGCCGAGTTGGGGCGTCCCCGGGTGCTCGCGCTCACCGCGACCGCCTCCGAGAGCGTGCGCGAGGAGATCGTCGACCGGTTGGGCATGCGGGACCCGGCGGTGGTGGTGCGGGGTGTGGACCGCCCGAACATCCACCTCGCTGTCCGTGTCCACGACAAGCGGGCGAAGGACGAGGCGGTCGTCGCGGACGTGCGGGAGCGCGAGGGCGCCGGGATCGTCTACGTGGCCACACGACGCCACGCGGAGAGGCTGGCGGAGGCGCTGCGGTCCGCCGGGGAGGACGCGGCGGCCTACCACGGGACGCTTCGCCGGCAGGAGCGCGACGACGTGCAGGACGCGTTCATGGCCGACCGGCTGCGCGTGGTGGTGGCGACGAGCGCGTTCGGCATGGGCGTGGACAAGGCGGACGTCCGGTTCGTGCTCCACGCCGACCCGCCGCCGTCGGTGGACGCCTACTACCAGGAGATCGGGCGGGCCGGCCGGGACGGCGCGGACGCGGCGGCGGTCCTGCACCACGGTCCTGGTGACTTCGGCCTGGCCCGGTACCTGGCCTCCGGTGGCGACCCCGCCCCTGACGAGTTCGCGGCGCTGGTTCAGCAGCTCCGACAGTCGGGGCCGTGCTCCCGCGCGCAGCTCGCGGAACGCGTGGGGCTGCCCCGGCACACCGTCTCCCGCATCGTGCCGCCACTGGTCAGGGTCGGGGCGGTGCGCGAGGTCGCCCACCGGCGCCTGTCCGCCGGGGACACGGAGACACCGCTGGCCCGGCTGTCCGAGGCGGCGGCCGAGTCCCTGCGGCGTCGCCACGACCTCCAACGCAGCAGGGTGGAGACGATGCGGCGTTACGCCGAGACCACCGACTGCCGGCGGCGGGTGTTGTTGGAGATGCTCGGGGAGACCAGGGACGAACCCTGCGGCCGTTGCGACAACTGCGACCGGGGGCGGTCCCACGAGCGGCGGCGGGGCGATCCCCGGCCGGGAACCCGGGTGCGGCACCGCGAGTGGGGCGACGGGACCGTGCAGACGGTGGAGAACGACATCGTCGTGGTGTTGTTCGACGACGGTGGCTACCGCACGCTGTCACTTCCCGTGGTGCGCGAACGAGAGTTGCTGACGCCAGTCGACTGAGCCGAGGTGAGGCGTGCGGTTGTTGCTGATGGCCGACACCCACGTGCCCAAGCGGGCGCGGGACCTCCCGGAGCGCCTGTGGCGGGAGGTGGACGCGGCGGACGTGGTCATCCACGCGGGCGACTGGGTGTCGGTCGGGTTGCTGGACGCGCTGGAGGCCAGGGCGCGCCGGCTCGTCGGCGTCCACGGCAACAACGACGGCCCCGAGCTGCGGGCTCGCCTGCCGGAGGTCGCCCGGGTCGAGCTGGGCGGTCTGCGTGTGGCCGTGGTGCACGAGACCGGCGCGGCGACCGGCCGGGAGCGGCGCTGCGCCGCGCGGTTCCCGGACATCGACGTGCTCGTGTTCGGGCACAGCCACATCCCGTGGGACACCACGACGGAGACGGGGCTGCGTCTGCTGAACCCGGGTTCACCCACCGACCGGCGGCGGCAGCCGTTCCACACCTACATGACGGCGGAGGTGCGGGACGGGGTGTTGGCCGACCTGGTGTTGCACCGGCTTCCGCCGCGGGGGCAGTGATCTCCGCGGTGGGCCGGGTGCGCTGCGGTGGGCCGGGTGCGACGCCGGCCCACCGCTCTGCCTGTGTTCGCGCTCTGTCGAGGGCCTCGGGTTCGTGACGAGTTCCTCTTGGGTTGTCAACTCCTTTTGGCTCTGTATGCCCGAGTTATCCACAGGTGTGTTGGTTGTCCACAGGTTTGTGTGATCACCTTCGCGGTGGGGTGCTGGGCGGATAGGCTGGAGCGGGGCTCGCCCCCCAGGGCGGGTGGGGGCTGTCCTCTGGTGAATGTGCTCCCCGGCGCACGGGAGTGGTGACCCGTTTTTCCTGTGGTGTCAACCCTTTCGCCGGGTTGGGCGACGGGGTTGTCCACAGGGCCCTGAGTTGTCCACAGCGGACCGATGTGACCCTTCGGCATGGGGTGGTTGTCGGTAGGCTGGAGCGGGGCTCGCCCCCCGGAGAGGGCGGGGGCCGCACACCGGAGCTGTCCTGTGTGGACGATCAGTTCGGGAAGCTGCCGAAGTAGTTGGCGACCATGTCCTCGTCGCCGTGCCCCAGCTCCCGCGCCCGGCGGAACCGCTCGCCGGCCACCAACGCCAGGTCCATCCGCACCCCGGCCCGCTCCGCCGCCTCCGCGACCAGCCGCGCGTCCTTCTCCGCGTTGCGCACGCTGAAGCTCGGCGTGAAGTCCCCCGCCAGGATGGCGGCGGCCTTGGCCTGGAGGTACTGGCTGTCCATCGGCCCGCCCGCGATCACGCGGCCGAACAGCGCGGGGTCCACGCCGAGCCCGCGCGCCAGCGCGACCGCCTCGGCCACCCCGTTCGTCATGGTCAACGCCCAACTGTTGAGCACCAGCTTGAGCCGGCTGGCCACCCCGGAACTCCCGTCCTCGCCCAGCCACTCCGTGTGACGGCCGACGGCCTCGAACACGGGCCGCAGCAGCTCCCGCGCGGACGCGGGTCCGGCGGCCAGGACGACAAGCTGCCCCGCCTCGGCCGGCTGCCGCGTGCCCTGCACCGGCGCGTCGACGAACACCAGGCCGTGTTCCCCGGCCAGCTCGGCCAGGCCGGTCACCGCCTCGACGCCCACCGTGGTCGCCTGGAACCAGACCTGCCCCGCCCGCAGCCCCGGCGCGGCCTCCCGCATCACCTCGGCCACGGCCGGGCCGTCGGTCAGCATCGTGAGGACCACGTCCGCGCCGGTCACCGCCTCGGCGGGCGACGCGGCGGCCACCGCTCCCTCTCCGGCCAGCTCGGCCGCCCGCTCCGCCGTGCGGTTCCACACCCGCACCGGGAGGCCGTGGCGCAGGAGGTTGCGGGCCATGGCCCGTCCCATGATCCCGAGCCCGAGGACCGCCACCACCGGTCGCGTCGTCATATCTCTTCCCCTTTCTTTAACGTACGTTCCAGATTGAGGGCGTGAGAACAGGGCCCACGCCCCAACAGCACTAGCCGAGGACTCGCACCGCCGTGTCGACGACACCCGTCAGCACCCGGCGATCGGGCGACACCTTGCCCATCACCCGCAGCCCCTGCACCGTCGTGACCACGAAGTCGGCCAGCGCGTCGAGATCAGCCTCCTCGGGCAGCTCACGACGGTCCGCCGCCCTGCGCAGCACGGCGAGCACCGACTCCCGCAGCCCGTCGAGCGAGTCACGCACGATGCGGCCCGTCATCCCGCTGTGCGGCAGCCGCTCCACCACCGCGTTCGTCACCAGGCAGCCCCGACGGCTCCCGTCGGTCACCGCCTCGTCCACGAGCGTGAGGAGGAAGTCCCGGATGACCTCCCGCGCCGGGGCGTCGCGCTCGAGCATGTCGCGCGTCGTCCGCTCGACGTAGCGGCGCAGCGCCGCCTCGTACAGACCCTCCTTCGAGCCGAACGCGGCATAGAGCGAGCCACGCCCGACGCCGGTGGCGTCGACCAGGTCCCGCACCGAGGTGGCCTCGAAGCCCTGCCGCCAGAACAGCTCCATCGCGCGCTGGACGGCGGCGTCGGTGTCGAACTCCCGCACCCGAGCCACACCGGTATCCCATCATCTCTGGAACGTACGGTCAAGAATTTTCTGGCACGCTGGGCCAGGCCATGGAAGATCTCTTCGCACTGGGTCCGCAGGGCCTGTCCGACGGCGAGATCCGCGTCCGCCACCTCGCTGAGGGCGACGCGGAAGCCTACGCCGCGGCGACCGAGGACCCCGCCGTCGTCCGTTTCGCCCACCTGCCCCGCCCCTCCTACACCCCGGAGCTGGTCCGGGAGGACATCCGCACCACCATCGCCGAGGGACTGCGCAACGGCATGTTCGCCGTGCTGGCCATCGCCGACGCCACCAGCGACGCGTACCTCGGCTCCATCGTGCTGTTCGACGTCGACCGGGCCGCCGCGTCCGCCGAGGTCGGTTTCCTGCTCACGCCGACCGCCCGAGGCCGGGGCGTCGCCGTCCGGGCCCTCGACCTGGTCACCACCTGGTGCTTCGACCGGTTGGGCCTCACCGAGCTGCGGGCCCGCACCGAGGTCGCGAACACCGCCTCCCAGCGCACCCTGGAGCGCGCCGGCTTCCAACGGGACGGCGGTCCCACCACCTCCGTGGCCCCGTCCGGGAGGACCACGGAGTCGCTCCACTACCACCGACGCGCCACCGATCGCCGTTCGGGGTGACAGGGGCGGCGCGCTCACCCCTCCGCGCACTAGCGTGGGTGATCGTGACCAACCCTGAGGACGACGCCCCGAAGCTGATCGTCACGCACGTCTTCCCCACCGGGGAGGAGGCCGCCGAGGCCGTCGCCGCGGCCGACCGGCTCAACCTCGGCGTGCGGCTGTACAACCAGATCGTCCCGGACGAGGACGGTGAGGGCTACATCGAGGAGTGGGTGGTGGAGTTGTTCGACTCCGCTCCCGAACTGAGGATCGACGAGGAGGAGAACGGCGCCGGGGAGGGACTCGACGAGACCTGATCCGGGGGGCCGGGTGACGCGACGTCACCCGGCCCTCGTCGTTCCACCGCGTTCACGGCGTTCACGGCGTTCACCATGTTCACGAGGTTCACGGCGTTCCCGCGGCCTTCACGACGTCACACCCGGGACACGACCGAACGCGTCCGTGAGCGGCCTCCAGCACACCAGCGGGCCCGGCGCGACACCGGCGCGACCGAGAGGCACGCCTCCGCGCGTCACTGGCCGTAGAAGATCCGCTCGACCACGCCCCGGGCACGGCGCGTCGTGCGTCGGTAGTCGTCGACGAACTCCCCGGGGTCGGCGGACGCGGGATACCCGAGGGCGCGGGCCACCGCCGCCAGCTCCCGCCCGGACCCCGGAAGCTGGTCGGCCGGCTTGCCCCGCACCAGCGTGACCGCGTTCCTGGCCCGCGTCGCCATCCGCCACCCGGCGGCCAACGCGTCGGCGTCCGCCGCGTCCAGCAGCCCCGCGTCCCTGGCGGCCTCCAGGCCGGCCACGGTCGACGTGGTGCGCAACCCGGGAAACGCGTGGGCGTGCCGGAGCTGGAGGAGCTGCACCGTCCACTCCACGTCCGCCAGGCCCCCGCGCCCGAGCTTCGTGTGGGTCGCGGGATCCGCGCCCCGGGGCAGCCGCTCCGCGTCCACCCGCGCCTTGATGCGGCGGATCTCCCGCTCCATCGCCGGCTCCAGCCCGCCCTCCGGGTACCGCACCGGGTCGACGGACGCGACGAACCGCGCGCCCAACTCCTCGTCTCCGGCGACGAACCGCGCCCGCAGCAACGCCTGCGCCTCCCACACCTCGGCCCACTGGCCGTAGTAGGCCCGGTAGGAGTCGAGCGTGCGCACCAACGGACCGGAACGGCCCTCCGGCCGCAGGTCGGTGTCGACCTGCAACGGCGGATCCAGGCTCGGCGCGCTCAGCAGGCGGCGGACCAGCTCGGCCACGGCGGTCGCGTACCGCACCGCGCTCCGCTCGTCCGCGCCGTCGACGGGCTCGCAGACGAACATCACGTCCGCGTCCGACCCGTAGCCCAGCTCAGCACCCCCGAGACGCCCCATCCCGATCACCGCGACGCGCGCGGGAGGAGCCTCGCCCTGGAGCACCGAACGCCCGGCCGCGTCGAGGGCGGCCCCCAGGACGGCCACCCACACGGTGCTCAACGCCGTGCACACCCCCGGCAGGTCGAGCAAACCCAACAGGTCGGCGCAGGCCACCCGCAACAGCTCGTGCCGACGCAACGACCGGGCGGCCAGCACCGCCTGCTCCGGGTCCGCGTGCCGCGCGACGGCGCTGCGCAACGACCCGGCGGCCTCCTCGGGGTCCCGGCCGGCCAGGGAGGTCGTGTCCGCCAGCAGCCGCAACACCTCCGGCGCCCGCACCAACAGGTCGGGCACGTACCGGGAGATGCCCAGCAACGCCGCCAACCGTTCGGCGACCGCGCCCTCGTCCCGCAACAACCGCAGGTACCAGGGGGTCTCGGCGAGCGCCTCGGACACCCGCCGGTAGGCCAGCAGCCCTCCGTCTGGGTCGGGGGTGCTCGCCAGCAGGTCCAACAACACCGGCAACAGCGCGCCCTGGATCGCGGCCCGCCGCGACACCCCGGAGGTCAACGCCTGGATGTGCCGCAGCGCCCCCTCCGGGGACGTGTAGCCGAGCGCCGAGAGCCGCTGACGCGCCGCGGCCGGGGTCAGGCGGAGCGCCTCGCTGGGCACCCGGGCCACAGCCTCCAGCAGCGGCCGGTAGAAGAGCTTCTCGTGCAGGCGCCGCACCCGGTTACTGTGCCGACGGAACTCCGCGAGCAGCACTTCCCCCGCCGACCGGCGCCCGTCCGGCCTCACCCCGGCCGCCCTGGCCAACCACCGCAGCCCCGCCTGGTCGTCGTCGGCCGGGAACAGGTGCGTCCGCCGCAACCGCCGAAGCTGCAACCGGTGCTCCAGCAGCCGCAGGAACCGGTACGACTCGCCCAGGTCGGCGGCGTCGGCCCGCCCGACGTACCCGCCCCGCCCCAGTGCGGCCAACGCCTCGACGGTCGCGGCGGACCGCAGCTCCTCGTCGGTGCGCCCGTGCACCAGTTGCAGCAGTTGGACCGCGAACTCGACGTCCCGCAGACCACCCCGACCCAGCTTCAACTCCCGGTCGGACAGCTCCGCGGGCACGTTGTTCTCCACCCGGCGCCGCATGGCCTGGACGTCGGCGACGAACCCCTCCCGGTCCGCCGCGGCCCAGACCATCGGCCGCAGAGCGGCGACGTACCGCTCTCCCAGTTCGAGGTCGCCCGCGACCGGCCGCGCCTTCAACAACGCCTGGAACTCCCACGTGCGCGCCCACCGGCGGTAGTAGGACAGGTGGCCGTCGAGCGTGCGGACCAACGCGCCGGCCTTGCCCTCCGGGCGCAGGGCGGCGTCCACCTCGAAGCAGGCGTCCCCCGCGACGCGCATCATGGCGCTGGCCACCTTCGTCGCGACGGCCAGCTCCGCGTCCGGTTCGGCGACGAACACCACGTCGACGTCGCTGACGTAGTTCAGCTCCCGGCCGCCGCACTTGCCCATCGCGATCACGGCCAGTCGGACCGTCAGCGGCTCGTCCTCCCCCACGACCTCGGCGACGGCGACCGCCAGCGAGGCCCGCAGCGCGGCCACCGCCAGGTCGGACAACGCCCCAGCCACCGCGTCGTAGCCCAGCTCGGGCAGCGAGGGCTCGACGACCGGCGCCAGGTCGGCGGCGGCGATCCCGAGCAGCAGTCCGCGGTAGGCCCCGCGCAGCGCCCGCACGGCCTCCTGACCCCGCGACCGCGCCCTGACGACCCCGGGCCGCCCCGTCGTCTCCTCAGCTCCCACCGCGGCGAGCAGGGCGGCGGTGAAATGCCCGACATCGGTCGGGGACGCCTCGCCGACCAGCCGACGCCACTCCTCCGGCCGCACCACCAGGTGGTCGGTGAGCGCCGTGGAACTCCCCAGGACGGCGAGGAGCCTGCCCCGCAGGGCGGTGTCCTTCCGCAGCGCCGCGTCCAGCTCCGCCCAGCCGCCCCCGAGCGCGTCCCTCAGCCGCTCCAGGCCCCGCAGGGCCATGTCCGGGTCCGGGCTGCGCGCCAACGCCGACAGGAGCCACTGGGCGCCCGGCATCGGCCCGCCGTCGGTCCACCAGCCCAGCGCGCACAGTTCCCGCTCGGCCCGGGGGTCGGTCAAACCGAACCGCGCCGGGGAGAGCACCGGCCCCCTGCCGCTGACCGCCATACCCGCCAACGTTAGTCCGCGGGCCCCGGCTCACCCGAAGGCGATCAGGTACACCCCATAGAGCACGACAGCGCCGCAGGCGGCGAAGCAGACACCGGCCACCGCCTGCCCGAGGCCGCCCCCCGCGCCGCGCTCCCTGGCCGTGGCCCTGGCGGACAACCCCAGCACGCCGAGCGTGAACAGCAGCACCACGCTGACCGCGACGCCGAAGCCGACGAGGAACACCTCGCCGAGCGCGGCCCACTTCACCTGCACAACCGCTCCTCGCGGATCAGACGGCCACCGGAGCCGAGGCGGGCTCCATCGGCGACTCCGGCCCGTCGGCCTGCCCAGCTTGCTCGGTCTGCTCCGCCATGACGACGGCCCCGCCCACAGCGACAGTCTCGGAAACAGTGACGGACTCGGAGACGGTGACGGACTCGGCCGCCGCCACGACCGACTCGGCCACGGCGACAGTGTCCGCCGCGGCGACGGTCTCGGCGTTGACCGGGTTGCGCCGGGACGCGCGGTAGATCCAGCCCCCGACCGCGAGACCCAGGGCCGCCACGAGCACGGTGCCCACCGTGCCCGTGGAGCTGAGCTTGCCCGCGAGCGCGCCCACGACCGCCGAAGCCGGCAACGTCACGAGCCAGGCCAGCACCATGCGCCCGGCCACGCCCCACCGGACGTCCGGCGAGCGCCGGCCCACGCCAGCGCCGACGATGCTGCCGGAGCAGACGTGCGTGGTCGACAGCGGGAAGCCCAGGTGCGAGGAGGCCAGGATGACCGTGGCGGCGCTCGCGTCCGACGCGAAGCCCTGCGGCGCCTCGATGCTCGTCAGCCCCTTGCCCAGGGTCCGGATGATGCGCCACCCGCCCACGTAGGTGCCCAGCGCGATCGCCAGGGCGGCGCTCACGACCACCCAGCTCGGCGGGCCGGACTGGGCGGGCAGCATCCCCGCGGTGATCATCGTGAGGGTGATGATGCCCATCGTCTTCTGGGCGTCGTTCGTGCCGTGCGCGAGCGAGACGAGGGAGGCCGAGACCACCTGCCCCGCCCGGAAGCCCCGGCCCACGACGTCCTGCCGCGCCCTGCGCACCAGGCGGTAGGTGAGGAAGCTGGCGGTCATCGCGATCAGGCCGGCGACCAGCGGCGCGGCCACCGCCGGCACCAGCACCTTGTCGACCAGCTTCCCGAAGTGCACCGCGTCCGAGCCGGCCGAGATCCACGTGGCGCCGATCAGGCCGCCGAACAGGGCGTGCGACGAGCTCGACGGCAGGCCGACGAACCACGTCACGAGGTTCCAGACGATCGCGCCGACCAGGCCGCCGAACACGACGGCCGGCGTGATTCTCGCGTCGTCCACCAACCCGCCGGAGATGGTCTTCGCGACCTCGACGGACAGGAACGCGCCCACCAGGTTCAGCACCGCCGACAACGCCACGGCGGTACGCGGCTTGAGCGCCCCGGTCGCGATGGACGAGGCCATCGCGTTGGCCGTGTCGTGGAAGCCGTTGGTGAAGTCGAAGATCAATGCCGTCGCCACCACCACGACGACGACGAGTAGTGAGGCCTCCACGCCAACCCTCCCGGTCCAGGCCAAACAGCGTCGACACTACCTCCGCGTCATCAAGGGCGCGTCAGGACCGGGTGTGACTCAGACCAAGGGCAGGGAACGCGGTGGCGGTGGGTCACCGGGAAGCGACCCGGCGTATCGGGCGGCGAGGCGGACGAAGCGTTCCGCGAAGGGTTTCCACGTCTCGGCGATGTCCTCGTGCACGCTCCTCAGCCGCCCGTCATCGACATCACCCGGCCTGGCGGCGGCCGCGCTCTCCGGGCTGTTTTCACACCATCGCGCGACAACATGCGGTGTGGTCTCGATGTGGAACTGGAGCGCGTACGCGCAGGCCCCGACCCGGAACGCCTGGTTCGGGTAGCGCGGCGAGGACGCCAGCAGTTCGGCCGACGGCGGCAGGACGTGAATCTCGTCGGAGTGGAACTGCATCACATCGGGCGTGAACGGCAGGTCCGCGAACAACGGGTCCTGGGCCGCCACGTCCCTCTTCGCCACGAGGAGCGGCCCCACCTCCGGCCCGCGCGTTCCCGCACGCACCTGGCCACCAGTGGCCAAGGCGAGGAGCTGCGCGCCGAGGCAGATCCCGAGCACCGGTTTGCGGGCGGACACCGCCTCCGCCAGGAGCTTCCGAACATCGGCGAACCACGGGTGAACCGCGTCGTCCGAGGCCGACATCTCGCCACCAAGGCAGACCACCGCGTCGTAGTCGCCCAGCGGGGGCAGCGGGCCCTCGGCAGGGGCCACGATCTCCAGTTCCGCGCCCGCGTCCCGCAACCAGTCCCCGAGGGGACCGACCGGATCGAGTTCGCTCGGCTCCAGAACCAGGACTCGGACCAGGCTCACGCCGCGCAGCCTACCCAGAAGGCGTCATGCGTTGGTGGGCAAGGAAGAAACCCCCTTCCCGTCGGGACAGGCCGCCAGCGGCCCGCTCAGCCGCCTTTTCGCGCCTCCGGAGAAACCTCCGCCCACCCGGTGCCGTGATTCGGCAGGATCGAGGGCATGCGGGCACGCCCGATCTCACCGGAGAACCTCGTCCAGGAGTTGGCCACCGCCCTCGCGGACCGGGCCGGCGACGGGCGGCTCAGGGTCGCGATCGACGGCCCGTCAGCGGCCCACCCGGAAGAGCTGGCGGACGCCCTCGTCGACCCGATCCGCCTGCTCGGCCACCCTGTCCTCCGCGTCTCCGCCCGCGACTTCCTCCGCCCCGCCTCGCTCCGGTACGAGCGAGGCCGGGAGGACCCGGACTCCTACTACGAGGACTGGCTCGACGTGGACGGTCTCCGCCGCGAGGTCCTCGTCCCCTCCGCGGACGACGGCAGCGGACGCGTCCTGCCCTCCCTGTGGAACAGCGAGACCGACCGGGCCACCCGCGCCGAGTACGTCACGCTGCCGCTCGGCGGGATCCTGCTCGTCGACGGCACATTCCTGCTCGCGCACGGACTGCCGTTCGACTTCTCCGTCCATCTCTGGCTCTCCCCGGCCGCGCTGGCCCGGCGCACACCAGAACCCGAGAAGTGGACTCTGCCCGCCCACCACCGCTACACCACGGAGATCCGTCCACTAGACCTGGCAGACCTGGCGATCCGCGTTGACCAACCCCAACGCCCAGCCCTCATCGAGGCCTGAATCGCGAAACAGGGACCAACGTCCCCCGCCGGAACCGAAGCCACCCCTTACCCCAGGTCAGCCCCCACCCGCCCTGGGGGGCGAGCCCCGCTCCAGCCTACCGACCACCACCCCACCACCGCACCAGCAACAACCACACCTGTGGATAACTCAGGCGCCTGTGGACAACCCCATCCCCCAACAGAACGACACCCTTGACAACCCACCCAACACCCACCCCCACGACACCACACGGGAACACCAACCCCCCACCAACACCGGGACCAAGGCCGCCGCCGGGAACACCCACCAACACACAACACAACAAAAAAAAGGGGTTGCCGCGCGCACCCACCACCCAAGGCAGGCACACACCACAACCCCACACAACCCACAAAAAAAGCCGTGGCCCGCACCAGAAAACCTGGCACGGGCCACGACCCCACAAAAAGTTCGGCGGCGACCTACTCTCCCACACCCCCACGAGTGCAGTACCATCGGCGCTGGAGGACTTAGCTACCGGGTTCGGAATGGGACCGGGCGTGACCCCTCCGCCAAAACCACCGAAACACCACCGAAAACCGCAACACACCAACCCACACGGGCCAGCAGCGCTGGTTCTCCCAGAACCACACAGTGAATGCGAGACATC
>NZ_JAMTCP010000065.1 GCF_024171885.1 Streptoalloteichus tenebrarius | reverse complement strand
CTTCGTCCGTCTCCCGGCACCACCCCGGACTTACGCATTACTCGTCTAGGCGTCGGGAACCTGGCGCCGCCTGACGGCCGGGCCGGGACACGCCCCTCGCATTCCGCGTAGGGCGTGTCCCTGGCCCTGTCGAGAGCCCCCCTGTCGTTACGCCGACAGGTCACCAAGTCGACATGTCCGCTCACTTTCCTGCGCACGGGCATCTGACCTGTGGTCGGCCGCGCTTTCTGAGGTGCGCGAGATCCCTGCCCACATCCGCACGGGAGACCGCCGCACGCATTCAGCATCAGTCCGCTGGGCGCATTCAACGTGAGATCACGAGATCGCGAGATCGTGAGATCACTCCGCATATCTGCGTGCATCCAGACGACATGCCTCACCCGAGCAATGCCCAACACCACCAGAACGTCAGCCCCTCCTGCCACACTCGCTGGTAGGGGGCCCGGCGCCGGGATAACACCGTTCTGGGCGGATTCGCGCCCTCCGCGTGCCCGTTCTTCCACCTGACAGGGCGTCAGCGCGCGTTGCCCGTGTCTTTCATCGCCTCTCGCACGCGATCCCGCATCCACGAACGTGTTCAGTCTTCGCGCACGTTCGACGCCTTTTCCGCTTCGGGTGGACCGCCAAGTTGAGGCACGCCCGCAGCCTGGCCCCACCACCTGCTCACTGCTCGCTCACCTGCGGTTCGGCCGTCGCGGGGCGACGGGGCGCGGCGCCCAGGACGAGCGCCATCACCGCGGACAACACCATCGCCAGACCCACCAACCACAGGCCCGGCCGCTGGCTCCCGGTGAGGTCCCGCAAGGAGCCCGTGACGTAAGGGGCGACGAAACCACTCACGTTCCCCAACGAGTTCACCAGCCCGATCGCCCCCGCGGCCGCCGCACCGGTCAGGAACCGCGTCGGCAACTGCCAGAACGTCGGCATCGCGGACAACACGCCCACCGCGCAGACGGTCACCGCCACCATCGCCGCGAGCGGGTTCCCCAGGTACAGCGCGACGGGAATGGCCAGCCCACCCACCAGGGCGGGCAACGCGACGTGCCACACCCGCTCGCCGGTGCGGTCGCCGTGCCGCGCCCACCACACCATCACCACCGCGCTGACCACGTACGGAACCGCGTTGATCAACCCCCGCTCCACGACGCCGTACCGCGTCCCGTACTGCTGCTCGAACCCGGCGATGATCGTCGGGAGGAAGAAGCCCAGCGCGTACAGGCCGTAGACGACCCCCGCGTACACCACCGCCAGCCCCAGGACCCGAGGGTGGGTCAGCGCGCGCCGCAACGACCACCCGTGCGACCGCTCCGTCGCGGCCTGTTCCGCCGCCAGCTCCGCGGTCAGCCACTCCCGCTCCTCCGGGGCGAGCCACCGCGCCCGCGCCGGCCCGTCGGTGAGGAAGAGCCACGTCACCACGGCCAGGCCCAGCGCGGGCACGCCCTCGGCCAGGAACATGAACCGCCACCCGCTCAGGCCGAACACGCCCTCGCCGTACTGGAGCAGCAGGCTGGACACGGTCGCTCCGATCGCGCTGGAGACCGGCACCGCCGCCATGAACAGGGCCACCACCCTGGCCCTCCGCGCCGAGGGGAACCAGTACGTCAGGTACAGGATGATCCCGGGGAAGAAGCCGGCCTCGGCGATCCCGAGGAGGAACCGCAGCACGTGCAACGTGGGCGCGTTGGGCACGAACGCCATCGCGGTCGCCACCACGCCCCACGTGAGCATGATCCGGGCGATCCACCGCCGCGCGCCGAACCGGTGCAGCGCCAGGTTGCTCGGCACCTCCAGCAGCAGGTAGCCGACGAAGAACACCCCGGAGGCGAACCCGAACGCGGTCGCCGACAGCCCCAGCTCCTGGGTCAGCCCGTTCGGCCCGGCGAACCCGATGTTGACGCGGTCCAGGTAGTTGACGAAGTACAGCAGGCACAGGAACGGCACCAGCCGCCACGTGACCTTGCGCAGCGTTCGCGACCGCAGTTCGTCAACGTCCATCCGGCCGTCCTAGGTGGAGGAACGTGCGGTGTCAAGAACGTCCCGGCAGGTGGGCGGCCCGGTGCGGCGGGGTGAGCGGGACCCAGCCATGCGGTCGGGCTCGCGGCGGGTTCTCGGTGATGTGCGGGCCGGCCCGCGGTGGGGGCACCTGCCCAGCGGGCCCTACCGAGTGGCGCGCGGCCGGATGACCACCTCGGTGAGGTGCGCGTCCGGGGAGGCGTTGACCGCGGTCGCGACCGCCGCCGCGACCGACTCGGGCCGCAGGTACTCCTCCGGCTCGTACTCGCCCTCCTCCTGGGCCCGCACCGCGCGCTGCATGTCGGTGGCGGTGCGTCCAGGGTGGACGGAGGTGACCCGCAGCCCGTGCGACTCCTCCTCGGCGCGCAACGTGTCGGCGAACGCCCGGAGCGCGAACTTGCTGGCCGCGTACGCCCCCCAGTTGGGGTTCGCCCTGATCCCGGCCCCCGAGTTGATCAGCACGACGTGGCCCCGCGCGGCGCGCAGCGCGGGCAGCAGCAGCCGGGTCAGCTCGGCCACCGCGACCACGTTGACCTCCAGGGTCTCCCGCCACACCCGCGCCGAGGTCTCGGCGACGTGGCCGAGGTGGGCGACGCCGGCGCTGTGCACGAGCACGTCGAGGCGGGGGATCGCGGCGGTGGCCTCGGCCAGCGCGGCGAAGTCGGTCAGCTCCACCGGCCAGGCGCGGGCGGAGCGGAGTTCGGCGGCCAGCGCGTCCAGCCGGGCCTTGTCCCGCCCGCCGAGCAGCAGGTCGTGCGTTGGGGACAACGCGTGGGCGACGGCGGCGCCGATGCCCCTGGTGGCGCCAGTGATCAGGGCGACCGGTCGGGAAGCCATGGCGCGAACCTAACCCGGGTGAGGGCTGTCCGCCAAAGGAGGGAACCTCCTCGACCACCCGGGCGAGACGCCACCGCCTCCCCACGCGGGTCGCCCGCCGCGCGTCCGGGCCTTCCCACCACAGTGGACAGACGTCCCGGCCGTCCCGGTGCGCGTCTCCCCGCCCGTTGATCACCGGCCCGCCCATCACCGGGCCGGGGGACGCCGGAGAGCACCCGAACCAGCGTCTTGCCCCGCCCCCGCTTCTCTGCGAACGTCAAATCAGGGGTTCCCCCTGGTAACGGTGTTTTGGGCGAACGGGAACCCAGGGGGTGCCGTCTCTGACGGCTGAGGGTGCGTTGGAGCGCCCTCCGAGCGGCGTTTCGGACACCACGGGTGGCGGCCGGGGAACGCCGGCGCGTTCCCCGGTCACAGCCGACCCCGTGGTGTGTCGCTCAGGCGGTGCGGATGCGCAGCGCGGAGACACGGGCCGTCGCCCGTGCCTCGGCCAGGTCGACGCGGGTCGACGTCCGCTCGGCCAGCACCTGCTCGCCCGCCACCCACACGTCCCGCACACACCGTGCCCCCGCCGCCCACACGAGGTTGGCGAGCAGCTCGTCGTCCGGCACGCCCAGGCCAGCCGGGAAGGCGTGGTCGTCGGCGTCGACGTGCACGACGTCGGCCCACCGGCCGGCCTCCAGCGCGCCGATGTCGTCCCGGTGCAGCGCCTCGGCGCCGCCCCGCGTCGCCAGCAGCAGCACCCGCGCGGCGCCCACGGCGGAGGCGTCGGACGCGGAGAGCCGGGCGAAGAGCGCGGCGAGGCGGGCCTCCTCCCACAGGTCCAGGTCGTCGTTGCTGGCCGGGCCGTCGGTGCCCAGACCGACCCGCACGCCCGCCGCGACCATGTCGAGCAGCCGCGCCGTCCCCGAGGCGAGCTTGGCGTTGGAGCCGGGGCAGTGCGCGACACCCACCCCGTGCCTGGCGAAGATCTTGATGTCGTCGTCGGACAGGTGGACGCAGTGCGCGGCCAGGAACCGGTCGCCGAGCACGCCCAGCTCCTCCAGCAGCGACGGCACGGAGCCGTACCGCTCCCGCTGCACGAGGTCCTCGGCCGCGGCCTCGGCCACGTGCGTCTGCACGAGCGCCCCGCGCTCGCGCGCGGCCTCCCCGATCTCCCGCAACGCCTCCGGCGGCAGCATGTACGCGGAGTGGGGCGCGTAGGAGAGCTCGATCCGCTCGCCCGGCCCGAAGCGCAGGCCGTCCGCGTCGATCCACGCGCTGATGTCGTCCGTCATCCGGCGCCAGCCGCCGTCGTTCACGCCGGGCAGGTCGAGCACCGCCGGCCCGATCACGGCGCGGCTGCCCACCTGGAGGACGGCCTCGGCCATCCGGTCGGCGTGGAAGTACCCCTCCACGCTGGTGGTCACGCCGGCCCCGAGCATCTCCAGCGCGCCGAGCACCATGCCGGCGTGCACGTCCTCCGGGGTCAGCCGCGCCTCGGTCGGCCAGATCGCCTCCCGCAGCCACCGCAGCAGCGGCAGCTCCGCGCCGAGACCGCGCAACAGGGTCATGGGCGTGTGCGCGTGCGTGTTCACCATGCCGGGCATGAGGATCCCGCCGCACTCCCTCAGCACGGCCCCCTCGGGGAGGGCGGGAGCGTCGGCCCGGGGACCGGTGTGCGCGATGCGACCGGTCTCGTCGATGTCGACCACGGCGTCGCGGAGCACGGTGCAGTCGGCGTCACAGGGCAGGACCACGGGCGCGTGGAGTCGAAGAACGGTCGCCATGCGTCCCATCCTGCCAGCGGGTCGCGAACCGCTTTCGCGTCCCGGGACGCACCTCGGCCGCCGGGCGTCTCACGGTGTCGCGGTGCACCGCCTGACCTCGACAGTCGGCGCGTCTCCCTCCGTGGGGGTGACGTCGACCTCGCACCCGAGCCGGGCGTCGACGGACGGGCTGCCCGACAGGGCGGTCGCCGGCGCGGTGAGGAGGGTTCCCTCCGGGACCACCTGACGCGCCCGGGCCGCGCCGAGCCGCAGGGTCTCGGTGGTGCGCAGCCGCAGCCCGTCCTCGGCGACGGCCGCGACCCGCACGCCGACCTGCCCGTGACGGGCCGGCCCGCTGGTCGCGCGGACGGACCGCCACAGCACGGCGCCGGCCACCGGGAGCACGACGGCCGCGCAGGTCACCACCACCAGGATCCGCGTCTTCGGGCGCATACCCCCAGGTTGCGGCGGACCACGCGTGATCAGCTCGGCCGATCGGCCATGCCGCGGCCGCCGAACGGCCGGCCTCGGGGAAACACCGGGCCGCGGGCTGTCGGAGGACGGGGGCCGTCAGGCCTGGTCCATCAGGCCGGACCGCCAGGCCCACGCGGCGATCTCCACCCGGTTCCTGGCGCCCAGCTTCGCCTGCACCGAGGCGAGGTGCGTCTTCACCGTCGACAGGGAGAGGAACAGCTCGGCCCCGATCTCGGTGTTCGTCAGGCCGCGCGCCGCCGCCCGCACCACCTCCAGCTCCCGCTCGGTGAGCGGGTCGGTCGGCTGCGGGACCGGGTTCGGGTCCGGCTTGGCGAAGTGCCGCAACAGCCGCACGGTGATCTGCGGAGACACCAGGGCGTCGCCCCGCACCGCCGCGCGCACCGCCTCCACCAGCAACGTCGGGCCCGCGTCCTTGAGCAGGAACCCGCTGGCGCCGTTGGTCAGCGCGGTGTGCACGTAGTCGTCGAGGTCGAAGGTGGTGACCACGACGACCTTCAGTGGGTCGGCCACGCCGGGGCCCGCCAGCCGCCGGGTCACCTCCAACCCGTCGAGGCCGGGCATGCGGACGTCCACCAGGCACACGTCGGGGCGCAGCTCGCGGGCGCGCTGGACCGCGGTCACCCCGTCCGGCACGTCGGCGACCACCTCGATGTCCGGTTGCGACTCCAGGATCATGCGGAACCCCACCCGCACCATCTCCTGGTCGTCGGCGATGAGCACGCGGATCGTCACGACTCCCCTTCCCGCAGCGGTAGCTCGGCACGGACGGCCCATCCGCCGTCCGGCGCTGGGCCGGCACTGAACCGGCCGTCGAGCAGCTCCACCCGTTCCCGCATGCCGACCAGCCCGAAGCCGCCCGAGCCCCCGACCGGCTCCCGATCGTGCCGCGTCGCCTGCCCGTCGTCGGTGATCGACACCCGGAGGACGTCCCCGACCGGCGCCACGTCGACGCTGATCAGGGACGCGTTGTGCGCGTGCTTGCGCGCGTTGGTCAGCGACTCCTGCACGACGCGCAGCACGGAGCGGGCCACCTCCGGCCGCAGGTCGTCGGGGAGCTGGACCGCCAGGCGCACGGGCGGGCCGACCGCCGAGGACTGCTCGGCGACCCGGCGCAGGTCGGCGGCGAGGTCGGTGGTGGCCTCGCCCGCCGCGCCGGGCGCGCCGCTGTCGCGTTCGGCCTGCCGCAGCGCCCCGACGAGCCGGCGCATGGCGGCGAGCGCCTCGGTGCCGCTGCTGGCGATCAGGTCCAGCGAGCGGTCGGCCGCGCGCGGGTCGGTGGCGGCGACGAGCCGGGCGGCCTGCGCGTGCACGACCATGCCGGTGACGTGGTGGGCGACCACGTCGTGCAGTTCCCTGGCGAGGGCCATCCGCTCCGCCTGTTGGGCGGCGGTCACCGCCGTGGCCAGCGACCGGCGGCGCTCGTTGTCCCTGCCCCGGAAGTACAGCCCGGCGCCCACGGCGAGGGCCATGGCCAGCAGGTCGGCCTGGAGCAGCTCGTAGACCGGGGGCGGGGGGACCATCGTGCCCTCGTCGAACTCCAGGGCCGCCCGCTGCCGCAGCAGGTAGGTGGACGCGATCGCGAGCGTCAACGCGACGCTGCCGACGATCGCGCGGGACCGGGGGGCCTGGCGGATGACGTAGGCCATCATCGCCATGACCGCCCCGGTCTCGGACGGGGTGAGCCACCCGGCGAAGGCCAGCGGGACCGGCGAGTCCACGACCCGCAGGAACACCGAGGAGAAGACCACCGTCGCCGCGCCGACCAGGGCCGCGTCGAACGGCTGACGCGGCGCGACCACGGCGATCCCGCCCAGCAGCAGCGCGCCGGGGACCTGCCACCAGACGTCCAGCTCCCACTCGTGGTAGGTGCTGAGCTCGACCGACACGAGCAGGACGAGGGCGAGGGCGAGCGGCCACTGGCGACGGGCCAGTGCCCGCCAGCCCGGAATGGTGCTCTCCACGCCAGTGCACGTTACGTGCTCCGTCCGGGGCAGCCACCAGTCGATCGGTCGGCGAGCGTCCGTCGATCGTATGAGGTGCGCCTCCTCGGGCGCTCCCGTTCGGCCCGTCATGCTGGACCGGACGTACCCGACGAACGGGACACGGCCCCCTTCTCGTCCGGATGGCGGCGCGACACCGCTCCGATGGCTGATCGGCTGGTCACCGACGGCGCGCGACCCTGGAGGCGACGGGGGACAGGGAGGGCGGAGCGATGCTCGTGGTGATCGCCAGTTGGGTCTCGGCGGGGTTGGGCATTCTCGTTCTACTGGGCATGGCGCTGGCGGGCGTGCTGACCGCGGGGAAGGGGCGTCCGGCCCGCTGACCACGCGACCCGTGCGGACTCGGGTCGGTGCCGGGTCCGCCGCTGGTCGACGCCGGTCGGTGGATCAGCAGTGGACGGCGCCGGTCGGCGCGGCGTACGGCGGCGTCGGGCGGCGCGGGTCCCTGGGCGGGTGGTGGGTCGCGCCTCCCGCGTCGTGGTCTCGCGTCGTGGTCTCGTCTCGCGAGGTGGTCTCGCGGGCGGCGCGACCGAGGATCAGCTCTCGGCGCGCTCCAGCCGTGCGGCCCTGCCGAGCAGGTACCGCTGCTCCGGCAGGCTGGTCGTGCCGCGTGCGGCGGCCCGGTAGTGGCGGGCCGCGGCGGCCTCGTCGCCGGACCGTTCCAGCAGGTGCGCGCGGACCGCGTCCATCCTGTGGTGCCCGGCCAGCCGGCGGTCGGCCGCCAGGCCGTCGAGGACGTCGAGGCCGGCCCGGGGGCCGTGGACCATGGCCTGGGCCACCGCCCGGTTGAGGGTGACCATCGGGTTGCCGGTCATCCGCTCCAGGATCAGGTACAGGCCGAGGATCTGCGGCCAGTCGGTGTCCTCGGCCCGCGCCGCCTCGGCGTGCACCGCCGCGATGGCGGCCTGGAGCTGGTAGGGGCCGGGGGTCGTGCGGGTCATGGCGGCGGTGACCAGGGCTCGGCCCTCGTCGACCGCCGCCCGGTCCCAGAGGCTCCTGTCCTGCTCGGCCAGGGGCACCAGACCGCCGTGCGGCCCGGTGCGCGCCGCCCGGCGGGCGTTGGTGAGCAGCATGAGCGCGAGCAGCCCGGCGACCTCGCCGTCCTCGGGGAGTGACCGGTGGACCACGCGGGTCAGCCGGATCGCCTCGGCGGACAGCTCCACCCGGTGCAGCCGCGCGCCGGAGGTGCTCGTGTAGCCCTCGTTGAAGACGAGGTAGAGGACCTGGAGGACGGAGGAGAGCCGGTCGGCCCACTCGCCGGGCGGCGGGGGCGCGAAGCCCAGGCCGGAGTCGCTGATCCGCTTCTTCGCGCGGCTGATCCGCTGCCCCATGGTCGCCTCGGGGACCAGGAACGCCGCCGCGATCTCCGCCGTGGTCAGCCCGCCGACCGCGCGCAGCGTGAGCGCGACCTGGGACGCCTGGGTGAGCGCGGGGTGGCAGCACAGGAACAGCAGGAGCAGCGAGTCGTCCTGATCCGCGCCGGGGGCGTCGGGCGGGACGAGCAGCGCCTCGGGCGGGACCCGCCTGGCCTCGGCCTCCTCGCGGCTCCGCCGGGCCTGGTCGGCGCGGAGTTGGTCGACCAGCCGGCGCGAGGCGACGCGGATGAGCCACGACCGGGGTTCCTCGGGGACGGCCTCCGCCGGCCAGCGCAGCGCGGCCGCGAGCAGCGCCTCCTGCACCGCGTCCTCGCACGCGTCGAAGTGGCCGTACCGGCGCACGAGCGCGCCGAGAACCTGCGGGGCGAGTTCGCGCAGCAGGTCCTCGACGCGTCGCGGCGTGGTCACCTACGCGCCCGGCTCGTCCGCCCCGGGAGCGCCGGCCATGATCGGGCGCACCTCGATGGCGTCCCCGACCGCCTCGGTGATCCGGGCGGCGATCGCCATCACCCGGTCGTGGCTGGCACAGTCCAGGATCGCGAAACTGGCCAGCACCTCCTTGGACTCCGCGTACGGTCCGTCCACGACCGTGGGCGCGCCGTCCCCGGGGCGCACCGTCCTCGTCAGCGACGGGTGGGCGAGGCCCTCGGTGGTCACCAGCTCCCCGGTCGCGGTCAGCTCGGCGGTGAGGTCCGCGTAGAACTCGCACGCGGCCTGGAACTCGGGGCTCGTGACGTCCATCGCGTCCCAGTCGGCCAACTTCGCGTACGCCAGCAGCAGGTACTTCATGGCCGCCCCTACTTCGCCCTGGTCATGGTGGCCGTGTAGCCGCCGCCCGGCCACACCCACCGGCCGGCGATCGTAGTGTCACCGTCGGAGAAGGAGCCCCGGAAGTAGGCGGGGGAGCCCTTCTCGCCTCCCCAGATCGTGAGCACGTCGCCCTCCAGCTCGTAGACGTAGTCGAGCGTGTCCCCCGTGTTGGTGTAGGTGCGGGACCGCACGTCCACGCCGGGCTCGGCCCCGAACGGGCGCTCGTGACCGATGACGTCCAGGGCGCGGACGTGGTGGCCGCCCTGGACGAGGTCGACGTGCTGGAGGAGGAAGAACCCGCCGGTCAGCCACTCGAACCGGACGGTCCCGGTCGCGCCCCCGGTGACGGTCCAGGTGCCCACCAGGCGGTCCAGCCGCCGCATCGCGGCGCTGGGCTCGGCGTCCCGCGTGGCGCTTTCGGTCTCGTTCATGTGTTCCCCGTTCGCCCAGGCCCGTGTCGTCACGGGCGCTCCTGTCGCGTTGCGCTGCTACCTCGGAGCGGCGAGGGCCGTTTCGACATCGAATCCCGGGATGTGACGGAGGTCACGAGAGAGGTGGTCGCGGTGCGGCCGGCGACTGACCGTCCTATCCCGTCGCTTCCGCTTCCGCTGCCGGGGCCGGGGCCGGGGCCGGCCTACAGCCCTGTAGCTGGGGGACCCCCCACTTTGAACGTCTCATGGAGGTCTGACAGAAACCGCTGGTCACACGTCCCCCAGGCGGGGGTAATGGCCGCCGAACACACGAACGAGTGATGGCTGGCCACGGTCGCCGTCGGTGCCGACAGCGGGGTCACGCGCCGAGGTGGCGGCGCACCGCGCCGATCAACCAGCCGTGCGTGCTCGGCTCGGGGAGGCCGGGTTGGGCGAAGCGGCCCGGCCCGCCCCGCAGGCCGCGGGTGGCGGCGTCGCGGGTCAGCACGTAGGCGGGACGACCGCCCGGTGGCGCGAACGGGTGGCGACGCAGCGGGCGGTCCCTCCTGAGCTGGGCGAGCAGGCGCCTGGCCTCGGTGTGGTGGTCGCTGAGCGTGACGCCGGCGGTGTCGAAGGAGTGCAGCACCGCCCGTTTGATCTCCAGCAGCGCCTGGTCGCGCCAGAGCGTGCGCTCGTGGTCCCGGTCCAGCCCGAGCCGCTCCGCGACCAGGTGGGCGACCCCGTAGCGGTCGTCGGCGGCCAGGCAGCCGACGGCGATCTCGGTGTCCACGAACCACGCGTTGAACGGCGCGGTGGGGTAGCGGACGCCGCCGACCACCAGGCTCATGTTCGACACGGCCGGCACGGCCGGCCACCGCAGGCCCAGCTCGGCGAACCAGCCCAGCCGGGGGTGGGTCAGCGGCACCTCCAGGACGACGTCCCCCGGCACCGGGAAGAGGCGCGGCCCGTCCTCGGCGGTCTCCACGACCAACGGGAGCCGGTCGAAGGGGCCGCGCCGGGCCGGCGGCCGCCAGCCGAGCCCGCGCACCGCCTCGGTGAAGCCGGTGTAGCGGGCGTCGCCGAGCACGTGGCCGTCGGGCTCGCGGTAGCCCGCGTAGCGGACGAGCTGCTCGTTCCACACGCACGGCCCCGGCCGGCCGGGCGCGTCCGGCGCGAACACCGTGACGACCGGCGTGACCCGCCCCCGCAGGGTGGCGACCCGCAGGTGCTCGAAACAGGCGTCGGCGACCGCGGCCGCGCTCCGCACGCGCCGCAGGTCGCGCACGCGGATGGCCCGCCACGGCAGCCGCGTGGTGCAGGGGGCGACGTCCCGCAGGGCCAGCCGCGCACCGAAGACGAGTTCGGCGCTCGTGTGCCGGTAGCTGCCCGTCGCCTCGATCTCGGCGTGGACCTGGGCCAGGCGGGCGGCCAGGCTGCCCGTCTCCGGGTGTTCGGCGTGGAACAGCCGCAGGAACTCCTCGGCCACGGCGGGGTCCACCGCGACGTCCGGGAACGGCGCGGACGGAGCCGGGCGCGCCTCGGGAAGAGCGATCACCGGTGCACGGTGTGCGGTCACGTCGCGAACGTAGCCCGGCGGCCCGGTGACCGGTGATCGCTGGACCGTGGGGTTTCCGGTGGGTCGTCCCCCGCTCCCCCGGGGCTTCACGCGACCGAGGGTGCGAGCGCGACCGCCTTGATCGGCTGTTCGGGTGATCTCAGCGGGTGGCCCCGGCCTCGGCGGTGGCGCTGCCGTTCCTGATGGCGCTGCCGTTCTTGGTGGCGTTGCCGTTCCCGGTGGCGTTGCCGTTCCCGGTGGCGCTGGCGGCCTCGCCCGCCGACAGGGCCCGATGGAACCGGGCCATCGCCTCCGTCGCGTCCACCTCGGTCGCGACCCGGACCCGGGGACGCCCGCCCGAGGAGTCCGACGACGGGTACCCGCGCTGGTCCGCCAGGGTGGCGCCCCGCGTCCTGGCGCCCGTCAGCTCCACCTCCACCGCGTGCTCGACACAGGAGACCAGGGCGGGGTCGAGCAGCGCGGCGGCGGCCAGCGGGTCGTGCAGGAGGCATCCCCGGCCACCGCGCAGCTCCTCCATGTGGGGGCTGTAGAAGTCCACGTAGTGCGCGCTGACCTCGGCCGCGAACCGGGCCCAGGGGTGACCGCCGCGCGCGACCGAGGCCCACCACGGCTCGTCGGCCCACATCTGGAGCGTGACGTCCAGCGGGATCATGGTCAGGTCGAAGCCGGCGCCCAGCACGAGGTCCGCGGCCTCGGGGTCGTGCCAGGCGTTGGCCTCCGCGTGCGGGGTGATGTTGCCGGCGACGTCGAGCGCGCCGCCCATCCAGACGACCTCGCGGAGCAGGCGGGGCAGCTCGGGTTCGAGCAGGAACCCGAGCGCCACGTTGGTCAGCGGTCCGAGCGCCAGCAACGACAGCTCGCCGGGGTGTCGCCGGGCGAGCCGCACGAGCTGCTCGGCGGCGGACTCGGCCACGGGCCGGCGCGGGGACGGCGGCCCGGCGACGCCACCGAGCCCGTCCCGGCCGTGCACCGTGTCCGAGACGTGCAGGGGCTGGGCCAGTGGGCGGTGCGCGCCCACCGCGACGGGGACGTCGGTGCGGCCGATGGTGTCCAGCAGGCGCAGGGCGTTGTCCGCGGCGAGCGCCGCGGACACGTTGCCGTGAACGCTGCCCACCGCGACGATCTCGGCGTCGGGCTGCGCGGCGAGGTAGAGGAACGCGATCGCGTCGTCGATGCCGGGATCGGTGTCGAGGATGATCCTCCGCCGTGTGCCACCGCGTTCCGTCATCGTCAGCCTCCCCCGTTCCGGTGATACGCCCATCACCCTAATGTCGCATGCCGGGCGCGCCGAACGGCTGGTGCCATCTTCTGCCGACTCTTTCCGTTTCCCCCCAACGCTTTCCCGTCACTTTCCTGTCCGGAAGCAAGCCTCGGCAGGCCGCTCCGGGAAGGGATCGCGCGCGGCGTGAGGAGAAACGCCCTTATTGTCCAAAATGGACTTGCGACGGTCCCTTCGCGACAGTCCGGTCGACGCCCCCCCCGGGGAAAGGCGCCCACCCCGAGGTGGCGGTCGGTCCCGGCCAGAAGGGTCAGACGCGCTCGAAGATTAGGTCGTGGGAGACCCGGCCCTCCTCCTCGGCGCGGTTCTCGAACTTGGTGACCGGGCGCCAGTCCGGGCGCGGCGCCCACCCGCCGGGCTCGTCGGCGTGGCGGTTGCGCAGGAGCGGCTCGGCCTCGCACACGGCCCGCATCTGCTCCGCGTAGTGCTCCCAGTCCGTGGCCATGTGCAGGGTCGCGCCCGGCGCCAACCGGGAGGCGACCAGCGCCACGAACCCCGGCTGGACCAGGCGTCGCTTGTGATGTCGCTTCTTCGGCCACGGGTCGGGGAAGAAGATGCGGACGCCGGCGAGCGAGTCGGGCGCGACGTGCGAGCGGAGCAGCTCGACGGCGTCGCCGCGCAGCAGCCGGAGGTTGGTCAGCTCCAGCTTCTCGGCGCGCAGCAGGAGCTGGGCGAGGCCCGGCTTGTAGACCTCGACGGCCAGGTAGTTCACCTCAGGCGCGGCGGCGGCGAGCAGCGCCGTCGTCTCGCCCATCCCGGAGCCGATCTCCAGCAGCACCGGCGCGGAGCGGCCGAACCAGGCGTCGGTGTCCAGCGGCCCCTCGGGCAGCGACGCGACCTCCCTGCCCAGCGTGGGCCAGTACTGGTCCCACGCCCGCTGCTGGCCGGTGGTCATGCGCTCACCACGCTGCACATAGCTGACCACGGTGCGCATACGCGGCCGCTGCTCGGACTGCTCCATGACTGTCGACTCTGCCAAACCCGCTGGTCCGGTCGCCTGGCGGCCCGTCGGCCTCCTGCCGTTGCCGGCCATATCGCCCGTCACGGGCGTGCCGCCGAGACGCTCGGGACGAGGTCCCCGTCATCCCCGCACCCCGGAGGCCGCCTCGGGCGCGCTCCGAAGCCGACGTCCGGTCCCCGCGCGCGGTGTCCTCCTTTTGGTGCGCGAAACCGGACCGAGCCGGCGGAGTCACCCGTCCGGTGTCAGCATCGCGGCATGGGCGAGGACCCCACGCCCCGTGCGCGGGGTGGTGCGCACCGGCTCAGGAGGACGGCCGGTCCGACGGCGCGGAGCACCGGGTGGCGGTGGCTCCTCGTCGGCGGGCTGTCCCTCGCGGTCGTGGTGCTGGTCTACCTGTTCCTGGCGGCGTTCCTGCCCCGGTGGTGGGCGCAGCGGGTGGGCGACGTGGTGCAGCAGCGGTTCACCACGGGGACGTTCTTCGGCCTGCTCCTGGGATTCCTGTTCACGCTGCTGCCGCTGGTCGTGGTCGAACTGGCCGCGCGGCGGCCGACGTGGCGCCGGCGGGTCGCGCTCGGCCTGCTCGCGCTGGTGCTGGCGCTGCCGAACCTGCTCACGCTGGCCGTCGTCCTCGGGGCCGGCGCGGCCGCGCACGCGGGAGCGCGGATCATGGACGTCGAGGCGCCGGCCTTCCGGGGCGCGTCCCTGGCCGGGGCGCTGGTGGCGCTCGGCGTGTGCGCCCTCGCCGAGGTGTTGTGGGCGGCCCGCCGCCGGTCGCGGCGGCGGAGGGCGGAGCTGCGCGCCCAGGTTCATCACGCGAAGTAACTGATTTGCCGCGCAACCTCACCCGAACGAGTGACGTCTTGGGGAGAGGTCAACGACACGGTGTCGTCGGGGTGATGGCGTGCTCGCGTTCGTCGGTGAGGCGGTGGTGCGCGTCGGCGCGCTGCCCGCCGCCGTGGTGCTCCTCGGTCTGGTCACGTCCCGGCTCGCGCGTGCGCTGCGGGACCCGTACCGCGTGTGGCGGTGCCGCCGCACCACCGCGCGAATCCGACGGGAGTGCCCCGTCGCGCCCGTGGTCCTCCCGCGTCAACGGCGCGAGACCCCGGCGCCCGGCATCGAGGTCCGCCCCCGCCAGCCCGTTCCCGCGCCGGCCAGGGCGGCGAACCGCCCCTGACCGCGTCAGCGGGCGCGGGAGGTCCAGTCCCGCTGCCGGGGCAGGTTCGCCCGCCAGGACTCGATCTCGTCGATCCGGTCGGCCAAGCCGACCACGCCCGCCAGCGGCATCCGGACGTCGTCGTCCTCCCCGGCCGGGATGACGTCGAGCCACCCGTCGTGCGCGGCGGTCAGCGTCACCGTCGTGGGATGCCCCCCGAGCGGGCTGTCCGGCTCGGACGGCGTGTACTCCCAGTAGCCGTCCTCCCCCTCGCAGACCCAGGGCACGTACACCCAGCCCCGCCGCGCGTGCAGCAGCGCGTGGACCGCGTCCTCGAACTCGAAGCCGGCGGACCGGGAGGGCAGCCGCCGCGCGGCCAACGCCGTCAGCCACCACGGGCCCGCCGGCGCGGCCCCGTGCGCCGCGGTCTCCAGGTACAGGTCGAGGACCTGGTGCTCGTCCGCGCTGTGGATCCAGGCGCGGCGCAGCTCGGCCGGCTCGCCCGCGTGCACGACCTCCACGCCGGGCTCCACCGCCAGCGCCCACTCCAACTCCGGCAACGGCTCCACCCTGGGCCGGGCCAGGACGAGCCGGGTGGGGGGCCGGCGCGGCGCCACGACGGGTCGGCGCGCGCGGGCCCCGGGCACGTTGGCCTCGTCCGGCCCGATGTCCAACATCGTTCGGGTCATCGCTCTCCCACGCGTCGTCGCGGTCGCCGTCCGCTGTCGCGCGTGTGTGGTTCGGGGTACGGGGACCGTTCCTGCCGCCGCCTGTGCTGCCGGTACCGGCTGAGCCGGCGCAGCACGGCCATCAGCACCGCTGCCAGCGCTGTCGGCAGGAACCTGGCTAGAAGGCGCGAGCGGGAACCGGTCCGGCGGAGCAGCCGGTCGCTGAGCCAGCGCGCCACCCGGTGGACGAGGGCGAACACCGCGGTCACCACCTCCCTGCACGCCTGTGCCTGGGATAGGGAGTTACCCGGTCTCCCGATCGTCATGCGTGTGTGGGGCAGCTCACGCGCGGGTCGGACGCGCGCGGTGACCAGTGGGTCACGGATGGGGAGCACCACGGTCAACCCGCCGGATTCGAGTCGACAAGCCCGGCGCGGCGCGGTTCCGTGGAACACGTGGACGAGGTGGGCGAGCACGTCCTGGAACGGGCCGACGTCCCCGACGGGGTCGTGGTCGGCGTCGACGGGTCGGCGTCCTCGTTGCGCGCGCTGCGCGCGGCCGCCGAGGAGGCCCGCCTGCGCGGGTGCGCGCTGCACGTGGTGCGGGCGTGGACGCTGCGGACCGCGCCCCGGCCGCCCGACTGCCCGCCCGGCGCGGTGCCAAGCCTCGCCGAGTACTCCGACTACGTGCGCGAACAGACCGAGGAGCTGGTGACCGAGCAGCTCGGCGCCGAGCCGGGGATCCCCGTGCGGGTGCACGCCATCCACTCGCCGTCCCCGCAGGGGCTGATCGCGGCCTCCACCCACGCCGCCCTGCTCGTCGTGGGCCACCGGGGCCGGGGCGGGTTCGCCGGCCTGGTGCTGGGCTCGGTCGCCGACCAGTGCGTGCGGCACGCCCGGTGCCCGGTGCTCGTGGTGCGGCCCAACATCTGATCCGCCGGTCCACGCGGCGGGACGCGGTCGGCGTCGAACCGACCTCGCGGTGCCCCGAAGGCATTACGATCGCCCGAACGTCACTCTTCTGAGGGATATCGGGTCGCCCATGTGGTCGCCGTTGCCAGGTCGCCTGCTCCTGCGGGCGCTCGTCGTCGCCCTCGTCCCCCTGTTGGCGGCGCCGCCCGCCTCCTTCGCGGCCGCTGAGACCGTCCGGGAACGCGAGTGGCACCTGGACACCCTCGGGGTGCCGGCCGCGCAGCAGCGCTCCCTCGGCGGGGGCGTCGTCGTCGCGGTGATCGACTCCGGCGTGGACGCCGGGCACCCGGCGCTCGCCGACCAGGTCCTGCCGGGCGCGGGGTTCGGCGGCCCCGACGGCGACGACGGCCGCCACGACCGGGGCGCCGAGGGGCACGGCACGGCCATGGCCGGTCTCATCGCCGGCCGGGGCGGGCGGCCCGACCTGATGCTCGGCGTGGCCCCCTCGGCGAAGGTGCTGCCCGTCTCGCTCGGCGGCGAGCAGAAGTACGGCGTGCACCGGCTCTCCGACGCGATCCGCTGGGCGGCCGACCACGGCGCGTCCGTGATCAACCTGTCGGTCGGCGGCGAGGGCGACGCGTCCCCCGACGTCGTCGACGCCGTCCGCTACGCGTGGGAGCGGGACGCCGTGGTGGTGGCCGCCGCCGGCAACGCCGAGCGGACCGGCCCCCGCGTCACCCAGCCCGGCAACATCCCCGGCGTGCTGACCGTCGCGGGCCTCGACCGGTCGGGCCAGCCGTGGTCGGGCTCGGCCCACGGCCCGGAGGTGGTGCTGGCCGCGCCGGCGGCCGAGGTCATCAGCACCGCCCCCGCCTCGGTGTTCGCCAGCGGCTACGCCATGACCAGCGGCACCAGCTCGGCGGCCGCGATCGTCTCGGGCGTCGCCGCGCTCGTCCGCTCCGCGCATCCGGGGCTGAACGCGGCGAACGTGGTGAACCGGCTGGTCCGCACCGCGCGGGACGTCGGCCCGCAGGGGCGGGACGAGCGGACCGGGTTCGGGGTGGTGGACCCGCTCGCCGCCCTCACCGCCGACGTGCCGGCCGTGTCGGGCAACCCGCTCCTGCCGGACGGCGTCGACACGGCCCTGCTCGGTGGGGCCGCCCGGAGCGGATCGTGGTGGCGGGAGGTCGCCGTCGGCCCGCTGCGCCTGCCGCTGGTCGCCGTCGCGGCGGTCGTCGTCCTGGCCCCGCTCCTCGTCCTGGCGGCGCTGTGGCGGCGCTTCGCCCGGCGGCGGTACGAGCGGGCCGCCGAGAAGATCGCTCAGGGCGTCGCGGGGGATGGGGCCGAACCGGACCCCGCGTCGCCGGCGCGCTCCGCCACCAACATCGTGTCGACCGGGGCGCCCCTGTCGACCGTGTCGATCTCCGAGAGGGAGGAGTTCGGGGAGACGTGGGTGGACCGCCCGCCTTCCGACGCCTCCGACACGGTGCGGTGCCGCTGCCCGGACCACTCCGCCGCCTCTTCATGAGACCGCCTCTTGGTGACACCGTTCCTTCGTGACACCGCCTCTTGATGAGACCGCCTCTTGGTGACACCGCCTCTTGGTGACACCGCTTCTTGGTGACACCGCCTCTTGATGAGACCGCCCCGTCCTGATCCCGCCGGACGCCCCTGACGGACGCGGGGCCCGGGCCACCCCCCGAAGGTGACCCGGGCTCCCTTTCCCCCGACCCGACGGCGGCCCCGATTTCCGCGCGTCGAACCGTTCCGGTGTCACACGTCGCGGCGGTTGGCCACGACGAGCGCCACGATCAGGGTCGCCGCGGCGAAGGCGGCGAAGTAGGCCAGCGACCCCCACGGGCTCAACGGCATGGTGACGACGCCACCCGCGTCGGCCCCCTGCTGGAGCCCGGAGGTCTGGAAGTGGGTCGCCGCGTTGAACGGCATCCACCGGTAGATGTCGTTCCCGACCTTCGGGATCATCATGACCATCTTCTCGACCAGCAGCGACCAGACGAGCACGAGCGTGATCGCCCCCGCCGAGTGCCGGACCAGCGTGCCGACGGCCACCGCGACCACCGCGGCCAGGGCGTAGACCAGACCGGCCCCCGCCACCTGCCGCCACTCGGCCGCGGTGTCCAGCCCGAGGTCGGCGGCGGGCTTGACCAGCTTCGCCAGCCCCCACGAGCAGAACGCGGCCGCCTCGCCGATCAGGCCGGCCAGCAGCGCGACCACGCCGGTCTTCGTCAGCAGCACCAGCGAGCGGTTGGGCACCGCCTGGAAGGTGGCCCTGATGGTCCCGAAGCGGTACTCCGTGGTGACCGCCAGCGCGGCCATCACCATGACCACCATCAGGCCGAAGGAGGATCCGATCTGGGTGGTCCCCACGGTCAGCGCCGACCCGTCGCTGGTGGTGCCGGCGAACAGCCCGGCGAAGCCCGTGGTCAGCACGAGGGCGACCGCGGCGCACCACCACGGCGAGCGGGTGGACAACAGCTTGATGCGTTCGACGGCGAGCAGGCTCATCGGTTCACTTCCCGGCGGGGACGAGGAGGTCGGTCGCGGCGGCGTGGCTCCCCGACGGCCCTGGCGCCCCCGTCGGGTCGTCGGTGTCGGTGCGGTACTGCACCGAGTCGCCGGTGAGCCGCATGAACGCCTCCTCCAGCGACCCGCGCTGCGGGGACAGCTCGTGCAGCACGACGCCCTGCGCGGCGGCGATCTCGCCCACCTGCTCGCTGGTCGCGGCGTTGACGACCAGGGCGTTGCCCTCGGCCGTCGGCTCGGTGTGCACCGTGAAGCCCTTGTGCAGCAACGCGGTGCGCAGGCGGTCGATCTGCGGGCTGCGCACGCGGACGCTTGACTCGCTGGCGTTCTCCACGAACTCGGCGGTGCTGCACTGGGCGATGAGCCGCCCACGGCCGACCACGACGAGGTCCTCGGCGGTCAACGCCATCTCCGAGAGCAGGTGGCTGGAGACGAAGACGGTGCGGCCCTCGGCGGCCAGCCGCCGCATGAACTGGCGGATCCAGAGGATGCCCTCGGGGTCGAGGCCGTTCACGGGCTCGTCGAAGAGCAGGATCTGCGGGTCGCCGAGCAGGGCGGCCGCGATGCCGAGGCGCTGCGACATGCCGAGGGAGAACCCGCCGGCCCGGCGCCTGGCGACGCTGGCCAGGCCGACGACCTCCAGCACCTCGTCGACCCGCCGGGCCGGCAGGCCGTTGGATCGGGCGAGCCACTGGAGGTGGGCGCGGGCCGAGCGGTTGGGGTGCACCCACTTCGCGTCGAGCAGCGCACCAACCGTCCGAAGTGGACGGTCGAGCTGGCGGTAGGGCCGGCCGTCGACCAGCACGTGCCCGGCGTCGGGCCGGTCGAGCCCGAGGATCATGCGCATGGTGGTGGACTTGCCGGCGCCGTTGGGGCCGAGGAACCCGGTGACCCGGCCCGGCTTGACGGTGAACGAGAGGTCGTCCACCGCGACCGTGCGGCCGTAGCGCTTGGTGAGGCCGACAGCCTCGATCATCTCCACTCCCCCTGTCCGTCTGGCCTCAGACCGGCCGACCCGACCGACCAGCACCCGTCCGACGGGCACCCTCCTGGCACGACCGGGTCGGACGCGCCCCGGGGCCGACCCGACCGATCCGGTGTCGACGCGGGCGCCGCTCCCCTCCACGGCGTGCCCGACCAGGACGTCCTCACCCTGCCCGGCGACCGGCGTTGACCGCGTCGACCTGGGGTCGGCACTTCTGGTCGGCTTGCAGTCGTACGGTGCCTCATCCCCCGGGCTGACGGCATGGGTGAGACCCCCGGGGAGGCCCTGAGGACGACCCGGCCTCCGGGGTGGGGCGAACCCCACCCCGGAGGCCGGGAGAGATCGGCAGCGGCCGGCTCAGGCGTCGCGCCGGTTCACCGTCACCAGGGCGAGGACCAGGATCACCAGGACGACCCCGGCGAAGTACGCGAGCGAGCCCCACGGCCCGAACGGCAGGGACAGCGCGTTCTCCTGTCCCCCCTCGGCGGGCTGGCCGCCGCCGCGCACGAAGTGGTTGGCGTGCGTGAAGGGCAGCCAGCGCCGGATGTTCTGGCCGACCTTGGGGATCAGTCCGACCAGGCTCTCCACCAGCAGCGCGTAGACCAGCAGGAGCGTGACGGCGCCGGCGGTCTGCCGCAGCAGCGCGCCGACCGCCACGGCGAGCACCGCGCCCAGCGCCCACACCAGGCCCACGCCGGCGACCTGCCGCCACTCCGCGGCGGTGTCGATCCTGAGGTCGGCCTCCGGCCGCACGAGCCGGGCCAGGCCCCACGACCCGAAGGCGGCGATCTCGCCGAGCAGGCCGGCGAGGACCGCGACCACCACCGTCTTGGCCAGCAGCACGGCGCTGCGACGGGGCGTGGCCTGGAACGAGACCTTGATCGTGTTGAACCGGTACTCGGTGGTGACGGCCAGCGTCGCCATCACCATCACCACCATCAGCGCGAGGTCGTACCCGACCTGCGTGGCCGCCACCTCCAGCGCGCCCGGCTCAAGCACCGCGGCGAACAACGTGCTCATGCCGAGCATGAGCACCAGCGCCGCCAGCATCGACCACCACGGCGAGCGCGTGGAGAACAGCTTGATCCGTTCGACCGCCAGCAGGTTCACCGCTGCCCCTCCGCCCCCGCGTCACCCAGGTGCAGGTGCTCGCCGGTCTCCTCCGCGTGGTACTCGACCGCGCCGCTGGTCATCCTGATGAACGCCTCCTCCAGGGAACCCCGCTGGGGCGACAGCTCGTGCAGCACCACGCCCTGCGCGGCCGCGACCTCCCCGACCTGGTCGCTGGTCAGCCCGGTCACGACGAGGGCGTCGTCCTCGTCCCGCACGCGCGCGCCCGCCGTGCTGGCCAGGGCGGTGCGCAGGCGTTCGAGCTGGGGGCTGCGCACCCGGACCGCGGCGCCGCTGGCCCGTTCCACGAACTCGGCCGCCCCGGACTGGGCGATCAGCCGCCCTTTGCCGATCACCACCAGCTCGTCGGCGGTCTGCGCCATCTCCGAGAGCAGGTGGCTGGAGACGAAGACGGTGCGGCCCTCGGCGGCCAGCCGCCGCATGAGCTGGCGGATCCAGTGGATGCCCTCGGGGTCCAGCCCGTTGACCGGCTCGTCGAAGAGCAGGATCTGCGGGTCGCCGAGCAGGGCGGCCGCGATGCCGAGCCGTTGCGCCATGCCGAGGGAGAACGCGCCCGCGTTGCGGTCGGCCACGCTGGCCAGCCCGACGAGTTCGAGCACCTCCTCCACCCGGCCCCGGGGCAGTCCGTTGGACCGGGCGAGCCACCGGAGGTGGGCGCGGGCCGAGCGGTTGGGGTGCACCCACTTCGCGTCGAGCAAAGCTCCGATGTGCCGCAGGGGGCGGTGCAGGTCCCGGTAGTGCCTGCCGTCGATGAGGACGTCGCCGGCGGTGGGCCGGTCGAGCCCGAGGATCATGCGCATGGTGGTGGACTTGCCGGCGCCGTTGGGGCCGAGGAAGCCCGTGACCCGGCCCGGTCGCACGGTGAACGACAGCTCGTTCACCGCGACGGTCCGCCCGTAGCGCTTCGTCAACCCGACAGCCTCGATCATCGCACCCCCGGTTCGGGCAACTCGACGTGTTCGGTCAGCCCACCACCACCGGCGTGGCCCGAACAAGCGGACCGGCGCGAGGAGCCCACGACCGTGTGGTCGTCGCCGGCCGGGGCGCGGGTGGGCCACCCCTCGGGTGCGGAACAGGTTGCCACGCCGGGGTTTGGCGGGTCGCGCCGCCCGGGGCGACGGGAGCGGAGCGGATGTCATCCGGTCGTCGGTGTGCCCGGTCGCTCCGAGCTGCCAATATGTGAATGGTTGTTTACAAAGTTTGTGAATGGTGGTTCACTAACTCGCGTGGCGCGGCCGAGGAAGATCAGCGACGAACAGCTCCTGGCCGCCGCGGCCAGGGTGGTGAACCGGGTGGGACCCGGCTTCACCCTCGCCCAGGTGGCCGAGGAGGCCGGCGTGGTGGCCGCGACCCTGGTGCAGCGCTTCGGCTCCAAACGGGGCCTGCTCACCGCGCAGACCAGGGCGACCACCGAGGTGGTGCTGCGGGGGCTGCGCGCGGCCGCCGCGGAGGCCGACGGCCCGGTCGAGGCGCTCAGGACGGCCGCGCTGGCCTGGTTCGCCTGGATCGAGGACCCCGAGGTCGCCGTGAACAACCTCGGCCAGCTCGGGATGGACCTGGTCGATCCCGACCTCCGCGCGGTGCTCGGCGACTTCTACCGGGGCGTCGAGCGGGAGTTCGTCGACATGGCGCGGGCCGCCGTCGGCGCGGGCGAACTGCCGGGCGCGCCACCGCCGGAGATCGCCGGCCGCGTGATCCTCACGCTGACCAACGGAACGGCCGTCATGTGGTCGATCAGGCCGGAGGGCAGCCTGCGGGAGCGCATGGCCACGGACCTGGACGCCGTCATCTGGGGGTGGCGGCGTCCACCCTCCGTCCACGACGGGGATGTGACACAGGGGGACGCGTCGCCGGGCGCGGCGCGGGAGGAGGAGTCGTGAGTCGACCGCTGTCCGGTTCGGTCGCGGTGGTGACGGGCGCGACCCGGGGTTGCGGCCGCGCGATCAGCGTGGAACTCGGGCGCCAGGGCGCGACCGTCTACGTCACCGGGCGCACCACGCGCGAGCGACGGAGCGAGATGAACCGCCCGGAGACCATCGAGGGCACCGCGGAGCTGGTGGACGCCGCCGGGGGGACCGGCGTCCCGGTCAGGGTGGACTTCACCACGGTCTCCGACGTCGACGCCCTGGTCAGCAGGATCGAGCGGGAGCAGGGCGGGCGGCTGGACATCCTGGTCGACGACGTCTGGGGCGGCGACCCCTGGGTCGAGTGGGGCAGGACGTACTGGGAGGGCGACCTGGACAAGGCGCTGCGCCTGGTGCACAACGGCCTGGACAGCCACCTCATCGCGCTGCACCGGCTGCTCCCGCTGATGGTCCGGCGGCGGTCGGGGCTCGTGGTCGAGGTGACCGACGGCGACACCGACCGGTACTCGGGCGCGCTGCCGTACTACCTGGTCAAGTCCGGCATCCGCCGGATCGGCCATGCGCTGGGCCACGAGCTGCGGCCCAGGGGCGTCACCGCCGTGACGGTGACGCCGGGCTTCCTGCGCTCGGAGGCGGTGCTCGACCACTTCGGCGTGACCGAGCAGACGTGGCGCGAGGCGATCGCCAAGGACGAGCACTTCGCGCTGTCCGAGACGCCGTACTACCTGGCGCGGGGGATCGCCGCGATGGCGACCGACCCCCGGCTCCTGCGGTGGTCGGGCCGCACCACCTCCTCGTGGGAGCTGATGCGCGAGTACGGCTTCACCGACGTGGACGGCTCCCAGCCGGACTGGGGCGCCTACAGCGAGGCCGCGTTCCGGCGGGCCGTCGACGTCGACCCCGAGAACTACCGCTGAGGAACCCCGGGCGGCGGCGACCGGAACCGACCGGGGCGACCGCCGCCAGGGGACGGGGGCCATGCCCTGGGGGAAGGGTGCGGCGGGGGAGGGACCACGGGGCGGTCCCTCCCCTGCCCACCGCGTCCGCCTCCGCCCGCGCCGCGGTCACCATGCCGTCCTGGCCGTCCTGGCCGTCCTGGCCGTCCTGGCCGT
>NZ_JAMTCP010000064.1 GCF_024171885.1 Streptoalloteichus tenebrarius | reverse complement strand
TCGGTGTGACAGTCCTGGCCGAGTTATCCACATCCCCCGAAGTTATCCACAGCGGAGCGTGATGCTCTTGGACGCTCCGTGTTGGACGGATAGGCTGGAGCGGGGCTCGCCCCCCAGGGCGGGTGGGGGCTGTCCGTGGTGGGGATGGTCCGTGCGGGGTGCGGTGGTCGTGGCCTGACGGGGCGCCTCGTGGAGTGCGGATCAGGCGTGGTCGGGAGCGTTTCGGGCGGGGGCGTCGCCCGTGCTCATCCGAAGTGGACAGTGAGGAGCGGGCGAGGCTCCCGTCGGGACTCGGTCACTTGACCGCGCCGACCGTCATGCCCTCGATGATGCGACGTCCCAGCCAGAGGTAGAGGGCCAGCACCGGCAGGACGAGGATGGCCACCCCGGCGAAGAGCACGCCGTAGTCCGCGCCCGAGTACTGCTGGGTCTGGAGGAAGCCCAGCAACGCCAGGGGAAGCGTCTGCTTCTCGCCGTCCTGGACGAGGACCAGGGCCAGGAGGGTCTCGTTCCACAGCCCGACCAGGTTGAGCAGGAGCGCGGTGAGCAGGCCGCCGCGCGCGAGCGGGAGCGCGATCCGCACGAAGGTCCCGACCACGCCGGCCCCGTCGATCGCCGCGGCCTCCTCGACCTCCTCCGGCAGCGAGCCGAAGAAGCCCGTCAGCAGGAACACCGTGAACGGCGCGGACAGCGCGACGTAGAGCACGAACAGGCCGGTCAGGCTGTTGACGAGCCCCGCGTCCTGCATCATCACGAACAGCGGGACGACGATCACCTGCACGGGAACGCCGACGCCGACCGCGAAGAGCGTGGACAGCGCGCCGGAGGCCCTGGTCCGGGTCCTCGCCAGCGCGTAGGCGGCGGGCGCGGAGACCGCCACGACCGTCACGGACGCGCCGACCACCACCAACACCGTGTTCAGCGCCGCCCGGCCGAAGTCGCTGTCGTTCCACGCCTTCAGGAAGTTCCCGAACTGGCCGGCGGTGTCCAGGCCCCACGGCGACCGGAAGATGGCGGTGTGCTCGCGCAGCGCCGTGAGCAGCATCCAGGCGAGCACCCCGAGGTTGAACGCCACCAGTGACCACACGCACGTGGTGCCGACCCGACGCAACGGGCCGTGCTCGGCGCGCATCGACCTCGCGACCACTCGCCGCGCCCCCTTCCGTGAGCTGTTCCTAGAACTGGACGGACTCGCGCCGCGTCAGTCGGCGCAGCAGGACGACGAGAACGGTGACGGTGGCCAGCGTGACGACGGCGGAGGCCGACGCGTACCCGTACTGGTACTGCGGCGAACGGCCGCCGTAGGTGACGCCGTAGACGAACAGCGCGCTGTTCCAGACGTCCGGGGTCGGCATGTCGTTCGTGGTGCCGCCGAAGGCGTAGACGAACTCGAAGATCTTGAGCGAGGAGATCGTCCAGAGCACCGCCGCCGTGGACACGACGTCCCACGACAGCGGCAGCGTCACGTGCGCGAACCGTTGCCAGCCGGTCGCTCCGGCGAGCGCGCAGTCCTCGTAGAGGTCGGGCGGGATGCGGTCGACGCCGGCCATGATGATGGTGGTGTAGAAGCCGGTGTTGACCCAGACCAGGCCCACCACGATCACCAGGAACAGGTGCTCGCCCAGCCAGTTGGGCCCGTCGGCGCCGGAGACCGCCCGCCACGCGGCGTTGACCAGCCCCTCCGGCGAGCGGAACAGGAAGCCCCAGACCACCGACAGCACCACCGGCGCGACGATGTGCGGGAAGAACAGCACCGCGCGCGCGAACCGCCGCCCGCGCATGTCCCGCAGCACCATGGTCAGCGCGAAGCTCAGCGTGAACGTGGCCGCGCCGACGCCGACCAGGATGACCAGGGTGTTCGCGAACGCGCCGAGGAAGGTCGTGTCGCCGAGCAGGACCCGGTAGTTGTCCAGCCCCCTCGGCTCCGGGTCGCTGATCCCGTTCCACCGGTGGAAGCTGATCCACAGCGAGGCCAGGGACGGGCCGACGAGGAACACCGCGTACAGCGCCAGGGCGGGCATCAGGAACGGCCAGAACAGTCGTCGTCGACGCCGGCCGAGCGGGGTGAGGGCCGCGAGCGGGGTGAGGGCCGAGGGCGCGGTCCTCCGCCGCGAGCGCGCGGGTCGGGTGCCGGCCGGCCCCGGCGCGCCCGTCACCGCCTCCCGGACCTGCCCGGTCGCCGCCGGGGTGGAGCGCCCGGCCATCAGCGGTTCTTCTTCCAGTAGTTGGCCTGCCGCGCGGCCAGCCGCTCCAGGAAGCCGTCCACGTCGGTCACGCCCCTCAGCAACTGGTCGTTGGCCGGCCAGAAGACCTCCTCGACGTAGCCGGGGAAGTCCTGCGCCAGGCCGTCCTGCACGCGCGCCACCGGCAGGGTCCTGGTGGCCTCGGCGAGGTCGGCGAGCTCGTCGGGAACGGGCAGCGCGGGATTGGGCGTCAGGTTGCGGGCGACGGAGGAGATCCGCCCCAGGTGCTCGTCGCGCAGGAAGTGGGCGACGAACCGCTCGGCCGCCTCCGGGTTCCTCGCCCGCCGGGGGATCGCGAAGCCGATCGCCTCGACCGGCACGTACCGCTGCGCGCCCGCGCTGGGCAACGCGGCGAAGCGGTAGCGGAACCCGGGGCGGGCCTTCGGGCCGGTCTCGGCGGGTGCCCAGCTCCCCATCAGCAGGAAGTCGGCCTCGCCCCGCGACCAGCGCTCCTGCACGGCGGGCCACCGGGACCCGTTGTGCCCCGGAGCGAAGAAGCCGTCCCTGACCAGTCCGGCCACGGCGTCGAGGACGGCGCGGACCTCCGGCCGTCGCCACGCGACGCCGGCCGGGTCCCTGGCCAGCTCGTTGACCCGGTCCCTGCCCAGTGCTCCCTGCAATGCGCCGATCGTCCAGAGGGCGTTGTACTGGCTGATGTCGCCGTCGAGCGCCAGCGGGGCCGCGCCCGTCGCCCTGCGCCGGGCCAGCAGGGCGATGAACTCGTCCCAGGTGTTGGGCGGGCGCTCCGCGACCTCCGGCAGGGCGGCGCCGTCGAACCACAACCCGTAGCCGATCACCTCGTAGGGCACCAGGTACGGCTTGCCGTCCTCGCGCACGAGGTCGCCGTACCGGGGCGACACGACGTCGGAGACCCGTCGTCCGTCCACGTCGGCTCCGTACAGGCCGGACAGGTCGCGGTAGGTGCCGGTGGCGACCAGCGTGGCGCGCACCAGGCTCTGGTCCTGGTCGACCAGGTCGGGCAGCACGCCGCCGCGCAGCGCCGGGGCGACCTTCTTCATCACGTCCCTGCCCTGCCACTGGATGACGACGCGCACGCCGTGCTCGCGTTCGAAGGACAGGGCCGCCTCGCGCAGGACGCGCGCCTGCGGCTCGTTCTCCTTCCACATCGACCAGTAGGTCAGGGACCGCCCGTCGCCGGCGTCCGCGTCGGAGCCGCAGGAGGTCGGGGAGAGCGCGAGGGCGCCGGACAGGAGGACGGACAGGAGGGCGGTGCCGCGTCTGCCGTACCGGACCATGGCCACTCCCCGTGTGAGCGAAACCGCGCCGTCCCGTGCGTGATTTCGCTCATGCTGGCGAGCTTCCGATCAGCAGTCAACAGAAGCGACAGCACTTCCTGTGCGAGTAGGCGAGCGAATCGCTCGACAGGACGCAGGACAGGACAGATCCGGACAGCATCCAACAGGGAGGGGGAGGTGGGCCGGTGGCCGGCGTGGCGGTCAGACGCGCAGGACCTCGACGCCGCGCTCCTCGAACCGCCGGACGTCCTCGTCGGTGGCGTCCCGGTCGGTGACGAGCACGTGGATCCCCTCCACCCCGCAGATCCTGGCGAAGGCCCTGGCCCCGAGCTTGGAGGAGTCGGCGACCACGACGACCTTGCGGGCCCTGGCGGCGAGCAGCCGGTTGATGCTGGCCTCCCCCTCGTGGTGGGCGCTGGCGCCCGCCACCGGGTCGACCGCGTCCACGCCGAGGAACGTGATGTCCAGCGTCAGCTCCTCCAGGATCCTGGTGCCGAGGGGGCCGATCAGCTCGTACGACTGCGGGCGGGCCACGCCCCCGGTCACCACCAGCTTCACCTGGGGGCGGACCGCCAGCTCGTTGGCGATGTTCAACGCGTTGGTCACCACCGTGAGCGCCGTCTCGCTCTCGGCGTGGTGCAGGTCGGCGCGCGTGGCCATCGCCCTGGCCACCTCGGTGGCGGTGGTGCCGCCGTTGAGGCCGACCACCGAGCCCCGCGAGGCCAGGGCCGCGGCGGCCCTGCCGATGCGTTGCTTCTCGTCGGCGTGCCGGACGGACTTGTACCGCAGCGGCAGGTCGTAGGACACCGCGTGCGCGACCGCGCCCCCGCGGGTGCGCGTCAGCAACTGCTGGTCCGCCAGGTGGTCCAGGTCGCGGCGGATCGTCGCGGCGGAGACGTCCAGCTCCGCGGCGATCTCGTCGACCTCGATCCGACCACGCTCCGCGAGGATCTCCAGCAGCGCGTTCAGTCGCTCGTACCGGTTCACACCGTCACCTCCACGCCCATGATCGCGCATGGCCTCTCGACGGGCGAGTGCTTGATCGTGCACTATTACGGCATGTTGCGCGCAGTTACTTGCACAAGCGCGCAGTTCTCGCACAGGGAGGCCGCGGGGTGACCGAAGCACACGTGGGGCAGCCGTTCGTCAGCGCCGAGATCGCCACCCAGCCGGACTGCTGGCGACGGGCCGCCGAGCTGGCCGGGCGGTCCGCCGCGGCGACGCCCCGCACCGGCGAGCGCGTGGCCGTCGTCGGCTGCGGGACCTCGTGGTTCGTCGCGCAGTGCTACGCCGCGCTGCGGGAGGCCGCGGGGCAGGGTGAGACGGACGCCTTCGCCGCGTCCGAGTTCCCCCGCCAGCGCTCCTACGACCGGGTGGTGGCCATCACCCGGTCGGGCACGACGACCGAGGTGCTGGAGCTGCTGCGGGCCCTGCGCGGCGGGCCGCGCACGGTGGCGCTCACCGGCGACGGGACCTCGCCGGTCATGGAGCTGGCCGACGAGGTCGTCCTGCTCGACTTCGCCGACGAGCGCTCGGTGGTGCAGACCCGGTTCGCCACCTCGACCCTCGCCCTGCTGCGGGCCAGCCTGGGCGAGTCCGTGGAGCGGGCGGCGGCCGACGCCGAACGCGCGCTGACCGAGCCGCTGGACGGGCTCGTGGCGGCCGAGCAGTTCACGTTCCTGGGCCGGGGCTGGACCTGCGGACTGGCGCAGGAGGCGGCGCTGAAGATGCGGGAGGCCGCCGGCGCGTGGACCGAGGCCTACCCGGCGATGGAGTACCGACACGGCCCCATCAGCGTCACCGGGCCGAACCGGGTCGCGTGGATGTTCGGCGAGCCGCCGACCGGCCTGCCCGCCGAGGTGGCCGCGACCGGGGGACACCTGCGGGCGACGTCCGCCGACCCCATGGCCGACCTGGTGGTGGCGCAGCGGCTGGCGGTCGCGATCGCCCACCGGCGCGGCCTCGACCCGGACAACCCCCGGCACCTGACGCGCTCGGTCGTCCTCGACCAGGTGTGAGCGCGCAGGTGTGAGCGCGGCGGAAACCGAAACGGCGGGTGGTGTAGACCAATGACGGGCGGATGGCGCAGGATCGCAGGCGTGTCATCCCTCCGCTCCGTGGTCGCCGTCGACGTCGGCGGCACCGAGACCAAGGCCGCGTTGGTCACCGGCCGCCCCGGCGAGGCGACCGTGGTCGCCGAACGCCGCCGTCCCACCCCCCGTGCCGACGACGGCGACGCCACCGCGGCCGCGGTCGTCGACTCCGTCCTCGACCTGGCCGCCGAGCTGGGCGGACTCGCCGAGCGGCCGGTGGAGGCGCTGGGCGTGGTCGTGCCGGGGGTGGTCGACGAGGAGCGCGGGGTGGGGGTGCTGTCGGCCAACCTCGGCTGGCGGGACGTCCCGTTCCGCCGCCTCCTCGCCGAGCGCGCCGGGCTGCCCGTCGCCTTCGGCCACGACGTGCGGGCCGGGGGCCTCGCGGAGCTGACCCTCGGCGCGGCCAGGGGCAGCTCCGACGCGGTCTTCCTCCCGATCGGCACCGGCATCGCGGCGGCGCTGATCATGGGTGGTCGCGTGCAGAGCGGAGGGGGATACGCCGGCGAGATCGGACACACCGACATCGGCCACGGCGAACCGTGCGGCTGCGGTCAACGCGGGTGCGTGGAGCGGGTGGCCTCGTCGGCCGCGGTCGCCCGCCGCTACGCGGCCCGCACCGGCCGCGAGGTCCGGGGCGCCGTCGACGTGGCCGAGGCGGTCCGGGTGGGAGACCCGGACGCGGTGGTGGTCTGGGACGAGGCGGTGGACGCGCTGGCCAGGGCGCTGCTGCTGACCTCGACCCTGCTGGGCCCCGAGGTGGTCGTGCTCGGTGGCGGGTTGGCCCTCGCGGGTGACCTGCTCACCGAACCACTGGGGCGGCGGCTCGCCGACCTGATCTCCTTCCAACGCCGGCCGGAGCTGCGGCTGGCCGAACTGGGTGACGCGGCGGGGTGTCTCGGCGCCGCCCTGCTCGCCGTCGACCTGCTGGAGGCGCGATGACCATGCTGCTGCGGGACGGAAGGGTCGTCACCCCGGAGGGGGTGCTCGACGACGGCTGGGTGGCCGTCGACGGCGAGCGGATCGCCGCCGTCGGGTCGGGCCCGGCGCCCGAGGAGCACACCCGGGGGGAGGTCGTGGACCTGGCCGGGCAGTGGGTGGTCCCCGGCTTCGTGGACATCCACTGCCACGGCGGCGGGGGCGCCTCCTTCGGCTCGGCCGACCCCGAGCAGGTGATCGCCGCCGTGGCCGCGCACCGCGCGCACGGCACCACGACCATGCTGGCCAGCCTGGTCACCGAACCCATTCCCGAACTGGCCCGGCAGGTCGCGGTGCTGGCCGAGCTGGCCGAGGACGGCGTCGTGGCCGGCGTGCACCTGGAGGGGCCGTTCCTGGCCGCCGCGCGCTGCGGCGCGCACGACCCCGCCCTGCTCCGGCCCCCGGCCCGCGACGACGTGCGCACCCTGCTGGACGCCGGCCGCGGCGCCGTGCGGATGTGCACGCTCGCGCCCGAGCTGGACAACGCGGTCGAGGCGGTGCGCCAGCTCGTCGACCACGGCGTCATCGCCGCCGTCGGCCACACCGACGCCACCGAGGCCCAGGTGCGGCCGGCGGTCGACGCGGGCGCGACCGTGGCGACGCACCTGTTCAACGGGATGCGCCCGCTGCACCACCGCGAGCCCGGCCCGATCGGCGCGCTGCTCGACGACGAGCGCGTCACCGTGGAGCTGATCTGCGACCTCGTGCACCTGGCGCCCACCGTGGTCCGGCTGGCCGCGCGGCACGCCGGCGCCGGCCGCACGGTGCTGGTCACCGACGCGATCTCGGCGACCGGAGCCGGCGACGGCAGCTACCGGCTGGGCGACCTGGAGGTCACGGTCCGCGGCGGCGAGCCGCGACTGGCCGACGGCTCGCTGGCCGGCAGCACGCTCACCATGGACGCCGCGTTCCGCAACCTCGTCCGGTCCTGCGGGCTCAGCGTCGTGGACGCGGCGTGGGCCAGCGCGACCCGGCCGGCCGCGCTGCTCGGCCTCGCCGAGCGCACCGGCGCGGTCCGCGCGGGGCTGGCCGCCGACCTGGTCGTGCTCGACGCCGACCTGCGCCCGACCCAGGTCCTGCACCGGGGCGCCCCGGTGCCCCGACCATGACGATCCGGAGGTAGACCACCGTGCCGCTCACCCCGACCAGCGCCATCGTCGACGCCGCCGCCCGCGACGGGCGGGGCGTGGGGGCGTTCAACGTCATCCAGCTCGAACACGCCGAGGCGTTGGTCGAGGGCGCCGAACGGGCGGGCGCGCCGGTGGTCCTCCAGATCAGCCAGAACTGCGTCCGCTACCACGGCGCGTTGGAGCCGCTCGCGCTCGCCACGCTCGCCGTGGCGCGGCGCGCGTCGGTGCCGGTGGCGGTGCACCTCGACCACGCGGAGGACGTCGCGCTGGTGCGCGAGGCCGTGGAACTCGGCCTGACCAGTGTCATGTTCGACGCGTCGCGGATGGACTACGCGGACAACGTCCGCGCCACCGCGGAGGTCGTGGAGCACTGCCACCGGCACGGCGTCCACGTGGAGGCCGAACTCGGCGAGGTGGGCGGCAAGGACGGGGTCCACGCGCCCGGCGCGCGCACCGACCCCGGGGAGGCCGCCGCCTTCGTGGAGGCCACGGGCGTGGACACGCTGGCGGTGGCGGTCGGCACGTCGCACGCGATGCTCACCAGGGACGCGTCGCTCGACTTCGAGCTGATCGGGCGGCTGCGCGCGGCCGTTCCCGTCCCCCTCGTGCTGCACGGCTCGTCCGGCGTGTCCGACGAGGACCTCGGCCGCGCGGTGTCCGCGGGGATGACCAAGATCAACATTGCCACGCACCTGAACCGGGCGTTCACCCAGGCGGTGCGGGCCTACCTCGACGCGCACCCGAACACGGTGGACACCCGGAAGTACCTGGCGCCGGGCCGGGAGGCCGTCGCGGCCGAGGTGGCCCGGCTGCTGGGCGTCCTCAAGGCCGCCTGAGAAGGCCGTCCCAGAAGGTCCCCAGAAGGTCCCCTGAAGGTCCTCCGAGGAGGTCCTCCGGGAAGCCCGCCCGAGGAGGCCGTCCGGAGAGGCCGTCCGGGGAGGCCGTCCGGGGAAGCGCCGAAGGGGCCTCCTGGGCGGGGGCACGCGCGTCCGGCCTGGTCATCCGGTGTGGCCGGCCCCTCGTCGGGCCGCCAGCCGCGCCAGGTCGGGCGTCGCTGCCCGATCGTGTGCCTCACCCGCCGGCGGTGGGACGCCGGGCCGTCGTTGATACGGCTCGGGTCGTGTCGCCGATACCTGGACCGGGGTGGTCGGGAGACCATTACGGTTAGGGGGGTGAGCATGGCCGACAACGCGGAGCGGCTGCTCGCGGAGGCGTTGCGGGCGCAGGCCGTGACCGGCGGCGGAGCGGCGCCGGCCAACCAGCCCGCTCCGAGCGAGGAGGAGCCGCCGGCGCCAGCGGGGCTGCCGGCGCGCTGGCTGCTGTTGTTCGCCGTGTTGCTCGGCCTCGCCGTGGGGACGGTCGCCGGACTGATCTCCGTGTTGTGACCCGCACGGGTGAGGCGGTCCCCGCCGGCCACCCGTGATCAGGAAACCCGGTCCGCCCGACGGGTGAGCCCGACGGGCCGGTACCGTGGGTTCTCGTGACGTCCGTTTTGCCCGCCGTCGCGAGCACGGCCGCCCCGCTCGCCCTGGGCCCGAAATGGCTCGACCCGGAATACCTGATCACCTCGATGGGCGCCTTCGCCCTGGTCGGGCTGTGCCTGATCGTCTTCGCCGAGTGCGGGATCCTGGCCTTCTTCCTGCCCGGTGACTCGCTGCTGTTCGTCGCCGGGATGTTCGTGGCCCGCGGCTGGATCGACACCCCGATCTGGCTGGTGTGCCTGCTGCTCACGATCTCGGCGATGCTCGGCAACGTCACCGGCTACGGAATCGGCTGGAAGATCGGCCCGGCGTTGTTCAAACCGAGGTCGCGGTTCCTGAAGAAGGAACATGTCGACAAGACGCACGAGTTCTTCGAGCGGCACGGCGCCCGCGCGATCGTGCTCGCCCGTTTCGTGCCGATCGTGCGCACGTTCATCACCGCGATGGCGGGCGTGGGCCGGATGGACCCGAAGCGCTACTTCACCTACTCGTTCATCGGGGGTGTCGCCTGGGCCGCCGGCGTGACGTTGCTCGGGTACTTCCTCGGCAACATCACGTTCGTCAAGGAGAACATCGAGGCCATCTTCATCGGCATCGTGTTCGTCTCGATCATTCCGATCATCATCGAGTTCGTGCGGAGCCGCCGCGAGAAGAAGCTCGCGCTGGACGTCACGCAGGAGATTCCCCGGCAGCCCCTGCACTGAGGGGGCCGCGCCGAACGCGGAAGCCGGTGCCTGGCGCACCGGCTTCCGTCGTTTCCGGGCCGTCCCACGGGCGTCCCTCGCACTGCCGGACGGACCACAGCCGGCTCACGGCCGCCCCCGGCGGCGCCTGGTCGGACCTGGTCGGGCCTGGTCGGGCCTGGTCGCGCGCCAACGCCCGCGACCGGCCCTCGGCTCATTCCGCGGCGAACATCGACCCCGGGTTGAACAGGTTCCCCGGGTCGAGCGCCGCCTTGATCGCGCGGTGCACGCCGAGCCCGACCGGGCCGATCTCCCGCTCCAGCCACTCCCGCTTGATCTTGCCGACGCCGTGCTCGCCGGTGATCGTGCCGCCCAGGGACAGGCCCAGCTCCAGGATCTCGTCGAACGCCCGCCTCGCCCGCGCGAACTGCTCCTCGGACTCGGGGTCGTACACGATCGTCGGGTGCATGTTGCCGTCGCCCGCGTGGCCGACGACGGCGACGAGCAGGCCGTGCCGCTCCCCGACGGCCTCACAGCCGTTGATCAGGTCGGCGATCCTGGTGCGCGGCACGCAGACGTCATCGGTCAGCCAGGAGCCGTAGACCTCCAGCGACGGCAGCACAGCGCGCCGGGCCGCCATGAGCATCCGTCCCTCGGCCAGGTCAGCCGTCCAGTGGACCAGCTCGCTCCCGGCGTCCGCGCAGATCCGCTCGATCGCGGCGATCTCCCGCCGCGCGGCCTCGCCGCCGCTGTCGGACTGGCACAGCAGCAGGGCCGCGCTGCCGCCGCCCGCGCCCAACTCGGTCTTCAGGTTCCGCTCGACCGCCAGGATGGACGCCCGGTCCATGATCTCCATCAGCGACGGGATCAGGCCCGCGCGCACGATCCGGGTGACGGCCGACGCGGCGGCCGCCGTGGAGCCGAACGCGGCGACCAGGGTGGCCGGCGCCTGGGGCAGGGGGCGCAGCGCGAGGGTCGCGCTGGTGATCACACCGAGGGTCCCCTCGGCCCCGACGAACAGCCGGGTGAGGTCGTAGCCGGCGACCCCCTTCACGGTCCGCCGCCCGGTGCGCAGCAGGGACCCGTCGGCCAACACCACGTCGAGCCCGAGCACCGAGTCGGTGGTGACCCCGTACTTGACGCAGCACAGGCCACCGGCGTTCGTGGAGAGGTTGCCGCCGATCGTGCACCAGTCGTAGCTGGACGGGTCGGGCGGGTAGAACAGCCCGTGCTTCTCGACCGCGTGCCGCAGGTCGAGGTTCACCACCCCCGGCTCCACGACGGCGAGGCGGTTGTCCGGGTCGATCTCCAGGATGCGGTTCATCCTGGTCGTCGCCAGCACCACACAGCCGTCCACGGCGTTCGCCGCGCCGGACAGCCCGCTGCCCGCGCCGCGCGGGACGATCGGGGCCCCGGCCGCCGCGCAGGCGCGGACCACGGCCCGCACCTGGTCGGCGTCGGCGGGCAGGGCCACCGCGCGGGGGACGCCCGCCGGGGCGAGCGGCATCATGTCCCTGCGGTACGACGCGAGGACGTCGGGATCGTCGAGCACCCCCTCCGGCCCCAGCGCCGCGCGGAGTTCCGCCACCAGGTGATCGCTCAGAGTGGTGCTCACCTGACCCAAGGTAGCCCGCTGGCACGATTGGGCCACACCTCCTTTCGAACCAGCCGACGCCCGCGCCGTCAGCACCTACCCTCGGAAAGGTGCAGACCGACCTCGCGGCCGCGGCGAACCTGGCGGCGACGCCGCTGGAGGCGGCGGGCCCGGTCGTCGTCTGGCTCGTGGTGCTGGGCTTCGTGTTCGCGGAGTGCGCGTTCATCGTCGGGCTGTTCCTGCCCGGCGACTCCCTCCTGCTGACCGCCGGCGTGGTGCTGGCGCAGCACGACCACGAGGCGGGCATCTGGCTGCTGTCACTGACCGTGACGCTGGTGGCCGTGGCCGGCAACCAGGTGGGGTACGAGATCGGCGCGCGCACCGGCCTGCGGCTGCTGGCCCGGCGCGGGGGCAGGGTCCTGAACCGGGAGAACCTGGACCGGGCGAAACGGTTCTTCGACCGCTGGGGGTTCTGGGCCATCGTGGCGGCGCGCTGGCTGCCGTGGGTGCGCACGCTGGCGCCCATCCTGGCCGGCGCCGCGCAGATGGACCGGCGGAAGTACCTGGTCGCGAGCGCGACCGGCGCGGTGGTGTGGGCGCCGACGCTCATGCTGGTGGGGTACTACGGGGCCGGGTTGCTCGACCGGAACCCGTGGCTGCGGACGGCGGCGGTGGTCGGGTTCCTGACCTTCGTGATCGGGGGGACGGTCTACGGGCTGTGGCGGTACCGCCAGGAGATCCACCGCCCGGTGGAGGACGGCGAGCGGGTGTCCGCGTCCCCTCGCGGCGACGACTCCTCATCCTCCTGAGGCCCACTCGTCGAGGTTCTTCAGCTCTCAGGGCTCCGGGGTCTCAAGTTTTCGCGGTCCTCAGCGCTTCGGGACCTCAGCGCTTCGGGACCTCGGTGCTTCGGGGCCTCAGGTTTTCGAGGTCATCCAGGTTCGATCCTCCAGGTTCCGAGGGGCCTGACCTGAGGTCCCTCCTCGGGTTCTCTCCTGGGGTCTTCTTGAGGGTTCTCTCCTGGGGGTCTCTTGGAGGTTCTGGCCGCCGGCGCTCCTCGCGGCTTCTGCCGCACACGAACGCCCTGCTTCTGGGGCGCTCTCGGCTCTTCAGGCAAGGGGTTCGGCCCATGCAACCCACTTCCAGGTGAGACATTCCCTCATCCGGGAGCCCAGTTATCCACAGGGCCTTGGGTTATCCCCAGCCTTCGCTTCTTCTCTGCGGCGGCGGGGTCATGCCCGATAGGCTGGAGCGGGGCTCGCCCCCCAGGGCGGGTGGGGGGTCATTCTCTGGTGATCTTGTTCCCCGGCCTCCGGTGGCGAGTGTGTCGTTCATGTCTTCCGCGCGGTGTCAACCCTGTCGCCGCCTTGGGTGACGGGGTTATCCACAGGCGCGGCAGTTGTCCACAGCGGAGCGGTGTGGGCCTCTGTTCAGGGGCGTGCGGCGCTAGGCTGGAGCGGGGCTCGCCCCCCAGGGCGGGTGGGGGCTGTACCTGGGGGAGTGTGCCGGGTTCGGGCGGGTCGGCGGCGGGCAGTGCCGGTCAACGAGCGTCGATCGTGGTCAGTGCCGGTCAACCTGGCGGGCGGGGCCAACCAGGGCCACCGAGGGCCGACCAGGGCCAACCGGGGCCGGTCACTGCCGGGGGATGCCGCCAGGGCCGTGAGCATTGGTCAGCGGACGGCGTGGACGACCAGGTCGGCCGATCCGGCGGTGGGGGCGATCCGCTCCGCGTTGGCCTGGTCGGAGCCCAGCGCGCGGGCGCGCGCCTCGGCGGGGGCGCGGCCGTACCGGAGGTGGCGGGCGACCAGCCGGGCCACCCGGTCCTCCTCGTCGGGCGCGAGGAACCACACCTCGTCCAACACCGCGCGGACCCGCCGCCAGGGCTCGTCGTCCAGCAACAGGTAGTTGCCCTCGGTCACGACCAACGGGATGTCGGGCGGGACCGGGACCGCGCAGGCCACCGGCTCCTCGATCTCGCGGCGGAACTCCGGCGCGTAGACCGTCACCGCGTCGGGCGCGTCCGGCCCGTTGCGGCGCAGCCGGCCGAGCAGGTCCACGTACCCGTGGCCGTCGAAGGTGTCCGGGGCGCCCTTCCGGTCGGCCCTGCCCAGTCGGTCCAGCTCGCGCTGGGCGAGGTGGAACCCGTCCATGCCCACGAGCACCGCCCGGTCGCCGAGGGCGGCGACCAGCCGCTCGGCCAGCGTCGACTTGCCGGCGCCGGGCGACCCGGTGATGCCCAGCAGTCGGCGCCGGCCGGTTCCGGCCAGTGCCGCCGCCCGCGCGACCAGTTCCTCGAACGTGACGTCCACCGCGGCCGCGGTCACCTCGTCTCCTCCCGATCCCGCACCGGCGCCACCCAGGACCTCGGCCCGACATGGCTCACCCTCAGCCCGGCGACGTCGTTGGCCGCCCTGATCAGGGCGGGCAGCTCGGCCGGTCCCGGCACCCTGCCGAGACAGGCCACCCCGAGCGTGAACACGCCGTGCCACACGTCGCCCGCCCCGAGGGTGTCCCTGGCCGGCACCGGCGTGACCGGCTCCTCGCCGGTGGTGGTCCGCTCCCCCGGCCGTCCTCCGCTCGGCGCGCAGCTCCACCGCACGGGCCGGGGTCCGTCGGTCCTGGTCACCACCGGGATGCCGAGTTCGTGCAGCGCCGCGACCGTGTCCGGCGCGCCGGGCACGGCGAAGGACGCCGAACAGGCGCAGACGTCGACCAGCGGCAGCAGTTCGCCGAGCCCCCGCTTCCAGCTCCCGGCGTCCAGCACCACGGGGACGCGGCGCACGCGCGCGGCGCTGGCCGCGGCGAGGGTCGGTCGGGGGTGGTGGCCGTCGACCAGCACGGCGCCGGCGCCGGCCACCAGGTCGTCGAGGAGGTCCGCTGCCGCGGGGACCGCCAGCGCCGAGGCGTTGCGGGACACCACCGTGCGCTCCCCGTCGGACTCGCGCACGGCCACCGCGCTCAGCGCGGGCGGTTCGGCCCGCGTGGGGTCGAGGTCGATCACGCGGACGCCGCACTCCTCCAGGTCGGCGCGGGCGAGGGCGGCGAGCGGGTGCCGGCCGAGGCCGGTGACGAGGGTGGGCCGCCCGCCCGCCGCGGCCACCGCGACCGCGGCGTTCGCCGCCGGCCCACCCGCCGCCACATTCATCCCTGCGGACTGCACCTTTTCACCCGGTGCGGGGAGAGTGGTGACCCACTGCACCAAGTCGACGGTGCAGAGACCGACCAACAGGACGTCCCTCACTCGGCGGTCCCTCCACCGGTTCTCGTCAACCCTGTGCGCACGGCGTCGCGCACCTCCTCCAGCTCACCGTCCGCGCCGACCCGCAGCGCCCCGGTGATGAGCCCGACCACCTCGTTCATGGTGCGCTCCGCCGGGGAGACGAGGGCGACCCTGCGGCCGAGGCGGTGGACGTGGATCCGGTCGGCGATCTCGAAGACGTGCGGCATGTTGTGGCTGATCAGCACGACCGGCAGGCCGCGGTCCCTGATCCGGCCGATGAGGTCCAGCACCTTGGCCGACTCGGCGACGCCGAGCGCGGCGGTCGGCTCGTCCATGATCACCACTCGGGTGCCGAACGCCGCGGCCCTGGCCACCGCGACCCCCTGGCGCTGCCCGCCGGAGAGGGTCTCGACCGGCTGGCTCATGCTCCGCACGCCGATGCCCAGCTCGCCGAGCACCCGCTCGGCCTCCGCGCGCATGCCGCGCGTGTCCAGCAGCCGGAAGACCCGGCCGAGCACGCCGGGCCGCCGGCGCTCCCTGCCGAGGAACAGGTTGCTGGCCACGTCCTGCGCGGGCGCGAGGGCGAGGTCCTGGTACACGGTCTCGATGCCGTGGCGGCGCGCGTCCAGCGGGCCGTGGAACCGGACCGGCCGGCCGTCCACCCTGATCTCCCCCTCGTCGGGGACGAGCGCCCCGGACAGGGCCTTGATCAGGCTCGACTTGCCGGCGCCGTTGTCGCCGACCACGGCGAGGACCTCGCCCGGCATCAGGTCGAAGTCGGACCCGTCGATCGCCGTCACCCTGCCGAACCGCTTGACCAGCGCCCGCGCCGACAGCACCGGCTCCAGGGGCGCGTCCCGCCCGTCGACGCCCGTCATCGTTGCCTCCTCCGCGAGAGCCGGTCCACGGCGACCGCCACGATCACCAGCACGCCGGTCGCGACGTCCTGGTAGAGGTTGTCGATCCCGGCCTGGGTGAGCCCGGAACGCAGCACGGCGACGATCAGCGCCCCCACCAGGGTGCCCAGCACGCTCCCCCGACCGCCGAACAGGCTGGTCCCGCCCAGCACGACCGCCGTGATCGAGTCCAGGTTCCCCGTCTGGAACGCGTTCGGGTCGGCGTTGGGCACCCGGCCCAACGCCTGCCACGCGGCCACACCGTAGACCAGCCCGGCGACCACGTAGACCGACAGCAGGGTGCGCCGCACGTGGATGCCGGACAGGCGGGCGGCCTCCGGGTCGTTGCCGACGGCGTAGACGTGCCTGCCCCAGGCGGTGCGCGTGAGCGAGTACCAGAGCACCAGGTAGAGGGCGAGCGCCACGCCCATGCCGAAGGTGACCTCGATCTGGCCGAACAGGTACTGGCGGGTGCCGAGCCACCCGAGCAGCCCGTCGGTGACCGGGTAGCTCTGGCCGCCCGCGTAGATCCGGCTGGCGGCGGTCAGGATCGTCAGCACGCCCAACGTGACGATGAACGGCGGCAGCCGGAACGCCGTGACGACGCCTCCGGTGGTCAGGCCGACCGCCACCGCGACCGCGACCCCGGCGAGGAGGGTGACCGGGGAGGCGGTCCCGCCGACGGCGAGCTTGGCCATCAGCAGGGTGGCCAGCACGCAGGCGGCGGCGTTGGCGAGGTCGATGCCGCCGGTGAGGATCACCAGGGTCTGGCCGAGCGCCAACGTCCCGACCACCAGGGACTGCTGGACGACGAGGGAGAGGTTGTCGACGTCGAGGAACGTGTCGGTGGTCAACGAGAAGAGCACCACCGCGAACACGAGCGCAACCGCCGGGCCGACCGCCGGGGTGCGCAGCACGAACTCGCTGAGAGCGGCCCTCCTGGGCGCGGTCAGGGACATCGTCGTCACCCCCAGCAGTTCCGCAGGCCCCATGCGGTGTCCTCGCTGTCGACACCGGGGACCGGACGGTCGGTGACCACCGTCGAGCCGGTGTTGACGAACCCGCTGGGCTTCCTGCCGGTCCTGGCGAACTCGACCGCCGCCCGCACGCCCTCCTCGGCCATCTTCTTCGGGAACTGCATGACGGTGACGGCGTACTTGCCCTCCTTGACGTCGCGCACGCCCTGGCAGCCGCCGTCGATCGAGCCGATCACGGCCTGCGCGGCGAGACCGCGGGCCTGGAGGGCGGCGTGCGCGCCCCTGGCCGCGGGTTCGTTGAGCGTGTAGACGGCGTTCACGTCGCCGGCGCGCTGGAGCAGGTTCTCCATCGCCTGCTGGGCCTTGTTCTGGTCGCCGTTGGTGGGCTCCTTGGCCAGCACCCGCGGGTCCTCCTCGGCCAGGCCGACGCCGTCGAGGAAGCCGCGGTGGCGCTGCTCGTCCACGGTGCCGCCGGGTGTGCCGTCGAGCATGAGCAGCCGGGGCTCGCGCCCGGCCAGGGCGGCCCGGACGTACCGGCCCTGCGCGCGGCCCGCCTCGACGTTGTCGGTGGCGAAGGTGGCGTCGACGGCGTCCTTGGGTTGGGTCTCGGTGTCCAGCGCGACCACGAGGATCCCCCTGTCCCTGGCGTGCCGGATCGCGCCGAGGATCCCGGTCGAGTTGCTCGGCGTGACGAGGATGGCGTTCACGCCCTGCTGCACGAGGTTCTCCAGCGCGGCCACCTGGCCGTCGTTGTCGCCGTCGAACTTGCCGGCCAGCGCGACGAGCTCGGCCCCGTCCTGGGCCGCCCGCGCCTTCGCCGCCTCCCGCAACGCGACGAAGAACGGGTTGCTGTCGGTCTTGGTCACCAGGCCGATCCTGACCCGGCCGTCGGGGCCGGCGCCGCCGGTGCGCCCGGTCCGCTGGCTCGTGCAGGCCGTGCCCGCCATCGCGAGCGCGCCGGCGAGCAGCACGGCGACACCGCGTCCGGACCGGCCGAGGGGACCTCGTCGTCCCATTGCCTGCCTCCCTGATCCCTGCGCCCCCGAGGGGCGAGCGGCCAACAGGTGGCGGGGAAGCTAGCCGGCCCGGTTGACGAGTGCCAAGCGTTTGCGCAAACGTTTGCACCCGTGGTCACCATGCGCGATGTCGCCCACCTCGCGGGAGTCTCGATCACGACGGTCTCGCACGTCGTGAACGGGACCAGGGCGGTGGCGGACGAGACGAGGCGGCGGGTGCTCGACGCGGTCGCCGCGACGGGCTACACGGGCAACGCGATCGCCCGTTCCCTGGTCACCGGGGGCACGCGGTCGCTGGGCGTGGCGATCTCCCTGGTGGCCAACCCGTACTTCGCCGAGCTGATCCACGCCATCGAGAGCGAGGCCAGCCGCGCCGGGTTCACGTTGATCCTGGTCGACACGCACGACCAGCCGGAGGCCGAGCACGCGGCGGTGCGCGCGCTGCGCTCGCGCAGGGTGGACGGGATGCTGCTGACGCCCTCGCCCGGCGCGGCGACCACGGTGCTGCCCGAGCTGCGGCAGCTCGGCGTGCCCACGGTGCTGGTGGACCGGCTGCCGGGCTCGGGGCTGGTGGACCAGGTGGGGCCGGAGAACGTCGGGGCCATGGCCGCGCTGGTCGAGCACCTGACGGAGCTGGGCCACCGGCGGATCGGGTTGGTGAGCGGCGCGGCCGGCCTGACGACGACGAGCGAGCGGGTGCACGGGTACCGGTTGGGGCTGCACCGTTCCGGGCTGGAGTTGGACGAGGAGCTGATGGCCTCCGGCGGTTCCGCCGTGAAGCCCGCCGAGGCGGCGTTGCGCCGCCTGCTCACCCTGCCGGACCCGCCCACCGCCGTGGTGGCCGCGAACAACAACATGATGGTCGGCGTGCTGCACGCCGCCAGGGAGCTGGACGTGAAGGTCGGCGTCGATCTGGCGGTGGTGGGATACGACGAGGTGGAGTGGGCCGACCTCGTCGATCCTCCGCTCACGACGATGGCGCAGCCGATCGCGGAGATCGGGCGCACCGCGGTGCGCATGCTGCTCTCCCGGATCGCCGATCCCGACCAGCCCCCGCGCACCGTCCGGCTTCCCGCGCGTTTCATGCACCGTCGTTCGTGCGGCTGCACCGGTCCCTGATCGGTACCGGTCCCTGATCGGTCCGCCCGCTCGTCGTCTCACGAACCCGCCCGGGCTGTCCTCACCGGTGTCCGGGCCGCGTTTCGAATGGGGTTTCATGCGTCTGAGGCACGTTCTCCCCGTGCTGGTCTCCGATCGACGTTGACGGTGAGGAGACCGCGGATGCGGGCAGCCTTCGGCCTCGGTACGTCATCACCGCCTGTTGGACCCCGAACGTGACGCCGATGCCGAGCCGCAGGGCATTGTCGCGAAACGGTTTCCCGAACGCCACGGCCGCGAACGCCCTGAGCCCCAGCCGAGCGGCGAGAGTGGCCAACCGCAGCAGCAGTGTCACCCGCCCGCCCCTGCGGTAGACGCGTCCGCCCGCGTCCCGCCACATCGGCATGGTGCGTGCGGCCGCGGAGGACGCCGAACACCACCGACACGACCAGCCCGAGGACCAGGAACACGGTCCCGGCCGTGGTCGCGCTCGCGGGACCGGGCGGAACGCGGCCGCGCACGACCGGGAGGGCGACCCCACAGGTACGTCAGCGGCCGGACCGCCCGTGCGGAGAACTGGCTCACCACGATCACCGCGGTGATCCCAACGACGAACAGCGGGTTGGGTGTTACGGGGCTGGTTTGCCGCCGGCCAGGTGAACGGCGAACACGGAGGACAGGGCGGGGCGGAACGCGGCGTCGTGCTCCTGGCCCGCCGGGTCGTGGCCGAGCCCGGTCAGCCCCGTCCGCCTGCCCAGCGCGGAGCCGTGCGCGGCGGACAACCCGAGCAGGACCACCGTCTCGATCCGGGCCGTGTCCGGGGCGTCGCGGTCGGGCAGGATCAGTCGGCTGCCGGCCTTCATGGCGTCGACCAGATCGCACAGCCCCTCCCGACACCGGGTCGACGTCCTCGTCGTGCAGCGCCGACCAGGCGCACAGACGCAGTGGCTCTCATCCGCGAGCGTCTCGAACAGCACCTCCGTCATCCCGCCCGCGTACGGGACACCCCGGTCGGCTCGCATCCGTTCCCGGACCCGTTCCCGCTGCCGCTCGTTGGCAAGGCGGGCATTAGCGACCGCGACAGGAGAACGGCGGGCGAGTTCGCTCATGTGCGCGCGACGGACTCTGACTGGTCCGCGCACCGCACCGGGCTGTGACATCCCGGCGCACGACGTCGCTGATCGTTTGTGTTTTTCCTTGTGGGACAACAACAACCAGTACTCGCAGACCTTGTCCGCCGGAAGTGCTCACATACCGAGCGGACGTTTCCGAGCCCCGGAGCATGAGATCCGGCGACGAAAGCACCACCGCAGGCGTTCGAGGCGCACCCGCGACTGTCCTCAGTGGACGTGTGAACCGAGGCGGAGGTGCTCGTCGTCCCAGGCGGGCAGGGGGTCGGGGAGCACGCGCCAACCCTCCCGGCCCAGCGCCAGCTCCTCGTCGGTCAGCAACGCGGGGTCGAGACGGCGGTAGGGCTCGTCGGGGTCGAGCCCGAGGCCGATGAAGGCGATCTCCTGTCCACGTTGTCCGTCCCATGTGGACCACAGCGCCGCCGGCTCCAGTGTGAGGTTCGGCCCGGCCTGGGACCACAGCCCCGCCACGTCGGGTCGGGAGGCGATCCAGAGGAAACCCTTGCTGCGCAACAGTTCCGGCCACTCCCTCCGCAGCGCGCGGTCGAGCCGCTCCGGGTGGAACGGGCGGCGCGCTCGGTAGACGACGCTCCGGATGCCGTACTCCTCCGTCTCCGGTGTGTGCGTCCCGGCGAGCTCCCGCGCCCAGCCCGGCGCTTCCGCCGCCGCGTGCCGGTCGTAGCGCCCCGTGTCGAGCAGCTCGGTCAGGGGGAGGACGCCGTGACTGGTGCGCACCCGGCGCGCGGTCGGGTTGAGCTGTTCGACCACCGCCTCGACCCGGGCGAGGTGGTCGGCGTCCACGAGGTCGGTCTTGTTCAGCACGACCAGGTCGGCGAACTCCACCTGGTCGACGACGAGCGCGGCGACGCCCCGCTCGTCGGCCGCGTCGACGCCCAGGCCTTCCCCGGCGAGCGTGGCGTCGGCCAGGACGAGGTCGAGGAACGTGGACACGTCGACCACGGTGGTCATCGTGTCGAGGCGGGCGACGTCGTGGAGGGAGACGCCGTCCTCGACGTCCCACTCGAAGGTGGCCGCCACCGGGAGCGGCTCGGAGATCCCGGTCGACTCCACCACGACGGCGTCGAACCGACCCTGCCGCGCGAGCGCGGCGACGCTCTCCAGCAGGTCGGCGCGCAGGGTGCAGCAGATGCAGCCGTTCGTCAGCTCGACGAGGCGCTCCGGCGCGCGCTCCAGGTGCCCGCCGACCAGGGCGGCGTCCACGTTGATCTCGCTCATGTCGTTGACGACCACCGCGACCCGCCTGCCCTCCCGGTTGGCGAGCAGGTGGTTGAGCACGGTGGTCTTGCCGCTGCCGAGGAAGCCGGACAGCACGGTGACGGGCACACGAGACATGCCCGAGATGATAATCGTTGTCACTTACACCCGGGGTCGCCGGTCAGAGACTCCCGGGAGCGCGTCGGACGGTGAGGCCGCCGCGCTCCAGCAACGCCGCCGCCTCCAGCGCCATCCAGCCCGAGAGCTGCACCGAGAGGTCCTGCTCGGCGGGCGCGACGGTCCGGACCGAGCCACCCCGGGCCCGGTGGGGACGGGGCTCGTCCGGCAGGCACGCGGGCATCGACCAGTCCGGGCCGAACAACGGCCCGCCCGGCCCGCCCGCCCTGTTCCGCCACGCGCCCTCCGCCGAGAACAGCACCAGGTCCGCCGCGAGGTGCCGGGCCTCCGGCGCGCTGTACAACCGGAGCGCGGCCTGCGCCAGGTAGCGGGTGAGGATGCCGGTGAACAGGCCGCCGTCGCCGCCGCCGTGCCCGCGCAGGACGCCGTGCTGGCTGGTCAGGTGCCGGGCGACCGCGTCGATCGTGCGCATCGCCCTGCGGGTCCACGTCGGGTCGCCGGTGGCGTCCGCCAGCTCGACGTAGGCCCCCAGCAGCACGCCCTGACAGTAGGTGTAGATCGTCTTCTCGACGTCCCTGATCGTCCCGTCCCTGTTCACCCGCAGCCCGTCCCAGACCAGGCCCGTCCTGGGGTCGACGAGGTGCTCCTCGATCCACTCCGCGATGGCGCGGGCGCGGGCGAGGTCGTCGGGGTCGCCGACGGGCGGGCCGTCCGCCGCCAGCCGGACGAACAGGATCGCGGCGGGCCCGTTGGCCGGCACGTTCTTGAAGTCGTCCCTGCGCCGCCACCAGATGCCGCCGCCGCCGGCGTCGGTCCAGCCGCGCCGCAGCCTCCTGGCGATCTCGGCCAGCGCCCTCGGCCGGTCGACGCCGGCGACCTTGCCGGCCCGGTGCAGGGCGAGCCCGAGCCAGGCGATGTCGTCGTAGTACCGGTTGGTCCAGCTCGTGATGTTGCGGAGCCGCACGCCCCTGGTCAGGGCGCGGACCGTCGCCACCCGCTGGACGGTCGGCCGCCGGAGCTGGGCGTCGACCACGCAGTCCAGCAGGTGCGCCTGCCACCAGTAGTTCCACCACACGAACCAGCGCTGGCCGGAGGTGGCCGGCCAGCGCGTGGTGCCCAGCAGGGTCGCGGGCATCCACCACACCCGGCGCAGGTGCCTGGTCCAGACGCCACGTTCGGCCACGCCGGCCCGGGCCGCCCACAGCCGGGGCCGCTCCACCGCTGCCGCCGACTGCTCGATCATGACCCCATGGTCGGGGGTGAACCGATCCAGAGGCAGCGCGAACGGGCGATCGGCCGAAACATCTTCACCAAGCTGTGTCCAGGTCAGCGTGCTGCCGCACCCAGGTGTGCATCACGACGCCGGCGGCGACGCCCGCGTTGACGGACCGGGTGGAGCCGAACTGGGCGATGGAGACGACCAGGGCGGCTCCGGCCCGCGCCTCCTCGGTGAGGCCCGGCCCCTCCTGGCCGAACAGCAGCAGGCTCCGGCGGGGCAGCTCGGTGCGCTCCAGCCGCACCGCGTCCGGGGTGTTGTCCACCGCGACGACGACCAGGTCCTGGGCTCGGGCGTAGTCGAGGAGGTCGCCCACCTGGGGGTGGTGGTGGATGTGCTGGTAGCGGTCGGTGACCATGGCGCCGCGCCGGTTCCAGCGGCGCCGCCCCACGACGTGCACGGCGCGCGCGAGGAACGCGTTGGCCGTGCGCACGACCGTCCCGATGTTGTGGTCGTGCTGGAAGTTCTCGATGGCCACGTGGAAGTCGTGTCGCCGGGCGTCCAGGTCGGCCACGATCGCCTCGCGGCGCCAGTAGCGGTAGCGGTCCACGACGTTGCGCCGGTCGCCCTCGGCCAGCAGCTCGGGGTCGTACCGGTCGTCGGTCGGCCACGGCCCCCGCCACGGTCCGACGCCGACCTCGGGTCGGTCACCGCCCCATTCGGTGGGTCCTGGCTCCAGTTCCTCGCGCACCGCGCCACCTTAGGTAACCGCCCAGCCAGGACACGGCGACGACCGAGGCCGCGAGCACCTGGGCGACCAGCACGTACCGCGTCGGGTAGAGCACGCCGCTGACGTAGGTGTCGATGAACGCGCCCACTCCCGGCTGCCCCGCCGCCCGCCGGAAGTGGTCCTCCAGCATGGTGAGCGGGCAGTCCAGCCAGGGGACCGTGACGATGAGCGCGCCCCAGGTCACCGCGACGAGGTGCGGCGCGAACGCCCTCGGCCACCGCCACGCGAGGAAGCCGCCGAACACCACGTAGGCCAGGAAGGCGAAGTGCGTCAGCATCGTGGCTTGGGCGAGCAGGCTGGCCATGGGACCTCCCATGCCCAGCGTAGGTCGACATCCCCGATTCGGCTGATCAGCGGATCGGGTGACCAGAGCCCCACTGTCCGCCCCAACGGCCACAGCCCGCCGCTTGGAGCGGCCAGCCACCCCCGAACGGGCTATCCCTGAGGGCGATCCGCGACTCCTTGCCCCGGCAAGGAGTCAACCCGCGAGGACGGCGACGGCCCGGCGACGGGGTGGGGCCGTGACGGGGTGGGGCGGCGGGCCGGCGACGGGGTGGGGCCGTGACGGGGTGGGGCGGCGGGCCGGCGACGGGGTGGGGCCGTGACGGGGTGGGGCGGCGGGCCGGCCGCCCCACCCCCGCGGATCACGCCAGGCCCAGGTCGGCCAGGGACAGCAGGTACCGGTAGGGCAGCCCCTCGGCCTCGATCGCCTCCCGGGCGCCGGTCGCGCGGTCGACGATCGTCGCCACGCCGACGACCTCCGCCCCGGCCTCGCGCAGCGCCTCCACGGCGGTCAGGACGCTGCCGCCCGTGGTCGAGGTGTCCTCG
>NZ_JAMTCP010000063.1 GCF_024171885.1 Streptoalloteichus tenebrarius | reverse complement strand
ACTTGTCCTCCGTCCAGTTCGGCCCGCCCACGTTGATCGCGGAGTCGAACGGGTGGTCGTTGCCCGAGAGCTTGTTCTGGTAGAGCCACAGCGTGCCGTCCGAGGACGTCGCCAGGAGGTCCGCGCGGCCGTCGCCGTTCACGTCACCGGCGACCACCCGCTGGTGGGTGTGCCACCTCGAGTTGTCGAAGGACACGGAGTAGCCGGACACGAACGGCAGCCCGTTGTTCCCGGGGCTCTTGATGTTGTTCGGGTAGTACCAGAGCTTCCCGTCCCGCGTCGTCGCCAGGACGTCGGCGAAACCGTCACCACTGACGTCGGTGCCGACCGCTCCCGACCTGTTGTCGACGATGTTGCGGTACCGGTAGGGCTTGAACCGGGCGTCACCCCCGTACGGGTAGGAGATCTCCCGGTAGACGGTCCCGTTGGCCGGGTACCCGGCCTGCTCGATACCCAGGTACCTGGTCTTCGCCGTGTCCACCCATTTCTCGAAGATGACGACGTGACCGTTGTCCCCTCCGGTTCCTGGGCCGCCGTTCATGAGGACGTCGCCCGGCCTGAGGTCGTTCTTGTCGATCAGGTCGGCCACGTTCGGCAGGGTGACGGTGGTCAGGCCGGGTCGGTCGAGCTTCCAGGCCATCGAGACGAATCCCGAGCAGTCGGCCCGGTACCCGTCGTGGTGCGCGTTCTGGTTGTAGGGCACGGGACCGCCGTTGTGCGCGGTGAGCCACGTCTTCGCGCGGTCGATCACCTCACGCCGCGTGACCTTCTCGCCGGCCCTGGCCACCGCCGCGCCCGTCAGCACCGGGTCCTCGCCCTGGGGCGCCGCATGGGCGACGGGTCGCGCCACGAGCACGGAGCCCGCGACGACCAGGCCCATGGCGGCGACGGCCGCGAGGCGTCTGCCCCGGAACCGCGCCCGATTCGACACGTCTCTTCCCACGACGTCCCCTTCCTCGATCTCGCGCAATTCGCCGCCGGGCCGGACCCGGAAGCGGGCGGATCGTTTCGGGGACGCCTACACGCGCCACCACACGCACACGTGTGGCGCAAATGTGGCGGGATGCCCGGGGGACCGGCGGCGCAAACGTCGCCGTGAAAGGGACCGGAAAGAGCGGACACGGATTGCTCCGTAGTCCGAATCTCACTGGTCCGGATGGCCGAGCGATCCGCTGTCACACTGGGTTCGGGCCTTTCCCTGTGTCAGGCTGCGTTTGATCATCACGGGTACGGGGAGGCTCGGGACGATATGGAATTCCGCGTGCTGGGACCGCTGGAGGTCGTGGACGACTCGGAGGAACCCTGTAGACCGGGTCGGCACAAGCAACGGGTGCTGCTCGCGATGCTGCTCCTGCGGGCGAACACACCGGTGAAGCCCGAGACGATGGTCGACTGGCTGTGGGGGGAACAGCCGCCGACCTCGGCGAGGGCCAACCTCCAGACCTACGTCTCCGGGCTGCGCCAGCTCCTCCATTCCGAGTCCATGCCGGGGCACGCTCGTCTCTCCTGGCGACACGGGGCGTACCGCCTCCTGGTGGCGCAGGGCGAACTCGACAGCCACACCTTCGAGAGCCTCGCCGACCAGGGCCGGCGAGCGCTCGCCGAGGGACGCGCCGACAGCGCGCACCGTCTCCTCGCCCACGCCCTGGCGCACTGGCGGGGCGAGGTGCTGGAGGACGTCGTCCTGCCGGAACAGGGGCGGGTGGCCGCCACCAGGCTCCACGAACTGCGCCTCGCGGCGCAGGAGGCCGACATCGAGGCCCGGCTCGCCCTCGGACAGCACGTCGCGGTGATCCCCGAGCTCCAGGTCCTCGTGCGCCGCCACCCGCTCCGCGAGGGGCTGTGGGGCGGCTTGATGCGCGCGCTGTACGGGGCCGGACGACAGGCGGAGGCCCTGGAGACCTACCACCAGCTCCGCGGGTTGGTGGCCGACGAACTCGGGGTGGAGCCGTGCCAGTCGCTGCGGCGACTCCACCACCAGATCCTCACCGGCGACCCCGCGCTCCTGCCGCGCCCGGTGGTGGCGGTCGGCCCGGCCCTGCCCCGCCCCCACCAACTGCCGGCCGGCATCACCGACTTCACCGGCCGCGTCGAGCAACTCGGCGAACTCGACGGGCTGGGCTTCGGCCACCAGACCGGAACACCCCCGTCGATGCCGATCCTCGCCATCACCGGGATGGCCGGCGTCGGCAAGACGGCCCTCGCCCTGCGGTGGGCGCACCAGGCCGCCGCCCGGTACCCGGACGGGCAGCTCTACGTCGACCTGAACGGGCGGGACGGGCAGGCGGCGACCCACCCGGCGGAGGCGCTGCGCGGGTTCCTCCGCGCGCTGGGCGTGCCGTCGCGGGGCCTCCCCCGCCAGGTCGAGGACCTGGCCGCGCTGTTCCGCTCGTCGATCGCCGGTCAGCGCGTGCTGGTGATGCTCGACGACGCCGCCGACACCCACCAGCTCCGCCCGCTCCTCCCCGGCGCGGCCGGGTGCCTGGTCGTCATCACGAGCCGGAACCGGTTGAGCGGGCTCGTGAGCCAGCACGGGGCCCGGCGGCTCCTCCTCTCCCCCTTCCTGCCGTGCGAGTCCCTCGCCCTCATGACCCGTCTGCTGGGCGAGGACCGGGTCGGCGCGGAGTGGGAGGCCGCCGCCACCCTGGCCCGGCTCTGCGGCCACGTGCCCCTCGCGGTCCGCGCCGCGGCGACCAGGTTGGCCGACCACCCCGGGCGCGGACTGGCGAGCATGGTGGCCCAGCTCCACCGGGACGGGCTCGACGCCCTCGAGGTGGAGCGGGACGGCAGGACCGGCGTGGGCGCCGCCCTGGCGGCGTCGTACGGGCGCCTGCGGCCGCACGCCCGGCGCCTGCTCCGCGCGCTGGCCACGCTGGCCCGTCCCGACTTCGGGCTCTCGACGGCCGCCGAGGTGGCGGACATCACCCTGGCCGCCGCCCGGGACCTCCTGGACCAGCTCATGGCGCTGAACCTCGTGCACCAGCGGCGAACCGGCCGGTTCGTGCTCAACAACCTCGTCCGGCTGTTCGTGAGGACCTGCGCCCAGCACGAGGACGTCTCGGTCCCCGTGCCCGCGGCGCGCTCCTCCGGCCCGTTCTCCAGAACCTCACGGTGGGACTCGACGCCGGAACGCCTCGTGGAGAGCGTCCGGTGAGTCCCCCGTCCGGGGAGGCGGGTCAGGCGGGGGTGGTGGCGGTGGCGCGGGCGGCCTGCCGCCGCACCTGGTCGACGACGCGGTGCGCCGGCAGGATGCGGCGGCGCTCCTCGTCGGCGTCCCGCACACCGGCGACCAGGTCGACGAACCGGTCGAGCTGGGTGGCCAGCGGCTCCCTGCCGGAGACCAGCTCCGGGATCTCGATGACGGTCTGCTGCCGGTAGCCGCGCCCGTCCGGCGTGGCCGCCTCGTTCGAGACGTGCCGGTAGATGGTGACGTCCCTGCGCAGCAGGTCGGCCTCGATCAGCCGGTCGACCTCGTGGATCACCAGCGAGCGCACCTTGCGCTGCCCGATCCGGCTGGCCGAGATGGTGCCCAGGCCGCCGTCGGGGAAGGCCAGCACGGCCTCGGCGACGTCCTCCGCGTGCGACAGCGACTGCGGGTGGAAGTAGCCGAAGGTGCCCTGCACCCGGGCCGGCTCGATCCCGCCGAAGACCTGGATGGCCAGGTCGACGTCGTGCACCAGGAGGTCCCACGCCACGCCGGTGCGGATGCGCGGCGCGTACGGGGAGTGCCGCGTGGCGGTCACGTGCACCGGCCGGTCGACGAGCGACAGGGCGGTCATGACGGCGGGGTTGTAGCGCTCCAGCAGGCCGCACATCAGGGGCACGCCGCGCCGCTCGGACAGCTCGACGACCTCCTCGCTCTGCGCGAGCCCGGCGCACACCGGCTTCTCCACCAGCAGCGGCGTGTCCTGCTCCAGGACCCGCAGGGCCAACCCGTGGTGGGCCTCGGTGGCCGCGGCCAGCACGACGGCGTGCACGTCGGACAGGTCGCCGATCTCCGGCGCCCACTCCGCGCCGAACCGCTCGGCCACGGCCCGCCCCACGTCCTCGCGGGGCTCGATCACCCGGACCAGCTCGGCGCGGTCGGACCCGGCGATGACGCGCGCGTGCAGCGAGCCCATCGACCCGGTGCCGACGAGCGCCACCCGAGGGCGCGCCCCGTTGGTGGTCACGCTCATGCCCCGAAGACCTCCCGGACGGCGGCGACGACGGTGTCGACGTCAGCGTCGCTCATGGCGGCGTGCACCGGCAGCGACAGGCACTGTCGGGCGACCCGCGAGGCGACCGGCACGTCGGTGGCGACCACACCGGGGTGCCCGCGGTAGCAGTCGTAGTCGAACACGACCTTCGGGTAGTAGACCCCGTGGCCGATGCCCTTCTCCCCGAGCCGCTCCGCCAGCTCGTCCCTGGTCACCGGGGCCTCGTCGGTGACCAGCACGGTGTACTGGTGCCAGACGTGGGACCGGCCGGGCAGCTCGGCGGGGGTGCGCAGGCCGGGCAGGCCGGCCAGACCGGCGTTGAGGCGCTCGGCGTTGGCCTTGCGCCGCGCCGTGACCTGGTCGATCTTCTCGAGCTGCGGGACGGCCAGCGCGGCCTGGAGGTCGGTCATCCGGTAGTTGTGGCCGGCCACCTCGTACTGGTAGCGCTGCCGCATCCCCTGGTTGCGCAGCACCCGGAGCCGGTCGGCGAGGGCGTCGTCGTCGGTGGTGATCGCGCCGCCCTCACCGGTGGTGATGTTCTTGGTGGCGTAGAACGAGAAGCACCCGAGGCCGAACGAGCCGGCGCCGCGACCGTCGAAGGTGGCGCCGTGCGCCTGGGCCGCGTCCTCGACCAGGCGCAGCCCGTGCTCCTCGGCCAACGGCGCGAGCTTGCCCATGTCGGCGGTCTGCCCGTACAGGTGGACCGGCATGAGCACCTTGGTGCGCGGGCCGATCGCGGCGGCCACGGCGTCCGGGTCGACGCAGAAGTCGTCCTCGCGGATGTCGGCGAACCGGGCGGTGGCGCCGGCCTCCAGGATCGCGTTGAGCGTCGCGACGAAGGTGAACGGGGAGGTGATGACCTCGTCGCCCGGCTGGAGGTCCAGGACCTGGAGCGCGGCGACCAGCGCGGTCGTGCCGTTGTTGACGGCCACGGCGTGCCTGGTCCCGGCGACGGCGGCGAAGGACTCCTCGAACCGGCGCACCATCGGCCCCTGGGCGATGACACCGGAACGCAGCACTTCCAGCACGTACGGCTCGGCGTCCCGCACGTCGACCACGGTGATGGGGATCATGCTCCACACTTCTCGGTTGGGGCGGATCCGGTCCGCACTGACCCACCCGGACGGCTGACCGGACGGGCAGGCTCCCGAGGGCCTGGCGACGGTAGGTTACCTAGCCACAACCGAACGGGAGCCCCTGGGTGGGGATGCGCCCGACCTCGTCGGGTGGTCGCCCGCCCTCTCGTCTAACGTGGGTGGGTGGCCCCGTCGGGCCCATCCGCACCCCTACCATGTGCAATCTGACGCACACGCCCCGTTTTCGCGAACGGCGCACCTCGGAGCACCTGTTGGTGGACGAACCGCAGAGCGGCGAAGCGGGCGAGACCCCCGGAGGCCATGTGACCACCGACCAGGCTGCCGTGGCGGAACCCGCGCCACCCGCGCTCCCCCCCGCCCAGCCGGAGAAGAAGAAGGCCGTCCTCGTCGCATGGCTGCGCCGGTTCCTGGTGCTGGTCGTGGTCGTCGCCGCCGGCTACCAGCTCGTGGCGAACTGGGGCGAGGTGTCCGGCACGCTCACGGCGATCCCGTGGCACTCGCTGCTGCTGAGCCAGCTCACGGTCGTGGCGGGCATCGTCGCCGGCACGATGGCCTGGCAGGTCATCGTGAACGACCTCGGCAAGCCGATCGGGGCGTTCCGGGGCGCGCAGATCATGCTGGTCGGCTCCCTCGGCAAGTACGTGCCCGGGTCGGTGTGGGCCTACCTGCTCCAGATGGAGCTGGGGCGCAAGGCCGGCCTGCCGCGGGCGCGGATCTTCACCGGCTCGCTGCTGAACATCGGGTTCAGCGTGGTGGGCTCGCTGGTCCTCGGCCTGTTCGCCCTGCCGATCATGCTGCGGGACACGCCGAGCGCGCTGTGGCTGTTCGCGCTGCTGCCGATCGGCTTGGCCGCGCTGCACCCGAGGGTGCTCACCTGGGGCACGTCCCTGGTGCTGCGGGTGCTCAAGCGCCAGCCGCTGGACCACACGCTGCGCTGGCGCACGATCGGCAAGGCGCTGGGCTGGGTGCTGGTGGCCTACTTCTGCTACGGCCTGCACCTGTGGCTGCTGGCCAACGCGATCGGCGACCCCGGCCTGTCCGGCCTGGTGCTGTCGACCGGGGCGATGTCGCTCGGCCTGACCATCGGCCTGTTCGCGTTCGTGCTGCCCTCCGGCGCGGGAGTGCGCGAGGCGGTGCTGGTCGCGGCGTTGAGCACGGCGATGCCCACGGGCCAGGCGATCGCGTTCGCCGCCGCGTCCCGGGTGATGTTCATGCTCGCCGACATCGTGATGGCGGGCCTGGCGGCGCTGATGGCGCGGTGGCGGGCCAACGACGAGCCCGAGGCCGCGGAGCTGCCGCCGGTGCCCTGACACCCCGGCGCTCCCCCGTTCACGTCGTCGGCCGCCGTCCCCTCCGGGGCGGCGGCCTTCGTGTTGGTGGGGGCGACGCGCGGGATCTGTGCGGGCTCTCGCGTGCCTGCGCTGGGCGGCGCGCCAAGGCCCCGCACGTCCGGCAGGATCGGCCAGGGACGCGTCCGGGAGGATCAGCAGCGAAGCGCGCGCACGCACGAGGAACGGCCGAGAACAGCCCGCCTCATGCTGATTTCGCACGACGAGGGCGTCAGTTCGCCCAAAACACTGTTACGTGGGGGGATCCCCCGATTTCCAGTATCGCGGAGAGCACTGACGTTTCCGCTGCTCACACCGGATCTCGGCCGGGTGAAAGCGGTAGGTCCACCCAGGCGGGGAGACGTCGGCGGTGCGCCGTGCGGGCTCGGGCAGAGCCGGCCCGCACGGCGCACGCCGGACGCGACGTCAGGAGCGGCTGGCCTCGACCGCGTGCCGCTCGTCCGAGGAGCTGCCGCTCGGGCTGATCTCCCGGACCGAGCGCACCACGTAGGTCGGGCGCCGGCGGGCGTCGTCGCCGGCGCGCCAGAGGTACTCGCCCATGATGCCCAGCACCATGAGGTTGAGGCCGCCGAAGGTCGTCACGAGTGAGGCGACGAGCGCCCAGCCGACCGGCGTGCTCCAGGTGACCAGCGCGGCGACCAGCGTGGAGAGCGTGGACAGCACGCCGACGACGGCGACCCCGGTGCCGACCCAGGCGGGGATGCGCAGCGGCGAGTAGGCGAAGCCGACGAACGAGTCGACGACCAGCTTCAGCTTCTTCTTGTTGGTCCACTTGCTCTTGCCCGACGGGCGGGGGAGCTGCTCGAACTCGACCCGGCTCTGCCGGAAGCCGATCCAGGCGATGATGCCGAAGATGTTGCGGTTGCGCTCCTCCATCCGGTTGAGCGCGTCCAGCACGATCCGGTCGAGCAGGATCTGCGACGGCCCCTCCTTGGGGTACGTCGGGATCTCCGACAACCGGTGGAAGAGCTGCGAGAAGAGCTGCGAGAACATGTTCCCGACGCCCTTGGGCACGGCCCGGGTCCTGCGGATGCCCCACACGACCTCGTTGCCGGCGCGCCACTCGTCGAGGAACCTGCCGACGGTCTCCAGCGACTCCTGGAGGTCCGCGCTGATCGTCAGGGCGCAGTCGCCGCGGCAGAGCCGGAAGCCCGCGGTGAGCGCCTCGTGCGAGCCGAAGTTCCGGGAGAACGAGCAGACCCTGGCCTGGTCCTCCGGCCGGAGGGCCCCCACCACCAGGTCGGCGGTGCCGTCGGTCGAGCCGTCGTCGACGAGGACCAGCTCGAAGTCGAACTCCTGGTAGGCGGCGCGGATCTGGCGGTAGAAGTCGACGAGACCCGCCGCGTTGCCGGCCTCGTTGAAGGCCGGAACGACGATCGACACCAGTTTGCGGCGCGCGGGCGCGGTCCCGTTCGTCTCGGTCCCTGCCAGGCTCATGGGCTGTCTCCTCGCGCGGGGTGATCCCCCGACCGATCGGTCCTGTTCCTCGACACGACCAGGGAAACCGGTCGCCGAGCTCGTAGGTCCATCCTAGGAAGGAGGGGCGCTGGCCAGTCGGCACGCCCGAACGGGGGCGAGACTACCCGCACGCGGAGTCAGCCCTTCGCCTGACCCCGTGTCACCCGGAAGTGTCAGCGTGTCACCGGCCGGTCGCGGCGTTGACCGCGTTGAGGAGGATCCGGGACGCCGCGGCGTCGGTGTCGAGCACGCCGGCGTAGGTCAGTGACGAGACCGTGAACGCCCAGCCGCCGCTGCCGCCCCTGTCCACGACGGCCATGTCCGCGCCGCCCTCGCCCTGCGTCCCCCTGGCGATCACGCGGACGCCGGGGAGGTCGGGCGGCGCCGCGTCGGTCTCCCACCCGCTCGCGCCCATGTTGTGCCCGTCGGCGCCGAACACGTCGCCGACCCGCAGGCCGGTTCCCGCGAGGAAGGGGTGGTCGTTCACCACCCGGTACGGCGCGAACGTCATGTAGGTGCGGTCGTCCCACCAGGTGCCGAGGACCTGGTACTCGGGCAGCCCCTCCTCGCGGAACAGCGCACGCGCGCCGTCGCGAGCCCTGTGGATGACGGCCGTGCGGTCCTCGGTGAAGTTGACGCGCTCGTAGAAGCTGTTGCCCCCGACGCAGATCACGCGGCCGCCGCGCGCCATGAAGTCGAGGATGCGGGTGCGCATGGTCTCCGACCAGTACTCGGGGTGGGGTCCGAGCATCACCGCGCGGTAGTGCCGCAGCCAGTCCCCGGAGGTGTGGAGGTCGGCGTCCTGGTAGCAGTCGTACGGGACGCGGTGCCGTTCCAGCCACCGGAGGAGCAGCAGGTCGCTGAAGTAGTGGTCGTCGATCCGGCCGGGCGGGTCGATGGTGACCAGGGCGGAGGGCCGCAGGAGCGTGAGCTGGCGGGTCCACGGCCCCTCGTCCCAACTGTATTGGTTGTGCCCGCCCCAGTAGTCGTAGGCGTTGTGGGTCAGCAGGGGTAACAGGAACGCCATCGGGGCGCTGGGTTTGCCGGGGCGGACCACGAACGGGATGTGGTGCCGCAACCCGGCCGGGCCGGTCAAGGTCGTGACGTAGAAGCCGGAACGCCAGGTGGACGGCACGTCGACGGTGAAGTCGGGCTGCCAGCCGCATCCGGTCGCGCGGTAGCCGCGGGGGAGGAACTGGAACCGGCCGGGCAGGGTGCGGGGACCCCAGACGACGGGGCCGCCGAGGCCGGGGCCGGTCATGCGCCGCACGGTCGCCGTGTAGTCGGGGAAGTTGGTGGAGACGGGGAAGGACACCTTGTCGCCCTGGGCGACGGACCGCGCCGAGGGGTAGCCCTGGAGGGCGGCGCTCCGTTCCAGCGTCCAGCCGGTGCCGACACGGCGGCCGTTCTCGTCCACCCAGCGCGCGCCGCCGGCGGGGTCGAGCCAGTTGGTGAGGCGGAACCAGTACAGCTCGTGGTCCCGGTTGTTCCTCGCCGGGGCGTCCCGGTCGACGAAGACCGCGTAGAAGACCCCGTTGTCGTTGCTGAACCATTCGCGGGTCTGCTCGCGCTGCCACCCGGTGCCGATCCGCACGGCGTTGCCGTTGTTGGCCCACGCGCCCGGCCCGTTGGTGCCGTCGCCGGCCAGGTACCGCCACCAGAGCAGGACCGCGCCGCGCTGCACGCCGTAGATGACCCCGCGCGGGTCGGCCGCGTAGCCGATGATCGGTTTCCAGTTGCCGTCGCTGATGCGGGCGCCCGCGCCGCCGTTGGCCCACGCCCCGACGCCCGCGCTGCCGTCGCCGGCGAGGTAGCGGTACCAGAAGAGCCGCCCGTCGGGGTCGATCGCGTAGAGGACCCCGTCCCACCCGCCGAAGATCCTGGGGTACCGGTCGAAGCCGGCGCCGATCACGCTGCCGCTGCGCGGGTGCCACTGGCCGCCGCCGGTCTCCCGGTCGGCGGTGTACCGGAACCAGCGCAGCGTGCCGTCGCCGTGCAGGCCGAAGAGCTGGCCGTCGGCGGCGGCGAGCACGGTCCGGAACGCGTTCCACCCGTGGTCGTCGATCAGCACGCCGTTGCCGCCGTTGGCCCAGTCGAACGTGCCGTTGGTCCAGTCGCGGTGCCGGTACCAGAGCAGACCGCCGTCCGAGCGGACGCTGTAGATCACGCCGTCTCCGCCGGGCACCATCCGCACCTGGGTCTGTTCCGGGTCCACTGGCATGGTGTCGCCTCCCCTCACCCGGTTTCCGACCCTGGCAGTGCCGTCCGGGGGACGGACAGCCCCGATCGAGTGCGTAGCCGAGACGGCCACCCGACCGGACGCCGGCCGGGGGCGCTCGTAGACTCGACGCCCGGCACACGGTCGATGCGGGGAGCGACGTTGGCGCAGGTACATCCCACCGCGGTCGTCGGGGACGGCGTCGAGCTGGGCGAGCGGGTGACCATCGGCCCGAACGCGGTGGTGCTGGGTCCCTGCCGGATCGGCGACGACTGCTGGATCGGGCCGGGCTGCGTGATCGGCACGCCGCCCGAGATCTCCTCGCTCCCGCACAACCGGGCGTGGGACGGCGAGCTGGCCCACCTCGGGGTCGAGATCGGCGCCCGCACGGTGGTGCGCGAGCTGAGCACGATCCACCAGGGAAGCCACCGGCCGACGCGGATCGGGTCCGACTGTTGGCTGTTGAACCGGGTGTACGTGGCGCACGACGGCCAGGTGGGCGACCAGGTGACGGTGTCGGCCGGGGTGAGCATGGGCGGGCACGTCGTGGTCGGCGACCGGGTGAACATCGGGATGAACGCCGTGGTGCACCAGCGCCGGGTGATCGGGCCGGGCGCGATGGTGGGCATGGGCGCCGCGGTGACCAGGGACGTGCCGCCGTTCGCGAAGGCGTTCGGCACGCCGGTGCGGTTGCGGGGCGTGAACGCGGTGGGCATGGTGCGCGCCGGGGTGGGCGAGGACGCGGTGCGCGCCCTGGACGCCGCCTACGCCGAGCTCCGGATGCCGGAGTCGGTCCCCGCCAACCTGGCGGACGCCTTCGCCTGGTGGGCGGCGGCGGAGCCGGCCCGTCCGCTGGTCCCGGTGGCCGCCCGCGCCTGAGCGCTCACTCCGCCCCGCACAGGGCCGGCGACGCGAACGGAACGCCGGCACCCTTTCGGGCTGCGAGATGGGTGGACGGCGTGCACACTGGTCCCACCTGTACCAGCGGCACCACACCATCGCGCGAGCACCAGAAGGATTCCCACGCACCGCGACACGACGTCGTGTTCCGGGAGGTGGGCGATGCGTTCCGCCACGCCCGTCAGCAGTCTGGCCCTGGCCCTGTCGCTCCTCGTCACCACGCCGCTGACCGGCAGACCGGCGACCGAGGCCGTCCCCGCGTCCGAGGCGACCGAGATGTCCGAGGCGTCCGCTTCGGGGATCGTGCTCCGCACCCTGCCCGCTCCGGCTCCACCGGGCGTCGGCTCCGGGACCGTCAGGGAGGTCGGCGACGGCGGCGACTTCGCGGTCGTCGGCGTCATGGGCTCCGGTGAACCCGACGACGTCGAGCTGCGCGCCAGGAACGCCGAGGGCGGCTGGACCGACTGGGTCCCGGCCGAGGTCTTCCGGGTCGACCGCCTCCCCGGCCGGACCCGCTGGTTCAGCGAGCCGCTGTGGACCGGGTTCGCGGACCTGCTGGAGGTGCGCTCCCGCGCCCCGCACCTGTCGGTCGTGCTGATCGACCCCGGCCGGGAGCCGACGCCGGGGACCGGCCGGGGCGCCCCGCCCCGCGTGGTGACCAGGGCCGAGTGGGGCGCCGACGAGAGCCTCCGGTGCGTCGAGCCCGAGTACGCCGACGACGTGGCCGCGGCGACCCTGCACCACACGGCGGGCCCCAACGACTACACCGCCGACCAGTCCGCGCAGATCCTGCGCGGGATCTACGCCTACCACGCCAAGACGCTGGGGTGGTGCGACATCGGCTACCACGTGCTGGTCGACCGGTACGGGCAGGTGTTCGAGGGGCGCCACGGCGGGCTGGACCAGCCGGTGGTCGGGGCGCACGCGATCGGCTTCAACACCGGGACCACGAGCCTGTCCCTCCTCGGCCACCACAGCACCGACCAGCCGGCGGAGGCCGGGATGGAGGCGGCCGCGCGCTGGCTCGCGTGGAAGTTCCAGGTGCACGGCATCGACCCCGCCGGGGTCGTCACCCTCGTCTCGGGCGGCGGGGCCTCCAACCGGTACCCGGCCGGCGAGGAGGTCCAGTTGCCGACGCTGTTCGCCCACCGGGACGTCACCAGGACCGAATGCCCTGGTGACGCGGCCTACGCGCGGCTGCCGTGGCTGCGGCAGCGCGTGGCCGAGCTGGTGGCGGCGCCGGCGTGACCGGGAACGCGCGCATATTGGCTTGACCCTGACGCTGGGTCAACCTTGTTCCCTCGATGGTGTGAAGCCCTCCGTCCTCCTCTACCTGGCCGCGGACGCCCTGTCGCTGCTCGGCAACATCGTCGCCGGGGTGGTGATGCCGCTGCTCGTGCTCGCCCGCACCGGCGACGCCACCGCGGCGGGGACCGTCGCCGCGGTGACCGCCCTGCCCGCGTTGGTCGCGGCGGTGCTCGGCGGCGTCGTCGCGGACCGCGTCGACCGCCGGCGGCTGTCGATCTTCGCCGACCTCGCCTCCGCCGCGTCCGTCGCGGCGTTGCCCGTGGTGGACGCGGTGTTCGGCCTGAACCTCGGCTGGTTCGTGGTGCTCGGGCTGGCCGGCGCGCTGTTCGACGTGCCGGGGATGACCGCGCGGGAGACCCTGTGGCCGGCCGTCGCGGCCAGGGCCGGGATGCCGCTGGAGCGGCTGGCCGGTGTGAAGGAGGGGTTGTCCGCGCTGGTGCTCGTGGTCGGCCCCGGCGCGGGCGCGTTGCTGGTGGCGATGGTCGACGAGGCCAGCGTGCTGTGGGTGACGGCGGCCTGTTCCGCCCTCGCGGCGCTGTTCACGGCCGCCCAGCCGAAGGACCTGTCGGGCGAGCGGCCCTCCCCCACCCCCGGCGGCGTGCTCGCCGACCTGCGGGAGGGGTTCGACGTGCTGCGCCGCGACGCCGTGATCGGCGGGCTCACCCTGCTCTCGCTGCTGTTCGTGCTGGTCCTGGCGCCGTTCCAGGAGCTGGTGCTGCCGGTGCACCTCACCAGGACCGGCGCACCAGAGCAGTTCGGCCTGGTGGTCCTCGCGATGACGCTCGGCACGTTGCTGGGCAACGGCGTCTACGCGGCGCTGGGCGCGCGGATCTCCCGGTGGGGGTGGTTCGTGGGCTGCAACGTCCTCACCGTGGCGGGGCTGGTCTGGCTGACGACGTTGCCCAGCCTGTGGTGGCTGTTGGCGGCCGGCTTCCTGACCGGCGCGGCGGCGGGGCCGATGCAGCCGCTGCTGTCGGTGCTGTCCGTGGAGCGGGTGCCGGACGCGGCGCGGGGCCGGGTGATGGGGTTGCAGAACGCGGGCGTGCTGGCCGCCTCGCCGATCGGCCTGCTCGCGGCCGGGCTGCTCATCGAGCGCTACGGCGTCCGCCCCACGGGCACACTGATCGCGGGGGGCCTGGTCCTGATCACCGTCGCCACGCTGTGCTGGCCCGCTCTGCGGCGCCAGCTCAGGGAGCGGCCGGAGGCGGCGCCGTCGGCCCCCGACGCGGACGCCAGGGAGGTCGCTGTTGCTGACGATCGGTGAGTTGGCGAAACGGGCCGGCACCACCGTGCGCGCCGTGCGGCACTACCACGCGCAGGGCCTGCTGGCGGAGCCGCCGCGCGACCACTCCGGGTACCGCCGTTACGGCGCGGCCGCCCTGGTCCGGCTGATCCGCATCCGACGGCTGCGCGACCTGGGCCTGCCGCTGGAGCGGGTGCGGGAGCTGCTGGACGGCCCCGGCTCGCTGGACGAGGCGCTCGACGCGTTGGACGCCGAGCTGGCGGCCCGGCAACGGGAGATCGCCCGCCAGCGGCGGCGGCTGGCGGAGCTGCGGCGGCGGCCCGCCGACCCCGAGCTGCCGCCGGGGTTCGACGAGGTGTTCGGGAGGCTGGCCGCGGTCGGCCTGGACGAGGACCTGCTGCGTCAGGAGAAGGAGGCGCTGCTGCTGGCCCTGGCGATCGACGAGGAGGTCGGGGAGGACCTGCTGGACTGGTACGGCCGGATGCTCGACGAGCCGATGCTGGCGGCCAGCCTGGAGTTGAGCCGGCGCATGCGGGCCGTGGCCGACCTGGACCCCGCCGACCCCGAGGTGGGCCGGCTCGGCGCGGACTTCGCCACGTTCGTCCACCACCAGCTCGGGGAGCGGCTCGAGGGGGCGGGGCCGGTGGAGGACGGGTCGCCGCCCGGGGTCGAGGGCGCCCTGCTCATCGACTGGATCAACGGCCTGAGCCCGAGCCAGCGGCGCGTGCTCGCGGTGGCGGGGGAGTACCTGGCCGCCCGGCTGCCCGAGACCGCCGACCTGTGGCGCGACCTCACCCGCCTGACGAGCCCTCAGGATCAGTGAGACGCCGGGCCGCACACGACCAGGTCGGTCGACGCCGAGGAGCCGACGGTCGGGGAACCGTCCGTCCGGCAACCGTCGCTCGGTCCGCTCCGGGCTCCGTCGCTTGTCCAACCCAGCTTGTCCAACCCAGCTTGTCCAACCCAGCTTGACCAGCCCGGCACGGCGCGGGGTCGGTCGCGATCTCGCCGGCCTCCGGTTGTCTCTGACGCTGGTCGGCGGGTTCTGCGCGCCGTGGGGGTCGTGGTCGCCGTTGACGAGGTGATGTCGCGGCGAGTCGCCCGGCTGGTCGCGGGCGGCGCTGGTCCCAGCTCTCCGGCGACAGCCCGGCCCGTGGTCTTGGCCCGTGATCTTGGGTCGTGATCTCGGGTCGTGATCTCGGCGCGCTCGGCTCGGTGATCTGGACGTGCTCGTTCTGAGCCAGGAACCGCCACGGCCTCGTCCGCGCTGGCGGCCATCGCGGGTGGGAGCGGGGCGTGGTCCTTCCCGCCCAGCTCCGGTCGGCCGCGACGCGCGGACCCGCCGGCACGCCTCGCAGTGGCTGATCCCGTGATCTACAAGGCCAGAGGTGTCTCACGCTCGCGGGCGAGCTTCTTGCGTCCCTGAGCCGCCCTCTCGGCCCGGCTCCGGAAGTCCAGCGCACCGCCCCGCTCGGGGTGTCGTGACGAACCCAGGACTCGGGACGAACCCAGGACACGGGACGAACCCAGGACTCGGGAGGAGTCGGACGCCGGCCGGATGCTGGTCAGAACCAGCGCTCCAGGACCTGGGCGACGCCGTCCGCCGAGTTCGGCGCGGCCACCTCGTCGGCAACGGCGAGCACCTCGGGGTGGGCGTTGGCCATGGCCACGCCGTGCCCCGCCCACCGCAGCATGGGCAGGTCGTTGGGCATGTCCCCGAAGGCCGCCACGTCGGACCGGTCGACGCCGAGCAGCTCGGCGACCGCCGCGAGGCCGGTCGCCTTGGTGACGCCGGGCGCGGACAGCTCCAGCAGCCCGGCCCCGGTCGAGTACGTGATGTCGACCGCCGACCCCAACATCTCCCCCGCGGCGGCGGCCATCTCGGCGCTGCTCATCTCCTGGTGCCGCACCAGGAGCTTGATCGCCGGGTGTCCGAGGATCTCGGCCCGCTGCGCCTCGCTGGAGTCGGCGTCGGGCCAGGCGTGCTCGTAGTTCGGCTCGGCGAGGAAGTGGCGGTACCGGTTCTCGGCGAAGAAGGTGCCGGCGTGGTGCCCCACCCGCTCCACGGCCACCGCGCAGCCGGGCAACGCCCTGTCCAGGGTGGAGGCGACGTCGTGCAGCAGCACCGGCTCCAGCAGCTCGGCGCGCAGCACGCGGCGCTCCGCGGTGTCGTAGACGACGGCGCCGTTGGCGCAGACGGCGAGCCCGGTCACGCCCAGTGCGTCCACGACCGGCATGACCCATCGAGGGGGACGGCCGGTGACCAGCACGAAGGGGGTCCCCGCCGACACCACCCTGCGGACGGCGGCGGCCGTCCGGGCGGTCACCCGCTCCATCGGGTCGAGCAGCGTGCCGTCCACGTCCGAGGCAACCAGTGCGGGCGTCTCCACCAGACCATCCTGCCCCGCCCCACCCCGTCCGGCCGGAGAATCCGTGGCGAACAGCACGCGACACGACGCGTACTGTCGGGCGTCATGCGGTTCGGGATCGTGATCCTTCCGGAGTACCGGTGGTCGGAGGCGGCGCCCCGGTGGCGGGGGGCCGAGGAGTTCGGGTTCGACCACGCCTGGACCTACGACCACCTGGCGTGGCGCTCGCTGGCCGACGGGCCGTGGTTCGGCACCGTCGCCACGCTCACGGCCGCGGCGACCGTTACCTCCCGGATCCGGCTGGGCACGCTCGTGGCCTCGCCGAACTTCCGGCACCCCGTCGCCTTCGCCCGCGAGCTGATGGCGCTGGACGACGTCTCGGGTGGCCGGTTCACCCTCGGTGTGGGCGCCGGCGGGACCGGGCACGACGCGACGGTGCTGGGCGGCGAGGTCCTGCCGCCGGCCCGGCGGATGGCCCGGCTCACCGAGTTCGTGGAGCTGCTGGACCGGCTGCTGACGACCGACCACGTCGACCACGCCGGCGAGTTCTTCACGGCGGCCGACGCCCGCACCGTCCCCGGTTGCGCGCAGCGCCCCCGACTGCCGTTCGTGATCGCGGCCAACGGCCCCAGGGCGATGCGGCTGGCCGCCCGGTGGGGCGCGGGGTGGGTGACCACCGGCCCGGCGACCGACGACCTGGACGCGTGGTGGCGCGGCGTGGCGGAGATGAGCGCCGGGATGGACAAGGCGCTGGCCGACGAGGGCAGGGACCCCGTGGAGCTGGACCGGCTGCTGAGCCTGGACTCGGCCCCGGTGTTCTCACTGTCCAGTGTGGACACATTCGTCGACGCGGTCGGCAGGGCGGCCGAACTGGGCTTCACCGACGTGGTGACGCACTGGCCGAGGTCGGGGGGCGAGTACTACGTGGGCGAGGAGTCGGTGCTGGAGACGGTCGCCGCCGACGTCCTGCCGACGCTGCGGTGAGCGGCCGTCTGCGCGTCGGGGGCGCGGAGCTGGCGTGGGAGCGCGCCGGCTCCGGCGACCCGGTCGTGCTCGTCCACGGGTCGTGGGACGACCGGCGGAGCTGGTCCGGTGTCGTCCCCGGGCTCTCCCGGAGCCACACGGTGGTGCGGTACGACCGCAGGGGCCACTCGGAGAGCACCGCGCCACCGGGGCAGGGCACCGTCATCGAGGACGCCGAGGACCTGTTGGCGGTCGTGGACGAGCTGGCAGGAGGGCGGGCGCACCTCGTCGGGCACTCCTACGGCGCGTCGGTGGTGTTGCTCGCGGCCGCGCGCCGGCCCTCCGCCGCCCGGTCGGTCGTCGTGCACGAGCCCCCGCTGTTCGCGTCGCTGACCGGAGATCCGGCGGCCGAGGCGCTGCGCGCCGAGGCGGCCGGGTGGATGCGGCGGGCGGCCGAGCTGATCGAGGTCGGGGACGCCGAGGGCGGCGCGCGGACCTTCGTGGAGCACGTCGGGTTCGGCCGTGGCGCGTGGGAGGCGTTGTTCGACGCCGAGGCCAGGGCCACGATCGTCGCCAACGCCGCCACCTGGCTGGACCAGCACCGGGACCCGAACCGGCTGGCGGTGGACCCCGCCGCCCTGGCCGGCACCGGAGTGCCGGTCGCGGTGACCACGGGCACGGACACGCTGCCGATCTACCGCGCCGTCGTGGCGGCGCTCGCCGGGGCGCTGCCGGACCTGACCGTGCTGCCGGTCGAGGGCGCGGGCCACGCCCCGCACCTCAGCCACCCCGCCGCCTACACCGCTCTCCTGCTCGACCGCCTGCGCGCCACCGGGTGATCTCCGGCGTCGGCGCTGGTCAGGCACGCGAGTAGGGGGCAGGGCCGACGGGTAGCCGGGGGTCGTGGCCGAGGCGAGGGCGGTCGTGCGCGAGCTGTTGCGGGAGCACGGGCGCACGTACGCCGAGGAGGCGGGGATCCGGCTGGCGGACAAGCCGGCCCCGCTCTACCAGCTCCTGGTGCTCACGGTGCTGTTGTCCGTGCGCATCCGGGCGGAACTCGCCGTCGCCGCCGCGCGCGAGTTGTTCGCCGCCGGGTGGACGACGCCGAGGAAGATGCGGGAGGCGACCTGGCGGGAACGGGTGCACGCACTCGGTCGCGCCCACTACGTGCGTTACGACGAGAGCACGTCGACCCGGCTGTCCTCCGGGGCCCAGATGGTGCTCGACACCTACGGCGGCGACCTGCGGCGCATGCGGGAGGCGGCGGCCGGGGACGTGCGCGAGCTGCGCCGCCGGCTCCAGGAGTTCCCCCGGGTCGGCGAGGTCGGGGCGCACATCTTCTGCCGGGAGGCGCAGGCGGTGTGGCCGGAGTTGCGGCCCTACTTCGACCGCCGCGCGCTGCTGGGCGCGGAACGTCTCGGGCTTCCCCGCGACCCCGAGCGCCTCGCCCGTCTCGTGCGCGGCGAGGACCTCGCCCGCCTGTCCGCAGCACTGGTGCGGGTCAGCCTCGAACGCGGGAGGAGCGCCAGGGCCGCCTGACGGCTGACCGCTCCAGCCGCCGCCGACCGGCCGGGGACGCCGACCGGCCGTGGACGCCGACCGGGCGTGGGCGCCGACGAAAAATGGGAACGGAACAGAGCGTGCCGGGCCGGCGAACGCCGACCCGGCACCGACCCCGGTCACCGTGCGACGGGCTCCAGGACCTCGCGTCCGCCCAGGAACGGGCGCAGCGCCTCGGGCACCCGCACCGAGCCGTCGGCCCGCTGGTGGTTCTCCAGGATGGCCACGATCCACCGGGTGGTGGCCAGCGTGCCGTTGAGGGTCGCGGCGACCTGCGGGCGGCCGTCCGCGTCCCGGTACCGCACCGACAGGCGGCGGGCCTGGAACGTGGTGCAGTTCGAGGTGGAGGTGACCTCGCGGTACGCCCCCTGGCTCGGCACCCACGCCTCGCAGTCGTACTTGCGGGCGGCGCTGGCGCCCAGGTCGCCGGCGGCCACGTCGATCACGCGGTACGGCAGCTCGACCTTGGCCAGCATCTCCTCCTCCCAGGCGAGCAGGCGCAGGTGCTCGTCGTGCGCCTCCTCCGGCCGGCAGTAGGAGAACATCTCCACCTTGTTGAACTGGTGCACCCGGATGATGCCGCGCACGTCCTTGCCGTACGAGCCGGCCTCGCGGCGGAAGCACGACGACCAGCCCGCGTAGCGGCGCGGACCGGCGGACAGGTCGAGGATCTCGCCGGAGTGGTAGCCCGCCAGCGGCACCTCGGACGTGCCGACCAGGTACAGGTCGTCGTCGCGGAGCCGGTACACCTCGCTGGCGTGCGCGCCGAGGAAGCCGGTGCCCTCCATGACGTCCGGCCGCACCAGCACCGGCGGGACCATCATCGTGAACCCGGCGGCCACCGCCTGCTGCATCGCCAGGTTGAGCAGCGCGAGTTCGAGCTGCGCGCCGACACCGGTGAGGAAGTAGAACCGCGCGCCGGCGACCTTCGCGCCGCGCTCCATGTCGATCGCGCCGAGCCGCTCGCCCAGCTCCAGGTGGTCCCTGGGCTCGAAGTCGAACTCGGGCACGTCGCCCTCGTTCCGCAGCACGACGTAGTCGTCCTCGCCGCCGGGGGGCGCGCCCTCCTCGACGACGTTGGACACCCGTCGGTGCGCCTCGACGAACGCGGCCTCGGCCTCGTTCTGCTCGGCCTCGGCGGCCTTGACCTCGGCGGCCAGCTCCTTGGCCTTGGCCAGCAGGGCGGCCCGCTCGTCGCCACTGACCCGGCCCACCCGCTTGCCGAGCTGCTTCTGCTCGGCCCGCAGGGAGTCGGCGCGGGACACCGCGGACCGCCGCCGCTCGTCGGCGGAGAGCAGCGCGTCGACCAGGGCGGGGTCCTCGCCCCGGGCCCGCTGGGAGGCGCGCACGGCGTCCGGGTCCTCGCGGAGCGTCCTGAGGTCAATCATGGCAGGTCAGCCTAGCCGCTCCGTCCGGAGCGGCGCACACCAGATCCGCGTGCGCCGGGCGGTCCGCGAGGTCCCCGGCGGGAACCGGCCGCGCGCCCGCCGACACCGCGGGCGACGGCCCCCGCGCGGAGGCGGAGGACGCCCGCGGGGGCCGCGCCGGAGCCGGGTGTCAGCCGGAGATCGCGACCGCGACCACGAGCCCGAGCGCCAGGTGCGCCGCCGCCACGACCAGGCTGGCCGGCGCGAACACGTCGGCCTGCATCACCGCGCGCAGCTCGATCCTGGTCACCCACTCCAGCAGCCGGACCGCGAGCACCTGCACGACGACGCCCACCAGGCCGAAGACCAGCGCCGACAGCAGGCCCTCCTCCAGCCGGCCGCCGGCGTTGTAGATCGCGACCACGATGATCAGCGCCATGCTGACCAGGCCGGCCGAGGTCACGGCCACCGCGTTCGGCCGTCCCTCCCGCACGAGCTGGCTGAGCTTGCCGGGCGTGGTCAGGTCGATCGCGTAGAACCCGACGAGCATCAGGAACAGGCCCACCACCGCGTAGAGCACGATCGCGCCCACGCCGTGGCCGATCGCGTTCGCGAAGCCCTCCTGCAAGGCCAGGACCTGCGTCGCGTGCTGGGACGTCACTGGGTTTCCTCCTCGTTCAGCGGGCGCGGTGTTCAGCGGGCGCGGTCTTCAGCGCGCGGCTCGACGGGCGCCGTGTTCGGCGGACACCCGTGTTCGCCGAACGCCTCGCCCGACGGCACGCCGCGGCGGGGCCGCCCGGCCGCCCCCCGCCCCGCGCGGCACGGCCGGCGCGCGGACCGCCCGATCACCGACACCTCGTGCCGTTTCGCCCGGTTTGGGCGCGGAAGGGACCCTAGGCCCCGGGGATGCGGTGGGGCACGAACGCCGCGCCGTCGTCGGTCACCAGACCGGTCGTCTCGCGGATGCCGAGCCCGGCCGCGGCGTCGCCGACCACCCACGCGCCCAGCACCGGGCGCATGCCGTCGAAGTCCGGGAGCGGCGCGAAGAGCTGGTAGACGTGCCCCTCGCCGCCGTACACGCCGCCGGTCTCGTGCTCGTAGCCGGGCGCGACGATCTGGATGTTCGCGCCCTCACGCCCCAGCTTGGGCTTGCGCACGTACTCGGTGAGCAGGCCCGGCTGGTCGAGGAAGGTCGGCAGCAGGTTGGGGTGCCCCGGGTACATCTCCCACAGCACGGCCAGCAGCGCCTTGTTGGACAGCAGCATCTTCCACAGCGGCTCCAGCCAGAGCGTGCCGGGGAGGCCCTCGACGGCGTGCCGCCCGAACTCCTCCTCGACGATCCACTCCCACGGGTAGAGCTTGAACACCGTGCGCATGGGCGCCTCGGCCAGGTCGACGAACCGGCGGAGCTGGGTGTCCCAGCCGATCTCCTCCAGCGCCAGGCCCACCGTGTCCATGCCCGCCTCGGCCGCGGTCTCCTGGAGGTAGGCCACGGTCAGGTGGTCCTCGCCGCTGGTGTCCCCCGCCGACCAGGTGAAGTGGACCTCGCCGGCCGGCAGCCGGTCGGCGATCGCGCCCCAGCGCTCGACCAGCTTCTCGTGCAGCGAGTTCCACTGGTCGTCGCCCTCGTGGGTGTCGGTCAGCCAGTGCCACTGCACGACCGACGCCTCCAGCAGGGAGGTGGGCGTGTCGGCGTTGTACTCCAGCAGCTTGGCCGGGCCGGAGCCGTCGTAACGCAGGTCGAACCGCCCGTACACGTGCGGGTCGTGCCGCCGCCACGACTCGGCGATCGCCGGCCACAGCCACTCCGGGATGCCGAAGTCCCGGTACCGCTCGGTGGTCACGATGTTGTCGACGGCCTCCAGGCACATCGAGTGCAGCAGCTCGACGTCGGCCTCCAGGGACAGCACCTCGTCCAGCTCGAACACGTAGTGCACGGACTCGTCCCAGTACGGCCGGGGCGAGCCGTCGGCGGCGGTCGACGGCGAGCCGAAGACCAGTCCCTGCTCGGCGATCCGCTGCTGCCAGTCCCGGCGTGGCTCGAAGTGCTCGCGACGCAACTCGTCAACTCCCGCTGCTGCCCTTGACGCCGAACCCACCGCGCTGGATGGTCTTGCCGCCCGGCGTCTTGATCTCCGCGCCCTGCGGCTTCACGGAACTGCCGCCGGCGACCTTCTGGCCGACGGAGCCGGTTCCGCCGTAGTTGTAGTGGTACTGCGTCATGCCGCCCGGCCCCGGCAGGAAGATGAACCCGCCGCTGATGTGGCCGCCGTGCGAGCGGACGTAGTTCTCGTCGCAGTAGTCCTCGTTGACCACGACCTGGTCGCTGGTCACGCAGTGCGCCGTCATCCGCTCCGGCTTGGCGGCCGCGTAGGCCACGGCGAGCACCGCGACCACGCCGACGGTCACGCCGCCGCCGATGAGCACGCGCCGGCGGACGCGGGACTTCCGTTCCGCCTGTTCGAGGGCGACGCGCTCCCGCTCGCGCTCCTCCTCCTCGGCGCGCTGGCGCGCGCGCTGCTCGGCGAGGGTGGGTGGTCTGGGGACCGTGGCGCCCGGCTCCTGGAAGCGGACCGTTCCCCTGCGGGGTGGCGTGGGTGGCGTGGGTGGCGTCTCACCGACCAGCTTCCCCGGCCACTCCGCCGCCGTTTTCGGCCGCTCCGCTTTTTCCGACTGCTCCGCCTTTTCCGGTTTCTCCGGTTGCTCCGGCGGTGTCGCGGCCTCGGCGGGCACGGCGGGCTTCTGGGGCACGACGGGTTTCCTGGGCGCGGCTGGTTCCGCGGGGCGCGCCGCCCCGGCGTCCGCCGGGCGCGGCTCCCCGCGCTCCGCCCCCTGGTCCGGCGTCTCGTCCCGAGCCCTGTCTTCGTCAGTCATCAGCCACTCCCGGACCGCACCGTACCTAGGTCACACGTTCGGCGGAGGATCGACCGACAAAAGCAACCGATGTCACCCAGATGGACGTCCCGACTCCCGCCACCCGGCATCATGGAACAGATGGCCCCGCGCAGTGAACGGCCCCCGGTCGGCCGCCGCACAACCAACACCCGACGGGTGATGATCGGCGCGTTCGTGGGCGCGGTGCTCACGATCACCGTCACGTCGGTCCTGTCATGGGACCGGATCACCGCCGGTGGCACGGCGCAACGCGCCCAGGCCGCCCAGGCGTCGGCCCGCGCGAAGGCGTTCGCGGCCCCTCCCGGCTCGTGTCTCCAGTGGACGAAGGCGGACCGGTCCGACATCCACCAGGTGGCGTGCACCGAGGAGCACCTGTTCGAGATGGTCGGCGTCGCGGACGTCTCGGGCGTCTTCGGCAAGGACGCCCCGTTCCCGCCGCCGGAGCAACGGCAGCAGCTCCAGCAGGAGCGGTGCACGCCCGTCGCCAACCAGTACCTGTCGGGGAAGCTCGACCCGCACGGCCGGTTCAAGGTCAGCTCGTTGACCAGCGAGCAGGAGTGGCGCAACGGCGACCGCACGATGCGCTGCGGCCTCCAGGTGCCCACCGCCTCCGGCGCGCTCTACCCGGTCTTCGGGCCGGTGGCCAAGCTGGACCAGTCCGACGTGTACGACACCGGGATCTGCCTCGGCATCAACGGGCGGAACATCGGCGACCCGGTGACCTGCGACCGGCCGCACTCCTACGAGATCATCGGCACGGTCGACCTCGGCGCCCAGTTCCCCAAGGAGTTCCCCGACTTCCGCCGGCAGGACGAGGCGCTCGCCAACGCCTGCGCCGCGATGGCCGGGCAGTACGCCCCCGGCCAGGACATGAAGAAGAAGGGGTTGGAGATCGCCTGGGACAACCGGTCCCAGGAGAGCTGGAACGTCGGCTCGCGCAAGGTCAACTGCAAGGTGGGGGCGCCGCTGCCGGACAGCAGCGGGCTGGCCCCGGTCACGGGGAGCGCCAGGGGCGAGGTCGTCGTCGGCAAGGAGCCGGCGCCCACGGTCACCGCGACCGTGCCGCCGGGCGCTCCCGCCACGACGGTGCAGCCGCCGGCCGAGGCGCCGCACCCCTCGGAGCGGCCGCCGGCCCACGCCGACCAGCAGTCGCCGTCCTCCGCGCCGTCCCAGCCCTCCCCGACGACGCAGCAGGGCGGTTGAGCATGCCGGTGGAGATGACCCGCTCCCGGTTCGAGGAGCTGGTGGCGGACGCGCTGGACCTCATCCCCGAGGAGCTGGCCGCCGCGATGCGCAACGTCGTCGTGCTCGTCGAGGACCGGCACCCGGACGAGCCCGACCTGTTGGGGCTGTACGAGGGGATCGCGCTGACCGAGCGCGACTCGCACTACGGCGGCGTCCTCCCCGACCGGATCTTCGTCTATCGGGAGCCGCTCCTGGCGATGTGCGAGGACGAGGAGGAGCTGGTGGACGAGATCGCCATCACCGTCGTTCACGAGGTCGCCCACCACTTCGGCATCGACGACGAGCGCCTGCACGAGCTGGGCTGGGGCTAGACGAGTAATGCGTAAGTCCGGGGTGGTGCCGGGAGACGGACGAAGGGTGCTCAAGATCAGTTTGTGACGACCGACCTGAACACCCTTCTCACCGCACTCTACGTCAAGATCGACGATTACCTGGCTGGCAGGCCCCGGTGGGGCCGACCTCCCAAGCTCACCGATGCGGAGCTGATCACCCTCGCGGTGGCCCAGGCGCTGCTCGGGTTCACCTCCGAGGCACGGTGGCTGCGGTTCGTGCCTGACCACCTGCCCGGGGCGTTTCCTGACCTGCCGGGCCAGTCCGGCTACAACCGCCGCCTGCGCGCCGCGTTGCCTCTGG
>NZ_JAMTCP010000062.1 GCF_024171885.1 Streptoalloteichus tenebrarius | reverse complement strand
CCTTGCCGTTGGTCTCCTGGCCGGCGCGGGCGGGTGCGGTGGTGGACGATCCCGTTCGTGGCCAGGCAGTCCCGCCACACGTGTGAGCGGTAGCAGGCGCCGTTGCCGGTCAGCACCCGTGCCACGGTGATGCCGGCGGCGGCGAAGAACGCCGGTGCCCGGCCCCGGAACGCGACCGCGGTGTGCCTGGTCGGTCGGGCAGGGTCTCGGTGTGGGCCAGTCTGCTGTGGTCGTTCACGGCGTTGTGCGGGTGGCTGTAGCCCTGGTTCGGGCGGCTGTGGACCCATGCGTGGCCGGCTCGGATCGTGGTGCGCGGAACGGTTGCGCAGGCCCCGCTCGCGTCCGAGGACCCTGGTGACCGCCGCCGTCGCGAATGCTGCCCAGTTCCTAGATGTCGACGTGCGCCAGGTCGCCGGGCGTGTGGTGTTCGTCGCGGCGGGTCGGCTCGCTGGTGGCCCGGTCCAGGCGCCGAAGGCGGGCCAGGCCGTCGCGCACGAGGACCCGATGCGCGGCTGGTGTGCGGGTGTGAGGGCCGGTCGGTCATGCCTGCCGGGCACTCCTTCGCGGTAGCGACCGGCCCCTTGTGGCCGCTTGGTGCTGACCGCGACCGGGAAGCGTTGCGCGGCCACGCGAAGCGGCCATCCGTCGTCGGCGACATACCGGGCAGGACGCAGCCGGCCCAACCCGGTCGGCGGTGGGTGAGCGTGAGGAATGAGGGCCTGCTGTGGCTTGGTGGGTGATGTCGCAATCCACACCGAACCCGGAGGCCCTCCCTCATTCCATGATCATCCGGCTACGTGTCGGGCCGTTCGCAACCCCTCGGGACAACACACCTAGGCGGGATCTCCGTCGTCCGGCGGCCCTGACATCCCCTGTCATCCCGGCCGGCCTGGTGATCCGCCGGCCTTGGCCATCCGGCGAACCGGTCCTCCGGTGAGCCCGGTCCTCCGGTCCGGCTCCTCGTCGGACGCCCCTCCTCGTCCGCCACGGCCCCGGCACGCGCGGTCACCGTCCGTTCCGAACTCCCGACCGGGTGGCGGTTTCCCGCCCCGAGCAGCCCTGGTCGGGCGGTCTCCGGCGTCTCCGACGGGCGGCCCCGACCCCGCGCCGCCCCACCGGGTGAAGCTCATCACCAGAACACGTGTGCGCCCCACCCGGGCGGTTAGTCTCGCGCCCGCCGTCCGGTACCCGCGGCAGGCGCGGGACTGGAACAGCACGGAGGAGCGAACGCATGACCAGGCCGGCCCGCCTCGCGGTGGGCGTCGTCTCGGCAGGCCGCGTCGGCGCGGTGCTGGGCGCCGCCCTGGCCCGCGTCGGGCACGTCGTGGTCGCCGCCTCCGCCGTCTCCCGCGACTCCCTGCGCCGCGCCGAGGACCTGCTGCCCGACGTGCCCCTGCTGCCGCCGGACGAGGTCGTCACCCGCTCCGACCTGGTGCTGCTCGCCATCCCCGACGACGTGCTCCCCGGCACGGTCAGGGGACTGGCCGCCGCCGGCGCGTTCCGCCAGGGGCAGATCGTCGTGCACACCTCGGGCGCCCACGGCGTCGACGTGCTCACGCCCGCCGCCGAGCGGGGCGCGCTGCCGCTGGCCCTGCACCCCGTGATGACCTTCACCGGCCGCCCCGAGGACCTCGACCGGCTCGCCGCCTGCTGCTTCGGCGTCACCGCCGCCCCCGGCGACGACGCCGCGTGGAACGTCGGCGAGGCCCTGGTCGTGGAGATGGGCGCGGAGCCGGTGCGCGTGCCGGAGGCCGCCCGCCCGCTCTACCACGCCGCGCTGGCGCACGGTGCGAACCACCTGATCACGCTGGTGGCCGACGCCGCCGACCTGCTCCGGGGCGCCGGGGTGGAGAATGCCGAGCGGCTGCTCGGCCCGCTGCTGTCCGCCGCGCTCGACAACGTGCTGCGACACGGTGACCGCGCCCTGACCGGGCCGGTGGCCCGGGGCGACGCCGGAACCCTGCGCAGGCACCTGGCCGTGCTGCGCTCCGCCGCCCCCGACACCGTGCCCGCCTACCGGGTGATGGCGCGCCGGACGGCGGACCGCGCCGAGGCCGCCGGCGTGCTGCGCGCCGACGCCGCGCCCGAGGTGGGGGCGGCGCTGCGAGACGACCAGGGCGAACAGGAATAGGACAGCGAGATGACGCCGAACAGGCCCGGCAACGGCTACACCCCGGGCGAGCTGACGGTGCACCACGACCCGGCCGAGCTGGGCCGGGTGACCAGGGCGCTGCGCACGGTCGGTCGCCGGATCGTGCTGGTGCCCACCATGGGCGCGCTGCACGAGGGGCACCGCGAGCTGGTCCGCAGGGCCCGCCGCATCCCCAACGCCGTCGTCGTGGTGTCGATCTTCGTCAACCCGTTGCAGTTCGGCCCGAACGAGGACTTCGACCGCTACCCGCGCACGCTGGACGCCGACGTCGAGGCCTGCCGGGCCGAGGGCGTCGAGCTGGTGTTCGCCCCGACCCCGGCGAGCATGTACCCGGAGGGCCGGCGGACCACGGTGCGGCCGGGACCGCTGGGGGAGGAGCTGGAGGGCGCGTTCCGCCCCGGGTTCTTCACCGGCGTGCTCACGGTCGTGGCCAAGCTGTTCAACGTCGTCCGGCCGGACATGGCGTTCTTCGGCGAGAAGGACTACCAGCAGCTCGTGCTGGTCAGGCAGATGGTCCGTGACCTGGACATGGACGTGCGGGTCGTCGGCATCCCGACCGTGCGGGACGGCGACGGGCTGGCCCTGTCCTCCCGCAACGCCTACCTGTCGGACGAGGAGCGGACCAGCGCGCTGGCGCTGTCCGCCGCGCTGTCGGCCGGCGCGCACGCCGGCGCGGGCGGCGCCGAGGCCGTGCTCTCGGCGGCCCGCGCGGTGCTCGCGGCCGACCCCTTGGTCGAGGTCGACTACCTGGAGCTGCGCGGACTCGACCTCGGACCCGCGCCGGAGACCGGAGAGGCCCGGCTGCTGGTCGCCGCGCGGGTGGGCGCCACGCGACTGATCGACAACTGCTCGGTGCTGCTGGGCGCCGGGGTCGACGGGACGCCCGACGGCGCCCGCGGCACGACCGAGACGACGTCGCCGACGGGATCGACGGGGGACCCCGCGGCGCTCCGCCAGGCGCCGGGCACCGGCTGGTGAGACAGGGGGCTGCGATGTTCCGCACCATGTTGAAGTCCAAGATCCACCGGGCCACCGTGACCCAGGCCGACCTGCACTACGTCGGCTCGCTCACGGTGGACGAGGACCTGATGGAGGCCGCCGACCTGCTGCCGGGCGAGCAGGTCGCCATCGTCGACGTGACCAACGGCGCGCGCCTGGAGACCTACGTCATCCCCGGCGAGCGGGGTAGCGGCGTGATGGGCATCAACGGCGCGGCGGCGCACCTGGTGCACCCCGGCGACCTGGTGATCGTCATCAGCTACGGCGTGATGGACGAGACCGAGGCCCGCTCGTACCGGCCCAAGGTCGTCTTCGTCGACGGCGACAACCGCGTGGTCGAGCGCGGCAGCGACCCCGGGCACGCCCCGGAGGGCTCCGGGCTGAGCAGCGGCGCCGTGGTGGCCCAGGCGGAGCCGGAGGCGCCGCCGGCCGAGACCGTCGACGCCGCCCGGCTGGACGCCCTGTTGCAGCCGGAGAGCTGACGGCGGGCCGGGGCGCGCGCCGCGCCCCGGCCCCGCGCTGACTTCCGCCGGCCGACCGGCCGGCGTGACCCGTTGACGAGTTAAGGGGTTTCGGGGTGCTGCTCGCCATCGACGTCGGCAACACCAACATCGTCCTCGGCCTGTACTCCGGGCGGGGCGCGGACGCGATCCTGGTCAGGGACTGGCGGATGCGCACCGACCCCAGGATGACCGCGGACGAGCTGGCGTTGACCGTGCGGGGCCTGCTCGGCGCGCACGCCGACGAGATCACCGGCATCGCGGCGCTGTCCACCGTGCCCGCCGTGCTGCGCGAGCTGCGGGTCATGCTCGGCCGGTACTACGCGACCGTGCCGAGAGTGATCGTCGAGCCCGGCGTGCGCACCGGGGTCCCCCTGCTGGTGGACAACCCCAAGGAGGTCGGCGGGGACCGCGTGATCAACACGCTCGCCGCGCACCACCTCTACAGCACCAACTGCGTCGTGGTGGACTTCGGCACCTCGACCAACATCGACGTGATCTCGGAGAAGGGCGAGTTCCTCGGCGGCGTGTTCGCGCCGGGCATCGAGATCTCGGTCGACGCGCTGGCCTCGCGCGCGGCCCAGCTCCGCAAGGTCGAGCTGGTGCGACCCCGCTCCGTGATCGGCAAGAACACGGTGGAGTGCCTCCAGTCGGGCATCGTGTACGGCTTCGCCGGCCAGGTCGACGGGCTGGTGCGGCGGATCGTGGCCGAGCTGGAGACGCAGCACGACGGGCCGACGACGGTGATCGCGACGGGTGGCCTGGCCCCGCTGGTGGTGGCCGAGTCGACGATGATCCAGCACCACGTCCCCGACCTGACCCTGCTCGGGCTGCGCCTGGTGTTCGAGCGCAACGTCCGCTGATCGGCGTCTCCCGTGTCGTGACCCGGCGTTGCTGACCTGTGTTCCTGAGGGGTGTTCCGGACTCGGGCGGCTGAGGGCGTGTCCCTGTCGGGTGTTCCTGGCGCTGTGTCCCTGACACCGTGTGCCTGCCGTCGGCTGGCCGGCTTCCCTTTCGTGGCCTGCCAGCCCGGCAGGCGCCGGTCAAGCCCTTCGCCCGGCCAGGGGTAGGAGTTATCCACAGGCGCCGTGGTCATCCACATGTTGATCTCGCGTGCTGCGGCGGGGGACGGGCCGGCGATAGGCTGGAGCGGGGCTCGCCCCCCGGGACGGGTGGGGGGTGTCCTCAGGGGGCCGCGGCGAACCTCGGAGAAAGAGAAACGTGAAGGTTTTTCGCCGATCTCGCGGACTTCCGGTCGCCCACCGACGAACCACGATCATTTTCCGCGAAATGTGGTATTGACGATCAGTCAGTGGCGCGTCGCGCGCGCCGCGATCGTCGTCAGCGGCAGAACGAACTCGCCCGCGCCGCCGTCCGGCCGGGTGCGGAGGAACGCGAGCACCCGCTCCAGCAGCGCCGCCCGCTCCGCCGGGTCCCTGACCAGCATCACGGAGTGCGTCCCGACCATGGCCGCCACCGATTCGGCGGTCCGTCGCGTCGCGTGCGCGAACTCCGCGCGCTCCGGCGGCCCGAACCGCTCGTGCAACGGCAGCCCCCGCCCCCGCAGCCGGCCGTGGCGCACGCCGGTCTCGGCCACGTCCGCCAGGTCGGCCACCCAGCCCACCCTGTCGTCCAGGGCGATCCACAGCGCCGCCAGGACACCGCCAGGGGCGAGCACGCGCGCGGCCTCCCGCATCGCCGCCCGCGGGTCGAACCAGTGGAACGCCTGGCCGACCAGCACCGCGTCCACCGAGGCGTCGGGCAGCGGGAGGTCCTCCGCGGTCCCGTCCAGCGCCCTGACCCCGGGGACCCGGCGGGCGAACTCCGCCCGCATCGCCGGGTCCGGTTCGACCGCGACCACCTCCCGGCCGGCGCCCACCAGCGCCGCCGTCAGCTTCCCCGTCCCCGCCCCGAGGTCGAGGACCCGCGACGGCCGCCGCCCGCGCACCGGCGCGCAGCACCACTCGACGGCGGCGCGCGGGTAGTCAGGGCGGTGTTCGGCGTACTCCGCCGCCCGTTTCCCGAACGACGACGCCCGCCGCGCGCGCAGCTCGGCCTCGGGAAGCTCGGCCAGCGGGTCCACGACCCCACGGTAGTCAACGGCCGCGGTTCCGTACCCTTGTGCACCGTGACTGAGCAGCCCAAGCAGCAGCCCGTGACCAGCGAAGACGACGTCCCGGAGCAGATGCGGGTGCGCCGGCGGAAGCGGGAGCGCCTGCTGGCTGCCGGCGTCGACCCGTACCCCGTCGAGCTGCCCCGCACCCACACCCTGCGCGAGGTGCGCGAGAGCCACCCCGACCTGCCCCCGGACACCGCCACCGGCGACGTGGTCGGGGTGACCGGCCGCGTGATGTTCGTGCGCAACACCGGCAAGCTGTGCTTCGCCACCCTGCGCGAGGGCGACGGCACCGAGCTCCAGGCCATGCTCAGCCTGGACCGGGTCGGCGAGGAGCGGCTGGCCGACTGGAAGTCCGACGTGGACCTGGGCGACCACGTGTTCGTGCGCGGCGAGGTCGTCACGTCCCGCCGGGGCGAGCTGTCGGTGATGGCCGACGAGTGGCGGATGGCCGCCAAGGCGGTGCGCCCGCTGCCCGTGGCGCACAAGGAGCTCGCCGAGGAGACCAGGGTCCGGCAGCGCTACGTCGACCTGATCCTGCGCCAGCAGGCGCGGGACACCGTGCGGGCGCGCGCCGGCGTGCTGCGCTCGCTGCGCGACTCGTTCCACCGCAGGGGCTTCCTGGAGGTGGAGACGCCGATGCTCCAGACCCTGCACGGCGGGGCCGCCGCACGGCCGTTCGTGACCCACTCGAACGCCTTCGACATCGACCTCTTCCTGCGGATCGCGCCGGAGCTGTACCTGAAGCGCTGCGTGGTCGGCGGCATCGAGCGCGTCTTCGAGATCAACCGGAACTTCCGCAACGAGGGCAGCGACTCCTCGCACTCGCCCGAGTTCGCGATGCTGGAGTTCTACGCCGCCTACGAGACCTACGACTCGATGGCGGTGCTCACCCGCCAGCTCATCCAGGAGGCGGCCGACGCGGTGTTCGGCAGCCAGGTGGTCACCCTGGTCGACGGCACCGAGTACGACCTGTCCGGCGAGTGGACGAGCCTGACCATGTACGGATCGCTGTCCGAGGCGCTCGGTGAGGAGATCACTCCGGAGACCCCCGCCGAGACGCTGCGCAAGGCCGCCGACCGGCACGAGCTGGACGTGGACCCGAAGCTGGGCCACGGCAAGCTGGTCGAGGAGCTGTGGGAGCACCTGGTCGGCCGGCACCTGGTCGCCCCGACGTTCGTGCGGGACTTCCCGCTCGAGACGTCCCCGCTGACCCGTCAGCACCGCAGCGAGCCGGGCGTGGCGGAGAAGTGGGACCTCTACGTCCGCGGCTTCGAGCTGGCGACCGGCTACTCGGAGTTGGTCGACCCCGTCGTGGAGCGGGAGCGGCTGGAGGCGCAGGCCCGGCTGGCCGCCGCCGGCGACGAGGAGGCCATGCGGCTGGACGAGGACTTCCTGCGGGCACTCGAGTACGGAATGCCACCGAGCGGTGGCGTGGGAATGGGTATCGACCGGCTGCTGATGGCGCTGACCGGCCTCGGGATCCGTGAGACGATCCTGTTCCCGCTCGTCCGCCCGGAATGAGCGCGCGTACCGGTGTTGCATTATTCTTCCCGAGGCGCTAGAACTGCCGCAGGTTTACTGCCGTAGTCTTTGTGGCGCCGCGGGCGGTCGGGGCTTTCCGCGCCGCCATTCCATTGCAGGGAGGATGACGCGTATGGCGCAGAAGGTCACCGTTCAGCTCGTGGACGACCTGGACGGGTCCGAGGCCAACGAGACGGTCGAGTTCGCGCTGGACGGCGTGACCTACCAGATCGATCTTTCCGAGGCGAACGCGGAGAAGCTGCGCAAGAGCCTCGCCGACTTCGTGGCGGCGGCGCGCAGGGCTGGCGGCGGTGGGCGTCGTCGGGGCGCCGGTCGCGCCGCGGCCCGTCCGGCGCAGGCCCGTCCGGCCGCCGCTGACCGCGAGCAGAACCAGGCCATTCGCGAGTGGGCGCGCAAGCGTGGCATGAAGGTGTCCGACCGGGGCCGCATCCCGGCCGAGGTGCTCGAGGCCTACCACAACGAGAACTGAGCTGACGGCGGGTTGACCTGCGGGAGGGGGCTTTCGCTCGTGGAGCGAAAGCCCCCTCCTCGTCTTGCGGCCGCCGTCGCGCATTCTCGGCTTAACATGGTCCATACCTAACGGTGTATGACCTGACGGAAACTGTCCGTACATGCGTTTGGCCCCGACCGAGGGAGTGGACGGGGCCAAACGCACCAGGCGCGCCGACGGGAAGAGAGGGCGCGCGGGAAATAATCACCGCTTCCCGCCAGTTCTTGGCAGGACCGACGCCGAAGGCCGTGTGGCCAGGTCGTCCAGGATGACGGGCGCGCCTGGACACCGACCGCCGTCATCCCGGTGAGGTCGTCAACCCTGGTGCGGCCCCGGAACCGGCGGCCACAGCGGATGGCCCTGGAACCGCTGCCGCGCTGTGGGCTCGCTGGTGAACAGCAGTGCCGAGACGCTGGGGTCAAGCGCCACTTCGCCCGGATGTTGTCGCCGACATGCTGTCGCCGACCTTCCGCGCGCGGACCTCGCGCGCTGCGACGCGGGCACGCGTGAGTGGCTCCCGCTCCAGCGCCCTGCTGTCGGCAGGATGTTCTCCTCACGCGTCGGGCTGATCGTCCCGCTGAGGACGGTGGCGGTGAGCTGGGCCACCGCTGGCAGGGCTGCTCGTGCCGGAACTCGGTGGAGAGGATGAGATCCGTCCGCCGCTCGATGACCGACTCGATCCACGGCACGGTCAGCCTGTCGACCGGCCTGGCCACGCGCCCGTGCCACTGCCGCTGCCGCGCCGCCCCGTGCGCAGGTAGTCGGGCAGGTCCTCGCCAGTCCCCCCCAATGTGTGGTGAAGCCCACGGCGTTGGTCGGCGTCGGCGTCGAGGGTCGATGCGGAGTCCTCGGAGCTGGCGTCGAGGGCGACCACCCGGGGTGGATGCCCGGTCGTTCCTGGTCGTGCCCATCGCGTGCCGCGCTCTCAGCGGGAACCCAGCCGTGTCGAGGCTCCGGCGGACGTGGTCGGCGTGTCCTCCGCTGGCTGGTCCCGGTCGGCGCACCCGGTCAGGCCGAGGGTGTTGCCCATCGCGACCAAGCCCGCCACTGTCCGCACACCTCCGTGCCGAGATCGGACTCTCATTTGGGGGGACGTTCTGTTCCGTTAGGCTGAGCGCGCTAGAGGTTAGGTGCGCCTAACCTAATGAGGTAGCCCGATCACGGGGAGGAGCGCGGCGTGAGCCAGAGCGTGACCGGACCCGCCCCGGCCCCTCCCGATCTGGTGAGCGCGGCGCGGGGCGGCGGGTCCGGGGGCGGAGCGATCGCCGCGCGGCGGCGCCGCCGGGTGGCCGGCCTGCTGCTGGTGTTGGGCCTGCTGGTGGTGGCCACCCTGCTCAGCGTGGCGGTCGGCGCGAAGGAGATGTCCCTCGACGCCGTCTGGCACGCGCTGGTCAGCCCCACCGGCACCGAGAACGACATCGTCGTCCGGTCGCAGCGGCTGCCCCGCACGTTCCTCGGCCTGGTCGTGGGGATCGCGCTCGGCGTCGGCGGCGCCCTCATGCAGGGGCACACCCGCAACCCGCTGGCCGACCCCGGCCTGCTCGGCGTCACCCACGGCGCGGCCTTCACCGTCGTGCTCGGCATCTTCGCCCTCGGCATCACCAACATCTACGGCTACGTCTGGTTCGGCTTCGCCGGGGCGTTGCTGGCCAGCGTGGGCGTCTTCCTGCTCGGCTCGGTCGGCAGGGGCGGCCCCACCCCGGTGACCCTGGCCCTGGCCGGCGCGGCCATGAGCGCCCTGCTGCACTCGCTGACCTCGGCCGTGGTCCTGCTCGACGCGCAGGCGCTGGACGTCTACCGCTTCTGGAAGGTCGGCGCGATCGCCGGCAGGGACTTCGGCCTCGCCGTGCAGGTGCTGCCGTTCGTCGTGCTCGGCCTGCTGCTCGCCTTCGCCAACGCGCCCGGCATGAACGCGCTCGCGCTCGGCGAGGACGTCGCGCGCTCGCTGGGGCAGCGGGTGCGCCTCACCAGGACCCTCGGCATCGCCGCGATCACCCTGCTCACCGGGGCGGCGGTGGCCGTGTGCGGGCCGATCGCGTTCGTCGGGCTCGTCGTCCCGCACGTCGCGCGGGCCGTGGTGGGCGCCGACTACCGGTGGATCCTGCCCTACTCGGGGCTGCTCGGCGCGGTGCTGCTGCTGCTCGCCGACGTGGCGGGGCGGGTCGTCGCGCGTCCCGGCGAGCTCCAGGTGGGGATCATGCTCGCCGTCGTGGGCGCGCCCTTCTTCATCGCGCTGGTGCGGCGCAGGAAGCTGGTGCGGCTGTGACGGCGGGTGCGCGGGGAACGCTGGGGCTGGAGACGGCGTCGAGCGGAGGGCCGGAGCGCGTGCCCGGCCGCCCGCCGCTGCGCGTGGGGCCGGCCTCGTGGGTGCTGCGGGCGCGGGCGCTGGCCGTCCCGCTGGTCGGCCTCGCCGTCGTGGTGCTGCTCATGGCCGTGAACATCGGCCGGGGCGAGTTCCCGCTCAGCGTCACCGACGTGCTCAACGTGCTCGTCGGCGGCGGCGACCGCCCCCAGCGGTTCATCGTGCTCGACCTGCGGCTGCCCCGGTCGCTGACCGGCGCGTTGGTCGGCGCGGCGCTCGGCCTGTCGGGGGCGCTCACCCAGACCATCACCCGCAACCCGCTGGCCACCCCGGACATCACCGGCATCACGGCCGGGGCCGGGGCCGCCGCGGTCAGCGTGATCGTGGTCGGCGGCAGCTACGGCTCGCTCACCGGGCAGTTGGCCGAGATCGGCGTCCCCCTGGCCGGCCTGGTCGGCGGCCTGCTCAGCGCCATCCTCGTCTACCTGCTGGCGTGGCAACGTGGCGTCGAGGGCTACCGGCTGGTGCTGGTCGGGCTGGGCGCGCACGCCCTGCTCAGCAGCCTCACCTACTGGCTGCTCACCCTCGGCGACGTCACCGACGCCAGCCGCGCGGTGGTGTGGCTGACCGGCAGCCTCAACGGGCGCGGGTGGGAGCACGTGACGCCGGTCGCCATCGCCCTGGCCGTCCTCGTGCCGCTGACACTGCTCGGCGCGCACGCGCTCGGCGCGCTCCAGATGGGCGACGACACCGCGCGCGGGCTCGGCGTCCGCGTGAACCTCACCAGGGCGCTGCTGCTGCTCGCGGCGGTGGCGCTGGCCGCGGTCGCCACCGCGGCGGCCGGCCCCGTCGCGTTCGTCGCGCTGGCCACCCCGCAGATCGCCATGCGGCTGTCCCGCACGGCCCAGCCGCCGATGATCGCCTCGGCCGTGCTCGGCGCGGTGCTGACCGTGGGCTCCGACCTGGTGGCCCGCACCGCGTTCGGCGCGGTCGAGCTGCCCGTCGGCATCATCACCGCCGTCCTCGGCGCCCCCTACCTGATGTACCTGCTCGTCCGGCGTTACCGGGAGGTCCGCGCATGACCGCGCTACCCGCAGCCGAGTCCGTCGCCCCGGTGGCGACCGCGCGTCAGGAGGGCGGGTCGCCCCCCTCCCGTCTCCACGCCGAGAACCTGCGCCTGGGCTACGGCGAGAACGTCATCGTCGACGGGCTCGACATCGACGTCCTCGACAACACCGTGACCGCGGTGATCGGCCCGAACGGCTGCGGCAAGTCGACGCTGCTGCGCGCGCTCGGCCGGCTCCTCAACCCGCAGCAGGGGCACGTCCTGCTGGACGGCAAGCGCATCGACCGGATGCCCACCAAGGAGGTGGCTCGGGTCATCGGCGTGCTGCCGCAGACCCCGCAGGCGCCGGAGGGCCTCACCGTGGCCGACCTCGTCGCGCGTGGCCGGCACCCGCACCAGACCTGGTACCGGCAGTGGTCCTCCGACGACGAGTCGGCGGTGGCCGAGGCCCTGCGGCTGACCGGCATGCTGGAGTTCGCCGAGCGGACCCTGGACCAGCTCTCCGGCGGCCAGCGGCAGCGCGCGTGGATCTCGATGGCCCTCGCCCAGGGCACCGACCTGCTGCTGCTCGACGAGCCGACCACCTACCTGGACCTCGCACACCAGGTGGACGTGCTGGACCTCGTGTACCGGCTGCACGCCGAGGCGGGCCGCACCGTGGTCATGGTGCTGCACGACCTCAACCTCGCGGCGCGCTACGCGGACCGGCTGGTCGCCATGCGCGCCGGTCGCATCGTCGCCCAGGGGGAGCCCGCCGAGGTGCTCACCGAGGAACTGCTGCGGGAGGTGTTCGAGCTGGACGCGCGGGTCGTGCCCGACCCGGTCGCCGGCACCCCGCTCGTGGTCCCGGTCGGCGCCCGCAACCGGTCGAGCTGACCGGAGCCCGCCTCACCAGCCGCGGAGCCTCGACCCCGGGTCGGCGCTGGCATGCCGTCTGCGCCGTTCCCGCCGTTCGCGGCCGATTCAGCGCGGCTGGACCTCTCCCTCAGGACAGCCCCCACCCGCCCTGGGGGGCGACCCCGCACCCAGCCTATCGGCCACAGCACGGCCGCCCCAGCCCAAAACCCCGCCCTGTGGACAACTCTGGCGCCTGTGGATAAACCCGACCCCAAGCAGGCGAAAACATCACACGATCCAGCGGCCCCGCCGCGCGCCTCCCACCACAGCCGCCCACACCCGTCCTCTGGCAACGCTCCAGCGCCCCAGCGCCCATGAGCAGCGGCGGGGCCCGAAGACTCCCAGAGCGTGGAGAGAGACAGGCACCCCGTGGACGCGCGAAGGTGGCTGGCTGGCCCGCTGAACCTGGATGCGGGCCGTCAGGGCGCGCGCGGACGCGCGGAGTGGGCTGTCAGGCCTCGTCGAGCACGCGGCGCGCGCGCTCCTCGTCAGTGACCCGAGGACAGGTCACACAGGCTTCGGCGCCCGGCAGCACGTAGTGGAAGCAGCAGCTCTCCCTGCGCCGCGTCCACGCGGTGCGTCCGCTGGCGTCGGTGACCGCGCACAACGTGGAACCCGAGGTGAGCGGCGCGACCGCCTCGGGCAGCAGGAGCGCGGCGTTGGCCACGCCGCCGCCCTCGTCGTGGAGCACCCTGCCGGCCAGCCACGCGGAGTTGTCCAGCGCGTCGGTCGCCGCCGCCCACAGCATGCGCCGGCCGAACCGCACTGTCGGGCCGAACGCGGCGACGAAACGCGCGGCGTGACCCACGTAGCGGGCGCGGAGCAGGGCGGCGAGCGCCTGTTCGTCGGCGACCACCGTGCTGCCGGGGACCCCGGCGGCCGGGTCGTCGGGCAGGCAGGCGAAGCCCCGGTCCAACAGGGCGATCCCGTCGGGGTGCGGACGCCCCTCGGCCAGGCGGAACGCCAGGTCCTCCGGACGCAGCGACGGCACCCGCCGCTCGGTGTGGAACAGGGTCGCGCCCAGCAGGGCCGGCACCTGGAGGTACCAGGCCAGGACGTAGCCGGCGGTCGTGCGCTCGGGCGCCTCGGACACGTCGTGGTGCGCGACGAGCCACTCGCCGAGCCGCGCGCGCCACTCCCCGAACCGGGCCGGCTCGGCGAGGAGGTCCGCGCACCGCACCCAGCGGGCCCGTTCGGCGGCGTCACCCTCGGGCAGGCCCAGCCGCAGCTCCATCATCGCGGCCAGCGGCGCGAGCCGAGCGAAGGCGCCCACCAGCGGGTGCTCCGGCGCGCGGGGGGGAACACGCAGGTCAGGGGCGAGGGTCACGGTCGGGCCTCCCCGTGCTGTGCCGGGCGGGGCGCCCGCACCCGGTCGGTGTCCTCGTGCCGAGGGTGACGAGCGCGGATCGCGGCGACCCCCGGCGTGCCGCGCAGTGATCCGCGAGGTGTGGGGTGGGACGCCCGCGTCCGTCCGGCCCCGGCCTGCGGAGCCGGGTGGGGGAGGGCACGATGGCCCGGGGGCACCCCGAGCCCGGCGCTGGTCGCTGCGGCGGGGGCCGCCCCGGCCATCTCGGGCGTCGTGGTGCGCGACACGGTGGGTCCTCGCCTCCGAGAACGGGAATCCTGTCCCAGGTCAACCCGACGGAACGTGGTCAGGCTTGCCTAACCTTACCTCTGGCCCTCTGGGCCGCGCGCGGTGAGGGCGGTCACCCGTATGGGGCAACGTGTCCCCTATCGGGTGACGTGTTCGCGCTGAGCGGACAACCTGGCCCCGGCCGGAATCACGCAGGCCGGTGGCGCGTTGGGGAGGACGTCCGAGTAGACCCGCGTGGAGTGAGCAGCGAGCGGGAACTGAGCGCGACGGTCCCGACGACTACAGTGGTCGTACGGTGCCGACCCCGACCGATTGATTGCACCTGAGCACTGCGGGATACCCGCACCCGAGGTGCGATCGGCCGGGGCGGGGCGAGGACCGCCGGCGCAGCTGTCAGGGAGTGCGAATGTTCGAGAGGTTCACCGACCGCGCGAGGCGGGTGGTCGTCCTGGCCCAGGAGGAGGCCAGGATGCTCAACCACAACTACATCGGCACCGAGCACATCCTCCTGGGGCTGATCCACGAGGGTGAGGGTGTCGCCGCCAAGGCGCTGGAGTCGCTGGGGATCGCCCTGGAGGGCGTGCGCCAGCAGGTCGAGGAGATCATCGGCCAGGGCCAGCAGGCCCCCAGCGGTCACATCCCGTTCACCCCGCGGGCCAAGAAGGTGCTGGAGCTCTCGCTGCGCGAGGCGCTCCAGCTCGGCCACAACTACATCGGCACCGAGCACATCCTGCTCGGGCTGATCCGCGAGGGCGAGGGCGTCGCCGCCCAGGTGCTGGTCAAGCTCGGCGCCGACCTGAACCGGGTGCGCCAGCAGGTGCTCCAGCTCCTGTCCGGCTACCAGGGCAAGGAGCCGGCCGAGACCGGCGGCCGCGGCGAGGGCACGCCGTCCTCCTCGCTGGTCCTCGACCAGTTCGGCCGCAACCTGACCGCGTCCGCCCGCGAGGGCAAGCTGGACCCGGTCATCGGCCGGGAGAAGGAAATCGAGCGGGTCATGCAGGTGCTGTCCCGCCGCACCAAGAACAACCCGGTCCTCATCGGCGAGCCCGGCGTCGGCAAGACCGCCGTCGTCGAGGGCTTGGCCCAGAAGATCGTCAAGGGCGAGGTGCCCGAGACGCTCAAGGACAAGCAGCTCTACACGCTGGACCTGGGCTCGCTGGTCGCGGGCTCGCGCTACCGCGGCGACTTCGAGGAGCGCCTGAAGAAGGTGCTCAAGGAGATCCGCACCCGCGGCGACATCATCCTGTTCATCGACGAGATCCACACCCTCGTCGGGGCGGGCGCCGCCGAGGGCGCGATCGACGCCGCCAGCATCCTCAAGCCGATGCTGGCCAGGGGCGAGCTCCAGACCATCGGCGCCACCACGCTCGACGAGTACCGCAAGCACGTCGAGAAGGACCCCGCGCTGGAGCGCCGGTTCCAGCCGATCCAGGTGGGCGAGCCGTCGCTGGAGCACACCATCGAGATCCTCAAGGGGCTGCGCGACCGCTACGAGGCGCACCACCGGGTCTCGATCACCGACGGCGCGCTGGTGGCCGCGGCCACCCTCGCCGACCGGTACATCAACGACCGGTTCCTGCCGGACAAGGCCATCGACCTCATCGACGAGGCCGGCGCCAGGATGCGCATCCGTCGGATGACCGCGCCGCCGGACCTGCGCGAGTTCGACGAGAAGATCGCCGAGGTCCGCAGGGACAAGGAGTCCGCGATCGACGCGCAGGACTTCGAGCGGGCCGCGAAGCTGCGCGACCAGGAGAAGCAGCTCCTGGCGCAGAAGGCCGAGCGCGAGAAGCAGTGGAAGTCCGGCGACCTCGACGTCGTGGCCGAGGTCGACGACGAGCAGATCGCCGAGGTGCTGGCGAACTGGACCGGCATCCCGGTCTTCAAGCTCACCGAGGAGGAGACCACCCGTCTGCTCCGCATGGAGGACGAGCTGCACAAGCGGATCATCGGCCAGGAGCAGGCGGTCAAGGCCGTCTCCCAGGCGATCCGCCGCACCCGCGCCGGCCTGAAGGACCCGAAGCGCCCCTCGGGCTCGTTCATCTTCGCCGGCCCGTCCGGCGTCGGGAAGACCGAGCTGTCCAAGGCGCTGGCGGAGTTCCTGTTCGGCGACGACGACGCGCTCATCCAGATCGACATGGGTGAGTTCCACGACCGGTACACCGCCTCGCGGCTGTTCGGCGCCCCTCCCGGCTACGTCGGCTACGAGGAGGGCGGCCAGCTCACCGAGAAGGTGCGGCGCAAGCCGTTCTCGGTGGTGCTGTTCGACGAGATCGAGAAGGCGCACCAGGAGGTGTACAACACCCTGCTCCAGGTGCTGGAGGACGGCCGGCTGACCGACGGCCAGGGCCGCACGGTGGACTTCAAGAACACCGTGATCATCTTCACCTCCAACCTGGGCACGCAGGACATCTCCAAGGCGGTGGGCTTCGGCTTCTCCGGCGGTGGCGACACCGGCTCGAACTACGAGCGGATGAAGACGAAGGTCAACGACGAGCTGAAGAAGCACTTCCGTCCGGAGTTCCTCAACCGGATCGACGACGTGATCGTGTTCCACCAGCTCACCGAGGACCAGATCATCCAGATGGTGGATCTGATGATCTCCCGGGTCGAGACCCAGCTCCGGAACAAGGACATGGCGCTGGAGCTCACCCCGCTGGCCAAGCGACTGCTGGCCAAGCGCGGCTTCGACCCGGTGCTGGGCGCCCGGCCGCTGCGCAGGACGATCCAGCGCGAGATCGAGGACCAGCTCTCCGAGAAGATCCTGTTCGGCGAGCTCCAGCCGGGCCAGATCATCATCGGCGACGTCGAGGGCTGGGACGGCGAGGGCGCCGACGACCAGGCCCGGTTCACCTTCCGCGGTGAGCCGAAGCCGGCCGTGCGGGTGCCGGACGCGCCCCCGGTGAACCTCGGCGCCACCGGTGGTGGCGACGCCGAGTGAGCTGATCTCGCGGCGACGACAAGGGGCTCCCACGTGATGTGGGAGCCCCTTTTCGCGTTCCACCCCCGAGCGCGCGCCGACCTTGGTAGCTTCCGCACCCGTTGTCCGTGTGGAGGGGAACCGCGTGTCGGAGAAGATCAAGGGCATCAAGACGGTGCTCGGCCTCGTGGTCGGGATGATCCTGGGCCTGGTCCTGATCGTCGTGGGGATCTCCACACTGAGCGAGGACGAGGTCACGTGCGGGAGTCGGGTCATGAAGCCCGGTGACACCTGCACCACGTCCAAGCGCCGTGGCGGGTCGACGACCAGGGACTACGAGGAGCAGAAGGACAGCAACGAGACCGCGGGCTGGGCCCTGACGATCATCGGTCCGATCATGTTCCTGGGGTGCGGCGGTGTCCTCACCGCCGCGGCGGTGATGAGCCGGAGGATGAAGGCGGCCCAGGCCCAGGGCGCGGGCGCCCCCGGGTCGGGGTACCCGACGCCCCAGGGAGACTGGGGACAGTCGGCTCCCATGGGCGCGCCCACCCAGTGGGCTGGCCCGCATGCCCAGAACTCCCAGCACGCCGCGCCAGCCCCGGTGCAGCCGGTCACGAACGCTCCGCCGATGGGTGCTCCGGGGCCCATGTCCGGAGCTCCTGTCCCACCCATGGCTCCGCCGGCCCCGAACGGCTACCCACAGGCCCCGAATGGCTATCCGCCGGTGCCGAACGGCTACCCGCCGGTGCCGAACGGCTACCCGCCGGCTGGCCCCGCCCCGGCGTCGGGGACCCCGGCTCCCGGCGGCTTCCCGCCCCCGCCGCCTGGCCACTACCCGCCGCAGCCCCAGCAGTGGGGTAACCAGCCACCGCAGTGGGGTGGCGGGCCACGTTGAGGTGACGCCCCGGTCCCGGGCATACGCCCGTGTCCGGTGCGCGTGGCCGTCCCGTCGATGCTGGTGGGCAGGGACCAGCCCGTCCTCGCGGCGGGACTGACAGGTGCCGTCCCCGCCCTCCCAGCGGCCTCGGCGTGATCGTTGAGGCATTGTTGTGGGGTGATCGATGGGGCGGGGGAGCGCGACGAGCGCCGGGACGAGAGCGACGTGCGGCCACGTCGCCGGCCGGGAGGGCGCGTCGTCGGGTTGGTGTTGGCGGTCGTGGTCGCCGGTTTCCTGGTCGCCGCGGCGCTGCGCCTGCTCGACCTGGACGTCAGCGGCCCGGCCGTGGCCGTCATCGCGCTGACGCCCTACACCCTGGCGCTGGGGTTGCTGCTCGTCGTGGTCGCGGCGCTGCTCCGCCGGTGGATCACGGCGGCGCTGGTCTTCGCGGTGTCCGCCGCGTTGGCCACCGGCGTCATCGGGCGGCTGCTCCCCGACGACCGGCCGTTCGGCCGGGGCCAGCAGCTCCGGGTGATGAGCGCCAACACCCACGTCGGCAAGGCCGACGCGGCCGCGCTGGTCGACCTGGTGCGCCGGCACCGGGTGGACGTCCTCAGCCTCCAGGAGCTGACGCCGGAGATGGTGGCGGACCTGGACGCGGCCGGGCTGGCCACCGAGCTGCCGCACCGGCGGTTCGTCGCGGCGCCCGGCGCGAGCGGGTCGGGGGTGGCCTCGCGGCATCCCGTGGAGGAACGGGGGGACGTCGGGCGCACCACGTTCGCGGAGCCGAGGACCCTGGTGGACCTGCCGGGCGCGCACGACATCGAGATCACGGCGGTGCACTCGGTGCCGCCGGTCGGGTCGATGGGCACGGAGGGATCGGACCTGTGGCGGCGGGAGCTGGCCAGCCTGCCCGAGCCCTCGTCCGGCGGCCCGCTGCGGGTCCTCGCCGGCGACTTCAACGCGACGCTCGACCACGGCCCGCTGCGGCGGTTGGTGAACCTGGGGTACCGGGACGCCGCCGAGCAGGTCGGGCGGGGGCTCGTCCCGACGTGGCCGAGCCGGGAGACCCTGGCGCCGCCGGTGACCCTGGACCACGTGCTCGTCGACCGCCGGTGCCCGGTCGACGACTTCCTCGTGCTCGACCTGCCGGGGAGCGACCACCGGGCGGTCCTCGCCGTCTTCACGCTCCCGGAGTGAGCGCGGCGGCCCGGGACGACCATGTCCGAGCCGTCACCGGCCCGGACATGGTCGTCCCGTGTCGTCGGATCAGCCCTCGGCCGCGGGGGAGACGGACTGCACGACCTCGAACTCGAGCAGGTCGGCGCCGGTCGCCACCGGCTTGGCCCGCTCACCGGAGTGGGCCGCCATGCCCGAGCCGTTCCGCCACGCCTGGAACGCCTCCTCGCTCTCCCACCGCGTGTAGACGAAGTAGCGGTTCTCGCCCGCGACCGGGCGCAGCAGCTCGAACCCCAGGAAGCCGGGGGCCTTCTCCACCGCGCCGGCCCGCGCCGCGAAGCGCTTCTCCAGCTCCGGCCCCGCGCCCTCGGGCACCTCGATCGCATTGATCTTCACAACGGCCATGCCCCCAGCGTATTCGCGGGGGCATGGCCGCGTGGTGTGCCGTCCGCCGCGTCAGGGGCACGGCGTCAGCGCCTCCTGAGCCAGCGGGTTACCGGGTCGGCGTTGTGCTCAGCCCCGGCTCAGCGCTGAGCCAGGGCGTTGAGACGGAGGAGCTGGTCAGGGGTGCAGCGTCCTCGGCCACAGGTACTGGTCGGCGGGGATGGACGTGCCGCGGAACCAGGCCTGGAAGAAGCCGTCGAGCCGCTGACCGGAGATCCGCTCGACGTACCGCTCGAACTCCGGCCAGGTCGCGTTGCCGTAGTGGTGCTGGCTGGTCCAGCCCTTCAGCACCGCGTCGAACGCCCAGTCGCCGATCTGCCGACGCAGGGCGTGCAGCGCGAGCTTGCCCTTGCTGTAGACGGCGGTGAACTCGTTGCCGGGGCCCATGTCGTACAGGGCCCTGCCCCACCACTCGGGCTTGTTCCGGTACTTCGCGACGGTGTCCCGGTAGAGCTGGTCGAGGTTCGCGCCCTCCTTGGCCTCCGACCACAGCCAGGTGGCGTAGCTGGCGAAGCACTCGTTCAGGCAGACGTCCCGCCACCGGTCGACCGAGACCGAATCGCCGAACCACTGGTGGGCGTTCTCGTGCACCACCGTGCCCAGGTCCGTCCACTGCGCGTAGACCGGCCGGGACTGCGTCTCCAGCGAGAAGCCGATGGGGTCGGCCAGGAAGATGCCGCCCGCCGCGCGGAACGGGTACGGGCCGAACTTCGACGACAGGAAGTCGAGGATCTCGGGCAGGCGCGACTCCGCGGCCTTCTTGCCCTCGGCGCCGGGCGCGTAGGCGTCGACGACGGGGGTGCCGTCGGCCAGTCGCGAGCGCACGAACGTCCACTTGTCGATCGCCACGGTGGTCAGGTACGGGATGGTCGGGATCTCCTCGGCCCACCGGTAGGTGGTCCAGCCGCCGGAGCTGTGCGAGCCCCGCTCGACGCCGTTGGAGACGACGCTCCAGCCGTCGGGCACCCGCGCGGACAGGTGGAAGGTGGCCTTGTCACGCGGGGTGTCGTTGACCGGGTACCAGGTGGTGGCCCCGTGCGGCTGGCCCGCGGCGAACGCGCCGCCGGAGGCCGAGATCTGCCAGCCGCCGTCGCCCAGCGCGGCGTCCTTGATCGGCTGCGGGACGCCGTCGTAGCGGACCCGGACGGTGAAGCGCTTGCCGGTGGGCAGCACACCGCGCGGCCGGACCACCAGCTCGTGGTCACCGGACCGGCTGAACTCGGCCGCCTTGCCGTTGACCTCGACCGACCGCACGTCGAGCCGGTACAGGTCCAGGTTGAACCCGCGCAGGTGCTGGGTCGCCGTCGCGGTGATGGTGGTGTCGCCCTCCAGCCGGCGGCTCGCCGGGTCGTAGCTGATGGCGACGTCGTAGTCGGCGACGTCGTAGCCGCCGTTGCCGTCGGTCGGGTAGTAGCTGTCGCCCGCGCCGTCACTGCCGAACACCGGTGGGTTCGCCACGGCGGTGCCCGCGGTGAGAACGGCGGTCGCGAGCGCGGTGGCGGCCAACACGGCCGGCCGCCACCCGGTGGTTCTGGTAGCCATCGAGCTCCCCTCGTCTTGCGGTGACGCGTTGGTACTCGGGGGCTCCTTGCGGCGGCAACGGCCTGCTCCGGAGAGGTCCGTTCTGTCGGGAAGATCCCGACGAACGACGGGGAACGCGCCCTCGGTGCGTCCCACGACGCGGGACGGGATCGGCGGTGACTAGCGGGTGAGCAGGAAGTCGATCTCCCCGGTCCTGGTGTCGGTGATCCCCACTCCCGAGACCGCGGCCCGGATCGGGCGCAGCGGCAGCAGCGCGGCGAACCCGGCGGCCACCTGCTCGACGGTGAGGTCCTGGGCGAGCGTGCAGTGCGGCACCCACGCCCCGGGGAGGTACTGGCCCGCCGGCCCCCGCACCCGGCCCGCGAGCACGTCGTGGACGGCGGAGTGCACGGCGAGCAGCTCGGTGTCCGTGACGGCACCGAGGAACAGGGTGTGCTGACCGTCGGGGAAGGTGCCGAGCGTGTACAGCCACAGGTCGGGCAGGGCGAGCAACGCCAGGTCCCGCCGCAGGTCCGCCCGTGCCTTCTGGGGGATGGCCAGGCCGAGGGCGAGCGAGAGGTGCGGCCGGTGCCGGCGGTGGGTGCGGGTGGCCAGGCTCGGGACGCCGGCCGCGGTCAGCCGCTCCCACCGAACGCGCACCTCGGCCTCGGCCCGGTCGTCGAAGAACACCTGGAGCGCGTCGGCCACGGCGCGCATCCTGCCGCAGACGAGCGCTTCCCGAACGGGTGGCGTCGCCGCCCGGGGCTGGGGCGACCGCTGTTGGTCAGTGGTCGCCGGGCAGGGCGAACCGGCCGTCGTCGGTCTGCTCCACCAGCCCGTCCACGAGCAGCGAGTCCAGGCAGCGGTCCCGCTGGCCGGCGTCCGCCCAGACCGCGTCCAGCCGGGCCCGCTCGACCGGTCCCGTGGTCCCCCGCAGCACGTCCAGCAGCAGACCGCGCACCTGTCGGTCGGTGCCGGCGAACTTCTGGACGGGCTTCGCCGGGCCGTTGTACGCCGGCCGACCGTTGCGGTGCCAGGCGCAGCCGTCGAGCGCCGGGCAGTCCGCGCACCGGGGCGCGCGGGCCGTGCACACGACCTGCCCCAACTCCATCAGCGCCGCCGAGTAGCGGGCGGCCGTGGGCTCGTCGGCGGGCAGCAGGGCCTCGACGTCGGCCAGGTCGCGGGTGGTGGACGGCGGCCCGGCGTCACCGGCGCCGTGGACCGCGCGGGCCACGACCCGACGGACGTTGGTGTCCACGACGGGGCAGCGACGGCCGTAGGCGAACGCGGCGACGGCCCTCGCCGTGTAGGCGCCGATGCCGGGCAGCGCGAGCAAGGTCTCGACGTCCGAGGGCACGACGTCGCCGTGCTCCTCGGCGATCGCGGTGGCCGCCGCGTGCAGCCGCAGGGCCCGGCGTGGGTAACCGAGCTTGCCCCAGGCCCGCAGCACCTCCGCCTGGCTGGCGGCGGCCAGCGCGGACGGCGTGGGCCAGCGCGCCATCCACTCGTGCCACACCGGCTCGACCCTGGCGACCGGGGTCTGTTGCAGCATGACCTCGCTGACCAGCACGCCCCACGGCGTGCACTCGGGGCGGCGCCAGGGCAGGTCGCGCGCGGACGCGTCGAACCAGGCGACCAGGACGTCGGGATCGAGGGCTGGGCTCGTCATGACGCCGTCGATCCTGCCACCCGACAGGGTGGCTTGACGCGGTCGCCCCCACTCTCGCTCCCGGGGAGCGGAGCCCGAGGACAGGTGACGCGGTGACACGGTGACACGGTGGTGACACGGTGACGCGGTGGTGACGCGGTGACGCGGCGGCCCCCGGGCGCTCCGGAGGCCGCCGCGCCCGCGTCAGAGCACCTCGGTCAGCGAGCCCGTGGTGACGTCGAGGACGAAACCCCGCACGTTGTCGGTGTGCGGCAGGAACGGGCTGCGGCGCGCCCGCTGCACCGACTGCCGCACGCTGTCCTTGACCTCGCGGAACGCCTCCACCGCCCAGGTGGGGCGCAGGCCGCTGTCCTTCTCCAGCTCGTCCCGGAACTCGTCATCGGTGATCGTTGACAGCCCGCACTGCGTGTGCTGGACGATGATGATCTCCCGGGTGCCGAGCTTGCGCTGGCTGAGCGCCAGCGAGCGGATGACGTCGTCGGTGACCACGCCACCCGCGTTGCGCAGGATGTGCGCCTCGCCGTGCTTGAGGCCGAACAGGTCGAACACCTTGATCCGGGCGTCCATGCAGGTCACGATGGCGATCTGCATGCTCGGCATCGGCGTCTGGATCGTGGGGGTGCCGAGGTTGCTGGCCTGGGCGTGGCGCTGGAGCAGTTCTTCGATGGCGGTCATCTCCACCTCCGGGGGGCAGTGGGGCGGGGTTGGCCGCAAGGTGCGGCAGGGTGTCGGGACCGAGGGCCGGTCCTGACCAGGTGTGGTTGTCGTGCGGGTCGTTCCGCTCGATGGAACCCATTCGTGGGACGCGATGGCAAGGGGAGCACGAACAATCTCACCCCTCGGCGGGGAGAATCGGGTGAACCCCCACGCCACCACCGACGCCCGAAAGGGTGACGGGCGGTACGTCTGATCAGTGTAGGAAAGTCGGCCGGCTGGACCCAGCGGCGACGGAACCCGCCTTCGCCTCCCGGCCCGCGCCTCCGCGGCGAGGCCACCATGCGACGAAGAGCTGCTCGCGAGCGGCACCCGAGGCCATTCGGATCCGACGCGCCCGCTCTCCCCGCGCCGCCCTGCTCATCCCCCTCAGGACAGCCCCCACCCGCCCTGGGGGGCGACCCCGCGTCCAGCCTACTCGGGCATCACGAAGCGTCACAACACCGTGACGCTGAGCTGTGGACAACTGGAGTGCCTGTGGACAACTCCCGCGCCCATCACACCTCGGTGGGGGGATGACGCCGTCCGCAGCGCCCTCCGAGCGGGAGAACTGGCTGGTCAGGGCCCTGCGCCAGCGTGACGCCGCTTCGTCAATCACCCGTACCGGTCGACAATCACCCGTACCGGTCGACGATCGACGTCTCGGCCATCCGCGACAGGCCCTCCCGCACGATCCGCGCCCGCGTGTCGCCGACGCCCTCCACCGTCCTGAGGTCGTCCGCGGTCGCCGCGAGCAACGCCTGGAGCGAGCCGAAGTGCTCGACCAGCCGGTGCTGCACCGGGCCCGGCAGCCGGGGGACCCGCGCCAGCAGCCGGTACCCCCTCGGGCTGACCTGCTCGTCCAACGACTCCGGGGTCCCGGGGAAGCCGAACGCCCTGGCCACCGAGGCGACGTCGAGGAGCTGCGTGCCGTCCAGCTCGTCCAGCGCGGCGACGACCTCGGCGACCGAGCCGTCCTCGGGCAGGTAGTCCCGCACCAACAGCTCGCGGTCCAGCTCCACGCCGCCCACCAGCTCGTCGAGCTGCAACTCGATCAGCCGGCCGTCGACGCCCAGCTCCACCACGTGCCCGTCGATCTCGTCGGCGATCCGCCGCACCATCTCCAGCCGCTGGCTGACCGTCATCGCGTCCTTGAGCGTGACGAAGTCCTCGATCTCCAACGCGGACAGCGCCTGGGTCACCTCGTCCAGCCGCGCCTTGTACCGCTCCAGCGTCGCCAGCGCCTGGTTCGCCCTCGACAGGATCGTGGCCGAGTCGGTGAGCACGTGCCGCCGGCCGTCCACGTACACGCTGATGATGCTCATCGACTGGCTCACCGAGATCACCGGGTGGCCCGTCTGGATCGCCGTGCGCTCCGCGGTGCGGTGCCGCGTCCCCGACTCCTCGGTCGGGATCGTGGGGTCCGGCACGAGCTGGACGTTGGCCCGCAGGATGCGGGTGGCGTCCGTGGACAGCACCACCGCGCCGTCCATCTTGGACAGCTCGCGCAGGCGGGTCGCGCTGAACTCCACGTCGAGCCGGAACCCGCCGTCGCAGATGGACTCCACCGCGTTGTCGTGGCCGAGGACGATGAGCCCCCCGGTGCGCCCCCGGAGGATGCGCTCCAGCCCGTCCCGCAACATCGTGCCCGGAGCCAACCGGGCCAACGTGGTCCGCAGCAGCTCTGACTGCGCGCGCTCAGTCAACGTCGGCCCTCCCCGTCGTGCGCCTCCCGAGGGGGAGTCTACGAACCGTCCTCCCCGCGACGGTGGTTCGCGCCGTCGAAGTCCCCGTGAACGCGGCGGGGCGCCCCGGGCAAGAGAGGACGTGACGACGATGACCGACCGCGCCGGCGGGGACGGGCCGAGGGGCGAGGACGCCACGGGCGACGACCGCCCCGACCTGTCCGGCCAGGACCCCGCCGAGGCGTTCGGCCGGCTCTTCGACCAGCACGCCAGACCACTGCACCGGTACCTGGCCCGGCGCGTGGGCGAGCACGTGGCCGACGACCTGGTCGCCGAGACGTTCCTGGTCGCCCTGCGGCAACGCCACGACTACGACCCGGCGAGAGCGCCCGTCAGGGCCTGGTTGTTCGGGATCGCCACGAACCTCCTGCGCCGGCACGTCCGCCAGGAGATCCGGGGGTTCCAGGTCACGGCCATGGTCCACGGCAGGGCCGAGGCCGAGCGGCCGGAACCTCCCGAGACCAGGGCGATCGAGCGGGTGGACGCCGAGGAGCGGACCCGGCGGCTCGCCGAGGCGCTGGGGCAGATGGCGCAGGGCGACCGGGACGTGCTGCTGCTGACCTCGTGGGGGGACATGGACTCCAACGAGGTCGCCGCGGCGCTCGGCATCCCGGTGGGCACCGTGCGCTCCCGTCTCCACAGGGTGCGGCGGTGGCTCCGAGCTGGCGGCGGGACGCAGGGCAGGAAGAAGCGGACGGAGGACGGCCATGCGTGAGGACGAGCCACGTCGGGTGTGGAGCGACGAGGAGCTGGATCGGACCCTCGCCCGGCTGCACGCCGACGTTCGGACGAGTGACGCGGCGCTCGCCAGGGCCCGCGAGCGGTTGGTGGCGGCCCTGGCCGCCGAAGGCGATCCGGAGGTGAGGACGTTGTCCGAGGTGCGGACGCAGCCAGAGAAGACGGAGCGACGGTCGGGGTGGCTCCGCTCGCGCGCCGTGCGGTGGCTCTCGGCCGTCGCGGCGGTGTCGGCGTTGGTGGCGGGCGGTCTGGTGGCACAGACCACTCTCATGGGCGAGAACCCGCCGGGCGCCACGGCGAGCGCCGCCGAGCTGCTCAACAGGGCGGCGGACGCGGCCATCAAGGCCAAGGACCAGGAGGTGAAGCCCGGCCAGTTCCGCTACCTGCGCACCACGGCGTGGCACTCGACCACCGTCCAGGTCAAGAAGACGGGTGCGTCGGGTGACCAGCGGTCGGGCGCGAAGCCGCTCGACTGGGTGACCTACCTGGAGAAGGGCGTCATCGAGTACTGGATCCCCGCTGACTTCCACGGCGAGTGGCTCATGCGGCGGACCTGGAACGCCGAGCGGAAGTTCTTCCGCCCCGAGGACGAGGCCGCGCTCCGGGAGGGGATGGGGCGGTCGCAGCCTTCCCTGATCGAGGTGCGGCGCGCCAAGGGCGGCCAGTTCTACCGGGGCGAGCCCGCCTTCAAGGAGATGCCGGACGGCAAGCTCGTGCCGCTGCCCGAGGGGAAGAAGGAGGACCCGACTCCCCGTCAGGGGGACGGTGGCTGGGCGGACCCGACCCCGGAGTTCTTCGCGAAGCTCCCGCGTGACCCGCAGCAGTTGCTGGACAAGATCTACCAGGACTCCCAGGGGAAGGGGCCCGGACCGGACGAGGAGGCGTTCGTCTACGTCCGCGACGTGCTGCGCACCGGCCGGGTGCCGGCCGACCTGCGAGCCGCCCTGTTCCGCGCCGCCGCCAAGATCCCGGGGATGCGGATCGTCGACGACGCGGCGAACCTGGAGGGTCGGAAGGGGATCGCGGTCAGCCGGGGTGACGGGGCCACCCGGAACGACCTGATCTTCGACCCGGAGACGGGCGACGTGATCGGCGAGCGCGGGGTCGCCACGAAGGCCGAGGGCAACGTGCCGGTCGGGGCGGTCACGAGCTGGACGGCGATCGTCTCGTCGGTCGTCAACACGATGGGGGAGAAGACCGGCTCCTGATGTCGGGGATCAGGGGCCCTGGCCCGCACGCTCTCGGGGGGCGTGCGGGCCACTCCCGTTCCACGGTTCAGGACGGGCCCGGGACGACGCTCCTGCCGGGGCGACGTGTTCGTCAGACCTGGTGTTCGCCAGACCTGGTGTTCGCCAGACCTGGTGTTCGCCAGACCTGGTGTTCGCCAGACCTGGTGTTCGCCAGACCTGGTGTTCCTCGGGCTCAGTGCTCGCCAGACCGTGTTCGCAGACCCGATGGCCGCCAGCACGGGCGCGGGACGGGGCCGTCGGCCACCTCGCCCAGGCCCTCGACGAGGACCGGCCACGCCGGGGCGCGGCACACCACCTACCTCCAACCGTGCCCCGTCAATTCCTCGAAAGGGGAATTGGTCGCGAAGAATGGTCGTGGCTGAGTAATGGCGAAT
>NZ_JAMTCP010000061.1 GCF_024171885.1 Streptoalloteichus tenebrarius | reverse complement strand
GGTCTCCTGGCCGGCGCGGGCGGGTGCGGTGGTGGACGATCCCGTTCGTGGCCAGGCAGTCCCGCCACACGTGTGAGCGGTAGCAGGCGCCGTTGTCGGTCAGCACCCGTGCCACGGTGATGCCGGCGGCGGCGAAGAACGCCGGTGCCCGGCCCCAGAACGCGACCGCGGTGCGCGGAACGGTGGCGCAGGCCCCGTTCGCGTCCGAGGACCCTGGTGACCGCCGCCGGCGGGAATGTCGCCCAATTCCGTGATGTCGACGTGCGCCGGGTCGCCGGGCGTGTGGTGTTCGTCGCGGCGGAACGGCTCGCTGGTGGCCCGGTCCAGGCGCCGAAGGCCGGGCCAGGCCGTCGCGCACGAGGACCCGATGCGCGGCGCTGGTGTGCGGGCGTGAGGGCCGGTCGGTCATGCCTGCCGGGTCCTCGTCGCGGTAGCGACCGGCCCCTTGTGGCCGCTCGGTGCTGACGACCGGGAAGCGTTACGCGGTCACGCGAAGCGGCCATCCGTCGCCCATGACGCACCGGGCAGGACGCAGCCGGCCCAACCCGGTCAGCGGGGCGTGAGCGTGAGGAATGAGGGCCTGCTGTGGCTCGGTGGGTGATGTCGCAATCCTCACCGAACCCGGAGACCCTCCCTCATGCCACGATCATCCGGCCACGTGTCGGGCCGTTCGCAACCTCTCGGGACCACACACCTAGGCGACGTTCTCGCACCGCACCCGAACCGGAGCAACCGGGGATCACCAGAAACCAGGTATCGACGGGATTTTCGGCCGATCGCACGGCATTCCGTTCTAGCCTTTCCCGACATGTGCGCTCAGCCATCCCGCCGTGATCTGCGCTTACCTGACGGTCCACCACTTCGCATGTCCACGAACCGCAAGCCGCTCCGTTGGTTCCACCGCGGGCGAGTGAGCCGATACGGACACAGGTACCGCCTGCTCCACCAGGCGCGGAGGCCGTTCCGGGCGCGCTCCGTCCTGCTGGTCGTGGATCTGCTCGTCTCCGCGTGGACCTTGGCGATCAGCGTCGTGGCCGCTGTCACCGAGGGGAACGCCTTCCTCGGCGTGAGCCTCACACTCATGCTGATACCCGCGTGCAGGACCGCCGCTCTGGCGTACATCGCACTCCTCTTCTTCATTCCCCCCGCGACGCGGAGCAGGTTGTGGGCGCACGCGAGGAAAGCGGGGGCCGTGTTCATCCTCGGATTCGTGTCCGTCGTCCTCCGCATCCTCGGCGACCCGGAGTCGATCAAGAGCGCGGACGCGGTGCACGTGGCCCTGGTGTCGGTGACCGCGCTGTTCCTGTGGACGAACCAGGTCGACGCGGCCCAGTTGTTCCGTGAGGCGATCGCCCGGCCGCTCCACGAGAAACTCCCCCGCTACGTCTACCCGGGTCGGTTCCGGCGCGGCAGGAAAGGTCCGGCGAAGGGGGTACGCATGCGCGTGCGGAATCCGGTCGACCGCACCCCACACGTGTTCCGAGGATGATGAGCGCCCGTCAGGGGATGAGGCTGGGGAGGTCGGCCTCCTGGAGGTCCTCGACGACGACGGGTGCCCGGTTGTCGACCAGGGCTTGGAGCGCGTCGCCGTCGTCCCACACGTTCACGTTCATCGCGGCGTGCACGTGCCCGTCCCGCAGCCAGAACGCGATGAACTCGCGCGAGGCCGGGTCCCCGCGCACCACCAGCTCGTCCTCGGGGTCGGCCAGCCCCCGGTACTCCATCCCGAGGTCGTACTGGTCGGTGAAGAAGTAGGGCGTGGCCTGGAAGGGCTCGGACGCGCCGAGCAGGACCTGGCCGACGTGCCTGCCCTGTTCCCTGGCGTTGGCCCAGTGCTCGGTCCTGACGCGTCGGCCGTAGCGGGGGTGGAGGTGCGCGGCGATGTCCCCCACCGCGTAGACCTCGGGCGCGGAGGTCCGCAGGCGCTCGTCGACGGCGACCCCGCCGCCGGGGACCTCGTCGGTCAGGGCCAGGCCCGCGTCCCTGGCCAGGGTCAGCCGGGGCGCGGCGCCGACGCCGAGCACGACGAGGTCGGCGGGCAGCTCGGTCCCGTCGGCCAGCCGCACCGCCCGGACCGCGTCCCCGCCGACGAACCCGGCCACCCCGGTGCCCAGACGCCAGGTCACGCCGTGGTCGGCGTGCAGGTCGCGGAACACCTCGCCCATCCGCTCCCCCAGCACGCGCGCCAGCGGGAGCCGTTCTGGCGCGACGACGGTGACCTCGGCCTCGTGGGACCGCGCCGCCGCGGCCACCTCGCAGCCGATCCACCCGGCGCCGACGACCACGACGCGGGGGCGGCGGCGCAGATCCTCGCGGAGCGCGAGCGAGTCGTCGAGGGTCCGCAGCGTGCGGATTCCCGGCAGGTCGGCGCCGGGGACGTCGAGGACGCGGGGGTGGGACCCGGTGGCGAGCACGAGCAGGTCGTAGTGGAGTTCCGCGCCGTCGTCGGTCTCCACCGCGCGGTCGCCGGGGCGCAGCCGGACGGCCGTGACGCCGCGGCGGTGCTCGATGCCGTGGGTGTCGTAGTAGTCGGGCTCGTGGACCCAGTCGGGCTCGTCGACCTGGCCGAGCAGCAGTCCCTTGGAGAGCGGGGGAAGCTCGTAGGGCCGGTGGGGCTCCTGGCCGAGCAGCAGCACCTCACCCTCGTACCCGTTGTCCCGCAGGGAGCCGGCCGCGGAGGCGCCGGCGAGGCCGGCCCCGATGATCACGATCCGCCTCGGCTGCGTCATCGCGTCCTCCCGAGATCAGGGCGAGCCCGTCCAGCCGACGCTAGTGGTCGCGCGCTGTCGGCCGCTTGGCCCAATTCGGGGGATTTCCGGCTCGGCGTCGTCATGGTGGTTCCCTCGGGTCGTCCCGCGATGGCGGGCGCCCGTGTGATGAGGCGGACGCGGACAGGCGGGAGGCCGGGGGACGTGAGCGACGACAGGAAGTGGTCGGTGAGCTGCCGGGACGGCGCGGGACGACGCCGTGACCTGAGGGTGGCGGTCCGGCAGGGCCAGGTGGTGCTGGTGCCGCCGTCGGGCGAGGCGCTGGTGTTGGCGCCGCTGGCGGTCGGGCGGTTACGGGCCGCGTTGCGGGAGGCGGTGTTGGCCGCCGCCAGCGAGGCGGACTGACCGTCCCGCGCGGTGTTCGTCCTGGTGTGACAGGCGGGCCGTCTCGGGCGGCCCGCCGCACCGCCGTTACCTACTGAAAAGTAGCAATTCGCTCCAGGCTCTTCCTACTCGCGAGTAGGAAGTGGCAGTATCCGGGGCGAGGAGGCGGCGGTGGCGACGTACTTCGTGACCGGGGCGACCGGTTTCATCGGGCGACGGCTGGTCGGGCGACTGCTCGGCCGACCCGACCAGCCGACGGTGCGCGTGCTGGTGCGGCCGGGGTCCCGCGCGCGACTGGCGAGGCTGGCCGCCGAGTGGCCGGGCGGCGAGCGGCTGGTCGAGGTGGTCGGCGACCTGACCCGCCAGGGGCTCGGGCTCGCCGAGCACGACCGGGCCGCGCTGCGCGGCGTCGACCACGTGGTGCACCTCGGCGCCCTGTACGACCTGACGGCCGACGAGGAGGCCAACCGCAGGTCCAATGTGGACGGAACAGCGCACCTGCTCGACCTGGCCGCCGACCTCGGCGCCGGGTGGTTCCACCACGTGTCCTCGGTGGCCGTGGCCGGCGACCACCGGGGCCGGTTCACCGAGGACGACCTCGACACGGGCCAGGGCTTCCCCACCCCGTACCACGCCACGAAGTTCGCGGCCGAGCGGCTGGTCAGGAGCCAGGACCGGGTGCGGTGGCGGGTCTACCGCCCCTCGGTGGTCGTCGGGGACTCCCGGACCGGCGAGATGGACAAGATCGACGGCCCCTACTTCTTCTTCCCGCTCTTCGCCGCGCTCGCCCGGCTGGGGCCGCTCCCCCGGCTGACCCGGCTGCTGCCGCTGGTCGTGCCGGAGCTGGGCGCGACCAACATCGTGCCGGTCGACTACGTCGTCGACGCCATGGACCACCTGATCCACGCCGACCAGCCGTCGGGCAGCACCTTCCACCTCGTCAACCCGAGGCCGCAGCCGCTGACCGAGGTCTACGACGCGTGGGCGGCGGCAGCGGGCGCGCCGCGCGTGACGGCGGCCCCGTCGTGGTGGGGCGATCCCCTGGCGCGCGCGGCCCGCGCGGTGTCGCGGCCGGTCGCCGCCGTGGGCGGGGCCGTCGAACGGCGGCTCCCCCGCTCCCTGTCGACGCGACGACTGCTCGACGAGATCGGGATTCCCGTCGAGGTGGTCCGGCACATGAGCTTCCCCAGCGTCTTCGACGACACGCGCACCAGGAAGGCCCTCGCGGGCTCCGGGCTCAGGGTGCCGCCCTTGTCGGACTACGCCGACGTCCTGTGGCGGTACTGGGCCGAGCGGCTGGACCCGAACCGGGCCCGCCGGCCCCACCCCGACGGCCCGCTGGTCGGCCGGCGGATCGTGATCACCGGGGCCTCCTCGGGGATCGGGAGGGCGACCGCGCTGGCCGTCGCCCGGCTCGGCGCCGTCCCGCTGCTCGTCGCGCGCCGGGCCGAGGAGTTGGAGCGGGTGCGCGCGGAGATCGAGGCGGACGGCGGCGTCGCCCACTGCTACCCCTGCGACCTCACCGACGGGGAGGCGGTCGACGCGCTGGTGAAGCGGATGGTGTCCGACCAGACCGCCGACGGCGGCGGCATCGACATGCTCGTCAACAACGCCGGCCGGTCGATCCGCCGCCCGCTGCGGCAGTCCAGGGACCGGTTGCACGACTTCGAGCGCACCATGGCCATCAACTACTTCGGGCCCGTCCGACTCGTGCTGGGGCTGCTCCCCCACATGGCGTCGCGCCGCTTCGGCCACGTCGTGAACATCTCCACCCAGGGGCTCCAGGTCGGCTCGCCCCGCTACTCCGCCTACCTGGCGTCCAAGGCCGCGCTCGACGCGTTCAGCCGGGTGGCCGCGGCCGAGCTGCTCGGCGCCGGGATCACCTTCACGACCGTCCTGATGCCGTTGGTGCGCACGCCGATGATCAAGCCGACCGTGCTCTACGAGCGCTTCCCCGCCGCCACCCCGGAACAGGCCGCGCAGTGGGTCGTCGAGGCGCTCACGCGCCGGCCGAAGCGGGTGAGCCGGCCGCTGGGCACGGTCGCGCAGGCGGCGTACGCGGTCGCGCCGAAGGCGGTCGACGCGGTGATGCACCTGGTGTTCCGCGCCCTGCCCGACAGCTCCCCGAGGGAGACCGACCGAAAGTGAGGTGAGCGCCGGTGCGCGTGGCGGCCCGTCGGATCATCGCGGCTCCGGTGGAGCGGGTCTGGACGGAGATCTCCGACCCGACCGCCTATCCCCGGCTCCTGCCCGCGCTCGCCAGCGTGGCGGCGGAGGGGGAACGGCGCTACGCCTACCGGTTCCAGTGGGGCGGCGTCAGCCAGGAGGGGCTGGCCGAGGTCGTGGACGAGCGGCCCGGCGAGGAGCTGGTCCTGGCCTCGGTGACCGGCCCCCGGGTGCGGGTGCGCTGGGTGTCGCGCGCGCTGGACGACAACCGGACGGCGGTGTCGCTGCACCTCTCCTCCGAGCCGCCCGGCCGGGGGTTGGCGGACACCGCCGTGGGCGTGTTGTCGCGGTTCCAGGCGCGCCGTGTGCTGGACGCGCTGGCGGCGCGGTGCGAGGAGCAGGCCCAGCCGAAACCGCCCGGGGCGGGCCTGCGCGACCAGGCGGCGGCGCAGGCGATGACGTTGGTGACCCTGGCCCGCTGTCGCGTCGTCGCGCCGATGCGCCCCGACCGTCTGCTCGGCGTCGCCAGGGGGTTCCTGCGCTGGGGTCTCACCCCGGCCGGCGGCTACGCCATCGGGGCGGCACGGCACCCGTCGCGTCCGGCCGTGATCGACGAGTGGGGCGCGGTGAGCTTCGCCGAACTGGACGAGCGCACCACGCGGCTCGCCCACGGCCTGCTCGGCTCGGGCGTGCGGCCGGGTGACCGCGTGGCGGTGCTGTGCCGCAACCACCGGGGTTTCGTGGAGACGGTCGTGGCGTGCGCGAAGATCGGCGCGCACGTGGTGCTGCTGAACACCGGGCTGTCCGTCACCCAGACGGCGGCGGTGCTCCGGGACCAGGGAGCGGTGACGGTCGTCGCCGACGCCGAGTTCCGGCCCCTGCTGGCCAGGGCTCCCCGGGGCGTCCGGCGGATCATCGCCGCCGTCGAGGGGACGACCAGGAGCACGACGCTCGACCAGCTCGTGGCGGACAGCCCGTCCGATCCGCTGCCCCGCCCACCACGGGGACGGATGATCGTGCTCACCTCCGGCACCACGGGGACGCCCAAGGGCGCGCGCCGGCCGGAGCCGCCGAGCCTCGCGCCCGCCGCGTCCGTGCTCTCCCGCATCCCGCTGCGCGCCGGCGAGCCGATGCTCGTCTCCGCGCCCCTGTTCCACACCTGGGGCCTGGCGGCGTTCCAGCTCGCCCTGGTGCTGGGTTCGACCCTGGTGCTGCACCGGCGGTTCGACCCCCTGGCGGCGCTCCGCGCGATCGACGAGCACCGGTGCACGTCATGGTTCGTCGTGCCGGTCATGGTGCAGCGGCTGTTGGAGACGCCGGTGGGCGAGCGCTCCCGGTGGTCGACGTCCTCGCTCTCGGTCGTGGCGTCGAGCGGCTCGGCGTTGCCGGGGCCGCTGGCGGTGCGGTTCCAGGAGGAGTACGGACGGGTGCTCTACAACCTCTACGGCTCCACCGAGGTGTCGTGGGCGAGCATCGCCACTCCCGACGAGCTGATGGCGGCCCCGGGCACCGCCGGCCGTCCCCCTCGGGGCACCCGGCTCGCCGTGCTCGACGAGGACGGCGAGCCGACGCCGCCCGGGCGGCCCGGCCGGATCTTCGTCGCGAACGAGATGCTCTTCGACGGCTACACCAACGGCTCCGGCAAGGAGGTCCGCGCGGGGATGATGGCCACCGGCGACGTGGGCCACCTCGACGAGAACGGGCTGTTGTTCGTGGTCGGCCGCGACGACGAGATGATCGTCTCCGGCGGGGAGAACGTGTACCCCCGCGAGGTCGAGGACCTGCTCGCCGGGTTGGCCGGGGTGCGGGAGGCCGCCGTGGTCGGCGTGCCCGACGAGGAGTACGGCCAGCGACTGGCGGCCTACGTCGTCGCGGCGGAGGGTGTGGCCCTCACCGAGTCCGCGATCCGCGACCACGTGCGGGCCCACCTGGCGCGGTTCTCGGTGCCCCGGGACGTGGTGTTCCTCGACGCGTTGCCGCGCAACGCCACCGGCAAGGTGCTCAAGCGGGAGCTTCCCCGTCCCTGATCCCCGACCAGGACCCCGGTCCCTGACCCCAGCCCAGCGCCTGACCGAGCCCAGCGCCTGACCGGGCAGCGCCCCGCTCCGCCGCGCGGGGGGCGCTCGGTCGGGGGAGCGTCACGCACTCGGGCATGACTGGAATCTGACACGCGAAGGCTCCGCGCGAGCGAGGAGGGCGACCGCGGCCGGTCGGAACCCGTCGAGACCCGGAGGAGGTGATGAGCGCCCGGTGGGAGCGGGAGGTTGGGAGGGGCAGGCTCCCAACCGGGCGCTCGGCGCCACCGTCAGCGGCCCTGGGGCCGGTGGGGCCGGACGGCGGGGGCGAGGGGAGCCGCGCCAGGCGCCGCTGCCTGGAGCAGGCCGGACGGGACTGCTGGCCCACTCCGGGGGCGCTGCCGGCCGCCGCCAGCGGCAGCGCCCCCGGAGCAGGTCTGGTGACCCGGTCGACGCGGTGGGGAGCCGTGCGGCCCCCGCGCCGGCCGCCGGGGGTCCTTCGTCCCACGGCGGGTTGTCATCTTGTTGACCAACCTTGCCGTGCAAAAGCTATCACCGGGCCCGCGATGACAACAAGACTTGACAAAGAATTGCCTTAGCCGATCGCCCACGCCGCCCATCACGGCGTGAATACGCGGCGAACCGTCCGGGTGCCGCCGAAGCGGGGACTCCCGTCACTCACGCGGGCGGCGGCGGTGGCGGTGGCAATTGCCAAACGATCCCGGAGCGACAGTGTGTGTCCAGGTCCACACACCACAGCGGACCGTGACGAACAAGCTCACCGAGGGATAACCGCCTCCCCGACGGCTTGGCACCGGAAGGACCGTCAACTACCTTCTGCATACGCGCATGGACAACCGGTGACCTGCGAGGTGGGCATGTCCGGGAGACCGCGAGGGTCGCGGGCACGCTCTTCCCCTCCGCTTCTTCGTGACAGTTATGTGTCAGGAAATCGACACCGCGCTGTCAATGTCTCTCGGTGCCTCTCGGTGCCTCCTGGAGTCTCTCGGGGCCTCCCCGAGCTTCCCGGAGCATCTCCGGCCACGCCCGGTCAAGAGAGGCGGGCGGACGGGAACGGCCACCGACGCGGGTCACCACCCCACGCGTGTTTCCCCATCCCTGCCAACACCCCCGACGAAACGGAAATCGAGATGCGCCGACATCCCGCTGCCCCCCTGCTGGCGGTCGCCGCGCTCGCGCTCGGCGTCCTGACGACGGTGGCGCCCTCGGTCACGGCGGCCGCCACCGGGCCGACCGCGCCCCCCACCGTCAGCGACCCGCACTGCGCGCCCGGCTCCCCCGATCCCGACCACCACACCTGCGGCATCGAGTGGCCCGACCCGTAAACCGGCGCCCGACACCGCGCGTTCACCCGTTCGACGAACGATCGTGACGCGCCGGCCCCCGCCGACCGCGACCATCCGGCCATGCGAAGACGAAGCTTCCTCACGTCGCTGGTGGTCGCGGTCGGCATGGGGCTGACCGCCACCCTGACCGCCGTCCCGGCCTCGGCGGCGCCGGCCGGGCCCGCCCCCGCCCCGCGCGTCGCCACCTACAACGTCTTCCTGCTGTCCAGGGGGCTCTACCCGAACTGGGGCCAGGAACAGCGCGCCGACCTGATCGCCGCGCAGGGCGTCCTCCGCGGCCAGGACGTCGTGGTGCTCCAGGAGGCGTTCGACAACGACGCCTCGGCCCGGCTACTGCGCGGCCTCGCCGCCGACTACCCGCACCAGACGCCGGTGCTCGGCCGCTCCCGCGCCGGATGGGACGGCACGACCGGCCGGTACTCCGACCTCACGCCCGAGGACGGCGGGGTGAGCGTGATCAGCCGGTGGCCGATCACCGAACGCCGGCAACACGTGTTCGCCGAGGGGTGCGGGGCCGACGCGCTCGCGCAGAAGGGGTTCGTCTACGCCCGTCTGGCCTCGCCGGCCGGACCGGTGCACGTGGTCGGCACCCACCTCCAGGCCGAGGACGGGGCCTGCGGCGACGCCGCCGCCGTGCGCGCAGGGCAGGTCCGCGAGATCCGGCGCTTCCTCGACGACCGGCGCGTGCCGGCGGACGAGCCCGTCCTCGTCGCCGGCGACCTGAACGTCGTGGCCGGCACCGCGGAACTCGACCGGACGCTGGCCGCGCTCGACGCCCGGCGCCCCTCGTTCACCGGCCACCCGTTCTCCTGGGACCCGCGCACCAACTCGGTCACGGCCGCGCAGTACCCGGGGCAGGAGCCGCAGCGGCTGGACTACGTGCTGCCGCTCAACGGGCATCCCGCGCCGGCGACGTGGACGAACGAGGCCACCGCCATCCACAGTCCGAAGTGGACAGTCAGGTCCTGGTTCCGCGAGTACTCCTACACCGACTACTCCGACCACTACCCCGTCCTCGGCCACGCCGGCTGAACCGGGTGCACGCGTGCCGGGCCGGGGTCGCCGGGGTCAGTCGCTCCGGCCCGGCACGACCGCCCGCAACGCCAACTGCGCCACGTTGCGCCACAACGCCGGGTCGATGCTGACCGACCCGAGGCGCTCCAACAGGTCCGCCAGCTCGGAACGCGCCTCGCGCAGCCGTTCGGCGTCGGCCAGTTCCACCGCCGCGCGCACCAACAGGACGCGGCAGCGCAGCTCGTCCTCGTGGTCGAGCGTCCCCACCTCCAACGCCCGGCCGGCCAGGTCCCACGCGGCCCGCGCGTCGCCCGTGCGCAGCGCCATCTCGCCGCGCAGGGCGTCGACCTGCGCCGCGAGCTGGGAGCGGGGCGCGACGGAGGCGGCGACGCCGTTGAGGACCCTGGTCAGCTCGGCGACCTCGGGCTCCTCGGCGCGCAGCCCGATCGCCACCGCCGCGAGGCTCACCCGGTGCCGGAACTGGGGCTCGACGTCGACGCTGTCCAGCAGGCGCTGCGCGGTCGCGATGGACTCGCTGGCCTCGGCGCGTCGACCCAGCCGGTCCTCCACCTGCGCCTTGACCCACCACCCCGACACCGCGACCCGGTCGGGTTCGGCGTCGCGCAGGGCGAGCGCGAGCTGCTGCACGGCCTCCTCGGCCTCGGCGAGCCGCGCGGCCCTGGCCAGCTCGCTGCACAACGCCACAAGGCAGCGCAGGTGGGTGGCCGCGGTCAGCGGGTCCTGCGGGTCCTCGGTCAACGCGACGGCCGTGCGCACCGCGTGCACGGCCTCGGCCGTCCGCCCGAGCTGACGCAACGCGGCCGCCCGCATGACCTCGACCAGGGCGTCCACGGCGGCGCCCGGCGACCAGGAGTCCAGCAGCTCCTCGGTGGCGACGATCAGCCGCTCCGGCTCCTGGCCCCTGGCCAGCAGCGCGGCCCTGGTCCAGCGCACGCTCCAGCCGAACATCGGCTCCTCGGCCACGCCGCCCAGCTCGTCGAGCAGGGACACCGCGCGGGCTGTCTCGCCGTCGCGGTGGGCGAGCACGGCCTCGCACCACAGCAGCGCCTGCCGCTGCTCGACCGCGGGGGCACGGCCGACCAGCTCGGCCGGCTCGACCCCGAGCGCGGCGGCCAGATGGGCCACCACCTGCGGGGACGGCGCCCGCTCCCCGGACTCCAGCCGGGAGACGTAGCTGGTGGAGACGCCGGGTCCCGCCAGGTCCTTCTGCGCCAGCCCGCGCCGCAGCCGCAACGCCCGCAGCCGGTCGCCGAAACCGGCGGTGGGCCGCGCGGTCATCGCGGATGACTTTCCCGGGCCTCTGTTGTCAGTCGTTTCGCGTGCCACGGCAGCCCATCGCAGGAGAGGGTTGACAAGACTTCCCGCATTATTGTCACCTCCGTCACCCTCGTCTGGACCGCCCCGGCCAGTCGTTACCTGATTGCGCGGTTGGCTGCGACCCTGAAGGCGTGAGACCGAACGGGGAGACGGGGGCGGCCCGACCACGCCTGCGGGCGCCACGACACCGCGTCAGCCGCAAGGCGGTGACCTGGTGGTTGGTGGAGGAGCTGATCGGGACGGTCCTGTTGCTGGTCCCCCAACTCGTGGCCATGTTCTTCTGGGACGCCGGGCGCCCCACGCTGGTGGGGACCTCGATCGCCACGGCCGTCCTCGGCGCGGTCGGCTGCGTGGTGATCCCCCGCTGGCGGTACCGCGTGCACCGGTGGGAGGCCACGCCGGAGGCCGTCTACACCCGGACCGGGTGGTTCGTGCAGGACTGGCGGGTGGCGCCGCTCTCCCGGATCCAGACCGTCGACACCAAGCGGGGGCCGCTCCAGCAGATGCTGGGGCTGGCCACGGTGACCGTCACGACGGCCTCGGCCGCCGGCCCGCTGGAGATCCCCGGCCTCGACCTGGAGGTGGCGCAGCGGCTGGTGGAGGAGCTGACCGCGGCCACGCAGGCGACGCGGGGTGATGCGACGTGACCACTCCCGGCGATCCGACGACACCCGGCCCGATCACGTCCGGCCCGATCACGTCCGGCCCGGCCGCGCCCGGGCCGGCCGCGCCCGGGCCGGTTCCACCCGCGCCCGTCGCGCCCGGCTCGTCCGCCGGCGGTCCGCCGCTGGACCTGCCGCCGATGCCGCCCGCCAGGGAGTGGGTGGACCCCGCCCAACAGGACTGGCGTCGGCTCGACCCGAGGATGCTCGCGGTCAAACCGATCACCGAGGCCGGCAAGCTGCTCCTCCCGGCGGTGCTGGTGCTGGTCGTCGGTGGAACGGACCGGTGGAAGCTGTGGGCGGCGCTCGCCGGCGGCGGGCTGCTCGTGGTCGCGGGCGTGATCCGGTGGGCGACCACCCGGTACCGGATCAGCGAGACGCACGTGGAGCTGCACTCCGGCCTGTTCTTCCGGCAGCAGCGCTCGGTGCCCAGGGACCGGCTGCGCACGGTCGACGCCACGTCGGACGTGGTGCACCGGCTGTTCGGGCTGAGCGTCGTCAAGGTCGGCACCGGCCGCAACGACAAGGTCGGCGAGGAGGACGAGCTGACGCTCGACGCCGTCTCGGCGGCCGAGGCCGAGCACCTGCGGCAGGTGCTCCTGCGCCGCACGCCGGGCACGGCGGCCACCGCGGGCGCCGAGGCCGCGACGCCGGAACAGGAGACGCCAGCGGAGGCCGAGCCCGGCGAGGTGCTGGCGGCGTTCCGGCCGGGCTGGCTGCGGTTCGCGCCGCTGACCCTGTCCGGGCTGGCCGCGATGGGCGCGCTGACCGGCACCGCCTTCCAGGTGCTCAACGAGCTGGACGTCGACCCGGTCCACCTGGGCCCGCTGCGAGCCGTGGCGCAGTGGCTGGAGCGCACCCCGCTGCCGTTGATCATCGCCATCGTGGTCGTGGTCCTGCTGGTCGTGCTGACCGCCGGCGCCATGGTGCTGTACCTGGTCCAGTTCTGGGGCTTCACGCTCACCCGGGAGTCCGACGCCACCCTCCGGGTGCGCCGGGGACTGCTGACCACGCGGTCGGTCTCGCTGGAGGAGGACCGGCTCCGGGGCGTGCGGATCAGCGAGCCGCTGTTGCTGCGGGCCGGTGGCGGCGCGAAGTGCGCGGCGGTCGCGACCGGCCTGGGCACCGGGGCCGGCAGCGACACGCTGCTGCCGCCCGCGCCCAGGGGCGACGCGCACGACGTCGCGGCCACGGTCCTGGCCGTGGAGACCGCGCCGACGACGGTCCGGCTGCGCCGGCACCCCCGGATCGCGCGGCGTCGGCGGCTCGTGCGGGCGGTCGTGCCGGTCCTGGCGCTCGCCGCCGCCCTCGGCGTGGGCGCGGCCACGGGCCACGTGCCGTACTGGCCGTGCTGGGTGGCGCTGGCGCTGCTGCCGGTCGCGGTCCTGCTCGGCCTGGACCGCTACCGCAACCTCGGGCACGCGCTGACCGAGCGCTACCTGGTGGTGCGGTCGGGGTCGCTGGTGCGGCAGACGGTGGCCTTGCAGCGCACGGGCATCGTCGGCTGGCGGATGCGGCAGTCGCCGTTCCAGCGGCTGTCCGGGCTGGTCACGCTGAGCGCGGTGACCGCGGCCGGCGAGGGCGCGTACGAGGTCACCGACGTCGATCTCGGCGACGGGGTGGCGCTGGCGGACGAGGCCGTCCCTGGTCTGCTGCGGCCGTTCCTGGAAACGTCGTGAGGGTCCCCCCTCGACGTTGACCGGGAGAGGCGATCCGATGGCCCAGCCCGTTGTTGATCCCGCCGACGACCTGCCCCGCTTCCCCATGGCCCGGCGCCCGGGTTTCGACCCGCCCACCGAGTACGCGCGGCTGCGGGCCGACGACCCGGTCACCCCGGTTCGGCTGCGGCACGGCCAACGCGCCTGGCTGGTGACCCGCTACGCGGACGTGCGCCGGGTGCTCAGCGACCCGGCGACGTTCAGCTCGGACCCGAGCCGGCCCGGCTACCCGCAGTTGCGGCCGGTGGTCGACCGGAAGGCGGCGCCGGGCAGCTTCCTGGTCACCGACCCGCCGCTGCACACCCGGTACCGCCGGATCCTGGCCCACGACTTCACCGCGGCCAGGATGGAGGTGTGGCGGCCCCGGGTCGAGCGGATCGTCGAGGAGTGCCTGGACGCGTTCCTCGCCTCGGCCCGGCCGGCGGACCTGGTGGCCGGCTTCGCCCTGCCGATCCCCACCCAGGTGACGGCCGCGATGCTCGGCGTCCCCTACGCCGACCGGGAGTTCTTCACCAGCCGCAGCCGGCGGCACCTGGACCGGTCGCTGCCGGCGGAGGAGGTCAGGGCCGCGCTCGGCGAGCTGGAGTCCTACCTCGCCGAGCTGATCGCGGCGAAGGACCGCGACCCGGGCGAGGACCTGGTCAGCCGACTGGTCACGCGGTACCTGCGGACCGGGGAGGTCAGCAGGGACGAGCTGGTCGGGATGACGGTGTTACTGCTGGTCGGCGGGTACGAGACCACGGCGAACGCCATCTCGCTGTCGGTGTTGGCGCTGCTCGAACACCGCGCGGAGTGGGAGCGGCTGGTCGCCGAGCCGGAACGGGTCGACGCCGCCGTCGACGAGCTGCTCCGCTACCTGGGCCTGACGCAGCACGGGCTGGTGCGCGCCGTCACCGAGGACGTGGAGCTGGGTGGGCGGCTGATCAGGGCGGGCGAGGGCGTGATCGTGTCGTTGTCCTCGGCCAACCGGGACGCGGGGCGGTTCGTCGACGCCGACCGGCTGGACGTGTGCCGCTCGGCGAAGGGGCACCTCACGTTCGGGTGGGGGGTGCACCAGTGCATCGGGCAGCACCTGGCGCGGCTGGAGATGTCCCTGGCGTTGCGGGCGCTGGTGCGGCGGGCCCCTGACCTCCGCGTGACCGTCCCGCTGGCGGAGATCCCGTTCCACTTCGAGACGCCGTTCTACAGCGTGCGCTCGTTGCCGGTGACCTGGTAGCGGGGTGATCGGCCGGCCGCCGGGGGACGGGTCGGTTCCCCCGACGGCCGGATCACCCGGGAGGAACGCAAGATCACCCGAAGGCGTGGTCCGGGGTGGTCCGAGGGCGCTGCTGCTCGGCCACCCCCACCTTCCCTCGAACGGCGGTTCCGTCTCCCCCGGGCACCGTAAATCGTGACGGCGGGCACACCAACCGCCACGGTGACGGGGGCCCGCCGGTGGGCGGCGGGCTAGGCTCGCGCGGGTGAACGACCGTCTGGTGTGGATCGACTGCGAGATGACAGGGCTGGACCTGGCCAAGGACGCCCTGATCGAGATCGCCGCGCTGGTGACCGACGCCGACCTCAACGTCCTCGGGGACGGGGTCGACGTCGTGATCCACGCCGACGACGCGGTGCTGGACACCATGCCGGACGTGGTGCGCGACATGCACGCCCGCTCGGGTCTCACCGAGGAGGTGCGCCGGTCCACGGTCACCCTCGCCGAGGCCGAGCAGCTCGTCCTCGACTACATCCGGCGATACGTCCCCGACTCCCGCACCGCGCCGCTGGCAGGCAACTCGATCGCGACCGACCGCGGGTTCATCGCCCGCGACATGCCCAAGCTGGACGCCCACCTGCACTACCGGATGGTGGACGTCTCCTCGATCAAGGAGCTGTGCCGGCGCTGGTTCCCGCGCATCTACTACGCGCAGCCGGAGAAGGGACTGGCGCACCGGGCGCTGGCCGACATCAAGGAGTCCATCCGGGAGCTGGCCTACTACCGGCGCACCGCGTTCGTCCCGCAGCCGGGGCCGAGCAGTGAGGAGGCGCAGGCGGTGGCCGCCGAGCTGCTGGAGCGCGACCGCGCGCGGGAGCGGGAAACCCCTGGTGAGACGGCCGCGACCCCCTGATCGGCGGGGCGATTTCTGATCTCGCGACCCGACGCGCTACGATATGCCGGCGCCACGGCGAGAAGCCGAGGACAGCATGGTGGGTGTAGCTCAGTCGGTAGAGCACTGGGTTGTGGTCCCAGGTGTCGCGGGTTCAAATCCCGTCACTCACCCCAGGCGAAGGGCCCCGGAGAGATCCGGGGCCCTTCGCCGTTGTCGGTGTCTCCGGCGTCGGTTGATCCTCGGCGGTGGCCGGCCCAGGTGTGGGCGACTCGGGGTTGACCACTGCGTTGACCGCTGCGTTGACCGCTGCGGGGGTGACTGACGCGGCGTGGGCTTGGAGTGGCCGCCGTCTCAGCGTCGGCCGCCGAGCACCCAGGTCTCCCACGGCACCTGCCAGTCGCCGTAGCCGTCCCACCACTGGAGCGCGGGTCCGCCGCTGTTGGTGACGATGACCACATCACCCTTCTTCACGGTGTCGTGGAACCACTTCGCGTAGCCGGGGGCGAGGTTGATGCAGCCGTGGCTGACGTTGCGGCGGCCCTGGTCGCCCACGGACCACGGCGCGGAGTGCACGAACTCGCCCCCGTTGGAGATCCTGGTCGCCCAGTCGACCAACATCCGGTAGCCGCCCTGCTCCAGCGGGAGGCCGTAGGTGGTGGAGTCCATCAGGAACTGCGAGTGCCGTTCGGTGACGACGTGGACGCCGTTGTTGGACGGAAAGTCGGGGCTGCCCATCGAGATCGGCATCGCGTTGACCAGCTCACCGTTGATCGTGACCGTCATCTGGTGCGTGGCGCCGTCGGCGGTGGCGACGAAGGCGTTGCCCACGACGAAGTTCGTCCTGCGGTCCTCCGCGCCGTAGGCGCCGTTGCCGAAGTCCCTGCCGTAGACGCGGGCGTCGACGGAGACCTGGGTGCCGACCGGCCAGAACTCCCTGGGCCGCCAGTGGAGCTGCTGGTCGTCGAACCAGTGGAAGGCCCCGTCCACGGCCGGCGTGGTGGTGATCCGCACCGACTGCTCGGCCACGTCCTTGTTCGCCACCGGCCCGTCGAAGACCAGGACGATCGGCTGGCCGACGCCCACGACCTCTCCCTCCGCGGGGTCGGTGGCCACGGTGAGCATCGCGGCGGGCTTGACCGTGGTGAACGTCGCCTTGCTGGTCACCGGCCGGTTGTCGCGCCCCTCGCCGGTCGCGGTCAGCGTGTAGGTCCTGCCGTAGCCCAGCGGCTCGGCGGCCGCCCAGCCCCCGCCGTCCGGGGCGAGCTGGCCGGCGACCTGGCGGCCCTCCTCGTTCGTCATCACCACGTCGACCAGGCGCCCGTTGCTCGCCGTCACGCGCACCGGTTGGAGCGGCGGCACGTTGGCCGCGCCGTCGCCCGGGTCGAAGGCGATCGACACCGGCGGCGGCGCGGAGCTGGTCGGCGGGGGCACGTCCTGGCCGGTGCAGGCGGCCAGCGCGACCAGCACCACCATCACCACTGCGCTTGTGACCTTGCCCACCTCCCGATGACACACCCTCCCCCGCCCCGCCGCCGCTCGGGACCCTCGCCACCCCTCCAGCACCACCCGATCGGCCTACAACACCCCCCTTGACCAGGCGATTCGTTGTCTGCCGGAACCGTGTGCTAACTTTTCTCCCGTCGCGCCGGGCGGAACGAAGAACCGGACGGAGCGAGCGCCGCTAGCTCAACTGGCAGAGCAGCTGACTCTTAATCAGCGGGTTCGGGGTTCGAGTCCCTGGCGGCGCACTCCACCAAGAAGCGGGTTGTGGTCCCCCACGGGACCACAACCCGCTTCTTGCTTTCCCGGCGAAGACTCACACCTCGTTCCCCAAGCGCGCTGGCAGCCGCCGGCCGCTGCTTTGTCGCAGCCGTGACTCAGGTCTCTTTCATCACGCAGCCCTCTCCCGCATCAGCGTGCTCGGCGATCAATAAGAGCGAATGTGTTCTGCCTCGCATGCCCCGTTCCGGGTGCCCCCTGAACATCCGCAGGACTCAGATCGTCAATGCGGCGAGCCGGCGTCGATGGCGGATGGAGCCGATCTGTTCCGCGAGCTCGCGTGCCTTTGCCGCCTGTTCTCGTGCCGCCGCGCGTTCTCCGGTTGTGGCGAACGCTCGGGCGAGATCGGCTCGGACAGCGACCTCAGCCCGGGTGAAGGAAGGGTCGAGCTGCGCGAGAGCGCGCGACAGAACGTCCACGGCGGACTGGCTGTCGAGCCGCGCCAGGGCGTTTCCCCGCCACCGCGCGAGGTGTGTCCGGCCGAACACGAGGTACGGCGTCTCCGCCGGATCGGGCTCGTCGGGCATGGTCCGGTCGGCCTCGTCGAAGGCTTCCATGCTCTCCCGTGCGCGCCCCTTCGCCGCAGCGGCCTCGCCGTGGGCAGCGGCGAGCCACGCGCGGAGCAGTGGCGGGGCTTCACACTTCCCGATCTTGTTCGCGTGTTCGGTCAGCTCGACGGCGCCGCTGGCGTCGCCGATGTCCACCAACACGACTGACTGCGCCGCGCAGGCGTACGCGTAGAGCCCGGGAGACTCAGCCTCCCTGGCTGCCAGCCGCGCGGCGTCGTAATGCTCCCAGGCGGCCGTGGTCAGGCCCAGGTCAAGCGACTGCCATCCGGCCAACGTGTTCGCGTCGACAAGGACCGTGGCGAGGCGGACTCGGATCGCGGGTCGCAGAACATGGCGCATCGCCTCCCGCATGTGGTCGATCTGGTGCCGGACCTCGTTGAGGACCTTCACCGCCCCGAGTCGGCGATCAACGGCCCTGGGTAGCCACCTGTGGTGGAACCTTCCGTGGAGGCGGAACAGCGCCCTACGCGCGCAGGCGCACGCGCGCGTAGGGCACCGTCTCCGAACCTTGCGGAACTTCCGTGGAACTCGGCGCTCCAACTACCTTCCGTCATGCTCCTGACGAAGCCGCCGCGTGGCGCGGTAGTACCCGTGTCGACGAGCACGAGTGATCATCTTCTGCTCTTCGAGCGCGTCGAGTTCACGGTAGACCCAGGTCTTCCGACGGCCGCAAGCTTCGCACAGGGCTTCAACGTTGGTTCCGTCGTTGCCCGCGGCGAGGAGCGCAGTCCGAAGCGCGGCATGTGCTTCCTCGTTGGTGAGCCTTGACTGCTGAGGCGGTGACGCCGTCGGCGTGCGAGCCGGCTCACTCGGTTCTGCGACCACCACCGACGTGCCCTGCTCCACTTCTTCACCCCGACGCGGCTTCTCCAGATCAGGCCGCTCTTCCGGGTTGATTCGCCGCCGCGCGTACGCAGTTCCCGCCGCACGAGCGGACACAGGATCGAGTGCGGGTTGGCGACCCCGCCAGGTCTCGACCACCTGGGCCACCGCCGCATCGTCCACCCAGTAGCAGCGGACGAGCGCCGGTCGCTCGGCACCAGCGGCCTCGACGAAGCAACAACCGGGTCGGTCCTTGCGAATGGTCGCCGGGTCGGTGGCGGCCGTGTCCGTGACAACGGTCGCGGCTTCGCTGGTCTTCATGAACCGGAAGGCCGCGCGGGTCCGGAGCTGCGCGCGGACCTGGGTCGAGCCGACAGCGTTCGCGGTCGGGTACTGCGTGGCTAGCACGAGTTGGACACCCAACGCACGCCCGCGCCGTGCGACCGACTCCAGATCCGCCACGACGTCGGCAGGCAACTCGGCGGCCTCGTCGATCAGGACGCTGATCACCGGTGCCGCTGGGCTGGACTGCCACACGCGGTGTCGCGCCACCTGCCCGCGAGCGTCCACGACGGCGCGGAGGGCAGCCAACATGTCAGCGGCCTCGCTCGTCGTGGTGGCCAGCCAGTCACACACGGGCCACCACGGGCGGAGTTCCATGCCGCCCTTGAGGTCGATCGCCCACAACAGCGCGTCGGGAGCGGTCACCACGTGGCAGGCGACCAAGTTCAACAGGCCCGACTTCCCCGACCCGTTCGTCCCGGCGAGTAGCGCGTGATGCGTTCCGGTCACCTGGTCGAAGAGCGGGACTCGGCAGGTGTCGCCGTCGTCGTACGGTCCGACTTCGAGCGGGACGGCGATCGACCGAGCCGGCTTTCCGGTCCACAGGATGGTCTTCCGGTGTGGGTCCGCGTGAACCACGCGGACGAGCGCGACGTCAGCCCGGTCCGGGCAAGGTTCGGCGCGCAGCGAGCCAACCGGGAGCTTGAGCACGCTTTCGACAGTGCGCAGCTTGGTCATCACGTCGCGGGCGGTCTGTCCGGCGGCGAGCGTGAGCCGTCCGGTCCAGCCCCACGTGTTCACAACGACGCCAACGAGCTTCGATCCTTTCAGTCCGGTTGCCTCCGCGATGCTGGGCCATGCCGCCACGGTGCGCTCGACCCGGACTTGGGATCGGATGCGGTGATGTGCCCACCACGGGACCGCGCAGAGCAACGCGGCGACCGCGAGCACGCGCAGGAGCACCGGGTGGCCGGCACCGAGGCAGGCCGCAGCAACCAGCCAGGCTCCTACCGTCGCGGCAACAACAACCGTGTAGGCGCGTTCAACGCGGCGATCGTGCGCCCGACGAGTCCAGAACGCCGCAGCGGCCACCGCGACGAGCACGACGAGGAGGGTCATCCCGGTACCGAGCCACCGGTGCGCCAAGGCGCCGCCGCCCCACACGAGGAACGTCAGGTAGATCGGAGCCAGGTAGTACCGGTATCGCCACGCCAACACGTGCAACGGCTCAACGTCCGAACGGTCGCGGCGCCGAGGTCGTCGGCGGTCACGTTTCACGGTGAGTGCGATGACCGGCTGATGACGCCGCCCGAACTGACGAGGGCGGGTCGGACGGGTACGCATGAGTACTCCTTGCCGGGACAGCAGGGATCAGGCGTCAGAGAAGAAGCTGCATGTGGCGCTGTGGTCGCTGGCCACGCGCGAGCGAGGGCGACAGCGCCCGGGTGTGTCCGGCATGGCCGGGGCCGACGGGAGGTAGCGCACGCCGGACCCGGCCAAGCCAGCCGTCAGGTGACGATCTTCGTGACGGCCTGGGCGAGCGCGCCGATCACGTTCGCGGTGATCTCGATCAGCGTTCCGCCCCACGACGTGCCGCCAAGGAACAGCCCGGCGAGCAGGATCGGCAGGCCGTAGATCAGGTAGACGTGGCGGCGCACGAGCAGCCAGCCGCCCCACAGCACGAAGATCACGGTGAGCGAGAGGGTCACGGACACGTCGGCTCCTCTCCGTCCTGGTGCTCGTCGTCGTGCGCACGTCGGCTGCGCCAGTGCGGGAACAGCGCCTGCCGGTCCTGCTCCGGCAGGCCGCCGAACACGCCGGCCGTGCGCTCCCCGGTCGCCCGCAGCTCCAGTTCCAGGCAGTGGTCGGCGACCGGGCACCCCTCGCAGAGACGACGCGCCAGCTCTCGGTCCGCGTCGTCGTCCCCGGTCAGGTCAGGCGCGTCGCCCTCACTGAACACCCACACGCACAGGCCGTCCCGCATCACCGCGTCGGCCAACACGTCGTCCGGGACGCCCCGAAGCCGATCGAGGCGTGCGGCGGTCCGCCGCAACTCCTCGGGCGGCAACGCGTTCACCACGTCGCACCCCCGGCCCGCTCGAACTCCCGAGCCGTCCGGCGCTCCGCCGCGAGCCGCGCGACGTCAACCACGCCGCCCGTCCCCGCCGCCTGCCGCGCCAGCGCCTCGACGGCCCCGGCCGGAATCACGTACCGGGTGCGGAGCCGCACCGCCGGAAACGCGTTCTCCCGAATCGCTCGGTAGACGGTCGCCGGGTCGACGCGGAGAATCCGCGCCGCCTCCGGGACCGTGGAGAAGGTCGGGACCGCGCGTCCCGACGCCGTCTCAGTCATGGCCGTATGCCTCCAAAGACTGATTTCACCCCACCGAAAACCAACATCAGCGCTGATTCATGAGAATTCACGCTGGTTTCAGTCCTCATGCCGCGACTGCTTCACTTCCCGCGCTAACGTCAGCGCCGAGGCGGAGCACGAGCGCGGAGGCGCAGGTGACGGAGGACTGGGCCGCGGTCGCGGCGGCGCTGAACGCGCGCACGGCCGAGCTCTCGATGAAACAGAAGGAGCTCGCCGAGCGGTCGGGCGTTTCGCTCGCCATCATCCGCGAAATGCAGCAGGACCGGATTCGGCGTCGGAGAAACCCGCGCACGCTCGAAGCCCTGTCGATCGCGCTGGGCTGGCACCCGCAGCACCTCACGGCGGTGCTGCACGGCCAGGAGCCCCCTTCGGCCGAGGGTTCTCCGGCCCCAACCCCGGAAGACCCGGTGGTCGTCCTGCTGGACACCCTTGTTCGCGAGGTTCGCGGACTGCGCGCCCAGGTCGGAGCCCTGGCGAACCGACTCGGCCCCGGACGGTCCGATGATGCTCGGAAACATCCGAAGCGGTAGCCCGCTCGTCGTTCCGTCCTGTGGCAGCGCTCGTCGCATGGCAACAGGAAACGGCGCGACGGACCTTCCTCGTAATTGGCGGCGCTTAACGTTCCCCGCGTTAAGCCGCGTTAAGGGCGCGGGTCAGAAGGCGTCTTCGGGTGAGGGCTCGTGATGGCGAAGACCAAGCTCCAGGCGGTCCGCAAGGCATTGGGCCACACCCAACAACACGTCATCAGGCTCCTGATCCAACGAGCCAGGACGCGCGGGATCTCCCTTCCGGCCCCGGCCAGCCTCCAGACCATGCTGTCCCGCTGGGAGAACGGGCACGAAGAAGTCACGACACCCGACTATCAGAAGCTCTTCCGCGAGATCTACGGCCGAACCAACGAGGAATTAGGGTTCCCACCCGAACCGGAAGACGAGTCGTTAGAGGAGCTGCGGGCACGCATCGCCGTCGCTCGCAGCATCGACGTCGAGACCATCGAGCAGTTCCAGCAACAGGTCAACCTCGCCCGCACCTCTGACGCACGCTTCGGCGCGACGACCGTCCTTGACCAACTCAACAGCCACATCGCCCAGATCCAACGCATCCTCACGTACGCGGTTCCGCTCCGGTACCGCGCCCGACTGTCGGCCGTTCTCACCGACGCGAGCACCCTCGCAGGGTGGAACTCCCTCGATCGGGGAGCGATCAAGGCAGCCTGGGATCACCACGAAACGGCCAAGCTCGCCGCCCGCGAGGCTGACAGCCCCTCGCTTCTCGCCCACGCGACCGCCCAGCAGGCCGTGATCCTTCTCGATCTCGGCGAGACCGCCGCCGCAGTCGAGAACTTCGAGGTCGCGCGTCTCCTTGTCGACCGACACGCTCCCGCCTTGCTTCGGGGCTGGCTCGCCGCAGCCCACGGTGAAGGGCTCGCGGCGCAAGGTAGGAGAGACGACGCTCTTCGAGCCTTCGACGAAGCCGACGCGCTCTTGCCGGCCGATCCGGTTGATCCCCGAATGCCGTTCCTTCTCCTCAACCGGGCACACCTCGCGCGATGGCGCGGAAGCGCGCTCACCCGCCTGGGAGAACAGGAAGCGATCGACCACCTCGAAGCAGCCGCCCGCGCGATCCCCACCGCGGGTCGACGAGCCATCCGAGGGGAGGCGGGGATGCTCGTCGATCTGGCCTTCGCCTACGCTGCCGCCGGCGACCGGGACGCGGCGTTGGAATACGCCCGCAAGGCGCGCCAACTCGTCTCCCAGATCGGGTCCGACCGCCAGCGGCGGCGTCTCAAGCGGCTAGTCCTTCCCGGCTCCGCCGAGATCGCGTGAGGCCAGGTAGTAGAGAAGCGGAACGATCGCCCCCGCGCCCAACACCTCGCCCCGCTTCACCAACTCCAACATGCGCTTGATCGGAATCCACTCGATCCGCGCGGCCTCTTCCGCGTCGGTCGGGTCTCCGACCTTCTCGACCTGGCGCCACAGAAACACGTCCGTCTGTGCCCGCACCATGCCCGGCAGCGGCTGGAAGCTCAACAGGTGCTCGGGCTCACCCACGGCCCGATAACCGGTCTCCTCCTCGATCTCGCGCGCCGCTGTCCGCGCCGCTTCCTCGCCTTCTTCGACGAGCCCACCGACCAATTCGTAGCCCCACTGGTCGACGGCGAACCTGTATCGCCAGAGCGTCAGCACCCGCTCTTCCTCGTCGACCACGAGCGCAATTGCCACGCGGTGCAGGTTCACCACGTGATGCTCGAACCGTCGCCCATCCGGCGGCTCGACGTCTACTAAGGCCAGTCGTACCCACTGGTTGTCGTAGACGGTCCGCTCACCACGAACCGTCCACTCCAACCCCTCCGCGCTCTCCGTCACCTCCCCAGTCTACGTCTGTCCTCGAAATATCAAGATCACCAAATCGTCTGAGCAAACGACGCAACCCACGATAATTCTACTGTTGCTTAATCTTCGGCAACAAGTCGAACACTGGGTCCCAGATACTCTTTACTTCATCAGGAAAGGCATTCGACCAAGAACCACGAACGCCCTCCGCACGATCAACTCTGACAAGAAGTCCAGATCTTCGCCAATTTGCGAGAAGATTATGTGGCGGTCGCGGTTCGTTCGCCTGCGCCCGTGAACAGAATCCCGCACCCTCTCTTGCGTCGCGATGTCGAGAGTGAGCGCCAGTGTTAGCTTAGCAGCAAGGTTAGGAATTACATCGAGATTGTCAGCCACTCGCGAGAAGATATACTCCTCAGGACCTGAATCTCCAGGCAGGAAGGCAGTATCCCGCGAGCGGGTAGATTCATTCAGGGCGCCAAGCGACTGCGGTTCATAACCCGGCTCCTCCCTCTTGTCGCCGTCGAGCAAAGCTATTGCTGGAAACTTCTTCGTCGGATTCGAGTCGTGATAACGAGCGTGGTCTCGGGCATAAGTCGCGCCGCCTAGGCTGTGTACTTCTATCCCAGACCGGTAAAGAATCGGCGGGGTTTACCCGGCGACTGCCTAGCCTAGTAGGAGATAGGGCTGTCCTACCCACGACGTCGAGGTCCAGGCGACTGTTTGGTACGTGGCGGGACTGTTCTGTCCATCAGGTGGGCTGGTGGTGCCTCTGGTGCATGCCGGTGGGGACTTGGGGCACGTGTAGTCGCTGGTGGTGCTGGTCCGCATGGGTGAACTTTCGACTCTTGTCAGCGGGTTCGGGGTTCGAGTCCCTGGCGGCGCACTCCACCGAGAAGCGGGTTGTGGTCCTACACGGGACCGCAACCCGCTTCTCGCGTTTCTGGGCCAGGAGCGGCCATGTCCCGGTCGGGTCGACGGCCGGCATGTCGGCCGTGCGGCTGCCGGCGGGACCGTGCCCCGGCGGCGAGGACCCTGGCCTTGATGTCAGCAGTGGGAGGATGTCACGGTGGGTGATCGGCGCAGCGCGAACAGCATTCCCTCGGGGGCGGGGACGCTGAGAGAATGGGCCGTACCCCCGCGCGTCCGGCTGGTCGAGGATCGGAGGAGGTCACCGTGCGGCTCCGCAGGCTCCGACGAGACTGCCGGTCCCGCATCCGCCACCTGAGCATCCAGAGTCCGTTCGACGTCCGGGTCTTCTGCGCGGACCTGGCGCGGCAGCGCGGTCGGCCGCTGCACCTCCAGCCGATCAGCGGGCTCACGTCGCCAGGGGCGCCGAGCGGACTGTGGCTGGCGACGGACACGGCGGACCACATCTTCTACGAGCAGGACACCAGTCCGCTCCACCACGACCACATCATCCTGCACGAGGTCGGCCACATGCTCTGCGAGCACAACCAGCTCGCGTTGGACGACGTGCGGACCGCGTTCCGCGCCATCGGCTCGGTGGACCCGGCGCGCATCAGGAGCATCCTCCCGCGCATCCGCTACAACCAGGACGAGGAGCAACAGGCCGAGATGATCGCCACCCTGATCCTGGAAGACATCGGACGCATCCCGGCCCCGTCCCCACTGACCGGCTTCATCGCCGGCCTGGAGGCCGGCATCGGCTACCACCGAAGCGCGGAGTAGCGGCCGATGGTGCTGGAGCTCGTCGGTGTCGCCAGCATGTGGCTGGTGGCGTTCGTCAAGGCGCCGCAGGCGCTGCGCCACCCCCAGCAACGCGCCCTGTGGCTGGCCATCACGACGATCGCGGTGGCGATGTCGCTGCGGCTGGAGGGAGTCGACCGCGTCCTCCAGGGGCTCGTCGGCGACCCGCACACGATCGACGTCGCCCGGCAGGTCTTCGCGACGGCCGACTCGGCCGCGTTGCTGTGCTTCGTGCTGCTGGCGGCGGGGCGAGCCCGGCTGATCATGCCCGTCCTGCTGGTCAGCGGCGTGGTGATCACGGCGTTGCTGTGGATCGACAGCGCCTCCCCGCCCCACGCCAGGAACGTGGTCAACGCCGACCCGGGCCCCTCGCCCGCGTACTGGGGCCTGTACTTCGCGTTCCTCTTCGTCGCGGACTTCGTGTGCGCCGTGGTGTGCTGCTTCCATGGCCGCCAGGCGGACCACCGCCCCCTGCGGGTCGGGCTGCTGATGTTCGGCACCGGCATGGGCCTGGCCTGCTTCCTGTGGATCCTGTTCCTGCTCTACCTGGCCACGGAGTCGCAGGTCGCGTTGGCGTTGCTCTCCCCGGTGACCGGGATCGAGGCGCTGTTCCTCGCCGGCGGTGTGCTCGTGGCGTCCTCGGCGGCGTTGTTCCGGCCGTTCGTCGCGCTGGCGGCGTTGTTCGAGCTGCGGCCGTTGTGGCGCGACATCACGGCGGCGGTGCCCACCGTGGTCATGGTCGAGGCGCACCGGGGCGTCACCCTGCTCACGGCGCCGAGCCTGCGGGTCTACCGGACCATCATCGAGATCCGGGACGGCCTGCTGTTCCTGCGCAACTACGTGTCGCCCGCGACGTTGGAGGCGGCGCGGGAGCACGTGGTGGCGCACGGCGTCGCCGACGACCTGCTGGACGCGACGGTGACGGCGTGTTGGCTCGTCGCGGCGCTCGACGCCCGCCGGCGGGGCGAGGAGCCCCAGCCCGAACCGCCGAACCTGGTCAGCCAGGGCGGGACCCAGCTCGATACGGAGCTGCACTTCCTCCGTCAGCTCAGTAGGGCGTACCGGTCCCCGCTCGTGCGGGACTTCGCCCGGCGGGAGCGAGTCGCGTAGATCGCGTCCTGCGGGCGGAACGGAACCAGGAACGGAAACCCCGAAGCAACAAGGAAAGGATGTTCGTTGATGACACGCCGAGCAGTACTCGTCACTGGCGCTTCGGGCGGCATCGGCGCGGCGATCGCGAGGGCGTTCGCCGACGCCGGAGACCAGGTCGTCCTGCACTACGCCAGCGGCAGGGAGCGGGCGGAGGAGCTGCTCGCGACGTTGCCCGGCGACGGCCACCACGCGGTGGGCGCGGACATCACCGACCCGGACGGCGCCCGCCACCTCGTCGAGGCGACGGTCGAGGCCGTGGGCCGGCTCGACGTGCTGGTGAACAACGCGGGCGTGTCCCGTCCGCACCACCCGGTGCTGGAATCGTCCTATGAGGACTGGCAGGCGGCGTGGCAGCGCATGGTCGCGGTCAACCTGACCGGCCCGGCGAACGTCATCCACCGCGCGGTCCAACACATGCGGGACCGAGGCGGACGGATCATCAACGTCGGCTCGCGCGGCGCGTACCGGGGCACGCCGTTGATGCCGGCCTACGCGGCGACCAAGGCCGGTCTGCACGCGCTGGGCCAGACGCTCGCGCTGTCGCTGGCCCAACACGGCATCTCCGTCACGGCCGTGGCCCCCGGGGTGGTCGACGCCGGCATGGCGGAGGACCTGCTGAACGGGCCGGACGCGGACGCGGTGCGGGCGCAGAGCCCGTTCGGCCGGGTCGCGACCGCCGAGGAGGTGGCGCACGCCGTGCTCTACCTGGCCTCGCCCCAGGCGGAGTTCGCCAGCGGCACGGTCATCGACGTCAACGGCGCGTCCTACCTCCGCGCCTGACCGTCGTGTCGGCGCCGCGAGCGACGGGCGACGACCGCGAGGACACCGGGACGGGGGTTCGCCAGGCCGTACGATTGATCGCCGTGACGGCGCGGAGGGCAGGTGGGGACGCGGGCCCGTGCGGCCCGACGAGCCGTCACCTCCGGGTGAATCGGCGACCCTCGACCGCCATCGAGGGATATAATCGGAGATTGACCGGAAACCGGAAACCGGAAACCGGAAACCGGAAACCGGAAACCGGAAACCGGAAACCGGAAACCGGAAACCGGAAACCGGAAACCGGAAACCG
>NZ_JAMTCP010000060.1 GCF_024171885.1 Streptoalloteichus tenebrarius | reverse complement strand
CGGGAGAGCGGCGGCGCGGGCCTCGGGCTGGCCCTGGTGGCCGAGACGGTGCGCCGTCGCGGCGGGACCGTGTCGGTGGGGGACTCCCCGGAGGGCGGCGCCCGGTTCGAGGTCCGGTGGCCCGCCTCGCCGTGGTGAGGGACGGGCCAACCTCCCTCGCCCGGTACAGCCCCCACCCGCCCGGGGGGCGAGCCCCGCGTCCAGCCTATTCGCCGGCACACCAGCCCCGCCACACACCAAGATCAGCATGTGGACAACCTCAGAGCCTGTGGATAACTCGCCTCACCATCAGGCGAAAACACAACAGGAAAGAGTGAGACCGGTTGACAACCGGTACCCCGCCGCAGCCAGCACACGCACCCAGGCCGCATTTCCGTCAGGTGACGGAAATGCGGCGTCCTCGGGACCCTCCGATCCCGAGGACGTCGTCACATCACCAGGCGGTGATCAGCCGGTGAACTCGATGCACATGCCGGCGATGTAGCGGCCCCGGCCCAGCGGCACCCAGCGGTCGTCGTGCCGGCCGCAGGCGGTTTACCAGCCACCGGACACCACGTGGCCGGTCGCGCACACCCGCTGACCCTTGTTGATCACGCCGACGGCGGTGGCGCTGGTCCTCGGCGCGTTGCGGATCTTCAGCGACTCGGTGGCGCGCCAGCGGCAGTCGGCCGAGGCGGCGGCGGCCTGCGGGGCCGAGGACGTCTCGGCGGAGGCCGGGACCGCGAGGGCGGCCGTGCTCAGGACGGCGGCGGCGCAGACGCCGGCCGCGGCGAGGAACGTGCGCATGGACATGCGGTTCTCCCCCAGAAAGATCGGTCAGTGATTGACCCGGCAAACGCTAGTGATCACCGTGGCTGGCCACCCGGGTTTCCGCGCACTGTGGCGCAACTCTCCGCGTGACCGGGAATGACCCGCTGTTCGGAAGGCGGGGAACGCGACGCGGGGGCGGGGCGGGCCGAGGGCGTGCCAGGATCGGCAGACGTGCCCGTCCTGCGCAACACGCTGCTGACCTCCGCGCCACCCCGTTCGGTCGCCGCGGCCCTGCTCGACGTCGACCTCGCCCGGCGCGTCGCGGCCCCGGCCGAGCTGGTCGCCCACACCGCCGCGCCCGGCCTGTTCACCGAGGGCGACGAGGTCGACTTCCGCCTGCGTGGGATCCCGCGGGCGCGGCTGCGCACCCGCGTGCTCCGCATCGGCATGACCGGCATGAGCACCGTGCTGGTGGCCGGCCCGCTGACCCGACTGCGGCACGAGGTCACGCTCGCCGAGACCGGCGCGGGCACCCTGGTCACCGACAGCCTGGAGTGGACGTCCCCCTGCGGACCGCTCGGCCGGGTCGCGGACTCGCTCGTGGGGCGGCGGCTCGTGCTGCGGGTGCTCGCGAACCGCGCGCGCGGACTGCGGGACAGGGCCGAGGAGCTGGCCGCCGCTCCGGTCGTGGTCGGCGCGGCGATCGTCAGGGAGGGGCGTTTGCTCGTCCAGCAGCGGGCCTATCCCGCCGAGTGCGCCGGCCGGTGGGAGCTGCCGGGTGGGCGGGTCGAGCCGGGGGAGACCGACGCCGAGGCCCTGGTCAGGGAGTGCCGGGAGGAGCTGGGCGTCGAGGTCGTCCCCGGCGACCAGGTCGGGCCGGACATCCCGCTGCCCAACGGGAAGGTGTTGCGCCTGCTGGCCGCCCGGTTGGCCGACCCCGCCGCCGAGCCCCGGCCGTACGACCACCAGGCCCTGAGCTGGAGTGCCGCCGCCGACCTCGTGGACATGGACTGGTTGCCCGCCGACCGGGTCGTGGTGCCGGACCTGCGCCGCCTGCTCGCCGCGTCCGGCCCTGCGGGAGCCGTCGCCCACTCCTAGTCTCGTGCCGGAGGCTCGTCCCCTCGGCCGGGTCGCGAGGGACGCGGGCGGAGCGCGGCGCCGAGGAGGTGCGCGATGGGTGACAGCACGATCATGAAGGTGGACGGCAGGCACTCGCCCCGGGGCGCCCTGGGCCAGGTGTACCTGGCGACCGGGGTGAGCCTGAGCATGCGCCTGTGGCGGGACGAGCAGCCCGACGCGGACAAGCCCGAGGTGGCCAGGGACTACGAGACCGTGGGCTACGTGATCAGCGGTCGGGCCGAGCTGCGCAGCGAGGGCCAGACCGTGCTGCTGGAACCGGGCGACTCCTGGGTGGTGCCCAGGGGAGCCCGGCACACCTACCGCATCCTCGAACCGTTCACGGCCGTGGAGGCCACGCATCCACCGGCCCAGGTCCACGGCCGCGACGAGCACGGCGTGGCCTGAGCACGGCGTGGCCTGAGCACGGCGTGGCCTGAGCACGGCGTGGCCTGAGGACCGCGTGGCCTGAGCACGGCGTGGCCTGAGGACCGCGTGGCCTGAGGACCGCGTTTCCGCCCGTCGACCGCCGAAGCCGGCCCGGGGAAGTGTCGAGGTGTCCCCGGGCCGACTCGTTGGCGGTCGGTCAGCGGAGGCCGACGACCTCCAGGGCGGCGTCGAGGCGGGGTTGGGCGCGGCGACGCGCCCGTTCCGCGCCGGCCCGGCGGACCCGGTCCAGCTCGGCCGGGTCGTCGAGCAGCTCCACGGTCCGTTCCCGCACCGGCCGCAGCGTCTCGACCACGGCGTCGGCCACGGCCGCCTTCAGCGCGGCGTAGGAGTCGACGGTGCCGGCGGCGGTGTAGGGGCTGACCCCGGTGCACGCGGCCAGGATCTCCAGCAGGTTGGCCACCCCCGGCTGTCGCTCCGGGTCGTACCGCACCTCGCCCACGGTGTCGGTCACGGCGCGCTGGATCTTGCGGCGCACGGTGTCCGGCGGGTCGAGCAGGTAGATCGTCCCTGGGGAGTCCCCCGAGGACTTGGCCATCTTGCGCGTGGGGTCCGCCAGGTCGCGCACCCTCGCGGCGACCTGCGGCAGGACACCCCTGGGCACCGTGAACACCTCGCCGTAGGTGTTGTTGAACCGCCGCGCGAGGGTGCGCGCCAGCTCCAGGTGCTGGGTCTGGTCCTCGCCGACCGGCACCTCGTCCGCGCCGTGCAGGAGGATGTCGGCGGCCATCAGGACCGGGTAGGTGAGCAGGCTCAGCCGCACCGACGCCTGCCCCTCCGACTTCTCCTTGAACTGGGTCATCCGGTTGGCCTCGCCGAACGTGCACGTCGACTCCAGCAGCCAGGTCAGCGCGCCGAGCTGGTCCACGAGGTCGGACTGGACGAAGACGCAGGCCACGTCGGGGTCGATCCCGGCGGCGAGCAGCACCGCGAGCTGTTCCCTGGTCCTGGCGCGGAGCCGGCCCGGGTGGTGCGGGACGGTCATCGCGTGCAGGTCGACCACGAAGAACATGTCGTCACGGCCGTGGGCGGTGGCCCACCGCCGCACCGCCCCCAGGTAGTTGCCCAGGTGGATGGCGCCCGTGGGCTGGATCCCCGAGAGCAGGGTCATGGTCTCCTCCTCGTCTCAGCGCCGCCCGCGGCGGGAGGAGGACCACAGCGTCACCGGGGCCACCCGCCGAGGGCGGCCATCCGGTCTGCGCGTGCGCGTCGTTGGGGCCGCCGTCAGGCGGCCCACCACTGGGTGGACGACACGATCACGCGCACCCGGTCAGGCTAGCGCCTCACCCCGTGGTGCTGTCCAGCGTCGACCGAGCGGGCGGTGGGGACCGGCACTAGCCTCGATGGGTGTACGTCGTGCTGCTGAACTTCACCGCGCCCCTGGACCAGGTCGACAACTTCCTGCCGGACCACGCCGCGTGGTTGGCGGAGCACTACGCCTCGGGTGACTTCCTCGTCTCGGGTCGCCGGCACACCCGCGACGGAGACGTGATCATCGTCAGGGCCATGTCGAGGGGGAGGCTGGACGCGATCCTCGCGTGCGACCCGCTGGCCGTCCGCCGACTCGTCCATCACGAGGTCCTGGAATTCCAGGCATCGAGGACGAGTCCGGCACTGGCCGCGTACGCCGAACCGGTGAAATGATCCTCACAGCGTCACCGTGGCATCAATATTTCGTGGACTTCTGGTCTCCGAGTGAATACCCGCGCGTACGGCGCTACCTTTCTTCCATGTACGTAGCGCTGCTGCACCACCTCGCGTCGGTGGAGGAAATCGCACTGGTGCTTCCCGAGCACGCCGAGTGGCTGGCCAGGGAGCACGAGGCGGGGAGCTTCCTGGCCTCGGGACGTTGCCGCTCCGGCGCCGCGCAGATCATCCTGGTCGGCCCGATGCCGAGGGGGAGGCTCGACGCCCTCCTGGCGACGGACCCGCTGGTCCTGCGCAGGCTGGCCCGGTACGACGTGATCCAGTTCGACGCCACGAGGACGGCGCCGGCGATGCTGGCGTTCAACGAGGCGCTCGTGAGCTGAGGGACGCCCCGCGCTCCGTGTCATTAATGGTTCTTGGGTTTTTCCTGGGGAAGGCCGGAGCATAATTCCGGGAAGGTCGGCCGGTGAGCCGCTCGCGGCGGCGCCGAGTCGACCTTCCGGCCTGTTGCCGGCATTCGGGCGTCACGGTCCCCCCGCGTCCCGCGTCGCGGCGAGCGGGGTCAGGAGGCCTTCTTGGCCCGCTCCCTCTCCTTGATCTTCAACAGGGCGACGACGGGGCACTTCTTGCAGCGCGGCTTTGATCGACAGCACTTCTTGGCCTTCTTGCGCAGTTTGTCGATCTTCTCCGTCTTGTCCTTGCCCACGTCCCTCTCCCGTCGGGTGCGGACAGGACACTAAGGTAAGCCTTACCTGATCGACATGTGGCCCCGGCCACGGGGTGGGGCGGGCTAAGCTGGACGAGGCCGCGTGTGCGCTCGCCCTGCTCCGACTGTGCGCTGTTGCCCGGCGGCCTGATCCCCGTTTCCCCCGGACCCAGTCCTGACCCACGGGAGCACGCGCGTGCCTACCAGCACCGAAGCCCGCACGGCCACCCTGCCCGCGACCAGGGGCGACCTGCGCAACATCGCCATCGTCGCGCACGTCGACCACGGCAAGACCACGCTGGTCGACGCCATGCTGCGGCAGTCGGGCGCCTTCTCGGAACGGGCGGAGCCGGTCGACCGCGTGCTCGACTCCGGCGACCTCGAACGGGAGAAGGGCATCACGATCCTCGCCAAGAACACGGCGGTGCGCCGGCAGACGCCGGACGGGGTCGTGACGATCAACGTCGTGGACACCCCCGGCCACGCCGACTTCGGCGGCGAGGTCGAGCGCGGCCTGTCCATGGTCGACGGCGTCGTGCTGCTGGTGGACGCCAGTGAGGGCCCGCTGCCGCAGACCCGGTTCGTGCTGCGCAAGACGCTGGCCGCCGGCCTGCCGGTGGTGCTCGTGGTGAACAAGGTCGACCGGCCGGACGCCCGGATCGCCGAGGTCGTCGAGGAGACCCACGACCTGCTGCTCGACCTGGCCACCGAGGTCGGCGCCGACGACTCCGTGCTGGACCTGCCCGTGGTCTACGCCTCGGCGCGGGCCGGCAGGGCCTCGCTGACCCAGCCCGCCGACGGCGAGCTGCCGGACAGCGAGAACCTGGACCCGCTGTTCGACGTGCTGCTCCAGCACGTGCCGGGGCCCACCGCCGACCAGGACGCGCCGCTCCAGGCGCTGGTCACCAACCTCGACTCGTCGACCTTCCTCGGCAGGATCGCCCTGTGCCGCATCCACGCCGGCCGGCTGCGCAAGGGCCAGACCGTGGCCTGGTGCCGCGCCGACGCCGACGGCAACACCGTGGTGGAGCGGGTGCGGATCTCCGAGCTGCTGGTCACCGAGGCGCTGGAGCGGGTGCCCGCCGAGGAGGCCTCCGCCGGCGAGCTGGTCGCCATCGCCGGCATCCCGGACATCACGATCGGCGACACCCTCGCCGACCCGGAGAACCCGACGCCGCTGCCGCGGATCACCGTGGACGAGCCGGCGATCTCGATGACCATCGGCGTGAACAACTCGCCGCTGGCCGGCAGGGGCGGCGGCACGAAGCTGACCGCCCGCCTGGTGAAGAACCGGCTGGACGCCGAGCTGGTCGGCAACGTCAGCGTCCGAGTGCTGCCCACCGACCGGCCGGACGCGTGGGAGGTCCAGGGCCGCGGCGAGCTGGCGCTGGCCATCCTGGTCGAGACCATGCGCCGCGAGGGCTTCGAGCTGACCGTGGGCAAGCCGCAGGTCGTCACCAGGATGATCGACGGCAAGCTGCACGAGCCGTTCGAGAAGCTCACCGTGGACGTGCCCGAGGAGCACCTCGGCGCGGTCACCCAGCTCCTGGCCAACCGCAAGGGCCGGATGGAGACCATGAGCGGCCACGGCACCGGCCGCATCCGGCTGGAGTTCAGCGTGCCCTCCCGCGGCCTGATCGGGTTCCGCACGGAGTTCCTCACCGAGACCAGGGGCACCGGCATCGCCCACCACGTGTTCGACGGCTACCAGCCGTGGGTCGGGGAGCTGCGCACCCGGCACAACGGCTCGCTGGTCGCCGACCGGGCCGGCTCGGTCACCTCCTACGCGATGCTCCAGCTCGCCGACCGGGGCATGTTCTTCGTCGAGCCGGGCGCGGACGTCTACGAGGGCATGGTCGTCGGGGAGAACCCGAGGGCCGAGGACCTCGACGTCAACGTGTGCCGGGAGAAGAAGCTGACCAACATGCGCTCCTCCACCGGCGACGAGCTGGAGCGCCTGGCCCGGCCGCGCACGCTGAGCCTGGAGGAGGCGCTGGAGTTCTGCGCCGGCGACGAGTGCGTGGAGGTCGCGCCGAACGTGGTGCGCGTGCGCAAGGTCGTGCTGGAGGCCGCCAACCGCAAGCGCGAGCAGGCCAGGGCCAAGGCCCGCGACCGCGGCCAGGGCTGACGCGCCCGCCTGCGACGCCCCGGACCCCGAGCGGTCCGGGGCGTCGACGGCTCGGGCCCGGTCGCCGGTCCCGCGTCGGGTCCTGGTCGCCGGTCCCGAGCCGCCCTCGAAAGCGGCATTCGCCGCCCCGGAACGCGCGCGCCGCGCCGAGAAGGCGCACTGTGGCGCTCGGGGCGGCGCCCGTCGTCCGCGAGGGGACGCCGTGCCGTGCGACGACACGCCGCCGCCGGCGGGCGTCGCCGGTGTGGAGCAGGTCCCACTCGTTCGGATGACGGAACCCGGACGCGGGTTGGGACGTCCCTCACCGGGTGGTGTGGCGCGGACCGCGCCAAGATCACCGTCCCGGTGGGTGGCGTCCACCCGGTGTCTGGCAACCTCGTTGCCGGACGTCGGGGGGCCGGCCGGTGCGCCGGCCGTCGTCACCGCACGAGAGTTCGACCGCGCCGCCGATGCCGCCGACCCGTCGGCGCGGCGAGGATCCAGGGAGGTCTGTCCGCGTGGGCCCGTCCGCCCGGCACGAAGGACGCCGAGAACGGCGCCGGCAACGGCGCGGGACACCCCGGGTGCGCCGGCGCGGCCTCGGCCTGCTGCTGGTGGCGGTGGCCGGGCTGGCCGCCGTGACGGGGTGCAGCAACACCCCGCCGCCCCCGTTGGTGACCTCCCCGGTGGCCCAGACCTCGCCGTCCCGCTCGCCCGAGGTCAACGAGCTCGTGGTCGGGGTGGACGTCATCGGCGACGGCGGGCTCAACCCGCACGCGCTCGCCGACCAGAACCGGACCGCCGCCGTGCTGGCCCAGCTCATGCTGCCCTCGGTGTTCCGGACCGGGCCCGACGGCACCCCCCGGCTCGACCGCACCCTGATGACCTCGGCCGAGGTCACCCGCAGTGAGCCGTTCACCGTGACCTACTCCCTGCGGCACGAGGCGTCGTGGTCCGACGGCGCCCCGATCGCCGCCGAGGACTTCGTCTACCTGTACGAGCGGATGCGCTCGGAGCCGGGCGTGGTCGACCCCGCCGGCTACCGGCTCATCAGCAAGGTCAACTCGCGTGGCGGCGGCAAGACGGTCGAGGTCGTGTTCACCAAGCCCTACCCGGGCTGGCGGTCGCTGTTCTCCAACCTGCTGCCCGCGCACCTGCTCAAGGACGCGCCGGGCGGCTGGGCCAGGGCGCTGCACGACAGCTACCCGACCTCGGGCGGCCCGTTCAGCATGAACTCGCTGGACAGGGGGCGCGGGGAGATCGTGCTGGAGCGCAACGACCGCTACTGGGACCGGCCGGCCGCGCTGGAGCGGATCGTGCTGCGGGCCGCCGACCACGGCGGGTTGGCCCGCGCCGTGGACAGCGGCGACGACCAGGCGGTGCTGCTGCGCGCCGACGCCGTCGCGATGAACACGCTGCGCGCGTTGACCGGGGTGAGCCTGAGCACGGTGCCGAGGGCGACGGTCGTGCAGGTGTTGCTGCGCCCGAGCAGCCCCCGGCTGGCCGACCCGAAGGTGCGCGCGGCCGTGGCCGCCGCGCTGGACCGGCCGGCGCTGATCGCCGCCGGCACCGGCGGGGGTCCTGGCGCGGACCTCGTGGCCGACGCCCAGGTGCTGCCGCCGTCCCGACCGGGCTACACGGCGACCGCGCCGGGCTCGGGCGCGCCGACGCGGCCCGACCCCGAGGCCGTGCAGCGCCTGCTCACCGAGGCGGGCTACACCAAGACCGCCGGCACCTGGATCCGGGACAACCAGCCGTTGAGCCTGGTCATCGCGGCCCCCGAGAAGCAGGAGCCGTACGCGACCCTGGCGGCGCTGGCGCAGAAGCAGCTCACCGCGGCCGGGATCGAGGCGCGGGTCATCACGCCCGACCCCGACCGGCTGTACGGGCAGCTCCTCGCCGGGGACCCGACCAGTGGCGCGGACCAGGTGGTGGACCTGGCGGTGCTGCCGCGTGCGGTCGGCGGCGACGGCGCGACCGCGTTGGCCTCGGCCTTCGGCTGCCGCGTCGAGCTGCCGGGCGGCTCCCAGCAGTCGCCGCCGAACCAGGCCGGCTTCTGCGATCCCGCGCTCCAGCCGACGATCGAGGCGGCGCTGACCGGCGCGACCACGCTCGTCGACGTGGTGGCCAGGGTGGAGCCGGCGCTGTGGCAGCAGGCGGTGGCCATCCCCCTGTTCCAGCTCACGGACGTGTTGGTGACCCGCCCCGAAGCGGTGAACGTGACCGCCGGTCCGCCGTTGGCCACGCCGTTCGCCAACGCGGCGGAGTGGCGGCGCAAGCCGCGCTAGCCCGGTCGGGCAGGGTCCCGTTCCGCCCGTCGATCACTCGTTCGATAGTCGAACGTGTCCGTTCGGTAGTCACCGGGTCGCTCGTTGCTATGAATGGGTCACCCTTTGGTCACGATCCCCCATCGACCAGTGACCTGCCGCATTGGCGCTTCCTACCGTGCAGCCACGGCGCACCGGTCGAGGATGCACGGTGCGTCAACTGTGTTTACGGGTGAAGGGGTGGCTCATCCGGCCACCCATGCCCCGTGCTAGGAGGGCACGTGTCGATGAGGAGAACGAAGTTCGTCTCCGCGGTCGCTCTGGTGTCGGGCGCAGCCCTGGCCCTGAGCGCCTGTGGCGGCGGCGGTGGCGGGAGCACCGGCAGCGACGCCGACGTGGCCGCCATGGCGGTGGCGAAGGGTGAGGACGCCAACGCGCTCACCTACAAGGCCCCGAAGGTGGAGTCGGCGGGCACCGTGTCGATGACCACCGACAAGGAGTTCACCGCCTACAACAACGAGACCGCCGACGCGAACAACTCGTACAACCAGGTCGTCATGACCGCGGTGCTCGCTCGTGCCTTCATCGTCGACGGCAACCAGAAGGTCATCCTCAACAAGGATGTCCTGGACTCGGTCGATGTCGCCACCAACCCCCAGAAGGTGACGTACAAGGTCAAGCAGGGCGTCACCTGGTCCGACGGCGCGCCGTGGGGTTGCAAGGACTTCTACCTGTCCTGGCTGGCCCGCAGCGGCAAGGCGAAGAAGGCGGACGGCACCTTCTTCCTGCCCGCCTCGACCAGCGGCTACGACAAGATCGAGTCGGTGACCTGCCCCGACCCGCAGACCATCGTCACCACCTACGCCGAGAACTACCCGGACTGGAAGGGTCTGTTCGGCGGCGGTGACGGCGGGCCGCTGCCCGCGCACATCCTGGAGAAGCAGACCGGCGTCTCCGACATCACGCAGGTCACGCCGACCAGCGACCCGGCGGTCCTCCAGAAGGTCGCCGACTTCTGGAACACCGGCTGGAAGGGCTTCACCAAGGAGCTCATGCCCGCCTCCGGCCCGTACGTGATCACCGACTGGAAGCAGAAGCAGTCGATCACGCTGGAGCGCAACGCGAAGTGGGCCGGCGGCGCGAAGGGCGGCCCAGAGAAGATCGTCGTCAAGGCGGTCCCGGACCCGGTGGCCCAGGCGCAGGCGCTGGAGAACGGCGAGAACCAGATCATGGCGTCGATGCAACCCGACGCCAACGCCGCCGACCGGCTGCGCAACCTCGGCTCGCAGGGCGTGAAGTACGGCTCGGAGCAGGGCCTGACCTTCGAGCACCTCGACCTGAACCACCGGAACCCGCTGCTGGCCGACAAGGAGGTCCGCAAGGCCTTCTTCATGGCGGTCAACCGCAAGGAGATCACCGACAAGCTGGTCGGCCCGGTCGTCAAGGACGCCAAGCCGATGGGCAGCCTGATCTTCTACCCGGGTGAGGACGGCTACCAGGACCACTACTCGGACAAGTCCAAGGGCAGCGCGGACGAGGCCAAGAAGATCCTGGAGGCCGCCGGCTGGAAGCTGGGCGGCGACGGCGTCTACGCCAAGGACGGCCAGCGGCTGAGCCTCAAGATCAGCCACACCGACATCCCCCGGCGCAAGAAGACCGTCGAGCTCATCATGAGCCAGGCCAAGTCCGCGGGCATCGAGATCAAGGACGACACCGACCCGAACTTCCTCGACGGCCGCGTGAGCCGGGGCGAGTACGACATCGCCCTGTTCGCCTGGTCCGGCGCGCCGTTCAAGGCGGACAAGAAGCCGATCTACTACACGAACGGCCCGCAGAACTGGCAGAAGGTCAGCAGCCCGGCCGCCGACGCGGCGTTCGAGAAGGCCGTGACCCAGACGGACCCGCAGGCCGCCACGCCGCTGTACGTGGAGGCGGACAAGGCGCTGGCCGAGGAGTACGCGTCCCTCCCGCTGTTCCAGACCCCGAACATGTGGGGCTTCAAGGGCGTGGACCGCGTGTGGCACCAGAGCTACTTCGGTGCCCTCTGGACCGCCCACGAGTGGCAGAAGAGCTCGTAGTCGCCGGCCGCCCGGTGTAGGCGCTGGGCACTGCGGTCCGGGTCGTGGCTGATCCGGGCGAGGCGGGAGGGGGTCGGACCCGAGGGTCCGGCCCCCTCCCGCCGGTGACGGCCCGGCGACCCGGGCGTACCGTCGGCACACCGCAGGGTCCCGCACCGGCCCACCAGGCCCACCGGGCCCACCGAGGAGTCCGTCTTGATCCGCTACATCATCCGGCGCCTGCTGATCGCGATACCGATCCTGCTCGTCGGCACGTTCCTGTCCTTCGTCCTCGTGGCCTCACTGGGCGATCCGCTCGCCGAGCTGCGCAGCAAGCCCGGCGTCACCGAGGCGGACGTCCAGGCGCTCGCCCAGTCCCTCCAGCTCGACAGGCCGATCGTGGCCCGCTACTGGAGCTGGCTGACCAACTTCGTGCAGGGCGACTGGGGCACCAGCGTCGCGCTCGGCTCCGCGCGCGCCGACGTCTACAGCGTCGTCACCGACGCGCTGGTGGTCACCGCCCAGCTCGTGATCTTCGCGCAGGTCCTCGCGCTGGTCCTGGGCGTCGCGGTCGGCGTGCTCGCCGCCGTCCGCCAGTACTCGATCTTCGACTACACGGCGACGAGCCTGGCGTTCCTCGCCTTCTCGATGCCGGTGTTCTGTGTCGCGATCATCCTCAAGAGCTACGGCATCGAGTTCAACAACCTCCTGACCTCGGTGGGCGCCGACCGGTGGCTCACCACCGCGGGTCCGCCCACCGGCGGCTTCAGCGGCGGCTTCGGCGAGGTCGTCTTCAAGTACACCGGCACCTTCCTGCTGCCGACGCTGAGCCTGATGCTGATCAGCTTCGCGGCCTACAGCCGGTTCCAGCGGGCCTCCATGCTGGAGACCCTGCACTCCGACTACGTCCGCACGGCGCGGGCGAAGGGCCTGTCCCAGGGCAGGGTCATCTTCCGGCACGCCTTCCGGAACGCCCTGATCCCGGTCGTCACGCTCGCCGCCCTCAACATCGGCCAGGTGTTCACCGGCGCGATCATGACCGAGCAGGTGTTCGGCTGGAACGGCATGGGCTCCGTCCTGGTCAACGCCGTCCGTCAGTACGACCCGAACATGCTGATGGGCTGGCTGGTCGTGGTGGCCATCTCGGTTGTCGTCTTCAACCTGGTGGCCGATGTCCTGTACGCCTACCTCGACCCGAGGATCCGCCTTGGCTGACGTGACCACTCCCACCACGCCGGGCCAGCGCCCGGCCACCGCCCCGGCGGGCGGGAAGGCCAGTGCGAGCCACGAGTTCGACAGTGCCAAGACCCGCACCCAGGGCCAGATCGTGCTGGGCCGCTTCCTGCGTCACCGGCTGGCCATGACCAGCCTCGGCGTGCTGGTGCTGCTCGTGCTGTTCGCCTTCGTCGGTCCGCTCATCTGGACCTTCAGCTACGAGGACAGCAGCAGCGGGTCGTACCTGCCGCCCTCCGGCGACCACCCGCTGGGCACCACCGAGGTCGGCAAGGACATGCTCGCGCTGCTGATGCGCGGCACCCAGTACTCGATCGAGATCGCGCTGGTCGTGGCCCTGCTGGCCACGCTGATCGGCGTGGTGCTCGGCGCGCTGGCCGGCTACCTGCGCGGCTTCGTCGACGCCACGGTCATGCGGCTGGTCGACCTGCTGCTGATCCTGCCCTACATCGCGGTCGCCGCGATCATCATCCGGACCGTCTCCGGAAGCTGGTACATGGTGGCCCTGGTGCTGGCCATGTTCCACTGGATGCAGATCGCCCGGATCACCCGCGCCGAGACCCTCTCGCTGGCGCAGCGGGAGTTCGTCGAGGCGGCCAGGGCGTGCGGCGCGGGCACCTGGCGGATCATCTTCAAGCACCTGGTGCCCAACATGATCGGCAGCATCACCGTGAACGCCACGCTGACCGTGGCCACCGCGGTGCTCGCCGAGGCCGGCCTGTCCTTCATCGGCCTGGGCGTGCAGCTTCCCGACACCTCGCTCGGCGTGATCGTGTCCGAGAACTATCCGCAGGTCGTGCAGCGGCCGTGGCTGTTCTGGGGTCCGTTCCTGGTGATCGTGCTGATCTCGCTGACGATCAACTTCATCGGCGACGGCCTGCGGGACGCGTTCGACCCGAGGCAGACGAAGGTGCGTGCGTGATGGCCGAGGCAACCGAGAAGATGCTGACCGTCGAGGACCTCTCGGTCACGTTCCCCACCGACGACGGCGACGTGCGCGCCGTGCGCGGGGTGTCGTTCTCCCTGGCTCCGGGCGAGGTGCTCGGGATCGTGGGCGAGTCCGGCTCCGGCAAGTCGGTGTCGTCGATGGCGATCATGGGGCTGCTGCCGAAGTCGGCGCGGGTGACCGGGTCGATCCGGTTCCGGGGCGAGGAGCTGGTCGGCCGCACCTACAAGCAGATGCGGCCGTACCGGGGCAACAAGATCGCGATGATCTTCCAGGACCCCATGACCTCGCTGAACCCGGTGTACACGGTGGGCTGGCAGCTCGCCGAGGCCTACCGGGCGCACCACGATGTCTCCAAGAAGGCGGCCCACGCCAAGGCCGTGGAGGCGTTGGAGCTGGTGGGCATCCCGCAGCCGGACCGGCGGGCCGACCAGTACCCGCACGAGTTCTCCGGCGGCATGCGGCAGCGGGTGGTGATCGCCATGTCGATCATCAACGACCCCGAGCTGATCATCGCCGACGAGCCGACCACTGCGCTGGACGTGACGGTGCAGGCGCAGATCCTGGAGACGCTGCTGCGGATCAGGGACGAGACGAGCGCGGCCATCATGATGATCACCCACGACCTCGGCGTCGTCGCCGGCATGGTCGACAGGGTGCAGGTCATGTACGGCGGCACGGTCGTCGAGTCCGGCGGCGTCGAGGAGGTCTTCGAGGCCCCGCGCATGCCCTACACCGTGGGCCTGCTCGGCTCGATCCCCAACCCGGCGCTGCTCGGCAAGCGGCTCACCCCGATCAAGGGCACGCCGCCGTCGCTGGTCAACCTGCCGACGGGCTGCGCGTTCTCCCCGCGCTGCCCGCTGGCGATCGACGTCTGCCGTGAGTCGGAGCCCGCGCTGGCGGAGACCGGCCGGCCGCGCCACCTGGCCCGGTGCCACCGCTCGGAGCACCTGGCCACGATCGAGCGGCCGCAGTCGCTCTTCGCCACCGAGGAGATCGGCGTCGTGGAGAACCCGGCCGCGCTGACCGAGGCCCGCCCCGACGACCTGCCGGTCGTCGAGACCGTCGCCGACGTCGAGGCCCGGCTGCACGAGGAGGAGGGCTCGACCCCGTGAGCACCCCGACCGACACCACCACCACGGGCGCCGGCCAGCGGGCCGGCGCCGGGCGCGGCGACGGGCCGCTGCTCCAGGTCAGGAACCTGGTCAAGAGCTTCCCGGTCCGCGGTGGCGGGATCATCCCGCGCACCGTGGGCCAGGTGCAGGCCGTGTCCGACGTCAGCTTCGACCTCGACACCGGCGAGACCCTGGGCCTGGTCGGCGAGTCCGGGTGCGGCAAGTCCACCACCGGCAGGGCGATCCTCCAGCTCCACAAGCCCACCTCGGGCTCGGTGCGGTTCGCCGGCCGGGAGCTGACCACGCTCAACACCAAGCAGCTCCGCGGCGTCCGGCGTGACCTCCAGATCGTGTTCCAGGACCCGTACGCGTCGCTGAACCCGAGGTGGCAGGTCAACGACATCATCTCGGAGCCGCTGCGCATCCACGGCGTGGGCAGCGGGGCGGAGATCCAGCGCAAGGTCAACGAGCTGATGGAGCTCGTCGGCCTCAACCCGGAGCACCGCAACCGGTACGCGCACGAGTTCTCCGGCGGTCAGCGGCAGCGCATCGGCATCGCCCGCGCGCTGGCGCTGGAGCCCAAGCTCGTCGTGCTCGACGAGCCGGTCTCCGCGCTGGACGTGTCCGTGCAGGCCGGCGTGGTGAACCTGCTGGAGGAGCTCCAGGAGCGGCTCGGCCTGGCTTACCTGTTCGTGGCGCACGACCTCTCGGTCGTGCGGCACATCTCGGACCGGGTCGCCGTGATGTACCTCGGCAAGATCGTCGAGATCGGGCCGAGGGACGACATCTACCTGCGGCCGACCCACCCGTACACGCAGGCGCTGCTGTCCGCGGTGCCGGAGCCCGACCCCAAGCGGGAGCGGCAGCGGCAGCGGATCGTCCTCACCGGCGACGTGCCCAGCCCGGTCAACCCGCCCTCGGGTTGCCGGTTCCGGACCCGGTGCTGGAAGGCGCAGGACATCTGCGCCACCGAGGAGCCGAAGCTGGAGCTGAGGGCCGGCGGCACGCTGTCGGCCTGCCACTTCGCCGAGGTGCGCGAGGTCCTGTAGGGCCCTCACGCGCAGTCACGGCAGGAGTCCCCGACGCCCTCTGGCGCCCCCGCGCCAGGGGGCGTTGCGACGAAAGAATGATCTTGTGTTCGCGGGGCGCGAGCGGACTCCGGGGTGTCACCGGGGTGCTCTACTCTGATCCGGTGACACTGACCGCCCCGCCCCGGCTGCTGCTGGTGCACGCCCACCCCGACGACGAGACCCTCACCACCGGTGGGACCATCGCCCGTTACGCCGCCCACGGGGTGCACGTCACGGTCGTGACGTGCACGCTCGGTGAGGAGGGCGAGGTCATCCCCGAGGGGCTCCAGGGGCTGGCCGTGGACCACGCCGACCAGCTCGGCGGGTACCGCGTCGGCGAGCTGCGCTCGGCGTGCGCCGCGCTGGGCGTGGCCGACCACCGGTTCCTCGGCGGCATGGGCCGCTGGCGGGACTCGGGCATGGTCGGCGTCGACGCCAACCAGCACCCCAGGGCCTTCGTGGTCGGCGACCCCGAGGAGCAGGTCGCCGCGCTGGAGGCCGTCGTCCGCGAGGTGCGGCCCCAGGTCGTCGTGACCTACGGCCCCGACGGCGGGTACGGCCACCCCGACCACGTGCGGGCCCATGAGATCACCACCGAGGCCGTGCGCCGCGTGGGCGGCGTCGACCGGTTCTTCCACACCGTCGCCAGCCGGTCCGAGACCGAGGCGGGCGTGCGCGCCCTCGCCGAGGCGCCGGGCCTGCCGTTCCGGCTGCCCGAGCCGGGGGAGCTGCCGACGGTCGCCGACGAGCTGATCACGACCGCGGTGGACGTCTCAGGGCACCTGCCCGCCAAGCTCAGCGCGCTGCGCGCGCACGCCACCCAGGTGAGCGTGTGGCAGGACGGCGCGGGCCACGCCTCGTACGCCCTGTCCAACGGCATCGCCCAGCCCGTCCTCGGCCACGAGTACTACGTGCTGGCCGACGGCGACCCGACCGGCGTCGAGCACGACCTGTTCGGCGGCCTCTTCGGGGGCCGGGACGCCGACCCGCAGGGACCGCGATGAGGGGTGGGGACCGGTTCCTGCTGGCCGTGCTGGTCGTGGACGCGATCGTGCTGGCCGGCCTGGAGCTGCTGTTCCTCCCGCTGCGCGTGCGCGACCTCGGCCTCACCGAGGCGCCGGGCTGGCTCCCGTCCTCGGTGGTGACCTGGCCGCTGCCGGTGAGCGCGGTCGCGGCGTTGCTGACCACGCCCTGGCTGGTCCGCACGGCGGCCTCGCTGCGGCCCTCGCTCGGGGTGGCCGGGCTGCCGCTGCTCGCCTGGCTGCTCGCGGTCGGCGTGATCGGCTTCGCCGGCCCCGGCGGCGACGTGGTCGTGGTGAACGACTGGCGGACGCTGGTGATGTTCGCCGGTGGCGCGCTGCCCGCCGCCGTGGCGCTGGGCGGCCAGCTCGGCCGACCCGCGCCGGCCAGCTCGGCCGGCGCCCCGGCGGCACGTGAGCGGGACGGGACCGGGACGCCGGAGAAGAAGTCGGAGAAGAAGCCGGAGAAGTAGGGCCGTGGCAGAGGCGATCAGCGACCGGCACGTGGTGGCGGTGCTGCGCCCGTTCGTGCGGGCGACGGTGCCGTTGTTGGACGCCCTGCGCGACGCCGACCTGTTCGGCCTCCGCGGCCGCGCCGTGGACCGGAACACTGAGGGCGTCGACCGCGGGGTGCTGGACCGGCTGCTCGACGGGCTCGCGTCGATGAACGTGCCCGGCACGGCGGCCTGGGGAGCCATGGACGTCGAGCGGCGCACCGACTGGTGGGTGAACCGCGTCGGCAGGGTGACGGCCCTGCTCGCGGCGGTGCCGGGGCTCGGCGGCGCGTTGGCCGACCGCCTCCCGGTGCAGGACGCCATGGGCGCGGCCGGGCAGGGGCTCGTGCTGTGCGCCATCGGCGGCGAGCACGGGCTGACGGTGGCGGACCGGGTCCGCCTGCTGGCCGCCGTGCTGTTCGAGCGCGACATCAGTCCCGAGCTGGCCGAGGGGCCGCCCCGCCGTCGCCGGGCCGAGGGTGGACCGGAGACGGCGTCCGAGACCCCCACCGAGGGCGTCGACGCCCGCGGTGGGTCGGCGGAGGCGGCCGAGGCCGCGACGTCGGCGGAGCCCGGCAAGTCCGGCGAACCTCGGGAGGCCGGCGAACCCGGAGACGCCGGCGAACCCGGAGACGCCGGCGAACCGGGAGACGCTGGCGAACCCGAAGCGGCCAGCGGGGCCAGCGAGGCCGGCGAGGCCGACGAGGAGCGGCGGACCGCCGAGCTGACCGAGGACCTCGCCGAGTCCCGGCGGAGGTTCGGCAGGGTGACGCTGAAGGCGGCGGGCCGCACCGTCTGGAAGCTGGGCCGGGCCCTCTGGTCGCTCGGCGACGAGCTGGGCAAACGCCCGCAGGGCCGCTTCTATCACCGGGCGGTGGGCATGGTGCCCGTGATCGGCGTGGTCGGTGACTACCTCGGGGAGCGCTCGGCCCTGCGCCGTGCCGCCAAACGCGGCACGGTCTGGATCGAGCGGAACACACCCGACCGACGCTGACCTGCGTCGCGGCGGAAAGGTGGACTCCGCTGTCCACCCCGCCCCCGGAGCGGGCAGGCTGGCGCGGTGAGCACCGATCTGGGGCAGTCCGGTCCGCGCTCGATCTGGAGACGCGGCTCGCGATCGTCGAGGAGCGGGTCGAGCGGCTCGCCCAGCGCCTGAACCACGCATGGGGAGAGGCCACCGTGGCCCGCCGTCTCGCCAGCGAGGCCGAGCGAGATGCTGCGCGGTGCGGCAACAGGCACTGATCCGCGTTGTCAACGCGGTGCCGGGGGGGGGGCATGAGCGACTTCCGCGCGGAGGTCGCCGCGAAGGTCGCCGAGGTCGACTCCAGGGTCACCGAGGTTGACTCCAGGGTCACCGAGGTCGATTCCAGGGTCACCGAGGTCGATTCCAGGGTCGCCGAGGTCGACGCGAAGATCGACAACGTGACCGAGGCCCTCGCCGCCGTGCGGGCCGGTCAGGACGCGATCCTCGAACCGCCGCGGCGCCGCTCCGGCGAGGAGCCACCTCCCCGGGACGGCCCCGCCCAGCCCGGCGGGGCGCCGGTCCTTCAAGATCCTTCCAGCGTGCCGGAACGGCGGCGGGGGAGTTGCCCCGAGGCCGGCCCGCGCTCCCGCCACGGACGGTGTTTCCGCTCGTCAGCGGGGGTCGTGTCCCGAAGCTGTCGGCGCGCTGTCCGATGGGTACGGTGATTCTCGTGAAGTGGGACACCGCTTACTGATCTCGATGAGGCAGAGGGGATACTGTCGCCAGCCGCGGCAGCCTGTGCTGCCCGTGGTCGGAGCGGATGAGGAGCAGGAGACCTGCCGTGACCTACGTGATCGCCGAGCCCTGCGTCGACGTGCTCGACAAGGCGTGTATCGAGGAATGCCCCGTGGACTGCATCTACGAGGGCGACCGGATGCTCTACATCCACCCCGACGAGTGCGTCGACTGCGGCGCCTGTGAGCCGGTGTGCCCGGTGGAGGCCATCTTCTACGAGGACGACGTGCCGGACGAGTGGCGCGAGTACACCAAGGCCAACGCCGACTTCTTCGACGAGATCGGCTCGCCCGGCGGCGCCTCCAAGGTGGGCAAGATCCACGCGGACGCGCCCCTGGTGGCCCAGCAGCCGAAGCGGGACACCGAGCACTCGTGACCCGTTCCGCGCCACGGTTGCCGGAGTTCCCCTGGGACACCCTGGCCGACCAGTCCGCCCTGGCCCGGCGTCACCCGGGTGGGCTGGTCGACCTGTCCGTGGGGACTCCGGTCGACCCGGTGCCCGCCGTCGTCCGGGAGGCCCTGGCCTCGGTCGCCGACCAACCGGGCTACCCGGCGACGCACGGCACGCCCGCCCTGCGGGAGGCGACCATCGCCGCGCTGGCCCGCCGGTTCGGCGTGACCGGCGTGCCCGAGGAGGCCGTGCTGCCGACGATCGGCTCCAAGGAGCTGGTCGCCTGGCTGCCGACGCTGCTCGGGGTGCGTCCCGGCCAGGTCGTGGCCATCCCCGAGCTGGCCTACCCGACCTACGAGGTCGGGGCGCGGCTGGCCGGGGCCGAGGTGGTGCGCCTGGCCGTCGGCGAGGCCCCGCCGGAGGGCACCGCCCTGGTCTGGCTGAACTCGCCGTCCAACCCGACCGGCCGGGTGCTGTCGGCCGAGGACCTCGTCGCGGCGGTCGAGGCCGCGCGGCGGGTCGGCGCGGTGGTCGCCTCCGACGAGTGCTACCTGTCGCTGGGCTGGGAGGCCGAGCCGGTCTCGGTGCTGCACCCGTCGGTGTCCGGTGGTCGGCTGGACGGGCTGCTCGCGGTGCACTCGCTGTCGAAGTCGTCCAACCTCGCCGGCTACCGGGCCGGTTTCGTCACCGGCGACCCGGCGCTCGTCGCGTCCCTGCTGCACGTGCGCAAGCACGCCGGCATGATCGTGCCGCGCCCGGTGCAGGCGGCGATGACCGCGGCGCTGGCCGACGACGAGCACGTCGCCGCGCAGAAGGCCGTCTACGCCGCGCGGCGTGACCGGCTGCGGCCGGCGCTGGAGGCGGCGGGCTTCAAGGTGGACCACTCCGAGGCCGGCCTGTACCTGTGGACGACGCGGGGCGAGGACGCCTGGGAGACCGTGGGGTGGTTCGCCGAACGCGGCATCCTGGTCGCGCCGGGCACGTTCTACGGCCCGAACGGCGGCCAGCACGTCCGGATCGCCCTGACCGCGTCGGACGAGCGCGTGGCCGCGGCCGTGGAGCGCCTGGCCTGACCGGCCCGGCCCGGCGCGTGTCCCGCGTGAGGGCGCTCGACCCGGCGCTGGTGGCGCGTGGCGCGTCGGCGGCGGGTCAGAGGTCGTGGGCGCGGTGTTCGACCTCGGCCCAGACGTCCGGCCACCGGGCGCGGGCCAGTTCCCGGCGACGCCGTTCCCGCTCCACCAGGCGGCCCGCGACGAACGCGACCTCGGGTGGGACCGGGGTGTCCCCGTCCCGGGGCGTCAGCAGCGCTCGGACCCGTTCCTCGGCGACGTGGGCGTCCTGGTGTTCGCCGAGCACGTCCTGCATCTCGCGGAGCGCTCGCAGGACGCGGCGTCCGCGTTTGCCCAGCGCGGGTTCGGCCAGCTCCAGCGTGTAGCGCAGGCGCTTTCCCCTGACCCGGATCGCGTGGAGCCGCTGGTCGGTGGGGTCCTTGTGCGCCCGCCGGACGCTGTCCCGCAGCGCGCGGTACTCGCGGCGGATGACCGCCATGAGATCGGACGCGTGTCCGGAGGCGGGAACGCCTGTTGTCGCGGCGTCGGCCAGGCGGTGGAGGAGCGCCTGGTACCGCTCCTCCGCCAGCACCGCGAGCAGGCGCTCCCGTGCCCGCCGGCGCTCGGCGCACAGCCCGTCCAGCAGACGCTCGACGGCCGCCCGCTCCTCGTCGGCGAAGTCCTGGGACTCGGCGCGCAGGTGGGCCACGAGGACGTCCAGGTCCCGGACCGGTCCGAGCGCGCGCCCCAGCCAGCCCAGCTCAGCGCGGGTGTCGTCGGCCCAGTCGCGGTCGAGCGTGTCGCGCGCGCTCCGCAGCACCGCCCGCATCCTCCGCACGGCGACGCGCATCTGGTGCAGGTCCTCGGGATCGGCTCCCGACCGCGTCCCCGGGTCGTGGGCGACGACCGCCCGCAGGTCGCGGTCCAGCGCCACACGCACCCGCTCGGCGACGGACGCCTCCCGACCGGCGGCCGGGGCGCGCGCGGGCAGGCCGAGGAACTCCGCCGAGATCGTCACCCGGTGGCGCGTGGGATGTGGAGCGTTGGCCGCCCGGCCCATGACCCCACGGTAGGACCGCCGACGCCGCCCGTGTGCCGCCGCGAGGACGAAGACGGCCGCTCCCCGGGGAGGGGAACGGCCGTCGTGGCGGAGTCGGCGGAACCGGGACTCAGTCGTTGGCGTGCAGGGCGGCGTTCAGCTCGATGCCGGTGCCCTCGCGCGGGACGACCTCGACCGCGCCGGTCGTGGAGTTGCGGCGGAACAGCAGCCCGGACTGCCCGGACAGCTCGCGGGCCTTCACCAGGCGACCGTCAGGGAGCAGGACCTTGGTGCCGGCGGTGACGTAGAGGCCGGCCTCGACCACGCAGTCGTCACCGAGGGAGATCCCGATGCCGGCGTTGGCGCCCAGCAGGCAGCGCTCGCCGATCGCGATGACCTCCCTGCCGCCGCCGGAGAGCGTGCCCATGATCGAGGCGCCGCCGCCGACGTCGGAGCCGTCCCCGACCACCACGCCGGCCGAGATGCGACCCTCCACCATGGACGCGCCCAGCGTGCCGGCGTTGAAGTTGACGAAGCCCTCGTGCATGACCGTGGTGCCCGAGGCCAGGTGCGCGCCCAGCCGCACGCGGTCGGCGTCGGCGATCCGCACCCCGCTGGGCAGCACGTAGTCCGTCATGCGCGGGAACTTGTCCACGCCGTAGACGGTCACCACGCCGCGGGGCCGCAGCCGCAGGCGGGTCGCCTCGAAGCCCTCGACCCGGCACGGGCCGTGGTTGGTCCACACGACGTTGGCCAGCAGGCCGAAGACGCCGTCGAGGTTGCAGCCGTGCGGCCGGAGCTGCCGGCTGGAGATCAGGTGGAGTCGCAGGTAGACGTCGTGGGCGTCGACCGGGGCGTCGGCGAGCCGGGCGATGCCGGTGCGCACCGCCACCACCTCCACGCCGCGCGCCTCGTCCCGGCCGAGCAGGCCGGCGGCCGCCTCACCCAGGATCTCGGCGGCCTCCTCGGCGGACAGCCGGGCGGTGCCCGCGCCGCCCGACGCGCCCAGCTTGGGCTCGGGGAACCAGGTGTCGAGCACCGTGCCGTCGTCGGCGACGGTGGCCAGGCCGACGCCGTGCGCGCCGGTCGTCGTCGGGTCCGGGTACTGCGCTGCCTCGCTCACGTGCCCCACGGTAGTGCGGTCCGTCCCGTCCGTGCCCATGTGGGTAACGTGCGGGACGTGACCATCGCGCTGGACCTCGCCGCCGATCCCGTCGAGCTGACCGCCGCCCTGGTGGACGTCCCGAGCGTCTCGGGCAACGAGACCGCGTTGGCCGACGCGGTGGAGCACGCCCTGCGCACGCAGGCCCCGCACCTGGAGGTCGTGCGGTCCGGCAACGCCGTGCTGGCCAGGACGAACCTCGGCCGGGGCAGCAGGGTGGTGCTGGCCGGCCACCTGGACACGGTCCCGATCAACCACAACCTGCCGCTGCGGCGCACCGGCTCCGGCGACGACCTGGTGCTGCACGGGTGCGGCACGGTGGACATGAAGGGCGGCGACGCGGTCATGCTGCACCTGGCCGCCACCGCGACGGAGCCGCGCCACGACCTGACCTTCGTCTTCTACGACTGCGAGGAGGTCGAGGCGGAGCGCAACGGGCTCGGCCGGGTCGAGCGCGAGCTGCCGGAGTGGCTGCGCGGCGACCTCGCCGTGGTGTGCGAGCCGTCGAACGCGGCCGTCGAGGCCGGCTGCCAGGGCACGATGCGCGTCGAGGTGCGCACGGACGGCCGGCGGGCGCACACCGCGCGCGGCTGGATGGGGGTCAACGCCATCCACGGCGCGTCCGAGGTGTTGCGGCGTCTCGCCGAGTACGAGCCGAGGAAGGTGGAGATCGACGGCTGTCTCTACCGCGAGGGCCTCCAGGCGGTGCGGATCAGCGGCGGCGTCGCCGGCAACGTGGTGCCGGACGAGTGCGTGGTGGCGGTGAACCACCGGTTCGCGCCCGACCGGTCGCCCGCCGAGGCCGAGGCGCACCTGCGCGAGGTGTTCTCCGGCTTCGACGTGACCGTGACGGACATGGCGGCCGGCGCGATGCCGGGGCTGGCCCACCCGGTGGCGGGGCAGTTCGTGGCGGCGGCCGGCGGCACGCCGGTGGCGAAGCTGGGGTGGACCGACGTCGCCCGGTTCGCGGCGCTGGGCCTGCCGGCGGTCAACTTCGGGCCGGGTGACCCCTCGCTGGCGCACACGCGGGAGGAGAACGTCCGCGCCTCCGACATCCGGCGCTGCGCCGAGGTGCTCTCCCGGTTCGTGAACTCCTGAACCGGTCGTTTCCCCATATGACGAAACCCGTGCGGCACAAGGACATCCCCTGTGCCGCACGGGTTCTCTCGTCGCGCCGCCGTCCCCGGCGGTGTTCGGCGGTGTCCGGCGGAATCCGGCGGTGTGTGCCGCGGTGACGGTCAGGCGTCCAGGGCCGCCCGACCGGCCTTGAGCCGCGCGGCCACCTGGGTCACGCGCCGGCCCGTGTAGCGGGCCGACTCGCGGGTCTCGTCCGAGATCGGGATGGCGCCCTGCGCGTCGTGGTGCGAGGGGCCGTACGGCGTGCCGGTGGCGAACTGGATCGGGTCGGTGTAGCCCGGGGTCACCAGGACGCCGCCGAAGTGGTGCACGGAGTTGTAGAGCGCGAGCAGGGTCGACTCGCGGCCGCCGTGCGGGGTCGCGGTGGACACGAAGCCCGAGTAGACCTTGTCGGCCAGCTTGCCCTGCGCCCACAGGCCGCCCAGCGTGTCCAGGAACTGCTTGAGCTGGCTGGCCACGTTGCCGAAGCGGGTGGGGGTGCCGAAGACGACCGCGTCGGCCCACTCCATGTCCGCCGGGGTGGCGACCGGCACGTCCTGCGTGGCCTCGTGGTGCTTCTGCCACGCCTCGTTGCTGGCGATGGCCTCGGCGGGGGCCAGCTCGGCGACGCGCAGCAGGCGGACCTCGGCCCCGGCCTTCTCCGCGCCCTCCGCGACGGCCTCGGCGAGGGCGTGCGTGCTGCCCGTGGAGCTGTAGTAGACGACCGCGACCTTCACCGGCTCACTCATGCTGACCTCATCTAGTTGAAACTTCAACCTGTGTGGTTTCGATCCTGCACCCGCCACCGAACCTCCGGCAAGCGGACGCCCGCGTGGCGACGCTCACGCGGCCCCTAGGGTGGGCGCATGAGCGTCGACGAGCCCCAGCGCCAGGAGATTCCGGAGAACCACGAGCACCCCCGGGAGAAGCAGCGCGGACCCGTCGTCCTCCGCAGGGCGCGACGGGACGAGCCGACCACGACCGACCAGCGCCTGCTCGACAGCAGGGGCCCCTCGGACTGGGTGCACACCGACCCCTGGCGGGTGCTGCGGATCCAGGCGGAGTTCGTCGAGGGCTTCGGCGCGTTGGCCGAGCTGCCCAGGGCCACGACGGTCTTCGGCTCGGCCCGCACCCCCAGGGACCACCCCGAGTACGCGCTCGGGCGCGAGCTGGGCGCCGCGCTGGCCCGCGCCGGGTTCGCCGTGATCACCGGCGGCGGCCCAGGGACGATGGAGGCGGTCAACCGGGGGTGCTCCGAGGCCGGCGGGCTGTCGGTCGGGCTCGGGATCGAGCTGCCGTTCGAGCAGGGGCTCAACCCGTGGGTCGATCTCGGCGTGAACTTCCGCTACTTCTTCACCCGCAAGACCATGTTCATCAAGTACGCCCAGTCGTTCATCTGCCTGCCCGGCGGGTTCGGCACGCTCGACGAGCTGTTCGAGGCGCTCACCCTGGTGCAGACCAAGAAGGTCACCAAGTTCCCGGTGATCATGTTGGGCACGGAGTACTGGCGCGGCCTCTACGAGTGGATCAGGGACCACGTGCGCGGCGGCGGCAAGGTCAGCGACCGCGACCTCGCCCTGCTGCACCTCACCGACGACGTGGACGAGGCGGTCGAGCTGGTCCAGGACGCCTACCGCGCCTGGGAAGACACGCACTGACGCTCTCGGGCGCTTGCTGACACCCGCTGACGCGCGCCGGCGCGACGGATGGGGGCGGGTCGCGCCGGCGTAGGGTCGGAGCGTGCGTGTCTGTGTCTTCTGCGGGTCGTCGACGGGACGTGGCGAGCGGTACCTGGCCGCCGCGCGTGAGCTGGGGCGGGTGCTCGCCGAACGGGGGATCGGGCTGGTCTACGGCGGTGCGAGTGTCGGCACGATGGGCGCGGTCGCCGACGCGGCGCTGGCCGCCGGCGGCGAGGTGGTCGGCGTGATCCCGCGCGGGCTGCTCGACCGCGAGCTGGCGCACCAGGGGCTCACCGAGCTGCACGTGGTCGCCGACATGCACGAGCGCAAGGCGATGATGGCCGAGAAGTCGGACGCGTTCGTGGCGCTCCCCGGCGGCGTCGGCACCCTGGAGGAGCTGTTCGAGGTGTGGACGTGGGCGCACCTCGGCATCCACCGCAAGCCGCTCGCGCTGCTCGACGTGGACGGCTACTACGCGGACCTGCGCCGGTTCGTGGACCACATGGTGCGGGAGGACTTCCTGCGCGAGGCCACGCGGGACATGCTGATCGTCGACGCCGACCCCGTGCGGGTGCTGGAGCGGTTCGCCGACTACACCCCGCCGGAGGCCCGGTGGGCGGACCGCGCGGCCTCGCTCGAACCCGACGTGCGCTAGTCGCCGCCCCGGGCGTGCGCTGACTGTCCACTGAGGACTGTCGTGACCTCGGGGGTGGGGAAGGCCCCACCCCTGAGGGTCGGGCGTGGCCGAAGCCCTTTTGGGGCGTGCTCACCAGGGTTTTCGCCGTTCTCCCGGCGGAAGGTTGCGGTAGCGATCCGTAGACCTCTCTGGGAGAAGCACCCATGGCCCCACCGACCGCCCGGACACGCTCGCCGCTGCCGGACCTCCTGCGGCAGGCGTTCACCTGGCACCGGCCGCTCATGCTCACCGTCGGCGTCCTGGCCGTCTTCGCCCTGGTCTCCACCGTCGGCCTCGTGGTGGACGACCGGGTGTTCGGCGGCGTGCCGATCTGGTTGAAGCCGCTCAAGTTCAGTGTGTCGCTGCTGCTCTACGCGTTGACACTGGCCTGGTTGTCCTCGGTCTGCCGACGCGGCCGGCGGTTCGCCTGGTGGCTGGGCACCGTGCTCGCGGTGTGCGTGCTGGTGGAGTTCGCCATCATCACGTTCCAGGCGGCGCGGGGCGTGGGCAGCCACTTCAACGTCGCCACCCCGTTCGACTCCGGGCTCTACAACGTCATGGGCCGAACCGCCATGGTGTTGGCGCTGACCAACCTCCTGTTCCTGGTTCCCCTGTCCTTCAACAAGTTCGCGGACGCGCCCACCCGGTGGGCGGCCCGGCTCGGCGTGCTCGTGGCGTTCGGCGGCATGTTCGAGGGCAACCTGATGGCCCGTCCGAGCCAGGAGCAGGTCTCGGCGTTCAAGAACGGGACCGGATCGATCCTCGGCGCGCACAGCGTCGGCGTTCCCGACGGCGGCCCCGGCCTGCCCGGCGTCGGCTGGAGCACGGGCGGGGGAGACCTGCGGATCGGCCACTTCGTCGGCCTGCACGCCATGCAGGTGCTCCCGCTGGTCGCCGTGGTGCTGGGGATGCTGGCGGCCCGCCACGCCGTCCTGCGCGCCGAGCGGGTTCGGCTGGGCCTCGTCCTGGTGGCGGGGGCCGGCTACGCCGGGCTGACCGTCCTGGTGGTCTGGCAGGCGCTGCGCGGGCAGCCCCTGCTGCGCCCGGACAGTCTGACGCTGACGGCGCTGGCCGCCCTGGTCGGCGCGGTGGTCGTGGCCTCGGCCCTGATCCTGGCGTCCGGGCGCCGACGGATGAACCGTCTCCACCCCGCGCTCGCCTAGGTTCTTCCGCTCGTGTCCCTGGTGGCCCCGCCCTGACGGCGGGGCCACTTTCCTTTCGTGGACGGGTGCTTTCTCAGCTCTTGGCCCGTGCCGCGTACTCCGCGTCGATCCGGTCAACCTCGCTCTTCGCCTCGCTGAGGACGCTGAGCATCATCGGCAGCGCCTTGCTGGTGAGGACGAGGTGCAGGTCGCAGCGGCCGACCCGCACGAAGATCTCCTCTCCCGAGCCACTCACCTCGTAGCTGATGTCAGCGTCCCCGGTGACCGTCACGTCGGCGCAGATCTCGATCCCCCGAACACTCGCACACATAGCCGCCTCCTCCTGACTCCCCGCCGACCGCTCTCGGTGATCGATCGGCTACGGTGTGGCGCAGGTAACGTTAACGGCTTGAATTAAAAGATCAACAGGTCCACATCGGGTGAACCTCGGGAGGCTCCTGTGGCGGGTTCGTCGGCGCGACTTCGCCGCCTCGGCGCGGAACTCAGGCGCTTGCGGGAGGCCAGCGGCCGGACCCAGGCCGACGTGGGGAGGGCGATCGAGAGATCAGCTCCGACCCTGGTCAACTGGGAGCACGGCAGGACCAACATCAGCAAGGCCGACCTCGCGCTGCTGCTGAAGGAGCTGGGCGCGACCGATGACGTGCGTGAGGAGTTGGAACGCCTACGTCGGGTGAGCCGCCAACAGGGTTGGTGGTCGGTCTTCAAGCTGCCCGACTGGCTTCGACCTCTGATCAGCTTCGAGCAGGACGCCGCATCGATCACGACGTTCGAACCACTGTTGATTCCCGGCCTCCTTCAGACGGAGGGCTATGCCAGGGCCATTCACGTGGCTGGCACCCACACCACTGATCCCGCCGACGTCGAGAAGCGGGTTGAGGTGCGGATGGCGCGGCAGCGCAGGCTGTGTGGTGACGAGCCGGTCGAGTTGCACACGATCGTCGGAGAGGCGGCGCTCCGGCTGGAGGTGGGTGGCGCCGGAGTGATGGCCGACCAGTTGTGGCATCTCGTGCGACAGGCGAGCGTGCCGAACATCCGGATCCAGGTCCTGCCGTTCAACGCCGGAGCGAAAGCGGGAGTGGCCAGCAACTTCACGGTCATGCACTTCGCGGAGCCGAGGCTCGATCCACCGCTGGGCTACATCGATGATCCGTTCGGCGGCCACATCGTTGATGACCAGGAGGACGTGTCGCAGCTCGTGGCTCTGTTCGGCTACCTCAGCGAGTCGGCACTTGACGAGCCCACCTCGGTCGACATCATTGCCAGCATCATGGATGAGTACCGTGCGAAGAGCACGAGAAGGCGCCGCGGGAAAGGACCGATGAATGCCTGACCTGACGCAGGCCGTCTGGCGGAGGAGCAGCCAGAGTGTGGCCAGCGGTAACTGTGTTGAGGTTGCCCGTGGTCCGGGGTGGGTCGCGGTGCGGGACAGCAAGAATCCCTCGGGGCCGGCTCTGGTGTTCGAGCCCGG
>NZ_JAMTCP010000059.1 GCF_024171885.1 Streptoalloteichus tenebrarius | reverse complement strand
CCGGTGGGAGCTTGGTTCGCGGCTCCAGCACTCCGGCCCCCGATTCGGGGTCCGTTCCGCGCTGGCCCCGGAGAATGTACGCAGCGTCCCCCGGAAGGTCAAATCCCCTGGTCAGGGCGGAGGAAGGCCCGCTCGCGACCGACACAGCCGTCCGGCTTCTTGGCCGGCGGCCACCTCGTAGTGCCGGCCCGGGCTCCGCGCCGGATTGGCGACCGGACCCGGCCTCGTTATGGTCGCCGAGGCGAGCGCCGCCACCTTCCGGCCGGTTCCCCCAGCGTCCGGGTCGTCACCACCGACGCCTCCGACGCCGGCACCCTGCCGACCGTCGGGGCCGGCGCCACCGGCCCCTGATCAAGGACTCCCTTCTCAAGGACCTGGCCGCTGCCGCGCGCCGCCGCCACAGGGGCGCACCACCCTGTCCCCCACAGTCGCCGACCGACGATCGCCCAGCGGCTCCACCTCACCGAGGGCGACCTCACCGAGGGCGTCGGCGAGTCCCCCGGTGCGCACCGACGCCGGGCTCGGCGTCGGCTCACGCCCCGCTGCGGTCGTCACTGCGACCGGTCTCGGCCCCATCCGCCGCTGGGCGAGCCGGCAGCTCCAGCATCCCGTCACCGCCCGGACGCGGGGCCGTTCCGAGACCGATCAGGAATCAAGAAGCGGCACTCGCCCGGCGGAACCTAGCGTTTCTGCCATGACCTCCGCCGGAAGCACCATTCACCGGGCGGCCGCCACGACCTTCGAGACAGACAGGACCTGATGTGCCGCTACCCGCCCGAGCTGGTCGCCGCGCTCGCTCAGCACAACGCCGAGCAGCCGGCCGACCCACCCGCTGATCGTCGATCTGACGTCGACGACATCACATGTTCCGCGACTGGAAAACATTCCAGTGGCGCGATAGCCCGAGTTACAGTCCCGCACACCCACGAATCTTGAGGAGAAAACGCGATGAGCCGCGCCAAGACCAGCACGTACGAGGGTTTCACCGCCGAGGAGCGGGCCGCGATGAAGGAGCACGCCCAGGAGGTGAAGAAGGAGGCGCGTCGAGGGTCGCGTGCGGACAAGGCGGCGGAGGCGGTGCGGGACGTGCTTGAGAAGATCGCCGCGATGCCCGAATCGGACCGGGTCATCGCCGAACGCGTCCACGCCATCGTCACGGCGACCGCCCCGGCGCTCGCGCCGAAGCTCTGGTACGGGATGCCCGCCTACGCGCTGGACGGCAAGATCGTCTGCTTCTTCCAGAGCGCGGACAAGTTCAAGGCGCGCTACGCGACGCTCGGGTTCAGCGACCAGGCGAAGCTGGACGACGGCCCGATGTGGGCGACGAACTTCGCCCTGACCGAGGTCACGGCCGAGGTGGAGGAGCGCATCGCCGCCCTGGTGCGGCAGGCGCTGAGCTGAGCCCACTCCCACCGCCGGCAGGGTCGGCGCGGGCGAGGTCGACCAGGTACCGCCCTCACCGCGGACCTGCGGGCCCACGGCCTCGCCCTGCCCCTTCCCCTGGGCCGGTTGGTGTGGGTGGCAGGGAGTACGGTCCGAAGCCCTCGGCCACCGCGACAACGCCTGCGTTGTTCCGTTCTCGCCGGCTGGTCGTACGGCACCGGAGATAAGGCGAGGGCTGGTGGTGTGTCGGTGAAGGTGACGTTGGGTGCGCTGGTCGTGGTCCCCGGCCCGGGACGGACCGTGACGTTCGTGCGACAGGAACGCGGCCCCTATGCGGGGTGGTGGCTGTTGCCGGGCGGCAAGGTCGAGTTCGGGGAGTCCCTGGTGGAGACGGCCCGGCGGGAGGCCCGCGAGGAGTCCGGGTGCGTCGTGGACGAGCTGGCCGAGGTCGGCCTCTACGAGATGCGCGGCCACGGCCCGGAGGGAAACCCGTATCACTTCGTGATGGCGGTCTTCCGCGCCGAGCACGACAGCCGCGTGCCGGAGGGGTTCTCCGGTCACCATGTCAGCGAGGTGCGGCAGATGCCGCCGGCCTCGGTGCGGCCGCATCCCACGGACATGTGGATCCTCAACGACGCCGGCGTCGCCGACTACCCCTGGGACGAGGTCGAGCAGGCCCTGCGGGTGGAGGGCATCACGATGACCCGCCTGTTCCACCGCGCTCCCACGCCACTGCCCAACCGTTAGCGGAGCCCGCAGTGGGACGGCATGACGCGAGCGCGAGGTAGCCGATCCCGAGCAGGACCACGCCGAACATCGCGTGACAACCGACGCGGCGATCGCCACCCCGGACCAGATGGCGAAGGTCGGGCGCATCGCCCGCATCCTGATCACCCTGGTCCGCTCCGAGCTGCGCTCCGGCATCGACCGCATCCTGCGCTTCATCACCTTGGCTACGCGGTCGAACGCGTGAACAACCAGCCCTGTGTCGTGTGAACTGCGGGGCCAGGGGCACCGGTCGCGGCCCTCTGCCGCGACCGGTGCCCCGGCCCGGGTCAGCCGGTGTAGAGCTTGATGTTCTGACGGTTCTTGTCCCGACCCTGCGCGAACAACGCCCACGGGGCCGACCGCGGCGTGGCCGCCGCGTACTGGAAGACGCCGTCGTGGCCCAGCCCGGAGATCCCGGGCACCGTCTGCCACCGGCCGCCGCTCCAGCGGACGAGGGTCACGCTGCCGTAGCCGGAGAAGTACTCGGTCCTGTTCGCCCACACCGTGCCGCCGGCGGCGACTCGCGGCTGGTAGGACGTCCACTTCTGCCCGTCGTCCACGGGTTTCCAGGAGCGGCCGTCCCAGTGCAGGGGGTTGGACTTGAGTTCGCCGTTGCCGCTGTCGGCGATCGCCGGGCCGCTCGCCCACGCGTCGGTGTCGCTGAGCGGGACGATCGAGGCGCCGTACCCCGGGCTGGGGATGGCGGTGAAGGACGTGCCCGACGCGCGCAGCAGCGTGTTCTCCCGGCCGTCGCGGTCGGAGTAGTTGACCCACACGTCGCCGGCGCCGCTGCCGGACAGGTGGATGTCCGGCTCGGTGTAGCCGGCGACCTGGGGCGGGGTCACCACGGTCCACGAGGACCCGTCGAAGTGGATCAGCCGCTGACCGTGGTAGACGGGGCTGTTGGCCGGGGTCTGCGTGACCGCCCACGCGTTGTTCGGCGCGACGGCCAGCATCTGGACGACGTTCCACTGGTCGGGCACCGGGTAGGTGGTCCACTGCTGGCCGTCGAAGTGCGCGGTGGCGTTGACCGCGTCCGCGCTGCCGCCGATCCACAGGTCTGAGGCCGAGGTGCCGGTGATCGCACGGGCGTCGCCGACGTTGGGCGCGGTGATCGGCGACCAGGACCTGCCGTCGAAGTGCTGGAGCACGGTGCTGTCCGTCGGGTACGGGTTGACGGTGCCCACGATCCACGCCTCGGAACCGGACGCGTAGATGCCGTAGTAGGTCGCGTTCGGCGCGTTGACGGTGTACGTCGTCCAGCCGTTGGCCGCCTGCGCGGTGGGCGCCAGACCGCCGAGGACGAGGGCGGCGACCGCGGACAGGACCGCGCCGACCCTGGCTAAGGGCGCGCTGATGCGCACTTTTCCCTCCCTGTGGTCGATTCCCGCAGGAAACTTCAAAGATCAACTATCTCAGGGGGCGCCCCCGCGGCACCATCCTCGATCGTCCCCGCCCGATGTCCGGGCCGCCGGCGGGCGGTCCCATCGGGGACGGCCCGCCGGCAGTCGCGGGCTCAGCTCGCGGCGGCGCCGAACCACCGAGGCAGATGGTCGAGCAGATCGCGCTGGTCGTCACCGACCCACGCCACGTGGCCGTCCGGCCGCAGCAGCACGGCGGGCACGTCCAGTTCCTCGCTGACGTCGACGACGTGGTCGACCCGGTCGGACCACCCCGCGACCGAGAGCTGTCCCGTCTGGTCGAGCAGCAGACCTCGGCCGCCGTGCGTCAGCTCGTAGAGGCGTCCCCGCTTCAACGCCACGTCCCGCATCCGCCGGCCGAGCAGGTCATGCCCCTCGCCGAGGTCGTAGCGCACCCCGATCGCCACGATCTTCTCGGTCAGGTGCCGGTTCACCTCCTCGAAGTCCATCAGCTCCGACACCAGCCGGCACACCGCTCGCGCACCCGGCTCCGTGGACATCAGCTCCATCTGGGCGCGGGTGTTTTCCAGCACGTCGGCCGCCACCGGGCGGCGTTCGGTCTCGTAGCTGTCCAGCAGCCCCTCCGGCGCCCAGCCGTTGATCTCGGCGGCCAGTTTCCAGCCGAGGTTGAACGCGTCCTGGACACCGAGGTTGAGCCCCTGCCCTCCGGTCGGCGGATGGATGTGCGCCGCGTCGCCGGCCAGCAGCACCCTGCCCACCCGGTAGCGCTCGGCCAGCCGCGTGGCGTCGCCGAAGCGGGAGAGCCAGCGCGGCGAGTGCACACCGAAGTCGGTGCCGGCGAACACCCGGAGCTGCCGCTGGAACTCCTCCAGGGTCGGCGGGACCGAGCGGTCCTCGGCCACCCCGTCGGCGGGCACGACAACGCGGTACACCCCGCCGTCGCCCATGGGCCCGACGCCGAACCGCTTCTGGGTCTCGCGGACCTCGGCCACCACGGCGGCCACGGTCTCCGGCGGCACCGCCACCTCCATCTCGCCCACGAGGGTCTCGACCCTGGTGGGCTCGCCGGGGAAGCCGACGCCGAGCAGCTTCCGCACGGTGCTGCGGCCGCCGTCGCAGCCGACGAGGTAGCGCGAGCGCAGCCGCGTGCCGTCGGCCAGTTCCGCGGTCACCCCGAGGTCGTCCTGGCTCAGCCCGACCAGTTCGGCGCCACGCCGGATCTCGGCGCCGAGTTCGGAGGCGCGCTCGGCCAACAGGCGCTCGGTGACGGGCTGCGGGATGCCGAGGACGTAGGCGTGCGCGGTGTCCAGCCCGGTGGGCGAGGGCTTGGCGATGCCGGCGAAGAACCCGCCAAGGGGGTGCTGCCGGCCGTGCGCGAGGAACCGCTCCAGCAGGCCGCGCTGGTCCATCACCTCGATGCTGCGCACGTGCAGGCCGAGCGCGCGGACGTACCTGGCCGGCTCCATCTCCTTGTCCAGCACGACCACGCGCACTCCGTGCAGGCGCAACTCGCTGGCCAGCATCAGGCCGGTCGGTCCGCAGCCAACAATGATCACATCAAACATGAGCCGCCCATTCACTGAGGTCGGATTCTCGGCCAGCCGCCGGCGCGCGGTCCGGAGCGCGCGCCAGCGAGGACACACCCTTCGCGAATCCCTGATTTCCACGCGGGTTCTGGCTTCGGCCGCAGATTCTGCGGGACGACCCGGGCCTTGCCGCAAGCCCCCCGGTGCGCTATATCTTGAAAAGGGCGGGAGGCCGTCAGGTCCCTTCGGGCTTCTGGGCGAGATCCCCTCCATCCTCAGTCGACGAGTCGCCCGACGTGAATCGGCGTCCTGCCGAGACGCACGACTGGCCCGCTCCGACTCCCGCGAGACCCCACTGCGGACCCGGTCGACGCTCATACGCGGCCGTGGTCGAGGCGGCGTTCTCCAGCCTCGCCCGCGTGGGCGCCGACGACCCGGATCGCGAGAGCGAGAGATGGGTCCTGGACAAGGCTGGCGAGATCGGCACAGCCTCCAGTCGCGCGTCAGCGCGTCGTGGTCATCGCGGTCTCGCGCTCCCGCTCGGCCAGATGTCCGGCTCCGACGACGAATGGGAGCCGGTGGGGGGCGCGGGGCGGAACGACAAGTCGCGATCAGGGTCCAGAACGCCGGTGCGACCTGAGGAGAAGCGCGCTCAGTCCAGGGCCAGCGCCACGGCGTAGCCGAAGGTGTCCAGGTCCTCCGTGTGCGCGCTGCGCAGGTACACGAGGATCCTCTGCCCGAAACCGACGTACGCCCCGTCGAGGACGTTCTGCCCGGACCCCGGCGGCCCCCAGTGGTCGCCGCCGACGACCCTCGTGGTGGTCCGGCCATTGTCGACGGTGTAGATGTCGATGGCGTAGGCGTTGTCGCGGTCGAAGTCGACCAACGAGTCGACCATGGTGACGGTGCACCAGGCCATGAACCGGCGTGAGTAGCCCAGGTCCAGGGTGGCGCTGGCGACGCCGCCGAGGTTCTTCAGCGCGAACAGGGGGACGGTGAACACGTCCATGGGTCATCGCTCTTCCTGGTCTCGGCTCAACTCCCAGGACTCCGGTCGGCGAGTGATCACGCGCCTGTCCCAGCCCGGCCTGGCGCTTCGGCGAGTTCCTGACCTCGCGGCTGGTCACGGTGGGTGGCGGCGACACAGGGCCGCTCGGCTCAGTCCAGGGTCAACGCGACCGCGAAACCGAAGACGTCCAGATCGTCGGTGTGAATGGCGCGCAGGTACACGGTGATCCGCTGGCCCATGCCGACCAGCGCGCCCTCAAGGACGTTGTTGGTGGACCCCTCGGGACCCCAGTGGTCGCCACCGTGGACCCGGGAGGCGGTGCGGGTGTCGTCCACGGTGAAGATGTCGACGACGTAGGCGTTGTCCCGGTCGAAGTCGCCCAACGAGTCGACCATGGAGACCCCGCACCAGACCAGGAACCGGCACGGCCGGCCCAGGTCCAGGGTCGCGCTGGCCACGCCGCCGAGGTTCTTCAGCGCGGGCAGCACGGCGCCGAACACCTGCATGGCTCATCCCCCTTCCTGGTCCTGGCCGGTGGACCCGCGCCGTCGGCGCTCCGCCCGGTCGGCCGGCCGCTGGACGCGGCGGACCTCCAGCTCCCCGGTGGCCGGGTCCACCCACTGCTCGGCCACCCGGCTGGAGATCGGGTTGACGTCGGTCAGCACCCAGGACACCGACCGGGGGTCGACCACGCGCCCGACCAGCTCGGCCAGCTCCTCCGGCGAGACCTCGACCTCGCGCCCCTCGGCTCCGACCGCCGCGTGGGTGTGCACCACGCGCCCCGTCTCGCGGTCGTAGAACACGTAGCGTCTCATCCCAGATCTCCCGTCAGGACCATGATGTTGCCGGTGCCGAACGCCTCGACGTCCTGCCGGTTGCCCACGCTGAGCCGGAAGGTGATCTCGCTGGCGTTCCCGGCCCACACTCCGGCGTAGCAGTTGCACGGCGATCCGTCCGCGCCGAAGTGGTCGCCGCCGAAGACGCGGCCGCCCCTGCGCTCGTGGTCCACCTCGTACACCTCGACGGCGCAGTAGTTGTCCCGGTCGAGGTCGCCACGCGAGTCGACCATCGTGACCTGTCCCCACGCCAGCAGTGGGTGCGGGCCACCGACGTGGACCGTGATCACGTCGCAGCCGCCGGTGGACTCCAGCGCGTACAGCGGGACGGTGACGAACGGATCACCGCCCGCGTCCACCCGCGTCGGGTAGCGGCTGCGCATGCCCTTGAGGTCGACCTCGTGCGGTGTGCGCCGTTCGCCCTGGTAGAAGGGGTACATGGCGGCTTCCCGCAGCGGGGAGTGACCGAGGCCCAGCGCGTGCCCCAGTTCGTGCAGCGCCAGGGTCTGGAGGTCGTACACGCCCTCGCCCGCGTGGTTGCGCCAGTTCTCCGCCTCGTCGAAGTGCAGCCGGCCGTCCCGCGGGTAGAACGCGTGCGCCAACACCCTGCCGGGGCCGTCGAACGGGGAACCGTCGCCATGGTCGCCGACCTGCCAGCTAAATTGCAACGGCGCCTCCAGCGTGCCGTCGTAGGGCAGGTCGATCGGCAGCAGGGTGCTCCAGGTGTCGTTCGCCGCGGTGAGCTGTTCCATCTCGTCGGTCATGTCGGGTGTGCGGTTGAGGGCCACCCAGGACACCTGCTGCCGGTCCCAGGTGCCGCCGCGGAACGTGAACGGGTCGGTGTCCTCGTCCGCCTCGACCGCGCCGGGTTCCACGTCGGGCACGCCGCACCGGGGACGGCTCATCAGCTTCAGCGTCTCGGTGGTGAGCGTGCCGGTGGGGGCGAGGCCGAAGTACCGCTGGAACCGCGCCAGCGCGGTCGCGGTGTGTGGGCACAGCAGGTCGTTGGGGCAGTCATGCTCGCCGAGGTAGCCGAAGCGGCTCAGGAAGCCGGCGGCGCGGGCGACGAGGATGTCACGGTCGCCCTCCGTGGCGATCGTCCTGTTCGGTTGGGCGTCCGGCGGTGGGTGGACGCTGCGCGGGCCTGCCCCATGGGACCGGGCGTGGCGCCACTGTCCGGACTCGTTTCCGCGGGCCATACCCCCGGGGCTACCCGTCGGAGGGAGCCCCGCCAGGGTGGGGACACGAACTCACCCGAACGAGGGGCATTCGGGCCGGCCACTCCCCCGCCCGCCGCCACCCCGCCCCTGCCTGGTGAGACAGGAATCCTTCACGGTCCGAGTCGGCCCACACGGAACGAGGGGCGGCACAGCCGAGTTGGCACAGCGACGGTCACTCGTCCCCCAGGAACGTCCTGTGTGGGCACTCTGGGGAACACATGCGCACCCGCGAAGCGTCTGACAGCTCCGCCCGTGGTGCCGTCAGTCAGTCGGTGACGGGGTGCGCGGGGACGAGGACAGGGCCTCGGTTCTCACCCGGCTGGCCCGCGACTCCAGGTACCGCTGTTCGGCGATGCTGGCGGTGGACTTCGCGGCGCGCCGATAGTGCTCGTACGCCCCGGCCGGGTCGCCGGCCTTCTCCAGCAGGTGCGCCCGCACGGACAGCAGCCGGTGGTGGCCAGCCACCCGCCCGTCGTCGTCCAATGTGGACAGCAACGCCAGTCCGGCTCGTGGCCCCTCGATCTCGGCGAGCGCGATCGCCCGGTTGAGGGTGACCATCGGGTTGGGCGCGATCCGTTCCAGGATCAGGTAGAGGCCGTGCACCTGCGACCAGTTGGTCTCCTCGGCGGTGGCCGCGTCGGCGTGCGTGGCGGCGATGGCGGCCTGGAGCTGGTAGGGCCCCAGCGTCGGGCTGGCCAGCGCCGCCTTCACCAGCTCGGTGCCCTCGTCGATCAGCGCGCGGTCCCACTTCGTGCGGTCCTGCTCGTCCAACGGCACCAGGTCGCCGGCGGCCGTCGTCCGCGCCTCCCTGCGGGCGTGGGTCAGCAGCATCAGGCCGAGCAGCCCGGTCACCTCGCTGTCCTCGGGCAGTTGCGCGTGCGCCATCCTGGTCAGGCGGATCGCCTCGCGCGCGAGGTCGGCGCGGTGCACCGTGCTGCCCGACGACGCGGTGTAGCCCTCGTTGAAGATCAGGTAGAGCACGTGCAGGACGACCCGGAGCCGCTCCTCGCGCTCCGCGCCCTCCGGGAGGATGAAGGAGCTGCCCGCAGCCCTGACGCGCTGCTTGGCCCGGCTGATCCTGGCCGCCATCGTGGCCTCCGGCACCAGGAACGCGCGGGCGATCTCGGCCGTGGTGAGGCCGCCGACCGCGCGCAGCGTCAGGGCGACCTGGGAGGCCGGTGTCAGCGCCGGATGGCAGCACAGGAACAGCAGGACGAGCGTGTCGTCGGTGTCGGGCACGTCCTCGGGCATCACCTCGGCGGCGGCCGCCGCCGACTCCCGCTCGCGGCGCGCGTGGTCGCTGCGCATCTGGTCGATCAGCCGCCGGGACGCGACCGTCACGAGCCAGCCGCGCGGGTTGTCCGGCACTCCCTCGACCGGCCACTGGACGGTGGCGGCGAGGACGGCCTCCTGCACGGCGTCCTCGCAGCCCTCGAACTGGCCGTGCCGGCGGACGAGCGCGCCGAGGACCTGCGGCGCGAGCTGACGCAGCAGGTCCTCGAAGCCTCGTGCCGTCATGCCTCCAACCGCCCGTCGGCGAACATCACCTGCCGCACCTCGACCCCCAGGCCCTCGATCGCGGTGTCGGGGATCCGCGTCGCCAGCTCGATCGCCCGCTCCCTGTCCTCGCAGTCGATCAGGTAGAAGCCGCCCAGGTACTCCTTGGACTCCAGGAACGGCCCGTCGGTCACCACCGCCTGGCCGTCGCGGACGGAGACCACGACGGCCTGCGACGGGTCGACCAGCGCCTGCGTGGTGATCAGCTCGCCCGACTCCTTCAGCTCCTCGATGAACGCGCCGTGGCCGGCGCCGATCGCCGCCTTCTCCTCGTCGGTCAGCGCGTCCAGCACCGCGGGGTTCACGTGCAGGCTGATCAGGAACTTCATCTCGTGCTCCTCGTGGTTCGCGGGCCCAGGGCCGGGCCCTTCGACCGGTGGTCGGAGCCGGCGTCGTCGTCTTGACATCCGCGCCCGGACGTTCGCGGCGAATTCTTCATCAGCGTCTCCAGACCGAGAGGCCGGGATGTGACGGCCGCCTCACCAGAGGCGGGTCAATCCGGTCCGCGCCGACGTCAAGAAGCCACCGACCGCTCCGACCACCCGGCGAAACGTCGAGAGAACAGGGAGTTCCGGGTATGCGAGTCGACAGGGCTGGGCTGGCGCTGGCCGTGCTCATGCTGCCGACACTGCTCGTCGCGTTGGACACGACGGCGTTGCTCCTCGCGCTCCCGCAACTGAGCGCCGACCTGGGAGCCACCAGCGTCCAGCAGCTCTGGATCAGTGACAGCTACGGGTTCATGGTGACCGGCCTCGTCATCACGATGGGCACGCTCGGTGACCGCATTGGTCGCCGGCGGTTGCTGTTGATCGGCGCGGCGGCGTTCGCGGCGCTGTCGGTCGTGGCCGCCGTCGCGGACGGCCCGCTGACGCTGATCGTGGCGCGGGCGCTGCTGGGCGTCGCGGGCGCGACCCTGGCACCGTCCACTCTGGCCTTGATCACCAACATGTTCCGCGACGAACGACGGCGCAGGCGGGCCATCGCGCTCTGGGCGACGTGCCAGTTCACCGGCGGCGCGCTCGGGCCGGTGCTCGCCGGGTTCCTGCTCCAGCGCTTCTGGTGGGGATCGGTCTTCCTGGTCGCCGTGCCGGCGATGCTGGTGCTGCTGCTCACCGGACCGTTCCTGCTGCCGGAGTTCCGCAGTGACCAGGCCGGACGGCTGGACCTGACCAGCGTGGGGCTGTCGCTCGTGGCGGTGCTGCTGATGGTCTACGGCGTCAAGCAGCTCACCGTCGAGAGCGCGCCGATCATGCCGTTGGCGGCCTTGGTGGTCGGCGCGGCCGTCGGATTCCTGTTCGTGCGCCGGCAGCTCCGGCTGGAGACGCCGCTGCTGGAGCTGCGGCTGTTCCGTGACCGCCCGTTCACCGCGGTCATCCTCGCGCTGGTCTTCGCCGGGATCGCCATGGCCGGCACGGGTCTGCTGGTGACCCAGTACCTGCAAGGCGTGCTCGACTTCTCACCGTTCGTGTCGGCGGTGCTGTTCGCACCCATGGGTCTCGGCGTGGCGGTCGGCACCATGGGCGCGCCGGCGCTGACCCGGTGGATGAGGCCCACGACCGCCATCGCCGGTGGGCTGGCCGGGTCGGCGCTGGGCAGCCTGCTGCTGGTCGGCGTCGGTGTCGACGGCGGGAGCGCCCTGCCCCTGGTGATGACCGGCATCGCCGTGCTGGCGTTGGGCCCGGGTCCGCTGTTCGCGCTGGGCACCGGGCTGATCGTCGGGTCCGTGCCGCCCGACCGCGCCGGCTCGGCGGCGTCGATGTCGGAGACCGGCAACTACTTCGGCGGCTCGCTCGGCTTCGCGCTCCTCGGCGTGGTCGCCGCGGTCGTCTACCGCACCGGCACCGACGGCACGTCCGACTCGTTGGCGGGCGCGGTCGCCGCCAGCCGGCACCTCCCCGCCGCCCAGGGCGCGCAACTCCTGCGCACCGCGCGGGAGGCGTTCACCACCAGCCTGCACGTCACCGGCGTCGTGGCCGCAGTCATCTTCGCCGGGATGGCCGTCCTGATCCTGACCATGCGCCCAGCGACCCACACGGTTCCCATCGCCACCCCGGGCCAGGAGGTGACTCACGCGTAAGCCCAGACGGCGAGGCCCCGGGAACAGCCACTGCCCGGCCCAGATCACGATGGACCGTTCGAACAGCCCCGCGCGCCGGAGCGGTCATGGGAACAGGAGTGCGTGAAGTGAAGAAGACCGTGCGGAAGGTGGTGGCCTTCGTCGTCCACGAGGGACGGTTGGCGGTCTTCCGCCAAGGGCAGCCGCCGGAGCGGTGGGACGGCGCCGAGACGCACGACGGGCAACGCCCGCCGACGCCACTGCACTTCTCCTGGCTGCCGCTGGGCGACCCCGAACGCGACGAACTCGCGGTGGGCCAGGCAACCCTGCTGGACAAGATCACGATCTGGGCCGGACAGGCGACGGCGCCGCCTCGGATCGCCACGCGACGGGGCGGCGCTCTCGCGCCCTCGTGCGGCCCTGGCCGACCCCGGTCGGCCGCGGCGTTGTCGGCGAACGGTCCACAACAGGTCAAGGACCGTGCCGCGCCCACGGGAGGATGATCGAGGAAAGAGGCGCGCCCGCTCTTTCCATTTCCAACATACAGCGCGCAGGGGGGCTTGCGGCAAGGCCCTGGGCATGCCGCAGAATCGCCGTCCGAAAGTCAGAACCCGAGGGAGCGGGAGAACACCACACACCTGTGTGTTGTTGCCGACATCACCGGTCACGAGGGACCCGCGCACCAGGCCGGCGCTCCAGGACCATCGAGCTGGGGACCTCGCTCCTTCGTGTTTCCGGACACGTCGAACCCGCCTTCAGTGACGTCGCCGTGAGGGGAATGTGTCAACTCAGAGGTACGAGGACGAATTGCGATCCGAGCGGAGCTACGTGGCCGGGCTCTACGCGCGGCTCGACGCCGAGCGCGCGCGGGTGAAGGGCAGGTACCGCGCGGCGCTGCGGGGAGGCGGCGCGACCCCCATGGAGCGGGATGTCGAGGTGCGGGCCCTGGCCAGGGAGGCGAAGCGGCTGGACGTCGCGGACAACGGGCTGTGCTTCGGCCGACTGGACTCCCTCTCCGGCGAACGCCTCTACATCGGCAGGATCGGCCTCCTCGACGAGGACAACGAGTACGCGCCGTTGTTGCTCGACTGGCGGGCGCCGGCGGCGCGCCCGTTCTACACGGCCACCGGCGCGAACCCGGAGAACATGCGGCGGCGGCGCCAGTTCCACATGCGCGGACGCGACGTGGTCGACTTCACCGACGAGGTGTTCGGCCGCCCCGGCGGCGGCGAGCGGGGGGACGCCGCCCTGCTCGCGGCGGTCAACGCGCCGCGCGGCGACGGGATGCGCGACATCGTGGCCACGATCCAGGCCGAACAGGACGCCATCATCCGGCTTGAGCACCCGGGGGTGCTGGTGATCGAGGGCGGCCCCGGCACCGGGAAGACCGTGGTGGCGCTGCACCGCGTCGCGTACCTGCTCTACACCCAGCGGGAGCGGATGGAACGCCACGGCGTGCTCGTGGTCGGGCCCAACCCGGCGTTCCTGAACCACATCAGCCGGGTCCTGCCGTCGCTGGGCGAGTCCGACGTGGTGTTCATGACCACCGGCGACCTCGTGCCCGGCCTGCGCGTCACCGAGGAGGACACCCCGGAGGCCGCGCGGCTCAAGGGCTCGCTGAAGATCCTCGACGTGCTCGCGGCGGCGATCGCCGACCGGCAGCGGCTGCCGGAACAGCCGGTGCCGATCACCCTGGGCGGCGTCACGGTGCGGATCGACGCCGAGACCGCGGAGTGGGCCAGGGAGGAGGCGCGGGCCAGCGGGCTGCCGCACAACGAGGCCCGCGCGGTGTTCGCCGAGATCGTCACCTACGTCCTCACCGAGCGGGCGACGGCCCGAATCGGGCGGGGCTGGCTGACCAGGGAGAACCGCGAGGAGTGGGAGCGGGTGAAGGCGGGGCTGGTCAAGGAGCTGGCGGACCACGACGCGTTCACCGCCGCGCTCGACGAGCTGTGGCCGATCCTGACGCCGCGGACGCTGTTGGCGGAGCTGTACTCCTCCCGCGAACGACTCCGGGCGGCCGGCGCGGACCCGGCGTTGTGGCGTGCCGAGGGCGACGCCTGGACGGTGTCGGACGTCCCGCTGCTCGACGAGCTGGTCGACCTGCTCGGCCGTGACAGGGCGGTCGACCGGGCCGCCGAGCGGGCACGGGAGGCCGAGATCGCGTACGCCGAGGGCGTGCTGGACATCCTCAAGGTGGACGACCGCCGCGACCTGATGGACGACGAGGACCACCTGCTCGCCCAGGACCTGCTCTACGCCGAGGACCTGGCCGAGCGGTTCGCCGAGCGCGACACCAGGGAGCTGGCCGAGCGCGCGGCGGCGGACCGGGACTGGACCTATCGGCACGTCGTGGTCGACGAGGCACAGGAACTGTCCGAAATGGACTGGCGGGTGCTGATGCGGCGCTGCCCCAGCCGGTCCTTCACGATCGTCGGCGACCTCGCCCAGCGGCGGTCGGTGGCCGGGGCGACCTCGTGGGGCCAGGTGCTGGAGCCGTACGTGCCCGGCCGCTGGGTCTACCGGTCGCTGTCCGTGAACTACCGGACCCCCTCGGAGATCATGGAGGTGGCCGCCGCCCTGCTGGCCGAGTTCGCGCCGGGGGTCCGGCCGCCGGAGTCGGTCCGCTCGTGCGGCGTCCGGCCGTGGGCCAGGCGCGTCACCGAGGACGAGCTGCCCGCCGCCATCGAGGAGTTCACCCGGGCCGAGGCCGGCCGGGAGGGCACCAGCGTCGTGATCGGGCCGCCTGGTGTGCCGGGCGCGGTGCCGCCCTCGGAGACGAAGGGTCTGGAGTTCGACGCCGTCCTGGTCGTGGAGCCGGAGCGCATCCTCGCCGACGGCCCGCGGGGCGCGGCCGAGCTTTACGTCGCCCTGACCCGCGCCACCCAACGCCTCGGCGTCCTGCACCTGGGACCGCTGCCGCAGGCCCTGTCCGGGCTCACCAGGGTCGAGGCACCCGTTCAGGCTGGCCAGCAATCGTCCTCGTGACGATGGGCGCGGGACAACACACCCCCTGCCACACCCCACCCGCGACCACACGAAGGGGCCTGTTTCTTGGTTGACGGGCATGCGACCGTGGAGCGTCGTGAACGATCACGACGCTGTCGCGGCGATCCAGAACCTGGCCGGGTTGGCGACGCCGATGGCTCTGCGGGTCGCGGTGACCCTGGGCCTGCCGGACCGGCTGCGTGGTGAGGGCGCTGGTGTTCAGCAGGTGGCGGCCGAACTCAGCCTGTCACCCGTCGCGCTCGAACTCCTGCTGAATCACCTCGCTGCTCTGGGGATCGTGGAGCACGCGCGCACCGGCTACCGGACCACCGACTACGGAGCGGTGCTCTGCGCTGACGCCGACAACAACCTGATCAACCTCCTGCACCTGGAGCGGGCCGGTGGTCGCGCCGAGCTGGCGTTCGTCGAACTCCTGCACAGCGTGACCACCGGCCAGGGCGCCTACTTCCGCCGCTACGGTCAGGACTTCTGGGCTGACCTCGCCGAACACCCTCACCTGCGCGAGTCGTTCGATCAGCAGATGACACAGCGGTTCCGTGAGCAGGTGCCGGGGATCGTCGCCGGCTACGACTGGGGCCGCTTCGGCTCCCTCGTCGACGTCGGCGGCGGTCGCGGCACGCTCCTCGCCGCGATCCTGGCCGCCAACCCCGGGATGTGCGGCCACCTGGTGGATCTGGAGCCCACCGCGACCGAGGCCAGCCGCACCTTCAGCGCGCACCAGCTCGACGACCGAGCACAGGCGACGGCGGGGAGTTTCTTCGACCCTCTCCCGGCGGGGGCGGACGCCTACCTGTTGTGCGACATCCTGCACGACTGGGACGACGAGCACGCCCACCGGATTCTCGCCCGCTGCGCCGAGGCCGCCCAACCGACCGGTCGCGTCCTGGTCATCGAACCGGTCGGTGGGCGGCGGGCCGGCACCGACATGGACCTGGCCATGCTCGTGATCTTCGGTGGCCGCGAACGCCGGATCGACGAGTTCCGCGCCCTCGCCGCGGCCCACGGGCTGGTGCTGGACGCCGTGTCCGACCTGACCGACCAGCGCTGCCTCCTGGAGTTCCGCCTCGCCACCACCACATGACCCCTGGTCCCGGCACGACGGGCCGGCGGGACGTCGTGAACGGGCGAACACCGTCCCCTGTGGAGAGTGACGGGCGGGCCTTCACGGGCTGGTGACGACCTGACCGGCCCAGGACAGACCACCGCCGAAGGCGAAGAGCAGCACGGGCGCGCCGGTGGGCAGTTCCCCGCGTTCGACCAGTTTGGACAGCGCGAGCGGGACGGACGCGGCGGAGGTGTTGCCGGAGTCCACCACGTCCCTGGCGATCACGACGTCGTCGCTCAGCCCGAGCTGCCGGGTCAGCGACTCGACGATCCGCAGGTTGGCCTGGTGCGTGACCACGCCGGCGAGATCAGAGGGAGTGATGCCGGCGCGCTCGCAGGCTTCCCGCGCCACGGCGGGCAGTTCCGTGGTGGCCCAGCGGAAGACCGCCCGGCCCTCCTGGGCGAAGCGCGGCTGCCAGGCGCCCACCAACCGCACGGCGTCCGCCCGCGTCGGGTCGGAGCCCCAGACCACGGGGCCGATCACGGCCTCGGCGGTGTCCGCACGGCTGATCACGGCGGCTCCGGCGCCGTCGCCCAGCAGCACACAGGTGCCGCGGTCGGTCCAGTCCGTGACGTCCGACATCTTCTCCGCGCCGATGACGAGCGCGTGCCGGGCGGCTCCGGCCCGGACGGCGTGGTCGGCGCAGGCGAGCGCGGTGCAGAAGCCGGCGCAGGCGTTGTTCAGGTCGAAGCAGACCGGGGAGGGGATGCCGAGGCGGTGGGCGACCTGGGCGGCGATGGAGGGGCACCGGTCGATGGCGGTGCAGGTGGCGACGGTGACCATGCCGATCTCGGCCGGGTCCAGGCCGGAGGTCGCGAGGGCCTTCGCCGCCGCGGCGGCGGCCATGTCGGTGACGGACTCGTCCTCGGCCGCGATCCGGCGGGTCGCGATGCCGGTGCGTTGCCGGATCCACTCGTCGCTGGTGTCGACGATGCCCTCCAGGTCGGTGTTGGTCAGCACGCGGGACGGCTGGTGGTGGCCGAGGGCGACGATGCGGGATCCGGGCACGGTGCTTCCCCTCTGTCGGGCTGGGACCGGCACGGCATGCCGGCGTCGAGCAAGATAGCAACCGATCGGTCGGAAGCTAAACACGCTATGCTGCGCCCTCATGAGCCCTCGGAAGTCCGTCGTCGAGACCCGTCACACCCGGCGACGCATCCTCGACCGCGGCCTGGAGATCGCCTCCGTCGAGGGGTTGGAGGGTCTGACCATCGGCCGACTCGCGGCCGAGACGGGCATGAGCAAGGCCGGCGTGCTGGGGCACTTCGGCACCAAGGAGAGCCTCCAGCTCGCCGTCATCGAGACGGCGGCGGAGGCGTTCGCCCGCGAGGTGCCCCAACGCGCCCGGGACGCGCGACCGGGCCTGCCCCGACTGCGGGCGGTCTGCGAGGCATGGGTGTCGTACCTGGAGCGGAGCCCGTTGCCCGGCGGCTGCTTCTTCACCGCGGTCGCGGCGGAGTTCGACGGGCGGAGCGGACCCGTCCGTGACGCGATCGCGGCCATGAACACCCTGTGGCAGCGGGAACTGCGCATCCACGTCCGGCGTGCGGTCAGCGTCGGAGACCTGCCGGAGGACACGGACGTTGACCAGTTCGTCTACGACCTGGTGGCCACCATGCTGGCGCTCAACCACTTCCTCCAGTTCCAGCGTGACCAGCGGGCGTCGACCTACGCACGCCGCGCGCTCCATCGGCTCCTCGGCAAGCCAGGGCACGTCTGATGGATCGCGGAAGCCGTCAGGAGGCTCGACCGCGTCGCGCCCTCAGAGACCTGCTTGTCAGAGGGCGATCGTGGTCGACGTGCCTGGAGCAGCGCTGGCCCGCGCTCACCGCTACGGCCCGGACAGCTCCCCCTCGCTGTCTCGCGGTCGCCAACGCACTCTTCTGTAGTCCATAGTGGACTGTCTTCTCGGCGCTCCCGCCGGTTTCCCACCACACCAGCGGAATGTCGCCGGCTCTCGCAGTGTCACGGGGCGCCTCGCGTGGACGAGGCGCCCCCAGCGGCCACCTACCTCACGACCGGACGAACTTCCACGTCACGTCGATACGGCCCAGATCGGTGTCCGCCAGACGCGCGAAGGCCGCGCGGCTCAGGTCGATGTGCTTGCTGTCGCAGGAGGGGCACTGGTCCTTGACCGGCACCTTGATGGTCTTGCCCTTGTAGGTGACCTCAACCGAGACGTTCTTGCACAGCGGGTCCTTGTTCGGGTTGGAGGTCGTCCAGTACGCGGCCGGCACGGCGACGAGCATCTCGCGGTCGGCGTTGATGCGCGTCCCGCAGGCGCCGTAGCCCGAGTCGTCGTAATAGGTGGCCTTGCCCTTGATCTCCTTGCCGAAGGGGATGGACGCCTCCGCGGTGCCGGAGAGGGTCAGGGGCAGGGCCACGGCGGCGGCCAGCACGGCCAGCGACTTGCCGATCTTTCTCACTGTTGTGTCACCTCGAATGATCTCGGTTTTTTACTTCTGCGGTAAGGGTTTTCGCAGAGTGGTCAGTGGAAGGGTCGCCGCTCGGGTCGTCCACGAGGGAGAGGGATGCGATCCCCGGGCGTGCGGCGCCGGCGTGTCCACGTCGGACGAAACGGTCATCCCGGATGGCGCGGCGACCACGAAGGAGAAGGAGGCGGTGACCGCGACAGGCTTCAGCGGGCGTGACGCACTCATGGTGTCTCCATCCGGAGATGACGATGGTCGGAGGTGGAGGGGACAAGGGGTCCACACCAGCCAACCTCCCCGCGGAACCACACGTTCTGGCACCACCCGGCATCAGATGCCGTCGACGCGACTCGCCCTTCGCGTCGCGCACACGGTCGAACATCACCTCGTCTCGCGCAAGCGAGACAACAGGACGGCGACAGGTCGGACACAGGGAACCGTCCTGGCATCCCCGGCACACCAACGAAAAAGGCGCGGGCGAACCGCCCTAGCCGTGCGGCCGCGCGCGCTCCGCAAACCGGACGCGCATCAGGTGCGCGGCCCCCGTTGACAACGATCACGCGAACCGAACTGTCCCGAATCCACACGCGCCAGGAACGTCGCAATCGGGAGGTCGCGCGAGCCCTGACTCACCCTCCGATGTGGAACATCCGAAGGCGCCGGTCTCGCCGGCCGCCCAAGGCGTGTCTGCTGGATCTCCATGTTGGGGTCCGGCAGCGCCCTGATTCCTGGGCAAGGAGTCGCTGTCCGATGCGGCGCGGCCGGTGTTGGAGCCGTTGTCGCCGGACCGGTCCCCGCGTCGGGGCGGCAGGTGGCGTAACCACACCTCAGGTGATCGAGACCATCGCCGCCAAGGACCGGATCGGTTGTGCCCTGGCGGGAGGCGCCGGAACGGTTCGGGCCGTGGAGACGCTGGATGAGCGGCGGTCACGCCGGAGCGCGGACGGCACCTGGAGCACCTGGTCGACCAGGTCCGTGGGCGGGCAGACCTGGCCCGAGAGCGGGGACTGGGTGGTGTCGGTGGGCTCCTGCCTGTCTCCGGGTGCACCAGCACGGCGCAGCCCTCCCTCCCCGTGACATAGGGGGCGTGGTCGCATCACAGGACGTCGCATCACAGGACTTTGCCCTGCGGAGCCCGCTGACCACCGCGTCATCCGTCCGATCAGGCGCCCGGGTGCTTGGGCGTGTCTGATGATCTTGTTGTTGGGGCTCGGCGGAGTCCTGGTTCATGGACAGGGAATTGGTGTCGGATGTGGCGCGGGGCGGTGTGGGAGCCGTTGTCGCCGGATCGGTCGCCGTGTCAGGGCGGCAGGGTGGTGTGATCCCGCCTCAGGTGATCGAGAGCATCGCCGCCAAGGACCCGACTGGGTGTGCCTCTGGTGGGAGGCGCCGGAACGGTTCGGGCCGTGGCAGACGCTGGATGAGCGGCGGTCACGCCGGAGCGCGGACGGCACCTGGGGTCGCCTGGTCGACCAGGTCCGTGCGCGGGCCGACCTGGCCAGGGAGCGGGGACTGGGTGGGTGCAGGTGGACTCCAGCCTGTCCCCGGGGTCCGCCAGCACAGCGCGGCCCTCCCCCTCCCCGTGACACAGGGGGCGTGGTCGCATCACAGGACGTCGCATCACAGGACTCCGACCTGCGGAGCCGGCTAATCACGCCATCGGAGGCTTCCGTGGTGGCCTGACCACCACGATCCACCTCCGCTGTCGACCGCACGGGGCAGGCCGCTGTCGATCGTGCTCACCGCCGGCAACGCCAACGGCACCACCGTGTTCGAGGAGGGTCTGGCCGGTCTCCGCCGTCGCCGTCGCGGCTCGCCCGGCGGACGTCCCCGCGCCGACAGCCGCAGATCGACACACGCGACGCACCATGGTCGAGCGCTGCTTCAACCAGTGCAAGGGCTGTCGCCGCATCGCCACCCGCCACGACCGGCTGGCCCGCGACTACCTCGGTGAGATGGAGCTTGTTGGCCTGCTCGCCTGGCTCCCGAATCCGTCAGACACGCCGTACCGGCTCGCCCACCCGAGCCCGAGGAGGAGCTGCCGGCCCGGAGCGGGCCGCGACTCCGGCGGCGCGGCGGTCAGGTTCTTCCCACCCGTCACCGGCGCTCCACCGTTGTCTGCCTGCTGGTTCGACCCCGAACGAACCAGCGGGGACGGCCTCTCGGCACCGATCCAGGGTTCGTAGGACTCGACATAGTAGGAAGACCTACTTTATGGTCGGCAGTGGTCCGCGGTGCAGGGAAGCCGGTGCGAGTCCGGCGCGGTCCCGCCACTGTGACCGGGGAGCACGACCCCATGCGAGGCCACTGACGCGAGTCGGGAAGGCCGGGGCCGGGTGATGATCCGGGAGCCAGGATACCGGCCGCGGATGTCCGTGTCGTCCACGAGGATGGAGCACACACGATGACCGCTTTCGGCTGGCGTGCGCCCGATCCGCACCTCCGGCGCTGGTCGCGGGTGTCCCCCTAGCGGCTCCTCCTCGTCCCCTCCCCCGGCCGTCGGCGCACCCCGCCGCGGCTCCCCTCGCGCGGCGCCCGCCGAACGCGGGCCGCGCCGATCTCCCGCGGAGCGAGCATGTCCAGTACACCCGAGTTGACCCACTACGTCGCCGGCAGGCGCGTGCCGGGCACGTCCGGCCGGTTCGGCGACGTCCACGAACCCAGTTCCGGCGCCGTGGTGGCGCGCGTGCCCCTGGCCTCCGCCGAGGAGGTCGGGGCGGCCGTGACCGAGGCGGCGCGGGCCCAGCCCGAATGGGCCGCGTGGAACCCGCAGCGCAGGGCGCGCGTGCTCCTGCGGTTCCTCGAACTGGTCCGCGACGAGGTGGACTACCTGGCCACCGTCCTGGCCTCCGAGCACGGCAAGACCGTGGCCGACGCCAGGGGCGACATCCAGCGCGGACTGGAGGTCGTGGAGTTCGCGGCGGGCATCCCGCACCTGCTCAAGGGCGAGTTCACCGAGTCGGCGGGCACCGGGATCGACGTGTACTCGATGCGCCAGCCGCTCGGCGTGGTCGCCGGGATCACGCCGTTCAACTTCCCCGCGATGATTCCGCTGTGGAAGGCGGCGCCGGCGATCGCGTGCGGCAACGCGTTCGTGCTCAAGCCGTCCGAGCGCGACCCCTCGGTGCCGCTGCGGCTGGCCGAGCTGTTCACCGAGGCCGGCCTGCCGCCGGGCGTGTTCACCGTGGTCAACGGGGACGCCACGGCCGTGGACGCCCTGCTGGCCGACCCCCGCGTCGCCGCGGTCGGGTTCGTCGGCTCGACCGCCATCGCGCAGCAGGTGTACGAGAGGGCCACCGCCGCCGGGAAACGCGCCCAGTGCTTCGGCGGAGCCAAGAACCACCTGATCGTCATGCCCGACGCCGACCTCGACGGCGTGGTCGAGGCCCTGGTCGGCGCGGGCTACGGCTCGGCGGGCGAGCGCTGCATGGCGATCTCGGTGGCCGTCCCGGTCGGGCGGGCCACCGCCGACGCGCTGGTCGCCAAGCTCGCCGAGCGGGTGCGCTCGCTGCGCGTCGGCCCGTCCCACGACCCGGAGGCCGACTTCGGGCCGCTGGTGTCCGCCGAGGCGGTACGCCGGGTGAGCGACTACGTGGACCTGGGTGTGAAGGAGGGCGCCGAGCTGGTCGTGGACCGCAGGAAGGTGAGCGTTCTCGGCTACGACAACGGCTTCTACCTCGGGCCGAGCCTGCTGGACCGGGTCACGCCGGACATGCGCGTCTACCGGGAGGAGATCTTCGGCCCCGTGCTGTGCGTGGTGCGCGCCGACGACTACGAGCAGGCGCTGCGGCTGCCCAGCGAGCACGAGTACGGCAACGGCGTCGCGATCTTCACCAGGGACGGCGACACGGCGCGCGACTTCACCTCCCGCGTGAACACCGGGATGGTCGGGGTGAACGTGCCGATCCCGGTCCCGGTCGCCTACCACACCTTCGGCGGGTGGAAGCGGTCCGGGTTCGGCGATCTCAACCAGCACGGCCCCGACTCCGTTCGCTTCTACACCAGGACCAAGACCGTCACCCAGCGCTGGCCGCGCGGCGTCAAGGAGCGGGCCAGCTTCGTCATGCCGACGATGGGCTGAGGTGGAGCATGCGACTCAACGACGACCAGCGCGCGTTGCGCGAGACGGCGGCCGACTTCGCCGCCGAGCACCTGGCCCCGCACGCCGTGGAGTGGGACCAGACCAAGCACTTCCCGGTCGACGTGCTGCGCAAGGCGGCCGAACTGGGCATGGGCGGCATCTACGTCGCCGAGGAGCACGGCGGCAGCGGGCTGGGCCGGATGGACGCCGCCGTGGTGTTCGAGGCGTTGGCCGAGGGCTGCCCCGCCATCGCCGCGTACCTGTCCATCCACAACATGGTGGCCTGGGCGATCGACCGGCACGGCGACGACGCGCAGCGCCGGACGTTGCTGCCCGGCCTGTGCTCGATGAGCGCGCTCGGCAGCTACTGCCTGACCGAGCCGGGCGCGGGGTCGGACGCGGCGGCGATCCGCACCACCGCGCGGCGTGAGGGCGACGAGTACGTCCTGGACGGGGTGAAGCAGTTCATCTCCGGCGCGGGGTCCTCCGACGTGTACCTGGTGTTCGCGCGCACCGGTGGGGCGGGCGCGCGCGGCATCTCCGCCTTCGTGGTGCGCGACGGCGCGCCCGGGCTGTCGTTCGGCCCGAACGAGGTCAAGATGGGGTGGAACGCCCAGCCGACCCGCCAGGTGGTGTTGGACGGGGTGCGGGTGCCGGTGAGCGCCCGGCTCGGCAGGGAGGGCAGCGGTTTCGCGGTGGCGATGTCCGCTTTGGACGGTGGTCGGCTCAACATCGCGGCGTGCTCGTTGGGCGGGGCGCAGGCGGCGCTGGACAAGGCGGTGGCCTACCTGGGCGACCGGCACGCGTTCGGCGCTCCCCTGACCTCCGCGCAGGCGTTGCGGTTCCGGTTGGCCGACATGCGCACCTCGCTGGAGGCCGCCCGCACCCTGCTGTGGCGGGCGGCGGCCGCGCTGGACGACGGCGCGTCCGACGCGACGGCGTTGTGCGCGATGGCCAAGCGGTTCGTCACCGACACGGCGTACGCGGTGGCGGACGAGGCGTTGCAACTGCACGGTGGCTACGGCTACCTCGCCGAGTACGGCGTGGAGAAGATCGTCCGGGACCTGCGGGTCCACCGGATCCTGGAAGGGACGAACGAGATCATGCGGGTGATCGTGGCGCGCGACATGCTGGGGGCCGCGTCGTGACCGAAGTGGACATCCGGGTCGAGCGGGGCGTTGGCCGGATCACGTTGAACCGACCGAAGGCGATCAACGCCCTCACCCACGGGATGGTCCGGCTCATCGACGCCGCCCTGGTCGACTGGGCCGCCGACGACGCGGTCCGGTTGGTCGTCGTGGACGGCGCGGGTGAGCGGGGCCTGTGCGCCGGCGGGGACATCCGGTCCATCTACGAGGACGCTCGCGCGGGTGGCACCGCGTCGTTGGCGTTCTGGGCGGACGAGTACCGGATGAACGCGCGGATCGCGCGGTTCCCCAAGCCCTACCTGGCGTTCATGGACGGCGTCGTCATGGGCGGCGGGGTCGGGGTGTCGTCGCACGGCACCGTCCGCGTCGTCACCGAACGGACCCGGCTGGCCATGCCGGAGGTCGGGATCGGCCTGGTGCCGGACGTGGGAGGGACCTACCTGCTGTCCCGCGCTCCCGGGGAGCTGGGCACCTTCGCCGCGTTGACCGGGACGGCGCTGTCGGCCGCCGACGCCATCCACTGTGGACTGGCCGACCTGGTCGTGCCCTCGGACCGGCTCCCCGCGCTGCTCGCCGACCTGCTCGACGGGGCGGAGCCGGAGGCCGCCGTGGCCACGCACGCCCGACCGCCGGGCGAGTCGCGGTTGGCGGCGCAGGCGGACTGGATCGACGCCTGCTTCGCGGCCGACCGGGTCGAGGAGATCCTCGCGCGGCTGACCGACCACGGTGAGGACGCCGTGGCCAAGGAGATCGAGGCCAGGTCACCGACCGCGCTGAAGGTCACCCTGGCCGCGTTGCGCCGCGCCCGCGACCTGCCCGACCTGGAGTCGGTGCTGGAGCAGGAGTACCGCGTGTCGGCGGCCTGCCTGCGCGGACACGACCTCGCCGAGGGCATCCGCGCCCAGATCATCGACAAGGACCGGAACCCCCGGTGGTCCCCGGCGACACTGTCCGAAGTGGACGACGACGTGGTCGCGGCGCACTTCGCCGAACCCGAGATCCCCTTCAGGCTGACAGGAGGTCACTCGTGATCGTCGCGTTCCTCGGGTTGGGCAACATGGGCGGCCCCATGGCCGCCAACCTCGTCGCCAAGGGTTTCCAGGTCCACGGCTACGACCCCGCGCCGGGGGCGGGCCACGACCGCGTGCGCCGGATGTCGAGCGCGGCGGAGGCGGTGCGCGAGGCGGACGCCGTGGTCACGATGCTGCCCAGCGGCACGCACGTCCTGGACTGCTACCGGGAGATCCTGCCCGCGCTGCGCCCCGGCACGCTGCTGGTCGACAGCTCCACCATCGACGTGGAGGACGCCAGGGCCGCCGCCGGGCTGGTCGAGGCCGAGGGGCACCTCGCGGTGGACGCGCCCGTCTCCGGCGGGGTCGTCGGCGCGACCGAGGGCACCCTGACGTTCATGGCGGGCGGCTCGGCGCGGGCGCTGGACCTGGCCGAGCCGATCCTGCTCGCCATGGGCGCGCGCGTGGTGCGCTGCGGCGGCGCCGGGGCCGGCCAGGCGGCGAAGATCTGCAACAACATGGTCCTGGGCGTGTCCATGATCGCGGTCAGCGAGGCGTTCGCGCTGGGCAGGGCACTCGGCCTGACCGACCAGGCGTTGTTCGACGTGGCCGCCACGTCGTCGGCGCAGTGTTGGGCGTTGACGGTCAACTGCCCGGTGCCGGGGCCGGTGCCCACCAGTCCGGCCAACCGCGGCTACACCGGTGGCTTCGCCAGCGGACTGATGCTCAAGGACCTCGGCCTGGCCGAGGCGGCGGCGCGGGCCGCGGGCGTGGACACCGCGTTCGGTCGGGCCGCGCGCGAGGCCTACGCGCGGTTCGTGGAGGTCGACGGCCCCGGGCGGGACTTCTCCGCCATCATCACCACCCTGCGGAAGGACGACGCGTGACCGAGCACGAGACGATCCTGGTCGAGCGGCCCGCCGACCGGGTCGCGTTGATCAGACTCAACCGGCCGAAGGCGCTCAACGCGCTCAACCTCCGGGTGATGGCCGAGCTGACCGAGGCGGCGACCGCGCTCGACCGCGACCCGTCGGTGGGCGCGATCGTGATCACCGGCTCCGACCGGACGTTCGCGGCGGGCGCGGACATCAAGGAGATGAAGGACCAGTCGTTCGACGAGGTCCTGGCCGCCGACTGGTTCGCGGGGTGGGACGCCCTCGCCCGGGTCCGCACCCCGCTGGTCGCGGCCGTGGCCGGCTACGCCCTGGGCGGTGGCTGTGAGCTGGCGATGATGTGCGACATCCTGGTCGCCGCCGACACGGCGTCGTTCGGCCAGCCCGAGATCACCCTCGGCGTGCTGCCGGGCATGGGAGGGTCGCAGCGGCTGACCAGGGCCATCGGCAAGGCCAAGGCCATGGACCTGTGTCTGACCGGCCGGCGCATCGACGCCCACGAGGCGGAACGCTGCGGGCTGGTGTCACGGGTCGTGCCCGCCGACACCCTGCTGGACGAAGCGTTGGAGATCGCCAGGACCGTCGCCGGCATGGCCACGCCCGCCGCGATCCTGGCGAAGGAGGCGGTGAACCGGGCGTTCGAGACGACCCTGTCCGAGGGCATCCTGTTCGAGCGGCGCGTGTTCCACGCGACCTTCGCCACGAGGGAGCAGAAGGAGGGCATGGCCGCGTTCGTCGAGAAGCGGCCGGCGCGGTTCCACGACTGAGACCGAGACGGTTCGGCGAGGAGTTCCTGGTCCTCGCCTTGGGACAGCGGTGGTCGGAGCGCACCCGCGTTCCGGCCACCGCTGTCCGGCGTCCCTGCCGAAGATGGCTCAGCCGAAGATGGTCAGCCGAAGATGGCTCGGCCGAACCCGTACAGGCCGATTTCCACGCCACGTCGCGTGGTCACCCAGAACCGCTCCTCGGACTCGCCCAACTCCAGGCTCCTCAGTGCCGCGCCCTGCGCCGCGCCCACCATCGCGCCGACCACGGCTGAGGCGCTGACCGGGTCAAGGGTGTCCGGGTAGGCCTCGGCCAGGGCGTCCGCGATGCGCCGTTGGAGGTCCAGGCTCCGGCGCAGCGCGAGGGCGTGGAGCGCGGGCTCCAACATCAGCAGTCGGGCGTAGGACCGCATCAGCTCCGGGTCGCGCGCGGCGCTCTGGGCGAGGAAGTCCTCCCGCATGGCCTCGTACAGCCGCAGCAGCAGGTCGGCCGGACTCTCGTCCGGCCCTCGGTCGGCGATCACCCCCAGCGCGATCTCCGCGTGCCGGCCGGAGTCGACGAAGAGCACGTCCTCCTTGCTCCCGAAGTGGTTGAAGAACGTCTTCGTCGCCACGTCGGCCGCGGCGGCGATCTGCGCGACCGTCGTGCGCTCGTAGCCCTGCTCGCCGAACAGGCGGATCGCCGCCTCGACGAGCTGGTTCCTGACCTGCTGCTTCTTCCGCTCCCGCCGGGACTCCGCGACCACGAGGCGACCTTACACCGAAGACTATGCTTACATCGGGGTGTAACTTTATAGCCGACGTAACTTCAGGAGGGGTGCAGGTGAGTCGCATCGTCGTGGCGGGGATGCCCGCGTCCGGGCACGTCAACCCGAGCGTGCCCGTGGTACGCGCGCTGGTGGAGCGCGGAGTCGAGGTCACCTACTACACGGACGAGGAGTTCCGCCCGGCCGTGGAACACACGGGCGCCGAGTTCCGCGCGTACCCGACGGGGACGATCACCTCGCGGGACATCGCCGAGGCCACCAGCAACGGCGGGCCGGTGCTCGTGGTCCGCCGGTTGTTGGCCGCGGCCGAGACGCTCGTGCCGTTCCTGGTGGACGAGCTGCGGGCACGACGGCCGGACGCCGTCGCCTTCGACTCCAACGCCGTGTGGGGGTACGTGGCCGCGGCGACCCTCGACCTGCCGAAGATCTCGCTGATGACCACCTGCCTGCTGGGCACGTCGGCCTTCAAACGCCTGAAGGGGCGGGAGAAGCTGCACTCGATGTGGCCGATGCTGCCGCACATCCCCGGCGCGGTGGCGGGGAGGCAACGGATCGTGCGTCGGTTCGGCAAGCGGGTCTACCCGCCCTCCCCGACCCTGCCCATGCGGGGTGACCTGACGATCTTCCCGATCCCGCGTGAACTCCAGGAGCCGGACCCGCGAATCGACGACCGCTGCCACTTCGTCGGCCCCACGATCGACCGCGACACCCGCGCCGACCGTCTCGACCCCGAACTGGCCGCGCACCTCGACGGCTCCGCACCGGTGGTGCTGGTCTCGTTGGGCACCCTCCACGCCGGCACGGACGCCTTCTTCCGCGACTGCTTCACCGCCCTGGGCGACCTGCCCGCGCGGGTCGTGCTCGCCGTCGGCAAGCACACCGATCCCGCGAGCCTCGGGAGGCCACCGGCGAACACGCTCGTCCGGACCTCCGTGCCGCAACTCGACGTGCTCGCCCGCGCGGCCGTGTTCGTCACCCACGGCGGCATGAACAGCGCGTTGGAGGGGCTGGCCCACGGGGTGCCGCTCGTCGTCCTTCCCCAGCAGGTCGAGCAACTCGCCATCGGGGGCGCCGTGACGGAGGCGGGCGCTGGTGTGGTGCTACGACACCACCTGGCCAACCGCCCCGTCCCGCCCGCCGAGCTTCGCGCCGCCGTGGACCGCGCCCTCACCGACCCGTCGCTGCGGACCGGCGCGAGGACGTTGGGCGAGCGCCTGACCGCCGGCGGTGGGGCCACCGCGGCCGCCGACCTGATCACGTCCTTCCTGGCGACGAAACACTGAGCCGGGGCTGGACGAACACGTCACCACCGGCCGTCTTCAGCGCTGGAGGGCGGCGACGGACCCACCTCTCGCCGCCCCTCCCGCCGAACTCAGACCCTGTTCCCGACCTGCCGAAGGTCCCTGGCGAGAGGAAACGGCCGGCCCTGTCCCCCGGCCTGCCCCGTGGCCCACTGTGGAGACGTGGTTCGGCGCCGAGACCGAGAGGCCAAGTCCGAAGGAGGAACAGATGGACGTGATCCTGACGAGCATGTCGGCCCCGATGGTCGAGGGTTCCTGGGGAGCCGGCTGGGTGTGGTCGCTGACGACGTCCCTGGTGGTCTCGTTGGGGGTGTTCCTGGTCTGGCTGCTGGCGACTCGCGGCTCGACGCCCGGGGCGAGCGGCCCTGTTGCGGCGGTCCGGGAGCCCCTGCCCGAGGGGTACGCCCCGCGCGGGCGGAGGACGGAGGACTACCCGGAGCGCACCAGGGCGCTCCGGTAGTCGCCTCCATCCCGGCAGGTCGCGCCCTCCCCACAGGAATACCGAGTCCGATCCAGGCCATCGCCACCTAGACGAGTAATGCGTAAGTCCGGGGTGGTGCCGGGAGACGGACGAAG
>NZ_JAMTCP010000058.1 GCF_024171885.1 Streptoalloteichus tenebrarius | reverse complement strand
AATCCACACACACGACCGTCCAGTCGACCGCGCCGACGGCGTCGGAACGCTGCGGGACATGAGCCAGCAGACGGTCCCAGGTGCCGTCGGCGGACCAGCGGCGAAAGCGCTCATAGACCGTCTTCCACGGCCCGTACCGCTCGGGCAGGTCCCGCCAGGCCGCCCCCGTGGACAGCGTCCACAAGATCCCGTTGACCACCTGACGGCGGTCCCGCACCGGACGGCCCATCCGCGGCGGAGCCAGCAACGGCTCGATCAACACCCACGACTCATCAGTCAGCTCATGACGACGCACCACGAACCAACCAACGACCACAACACTTTGCGGACACGACCTAGGGCGTGGCCTCAAGCCAGATGAGCAGCGTGGTCAGGTCGATCATGTCCTGGTAGGAGGTCGCGATCTTGCCGAACCGGGTCGCGACCGCGCGGAACCGCGTGAGACGGGTTGACGCACCGCTCAACCGCAGCGCGGCGGTGGTCGGCAGTGCGGTCGAAGGCCGGTGGGCGCCCCGCCGGCCTGGCTGCGGCGCAGCCGGTGGGCCTGCTGGTCACGGCGTTCGGGAATCGTCGCCTGAGATGTGCCGACGGCGCAGGTGGGAGCGGATCGGCTGGGGTAGCCGTTGTCCGCGATCACCCGGCTCGCCCGGGGTGGCGGGTCGGCCCGGATCCGGCTGACGCCAACTCGACTCCCGCCATGACCTGGGGGAACAGCGCGCGGTCGTGGACGTTGCCTGCGCTGAGCACCACCGACAATGGTCGTCCATGACCGTCGCGGGCGAGGTGGGTCGTCGTGGTGGGTCCGCCACGGGGAGCACCTGATGACGTGATCAGCCTGCTCACGGTGCCCGCCGACGATCCGCCCTCCCCGGTGGAGGACGCGGGAGGGCGGCGGGCGCTCGGGGGCGTGCTGGTGCGCATCGCACGATGCAGGAGTCGAACGCCACCTCCGGGGCGGGTTCGTTGATCGCCTCGGCGATCACCCGCGCCCGCCTCACCAGAGTGGTCAGGGTTCCGGTGCGCGACCACCGCCAGAACCAGTCGTGGGCCGTCTTCCGTAGCCCCTCTCGTTCCGGCAGGTCACGCCATGCCACACCCGTCTTCGCCGGGAACGACATCCCGTTGATCATGTGATGCCTCGTCCACCCGTGGACGGCCCTCGCGGGCCGCAAGGTGGGCAACAGCGGCTCGATCGCCTGTCATCGCTCGTCGGTCAACTCGTGCCCGCATACGACGCCCCGGCATCACACCGGATCAGCCACACCAGCGCTGAGGACGGCACACCTAGCGGCATGGGTAGCGGGAAAGACGCCGAAGGCGGCACCACCGCATTGATCGGTGGTGCCGCCTTCGGTCTTGCTCGGATCTCGCTCGGACGCCGCGCCCTCAACCAGGGCGTCGCGACGACTCCCAGAACCCCAGGGCAGGGGTGGGATGTTTCGTCACTCCATCGTCAGTGGCCGGAGGGCTCCAGCTCCCGCGACTCGCCGGAGGCGGCGGCCGCCGCGGCGGCCCGCGCCGCCCGCCGCCGCTTCACCAACACCACGATCGCCACGATCACGACCAACGCGGCCACCAGTCCCCAGCTCGCGGTGCCCAACGTCTTCTCGATCGCCTTGGCCGACGCGCCGAACGCCGCCCCGATCCCGATGTGCAGGCAGGACCAGCCGATCGCGCCGAGCAGGGACGCGGGGAGGAACCTGCGGTAGGCCAACCCCGACGCGCCCGCCGCCGCCGGGGTCAGCGTGCGGACCACCGGCAGGAAGCGGGCGAAGAACACGGCGCGGGCGCCGTGCCGTCGCAGCAGGTCCCCCGCCCGGTCCCAGTGCTCCTGGCCGAGCTTGCGCACGACGCGGCTCTCGCGCATCCGGGGGCCGAACCGGTGGCCCAGGTAGTAGCCGACGGAGTCGCCCAGCGCGGCGCACACCGCGACCACCAGGGCCATGATCACGAAGGTGGGGCGGTCGGTGACCGCGGTGGACGCGATGAGCAGGCCCGCCTCGCCCGGCACGAGGAAGCCGAGGCCGAGCGTGCACTCACCGAAGGCCAGCGCGCCGGCGGCCGCGATGACCGCGGGCTTGGGCAGCTCGGCCAGATGCTCGAGGGCGTCGGTCAGCAGTGCCACGAAGTTCCTCCTCCTGCGCGGCTGGCCGGCTGCCGTCCGCGGTCGTGCGTCAAACTAGCGGTCCGTCCGGTGCGCCCGAATCGACTCCCGGGACTGTCGGCCATCCCCCTGAGGTCTGATTCCGCCCCTGAGGGGTCACCGCCTCCGCCGCCCGGGAACCGGGGTCGGCGTGGCGGCGGCCGGGACGGTGTCGGCTCCGCCGTCCCTCCCGGGACCGGGCCTCCCGGAGCCGACCTCCGCCGCACCCACGGACACCAGGTGCTCCGACTCGCGGGGCGCGGCCACGGTTCCCCGTTCGGGCGAGGACGCCCTCGGGGCGGCGGACGCGGGCAGGGCGGACGCGGGCAGGGCGGGCTCCGCCGCCGGGGCGGTGTTCCCGGCGTCGCTGCCGGCCGGGTTCTCGCCCGGGCTCTCGGCGGTGTTCTCGGCTGACCGGTTCCGCCCCCACGCCCACGCCACGGCGGCGCCGAGGCCGACGGCGGCCCAGTGCTGGCTTGCGGTGAGGGCGTCGCTGTAGACGAGGTCTCCGACGAGCACCAGCCCGATGACCACGGCGAACCCGCGCCGCCGCAGCGCGACGGCCAGGGCGCCGCACGCGCCGGCGACCGCCGCCGACGAGCCGTAGTCGGCCCTGGCAAGCCAGTCCCCCAGCCCCAGCGACCACGCCACCGCGAAGGCGAGCGCCGTCGGCACGAAGTGCCCGAGGAGCAGGACGAGCAGGGTGCGGCCCGGCCCGACCAGGGCCTCCAGCACGGCCACCACGAACACCACCGTGAACGCCGCCCACGCCACGTGGACGAGGTGGTACGCGCCGAACGGGCTGGTGAACAGCCGCCACCAGGTGCCGCGCAGCAGGTCGTCGCCCCGGTACTGCGTCGCCCAGCGCACCGCCGACTCCGTCCAGGGGAGGACGCCGAGCAGACCGCCCACCGTGGTCGTGGCCATGACGACCGACGAGACCGGGAGCAGGCGCGCGGCGCCGCGGTGGTCGGAGCCGGCCAGCCGGGAGCGGACGGGGTCGAGATGGCGGCGGGTCGCCTCGGCCAGGAAGGCCCGGGCCTTCCGCCACCCCGCCCTCAGGTGCCGGACCCGCGGCGCGACCAGGAACCCCTCGACCCGCGCCATCGCCAGCCCCGCGCGGACCAGGTCCATCCGGGACTCGATCAGGATGTAGCGGGGCGTCCAGCGTGGGTCGAACTTCCGGTTGAACCGGTACAGCGACTGGATCTGCGCCCAACGAGAGGCCGCCAGCACCACGCCCCGCCACAGGCGGCCCCACGGCCCGCGCGCCCGCCCCGCCAGGGCCCGGCGCTGCACCGCGAAGTTCAGCGACAGCCGACGCAGGCCCGAGGCCGCCAGGCGCGTGGCCGCCTCGACCACCAGGAAGTCGTTGAGGATCGCCGGGGCCTCGCGCAGCCGGCGCATCACGTCCAGGCTCATGCCGTCCGCGCCCCACGGCACCAGGTGCAGGAAGCCGTGCACCCTGCCGTCGGCCGCGCGGCCGAGCACCACGAGGCAGTCGGGGTCGCGGGGGTCGAACAGTCGGGACAGCGCCATGGAGAAGCCCCGCTCGGCGGCCTCGCCCCGCCAGTCCGCCGACACGGCGGCCAGCTCGGCGCGTTCGGCCGGGCTGAGGTCGCCGACCCGGCACACCTGGGCCGTGTAGCCGGCCCGCCCCGCGCGCCGCCAGCTCTGTCGCGCGATCCGCAGCGCCCGGCCCTCGGTACTGAACGTCTCCAGGTCGAGCACGGCCTCGCAGCCGAAGTAGAGCGGGCGGAATCCGGCGGCGCGGTAGGTGGCGGCCGCCCTGGCTCCCGCGCCGACCACGGCGGGCACCCTGCCCTGGCGCACCGCCTCCGCCCGCAGCGCGCGCACCGCGTCCGGCCACGCGCTTGGGTCGCCGAGGGGGTCGCCGGCGGCCAGCAGGACCGATCCCACCGGCCGCGCGGACACCGCGCCGGCGCCCGCGCGCAGGAGCGTGCGGTCGTCGCGGGTCGCGAAGTAGGCGAGGGAGTCGGGGCAGGCGCGCAGTTCGGCGGACGAGGGCGAACTCGGGTGTGGCAGGGCCCGGGGGCGGGGCAGGGCGGGGAAGGCGCGCCAGCTCGCCGCGAGCGCCACGGTGAGGACCGCGACGACGGCCGCCGGCACCGGGTGTCCCGCCGCGACGAGAACAGCGGTTCCCCCGGCTCCCGCGAGTGTCGCGGCGAGGTGCGCCACGCGCAGCCGGCGCCGCAGGCCCCAGCCCGCCACGACCAGCGCGACGGCGGCCAGGGCCGCGCGCGGGCCGAGGGCGGGGGTGAGCGCCAGGCACAGCAGGCCGGCCAGGGCCGCGCCGGCGGCGGCCGTCCTGGCCACCGTCGGACCGGCCACCGCCCCCGAAGCCGAGCGGGGAGCCGCCGACGGGGGTTCCACCACCGGGGTCGCCGGAGCGGGGGACGCGGTCGCCAGGGACGGGGTCACCGGGAGCTGGGCCGTCCGGGTCTCCGTCCCTCCGGTCCCTCCGGTCCCGGCCGCGTCCCGCGCGCCGGACGCGCGCTCCGTCGCGTGCATGGTCGTCCCCACTTTCCCCGATCCAGCGTCCACCGGATGGCGGGAGCACCGCCACGCCCGCCGGTTGTCTCCTCCAGGACAGCCGAGCCCGCACACGACCCACATCAGCCGATCGGTCACCCCCGGCCGACCGATGGGCGGGTCGGACCCGGCCGATGGGCCGGGCCCCGGACGCGAACACGCTGAGTAACTGCGCTGCCACACCCCTGCCGAACGGGGGTGAAAGTTCCCACCCAACTGGCTGATCTGAGCGCGAGGAGTTCCCAACCCCCCGCAAAGATTGAGTAAAGACGTCATTACCCGGCGCGGGCCGCCGACCCGGCGGACCCGCCACGACGCCCGACCCGGCGCGGCCACCGGCACCGGTGTCCGAACTGGACAGTCCCGTGAGGACAGTCCGGTGGGGACGCCCCCGGCGCCCGCGCCGGCCGACCCCGCCCACCGCACGCCCAACCCGAAGCGCACGACCCCCAGAGCGCACCAGCCCAGCGCCCGACCCGGAGGTGCCCGATGGCCGCCACGACAGCGTTCCGCGCTGGCGCGGGGCAGGACCTCGACGAGCCGGACCTCGGCCCCCGCCCCTCGGGGGAGGCGCCCGCCCGGCCGACGCGTGCCCGTCGGCCCGGCTCCCTGACGTCGCACCGCCCCCCGTGTCCGACCGGACACCCCCACACCCGCCCCGGCCGCGAGCGGAGACCCGACACCGCGGCCGGCCGGCGGGGACGGCGAGGCGCACCGACAATCCCCCTCACGGCCCGGCCACCCCTGCCAGGGCCCGCGACCAGGACGTCGCCCACCCGCTCCGGCCGCTGACCGGACGGGCGGCGTCCCGACCGCCCCTCGCCCCGGCGCCTCGCCCACCGTCCCCGCGAGGCCGCCCCCGCTCACCCCGAGCCGACCTCGGGCCGCCGCCCGCGGCCCGCGGTCGACCCGTCCCTTCTTCCGTTGGAGGCCGCCATGACCACACCCCGCCGGCCACGCGCCCGCGCCGAACACAGCACCGCCGACCCGCCCACCGCCACCACCAGCGCGGCCCCGTCCTCGGAGTCGTCATCGCGCTCCCTGCCCTCGACGCCCTCAACGCCCTCGGCGCCCTCCAAGGCCTCCGAGGCCTCCAAGGCCTCGGGGCCCGTCGCCAGGACCGGGCTGATCCCCCACCTCCTGGCCAACCTCCGGTACGACCTCCCCTCCTCGCTGGTGGTCTTCCTCGTCGCCGTGCCGCTCTCGCTGGGCATCGCCGCCGCCTCCGGAGCCCCGTTGATGGCCGGTCTGCTCTCCGCGGTGGTCGGCGGCGTGGTCGCCGGCGCGCTCGGCGGCGCGCCGCTGCTGGTGACCGGACCCGCCGCCGGGCTCACCGTGGTCGTCGCCGACCTGGTGGGCCGCTACGGCTGGGCCGCCACGGCGGGCATCACGGCGGCGGCCGGCGTCCTCCAGCTCCTGCTCGGCGTCACCAGGGTCGGCAGGGCCGCCCTGTCGCTGTCCCCCGCCGTCGTGCACGGCATGCTCGCCGGCATCGGCGCGGTGATCGCGATCAGCCAGCTCCACATCGTGCTGGGCGGTCAGCCGGAGAGTTCGGTGCTGGCCAACCTGCGCGACCTGCCCGCGCAGCTCGTCGGGCACCACGACGCGGCGGCGCTGGTCGGAGCCGTGACGATCGTCCTGCTGCTGGTGTGGCCCCGGCTGCCGGTGGTGTCGGCGGTGCCGGCGCCGCTGGCCGCCGTGGCCGCGGCGACGATCGTCGCGTCGGTGTTCGCGCTCGACCTGCCCCGCGTCGACCTGCCCGACGACCTGCTGTCCGGGCTCACCCGGCCCGAGATGCCGGACGGTCCGCCGACCGCCATCGCCCTCGCGGTGTTCACGGTCGCCGCGGTCGCCAGCGTCGAGTCGCTGCTGTCGGCCGTGGCGGTGGACCGGATGCACGACGGCCCCCGGGCCGAGCTGGACCGCGAGCTGGTCGCCCAGGGGGCGGCGAACCTGGCGGCCGGCGCGCTGGGCGGCCTGCCCGTCACCGGCGTCATCGTGCGCAGCTCCGCCAACGTCAACGCCGGCGCCAGGACCAGGATGTCGACCATCCTGCACGGGCTCTGGATCGCGTTGTTCGTGGTCACGCTGACCACGCTGCTGGAGCGCATCCCGCTGAGCGCGTTGGCGGCGGTGCTGGTCGTCATCGGCGTGCGGCTGGTGAGCCTGGCGCACATGCGGCTGCTGTGGCGGCACCGCGAGTTCGCCGTCTACGTCGTGACGTTCCTCGGCGTGGTGCTGACGGACATCATGAAGGGCGTGCTGCTGGGCGTGGCGGTCGCCGTGCTGCTGGCCCTGTACCGGCTCACCCACACCACGATCCGCGCGGAGGACCACGGCGAGCGGGGCTGGCGGATCGTGCTGCGCGGCTCCCTCGTGTTCCTGTCCGTCGGCCGGCTGGTCCACGAGCTGCGCCGGATCCCCGAGGGCGCGCACGTGCTCGTCGAGCTGCACGTCGACTTCATGGACCACGCCGCGTTCGAGGCGTTCCACGAGTGGCGGCTCGGCTACGAGCGGCGGGGCGGCGTGGTCGTGGTCGAGGAGGTGGACGACACCTGGTACGACCGCGCGACCACGGGCCGGCCGGAGCAGCGCCGGTCGCTGCCCGACCTGTCGCCCCGCTGGTTCGCGCCGTGGTCGCACTGGCAACGCCTCTACGGCGCGTCAGCGGCGTCGCCGCCCGAGGAGAGGGTCGAGAAGCCCGACCCGATGCTGCTCGGCCTGCACCAGTTCGAGAGCAGGTACGCCCCGCTGGTGCGCCCGTTCCTCGCCGAGCTGGCCGCGAGACAGCGTCCGACGCAGTTGTTCCTCACCTGCGCGGACTCCCGGGTGGTGCCCAACCTGATCACGTCGAGCGGGCCGGGCGACCTGTTCTGCGTGCGCAACATCGGCAACCTCGTGCCGAGGGAGGACGACGGCGACGACTCGGTCGGCGCCGCCGTCGAGTACGCGGTGGACGTGCTCGGGGTGACCACGATCGTCGTGTGTGGACACTCCGACTGCGGGGCGATGAAGGCGGTGCTCGGCGGGCCGCCGCCCGGCGCGCACCTCACCGGCTGGCTGCGGCACGCCCAGCCGAGCCTGATCCGCTTCCACGACGCCGCGCTGTGCCCGGAGACCGGGACGGACGGCGCGGAGACGCCGGCGCTGGAGCGGCTCTGCGTCGCCAACGTCCTCCAGCAACTGGACCACCTGCGCACCTATCCCTCGGTGCGGCAGGCGGTCGAGGACGGCCGGCTCAGCCTGGTCGGGATGTACTTCGACATCTCCTCGGCCCGGGTGTTCCTGGTCGACCCGGACACCGGGGCGCTCGCCCCGGTGCAGGACCTCGCCGCGTCCTGACCCCTGGTCCGGCGGCGCGGCGCACGGGCGGATTCCGTGCGCCGCGCCGCCGGTCCGCGTCGGCCGCGCTCGCCGGTGGCCGGCCCTGGTCACCGCTCCTCGGTCGAGTGTCCACGGTGGACGACGAGGACCAGGCCGAACACGACCCCGACGAGGTAGGCGGCGTTGCCGGGCCAGCCGAGGTCGAGCCGGTCGGCGAAGGGCAGCCGCAGCACGCCGGCGATCGCGGTGACCAGCACCGCGTGCGCGGCCAGGACGGCCAGGCCGAAGACGCGCACGCCCGCGCGGCCCCGCAGGACGACGAACCGCAGCAGCCCCAGTCCGATCTGGGCCAGGTGGACCCCGGTCCCCATGGGCCGGCCGGCCACCACCGCGCCGACCCCGACCACCGAGGCCAGCCCGCTGAGGCCGAGCACCAGGTACGCGAAGCCCAGCGCGGCGCCGAGCACGTGTGGGAGGTCCGCCGGGCCATGCCGGCGTTCCCGCGTGGCCATCGCGACCACCTCGCTCCCCCGAACTCACGCGTTCCGTGACGCGGTCTGTTGCGTGGTCTCCTGACGCGGTCTGTGGTGTTGCCGTCCGTGCGCCCCGCGTCCCCGTCGATCCGCTCCGACGCCGGGCGGGACGCCGGCGCTACCGTCCTCCGGTGGTGGCGATGCCCCGCACGAAGTACCGCTGGGCGGCGAAGAACAACGCCACCATGGGCAGCGTCGCCAGCACGTTCGCCGCGAGGACCAGGTCCCAGCGCATCTCACCGCCCTGGCCGAAGCGGTCCAGCACCACCTTCAGGCCCCTGGGCAGCGTGAACAGGTGCGGCTCCTGGAGGTAGACCAGCGGCTTGAGCAGGTCGGTCCAGCTCGCCTTCAGCTCGAACACGACGCTGATCACCAGGGCCGGGCGGCTGAGCGGCAGCACGACGTGCCGGAACAGCCCGAGGTGGCCGAGGCCGTCGACCCGGCCGGCGTCGAGCAGGTCCGGCGGTAGCGTGAGGAAGAACTGGCGCAGCAGGAAGATGTAGAAGGCCGAGCCGAACAGGTTGCCGGCCCACAGGGGGATCTGCGTGCCGGTCAGCCCGAGCGCGTCCCAGATGGCGTAGGTGGGGATCAGCGTGACGGCCGCCGGGAGCATCATCGTCGCCAGCACCAACCCGAACAGCAGGTCGCGGCCGGGGAAGCGGAGGAACGCGAAGGCGAAGGCGACGAGGGCGCTGCTGATCGTGACCGCGACGGCGGCGGCCGCCGCCACCGCGAAGGTGTTCAGCAGCCACGTGAGCAACGGGATCTCCTGGAAGACCGTCACGTAGTTGCGCCACACGAAGGTGCTCGGCCACAGCGATCCCTCGAAGACCTCGGAGCGGGGTTTGAGCGAGGCGAGGGCCATCCAGAGCAGGGGGTAGGTGAACACCACCGCGCACACCGCGAGCGCCACGACCGCGACCACTCCGCCCACGCTCCGGCGGCGTCGCTCCGGCGGCGCCGGACGCGCCCGCTCCCCGCCCCGCGTCACCTCGGCCACGGCCCCCACGGTCACCGCCTTCCCTCGTAGTGCACGAACCGCCGGGACAGCCGCACCTGGACCAGCGTGACCAACAGGATCACCAGGAACAGCAGCCAGGCCAGCGCCGAGGCGTAGCCCATGTCCAGGAACTCGAACGCCTGGCGGAACAGGTAGACGACGTAGAACAGCCCCTCCTCGGCCCCGGCCGAGGTGTGCGCCGTGCCGAAGTACATCGTGTAGACCTCGGCGAACATCTGGAGCGAGGCGATGGTGTTCACGACGAGGGTGAAGAAGAGCGCGCCGCTGATCATCGGCAGGGTGACGTGCCGGAACCGCTGCCAGGCGTTCGCCCCGTCCAGCCGGGCCGCCTCGTACAGGTGCCCCGGCACCTCCTGGAGCGCGGCGTAGTAGATGACCAGGGTGGTGCCGAAGCTCCACAGGCTCAGCAGCACGATCCCCGGCTTGATCCACGCCGGGTCGCTCGTCCACTGTGGACCGTCGATCCCGACCAGGCGCAGCGCCCGGTTCACCAGACCGGTCTGTCCGTTGAGCAGCAACAGGAACAGCACTCCGACCGCGACCGGCGGTGTCACCGCCGGGACGTAGAGGACGGTGCGGAAGAACGGACCCCACCGCCGGGCGGCGACGAGCAGCAGCGCCAGCCCCAACGCGAGCGCCATGGACAGCGGCACGTGCAGCACCGTGTAGTAGACGGTGTTCCCGAGGCTCTTCAGGACCAGCGGGTCGGCGGCCAGCTCGCGGTAGTTGTCCGCGCCCACCCACCGGGGCTCGCTGATCGCGTCGTAGGACGTGAACGACAGCCACAGGCTCGCCAGCAACGGCCCCGCCGTGAACACCACGAACCCGACCAGCCACGGGGACAGGAAGCCCAGCGCCGCCCTGGCCTCGGCACGGCGGGTGGCCGAACGGCGCGCGGGAGAGGACCACGCGGGGGATCGGCGGTGCCTGGCCCTGTCCTGCCTGGCCCTGCCCTGCCCGGCCCGGTCACGCCCGGCCCTGTCCTGCCCTGCTCGGTGCTGCCCGGCACGGCCCGCCGGGGTCCCAGGGGTCATCGCGCGCCCACCCGCGCCAGGGCCGCCGTGGCCCGCTGCTGGGCCTCGCGCAGCGCGTCGGCCGGGCTCGCCCTGCCACCGAGCGCCCGGGTGACCGCGTCCTCCCACGCCCGCTTGACCTCCGCGCCCGCCGGCGAGGCGGGCAACGCGAACGCCACGCCCTGCGCCCGCTCGATCACCCTGATCCCCTCGTCCAGCCAGTCCAGGCCGGTGGGGCGCAGCACCTCGGCCCTGATCCGCTCGTCGGCCGCGACGTGCGCGGTGTAGGTGCCGGTGTAGTGCAGGCCCCGCGCCAGTCGCGCGTCCCGTTTGGCCGTCGCCGCCGCCACCCACGCGTCGGGCGTGGTCATCTCCCGCACGAGCCGGCACGCGGCGGCGCGGTTGCGCGCGCCCTGGGGGATCGCCCACGCCAGCCCCGTGGCCCACGACAGGGGCTGGTGGTCCCGCCCGACGAACGGCAGCACGACCACGGGCGCCCTCGGCGAGTTCTGCGCGAGCACGTTGAGGTACCAGTCCTCCATCGGGGACAGGCCGATCTGGTCGGCGGCGAACGGGTTGCGCGCGCCGAACAGGTCCCAGCCGTCGCGGAACGCCTGCACGACGCCCTGGCCGCCCGCCTGGTCCACGATCCGCTTGGCCATCTCCAGCACCTCGACGGCCTGCGGCGAGTCGAGCCGGGCCGTCCTACCGTCCGCGCTGAGCACGTCGCCGCCGGCGGCCCGCACCCACATCGGGAAGAAGTCGGGGATCTTCGGGTCCACGCCCAGTCGCGCCAGCCGCGAGCCGCTGCTCCTGGTCATGGCCCGCGCCCACGCCTCAAGCCGTCCCCAGTCGGCCGTGTCGACGCGGGACGGGTCGATCCCCGCGTCGGCCAGCGCCACCCTGTTGGCCATGAGCAGCCGGACGATGAGGAACTCCGGCACCCCGTAGGGCCGGTTCTGGTAGCGGACCTGCGCGGCGGCGGCCGGCCGGAACTCGGCGAGGTCCATGCCGGTGACCTCGAAGCACTCGTCGAGGGGCAGCAGCGCGCCGCGCGCGGCGAAGCTGGGCAGGTCGGCGCGGTCCAGGTAGACCAGGTCCGGGGGCCGGCCGCTGGCCAACGCCGACAGGAACTGCTGCTCGTCGAAGGCGCCCTCGTTCAGCCGCAGGTCGACGGCCGGATAGCGCTGCCGGAACCGCTCCACCCGGACCCGGGCCACCTCGTCCGGCAGGCTGTAGCCCATCGTGGTGAGCGGGCCGACCGGCTCGTCGGCGAACCCCGTGCGGGCCTCGGCGCGGTCCGCCCCGAGCCCTCCGCACCCTGCGAGCACCAGCAGCAGCGCCACCAGCAGCGGGAGAGCGCCCCGTGTCCGCATCCGCCCCTCCCTCCCCCTGTGGAGATCGTGTTCCCCACGGGGCGGGGTTTAACCAACCGATTCATACCGGTCGGGCGGGCGCGTCCGGTCGGTTCAGGCGCTACACCCACCGATCGGGCGGTTTCCCGGGCGCCGAGTCATCCCGGGGTCACCACGAGGTCAGCGCGGGGCCGGTGTCAGGGCCCGTGCTGGGACAGCGCTGTGTCAACGGACGGCCCACGCGTCAGCAGGCGCCGGCCCAGGTGCACTCCAACGCCGACTCGTCGACGCGGGTGCCGGGGTTGTCGGCCTGCGGCGCGGCCGGGGGCGCGAGCGTCACGCCCGGCTCGCCCCGCCGGTCCCGCTCCCCCTGGTGGCGGGCCAGGCGCACGGCGAGCGCGTCCTCGATGTTCTTCGTGGCCGGCCCGAGGAAGTTGTTGAACACGGCGGAGAACACCAGCGGTCGCCCCTCGGCGGAGGTGACGTAGCCGGAAAGCGAGCTGACCGAGGTCATGGAGCCGGTCTTGGCCCGCACGTTGCCCGCGGCGGGCGTGCCGCGCATCCGGTTGCGCAGCGTCCCCCCGACCATACGGTCGGGTTCCCCGGCCACCGGCAGCGACGCGGAGAAGACGGGGAACCATGGCCGTTTCCTGGCCTCCACCAGGAATGCCGCGAACTGCTGGGCGCTCACCAGGTCCATGCGGGACAGCCCGGAGCCGTCGACGACCTGGTACGCCGCGGCGTCGAGCCCGAGACCGGCGAGCTTGTCCCTGACCACCCGCAGTCCCGCGTCCCAGCTCCCGACGCCGTGCACGGCCCGTCCCATCGCCTTGACCAGGGTCTCGGCATGCCCGTTGTTGCTCAACTTCAGGAACGGCACCAGCAGTTCGGACAGCGGCATCGACGTCCGCTCGGCGATCCGCGCCGCGCCGGAGGGGGTCGCGCCCCGACCGTTGTTCGCGTCGAGCACGCGCACTCCTCGGGCGGCGAGCGCGCGGCGGAACACGTCGATGGCGTAGGCGGTCGGGTCGGAGACCGTGCTGAGGGACGAGACCGGTTGCCCGCCGGCCGGGACGGACCCGGTGACGACGACCGTGTTGGTCCCGTGCTGCCGCTCGGCGGTGACGGCGGGCGAGGACCCGGCCGCGCCCGTGGTCGCGCGGTTGTCGACGCGCACGACGCCGGTCGGCGGGTCGAGTTCCACGACGGGCGGCTGGCCGGGCGTTCCCGGCTTCACCCTGACGAGCACGGTGCCGGCGTCGTAGTCGGAGTTCGACGAGACGGTCAGGGCCGAGATCTCGGCGGAGTAGTAGTAGGGCTCGTCGTCCCACGCCCAGCCCGCGCCGAGCGGGACCCGGTCGAACCAGGTGTCGTCGGCGACGAGCCGTCGCACCACGCGGATCCCGGACTCGGCCACGCGCGCGGCCAGCCCGTCGTAGTCGGCGGCGAGCATGGTGGGGTCGCCCGTGCCCCTGAGGTACAGGTCGCCGTCGAGGAACCCGCCGTGCCGGGGACCGGCGGCGAACACCTCGGTGGTGAAGCGGTGGTCGGGGCCGAGGGTCTCCAGCGCGGCGGCGGCCGTGAGCATCTTGGCGTTCGAGGCCGGCGCCAACCGGTCCGACCCGCCACGGTCGTAGAGGACCTCGCCGCTGGCCGCGTCCCGCACCACGACGCTGGACCGCGCGCCTCGCAACTGCGGGTCGGTCAGGATCCGGTCGAGGTCGGCGACGAGCGCCGCCCTGCCGACCGGCTCGGCGACGGCGGTGGTCGCGGTGACCACGTTGACGGCGGCGACGCCGGAGCCGACCAGGAGCCCGGCCAGCAGGACGGAACCCGCACCGAGCCACAGCCTCCGCGCTCCGCCTCGCCCTCCGGGGGTGGCCCGTCCGCCGTGGGGACCGCGCTCGACGCGGGACGGGACGGTCGATCTCCTGGGCACGGCCCACCTCCGGCAACCGGCGGGACCGGGGGCGGCGCCGGCCGCCACCGGTCGAAACGCGGCGGAGCGTAACGAGGTGTGATCACGACGGTCAACGGTCCGGCCGGCCTCCCGCGTTCGAGTGATCACGACAGGGGGCCGCCGTTTGCGGAACGTACTGGTTCCCTTACCCTTCCGGCATGTCCGAACCCGCTGGTTCATCCACGGACCCCGAGGTGATCGCGGGGCAGGCGTCCTACAACCGGTGGACGTTGTCCGCCTACGACCTGACCGTGCTGGGTCTGGCCAGCCCCCTGCTGTGGGGCTGCGGCCGGCGGGAGATGCTGCGCAACTACGACCGCAACGTCGGCGCCCGCCACGTCGAGCTGGGCGTGGGCACGGGGTGGTTCCTGGACAACTGCGCGTTCCCGGTGGCGCGCCCCAGGATCACGTTGGTCGACCTCAACCCGACCGCGCTGGAGTTCACGGCGCGCCGGCTCGCCCGCTACACGCCCACCCCCGTACGGGCCAACGTGTTGGAACCCCTCCCGGTGCCGGCGAAGGAACACGACTCGGTCGGGCTCAACTTCCTGCTGCACTGCGTTCCCGGCGACCTGAGGAAGAAGGGCGTGGTGCTGGCGCACGCGGCGGCCGTGACCCGCCCCGGCGGACGGGTCTTCGGCGCGACGGTACTGGCGCACGGCGTCCGGTTGCGCCCACCGGCGCGGTTGCTCCTGCGCGCCTACAACGCGCAGGGGTTGTTCCACAACGAAGCCGACCACCTGGACGACCTGCGCGCCCAGTTGGAGCAGGACCACTTCGCCGACTACGACCTGACCGTGCACGGGTCGGTGGCCGTCTTCAGCGCGACCGTGCGCTGAGCGCCCACGGAGGCGACGGCGGCGCCCGCGCCCGGCGCGACTCCGCGTTGCGGTTCTGGGAGTTGGCCTACCGCGCTGCCGGCCCGGCTCTCCGGGACCACGTCCTCGTCTGTGTCAGCTATCGCGAGCACACAGGACGCGCATGTGTCGCCCGGAGGTTCCGCTGATCCGCGATCGCGGGCCGGCTGACAGGCCAAGGACCTCGACGACCTGTGAGGACGCGCCGAGGCCTCCCTGGTCGCGGGACTGGCCCAGACCCTGACCGGACGCGCACCGCGCCCTGCTCGGCAGAGCAGCGGCGGGGTGCTGGGGTGAGATCACGTTCGCCCCAGCGAGATGTCGACCGGCGACCTACCGTCGGGCCATGCAGAACATCTATCCCGTCCTCCGGTACCGCGACCCCGAGGCGGGGATCGCCTGGCTTCGACAGGTTCTCGGCTTCACCGAGCACGCCGTGCACCGGGACGAGAGCGGCGCCGTCGTCCACGCGGAACTGGCGTGGCAGGGCGACCTCGTGATGCTCGGGGCGGCGCGGGAGGACAGCACGCCCACCCAGCTCTACCTGGCCGTCGCTGACGCCGACGCCGCGCACCAGCGGGCCGTGGAGTCCGGGGCCAAGGTCACGTCGCCGCCAACGGACACCGACTACGGCTCGCGGGATCTCGCGCTGGAGGACCCCGACGGCAACACCTGGTTCCTCGGCACCTACCGCCCCTCCGAACCGGCCCGCTGACCGGCGGCCCTCACCTCACCGACTCCCCGCGACGGCCATCCGCACCAGTTCGAGCCGGAGCGGCTCGGCTTCTCCCTGGACGGCTCCCGTCAGGACGAGCCGTTCGCCGGACAGCTCGTAGGTGCCCTGGAACAGATCGCCGTCCTTCGTGAGCCACCGCTGCCACATCCGGAGTTGGCGGCGCTCGGGGCCCACCTCGAAATGGTGCGTCTGTCACTGGTCGTCGAACCTAGGCATCACCATGAAGGCGCGTTCGCGTTCGAAGTAGACGCGGTCCAGCGGCCCGGCCACGCCGGCCGGGCGGTACTGGCCGGCGACGACCCGCCAGCTCCCGTCGACCGGGGTGGGGAGGCGGTTGTTCTCGTTCGCCACCCAGTACGTCCCGCCGGCGGCGGGGACCAGCAGCGCCACGAGCGCCAAGACCTTCCCGACACCGGGTCGCGCGCCCGAGGCGACCGCGTTCTCCGTCCACAGGAGACGGACGAGCCGCGTGCGGCGCTCCCAGAGCGCGAACTCCAGGGCGAGGAACGTGAACGCCGAGGCGAGGACGCCGCCCGGGTCGACGCCGTAGCACAGCCCGAGGACGGTGATCGCTCCCGTCATCGCCGTGCCCGGGCGGCCACCAGTGCCGTTCCCCCGGAAGAACAACAGCGCGCCCAGTCCGATCTGGAGGACCGCGACGAGGGTGCCGAACACCGGGGAGAAACCGAAGTAGTGCCAGGTCAACCAGAAACCCGACACCTAGCCCATCGGCCGGTCCAGCTCCAAGTCGAGCACGGCGAACTGACTACCGTTGATCTTGGCGAACCCGTACCAGACCGACACCACGGCCGCGACGTTGACGACAGACGACCGACACGCGTCGAATCCCCTCGCCGTGCCCCAGCCCGAGCCGGGCCAGTGCACCTCGGCCTTCTCCCGACTGACAGCCCCCACCCGCCCTGGGGGGCGAGCCCCGCTCCAGCCTATCCGTCCAACACGGAGCGTCCAAGAGCATCACGCTCCGCTGTGGATAACTTCGGGGGATGTGGATAACTCGGCCAGGACTGTCACACCGACCTGGCACAATCCAGCCGGAGGAAACTGCGCCGCGCGCCGCCTCGACCAACCCACGCGACGCCGGCGGCGACCGCCGCCACCAGAACTGCGCCACGCGCCGCCTCGACCAACCCACGCGACGCCGGCGGCGACCGCCGCCACCAGAACTGCGCCACGCGCCGCCTCCACCAACTCTGCGGCCAAGCTCGCCCTCGGCGTCGCGGTTAACAGGCCACGCTTCACCAGCGAAGACGCATGGCAACCGCCCGACGAGCCCTCTGGCGCGACACAGCGGCCAAGACTTCTCTGAGGAAAAGGGCAGACCCCGACCCGCGACGGACACACCGACCGCGGCCGCCAGATACCGACAGGCGGCCCACATGGCGGCCCCTCCGCCGGTCGCGTCAGAGCCGGGCCAGCAGCTCGGCCTTCTTCCGCTGGAACTCGTCCTCGGAGAGCAGCCCCGCGTCCCGCAGCTCGCCCAGCTTGCGGATCGTGGCGATCACCTCGTCCACGCTCGGACCCCCGCCGGAGCCGGAGAGGGACGGCGGTGGTGGCGGTGGTGGCAGCGCCGCCGGCGCCGACACCGCGGGCACCGCCTCGGGCGCGGCCCGGACCACCGTCCGGTGGTCGGCGATCGCGTAGAGGACCGCCGCCGCGAACGTGAGGGACTCGTGGGTGAGGCCGTAGCCCACCCCGAAGGTCAACGCCCGGGGGTCCTGGTCCGGGTCCAGCCGGCGGACGTCGTCCCCGTCGCCCCGCAGCCGAACCCGGAGGTGGCCGCTGAGCACGCCCGGCGCGGCCCACTCGACGTCGACGATGTCCGAGACCGGGAACACCTGGTCCCCGGCGCGCCACTTGGCGCTGCTCGCGCCCGACCACATCCAGCGGAAGGCGACGGTTTTGCCGTCGAACACCCCGTTGCCGTCGTACGCCTTGACGTGCCGGGGCGGGCGCGGCCCCGGCAGCAGGAACCGCTCGGCGGGCCGGTCGGCCGCCGGGTTGAGCGCCGCCCGCGTGCGCAGGTCCTCGGCGTAGTGCTCGGCCAGGTCGGCCTGGTCCGCCCTCAGCACGATCCGGTAAGGGTCCGAGCCCTCCCCGAGCTGCCCGGCCGCCGCCTCCAGCAGCGGGCAGGCGCCCTGACGCAACCGCATCTGGAGGATGGTCCTGCGGGACCCGACCGACACGTCGGCGCCGGCCAGGGCGACGTCCGGCACCACGACCTCACGCAACTCCTTGAGCAACGCGGGCACCCGGATGCCGGTGCCGTACCGGACGCGCACCGAGTCGGTCTCGAAGACCCAGGTCGCGTTCTGCCCCCGCAGCTCCAACCCCATCCCCATGGGGGGCACGGTAGCGACAAACCGCACACCTGTATCAGGTGACTCCGGTCGTGTCGAAGCCCATCGTGACGGGGCCCACCCGCGACAGACGGTATCGATTGCACCAATTCGACCACACGCACGTCCGCCGATGGTTACGTTCCTCACCCCCGTCCGAGTGAATGAGAAGGAACGATGACGCCCCCGCACCAGCCACCCGGCCCCCCGCCCCAGCCCTACGGCGTCCCCCCGCAGGGCTTCCCGCCCCCGCCGCAGGGCGGGCCCGACGTGTCACCCCAGGGTGGCCCCGGCATGCCGCCGCCCCCGACCGGCGGTCCCGGCGCGACCCCGCCGGGTGGTTTCCCGCCGCCCCCGCAGCCCGGCCCCGGGTTCCCCGCCCCGCCGGACGGCGGGTTCCCCCCTCAGGGAGGCCCCGGGCAGCCCGGTCCCGGCGGCTTCCCGCCACCACCCGCCCCGCCCCAGCCGCCGAAGAAGAACGTCGCGGTCAAAATCCTCGCGGTCGTCGGCGTCGTCCTGGTCGGCATCGGCTTCGTGGTGGTCCGCGGCCTGATCAAGAGCGCGGCACGCAGCGCCGCGCACTCCTCGCCGACGATCGTCGTGCCCAGCGTCAGCGTGCCGACCTTCCCGTCCGGCGGCTCCAGCAGCGGCTCCGAGGCCGACGACCAGACCGCCGGGTTGGAGAGCATGGCGCCGGGCGACTGCGCCACCATCAGCGGCACCGGCAAGGCCGTGCGGTTCCACGAGCTGAGCTGCGGCGACCCCACCGCGACGTTCAAGGTCACGAAGCGGGTGGAGCGGTTCGCGAGCTGCCCGACCGGCACGCCCAGCACCATCGAGCGGACCAGGAACAACATCCGGCAGTTCGCGATCTGCTTCACCCTCAACGCCAACGCCGGCGACTGCTTCGCCGTGCCGGAGTCGGACGACGGGGACATCAAGAAGGTGTCATGCGGGGACGCCTCGGCCACCAAGAAGATCAGCCAGGTCCTGAACGGGACGCAGGACCACAAGCAGTGCCCGCCCGGAAATGACGGCAGGTACGGCTACCTCGTCGTCGCCGAGCCGGCACACGTCATCTGCATGGTGCCGCCGAAGGGGTGAGGCCCTCCGCGCGGCGCCCCATGACGACCGGCCCCCGACGCGAGGTCACGCGCCGGGGGCCGGTTCGTTCACGCCGTGCCGTCGGGACTCAGGGGATCACCCGGAGCAGTCCCTCCTGGACGACGGTCGCCACCAGGCTGCCGTTCCTGGAGAAGAACCGGCCGGTCGCCAGCCCCCGCGCGCCGGACGCGCTGGGCGACTCGCAGTCGTAGAGGAACCAGTCGTCGGCGCGGAACGGGCGGTGGAACCACATGGCGTGGTCCAGGCTCGCGCCGATGACCTTGTCGGTGCCCCAGTACACGGCGTGCCTGGCCAGCACCGAGTCCAGCAACGTCATGTCCGACGCGTAGGCCAGCAGGCAGACGTGCAGCAGGTCGTCGTCGGGCAGCCGCCCGTCGGCGCGCATCCACACCCGGTTGCGGGCCTCCCTCGGCCCCGTCTCGCGCGACACCCACGCCGGCTCGGTGACGTAGCGGACGTCGATCGGCCGGGGCGCGTTGGCGAACCAGCCCAGCCGCTCCCGGTACGGGCCGATCCGCTCGGAGTAGGTCGGCAGGGTCTCCGGATCCGGCACCTCGGGCATGGGCTCGGCGTGGTCCATGCCCGACTCGGGGAGCTGGAACGACGCCGACAACGCGAAGATCGCCTTGCCGCGCTGCACCGCGACCACCCGGCGGGTGGTGAACGAGCGCCCGTCCCGGATGCGGTCCACCTCGTAGACGATGGGAACGCTCGGGTCGCCGCCCCGGATGAAGTAGGCGTGCAGGGAGTGCACCTTGCGGTCGGCCGGCACGGTCCGGCCGGCGGCGACCAGGGCCTGGCCGGCGACCTGCCCCCCGAAGACCCGCACCGGGGACTCCGCGGGGCTCACCCCTCGGAAGATGTTCTCCTCGATGCGCTCCAGGTCGAGCAGGGCCACCAGGCGGTCCAGCACGGGCTGGCCGTGCGGCACCCCGTCCGGGGTGAGTGGCACGGGCTCGGGGGCGTGCGCGGCGGCGGGGTCCGCCGCCGCCGCGCGAGCTACCTCGGTCACGCGGCTCCCTCGTCGTGGTTCGCCGCCAGGGGGTGGCGGGCGCGCGCGGCCGGTCGGGCCGTCACGCGTGGTCCTCCTCGCCCAGGCGGTGGACGCGGATCAGGTTCGTCGAGCCGACGGTCCCCGGCGGGGAGCCGGCCACGATCACCACCAGATCGCCCGGCTGGTACCGGCCGATCGACAGCATCGCCTGGTCCACCTGGCGGATCATCTGGTCGGTCGAGTCGACCTTAGGCACCAGGAAGGTCTCCGTCCCCCAGGTGAGAGCAAGCTGACTCCGCACCGCCTCCTCGGGGGTGAAGGCCAGCAGCGGCAGCGGGGTGTGCAGGCGGGCCAGCCGCCGCACGGTGTCCCCGGACTGGGTGAAGGCGACCAGGGCCTTGGCGTTGAGCCGCTCGCCGATGTCGCGGGCCGCGTAGGAGATCACGCCCCGCTTGGTGCGCGGCACGTGGCTGAGCGCGGGAGCGGCGGTCGACTCCGACTCCACGGCCTCGATGATGCGGGCCATGGTCTCGACCGTGTGGATGGGGTAGCGGCCGACGCTGGTCTCGCCGGAGAGCATCAGCGCGTCGGCGCCGTCGAGCACGGCGTTGGCCACGTCGGAGGCCTCGGCCCTGGTCGGCCGGGAGTTGCCGATCATCGAGTCGAGCATCTGGGTGGCCACGATCACCGGCTTGGCGTTCTCGCGGGCGATCTGGATCGCCCGCTTCTGCACCAGCGGCACGGCCTCCAGCGGCAGCTCGACGCCGAGGTCGCCCCTGGCGACCATGACGCCGTCGAAGGCCAGCACGATGGCCTCGAGGTTGTCGACCGCCTCGGGCTTCTCCAGCTTGGCGATCACCGGGAGGCGGCCGGCCCCGACCCGGTCCATCACCTGGTGAACCAGGTCGATGTCGGCGGGCGAGCGGACGAAGGACAGCGCGATGAAGTCCACCTCGAGCCCGAGCGCGAACTCGAGGTCCTCGATGTCCTTCTCGCTGAGGGCGGGCACCGAGACGTCCATCCCGGGCAGGGACAGGCCCTTGTTGTCGCTGACGGGGCCGCCCTCGACGACCTCGGCCACGACGTCGTTGCCCTCGACGGCGCGGACGACCAGGCCGACCTTGCCGTCGTCGACGAGCATCCTGTCGCCCGGCCTGGCGTCGTTGGCCAGGCCCTTGTAGGTGGTGGAGACCCGGTCGTGGGTGCCGGGCACGTCGTCGACGGTGATGCGGACGACGTCGCCGGTGCGCCACTCGACGGGGCCGCCCGCGAACCGGCCGAGTCGGATCTTGGGTCCCTGGAGGTCGGCGAGGATGGCCACGGGCCGGCCGGACTCGGCGGCGGCCTCCCGCACCATCTGGTACACCCGCTCGTGGTCGGCGTGGCTGCCATGGCTGAAGTTCAGCCGCGCCACGTCCATGCCGGCGCGGACGAGCTCGCGGACCTTCTCCGGGGAGGCCGTTGCGGGCCCGAGGGTACAAACGATCTTGGCACGGCGTGTCACATTCACGCAGCCTAGCGCCGACGGCTTGACCGATCAGGCCACCCGGCGAACGCACTGCCAGGATCTTCGGTCGTGAGCCTGCGCCAACTCCCGTTCGTGGCCGCCGTGTCGCTGAGTGTACCGATCTTGTTCACCCCGGAGTCGGGCGTGCCGTCCGCGCCGCCGGGAACCGACAAGGTCGTGCACTTCGTCCTGTTCGCCGCGATGGCCCTGACCGGCCTGTACGCCCGGTTGCCCCGCCTGCCGCTGGTGGTGGCGCTGGCGGCCTACGCGCCCGTGTCGGAGGTCCTCCAGGTCCTGCTGCCCCTCGGCCGGTCGTTCGGCGTGGACGACATCGCGGCCGACCTCGCCGGCCTCGCCGCCGCCGTGTTCGCGGGGTGGCTCCTCGCCAGGAGGTCGACCGACCGAACCAGCCGAACGAGTGACGGGGACGGGTCGCGCCGGCCGGGCTGAGCGACGCGGGCGCGGTGCTGAGCGCGTCCCGTCGTGATCTTCCGCGGCGACGGGAGCGCGATCGTGTGCGCCGGCGCAGTCCGAGGAAACGCGCGTCGAAGGCGCTCGCGCGATTCCGCAGGTCTCCGCTCGTGTGCGTTCCCGGAGCCCGAGAGGACGGGCGTCGTCTGCGCTACCGAACGAGACCGGCTGGCGCACCCCGCCGTCCCCGGTCACGACGCGAGCCCGCCCGTTGACGACGTCGTCAGCGACGTCGTCAACGACCTCGTCAACGACGTCGTTGACGGGCGACGACGCGGATCGTGTGCAGCTCCGGGTCGGCCGAGTCCGGGATGTACATCCCCGCGTCGAGCCCGCTCCGCAGGTAGTCCACGACAGGGCGGGTGATCACCTCGCCCGGCACCAGGGCCGGCACGCCCGGCGGGTACGGGCTGACCACCTCGGCGCAGACGCGGCCGACGGCCTCCCGGGCCGGGACGTCCTCCGTCGGGCCGAAGAAGGCGTCCCGGGGGAGCACCGCCTGCTCCAGCTCCAGTTCTCCCGGCTCGGGCAGGTCGACCGGCTTGGCCGGCGGGACCTCGTCCGCGTGGTCAGCCAGTGCTCGCAGCGCCGTCACCAGCCGACCGGTGGTGTCGTCGTCATCCGCGATCGTGAGCTGCGCGCTGACCCTGCGATGATCGGAGAGCCCGACGTCGACCCGGTGGTGTTCGCGCATCCACTCGTTGGCCTGGTAGCCGGCGATCCCCAGCTCGGCCAGGTCGATGACGATCTTCAACGGGTCGTGGTCGTCGGCCAGCTCCGGCCCCACCAGGTCGGCCCGGGACATGACGCGCAGCCCGGGGATCCTGTCGATCTCGGCCCGCACCTCGGCGGCGCGGCGCAGGGCGACGTCGAGCAGCTCGTGCCCGTGCTCGACCATCTGCCGGCGCCACCCGTCGAGCGCGGCGAAGACCAGCACCGAGGGGCTGGTGGTCCCCAACAGGTCGGCCCGCGCCTGCAACACCTTCGGGTCCACCCGGTTCCCCTGGACGTGGTACACCGAGCCCTGCTCCAGCCCGCAGCCCATCTTGTGCACGCTGGTCACGCACAGGTCCGCGCCGGCGTCCATCGCCCAGGACGGCAAATCAGGGTGGAACGGCAGGTGCGCGCCCCACGCCTCGTCCACGATCAGCGGCCGGTCGTGCTCGTGGCAGGTCTCGGCGGTCTCCCTGATCGCCGCGCAGCCGCCGTAGTCGGTCGGCGTGATGAGCAGCATGCCCCTGGCCTCGGGCTCGCGACCGAACGCGGCGCGCACCGCGTCCGGCCCCGGCGGGTGGGCGAGGTGGTGCCGGGCGTCCCAGCGCGGGTGCACCCACACGGGCTCCACCCCGCTGATGATCAGCCCGGACACGACCGACTTGTGCGCGTTGCGGGAGACCAGCAGCTTCTCCCCCGGCCCGGCGACGGCGAGCATCGCGCTCTTGACCGACAGCGAGCTGCCGCAGGTCGAGAAGTGCGCCTCGTCGGCGTCCACGGCGTCGGCCATCAGCTCCTCGGCGCGTGCCAGCAGACCCTGGTTCATCCGCCGGTCGTCGAGGCCGTTCATCAGGATCGTGTCCGAGGCGAACACGTCGCGGCCGAGGACCGCCAACACGCGGGGATCGACGCCGCGCCCCTGCTTGTGCCCCGGCGGCAGGAACGGGTGGTGCCCCAGCCGGTGGTACGCCTCCAACGCCTCCAGCACCGGTGCTCGCGAATGGTCCATGGAGCCCGAATGCCCTTCGGCCGAGCGGGGCAAACAGGCGGCCCGCCAGGGCCTCAGCCGACCGTCGTCCCCACGTGGTCGGCCACCCAGTCGTTCAGCGGGCGCACCGCGCGCCACGCCTTCCGCACCCGGTCCACGCACTCGGGCGAGTGCAGCACGTCGTCCGGCGGCCAGTCCCGCTCCGCGTAGAGCGTGCGGTGCCGGAGCAGGTCGATCCTCGGGTGGTCGGCGGGCACGCCCCTGGGCCGGCTCCGGAGCTGGTTGCCCCCGCGCCGCCACCCGGCCCGCTCCAGCCGGGCGAGCCGGCGCCGCAGGTCCTCGCCGCGCCGCTCGTCGGCCACCGCCTCCCGGAACCGGGACACCAGCGCGGCGTCGTCCACGTAGAAGCCACCCGCGACGAGCATGCCGTCCGCGCTCACCTCCACGTACAACATGCCCTGCCCCGCGCCCGCACCCACGATCGCCCCGCAGTGCGTCTTGTACGGCGACTTGTCCCTGGCGAAACGGACGTCCCGGTACGGCCGGAACACCTTCCCCGGCCCGAACTCGTCGGCCAGGTCGGCCAACAACGCCTCCATCGGCTCGCGCACGTGTTCCTGGTACACCACGCGGTTGTCGGTCCAGTACGCCTTGGAGTTGTCGGCCGTGAGCCCCTCGTAGAAGTCGACCAGCCGTTCCCCGAACCCATCGAACGCCACACCGTCAGCCTAGGTGGCCAGACCGGCTGGACGCCGGCGAAGGGGACGACCGCGCGGCCCTGAACGGAGCTACCACTTCGCGGGGCCACATCGACCGGCGGCGTCATGGAATCGGGCGGAATCCCGCTGTCTCATCGAGGATGAAAGGCCGTCCAGGTCGGCACGCGGACCAGCCCTGGGCGAGGGCGGTACGGATGTTTGTCGGCGACCTCCGCCGGCCGGACCGCGACCGGGGGCCGGTTAGCTGTTCGGTGGCAGATGCCTGGTCATCACCACCAGAACCCCTCCCGTCGAATCGGCCCGCTCAACGGCGCAACCGAAGGGACCCCACGGGTTCGCCTGGCTGGACAAGGGTTTTCTCCGCACGGACCAGCGGTAGGCGATGCCGTCGACAACGACGTGTCGCGTTCCCTTCCGGGGAAGTGCCATGCCGTGCCGGTGTCCTCACGTCGCCGAACCTGGTCGCGGAAACCGACAAGGGGCAGGTGCGCGCTGTCCCCTCCATCTGTCTGTCGCCGTCATTCATCCCGAACCAGAGTTCACGTCACGGCAGCCCGCGATATTCGCGTGTCGGACACCGCTCGACGCTGGGATGCTCCGACCAGGAGCGGCGTCAGGAGGAGAGCATGGACGATCAGTGCCAGTACGACCCGGACCTCCACGGGAAGCGGAGCGTCGTTCTCCACGGGTATCAGGGAACCTATGTCCGCTTCTACAACCGCCGTCGACCTGACCACCACATCATCTACTGCTGTGTCGAGGTGGGCGGCCCGGGAATGCGTGGGGAACTCCATGACTACGTGGAGCACCCGAACTCGGACCTGCACCTCGCGGCCTTCCTGGACGAGCTGGGGCGGGACTTCGGGACGTGGACGGGAGTCCGTTCCTGGCACTCCCCGAACTACGACCTGTTCGTGGACGCGAAGGCCACGACGGAGGCTCACGTCGAGCTGACCTGGACGATTCGCCCCTGGCGTCACTCGATCTTCGGATACTGGTCGGTCTCGGTCACGACGGACGACGTCGAGAGCGCCGAGCGAATGCGGACTCTCGCCGCCGACATGGATGACTTCCTCGGACCGGACGAGGAACCATGGCCAGAGGATGACGGGCCCCACGAGTATCTCCGGAGGGGCACGAGGTGAGGACGGGCGGTCAGTCCGGCGCGAGGACGATCCACACCGGCCCGGGCGCGAACAGGGCCGGTTCACCGGACGGCAGCGTGAAGGACGTCCCCGCGGACTCCTCGTGGCGTGACCACCGCGCCTCGTAGGCCCGACCGTCCCTGAGGACGACCGCGTCCCCCTCCCCCACGGTCTCCACGATCGGCGACGGGTACCCGGCGACGTCGCTGATCGACGACCGGCGCACCCGCACCCGCTGCACGACGGCCGTGGCCGCCTCCGCGCGTCGGTCGTCGGCCAGGGTGAGCGGAGTGCCGTCCAACGACACCCCCCACCGGCCCGCCGCGGAGTCCCAGTCGAAGCCGACGCGCGCGCCGAGGTAGCTGACGGTGCGCCGGGACGTCGGCTCGCCGCCCCGGGGCGCGGCCCCGAACCGGAACCCGACGTCTCGTGGCCGGCTGGCGTCGGCCTCCTCGGCGGCCGACAGCAGCTCGTCAGGCCGGGCGTAGAGGTTGTACGGCGCGACGCGCGCGGAGTCGCGGAAGAACGCCCTGCCCGTCCTGGCCTCGGTCAGCAGGACCAGCGACGCCTCGCGCAGGGCGGGGTCGAGTTCGGGCGCGGAGCCGGAGAAGGCCAGCGCGGGCCGGCCGAACTGGGCCAGCAGGGCGATGTCGGACTCGCGGGCGCTGCGCACCGGGCCGACCACCTCGGGCCGGCGGGCGGCGAACACCGCCACCAGCCGGACCTCGCCGCCCTCGACCGGCTCCACGTACACCAGGTCGGCGGCGTCCAGACCGGTCGGCGGTCGCGCCGACGGCACGACGTCCACCTTCACCGCGAGGACCGGCCGGTCGAGTTCGGCCTGCTCGCCGGTGAACGGCGAGCTCCCCGTCGCCGGCTGCCGGGGGCGCTCGCGCGGGCCGCCCTCGTTCGTGCAGGCCGGGGACGAGGCCAGCAGCAATCCCGCCGCGAGGACCAGCGCCCCCGCGATCCGCGCCAGGCCGTGTCCGCCCATCAGGTCGACGCTACCGCCGCGCGGCCGTGCGGCGGCGCTCCCCGCGCCACGCGTTCGGGTGTTGCACGGCGGAGGGGAGCACCTGCCCGGGGATGCCCCGACCGGCGGTAGTCGCCACGCGATCACCTTCCGTAACGTCAGTCGTCACGGACAGCAGACGAAACAGCCGGTCACCTGGGCTGCGGTGGCGTGCGGACCTGCACCGGAACGGCGGTGTGTCGATATGGGACGGACGCCAGGAGGGGTACGGCGCGACAAGGGCGGGCAAGGGCGACGAGGGCGGGCAAGGGCGACGGGCGAGGACGAGCGGTCGCGATGACGAGTGAGTTCGATGCGTCCACCGCCCCAGCGGGTGACGGGCGGCTGACAGGCAGAGGCGGGCGGCGCGGTCGGGCGTGGTCGACCAGAGGGCCGCGTCGGCCGCACCGCCACGGCCGCGACGAGCACCAGCGCCGCACGTGAGGAGTCGGCGATGAGCGTCGAGCACCCCTGGCCCTCGCCGGGGAGACGACCCACCGCCCGCTCGGCGCTGTCCGCCGCCGCACACGCGGTGGAACGACGTTCCGTCGACTGGGTGCCCCACGAGGAGCGGCACGGGCGGGTGTCCGACCTGGGCTCCATGTGGTTCGCCAGCAACGTCAACCTGACGGCGATGGCGACCGGCGTCACCGCGCTCTCGGTGGGCGCGCCGCTGGCATGGACCATGGTGGCCAGCACGCTCGGCTCGCTGTTCGGCACGTTCTTCATGGCGGTGCACTCCGCGCAGGGACCCCACCTCGGCCTGCCCCAGCTCGTGCAGTCCCGCCCGCAGTTCGGCTACCTCGGCGCCTCACTCACCGTCTGGGTGTTCGCCCTCGTCAACTACCTCGCCTACAACACCTCCGACGCGATCCTGGCCGGCTCGGCGGTGCACGGCGTGTTCGGCGTGCCCACGACCGTCGGCTACCTGGCCTCGGCCGTCGTCGCCTCCGTCGTCGCCTTCTTCGGGCACGACTGGATCCACCGCGTCAACCGGTGGCTCACCTGGCCGATGATCGCGCTGCTGGTCGTGCTCAGCGTCGCGGCCGCGACCAACGAGGCGGTGCCCCCGCTCACCCTGGCCGGGTTCGAGCCGGCGCCGGTCATGACCGTCTTCGTGATCACCGCGGGTTTCCAGCTCGGGTGGGCGCCCTACGTGTCCGACTACTCGCGCTACCTCGCGTCCGACGTGCCCGCCCGCAGCGCCTTCTGGTGGACCTACCTGCCCAGCGCCCTGTCCGCCGTGTGGGTCTTCGTGCTCGGTGCGGCCATGGCGGCGGCCAGTCCTGGCGCGGAGCCGGTCACCGCGTTCGCCGCGGCCGCCGACACCCTGGCCGACGGCTTCGGACGGGTCGCCATCGCCGCGCTGCTGCTCGGCCTGCTCTCGGTCATGTCGGTCAACCAGTACGGCGGCGCCCTCACGATGATCGCGATCAGGGACTCGTTCCGCCCGGTGCGCCCGACCCGCCGGGCGCGCGCCCTGGCCGTCGGGGCGATGTTCGCCGTCGTCTGGCTGGTCTCGCACACCGTGGGCGCGGAGCGGTTCACCGCCTTCTACGGCAACATCCTCATCTTCCTCGCCTACCTGTTCACGCCGTGGACGGCGGTCAACCTCGTCGACTACTTCCTGGTGCGCCGCGGCTGCTACGTCATCTCCGCGATCTTCGATCCGGACGGGGTGTACGGGAGGTGGGGCTGGCGGGGCAACGCCGCCTACCTGCTGGGCCTGGCCGCGATGGTCCCGTTCATGGTCACCACCCCGTACACCGGGCCGGCGGCGGCGCTGCTCGGGGGCGTCGACTGCTCCGTCCTCGTCGGCCTCCCGATCTCCGGCGGGGCCTACTGGGTCCTCACCCGCTCCCTCGACCTGGAGCGGGAACGCCGGCTGGCCCGAGACGAAGGAGTCCTCGACCCCCGTTGACGCGCTCGGCGGGGAGGAAGTGGGTGTCCATGCTGGTCCTGGGAATCAACTGCTGCCTGTCGCCCGCCGACGCCGACTTCATGGCACGGTGGTGGCCGCTGCACTACCACGACGCGGCCGCGGCGCTCGTGCGTGACGGCGAGGTGGTGGCGGCCGTCGAGCAGGAGCGGCTGAACCGGGTCAAGCACACGACGGCGTTCGCCGGCGACGCGATCCAGACGTGTCTGGACGTCGCCGGCGTGACGTTGGCCGACGTGGACCAGATCGCGTTCTTCTTCGGGGAGCGGTACACGGACCGCGAGCTGTACCGGGTGTACGCGCGGAACCCGCGCCTGCCGGTGCGGTCGAGCCGGGAGTTACTGGCCGATCGGGTCCGGGAGCGGTTCGACGTGGACCTCCCGCACGACGCGGTTCGGTTCGTCGCGCACCACACCGCCCACGCGTACACCACCTATCCCCAGTCCGGCTACGACGACGCACTGGTCGCGGTGCTCGACGGCGCCGGCGAGGAGACCGCCATCACCGTCCACAGCGCGCATGGCGACGGCATGGAGTTGTTGACCAGCCACGAGATCAGCCGATCCCTGGGCTACCTCTACCTCGCGGGAACGGAGTTGCTCGGCTACCGGCTGGGCGACGAGTACAAGGTCATGGGACTCGCCCCGCACGGCGACCCCGCCACCTACCGCGCGGTGTTCTCCGGGCTCCACGAACTCCTGCCCGACGGGGACTTCCGGCTCGACCACGAGAACCTGCACTCCGCGTTCGCCCGCGCGGGTTTCCCACCCCGACGGAAGGGGGACGCCTTCACCCAGGCGCACAAGGACTTCGCGGCCGGACTCCAGGAGACCCTGGAGACCGTCGCCTGGCACGTCATCAGCCACTGGCAGCGCGTCACCGGTCACCGCCGACTGGCGCTCGCCGGAGGCGTCGGACAGAACTGCACCCTCAACGGGAAGTTGTTGCGGAGCGCCAGGTTCGACGACGTCTTCGTGCACCCGGCCGCGCACGACGCCGGCGCGGCGCTGGGTGCCGCGCTGAAGGTCCACGTGGACCTCGGCGGCGCCGTCCCCCGCCGCCGCGTGCGGCAGGTCTTCTGGGGACGCGGCCTGCCGCCCACCACCGAGGTGGTGGACCTGCTGAACCGGTGGGAGCGCTTCGTCCGCTTCACCCGCTCCGCCGACCCCGCCGCCGACACGGCGGCGCTGCTGGCCGAGGACCGCGTGGTGGGCTGGGTGCAGGGCCGGTCGGAGTTCGGCCCGCGCGCGCTGGGGAACCGCAGCATCCTGGCCGATCCCCGGCCGGAACGGAACCGCGACCGCGTCAACCAGATGATCAAGCAGCGGGAGGGCTACCGGCCGTTCGCTCCCTCGGTTCGCGCCGAGGACCTGCGCACGTACTTCGAGTTCCCCGACACCATGCCGACACCCGACTTCATGGTGTTCACCGTCCCGGTGCGCGCGGACCGCCGCGCGGAGTTGGGGGCGGTCACCCACGTCGACGGAACGGCACGCGTCCATGCCGTGGATCGAGAGGTGAACCCGCTCTACTGGCGGCTGCTGACCGAGTTCGGCGAACGCACCGGCGTGCCGGTCGTCCTCAACACCTCGTTCAACAACCACGCGGAGCCGATCGTCGACTCCGTCGAGGACGCGCTGCGCTGCTACCTCACCACCCGACTGGACCACTTGGTCGTCGACGACCTGATCATCACGAAACGTCCGTGGTCCCACACGGACCTGTGCGAACTCGCACCCGCCCTGGCACCGACCGCCACGCTGGTCCGCGAGGACCGCCCCGACGGCACGACATCACGCACGATCACCTTCACGTACCTGAACGGCCGCTCCGCCACGCTCGACCCGGCGGTGTACGAAGTGCTCCGCCGCGCCGACGGCGTCGCGTCTCTGCGCGCCCTCGGCGTCGGCGACGACGAGACGGGACACCGCGTAGCAAGGGCGATCCACGAGCTGTGGAGCGAGCGCTACGTGGACCTGACCCCACCCAAGTAGTCCACTGTAGACAGACTTCTCGCGGACGGCATGCCGCATCTCCAAGGTCTGCGGTGCGCCGACCCCGTCGTGCGGCTTCTACTGGAGATCCCGTCTCGGCACGTCTGCTGGTGGTGTAGGGCGCTGTCTTCGCTCACACGTATGTCACCGCGTCGTGGGCCGAGTCCAGCCGACGGATCAGGCGTTCGCCTGACTCGAACCCACCCCCACCGTGGACGCTTCGCGCTGAGGGAACCGGCCCACATCCTTCAGGAGGGGGGCCGGCCTCCTCCCTCACCGCGTGAAGTCGTGCCCAGCCCTGTGGGAGCCAGGTCGTCTGCTCGCGCCCTCGTCGCCGACACGAACCAGTCGTCGCGGATCGAGGCGGGGGCGGGCTGCCGCCAGGAGCCCCTTCGACCCGCGCCATAGCCCAGAGGGGGCGGTGCGTCCGAGGTCCCGAAGCCGGCCACTCCGCTAGCCACCAAGCCAACGAAGAAGGGCCATGCTCGTCGCGCCGGGCGTCGAGTGTCCACTGAGGACACCGTGCCGCCCGGCGCACCTCACCTGCCGAGTTCCGCGCGCAGTTCGGACAGCCGGGTCACCAGCAGACGGCGATCAACCGGAGCCGCCACGAGCCAGTCCGGCCCCGGATTCCCGGGTCGACGCTGGACCAGCCAGCGACCGTCCACCGTGTCCAGCACGGTCAGTGGCCTGTCGACCCGGCGTCGTTGCCCGTAGCTGTCCCTCACCGCCGCGTACAGTTGGGCCACTCCCCTGCGCTCCGCCGACATCACCTGGCGAAACCGCGTCACCTCCGGCCCGCCACCGCCTCCCGCCGCGTGATGCAGGAAGGAGCCGGACTCGCCGTCATCGCGCGGACCGGAGACCGCGTCCACGGGAACGCTCAGCGCGTGCCCGCGCGCCGGCGCGACCTCGGGCAACGCCGAGACCACGACCTCGGCCAGCGCGTCGACCCGAACCGGGTGGAGTTCCAACGTGTCGTTGGCGAACACCGCCAACACGGCGGAGGGACCGGCCGCCGCCGCCAGCAACGACCAGTGCCCTCCTTCCCCGTTCACCCAACCGAACAGTTCCACGGCGGGGCGGCGCACCAGGTGCAGCGCCTCCACAAGGTCCTCGTCGGCCCGGCCGTGCCGAGCGAGCCCGACCTGTTCCAACTCCGCCCAGGCCGTCCGCTCCAACTCGGCCCGTTCCTCGTACGTCGCACCCGGTGAGGGGCAGCTCAACGGATTGGGCTTGTCGCCCAACCGCTCGTCCTGCCACAGCACGTCGAAGGCCAGCGCGGACAACGCCACGCTCGCACGCAGCATGATGTCTTCTTCTCCCGGTGATGTCGTCTCGGTTCCTCGGTGGCGCTACTGCTGGGGCCGCTCACCGATCACCGGGGGCGCGACCAGCCGGTCGGTGCCGAACACGTCCTCCATCTCCACCAGGTAGTCCGGCCGCTGGCGCTCCTTGTCCTCCCCGCCGGCGCCCTTCCCGGCCCCGGCGCCACCGGCACCCGCCGGGCCAGCCGCACCCGGGCGGCCGCCCGCCGCCTGGCCAGCGCCCTCCGGCCCGAAGCCCCGTATCCCGCCAGGACCACCGACACCGGCCTGCCCGCCCGCGCCCAGCGAACCACCACCGTGCGGACCAAAACCACCGGCACCGGGACCGAAACCGCCGGCACCGGGACCGAAACCGCCGGCACCGGGACCGAAACCACCGCGGCCCAGCCCGCCGCCGACAGGGCCGAAGCCACGGCCTCCGCCACCCATACCCGGACCACCACCGGGGCCAGGGCGACCACCAACCGGGGGCCGCATCCCCGGTCCTCCACCAGGCGGCCGCATCCCCGGTGGGCGCATTCCGGGCGGCTGCATCCCGGGCGGGCGCATCGCCGGCGGAGGAATCGGCCCGGGAGGCGTCGGCGGGTTCGGGTTGGGCGGAGGAGGAATCGGCGGCAGCGGCTTCCGCTCCGGCGGCCGCACCTCGCGCCCCTCCTGCGCCCACGACGGGTCAGTGACGGTCGACCCGCCATTCGAACCATCCCCGGGACCGGAGCCCGGCCGGAAACCCGGCGGGGGCGGCGGTGGAGGTGGCGGAGGCGTCACGGGCCGCTGGTTCTGCCCGAAGTTCGTGGTCCGTTGGACGCCGGTGCCGCCGACCACGACGTTCCCGCGCTCGACGTTGTGCTCCCGATAGCCGGGTTCGACCTGTCTCGTCTCCGTCGGAGAGACGTCCGCGTTGACCGTCGGAGGCGGGGTGAACGTCGGCAGGGTGCTCACGTGGGAGTCCGTCGAGCTGCCGTACTGCTGGAAGACGCGCTGGTTGTGCGCGTCGTCCGCGTTCTTGCGCGCGACCTTCTTGTCGTAGTCGGTTTCCCACGGCGCGAGGTCGTTGAGCAGGGGCTTGTCGGCCTCGCTGACCCGCTCCGGCTGCTTCACGCCGTTCTTCGCGTCGAAGTACGACTGGCCCTGCTCGTTGATCGTCTTCGCGACGCCCTCGGAGACCCGCGTCGCCTCGTCCGCCCACGCGGCCAACGGCGACACCTGCGACGCCATCGCGTCCGCCGCCGCGCCCTCCCAGCTCGACCTGGACTTCGACAGCGCGCCTTCCACCATCTTCCCGACGGCGTAGTAGCGCTTTCCCAGCTCGCGCCACCCGTCGGCGGTCTGGTTCGTGGTCTGGTTCGGCCCCTTGCCATCCCGGAACCACGTGTAGATCTGCTCGCCGTCAATCCCCTCGGGCCGTGGAGTCCCCGCCACTACCCGTGCCATGCACAACCCCCTCGAGTCTTCCAACCCCTCGGAACCAGCCCCGGCTCACACGGTCACTTCGCGGCCTTCAGGTTCTGGATCATCATATCCGCGATCTTCTCGTTCACCCGACACGAGGTCGAGTAGTCAGGGTTACCTTTCCGGACGTGAACAATAATGAGGAGCGCCGTTGAATCAGACACACCTATCCTTGAGCCACAGTTGCCCATCCCCTCCGCTTTCTCGCTCTCATTCGCGTGCACCCCGGGATAACCAGCAACCCGGAACTCCTTAAACTGGCCGAAGTTGGACCTGCGCCTGTACGTGCCTTCCAAACCCTCCCCAGTCTTGACATTAATAGTCAGCGAGATACTGGTGTCTCGAACGGGGTCGAGCGCAGGCCAGGCGCACTCCGGCCCCAGGATGCCGTCTTTCGACTCGGGAGGCTCTGCCCTCGTCAAACTCGCGACCTGCTCAGGCTTCAACAACTCGCACGGCTTCGTCTCAAACGGCTTGAGATCCAGC
>NZ_JAMTCP010000057.1 GCF_024171885.1 Streptoalloteichus tenebrarius | reverse complement strand
AGCAGCCGGCCTACGGCCAGCCCGGCTACGACCAGGGGTACGGCGCGCAGCCCGGCTACGACCAGGGCTACGGCGCCCCCCAGCCCGGTGGCTACCCCGACCCGGCGGCCGGCGGCTACGCCCCGCCCGCCGTGCAGGGCGGCCCGCGCCAGCTCACCGGCATCCTGCAACTCGACGACGGCTCGAACCGGACCTACCAGTTGCAGCAGGGCAGCAACGTGGTCGGCCGTGGCCAGGACGCCCACTTCCGGCTCCCCGACACCGGGGTCTCCCGTCGCCACCTGGAGATCACCTGGGACGGGCAGAGCGCCATGCTCGCGGATCTCGGTTCGACGAACGGCACCACCGTGAACGGCCAGCCCATGCAGACTTGGCAGCTCAACGACGGTGACGTGATCCGCATCGGGCACTCGACCCTGGTCTACCGGACCCAGGGCTGAACCGGGCGATCGCCGGAAGACGGGAGCGGTCACGACAGGTGCCAGAGCTGGTGATGCAACTGACCAGAGCAGGGTTCCTCGCCCTGCTCTGGCTGTTCGTGCTGGCCGCGCTGCGCGTGGTCCGCTCCGACCTGTACGCGGCCTCCGGGCTGCGGGCGGCCGTGCCGGGCTTCCGGCGCGGCGGGGCCAAGCCGGCGCGGGGCAGCAGGGCGCCCCGACAACTCGTGGTCACCCACGGGGCGCTGGCCGGCACCCGGATCTCGCTGGAGGGCCGACCGATCATGATTGGACGCGCCGACGACTCCACGTTGGTGCTGGATGACGACTACGCGTCGACCCGACACGCGCGGTTGTCGATGCGGGGCACCGACTGGTACGTGGAGGACCTGGGCTCCACGAACGGCACCTATCTCGACCGGGCGAAGGTGACCGGCCCCACGCGGGTCCCGCTCGGAGTCCCGATCCGCATCGGCAAGACGGTGATCGAGCTGCGCTCATGACCCTCGTCCTCCGCTACGCAGCCCGCAGCGACCGGGGCCTGGTCCGCTCCAACAACCAGGACTCCGTGTACGCCGGCCCCCGCCTGCTCGCGCTCGCCGACGGCATGGGCGGCCACGCCGCCGGCGAGGTGGCGAGCAAGGTCGTCATCGCCGCCCTCGCCCCGCTCGACGACGACGAGCCGGGCGACGACCTGCTCGGAGAGCTGCGGGAGGCGGTGCACGCCGGCAACGGCGCGATCGCCGAGCTCGTCGCCAGCGACCCCGACCTGGAGGGCATGGGCACGACGCTCACGGCGGTGCTGTTCGCCGGCTCCCGGATCGGCCTGGTGCACGTGGGCGACTCGCGCGCGTACCTGTTGCGCGACGGCGTCTTCAGCCAGATCACCCACGACGACACGTTCGTCCAGTCGCTGATCGACGAGGGCCGGATCACCGCCGAGGAGGCCGCGACCCACCCGCAGCGCTCGTTGCTGCTGCGCGCCCTGACCGGCCACGAGGTTGAGCCCAGTCTGAACGTGCGGGAGGCCAGGGCCGGCGACCGGTACCTGCTGTGCTCCGACGGGCTGTCGGGCGTGGTCAGCTCGGAGACGCTGGCCGAGGCGCTGCGCATCCAGGACCCGCAGGCCTGCGCCGACCGGCTGATCGAGCTGGCGCTCAAGGGCGGCGGCCCCGACAACGTCACGGTGATCGTCGCCGACGTGGTCGACGTCGACTTCGGCGAGGACGCGCCGATCGTCGGTGGCGCCGCCGGCGACGGGAGCGACGACCCGCCGCCGCCGGACTCCCCCGCCTCGCGGGCGGCGATGACCACCGCGCCGCCCCGGCCGCAGCCGCAGCGGCCCGACCCGCTCGCGCCCCCGCCGCCGGACCCGATGGCGAAGCGGCGCCGCAGGACCAGGACGTTGCTCCTGCTGCTGGTGCTCCTGGTGCTGCTGGCCGGGCTCGGCGTCGGCGGCGGCGTCCTCGTCATGCAGCAGCACTACGTGGGCGCCACCCAGGACGGTAAGGTGGCGATCTTCAGGGGGGTCCGGGGCACGGTGCTCGGGATCCCGCTGCACCGTCAGGTGGAGGGCTCGTGCCCGCCCGACGCCCCGTCCTGCGAGGAGATCAAGGTCGACGACCTGGAGCAGGGCTGGCGGGGCGACGTGACCAACGGCATCGTCACCGACGGCGGACTGGACGGCGCCAGGGAGATGGTGCGGCGGGTGCGGATGAAGCTGCTCCCGCTGTGCCCGCCGGCCACCTCGGCCGGTGAGCCCACGACCTCGGCGTCGCCGACGCCGACGCCGACGCCGACCGGCACGTCGGGCGTGGCGCCCGCCGACCAGTCCGGCCAGCCGACCACCGCGTCGGCCACGGACACCGTCGGCGCGACCCCGCTGCCCACGACCACGCCGGTGCCGAAGAAGGACTGCCGCTGATGGGGCAACCGACGTCCGACGGGGCCGCCCCCTCCAGCGCCACCTCCACCAACCCCGGCCTGTCCGTCCCGACGCGCCGGGGCACCGAGCTGCTCCTGCTCGCGTTCGCGGCGTTCCTGGTCACGTTGGCCAACGTCCTGGTGGAGGCCAACCAGTCGGGCGAGCTGACGCGGGAGCTGATCTACTACGGCGCGGCGTACCTGGCGTTGTTCGGGGCGGCGCACGTGGCGGTCCGCCTGCTCGCGCCGTACGCGGACCCGCTGATCCTGCCCTGCGTGGCGCTGCTCAACGGCATCGGCCTGGTGATGATCCACCGGATCGACCTGGGGCAGGCCGACCGGGCGATCCAGCTCGGCCAGGACATGCCCACCGACGCCGCGCCCCGCCAGATCCTGTGGACGGCCATCGCGCTCGGCCTGTTCATCGCGGTGATGGTGCTGGTCAGGGACCACCGCATGCTCGCGAAGTACGGCTACACGGCCGGCCTGGTCGGCCTGGTCGCGCTCGCGCTGCCCGGTCTGCTGCCGGCCTCCCTGTCGGAGGCGAACGGCGCGAAGATCTGGCTGAAGCTGGGCATCTTCTCGATCCAGCCCGGCGAGTTCGCCAAGATCCTGCTCCTCGTCTTCTTCGCGGCCTTCCTGGTCGCCAAGCGGGACCTGTTCACGCACGCCGGCCGGCGCGTGCTCGGCGTCGACCTGCCCAGGGCCAGGGACATGGCCCCGCTGTTCGCGGCGTGGGGCCTGTCGGTGGGCGTGCTCGTGCTGGAGAAGGACCTGGGCACGTCCCTGCTGTTCTTCGGCATCGTGCTGGTGATGCTCTACATCGCCACCGAACGGGCGATCTGGCTCGTGATCGGGCTGACCTGCTTCGCGGTCGGCTGCGTGGTGGCCTACCACCTGTTCACCCACGTGCAGACCCGGGTGACCATCTGGCTCGACCCGTTCGTCGACTTCTACGGCAAGGGCAACCAGCTCATCCTCGCCCTGTTCGGCATGGGCACCGGCGGGGTGTTCGGCGCGGGGCTCGGCGCGGGTCGGCCGGAGCTGGTGCCCTTCGCCAACAGCGACTTCATCATCTCCTCGATCGCCGAGGAGGTCGGGTTCGTCGGCCTCGCCGCGGTGCTGATGCTCTACGTGCTGCTGTCCATGCGCGGGTTCCGCAGCGCGCTGGCCGTGCGGGACAGCTTCGGCAAGCTGCTCGGCGGCGGCCTGGCGTTCGCGGTCGGCTTCCAGGTGTTCGTCGTCGTGGGCGGCGTCACCAAGCTGATCCCGCTGACCGGTCTGACCGCGCCGTTCCTCTCCCAGGGTGGTTCCTCGCTCGTGGCCAACTACGCGCTGGTCGCGTTGCTCCTGCGGATCTCCGACGCCGCCCGCCGGCCGTCGACGCTGCCCAAGCCCCGTCCCCAGCAGGCGCCCATCGCCGAGGCGCACACGGTTCTCGTGGAGCGGCCGAAGTGAACACGCCCCTTCGTCGTGTGGCCATGTCCGTCATGGTCATGGTGCTCCTGCTCCTGGCCAACGCCACCTACGTGCAGGTGTTCAAGGCCGACGAGTACCGCAAGGACCCGAGGAACCAGCGGGTGCTGCTGGAGGAGTACTCCCGGCAGCGCGGCAAGATCCTCGCGGGCGGGCAGGCGGTCGCCGACATCAAGGAGACCAACGACCGGCTGAAGTTCCTCCGCACCTATCCCGCCGGGGAGATGTACGCCCCGATCACCGGGTACTTCTCGCCGTCGTACGGCTCGGTGGGCATGGAGTTCGCCCAGGACTCGGTGCTCAACGGCTCGGACGACCGGTTGTTCGTGCGCCGGCTGTCCGACCTGATCACCGGCAGGGACCCCCGGGGCGGCAACGTCGAGCTGACGGTGGACCCGAAGGTGCAGCAGGCCGCCTACGAGGGCCTCCACAAGAAGGGGTTCACCGGCGCCGTGGTGGCGATGGACCCGAAGACCGGGGCGATCCTCGGGATGGCCAGCACGCCGTCCTACGACCCGAACCGGCTCGCCACGCACGACAGTGACGAGCAGGCGAAGGCGTGGAAGGAGCTGAACGCCGACGGCGGTCGGGCGATGAAGAACCGGGCGCTCAAGGAGATCTACCCGCCGGGCTCGACGTTCAAGCTGGTCGTCACGGCGGCCGCGCTCCAGAACGGCTACAACAAGGACAGCCAGCTCACGGCGGCCCCGGACATCACGCTGCCGGGCACCCAGACGACGCTGGAGAACTACAACCACACCAACTGCGGGTCCGGCTCGACCGCGTCGCTGGAGACCGCGCTGGCGCTGTCGTGCAACACCGCGTTCGCCGAGCTGGCCGGGGCCGTGGGCGAGCAGAAGCTGCGGCAGCAGGCCGAGCGGTTCGGCATCGGCACCGGGGAGCAGCAGATCCCGCTCGGTGTGGAGGCGTCCAGGCTCGGCGACATCCCGGACAAGGCCGCGCTGTACCAGACCGGCCTCGGGCAGCGGGACGTCAGGGTGACCCCGTTGCAGAACGCGGTGCTCGCCGCGACCATCGCCAACGGCGGCGCCCGCATGCAGCCCTACCTGGTCAAGTCGATCACCTCGGCCGACCTGCACGAGCTGGACGCCACCAAGCCGAAGAAGGTCGAGCAGGCGGTGCCCAGCTCGGTCGCCAGCACGGTGCGCGACATGATGATCAAGTCGGAGCGCAACACCGGCGGCGAGGGGCAGATCAGCGGCGTCACCATCGCGTCCAAGACCGGCACCGCCGAGCACGGGACCGACCCGAGGAACACCAACCCGCACGCCTGGTACGTGGCGTTCGCCCCCGCCGAGAACCCGAAGGTCGCCGTCGCCGTGATCGTGGAGGACGGCGGCGACCGCGGTCTCGGCGCCACCGGCGGCAAGGTGGCCGCGCCGATCGGCAGGGCCGTGATCCGCGCGGCGCTCCAGGGGGGTGGGTGAGCGTGCCCCTCCCCGCGTCGCGTCCGCGCGCGCTCCCGCCCCGCGAACGGCCGGGGCAGCGCGCCCGGCGGTCGGCCACCCACCCGGTTCGGGGGGGTGGCTGATGCTCACCTCGGGGCAGTTGCTCGCCGACCGGTACCGGCTCGGCCGACGCATCGCCGTGGGCGGCATGGGCGAGGTCTGGGAGGCCGCGGACACCCGGCTGGACCGCAGGGTGGCGGTGAAGGTGCTCAAGCCGGAACTGTGCGGCAACGCCGAGTTCCTGCACCGGTTCCGCACCGAGGCCAAGACCACCGCCTCGCTCAACCACCCCGGCATCGCGGCCGTGCACGACTACGGCGAGACCGCGGCGGTGGCCGGGGGCCCCGAGGACACGGCCTACCTGGTGATGGAGCTGGTCGAGGGCGAGCCGTTGGCCGGCGTCCTCGCCAGGGAGGGCCGGATCAACGTCGACCGGACGCTGGACATCCTCGAACAGGCCGGGGTCGCCCTCCAGGCGGCGCACGAACGCGGCCTGGTGCACCGGGACGTGAAGCCGGGCAACATCCTGGTCACCCCGGACGGCCGGGTGAAGCTCACCGACTTCGGCATCGCCAAGGCGGCGCACGCCGCCCCGGTGACCCGGTCCGGGATGGTGATGGGCACCGCCCACTACATCGCGCCGGAACAGGCGCTGGGGCACGAGGCCGAACCCGCCAGCGACGTGTACTCGCTGGCGGTGGTCGGCTACGAGTGCCTGACCGGGCGCCGGCCGTTCCTGTCCGAGAACGCGGTGACCGTGGCGATGATGCACATCAGGGACGCCCCGCCGCCGCTCCCGCCCGACGTGCCGATCGGCGCGCGAGCGTTGATCGAGGCCACGCTGGTGAAGGACCCGCGTCAGCGGTACCGGTCCGGTGGCGAGTTCGCCGCGGCGGTGACGGCGGTGCGGGCCGGGCGGCCGTTGCCCCCGCCGTCCGGCGTCGCCGCGACCGGGCCCGGCCTGTCGCATTCCCCCGCCATGCCGGCCGCGGCGGTCCCCGTCGCACCGGCCGCCGCGCCCGGCGGGGTGGTTCCCGGCTATCCCGTTCCGGCGCCCGCCGCGGTGCGACGGCGCCGCCCCTGGCTGTGGGTGCTGGCGGCCCTGCTGGCCGTGGCGCTGCTCGCGTTGGGCGCGTGGGGCGTGCGGGAGGCGTTGGTCACCCCTGACGGGACGACCACGCCGAGGACCACCACCGGTGGGCCCAGGGGCACGAGTGCGAGGTTCCCACCCGGACAGGCGCCGGAGATCCCCGGCCAGAGTGGTGAGACCCACGTCGAGCACTCCCCCGTGACGATCAACAGCGAGGATTACCTGGGCCGGCCGGCGGCGGACGCCGCGAGCCGGCTGACCGAGGCGGGGCTGCGGCCCGAGATCCGCACGGAGGCGGGCCGACCGGCGTCGGACCCCCGCCGGTGCGCGGTGACCGGGGTGCTCCCGACCGGCGAGGTGCCGGCCGGGAGCGCGGTCGCCCTGCGGTGCAAACCGGACGAAGGACGCTGACGAGCGACGGCCGGGAACCAAGGCATGATGAGACATCCCCGTTGACGAGGAGACGGACGACGCAGCGATGACCACTCCGCGACTGCTCTCCAACCGCTACGAGCTGGGCGACACGCTCGGTTACGGCGGCATGTCGGAGGTCCACCGCGGCCGCGACGTTCGCCTCGGCCGTGACGTGGCGGTGAAGGTGCTGCGCGCCGACCTCGCCCGTGACCCCCAGTTCCAACTGCGGTTCCGCCGTGAGGCCCAGAACGCCGCGGCGTTGAACCACCCGGCGATCGTGGCCGTGTACGACACCGGCGAGACCGAGACCGACTACGGACCCCTCCCGTACATCGTGATGGAGTTCGTGGACGGCCGCACCCTGCGGGACATGATCAAGTCTGAGGGCCCGCTGCCGCCGCGCCGCGCCATGGAGATCATGGCCGACGTGTGCGCCGCGCTGGACTTCAGCCACCGGCACGGGATCGTGCACCGGGACGTCAAGCCGGCCAACATCATGATCACCCGCTCCGGCGCGGTGAAGGTGATGGACTTCGGCATCGCGCGCGCCGTGGCCGACGGCCAGGCGGCCGTGACGCAGACGGCCGCGGTGATCGGCACCGCCCAGTACCTGTCGCCGGAGCAGGCCAGGGGCGAGACGGTCGACGCCCGCTCCGACGTCTACGCCACCGGCTGCGTGCTGTTCGAGCTGCTCACCGGGGAGCCGCCGTTCACCGGCGACTCGCCGGTCGCCGTCGCCTACCAGCACGTGCGGGAGGACCCGAGGACCCCGTCCGAGGTCAACTCGCAGATCCCCACCGTGCTGGACGCGGTGGTGCTGAAGGCGATGAGCAAGAACCCTGCCAACCGGTACCAGTCGGCCGCGGAGATGCGCGCCGACCTGGTGCGGGTGTTGTCGGGGCAGCGCCCGTCGGCGCCGGCGGTGATGTCCGAGGAGGAGCGGACCACCCTGCTCGGCGGGGGCGGCGCGACCGAGGTCATGGGGGGTCGGCACCGACCCAACGCGCTGTCCGACGCGGACGCGGACCGGGCGGAGGAGCTGGCGGCACGGCGCCGCAAGACCACGATGGTCGCGCTCGTCACCGCGCTGTGCGTCGCCGTGTTGGCCATCGCCGCGTGGGTGACGACCTCGCTGCTCAACACCGACCCGCCGAAGCAGGAGAAGTTCGCGCTGCCCAGCGTGGTCAACATGGAGGCGACGCAGGCGCGCAACCAGCTCGCCAACAAGGGCTTCACCAACGTGCGGGAGAAGCCGGCCCCGTCGACCGCCGAGCAGCGGGGCATCGTGCTGAGCATGAACCCGCCGGCCGACACCCAGATCGGCAAGAACGACCCGATCGAGCTGACCGTCGGCGCCGGCCCGGAGCGGGTGAAGGTGCCCGACCTGAGCGGCAGGACCCCGGAGCAGGCGCGGCAGCTCCTGGCCGAGCAGGGGTTGCAGGCCGGCCTCGAGCCGGACCAGGAGGAGACCGACAACGCCGCGCTGGCCGGCAAGGTCATCAAGCAGAGCCCCGCGCCCGGCACCGACGTGGACAAGAACAGCCGGGTCACGTTCACCATCGGCAGGACGCCGGAGACCGTGCAGGTCCCGCAGTTGACCGACATGCCGCTGGAGAACGCCAGGACGATCCTGGACTCGCTCGGGTTGACGCTCCAGGTGCAGACCGTGAGCAGCGACAAGGACCAGGGCATGGTGGTCGGGCAGTCCCCGGCGAAGGGCACCAAGCTCAGGAAGGGCGGCAGCGTCCAGCTCCAGGTGTCCGACGGCAGCCAGAAGAACAAGATCCAGATGCCCAAGCTGGACGGGATGACCCTCGACCAGGCCAAGCGGGAGCTCCAGCGCGCGGGCTGGAACGGCACGCTGGAGCCGACGGAGTCGCCGACCGACAAGCCCAGCGAGGACGGCAAGATCGTCAACCAGAGCCCGAACCCCGGCGACAAGATCGACGCGAACCAGCGGGTCCGGGTCGTGGTCGGCAAGTTCAAGCCGGGCGGCAACAACGGCGGGTCCCCGACGACGACCACGACGGCTGGTCTCTTCGGCCGGTAGCCCTCCGCCTCCATCGCCACGAGCGGCGGCCCCTTCCGGGGACCGCCGCTCGTGTCGTTTCGCCTCTGTCCAGGACTACCGGCTGCCGCACCTCAGACGACACCGTGCGCGAAGCAGACGCGGACTACCCCGTCTCGACCGAGAAACGCCGGCACCCTGGCGACTCGCCTCATCGGTCGGCGCCCGCACAGAAGGGGCGCTGACCAGGCCATACGCGTCACCACAACGTCGGCGGCGCCCCGGCCCGCCTTCCCTCTCCCAGGAGACAGCCCCCACCCGCCCTGGGGGGCGAGCCCCGCTCCAGCCTATCCGCCCACCACACAGCGTCCAAGAGCATCACGCTCCGCTGTGGATAACTTCGGGGGATGTGGATAACTCAGGAAGCCGCGGAGCGGCAGACAGCCCCGAGGAGGAGAATCCCCGGGAAGGAACCTTCCGTCAGGGGCGAGCGGCCGCCGCGAGCTGCCGCATCCCCGCCTCCAGATCGGCGACGCGCCCCTCGGGCACAGCGTGCCCGCACGTGGCCATCCAGTTCGCCAGCATGCGGTGACCGCCCTCGGTGAGCACCGACTCCGGGTGGAACTGCACGCCCTCGACCGGCAGCTCGCGGTGCCGCATCGCCATCACCACACCCGACTCGGTGCGGCCCGTGACCTCCAACTCGTCCGGGATGGTCTCGGCCCGCACCGCGAGCGAGTGGTACCGCGTCGCCGTGAACGGGTCGGGCAGTCCCGCGAGCACGCCCGCCCCCGAGTGGCGCACCAGGCTCGTCTTGCCGTGGAGCAGTTCGGGCGCGCGCTCCACCGTCGCGCCCCACACCGCCCCGATCGCCTGGTGCCCGAGGCACACGCCGAGCACGGGGAGGCGGCGGTCGGCGCAGCGTCGGATGACGTCCATGCTCGCCCCCGCCCGCTCCGGCGTGCCGGGGCCCGGGCTGATCAGGACTCCGTCGACGTCGTCCAGCTCGCCCGTCCCGACCGCGTCGTTGCGCCGGACCACGGGCTCGGCGCCGAGCTGCGCCAGGTACTGGACGAGGTTGTAGACGAAGCTGTCGTAGTTGTCGACGACGAGCACGCGCACCCGGCCAGCTTACGGACGCCGCCCCCGCCGGTCACCACCCGTTTCAGCCCGTGGTCGTCACCTGGTTGAACGGCAGCAGCGGCTCGATCCACGGGAACACCACGAACAGCAGCAACGCGACGACCGCGAGGACGAGCACCAGGGCCTGGACGACCTTGAGCGGCAGTGAGCCCGGCAGCTTCCGCCAGATCCAGCCGTACACGGGTCAGCCCTCCTTCAGTTCGGGTGGGAGCTGGCCGGGCTTGCCCTGGTCCTTCTTCCACTCCTTGACCAGTCGGCCGTGCACGATCAGCCGCTGTTTCGCCGAGAACCGGGGGTGGCAGGTGGTCAGGGTGATCAGCGGGATCTGCTGCGCCTTCGGCACCGAGGCGCTCGGGTTGTTCGGGACCGCGGCGATCACCTCTCCCCGGTCGGGGGTGACGATCTCCTGGCCGGGGACCCTGGCGTACGGCCCGCCGTCCTGCTCCTTGGTCCGCAGCGGGGCGACCTGGTCGCAGCGCGGCTGGTTGCCCTTGCTGTCGGCGTTCTTGGTCCAGTTCTCGACCTCGCCGCCCAGCGGCAGGACCCGGTACACGTACCACGCGGAGGACGTCTCGACCACGAGGGCGTCGCACGACTCGAGCTGGTCGAGGTCGTTGAACGGTGCCCCCTTGCCGACCCGGTGCCCGGCCACGGCGAAGTTGCCCGGCTGCCCCGGCAGGGCGGTGCCCTTGTAGTGGCCCGGTCCGCTCTCCAGGATCTGGTCGGTCGTGCCCTCGAGGATCGTGTACGCGTAGTCGGGGCCGAACTTGGGGATGTAGATCTTGGCGAAGCCCTGTCCCTCGGCGAGGTTGTAGTGCTCGCCCCGCTCCCCGCCCTCCAGCAGCGGGTCCTGGCCGGACCGCCAGCGCTCGTCCAGCGCGTTCGTCGCGTCGTGCTGCTTGCCCGCCGACAACCAGTCGGTCACGTAGACCTCGTAGACGACGAACAGCAGCACCACGAGCCCGGCGGTGATCATGAGTTCGCCGACGGTCCTGATCGACGTGCGGATCCGGTCGGCCCTGGTGGGCGTCGGGGTCTCCCCCGCGTCCCCTGCCTCGTCCCCGTCGTCCTCCGCCCCCTCGGCGAGGGCCTCGGGCTCCGCGGCCGGCTCCTCCGGCTCATCCACCACCCGGGGCAGGACGTCGGTGGGCTCGGTGTCGGGGCCGGCGACCTTCGGCAGGACGTCGGTCTCGGCCTCGGCCGGCTCCTGCCGGCGGCGGGGGGCTGGTCGGGGCACGGCCTTCGCCGGCCCGGTCGCCGGCGACGCCGGCGGTACGGAGGGCGCCGGAGGCACCGGGGGGGCCGCGGCCAGGGCGGCCGGGGGCACCGCGGCTGGAGGCACCGTGGTCCTCGGCGGCGCGGGAGGCCCGTCGACCGGAGCCTCCGGAACGGGCCGACGGCGAGGCGTGACGAGGTCTTCGGCGGGCTCCGGGGTTCCCGGAACCGGCGGTACCGAAGGAACCGGCGATACCGAAGGAACCGGCGATACCGAAGGAACGGGTGGGACCGCTGGGACCTGCCGAGCCTTCGCGGCCCGGGACCTGCGCGGATGGTCCTCCGTCGCCACCGGGTCCTGGACGGGCGCGGGTGGGCGCCGCACCGGACCTGCCGCGGGCACGGCCCGCCGGGGACGCGCCGGTGGGGTGGCGCCCAGCGCGGGCGCGAGATCCGTGGCGTCCGGGTCGGGCGACGCGGGGACCTCGACCGGTGACGGAGGCGCGGGCATCCGCCGCGCCGGAGGCGGCGCGACAGCCGGCTCCTCCTCGGGCGCGACCGGCGAGAACCGCGAGGTCGGGGTCCGCCGCGGAACGGGCTTCGCGGTGGGAGTGGGTCGGGTGCCCCGCCCCGACGAGCCGGGCTGGGCCGGCGTCGCGGCCCCGGCTCCGCCAGCGGCCCTGGCGCCCGGGTCGAACCAGTCACCGCCCCGGGCGGGCTCGGCAGGGGGCCTGGAGTGGCGACCGGTCGCGGTCGGTCCGGTCGTCGGCCCGGGCCCCGGCACGGCGTGGCGGCCCGTGCCCCCGTCGGCCGACGGAGGCGTGGGGGGCACCGGAGGCACCGCGTACCGACCGGTACGGGTGGAGCGCGGGGGCGGTGTCGTGGCCGGATCACCGGGCTCCGGCGCGCGGCGCCGGCCTCCCGATCTCCGTTCCTGCGCCGACCTGGGGGGCAGGTCCCGAGGAAGCGGGCGCTGCTCCCCGTGGTCCTGCGTCACCGGGGCACCTCCTGGGCGTCGTCGAGCCTCAGCGATCCGGTGTAGCCGGGGACCCGGAGGTCGTCCACCCGCTCCACGCGGTAGCCGAGGCCGAAGGTCTGCACGTACTGCCGGAAGACGCGCACGCCGGGCTCGGCGTCGAGGGACGCGGTCATCCGGTCGGGATCGCCGATCGCGTTGATCACGTAGGGCGGAGAGTAGGTCCGGCCGTGCAACAGCAGCGTGTTGCCCACGCAGCGGGGCGCCGACGTGCTGGTCAGGCGCTGGTCGGCCACGGAGATCGCCTCCGCTCCGCCGCCCCACAGGGCGTTGAGCACGCTCTGGAGGTCCTGCTGGTGCACGACGAGGTCGTTGGGCTTGGCTCCGGAGGGGTAGCGGCCGTCCGGGCCGCGGGGAGCGTCGGTGAGGGTGACGCGCAGGCCGGCGCCGTGCAGCGGGGTCAGCCCGACGACCGGGCTGAGGTCGTCGGCCCGCCGGCGGGCCTCGGCGACCCGCTGGTCGGCGCCGCTGGCCGCCTCCTCCTCGCCGATCTGGGCGCGGAGCTCCCCCAGGCGCTGCTCGGCGGCACCCACCCTGGCGTCGGCGTCCCTGACCAACCCGGACAGCTCGGTGGTGCGGCCGCCCCGCAGGTCGTAGCCGGCGGCGGCGTTGTGGCTCACCGCGAACAGCAGTCCGGCGAGCAGGCACACGGCCGGGGCGGCGATCCGCCAGCCGCTCCGATCACCCCGGGGCGGGCTGGGCCGGCGCACGCGGGCTCCTCTCCTGATTCGAGGTGCTCAGGTCTTCTCGCGGGGACGGGTTCCGCGTCCGGACGTCGGGGTCCGGCGGCGGACGGGTCTCCCACCGGTGGGGCACTCCGTCGGTCGGGGGACGCGAGCGGTTCGCTCCCCTCCCCAGTTACGTTAACGTGTCACGCGGGCGGGAGTGTCGTGCCAACCGGACCACACCGGTCGGCGCGACGCTCGGCGTCCGAAGAACAGAGCGTCCGCCCGACGTGAGGCGAGGACAGCATGCCGAAGTCCAAGGTCCGGAAGAAGACCGTCTACACCCCGCCGCCGGACCGGCGCACGCCGGTCCGCGCCAAGGCGATCGGCCCGTCGCACCCGGTCTACGTGACGGTGATGCTCGGCCTGATGCTGGTGGGGCTGGCCTGGCTGGTCGTCTACTACCTGGCCAGCGACCAGATCGGCTTCATGGCGGACCTCGGGGCGTGGAACTTCGCGGTCGGTTTCGCGCTCATGATCACGGGTCTGCTCATGACCATGCGGTGGCGTTGATCCCACGCGGGCGCGGGGCGGCGGCCCCGACTGCTTGCCCGCTGTCATCACGGCCCGGACGTGTCGCACGTCCGGGCCGTCTCTTCGTGGTGATCCGTTCAGCGGATCGTGCTCGAACCACATCGTTGTAACTCATCCCCACTGGGGATAACTCCTGTGGACAACTCGTCCCCAGGTGGTGCGCAATCCACAGGGAAGCCCCAGTTATCCACCGAGTTGTCCACAGGGCCTGTGGACAACTCCCGCCGAGGGCCCCGCTGTCCGGGCTTCCCCGGCCACACCTACCCCCCGTTCGGGTGACGAACAGCCGCATCCTGTGGAGCAGCGAAGATCACGCGTTTCCCACGCCGACGCCTACGAAGGTGCGACACCCGACCGGTGGCCCCAGGACCACCTTCTTGATCTCCCCCACCGTGGTCAGCCCCCACCCGCCCTGGGGGGCGAGCCCCGCTCCAGCCTATCCACCCATCACGGAGCGTCCAAGAGCATCACGCTCCGCTGTGGATAACGTCGGGGGATGTGGATAACCGCCAGCCCGCCCCCACGCCTCAAGGTGTCACTCCCCGCCGGGTACCGGCCAACACCAGAGACTGACCAGCACCCGGGAGGCGGGGAAACCACGCCCCGGACAGACGACACCGGGTCGTTCTCAGTGCCCGGACCGTCCCCTGATCGGGCAGGACGGCGTCACAGAAGCTCGAAGATCGTCGCGTTGGCCATGCCGCCGCCCTCGCACATGGTCTGGAGCCCGTAGCGGATGCCGTTGCGCCGCATGTGGTGCAGCAGCGTGGTGGTCAGCCGCGCCCCCGACGCCCCCAGCGGATGCCCCAGCGCGATCGCGCCGCCCAGCGGGTTGAGCCGCTCCGGGTCCGCCCCGGTCTCGGCGAGCCAGGCCAGGGGAACGGCCGCGAAGGCCTCGTTGACCTCGAACGCCCCGATGTCGCCGATCGTCAGTCCCGCGCGGCGGAGCACGGCGGCCGTCGCCGGGATCGGCGCGGTGAGCATGAGGACCGGGTCGTCCCCGACGACGGCGGTGGCCGCGACGCGCGCGATCGGCGTCAGCCCCAGCTCCCCGGCGCGGTCGGAGGTGGTGACGAGCAGCGCGGCCGCGCCGTCGGAGATCTGCGAGGAGTTGGCGGCGGTGACCACGCCGTCGGGCCGGAACGCGGGCCGGAGCCCGGCGAGGGTGTCGAGCGTCGAGTCGCGGCGCACCCCCTCGTCCCCGGTCACGGCGGAGCCGTCCGGCAACGGCACCGGCACGATCTCCTCGTCGAACGCGCCGCCGTCCTGCGCCGCCGCCGCCCTGGCGTGCGAGGCGAGGGAGAACTCGTCGAGGCGGGTTCGGTCCAGGCCCCACTTCTCGGCGATCAGCTCGGCGCCGAGCCCCTGGTTGAACGTGCCGCCGGTGCCGTCGAGGCGCTCCGCGTACCGGCCGAGGACCGAGGGGCCGAACGGCTCCCCGGGGCCCGTCGCGAAGTTGGACCCCATGGGGACCCGGGTCATCGACTCGACGCCGCCGGCCACGACGACGTCGGCCTGCCCGGAGATCACGGCGGCCGCGGCCTGGTGCAGGGCCTGCTGGGACGAGCCGCACTGGCGGTCGACGGTCACCGCGGGGACCGTCTCGGGCCAGCCGGCGGCCAACACCACCTGACGGCCGACGCAGAACGACTGTTCTCCGACCTGCGTCACGCATCCCCAGTGCACGTCGTCGACGACCGCCGGGTCGATGCCGGTCCGCTCGACGAGCGCCCGCAGCGCCACGGCGCCGAGGTCGACGGCGTGCACGTCCCGGAGCGCGCCCTTGCGGCGCCCGACCGGGGTGCGGACGGCTGCGCAGATCACCGCGTCCCGCATTTGTTACTCCTCGGTAGCCCGTTCTGGTCGCGATGTTACCCGCGGCCACGGCTGCGCCACAGGAGTGAGACACGAGATGCTGGGGCGCGTGACGACGCGAAGCTGGTCCCCGTCCGCCGGGCTGGTCGCCCTCGTGTGGGTGCTGCTCGCGGCCGCCGTGCTGTGGCTGGTGCTCACGGACGAGGCCGCCGCGCGGCTGATGGCCGGCGTCGCGGCCGTGGCGCTCGCGCTGTTGGCCGCGCAGGGGACCTTCGGGCGCCCCCGGTTGGCGGCGGACCCCGACGGGCTCACTGTCCGCTCGCTCTTCGGGAGCCGTCGCTACCCGTGGTCGAGCGTGGGTCGCGTCCGGGTCGTCCGCACCCGCCGGTTCGGCAGGGAGACGCCGGTGCTGGAGATCGACGTCGTGCGCGGCGAGCACGAGCACCTGCTCGTCCTCACCCGGCTGGACCTGGGCGGCGAACCGGACGACGTCGCCGACGAGCTCGTCGCGCTGCGGGGCGCGGAGAACGGTTGAACGACGAGGCCCCCGGCGGACGTCGCCACGGACGCCCGCCGGGGGCCTCGCGACCGAACGGCGTCAGCCGCCCTCAGTCGGTGTGGACGCAGTAGGGCTCGCCGTCCACCTCGAAGCACTCCATGCCGCCGAACGAGGCGTCCCTGAGCACGAAGACGACCGCGAGCGCCACCAGGAGTCCCACGAGCACGCCTGACTGCACCAGGCCGCGCCGGCGCGCCGGGGCGTAGACCATCCCCGCGCTCGCCACCGCGCCCACGACCAGGCCGCCGAGGTGGCCGAGTAGCGAGACGCCCGGCACCACGATGCTCAGGACCACGTTCAACCCGATCACCGTGAGCGCGGGGCGGGGGTCCAGCCGAAGCCGGATCACGGCGACGGCGATCCCGCCCATCAGGCCGAACACCGCCCCGGAGGCGCCGGCGACCGGCACCCGGGTGTCGCCGAACAGGAACACGGCTGCGGAGCCGCCGAGCAGCGACACCAGGTAGACGGCGAGGAACCGGAGCCGGCCGAGGATGATCTCCAGGTCCCGGCCCAGCACCCACAACGCGATCATGTTGAGGACCAGGTGGACGGGACCGATGTGCAGGAAGCCCGAGGTCACCACCCGCCACCACTGGTCGCCGGCGACGGCGGGCGGCCACAGGGCCCAGCGGGAGAACAGCGGCGACGCCGAGTTGTCCGCGATGCTGCCGGCCTGCACGGCGGTCCAGGCGAACACCACGACGTTGAGCAGGATGAGCACCGGCACGACGAGCGGCCGCTGGCGCACCTCGGCGCCCGCGACCGTGACCGCGCGGCGCACGTCCCGGCGCCCGTCGGCGACGCAGTCCACGCACTGGTAGCCGACGGACGCCTCACGCAGACATTCCGGGCAGGCCGGGCGGCCGCACCGGGTGCAGCGCAGCCCGGTCACCCGGTCCGGGTGACGTGGGCACACCTCCGCCGCCGGCGGGTGCTCGCCCGCCGGCGGGGTGGGTGGCCCGGGTGGGGTCGTCAAGGCCTCGGGTCAGCCCTCGGCGCGCTCGATCGTGACCTTCTCGATCACCACGTCGGTGACCGGGCGGTCGCCGGCGCCGGTGGGCGTGGTGGCGATGGTGTCGACGACCTTGCGGGAGGCCTCGTCGGCCACCTCTCCGAAGATCGTGTGCTTGAAGTTCAGCCAGTTGGTCGCCGCGACCGTGATGAAGAACTGCGAGCCGTTGGTGTTCGCGCCGGCGTTGGCCATCGCGAGCAGGTACGGCCGGTTGAACTGGAGGTCGGGGTGGAACTCGTCGGCGAACTTGTAGCCGGGGCCGCCGCGGCCGGTGCCCGTCGGGTCACCACCCTGGATCATGAAGCCGTCGATGACCCGGTGGAAGATCGACCCGTCGTAGAACGGACCCGAGGAGCCCTTCCTGGCGTTCGGCTCCGTGTACTCCCTGGTGCCCTCGGCCAGGCCCACGAAGTTGGCCACCGTCTTGGGCGCCTGGTTGGGGAACAGGTTCAGCCGAATGTCACCCAGCGTGGTGTGCAGGGTGGCGGTGACCTTCTTCCCCACCAACGATTCGTTGCTCTCTGCCACGTCGCCATCGTGCCATCCACGGCGGGATCCGCAGGATCGGGGCACGATGGAGACCTGATCGTCACGTGCCGAGGGGCGTCGACCACGCGTCCCGGGCCCCACAGGCGCCGCCGGGCGCCTACCCGGGAGCGCACCGAGGAGGCAAGACGATGAACGAGGTGGAGGCCATGACCCGCGCCGGAGAGCGGATGGGTCACGCCGTCGGGACCGGGCTGCACCGGGCCAGAATCGGCGCGGTGCACGCCGGCCAGCAGGGGTACCGCGCGTCACGGGAGATCGCGGCCAGGGCCGCGGCCGAGGCGCACCGCCGCCTGTCGGCGCACGGCGCGGCGCCGCGCCAGGTGCGGGACGGCGTGGCGGACCAGGCCGACCAGGTCCGGCGACGGCTGGAGAAGGCCCAGGACGAGCTGGCCCACCGGAGCCGGAGGGCCAGGAGGCGGATGGAGCGGCGGCGCAGGGACCTCGCCCGCCGCACGCGGGCGGCCCGTCGGGAGATCGCCGCGGCGGTGCGCCCCGACCGTCGTCGGCGGAGCCGGTGGCCGTGGGCGCTGGCCCTGCTGGCCGCGGTCCTGGGGATCGCGGTCGTCCTCACCCGCCGGCCGCAGGAGGTCCACCTCCAGGAGGAGCCGCTCGAGGACGAGCGGTCGGAGATGCCGGTGCCGCACAGCCGCGACGGCCAGAGCCGCGACGAGCACGTCCGGCCCTCGCCGGCCCCCTGACCACCGGGCGCGGAGGGAACCACGTGCCGAGGGCGACGGAGTCCCTCCGCGCCCGACAGGTTTCGTGGTTCCTCCCGCCACTGGCCGCCGCCGACGAGGGGGCGGGCCGACCAGGGCCAGGACACCGGGACGCTGGTGCCGGGGCCTAGAGGCCGAGCGTCTGGATGGTCCGCTCGGCGACGCGCTTCGCCTTGAAGGTCGTCGTCTGGTTCGAGTGGACCACCACGGCCTTGCCCTCCTTGGCCACGGCGAACACCGAGCCGTCCTGGGTGGGCATGCTGCCGCCCTTCCAGCCGCCGGCGAGTTCCGCCTTGGACGAGCTGTCGATCGGGGCCGCCTGGTCGACCAGGGTCCTCGCGGCCCTGGCGTCCCCGACGAAGACGCGCGCCCGGAGCTGTTCCTTGCCGTCGAGGCCGTAGAAGAAGCAGGCGGGGTTCGGCTGGTCGGCCGAGAGCCGGACCCTGCTGACCTTCTGGCCGTTGGCCTCGGCGACCCACGCGCGGTCCAGGTAGGGGCAGTCGCCGTCCTTCACGGGCTCGACGGAGGCCGGCGGCGCCGCCGTGGTCGTCGTCCCGGCGGCCGAGGAGGCGGCCCCGGCCGACGGCGACCCTCCCGCGGCGGGCGTCCCGCTGTCACAGGCCCCGAGCAGGGCGGTCGCGGCCAGCGCCGCGGCGGGAAGCAGGACACGGATCGCAGGACGGGCCATGCGGCGCGGATCCCCTCGTCGGTCAGCCCCGGTCACCGTGGGGGCACACGTCGGCTCCAGACACCGAAGGGCACCCCCGGCCACAGCCGGGAGTGCCCCTGGTCACGTTCTCGGGTGAGCACCCGCAACCCCGCGATGCAGGCGAGGGTGGTGGAGACGAGGGGAATCGAACCCCTAACCCCCGCCTTGCAAAGGCGGTGCTCTGCCAATTGAGCTACGTCCCCCGGTGAGCGGGAGCGCTCCGCTCGCGCCGGCTCAGCTCTCGGTCGGAGCGGTGGCCTCGCGCCACAGGTCAGCCTCGGCCTTGGCCGAGCGGTTGCGCCGAACCAGCAGCAGGACAACACCAGCCACAGCGGCAAGAGCGAGCAGCTTCTTCACGTCCGGTCGCCTCCTTAGCGGCGCGAGAGCCGGGAGAGTTCACCCACACGGAGCATGGGTAGTGGGCCTAGCTGGACTTGAACCAGCGACCTCTTCGTTATCAGCGAAGCGCTCTAACCGTCTGAGCTATAGGCCCTTGGTGCGACACAGAGATTACCCGACGGGTCCCACGGTCCCCAAATCGGGTCCCCCCAGACCACGCGCTCACCCGGAAAAGCCCTGTTCACCGGGGGAAGCGTGGCTCGGTTCAGCTTAGCCCGCGGTCAGGGCGAACCGGAAATCGCGCAGGTCGGGCGCGCTCCCCCGCGCCCGCCGCCGACGCGGGGATCACCGTCGGACCACCCGAACCGGGGTCAAGATCACAAAGACGAGGCCCCGCCGGACCGGTGGAGCGGTCCGACGGGGCCTTCCGTCACTGCTTCGTCACTCCCGCTCGGAGAGTGTGACCTCCACACCGCCGACCAGGTCGGCGGAGACGTTGTAGACGAACGCGGAGACCGTGGCCAGCGCCGTGAACAACACGATGTTGATCGCGCCGATGACGGCCGCGACGCCGAACACGCGCCCCGCGCTGATCAGCGCCTCGGAGCCGCTGTCCGAGCTCTGCACGAGGTCGGTGTAGGTGCCGTTGATCTGGTCCCACACGCCCATGCCGTCCAGCACGCCGTAGAGCACGCCCACGGCGACCAGCCAGACGAAGAACAGCGCGACCGAGAGCACCAGGGCGAGCTTCAGCACCGACCACGGGTCGATCCGCTTGACCTGGAGACTCGCCCGGCGCGGGCCGCGGCCGGGCCGCCGGGCGGTGCCGCCCCCGCCGCCGGTCCCCGACGACGAGCCCAGGCTGGCCTTGAGCCCGCCGAGCTGCACCGAGGCGCGGGCGCCGGGCGCGGTCACCGACGGCCCCGACGCGTCGGGGTTCCACGGCGGCGCCTCACCCGCGCCCTCGACGGGAGCGGCGGTCAGGGCGTCGACCGGCAGGGCGGCCGGTGGCTGCCCCAGGCCGGGTGGCGTGGCGGTCTCGCCTCCCGTGTGGCCGGTGACCGCGACCCGCTGCCACGGCGGCGTCCCGCCGGACTCCACGGGGAACTCGCCGTCCCCGGCCGGAGCGGACGTCGGCTCCGTCCCTCCGGCCGGGGACACCGGCTGCGCCTGCTTCACCGTCGGCTGGTCGGCCGCCTCCACGGACCGGGCTCCCTCCCCGTCCGCCTCGGGCGTGCCGTTCTTCCCGGCCTGGGCCGGGTGGGTGATCACCGAGGTCTTCTCGGCGTCACGCGACGGGCGGTTCGGGTCCTGGGGAGCAGTCATGGGCGGTCCTTTGCCGACGGTGGTCCGTCGAGTTAGACGCTTGTCTCCGGCTACTTGTTGCCTTCAGTGTCGGGATCCGACGCCTCATCCGCATTGCGTGCGACCGCCAACAGGGTGGCACCATCACCAAGATTCATCAGGCGCACCCCCTTGGTCTGGCGGCCGGCCTTGCGGACCTCCTTGGCGGAGGTCCGGATGACCCCCCCGGTGGAGGTGATGGCGTACAGCTCGTCGTCGACGTCGACGATGAGTGCTCCCACAAGCCTGCCACGTCGGCGGTCGTGCTGAATGGTCAGCACACCCTTGCCGCCGCGTCCCTGCACCGGATAGTCCTCGATCGGGGTGCGCTTCGCGTAGCCCCCGTCGGTGGCCACCAGCACGAAACGGCCCTCCCGGACCACGCCCATGGACAGCAGCTCGTCACCGGCGTTGAACCGCATGCCGAGCACGCCGGAGGTGGCGCGGCCCATCGGCCGCAGCGCCTCGTCGGTGGCGTGGAACCGGATCGACTGACCGTCGGCCGAGACCAGCAGCAGGTCGTCGTCGGACGAGCAGAGCACCGCCCCGACCAGCTCGTCGTCCTCGCGCAGGTTGATGCCCACGATGCCGCCGGAGCGGTTGGAGTCGAAGTCGACCAGGCGGGACTTCTTGACGTTGCCCCGCTTGGTGGCCAGCACCAGGTACGGAGCCGCCTCGTAGTCCTTGATGTGGATGACCTGGGCGATGTGCTCGTCCGGCTGGAACGCCAGCAGGTTCGCCACGTGCTGGCCGCGCGCGTTGCGGTTGGCCTCGGGCAGCTCGTACGCCTTGGCCCGGTACACGCGGCCCTTGTTGGTGAAGAACAGGATCCAGTCGTGCGTGGAGCACACGAAGAAGTGCGCCACGATGTCGTCCTGCTTGAGCTGGGCACCCTGCACGCCCTTGCCGCCACGCTTCTGCGACCGGTACAGGTCGGTCTTGGTGCGCTTGGCGTACCCGGTCCGGGTGATGGTGACCACGACGTCCTCGACGGCGATGAGGTCCTCCATCGAGACGTCGCCCTCGAACGGGACGATGCGGGTGCGCCGGTCGTCGCCGTGCTTCTCGACGATCGCCAGCAGCTCGTCCCGGATGATCGCGCGCTGCCGCTCCGGCCGGGCCAGGATGTCCTGGAGGTCGGCGATGGTGCGCTCGATCTCGGCCAGCTCGTCGACGATCTTCTGGCGCTCCAGGGCGGCCAGGCGGCGGAGCTGGAGCTCCAGGATCGCGCTGGCCTGGACCTCGTCGACGCCCAGCAGCTCGATGAGGCCGCTCCTGGCCTCGTCGGCGGTGGGCGACCGGCGGATGAGGGCGATGACCTCGTCCAGCATGTCCAGCGCGCGGACGTACCCGCGCAGGATGTGGGCCCGCTCCTCGGCCTTGCGCAGCCGGTACCGGGTCCGCCGGACGATGACCTCGACCTGGTGCTTGACGTAGTACCGCACCACCTGGTCGAGGCGCAGCGTGCGCGGGACGCCGTCGACCAGGGCCAGCATGTTCACGCCGAACGAGTGCTGGAGCTGGGTGTGCTTGTACAGGTTGTTCAGCACGACCTTGGCGACCGCGTCCCGCTTCAGCGTGATCACGATCCGCATGCCGCTGCGCTTGTTGGACTCGTCGGCGACGTCGGAGATGCCGGTGAGCTTGCCATCCCTGACCAGCGCGGCGATGTTCTCGATCAGGTTGTCCGGGTTCACCTGGTAGGGGAGCTCGGTGACGACCAGGATGGTCCGCCCCTTCGCGTCCTCCTCCACGTTCACCACGGCGCGCATGCGGATGGAGCCGCGCCCGGTGCGGAAGGCGTCCTCGATGCCCGAGGTGCCCAGGATCAGGCCGTGCGTCGGGAAGTCCGGCCCCTTGATCCGCTCCATCAGGGCGGCCAGGGTGGTCTCCTCGTCGGCGTCCGGGTTCTCCAGGGCCCAGACCACGCCGTCGGCGACCTCGCGCAGGTTGTGCGGCGGGATGTTGGTCGCCATGCCGACCGCGATGCCGCCGCCGCCGTTGACGAGCAGGTTGGGGATGCGCGACGGCAGGACGTCGGGCTCCTGCGTCTTGCCGTCGTAGTTGTCGGAGAAGTCGACGGTGTCCTCGCCGATGTCGGCGAGCATCTCCATGGCCAGCGGCGTCAGGCGGCACTCGGTGTACCGCATGGCGGCGGCCGGGTCGTTGCCCGGGGAGCCGAAGTTGCCCTGGCCGTCCACCAGCGGGTAGCGCATCGACCACGGCTGGGCCAGGCGCACGAGGGCGTCGTAGATGGCCGAGTCGCCGTGCGGGTGGTAGTTGCCCATCACGTCGCCGACGACGCGCGACGACTTGACGTAGCTGCGGTCGGGGCGCAGGCCGGTGTCGTACATGGAGTACAGGACACGGCGGTGCACCGGCTTGAGGCCGTCCCGCACGTCGGGCAGCGCGCGCGACACGATCACGCTCATCGCGTAGTCGATGTAGGAGCGCTGCATCTCCTGCTGGACGTCGACCGGCTGGATGCGGTCGCCTCCCGACGGCACGGTCGTCTCGGTCATTCCTGTCCTTCTCGTCTGTCCTGGAGTGGACGGCTGATGCGCTGGGTCGGGGCGGGTGACCGGGCGCCCGCCCGGTCACCCGCGTGGCCGCGTCACACGTCGAGGAAGCGAACGTCCTTGGCGTTGCGGATGATGAACGAGCGCCGGGCCTCCACGTCCTCGCCCATGAGCACGCTGAACAGCTCATCCGCGGTGGCCGCGTCGTCGAGCGTGACCTGGAGCAGGGTGCGGTGCGCCGGGTCCATGGTGGTCTCCCACAGCTCCTCGGCGTTCATCTCGCCCAGACCCTTGTACCGCTGGATGGCGTCGTCCTTGGGCAGCTTGCGCCCGGCCTCGATGCCGCGCTGGATCAGGCCGTCCCGCTCCCGGTCGGTGTAGGCGTACTCCGGCTCGCTCCTCGGCCACTTGATCTTGTACAGCGGCGGCTGCGCCAGGTAGACGTGGCCGTTCTCGATCAGCGGGCGCATGAACCGGAACAGCAGCGTGAGCAGCAGCGTGCGGATGTGCTGGCCGTCGACGTCGGCGTCGGCCATCAGCACGATCTTGTGGTACCGCAGCTTGCTCAGGTCGAACTCGTCGTGGATGCCGGTGCCGAGCGCGGTGATCAGGCTCTGGACCTCGGTGTTCTTCAGCACCCGGTCGAGCCGCGCCTTCTCGACGTTGATGATCTTGCCTCGGATCGGCAGGATCGCCTGGAAGTACGAGTCGCGGCCCTCCTTGGCCGAGCCGCCCGCCGAGTCGCCCTCGACGATGTAGAGCTCGCACTCCTCCGGCTTGGTGGAGCGGCAGTCCTTCAGCTTGCCGGGAAGGCCGCCGATCTCCAGCGCGCTCTTGCGCCGGACCAGCTCCTTGGCCTTGCGGGCGGCGATGCGCGCCTGCGCCGAGGACACCGCCTTGCTCACGATCGTCTTCGCGTCGGCCGGGTTGCGGTCGAACCAGTCGGGCAGCCACTCGTTGCAGGTCTTCTGCACGAAGGACTTGGCCTCGGTGTTGCCCAGCTTCGTCTTGGTCTGGCCCTCGAACTGGGGCTCCCTGAGCTTGACCGAGACGATCGCGGCCAGGCCCTCGCGGACGTCGTCGCCGGTGAGGTTGGCGTCCTTCTCCTTGAGCAGCTTCTTGTCCCGCGCGTACTCGTTGATCACGCGGGTGAGCGCGGAGCGGAAGCCCTCCTCGTGCGTGCCGCCCTCGTGGGTGTTGATCGTGTTGGCGAACGTGTACACCGACTCGCTGTAGCCGGTGTTCCACTGCATCGCGACCTCGACCTCGATGCCCTCGCCCTTGGCCGAGAAGGCGATGACCTTCTTGTGCACGGCCTCGCGGGTGGCGTTGATGTGCCGGACGAAGTCCTCCAACCCACCCGGGTAGTGGAAGGTGCGCTCGCGCAGCTTGCCGGCCTCGGCGTCTTCCTCCTCCTCGGACATCCGCTCGTCCCGCAGGACGATGGTCAGGCCCTTGTTGAGGAACGCCATCTCCTGGAGCCGGCGGGAGATGGTCTCGATGTTGTACGTCGTCGTCTCGAAGATCGTCGGGTCGGCCCAGTAGGTGACCGTGGTCCCGGTCCTGGTGGTCGGCTCGCCCTTGCGCAGCGGGTGCGCCGGCTGGGAGTGCTCGTACCGCTGCCGCCACACGTGCCCGTGGCTACAGATCTCGACCTCCAGCGCGACGGACAGCGCGTTGACCACGGACACGCCGACACCGTGCAGACCGCCGGAGACGGCGTAGGCGTCACCGCCGAACTTGCCGCCGGCGTGCAGGGTGGTGAGCACGACCTCCACGGCGGGCCGCTTCTCCACCGGGTGCATGTCGACCGGGATGCCACGACCGTCGTCGGTCACCCGCACCCCGCCGTCGGCGAGCAGCGTGACCTCGACCTTGGTGGCGTAGCCCGCCATCGCCTCGTCGACGGCGTTGTCCACGACCTCCCAGATGAGGTGGTGCAGACCCCGCTCGCCGGTGGAGCCGATGTACATGCCGGGCCGCTTGCGAACCGCCTCGAGGCCTTCGAGCACGGTGATGGAGGACGCGCTGTACTCGTTCTTCTTGGCTGCCACGGGCCTCGGTGTCTCCTCGTGCAGGGGCGTGTTCGGCGTCGGGGGCGCCGGCGGGACGGCCCGCGCCAGCCACGACCGGTGACAAGTCTACCGGGCAGGTCCCACAAGAGGGGGCCAAGGACACCCCTGAGAACGTCACAGAGCGCCCGTCGCGAAGCCGGCCGGGTGCGGGGAGCGGGGGACGCGAATCCGGGCCGCTGCGCGGCTCTCGATCGCCAGCGCGGGTCCGGCGGGCCACCGCGCCCCCGGCCGCGCGCCGGGCGGGGTCAGCCGTGGGCGCGGGACTCCCCGTCGCCGGGGTCCCGGTCGCGTTCCTGGGCGGCGCCAGGCTCGGGGTCGGGGTCGGTCTCGAAGTCGAGGTCCCCGATGCGCTCCTCGACGCTGGTGACCTCGGCGATCGCCGCCCGCGCCCGCGCCGCCGTGACGGCGACGTCCGCGTACACGTCGACCAGGACCTCACGGGCCTCGCGGGAGAGCCCGAAGTCCGTGCGCGCCATGAAGTCGACGAGCTGGTCGACGACCATGGTGAGTTCGAGGAGCCGACGCTTCTCGGACGCGGACAACAACAACTGCCGGGGAACGGGGGCGGGCGCCGCCTCGGTCCTGGCCGGCGCACCGCGCTCCCCCGTTGGCCGTGGTGACCGCCGGGGCCACCGGAGCCAGCTTCCTGACCACCGCCTGCGGATCTTGGGCCTCCTCGGTCCGCGAGTCGAGCACCGACACCCCGGCCCACCGGCCGGGAGCGCGCCGCCCGGCTGTCGTCGGTCGACACCCCGCGCGCCGCGCCGTCCTCACGCCGGGCCGCCGCGACCGGCGTCAACGCCACCACCGCCCCGGCTGGGCCGTGCGGACGCGTCCACATGCTGGGCCGCCGAGGGGACGGTAACCCGCCCGGTCGGACTTCGGGTCCTCTTTCCTCTTCTCCCCGGCGACGAGCGGCAACCCGACTCCCCCATCCTGCCGCGCCGAGCACCCGCCGTGATCCGGGGTAACGCGTCTCACCTCGCGGCCGGCACGGGAGTGGGGCGTCACCCCGCGCGCGGGCGAACGCGACGGGCGACCTCAGCCGTAGGTGTCGCGAGGCCCGCGCCCGGGGACGTGCAGCGGTCCCTTGCGCCAGCTCGGCGCGGCCGGCCCCTGGACCCGCAGGCGTTTGACCACGTCAGGACCCACCCCGGCGGAGATCTTGGACAGGAGCTGGCGCTGCAACAGGCGGAGCTGGGTCGCCCACGCGGTCGAGCTGGCCTGCACCGTCAACTCCCCGTCCCGCAGGGACACCGGACGGGCGTGCTCGGCGACGTCGGCGCCCACCAGGCTGGCCCACCGGCCGAACACCTGGCCCCCGGCGAGGCGGTCGGTCCACCCCCGCTCGGCGGCCAGGCGCGAGGCGAGGCGGCCGAGCGGCTGGGGGTCCCTGTCGTCAGGACGCGCCCCCGACCAGCTCCGACGGCGTCGGGACTGCCCGCTCCCCGCGCCCCACCTCGGTTTCCCGCGCCCACGGCCCCTGGCCTTCGCCGAGGCCCGCGCCGCCTCCAGCGCGGCGCGCGCGAGGTCCGGCCCCCGCAGCGCGCCCGCAACGCCCGCGTCAACCGCGTCAACCGCGTCGACCGGGGAGGCGGGCGCCTGTCCCTCGCCACCGGCGACGTGCTCCGACGCGCGCCCGCCGCCGTCCTCCCCTGTTCGGCGGTTGTCCTGCCGCTCAGGGCGACGCCCGGGATCGGTTCGGCGGCCGGGCGTCACGGAGTTATCCACACAATCCACAGGGTTATCCCCAGATGTGCGAGGACTCACAGCCCGGTTGTGCCCAGGAGCCGGGCCTCGGGCGGAGGCCGGTCCACCGCCGGACCCACCGCCGCCGCGCCCCCGGAGGTCAGACACGTCGCACCTCTCCGTCCCGCACCTCGTACCGGGCGCCCACCAGCTCCTCGGGCACGTCCTCCGGCACGGCCGCCGTCACCAGGACCTGCTCCGCGCCCAACGCCACCCCGGCCAGGCTCCGCCGCCGCCGCCGGTCCAACTCGGCGAACACGTCGTCCAGCACCAACACCGGCTCCGCGCCGTCGGCGCGCAGCAGCTCGAACGAGCCCAACCGCAGGGCCAGGGCGAACGACCAGGACTCGCCGTGGCTCGCGTACCCCTTCGCCGGCGCCTCGCCGAGCACCAGGTCCAGCTCGTCCCGGTGCGGCCCGACCAGGCACACCCCACGTTCCAGCTCCTGGGGCCGGACCCGCCCGAGTTCGTCGAGCAGCGCGGCCTCCAGCGTCGCGACGTCCGCCCTCGGCCCACCTGGCTGTCCATAGCCCTCCGGCAGCGCGCCGCCGAGCGAACTCCGGTAGGCGATCGACGCGGGACGCGACTCCGGCGCCACTCCCGCGTACGCCGCGCCGACATGGGGTGCGAGGTCGGCGACGAGATCCAGGCGAGCGGCGAGCAGCTCAGCGCCGTGTCGCGCGAGGTGGCCGTCCCACACGTCCAGCGTGCGGATGTCCCCCGCCTCGCCAGTGCCCTCCCCGCCCCGACGACCCGCGCGTCGCGCGACACCGGCGCTCTTCAACAGCGCGCTGCGCTGCTTGAGCACCCGCTCGTAGTCACCGCGCACGCCGGCGAAGCGGGGAGCGCGCAGCACCAGCAGCTCGTCGAGGAACCCCCGACGCTCCCCGGGGTCGCCGCGGACCAACGCCAGGTCCTCGGGCGCGAACAACACGGTACGGAGGATGCCGAGCACGTCCCTGGGCCGCGGGACAGGCGCGCGGTTGACCCTGGCGCGGTTCGACCGACCGGGGGTGACCTCCAGCTCGACGAGCAGCTCGCGGCCGGCGTTGACCACGGCGGTCCGCACGATCGCGCGGGAGGCGCCGTGCCGCACCAACGGGGCGTCGGTGGCCACCCGGTGCGACCCGAGGGTGGCGACGTAGCCGAGGGCCTCCACCAGGTTGGTCTTGCCCTGACCGTTCGCCCCGACCAGCACGCTCGGCCCCGGCTCGAAGGCCACGTCGGCGTGCGCCCAGGACCGGAAGTCGGTGACCTGGAGGTGTCTGACGTACAAGAACGGAAGCCTTCCCGTTTCGGCGGGTCGGGGCAGCGCTCGACGGTGCGCGCGGCGGGACCACCGGCGCGCCCGCGCCCATGTCGGCGTTCCGGTCACCCGGAGGGACCAGTGCGACCGGAACGCCGACGACGAGACGTCGTCCTCGGGGGGCCTCGGCGGCCCGGGGCCTACTTGACCTCGCCCGCACCCGAGGTGGGGCCGGCCTTGTGCACGGCGTGGCCACCGAACTGGTTGCGCAGCGCGGCCACCGCCTTCATCGCCGGGGAGTCCTCCTGGCGCGAGGCGAACCGGGAGAACAACGCCGCCGACATGACCGGGGCCGGCACGGCGTGCGCGATGGCCGCCTCGATGGTCCACCGGCCCTCGCCGGAGTCCTCCACGTAGCCGCGCAGCTCGGCCAGCTCCGGGTCCTCGCCCAGCGCGTTGACCAGCAGGTCCAGCAGCCACGAGCGGACGACGGTGCCCCGGGTCCACGCCTTGAGCACCGCCGGCACGTCCTTGACCACGTCGGCCGCGGCGAGCAGCTCGTACCCCTCGGCGTAGGCCTGCATCAGGCCGTACTCGATGCCGTTGTGGACCATCTTCGCGAAGTGGCCGGCGCCCACCTCGCCGGCGTGCGCGAAGCCCTCGTCCCTCGGCCCCTCGGGGCGCAGCGCGTCGAAGATCGGCATGGCCCGCTCGACCAGCTCGGCGTCCCCGCCGACCATCAGGCCGTAGCCGTTCTCCAGTCCCCACACGCCGCCGGAGACGCCGCAGTCGAGGTAGCCGATGCCCTTCTCGGCGAGCAGGGCCGCGTTGGCCTGGTCCTCGGTCCAGCGCGAGTTGCCGCCCTCGATCACGATGTCACCCGGCTCCAGCAGCTCACCGAGCCGCTCCACGGTCTCCCTGGTGGGAGCGCCGTGCGGGACCATGACCCAGACGACGCGGGGGGCCGAGAGGCGGCCCACCATGTCGGCCAGCGACTCCGCGTCGCTGACCTCCTGGTTGCGGTCGAAACCGACGACCTCGTGGCCGGCTCGGCGCAGCCGCTCCCGCATGTTGAAGCCCATCTTGCCGAGACCGACGAGTCCGAGCTGCACGGTTGCTGTCCTCCTGCCGTTGGGGCACTCGACTGCGTTGACTGCGATGTCGATGTTGTCGCTGGTGGCGCCGACGCCGGTGGCGTCAGCCGGGCAGCCGCACCGGCATCAGCAGGTACAGGTAGCCCGGGGCCACCCCGCCATCCTCGTTCACCGGCTTGACCAGCGCAGGGCGGGTGGGTGTGGTGAAGGACAGGTGCGCCCGGTCGGTCCGCACGGCGGCGAGGCCGTCGAGCAGGTAGCTCGGGTTGAACGCGATGGTCAGCGGCTCGCCGGTCAGCTCGGCGGGCAGCTCCTCCTCGGCGCTGCCCTCGTCGTCGCCCCCGGCGGTGAGCTTCACCGCGGAGCCGGTGAACTCCAGCCGGACCTGGGTGCCGCGCTCGGCGACCAGCGACACGCGCTTGATCGCCTCGACCAGCGGCGCGACCTCGACGATCGCGGCGGCGCTGTGCTCGGCGGGCAGCAGCTTGCGGTAGCCGGGGAACTCGGCGTCGAGCAGCCGGGTGGTGGTGCGCTTGCCGTTGCCGGCCATGCCGAGCAGGCCGTCGCCGGAGCCGAGCGACAGGTCGACCGTGCTGCCCGAGGCGCCCAGGGTCTTGGCCGCCTCGGCGAGGGTGCGGGCCGGCACCAGCACGGCGGTCGGGTCAACCTGGGCCGACGGCTCCCAACCGAACTCGCGCATCGCGAGCCGGAACCGGTCGGTGGCGACCATGGTCAGCCGGTCGCCCTCGATCTCCAGCCGGACGCCGGTCAGCATCGGCAGGGTGTCGTCCTTGCCGGCGGCCACGGCCACCTGGGAGACGGCCTCGCCGAAGACCTCGCCCAGCACCGACCCCGTCCGCTGCGGCATCGCCGGGAGCTGGGGGTAGTCCTCGACCGGCATGGTGGGCAGGCTGAACCGGGAGCTGCCGCAGGTGATGGTCACCCTGGCGCCGTCGACGGCGATCTCCACGGGGTGGTTGGGCAGCGCCTTGGTGATGTCGGCGAGCAGCCGGCCGGACACCAGCGTGCGACCGGGGGCCGCGACGGTGGCCGGCACGGTGACCTGCGCGGAGACCTCGTAGTCGAACCCGGAGACGGTGAGGGTGTCCCCGGTCTCACCGCCCTCACCGGAGCCGGCATCCAGCAACACCCCGCCCAGGACCGGCACCGGCGGCCGGGACGGCAGGCTGCGCGCGACCCAGGCGACGGCGTCGGCGAGGCCGTCGCGCTCGACGCGGATCTTCATCGGGCGTCCTTTCGAGTTCGACAGTGCTCATCGGTGCCGCCCACCGCCCTGACCAGCACGGACGCGGTCGGGGCGGCGGGTCGGTCGAACACGAGCCGGCGGCGGTACGAGGACGAGCGTGACTCGGGGGCCGCGGGCCGCCGGGTCGGAGACGATCCGGGCGACGGCGGGCCGTGGAGCGCTGGGCGCTGCCGGGTACCGGCGCGGTGGGTACTCACCGTAGAGCGTCCGGGCGGGTCCCGTCATCCGGGGGTTCGCCCCGCCCCGGCCGGTCTGTCCCCAACTTCGCCGCCGCCCTACTGCTCTTTGGGTTTTCTCTTCGAGATTGATGAACAGCCGTAGTAGTAGGGGCTGTGAACAGTGTGGACAACTACCTGAAACCGCAGGTCAGCGGCCCTGCGCCGTTGTGGAGCACCGGTGGATGGAGCCCGTGGACAACTCGGGCCACCCGTGGACAACTCGGCGGCCGCTCCAAACGCTCCACAGGAAGCCCGAGTTCTCCACAGGGTTCTCCACAGATGTGGGTCGACTAGTCCCCAGGGCGTGCACAGGCTCCCGGTGGCGTGGATCTCGAACTTTTCTGGTTGTCCACACCCGATCGAGTGCCCACAGGGGCAGAAAAGTTCGCGCCGCGAGGGGGTCGGAGGGCTCCCGCAGGGGGCGGCCGGACCCCCTCGAAGGCCTTCCCGGAGGGTCGGGTCGGGGGTCTCGCGGCGCTCCGCGACGCGGCCGGCCGCCGCTCGGACGCGGGACAAAACGAATCCGGTGGAGGCTGCGTCTCGGGCACGCGAACTCGTTAACCCCGCCGTCCTGGCGGGGGTCGGCACACCGGGCCGAACGCGCCACCCGGCCGGCCTCCAGGGCGTCCACCAGGCCCTGACCAGTCGAGGAGAACCGGCGTTCGCGCCGCAGGGCCGGTCCCCGGCTCGGCGGTCATGACCGAGGGCGGACGCACGTCGGCGCCCCTGCGACGCCGACCGGTCACGACAGGGGGCTTGTTCGCCCGAACTCGCGTCTGGCGTCCGCCTGGGGGCGCGTGTCCCCGCTCGTTCCGCGCGTCGCCGACCGTCTCGACCCGGGTCAGGGCGCGGCCGGAGGCCGACACCGGCGAGGGTGAGGACACCGGCGGCGAACGCCGACCTTTCCGAGTCGGGCAGGACCAGGCGCGGCCCTCACACCACCAGAAAAGATCCCGCCCCGGACGGCGGGCCGCCGCGGCCCCGAGGGGGACGCGGGCGTGCGCCGACGCCGGGGGAACGGGTGGTGACGGAAGGGGAGCGGCCCGGCCTCAGCCGCGGGCGCGCTGCTTGATCCGGGCGGTCAGCTCCTGCACCTGGTCGTAGATGCGGCGCCGCTCGGCCATCTCCTTGCGGATCTTCTTGTCGGCGTACATGACCGTGGTGTGGTCGCGGCCGCCGAAGGTCTGGCCGATCTTGGGCAGCGACAGGTCGGTCAGCTCCCGGCACAGGTACATGGCGATCTGCCTGGCCTGGGCGAGCGCCTTGGTCTTGCCGGGGCCGCACAGGTCGTCGATGCCCACGCCGAAGAACTCCGCGGTCGCCGCCATGATCATGGGCGCCGTGATCTCCGGCTGGTGCGAGTCCGGGATCAGGTCGCGCAGCACGATCTCGGCCAGGTGGACGTCCACCGGCTGCCGGTTCAGCGACGCGAACGCGGTGACCCGGATCAGCGCGCCCTCCAGCTCCCGGATGTTGCGCTCGATCCGGGCGGCGATGAACTCCAGCACCTCCGCCGGCGCGGCCAGCCGGTCCTGGGCGGCCTTCTTCCGCAGGATCGCGATCCGCGTCTCCAGCTCGGGCGGCTGGATGTCGGTGATCAGACCCCACTCGAACCGGGTGCGCAGCCGGTCCTCCAGCGTCTCCAGCCGCTTCGGCGGCCGGTCCGAGGAGACCACGATCTGCTTGTTCGCGTTGTGGAGCGTGTTGAAGGTGTGGAAGAACTCCTCCTGGGTGCCCTCCTTGCCCTCCAGGAACTGGATGTCGTCGACCAACAGCACGTCGACGTCCCGGTACCGGCGTTGGAAGGCGACCTTGCGGTCGTCCCGCAGCGAGTTGATGAACTCGTTGGTGAACTCCTCCGTCGACACGTACCGCACCCGCATGCCGGGGAACAGGCGCTGCGCGTAGTGCCCGACGGCGTGCAGCAGGTGGGTCTTGCCGAGCCCGGACTCACCCCAGATGAACAGCGGGTTGTAGGCGCGGGCCGGAGCCTCGGACACCGCCACCGCCGCGGCGTGCGCGAACCGGTTGGAGGCGCCGATGACGAACGTGTCGAAGGTGTACTTCTCGTTCAGCCTGGTCTGCGACGGCGGGCGGCTGGGCTGCGCGGCCGCCGCGCCGGAGAACGTGGGCCAGATCTCGTGGACCGTGGCCAGTGCCTCGCGCTCCTCGTCCACCTCCTCCTCGCCGTCGCCCTCCTCGGCGGGCTGGCCGCCCGGCGGGGACAGCGAGTGCGGTGGCGCGGGCGCGGGGTACCCGGCGGGACCGGCGCCGATGGGCGCCGGGCTCATCGAGCCGGGGGCCAGCGGCCCGGCGAGCACCGTCGTCGCCGCGCCCGGCCCCAGGGGCGGGTCGAGCGGGGAGATGCTCTCCACCGGCCGCGCGGGGACCGGCGGGATCCGCGAGGCGGACGGGCCCGGCGGCACGGGGTGCACCGGTGGGGGGACGGGCGCCGGGACCGGCGCGGCCGTGTCCACCTTCACCGCGAGGGACACCGGGCGGCCGAGGCGGCGCGAGAGCGCGGCGGTGATCGGTTCCCGCAGCACGCGCTCGATCGCGTCCTTGGCGAACTCGCTCGGGGCGGCCAGCAGGGCGGTGCCGTCCAGCAGCCCGATCGGGCGGGTCACCCGCATCCAGGCGCGTTGCTGCGGGGACAGGGTGCCCGAGGACAACTCGTGCACCACCTGTTCCCACACGAGACCGAGGTCGGTCTGGTGGTCGGACACCTGCGGGCTCCCCTCCCCTCGCCGGTAGCCGGGTCACCCTGCCGGTGATCCGGTTCGGTCGGGCCCACTCAGGCGAAGCAAGCCCTGATCGTGGACGCCGACACCGGGACGATACGGGCGTCCACAAAGTTGTCCACAACTGTGCATGAAGGTACGACGGATCGAGCCGGAGCCCCCCACAGCCCCCCGGCGTGCCGCGGCACACGCCGGCGCCGTCTCCCCCTTCTCCGCCCTCCGGCGAGGCGATCGTGGAGGGGCACGCTAACAAGGTGTGCGCGATGCCACAACACTGGCTCGCCAGGCAAGCAGCGACGCTCTGCGTGGCGTGTCGGAGGCTCGTCCCCCGCCCTCGGGAGGACCCCTGATTTGAGCTGGACCCTCCCGGGTGCGTAGTCTCGTACGGTCTCCCGCTGAGTGGCGGGCGTGTCGTGCTGTGCCGGAACGGTGCCCGACACTCCCCCGACTCAGTGACTTCGGGTCGCTGCGCTCCCGAGCCATGGCTCGTGAACAGCGATCGGAGACGACCCCAGACCTGCCTGCAGTGAGCACCGGGAGAACCGCCGTGAGCAAGGGCAAGCGCACCTTCCAGCCCAACAACCGCCGCCGCGCCAAGACCCACGGGTTCCGGCTGCGCATGCGCACCCGCGCCGGCCGCGCCATCCTGGCCGCTCGCCGTCGCAAGGGTCGCGTCGAACTGTCCGCCTGAGAACCCGTCGCGCCGTGCTTCCCGCGGCCGCCCGGCTGACCCGCGGCCAGGACTTCGCACTGGTGGTTCGCCGCGGCCGTCGTGCCGGGCGGGCCCGGCTCGTGCTGCACGCGATGCGGGGCGACGCCGTCGCCCCTGAGCGCGAGCGGCGGGCGGAGGGGCACGGAGCGGAGCAGACATCGCCCACCCGGGCAGGGCTCGGTCCGGCCCGGGTGGGCTTCGTCGTGAGCAAGGCCGTGGGCGGCTCCGTCGTCCGTCACGGGGTGTTGCGCCGGTTGCGGCACGTGGTGCGCGACCGGCTCCCGGTGCTGCCCGCCGACCTCGAACTCGTGGTGCGGGCGCTGCCCCCGGCCGCCGAGGCGACCAGCGCCGAGCTGGCCGCCGACCTCGACGCGGCGTTGCGTCGACTCCGACTGCTTCCCGAGGACTCCCCCCGCGACCCGGCGGCGGGTGTGGCATGAGTCCCTCGCCCGGTGGGGCCGGCGGGCGGCCGAGCCCGCTCGCCAGGGTCCTGCTGGCGCCGATCCGCGGCTACCGGCGCTGGATCTCCCCGTACCTCCCGCCGACGTGCCGGTTCCACCCGACCTGTAGCACGTACGCGGTCGAGGCGTTGACGGTCCACGGCGCGGTGCGCGGCGCCTGGCTGACTGTCCGCCGCCTGTCGCGCTGCGGCCCCTGGCACCCTGGAGGCCTGGACCCGGTCCCGCCGCGGGGTCCCCAGCGCGACGACGGCGCCGAGCGGGCACCGAGTGAGTCGGCCGGCGGAGCCGGCTGGTCCCCACACACCCCTGCCGAGGAGTAGGTCTGTGCTGAACTTCATCTACTACCCGGTGTCAGCCATCCTCTGGTTCTGGCACAAGGTCTTCGGCGCAGTGTTCGGGCCGTCCACCGGCGCGGCCTGGGCCCTGGCCGTGGTCTTCCTGGTCTTCACGCTGCGCGCCCTGCTCTTCAAGCCGATGCTGCACCAGATGCGGTCGATGCGGAAGATGCAGGAGTTCGCCCCGCAGATCAAGAAGCTCCAGGAGAAGTACGGCAACGACCGGCAGAAGCTCGCCCAGGAGATGCAGAAGCTCCAGGCCGAGCACGGGGTGAACCCGCTGGGTGGCTGCCTGCCCGCGCTGGTGCAGATCCCGGTCTTCATCGGTCTGTTCCACGTGCTGAAGGAGTTCCGGCCCGGCAAGACCGAGAACTACATCTTCGGCGCGGCCGAGGTCGACTCGTTCAACCAGGCCAGCATCTTCGGCGCGAAGCTGAACACCTGGATCAGCATGTCGAACCAGGAGCTGGCCAACTTCGGCGTCGAGCGGTCGCACGTCGCGCTCGTGGCGATCCCGCTGATGCTGGTGGCCAGCGTCGCGACCCACTTCACCGCGCGGCACTCGGTGGCCAGGCAGACCTCGGCGGCGGCGGCCAACCCGCAGACCGCCATCATGAACAAGGTCACGATGTACCTGTTCCCGCTGGGCGTGCTCGCCGGTGGCCCCTTCTTCCCCATCGCGATCCTGCTCTACTGGCTCTCCAACAACATGTGGACGCTGGGTCAGCAGTACGTCGTGTACCACCGCCTGGACCGCGAGGAGGAGGCCAAGAAGGAGGCCGTCTCCGTCCAGCGGCAGGCGTTGGCCCCGAAGCCGGGGCAGAAGCCGGTGCGCCAGAAGGCCACCCGCCCGGCCGGTGAGACGCCCTCCGGCAAGGAGTCCGGGGAGACCGCCGGGTCGGCGGCGGTGAAGCCGGCCGAGACGCCCGGCATCGTCGCGGACGGCTCCCGCGCCAAGAAGCAGCAGCACAAGCCCAAGCAGGCGCGCAAGCGCCGCTGAGCCGAGCGGTCCCGGTCCTGCCCCGACGACGGGCGGACCGGGACAGATCCGAGAGGAGACACGGTGTCGGAGACGTTGCAGGCGTCCGGTGCCGACCGGGACGTCGACACCGACCGGGACGGGGACAAGGCCAGCTCGCCCGCCGAGCTGGAGGAGCTCCTCGTCCGGGAGGGCGACATCGCCGGCGACTACCTGGAGCGGCTGCTCGACCTGCTCGACTACGACGGGGACATCGACCTCGACGTCGAGGCCGGCCGCGCCGTGGTGAGCATCGACGGCGGGGACGACCTGGACAAGCTGGTGGGTCGTCGCGGCGAGGTGCTGGAGGCGCTACAGGAGCTGACGCGGCTGGCGGTGCAGCAGGAGACCGGCGCGCGCAGCCGGCTCATGCTGGACATCGCGGGATGGCGGGCGAACCGGCGCAGCGAGCTGGCCGACCTCGGTCGCGCCACGGCGGAGAAGGTGCTCGCGACGGGCAAGGCGGCGCGGCTCCAGCCGATGACGCCGTTCGAGCGGAAGGTCGTGCACGACGCGGTCGCCAAGGTGGGCGGCGTGCACAGCGAGAGCGAGGGCGAGGAGCCCAACCGGCGGGTCGTCGTCTTCAAGAAGGACTGATCCCCTCCCCTCGGCTCACGCGGACCTGGCGGGGAACGCGCGGCTGACGGGACAACTGAACAGACTCGGAGCGGGCCCGGAACAGACCGGGAAGAGACACCGACTCCGGTCGACCGCCGCGGAGGACGCTCGGTTGGGATCTCCCAGCCGAGCGTCCTCGTTCGTGAGGCCTGCCGTGTCGGGGAAGCCTGAGGTTCTGGTCGTCGGCAACGGGGCCGGGGAAAGCGCTTCTCTCCCCGTCAGCCTCGGTATCGTCCGATCCTCGGTGCGGTGCGGTGCGGTGCGGTGCGGTGCGGTCCGGTGCGGT
>NZ_JAMTCP010000056.1 GCF_024171885.1 Streptoalloteichus tenebrarius | reverse complement strand
CGGCGTCCCACTCATCGCTTCACCACACGAGACGACCCCGAGGAGAAGCAGAGCCCCCACGCCAAAACAGGCGAACCGAACCCACCCCTCCCGAGAAGACTCCCGACCCACTCCACCATTCGTCGCCACACCGATCACCCGCCCACAGGCAGGTTCTTCAGCACCTCGGCCGCGACCGTCTCCCCGTAGCCACACGGATTGCCCTGCGCCTTGCTCCGCGAACTGACCGAACCGACATGGACGACCAAGACCTGGTCATCGGCGACGCCGACCATCACACTACAGATCGTGTGCGCGAAATCAGCCCAAACAGCGGGGTAGCCGACAACCTGACTGCTCTTGAAGTTGTCGAACGCCTTCTGCCGCGCGTAGTAGTCAGCCAGGCCTCGCCCCTTGGTGTCCGGGCTCAGGGTCGCCCTGATATCCCCTGACCAAGTGCACTTCGCCTCACCCCACTGAGCCTGGGCGGCCTTGTTCGCCGACGGCAGTCCAAGGGCGGTGAGCTGTGCCTGCGTCAGCAGTGCACACGGATCGCTCCCCCGCAACCTCTTCGGGTTACTCACCCTGGGGACCGAAGGATCAGGCTCTCCCGACTTCGCCTGACCGCCACCGCTTGTCACCGTGTTGACGGCTGTGACCGGCGTCCCACTCATCGCTTCACCACACGAGACGACCCCGAGAAGAAGCACAGCCCCCACACCAAGACACGCGAACCGAACCCACCCCTCCCGAGAAGACTCCCGACCCACTCCACCATTCACCACCACACCGATCACCCGCCCGCAGGCAGGTTCTTCAGCACCTCGGCCGCGATCCGCTCAGCGAACACGCACGTGTCCTTGTGCTCAGGCTTCCGGCTCACGTTGTTGGAGTACTGGATCAGCAGGAGCTGGTCGTTCGCCACACCCACGTTCAGGTTGCATCGGATAGCGCCGAAGTCGGCCCTGACGGCGGGATACCCTGCAACCGAGCTGGTTTGGAAACTGTTGAAACTCTTCTTCCTGGCGTACACCTCGGCCAATCCGCGCCGTTTGGTGTCGGGAGCGACCGTCACCCTGATGTCGTCCACCCACCTACAGAGCGTCTCTCCCCACGGAGCCTGGTCCGGCTTTCCCTCCAACGATGCCCCCAACTCCCTGAGCTGGGCCTGGGTAAGCATCTGGCAGGGGTCAACTCCGCGGAGGTTCTTCGGATTGGTGACCCGAGGGACTTCGTTGTTCTCTGACGAAGCGGCACCAGCGGACAAAGAGGACCTGTCACTGACACTCGGGATCGCGATCGGGGTGCCGCTCGTGACGGAACCGCAGGCGCTTAGCACCAGGGCTCCAGCGAGCAGCAGCACAACGTCACGAAGACGAGGAGACCGCATGTTCAGGACCTCATGGGGAGAGTGTCGTTTTCCTGGTACTGCCCGAGTGCCTGGTCAATCTGGTCGATCACCGACTGCAACGCCTGGATCGTGCTGTCAATGGCCATCGTCAACGATCCCTCGTCTGAGGTGATCTTCTCCGCCAGCTTCTGCACCGCCTGCCCACTCGCGGGGTCCTCTCCCGGAGGCCGGGTATGCCGGAGGAGGTAGGCCATTTCCAGGGCCTTGTTCATCTCCTCGATGGCCTCTTTGAACTTGGCCTTGAGGCGTGGGGCATCCTCGGTGCGGATGCTGAACCGGGCGACCGGCGCGCCGACAGGCGCACCCGAGGCGCCCGCCGTGGGTGTGGCGGCACCAGCGCCCCCGGCCACGGCGCCGGTGGCCGCCGCGAAACTCGCGGGCACGGGCGCGACCAGGTTCAGCCAGCCCTCGACTGTCGACATGGCTCCTCCCCCGATTGGTAGCGGTGCCCGACCCAGTCTGCCTGGCGATCACCGCGCGTGGCGTCGAGTTGGCCGAAGTCGTCGCTCACAGCGACCGCACCAGCTCGCGGAGCAGGTCGACGAGGCGGTGGTGGTCCACCGGGGCGACGGTCAACCAGCCGGAGCGCTCGTAGAACGCGTAGCGGCCGCGCGGCGTGTCGGTCACCGAGATCACCCAGGGCGCGCGGGTGCGCGCGCCCCACTGGTCCCACGAGGACGCCCCGAACTGGCCGGCGGCGACCCGGTCGCCGCCGACCATGTCCACGAGAAGACGCGCCTCGCTCGCCCGCACGCCGGCGTCGAGCAGCGCCGACTCGAAGTCGTAGTCGTCGCCGCCCTGGCGGGTGGCCTCCTCGACGGCGCCGCTGGGCACGTTCACCGCGGTGCCCGGGCCGGGCGGCGTCGGGGGCAGCACCCCGACCGCGGCGTCCACGAACGCGGTGTCGCGCACGAGGTCCAGGTGGACCACGTCGTCGGCGAGCACGGCGAGGATCCCGGTCTCGCCCCGGACCGCGGACAGCGCCCTGACCTCCCGGCCGGGACCGGTGGCCCACCTCAGGTCGACGGCGACCGAGGGTTGGGAGACCACGCGCAACGCGAGGTCCAGGTCGGGGTGCACGGTTCCGTCGTCGCCGACGAGCTGGCGCGCGCCCAGCGCCGCCCAGGCCGCGTCGTCGACCTGGCCGGCCTCGTCGAGGGTGGAGCCGTGCTCGGCTGTCACGAGGACCAGCGGTCTCGCGCCCAGCTCCATGCGGCGCCACAGCACGTTGAACTCGGCCCGGTCCAGCGCGATCGGCACGTCGTTGGCCCCCTCCGGCGTCCGTGGGTCCCCCCATCCTGCCGGGCGGCGTGTGGGATCGGGATCAGGCCCAGCGGTGAACCGTGACCGTGTCACCCACCGAGACGACGCCGGGGCGGACGACGGCCGCCTTCATGCCGAACACCACGCCGCCCTCCTCCGCGCCCCCGCGGTAGGTGGCCAGGGTGCGGGTCGGTTCCGGCCCGGCCGGGCGCCCGGTCTCCTGGTCGACGGTGGGCACGGCGCACCGCTTGCACCGCTTCTCGTAGCCGATCTCCACCTCGCCGAGCCGGGCCGACCGCACCAGGTCCTCCGCGTGCGGCTCGGTCCAGCCGTCCAGGACGACGTTGGGCCGGAACCGGTTCATCGGCAGCGCGGCGACGTCCCGCTCGGCGAGGCGGCGGTTCAGCTCCGCCAGCGACGCCAGTGACGCGACCAGCAGGGCGTGCCCGTCGGCGAACCCGGCCGTGCCCCCGGTCTCGCCGGAGCTAACCCGCGTGTGGTCCGGGGGCACCCGGACGAGGCGGCAGTCGACGCCGAGCACCACGCCGAACCATCGGGCGGCGTCGTCGCCCTGGTCCACGCCCTGCCCGGTGAAGGAGAACACGCTCACCTCCCGGCGCGGCCCGTCCTCGACGACGCCGGCCTTGAGGTCCTCGACGCCGGGAGCGCTGAGCGCGAGCGTGTCGCCGTCGTCGAGCATCCGAGGCTGGACGACGGCCATCGACGGAAGCCGGCGCTGGCTCAGGAAACGGCCGGTCTCCGCGGCGACAACCATGAACTCCCGGTCGTGGCGCAGGCCGCGGGCGGTCACCTCCGCCCGGTCCACCGTGATGCCCGCGCACCCCTTCACGGGGTAGTACGTGAGCGAGTGGACGGTGGCGGGCGCGTTCACGCTCACAGGATCGGGGCGGGGGTGTAGGCGGCGGCCCCGGGGTATCGGGCCACGACCTCCTCCACCCGCCGCGCCACCTCGGCGACCTGGGCGGACGCGGCCCCGGTGAACGGGAGCCGGTCGGCGAGCACGGCGTCGAGCGCCTCGCGGTCGAGCGGGACGCGTTCGTCGGCGGCCAGGCGGTCGAGCAGGTCGTTGCGCTCGGCGCCCTTCTCGCGCATCGCCAGCGCGGCGGCCACCGCGTGCTCCTTGATCGCCTCGTGCGCGGTCTCCCTGCCGACGCCGGCGCGCACGGAGGCCATGAGCACCTTCGTCGTGGCCAGGAACGGCAGGTAGCGGTCCAGCTCGCGGGCGATGACCGCGGGGAAGGCGCCGAACTCGTCCAGGACCGTCAGGAACGTCTCGACCAGCCCGTCGAAGGCGAAGAAGGCGTCGGGCAGGGCCACGCGACGCACGACCGAGCAGGAGACGTCGCCCTCGTTCCACTGGTCGCCGGCCAGCTCGCCGACCATGGAGGCGTAGCCGCGCAGGATGACGGCGAGCCCGTTCACCCGCTCACACGACCGGGTGTTCATCTTGTGCGGCATGGCGGAGGACCCGACCTGGCCGGGCTTGAAGCCCTCGGTGACCAGCTCGTGGCCGGCCATCAGCCGGATGGTCTTGGCCAGCGAGGACGGGGCCGCCGCGAGCTGGACCAGGGCGGTGACCACCTCGAAGTCCAGCGACCGGGGGTAGACCTGGCCGACGCTGGTGAACGCGTGCGCGAAGCCGAGGTGCTCGGCGACCCTGCGCTCCAGCTCGGCCAGCCGGTCGGCGTCGCCGCCGAGGAGGTCGAGCATGTCCTGGGCGGTGCCGACCGGGCCCTTGACGCCCCGCAGCGGGTACCGGGCGAGCAGGTCCTCCAGCCGGCCGAAGGCGACGAGCAGCTCGTCGGCGGCGGTCGCGAAGCGCTTGCCCAGCGTCGTGGCCTGCGCGGCGACGTTGTGCGACCGGCCGGCCATCACCAGCTCGCCGTGCTCGACCGCCAGCCGGCCGAGCCGGGCCAGCAGGGCCACACACCGGTCCCGGACCAGCTCCAGGCTCAACCGGACCTGGAGCTGCTCGACGTTCTCGGTGAGGTCGCGGGAGGTCATCCCCTTGTGCACGTGCTCGTGCCCGGCGAGGGCGTTGAACTCCTCGATCCTGGCCTTGACGTCGTGTCGGGTGACCCGCTCCCGCTCGGCGATCGAGGCGAGGTCGACCCGCTCCAGCACCCGCTCGTAGTCGGCGAGGGCCTGCTCGGGGACCTCGATGCCGAGGTCGGCCTGGGCGCGGAGCACGGCGAGCCAGAGTCGGCGCTCCAACACCACCTTGTTCTCCGGCGACCACAGTCGGGCCAGCTCCACGGAGGCGTAGCGGGCGGCGAGCACGTCGGGGATGCGCGGCTTCGACACGGGTGCAGCCTAGGCGTTGGCGTCGGCGGCCGCCCCGGGGGTCGCCGACGACACCCCAGGTCAGCGCCCGCGCGAGCGGTGTCGCGGAGGGCGGGCCGGGGGAGGCGCGGCGCGGGTGGCCGGGCCCGCGCGGAGCGGGCGAACCCGACGATCGGCGGGTTCCGGCGGGCGTCCCGATCCCGACACTGGCTGGCACCGGCGCGGCGACGCCATCCCCCTGCCCATGTCGTCGCCCGGTGGGAGGTTTCCCATGTCGCGATCCCTGCTGCGTCGCGCGCTGCTCGCCGCGGCGTTCGTCTTACCGATGGCGCTCTCCGGGGCTCCGGCCGTCGCCGGATCCCCGCCCCCTGAGGACCCCCCTCCCTCCGTGTGGCGGGTGGCGGCGTCCGGCCCGCAGGCCAGGGCGTTGGCCGACGCCGGTTTCGACGTCGTCGAGACACACGACGACGCGGTCCTGGTCGTGGGGCCGGCGTCGACCGCCGACCGGTTGCGGGACCTGGGCTACCGGCCCCGCTTCCACGACACCGTCCACAAGCCGGTCGAGGGCGCGGAGAACGCCCCCGCCGACACCTTCTACGGCGGGTACCACACGCCGGCGGCGCACGAGGCGCACCTGGACCAGGTGGCCGCCGCGCATCCCGGCCTGGCGACCGTGGTCGACATCGGCGATAGCTGGCGCCGGACCAGGGGCCTGGGCGGACACGACATCAAGGCGATCTGCCTGACCAGGAAGAAGGAAGGCGACTGCGCGCTCCGGCCGAACGCCGCCAAACCGCGCCTCGCGGTGATCGCGCAGATCCACGCCAGGGAGCTGGCCACGGGCGAGGTGGCGTGGCGGTGGATCGACCACCTGGCCGGCGGGTACGGCGTCGACGCGGAGGTGACCTCCGTGTTGGACAGCACGGAGGTCTGGGTGGTGCCGATCGCGAACCCGGACGGCGTCGACATCGTGGCCTCGGGCGGCGACCGGCCCAGGATGCAGCGCAAGAACGCGAACACGAGCAACGGCGCCTGCGGCGGCACCACGATCGGCATCGACCTGAACCGCAACTCCAGCTTCAGGTGGGGTGGGGACTCCACACGGCCCTGCGCCGAGACCTACCAGGGTCCGCGCGCGGCGTCGGAGCCGGAGACCCGCGCCCTGGAAACGTGGTTCTCGGCGCTCTTCCCGGACCGGCGCGGGCAGGGCGACGACGATCCCGCGCCCCGGGACGCGACCGGCGTGATGATCACGCTGCACAGCTACGGCAACTACATCATCACCCCGTGGGGGTGGACCGAGCGGCCCGCGCCCAACGACGCCCAACTCCGGGCCCTGGGCCGGAAGATGGCCCAGTCCAACGGCTATGTCGTCGGCACGAACGGTGACACGGTCGGGTACAGCACGACGGGAACCACCGACGACTACACCTACGGTGTGCTCGGCGTCGCGAGCTTCACCTTCGAGATCGGGTCGTCGAGCGGTTCGTGCGGCGGGTTCTTCCCCCAGTACTCGTGCGTCAACAGCGTGTTCTGGCCGAAGAACCGGGGAGCGCTGATGACGGCGGCCAAGGCCGCCGCCGCGCCCTACCAGACCACCTGACCGATCCGCGTCGGGCGGCGTCGTGGGTCCGACGGTCCCGCGACGCCGCCCTCACCGGGGCCGCCCGTCCTATTCGCCCTTCTCCGACGCCCTGCCCTCCTCCAACGCCGAGTGGAGCATGCGTCGGGCGGCGCCCCTCGGGTCGGGATGCACCTCGATCAACGCGTTGACCACGGTGCCGTCGACCAGGGCGACGAGACGGTCGACCCGCTCGTGGTCGGCGGGGATCCCGCAGCGGGCCAGGGTCTCCAGCACCAGTTCGTGCAGGCCGGCGGACAGTTCCCGCATCAGGGGGCGCAGGTGCGGCCGCCGGCCCGTGGCGACCAGCCGCTCGTACCGGAGCAGCACCGCCTCCGCGTCGCGTTCGGAGGCGGGGCCGAGCAGTTGGTCGAGGACCACCTCGACCACGTCGTCGACGTCGAGGCGGTCCTCGGTCAGCTCGGCCAGCTTCGCCCAGCCCCTGGCCAGCTCGCTGCGGCCGTGGTGCTCGGCGGCCGCGGCGACCAGGTCGTCGAGGTCCCGGAAGTAGTAGGTGGTGGAGGCGAGGGGCAACCCTGCGCGCTCGGCCACCGCCCGGTGCCGGACGGCGTCGAATCCGCCCTCGACGAGGAGGCGGGCGGCGGCCTCGACGAGGGCCTGCCGCCGGCGCTCCCCCTTGGGTGTGCTCGCCGGGCTGCCAACTGACATGGCTACGGATCGTGCCATCCCCGGCCCGGCGGCCCGGGTTGTGGCGGCCGAGGAGGGGGTAATCCCGCCGAGGGAAGGAGCCCGTTCGGAGGAGGGTCATGCGCAGGACGCACGCGTCACCCAAACGTCCCGTCTCCGGGCTGGCGGGACCGTACGGCCACCCGTTCCACCCCATGCTGGTGCCGGTGCCGATCGGGGCGTGGCTGTCGGCGGCCGTGCTCGACGTGGCGGCGCGGTCCGGGTACGAGTCCGGAACGCTGGCCAGGGCCGCGACCTGGGTGATCGGGGTGGGGATCGTGGGCGCGGCGCTCGCCGCCGTGCCCGGCCTGCTCGACCTGTTGCTCGTGCCCGTGCGGACCCGGGTCCGGGGGATGGCGTTGCTCCACGTGACCGCGAACAGCGCGGCGCTGGTGGTGTTCGTCGTGGACCTGGTGCTGCGGTGGAACGCCCCGACGGACCGGGCCGCGCCCACCGCGCCGTTCGTGTTGACGCTCGTCGGTGTGGTGTTGATGGCCACGGGGGCGTTCCTGGGCGGCGAGCTCACCTTCCGGTACGGCCTGCGGGTCGCCGACCAGCACGACCAGGCGGCCGGTTTCCGCACGGCGGACCTGCGCGAGGCGGTCAGCGAGTCCGTCAGTGAGTGGCACCGGCCAGGTTCAGCCCGATGATCCCGGCGACGATCAGCAGCAGGGACACGATCTTCAGGGTCGAGACGCCGTCCCCGAGCCAGACCATGCCGACCACGGCGGCCAGGGCGGCTCCGGTTCCCGTCCACACGGCGTAGGCGGGGCCGACGGGCAGCGTCTTGAGCGCCCAGGTGAGGCCGGCGAGGCTGATCGCCGCCGCGACGACGAACGTGATCACCCAGCCCACGCGGGTGAAGCCGTCGGACAGCTTGAGGGCGATCGCCCAGACGGCCTCGAAGACCCCGGACAGCAACAGGACGACCCACGCCATGGCCACCAACCTTTTCTAGTACGGGCGTACCAGAACGTAGCACCGCACGAGGAAAGGTGGGATGACTCCGGGTTGGGCGTTCAGATCGTGGGACGAAGCAGGTCCAGGCCGACGCGGGCTGTCCGGACGCCCGACCTCGGACGGCATCCGCACCGGACCCGCACCGGACCCGCGCCGGTCAGCGCTCGCCGGCCGACCAGCGCGGTCAGCGCTGGTCGGTCGACGGTCGGTCGACGTCGAGAAGGAAGAGGCGGCGCTCAGTAGCGGGTGGCGAGACGTCTGGCCACGTCGGCCACCTGGTCGGCGTACGGAGGCGTGGTCGAGCCCTTCTGCGGCTGGCTCAACACCGTCAGCGAACGTCCTCCCGGGGTGACCGCGACGAACCCCCGCGACCCGTCCGCGCGGCTCAGCTCGCCGCTCCCCCGGCCGCTGCCCTCCGGCCCGAGCACCACGGACACGACGCCCACGACGTCGCGGTCCCGCACCACGAAGGCGGCTCCGGTGGCGCCGGCCGGGCAGTCCCCGGCGACCGGGTTGGGCTCCAGGCCGGCAGCGGCCGGGAGCTCGCCAGCGAGGGCGATGGCGAGCCCCCGGTCCGCCGGTCCGCACCCGCTTCGGGTGCCGCCGGTCCCGGGACCGGCGCTCCCCGAGGTCCCGCCCCCCTGCTCAGGCGGGTCCTCCGGGATGTCGTGGGGTTGCGGGCCACCGGGCGGGCGCGCGGACGGCGCCTTCTCGGTCGCCCCGGGGTCCAGTGTCCCCGGCCCGGTGTGAGGTGCCGGTGGGGAGCCGTGCTCCCGCGCGGCGGAGGCCTGCTCGTCGGGCGCGCTCAGCGACGTGGGCTGGCTGTCCGGCTCCCGGTCGAACAGACCGGTGCCGACGGCGACACCGCCGAACAGCACCGCGACGCCGAACGCCGAGCCGAGCGCGAGCGCGGTGCGCTGGCGCACCGTGGCCCGCCGCGAGGCCGCCGCCACGTCCCGCTCGTCGAAGGACGCCGGTGGCGCGTCACGCGCGGCGTCGCGGAACAACGCCGCGAGCTTGTGCTCGTCCACCTACCGCCACCTCCTCGACCACCGACCGCCCGCCGCGGTCCCTCGCCCCCGGCTCACGACGCCGACCTCAGGTCGTCCAACGCGTCGCCCAACGCGTCCCGCAGGGCGTCCAGCCCCCGTGCCGTCTGGCTCTTCACGGTCCCCTCCGTGCAGCCGAGGACCTCGGCCGCGCCGGCGACGTCGAGCCCCTCCAGGAACCGCAGCACGAGCACCGCGCGCTGCCGCGGCGGGACCCGTCGCAGGCCGGCGAGCAGAGCCTCCCGCGTGGCCACCTCCTCGCCCGGCTCCCCGGAGGGGCTGGGCGTGTCGGGCACCTCGTCGGTGAACCGCTCGCGCCGCCAGGGGCGACGTGACTCGTCGATCACCGCGCGCACCAGCGTCTTGCGGACGTAGGCGTCCAGCGCCCCCTTGTCCCTGACCTTCCTCCACCGCCGGTGCAACGCGACGAACGCGGTCTGCGCCAGATCGTCCGCGCGGTGCCAGTCCCCGCAGAGCAGGAACGCCATGCGACGCACGGCCTCCCGCCGAGCCACGAAGTACTCCGCGAACTCCTGTTCCTCGCGCTGGTCCACGCGGGGCTCTCCGCTCGTCGTGCCTGCACCTTCCGGACGGACCGGCCACCGGAACCGGTTGCACGACCCGTCACCGAGATCCACGTCACCCTGGGGGCGTGGCCGACACGGTACTCAGGCCGCGGGCGGCGCGACCGGCTCCCCTCCGGCGATCGACCGGTCCCCGGCCCGGGGAAAGGGAGCGAGACCGAGCCGCGAGTGTGGTGTGATCCCTTCGTGACCCTGCCGATCGATCTCCGCTCCGACACGGTGACCCGGCCGGACGACCGGATGCGGGCCGCCATGGCCGCGGCCGAGGTGGGCGACGACGTGCTCGACGGCGACCCCACCATGCGGGCGCTGGAGGAGCGGGTCGCCGAGCTGCTCGGCGTGGAGGCGGCGCTCTGGGTGCCCAGCGGGTGCATGGGCAACACGATCGCCCTGATGGCGCACCTGGGTCGGGGTGACCGCTTCCTGGCGCCGAGGGCGGCGCACGTGCTGGGCAACGAGCTGGGCGCTCCCGCGTGGCTCGCCGGCGGGATGCCCGAGGCGCTGGCCTGGGAGCCGGGGCCGGGTCGGGTCTCGCCCGACGCGGTGCGGGCGGCGGCCGGCGCTCCCGGCCCCTACTACGCGTTGCGGACCCGCCTGCTCTGCCTGGAGAACACGCACAACGCGGCCGGTGGCACCGTCGTGCCGCCCGACGAGCACGCGCGGCTCGTCGCCGCCGCCGTCGACTGCGGTCTGCGGGTCCACCTCGACGGGGCGCGGATCTGGAACGCCGCGGTCGCGCTGGAGGTGCCGCCGGCCGCGCTGACGGTCGGGGTCGACACGGTGCAGGTCTGCCTGAGCAAGGGCCTCGGCGCTCCGGTCGGCTCGCTCGTGGGCGGCTCGGCCGCGTTCGTCGCGGAGGCCCGGCGCCTGCGCAAGATGCTGGGCGGCGGGGTGCGGCAGGGCGGGGTGCTGGCCGCGGCCGGGCTGGTCGCCCTGGAGCGGATCGACGACCTCGCGGCCGACCACGCGAACGCGGCGGCGCTGGCCGCCGGCCTGGCCGAGCTGGGCTGGCCGGTCGACCGGCCGGTGACCAACATCGTGCTCGCCGGGGCGCCGGACGCCGAGCTGATGTCGCGGCGGCTCGCCGAGGTCGGCGTGCTGGCCGCGCCGATGAACGGCGCCGTCCGGTTCGTGACGCACCGGGACGTCAACCGCGCCGCGATCGACGACGCGTTGCGTCGGATCGCGACGCTGGGCGCGCACTGAGTTCGGTTCCCCGTACAGGGGACGTTCGACCGCATTGGGGGCGGCAAGTGGACATTCGTTGGGTGGTCTTCGACTACGGCGAGGTCATCAGCCACCGGACCGACGCGTTGCCCGACATGGCGGCGGCGCTCGGGGTCCCGGTCGCGGACTTCGAGCCGGCCTACTGGGCGGAGCGCGACGCCTACGACCGGGGGTGCCCGCACCAGGAGTACTGGCGGGCGGTCGGGGCGCGGCTCGGGCTGGCGGTGGACGAGGCCACGGCGGAGCGGCTGACCGAGCTGGACAACCGGGGTTGGCTCGGGGTCGATCCCGACGCGGTCCGGCTCGTCGAGGACCTGCGGGCGGCGGGATCGCGGCTGGCGTTGCTGTCGAACGCCCCGGTCCCGTTCGCGAGGGCGGCCGAGCGGCAGCCGTGGACCGCGTCCTTCGAGCACCTGGTCTTCTCCGGCGACCTCGCCACCGCCAAGCCCGACCCGGAGATCTGGGACGAGCTGGTGCGCCGCCTGGACACGCGGCCCGAGGCGTGCCTGTTCCTCGACGACCGCCAGGTCAACGTCGACGCCGCCCAGGCGGCTGGCCTGCACGCCCACCGCTGGAGCGACGCCGCGTCGGCCCGCCCGAGGCTCCGCGAACTCGGCCTCCTGCCCTGACCGTCGTTCGCGCCCTTCCCCGCTCAGTCGACACCGTCGCTGCTGCCGGGAGGGGCGCGAACAACCGGGAAGACCGCGATTTCGCCATGCCAGCACGTCGCCAGCGCTGGCCCAGGCGTCACCAACGCCCAAAACAGTGTTACTTGGGGGGAACCCCCAATATTCATGATCTCGTGGTGCGTGGCGGGCGGGCAAGGCCCGGGCCGGGTGATCGGCCGATCCCGGGGGCACGCGCCCCGACGACGGCGACGACCAGCGCCGAGGGCGGCGACCTCTTCGTGACCAGCCGGCGGTAGCGTGCCGTTGTCGATCACGAGGAGGCCCCGTGTCCCTGTCGCCGGACCAGAACGCCCTGCGGTTCGTGCCCGCCGGCCGACCCGTGCGGGAGCCGGTGACCAAGTTCGGCGGGCAGCCGGTGTGGCTGGACGAGCCGAGCTGGCCGCTGTCCGCGCGGCTGGGCCGCCCGATGCGGTTCCTCGGGCAGGTGCGGCTGCCCGGCGAGCCGGCGCGGCTGGCCTACCTGTTCCTGACCGACGACATCGAGGAGCACGTCGACGGCACCTGGGAGCCCGAGGCCGGCGAGAACGCGTGCTTCTGCTCCCCCGGCCGGGTCCCGGACTTCCTGACCGTCGCCGCGCTCCAGCGGGGACCGACCTTCGGCGAGGACCACCTGGTCGAGCTGGTCGCGCCGCCCGAGGACGCCGACGCGGACTCCCTGCACTCCCGCATCGGCGGTGTCCCCGGGTGGCTCCAGGACGAGGAGACGCCCGCCGGGGCCTGGCGCTTCCTGACCCAGCTCGACAGCGTCGAGCTCCCGTTCGACGTCAACTTCGGGGACGCGGGCGTGGCCTACGCCTTCGTCGACGACACGACGGGCGAGGGGCGCTTCCTCTGGCAGTGCTCCTGACGCGGCGGCCTACCGCGGCAGTTGCCGGTTGCCCCGTCGCACCCAGCCGACGGCCGCGGTCGCGACGAACAGCAGGCCACCGAGCACGGCCAGCCAGAACAGCCCCTTGATCACCGCGCCGAGCACGGTCACCGCCAGCCAGATCACGAGCAGGGCGCCGATCACCCGCCACATGGAGAACCTCCCCCGTCGATGTTCACCGTGACAACGCGCGGGCGGGTGGATCAGTGCCCGAGCGTGGGCAACCAGGCCCCGAGCCGCCCCAGCGCCTCGGCCACGTCCTCGGTGCTCCCGGCGAAGGACAGGCGCACGAACCGGCCGCCGTCGACCGGGTCGAAGTCGACGCCGGGCACGATGGCGACGCCGGTCTCGTCCAGCAGCCGCTGGCAGAAGGCCATCGAGTCGTCGGTGAGGTGGGAGACGTCGGCGTAGGCGTAGAACGCCCCGTCGGCGGGTGCGACGCGCTCGATCCCCAGTTTCCGCAGGCCCTCGACCAGCAGGTCGCGGTTCGTGCGGTACCTCGCGACGTGGGCGTCCGCCTCGGCGTAGGACTCCGTCGTGAACGCCGCGACCGCCGCGTGCTGCGCCAACGCGGGAGGGCAGAGGGTGAAGTTGCCGGTGAGGCGGTCGATCGCCCGCACCAGCTCCCGGGGCGCCAACAGCCAGCCCAGTCGCCAGCCCGTCATGGCGAAGTACTTGGAGAACGAGTTCACGACCACCGCGTTCGTGCTGCTCTCCCACGCCGACGTGAGATGCCGCCCGTAGCTGATGCCGTGGTAGATCTCGTCGCTGACGAGCCGGACGCCGTTGGCGTCGCACCAGTTGGCCAGCGCCGCCAGCTCGGCCGGGTCCAGGACCGTGCCGGTGGGGTTGTTCGGGCTGGCGACGACCAGTCCCCGGATCGGGGTGTCCAACGCCTCCAGCATCGACACCGTGGGTTGGAAGCGCGTGTCCGGCCCACACGGCAGTTCGACGACCTCGCAGCCGAGCGCGGTGAGGATGTTGCGGTAGGCCGGGTAGCCGGGGCGGGCCAGCGCGACCCGGTCGCCCGCGTCGAACGCGGCGAGGAAGGCGAGGAGGAACCCGCCCGAGGAGCCGGTGGTGATCACGACGTCGTCGGGGGCGACGTCCAGTCCGTACCGGCTCCCGTAGTGGCCGGCGACCGCCTCGCGCAGTTCGAGGATGCCGAGCTGCTCGGTGTAGCCGAGCGGGTGGCGGCGGAGCGCCTCCTCGGCGGCGGCGCGCACCGGTCGCGGCGCGGGACTCGACGGCTGGCCCGCGGCCAGCGACACCACGTCTCCCTTGTCCCGCTGCCGACGCGCGGCGGCGGAGAGCACTTCCATCACATGGAACGGCGGCACGGCGGCGCGTCGCGCCACCCCCCACGACGACACCAGCTCCGACATGGGGCCAGCCTGCCAGATGAGCGCGCGGGAACCGCCCGGGACAGAAGGAGATCGTTGCCCGTGTCCGGCTCAACCGTGTCCGGCTCAACCCGCCCACGGGATCGCCGGCGCCTGCGATCCGGGACGCGGTGTCGGGACGCTGGCCGGAGGCCCGCGTCCCGACGCCCGCTCCTCGTCAGTAGCCGCGGTAGCCCGAGCCGGTCTTCATGCCGACGACGCCGGGCACGTTGGACACCGAGCCGTACCGCTCGATGGCGTACCGGACACCGGCGATGATGTTGTCGACCGGGTTCCAGATGTCCTTGTGGCCGGGCAGCGACCACTGGTTGAACGTGGGGTCGATCGTCTGCATCAGTCCCTTGGACGGGGTGCCCTTGGCGGCGTTGGAGTCCCAGTTGTTGATGGCGTGGGGGTTCCCGCCCGACTCGTGCTGGATGATCATCCAGATGTCGTTCGGGTTCATCTTCTCCACGGGGTAGCCCTGGGCCTTGAGGATCTCGATGGCCTGCTGGATCCACTCGGCCACCTGCCCCTGTGGGGCCGGGCCGCCACCGGGGGGAGGTCCGCCGCTGGGGCCGAGGCCACCGCCGCCGCCTCCACCGCCACCCCCACCGGAGTAGCCGCCGCCCCCACCGCCTCCGCCGGAGTAGCCACCGCCGCCACCCCCGCCTCCGGAGTAGCCGCCACCGCCGCCGGACGGGCCGCCGCCGGGGGACGAGGGCGCTTCGGAGCGGGCGCCCTGCGGGTTCGTGCTGGGCGGCGGCGTGGGCGTCCACTCGACCTTGCGACCGGGCGCCGGGGTGAACGGCTGGCCGTCGGGCGCCGGCAGGCCGGAGAACTTCGGCGAGATCTCACCGGCGTGGGCGTTGATCTTGCCCAGCGCGGCCTGCACCGCGGACTCGGCCTCGGCGACCTTGGGCCGCGCCTCGTTGGTCGCGTCGGCGACCAGCTTCTCGATCGCGCCGTTCAGCTCCTGCTCGGGCTTGTCCTTGTGCTCGGCCCGCAGCTTCCTGACCTCCTGGAGCAACCGCTCACAGATGTTGTTCACCGAGGTCTCGGCGGACTGGAGGGCCTCGGCGACGGCGTTGAGGTCGCCGGCCGCGGCGCCCAGCGCCGCCTGGAGGGAGGAACCCGCCTGTTTGAACTGCCCCATGTAGCTGACGAACCCGTCGGCCGACGAGCCCTGCCACGCCCCGTCCAACGCGGCCACCGAGCGGTCGACCGCGCCGGCGGCCTCGCCGCACCTGGTCACGCTCTCCTGCCAGTGCCGGGCGATGCCGCGGATCGCCTCCGGGTCGCCGTCCACCTTGTCGGCGAGCTCGGCCAACGCCTGCCCCCCTGGGAGGGCGGCCACCTCGTCCTTCGCGCTCAACGTCCCTCCCCGCGCCTCAGCTCGCCGGCGTCATCGCGTGGACAGCGGCGTCCTCGGCCTGCCGCACGCTCTGCTGCACCGCGTCCAACGCCCGCTCGACCTTGCCCATCAGGGACTCGGCCGCCGCGAACTCCTCACCCACCAGCGCGGTGAACCTGTCCACCGCCGAGGACAACCCGCCGGAGCTGCCGAGCTTCCCGAAGATCGACGGGTTGCCGCACTGGTTGGGGAATCCGTCGCCGATGGCCCCGAACTGGCTGGCCTGACTGCTGACCGTGGTGCGGCACTGTTCCAACGCCTCACTGTTGAACTGGCTGACTGCCACTCCTGCCAACCCCCTCTTGGCGACCTGCGACTGCCCAGTCTGACGGGTGCCGATCACGTTCGGTTCCGCGGCCACACCCTTGCCCGCCACGGCCGGGGCATCATCGCCCCCTCGACGGGGCGTCCCTCGGAGAGGTGACGTGCCCGGTCGAGCAGATCCCGCACCCGGCGCGCCAGGCACGCGTTGTCGGCGGGAGCGACCGTCGTCCACCGCCGGCCGTCCGCCCCGGCCCGCTCCTCGACCAGGTAGCGGCCGTGGGCGGTGTCGTGGAAGGCCACCACCCGGGGCGCGCGGCGTCGCCGGCCGTGGCGGTCGACGACGGCCACGCCGAACTGACCGCGCCGCCGGACGCCCCCGACCATCCTGGCCAGCCTCCGCGCGTCAGCGGCCAGCACACCGCGCCGGATCAGCCCCTCCGCGAAGGCGGCGGCCGAGGGGCCTGCCCGCACGACGGCGAAGTCGATGGCGTCGCGGGGCGCCGACACCGCCTCGCCCGGCCCCGGCGGCCGGTCGGCCAGCAACGCGACGGCCTGCCACCCCAGCTCGGCGCCGGAGACGTGGCGCAGTCGCAGCGACGCCTCGTGCAACACGGCGAGCACACCCACCTCGCCGCTGGCCGCCGCGAGGACGCGCGCCTCGCCGCGGCCGCCGGTGCCGATGCGCGCGTCGACCGCGTGTCGGGGTCGGGCGAGCATGACGAGGGCGTCCTCCAACACGGGGTCGAGACGTCGACGGGACGCGAGGCCGAGGCGCTCCAGCTCCTCCCACGCGTCCGCGACCACGAGGGCCCGCTCCCGCGCCAGGACACCCCGAGCCGGCACGTGCAGCACGACGGGTGGCGGTCCGAGCCGCAGCTCGGCCCACGCCACCTGGAAGGCGGAGGCGCTGATCACGACCGCCGGCCCCGGTCTCGGCGTCGTGGGGCGGCCGGTCACGGCGAAGGTCTCCGGCCGCCCGCACCGAGCGGACCGAGAGGACGTGGTGGACCTGTCCGATGGTCGCTGATCCGCCGACCCCTGTCACCGGCGACCATCCTTTCGTGTGCGCACTCCCGTCGCCGGCGCCGCTCGTCATCGTCTCCGCCGGGGGCCGGAGCGCGGCGGGGCCGAGGAGCCAGGCCCGCGCCCGGCACGTCGACGACGACGTCCGGCGGTGGGACGAAGACCGGCACCGCGCCCACGACCCGCCGGCTCTCGGCCTCGTAGTCCCGCATGAGCCGGGCCGCACGTTCGTGTGCTTCCCGCGCCGCCTCCTCGACAGGCTCGCGATCGGCCGTATTGTCGAAGACGCCGGCGATCTCCTCCACCACGTCCTCCTGGTCGCCGGCCGGCGACGGAACGGGCATGGCGTCCCTGGCGCGCGTGAACGCGTCGATCTGCTCCGACACGAGGTCCATCGCGATCACCGCGCCCAGCCGGGCGTCCGCGGTCCAGGCCGCGAGCCCGCCGGCGGCGCCGAGCGCGGCCTGCGCCCCGACGCCCTCGAAGGCGATGCCGAGTCGACGGAGGCCGGCGGCGATGTCCCGTTCGGCCTTGGCGAACGCGGCGGCGACCGCCGCGCAGCGGCGGTGGGCGCCCTCGGCTCCCCGTTCGCCGGGTCCGGAGTGGATGTCGTCATAGATCTGCTGGTGTGGGACGGCCAACCAGTTCCGCCCCGGGCCGAACTCACCCATGTGGCCCGCCTTCTCCCACGACTGCGTGCGACCGGTCTAACGCCGCTCCCGCAAGGTGGTCAACACCGCCTCGGCGGCCAGTACCGTCTTGGCGCACAAGGCGTCCTGCGGCTGGGGAGTTCGCGTCCCGCGCTGACCGACCGTCACGCGGAGGAACTGCCCCTCGGCGACAGGGACGTCCACCTCGCAGGAGTGAGCGTCCGCCGGGACGCCGTCCGTCGGGGGCCGGACCTCCCGCGCGGGCGCGCCTCCGATGGCGATCTCGCGCGTGAGCTGGTCGGGGCGTCGCTGGGCGGCGAGGTCCGTCGGGGTGACGGCGCCGACCGCGGTCACGTCGAACCGCAGCCCCGTCGCCTGGGCGGAGAACACACAGCTCGGGGCGTCGACGGTGGGGTCGTGGTCGGGCTGGGGCGGCTGGTCCACGCCCAACTCCCGTTGTCGCGCCGGCGTCAGCAGCCGACAGGGGTCCACATCGGACAGTGGCCGCTCTCCGGTCGGGCGGCTCGTCGCCGTGGGTCGTGCGGCCGCCGGGTCCTCCTCGGGGGAACCGCACGCACCGGCCACGACGCAGACCACGGCCAGGGGCGCCAGAAGGGTGGTCACGGCGCGAGGTCTCGTGGCCGGGGAGCGACTCCCGCGCGGCGAGGACGACACGCTCACGCCTCCCGATCGTGGTGTGCGGGCGCCCCGACGGTGACGGAACGGGCTCGCGCCAGCTCGAGCTGGTCGACGATCGAGCGGATCTGCGCGACCGCGCCCTCCCACGCGCGCAGCACGGGGTTCGGCCCGTCGAGACCGCGTCCGCTGATCGCCGCCGCGGCGTCGACGCTCACCGGGTCCGCGCCGGGTGGGATCATCCGAAATCCCCGTCGCGCCTTGGCGATCGTCGGCTCCAGCTCGTCGAGCGCCCGGCGGAACACCGCGAGCGCCTCCTCGACATGGTCGGGCTCGATCCGCAGCACCCTGTTCGCCCCACCCGACGACCCCGCGGCCTCGGCCCCGCCCCACACGAACGGCATGGCCACCTCCCCGAACGCCCACCGCCTCCCGTCAGGGGGACGTAACGGCCGGACATCCGGTTCCGTTCCCGTGGGCGTGCCGTCGGGAGGTCGGGCGCGTCAGCCCTGCACGCCTCCGGGGAGGGTGATCTCTCCTCGGACGGCGCGCAACGCGATGTCGGTGCGGTGGTGCGAGCCGGTGAGGTGCACTCCCGCGACCCTCCGGTACGCGTCCTCCCTGGCCGCCTCCAGGTTGTCGCCGACCCCGACCACGGACAGCACGCGGCCGCCGGCGGACACGACGGCGCCGTCTTCGCGGCGTCGGGTGCCCGCGTGCAACACGCCCTCCGCGTCGGCTCCTGTGATCACGTCGCCGGTGCGCGGGCGGCCGGGGTAGCCCTCGGCGGCGACCACGACGGTGACCGCCGCGCCCTCGGCCCACTCCAGCGGGGGGTGCTCCGCCAGTCGGCCGGTGGCGGTGGCGAGCAGCAACCCGGCGATCGGCGTGCGCAGCAGCGCCAGCACCGCCTGCGTCTCCGGGTCGCCGAACCGGCAGTTGAACTCGATCACCTGCGGGCCTCGCGAGGTCAGCGCGAGCCCGGCGTAGAGCAGGCCGGTGAACGGGGCGCCCCGCCGCGCCAGCTCGTCGACGGTGGGCTGCACGACGCGCCGCACGACGTCGTCGACCAGGTCGGCCGGCGCCCACGGCAGCGGGGCGTAGGCCCCCATGCCGCCGGTGTTCGGCCCGCTGTCGCCGTCGCCGACCCGCTTGAAGTCCTGGGCGGGCAGCAACGGCACCACGGTGCGCCCGTCCACCAGGCAGAACAGCGACGCCTCCGGTCCGTCCAGGAAGGACTCCAGCAGCACGGGGTGGCCGTCGTCCAGCAGGCCCATCGCGTGTGCCCGGGCGGCGTCCAGGTCGCTGGTGACGACGACGCCCTTGCCGGCGGCCAGGCCGTCGTCCTTCACCACGTACGGCGCGCCGAAGTGGGACAGCGCCGCGTCGAGCCGGGCCGGGTTGTCGACGACCTCGCCGCGCGCCGTGGGCACGCCGGCCGCGGTCATGACGTCCTTGGCGAACGCCTTCGACCCCTCGATCCTGGCCGCGTCCGCGGACGGCCCGAAGCACGGGACCCCGGCCGCGCGGACCGCGTCGGCCGCGCCGGCCACGAGCGGGACCTCCGGCCCGATCACCACGAGGTCGGCCCGCCACCGCGTGGCCAGCTCGGCGATCGCGGCGGCGTCGCCGACGTCGACCCCCGGCGTCTCGGCGAGGGCCGCGATGCCGGCGTTACCCGGCGCGCACGCCAACGCGGTCACCGCGGGGTCGTGGGACAGGGCGAGGACCAGGGCATGCTCTCGGGCACCGGACCCGATCACCAGGACGCGCACGGGGCACCAGCGTAGAGGCCGCCCGGTGGACCTTCGGGCGGACCCCGCCCTCGCCTCCGGTCCCACCGCCGGCGCCAGCGGCGGATCTCGTGTCCCGACCGTGGGTGACACGTGCCCCGGTCTGCCGGTCCGCCCTGCCGCGAACGTCACCGTCCATTCACCGCGACGTGTGACTGCCGACCCCCTACGGTGGCCCGCACGTCGCAAGGCGCGGTGAGGGTGGCCGGGCAGCGGTCCCCACCAGGCCGCGTGTGGTTGGCACTACTGAGGAGGTCACCCGATGCGGAAGGCCATGACGACCCGGTTGACCGGCGTCGTCGTCTCCGCCATGGCCCTGGTCGGCGTCGCGGCTCTGCCCTCGGCGATGGCAGAGCCCGCGACCGTCGAGGCCGCGCACCGCCCGTCCCACCCGCTGGTCATCGCCCACCGGGGCGCGTCCGGCTACCGCCCCGAGCACACCCTGGCCAGCTACGAGCTGGCCGCCAGGATGGGCGCCGACTACATCGAGCCCGACCTCGTCCCCACCAGGGACGGCGTGCTGGTGGCCCGGCACGAGAACGAGATCGGCGGGACGACCGACGTGGCGAGCCGCCCGGAGTTCGCCTCCCGCAAGACCACCAAGACCGTGGACGGCCAGACGTTGACCGGGTGGTTCACCGAGGACTTCACGTTGGCCGAGCTGAAGACGCTGCGGGCCAAGGAGCGCATCCCGCAGTACCGCCCGCGCAACACCCTCTACGACGGCCGGTACGAGGTGCCCACCTTCCAGGAGGTGATCGACCTGGCGAAGCGGTTGTCGAAGGAGCTGCGCCGGGACATCGGCATCTACCCGGAGACCAAGCACCCGACGTACTTCCGCAAGGCCGGGCTGGCCCTGGAGCCCCGCCTGGTCGACGCGTTGAACCGCAACGGCCTGAACCGGCCCAACGCCAAGGTGTTCGTGCAGTCGTTCGAGGTCTCGAACCTGAAGGAGCTGCGGCGTCAGCTCCGGGTGCCGTTGGTGCAGCTCGTCGACGAGAGCGGCGCCCCTGCCGACTTCGTGGAGTCCGGGGACCGGCGGACCTACGACGACCTCGTGACGCCGGCCGGGCTGGCCGAGATCGCGAAGTACGCCAGGGGCATCGGGCCGAGCAAGGCGCGCATCATCCCGCGTGACGACAAGGGCTTCCTGAAGGAGCCGACCTCGCTCGTGCGCGACGCGCACGCGAAGGGCCTCGTCGTCCACCCGTGGACGTTCCGCAACGAGAACACCTTCCTGCCGGCGGACTTCCGCGGCTCCGCGAACCCGGCGGACTACGGCAGGGCGTTCGCCGAGTACGACCTGTTCCTGAAGCAGGGCGTGGACGGCGTGTTCAGCGACAACCCGGACACCGCCCTGGCGGCGCGCGCCGAGCGGTCCTGACCTGTCCGAAGGGGGTCCGTGCGGTGGCCGACAGCCGCACGGACCCCCTTCGCGTGCGCGCTACTCGTAGGCGGGACGCGCGGTCCGCACCGTCCTCCCTGCCTCGTAGCGCTCCCCGAGTCGCCGACGGGCGTCCAACAGCCCCACCAGGTCGGGAACGACCCCGGTCAGCCACCGGTGCACCGCGGCCCTGTGGGCTCCGGTGTCCACATCGGACTCCACGAGCGCGAGTCCGCGCCCGGGAACGCTCGCGCCCAGCTCGGTGAGCAGGGGGCGCAGGTGCAGGTCGACCGCCATGGCGTGCCGCGGCGAGGCGGCGACCATCAGCGGAACCGCGACGACCGACGCGAGCAGGCCGGGCGGGGCGTGGTCCAGCAGCGCCTTGAGCAGGCCGCTGTAGGTCGCCCGCAGCGTCGGCGACGCGATCACCAACACGTCCGCCAACGCCAACGACTCCAGCTCGTCGGTGACCACCCGCGCGCCGGCGGGGTCGAACAGCACCGGGGCCAGGTCGACGGCGTCGACCACCTGACCGGCGACCGCCGGGCGCTCCGCGGCGACCAACGCGGCGGTCAGGACGTCCCGCACGCCGAGCGCCGCGCGGTGCACGCGGGACCGCGGGCGCGGGTCGCCCACCAGCACCGCCACGGCGAGCGGCCACCGTCCCTGCCGGGGACTCACGCCGTCGCCCGCAGGGCGGGCGTGGCCGGGGCGTCGGCGAGCAGGCCGCGACGGGCCAGGACGGGCCGCACCCCCTCGCCGAACCAGTACGCCTCCTCCAGGTGCGGGTAGCCGCTGAGGACGAACTCGTCGATGCCGAGCGCGTGGTACTCCTCGATGCGGTCGGCGACCTCCTCGTGGCTGCCGACGAGGGCGGTGCCCGCGCCGCCGCGGACGAGCCCGATCCCCGCCCACAGGTTCGGGGCGATCTCCAGCGCGTCCCGCCCGCCGTGCCGGCGGTAGCCCTCGTGCAGGGCCAGCATCCGTTGCTGCCCCACGGACTCGCTCGCCGCGAGCTGCTGCTGGGCGCGGGCCACCGCCGCCGGGTCGAGGGCGTCCAGCAGCCGGCCCGCCTCGGCCCACGCCTCGTCCGCGCTGTCCCTGGTGATGACGTGCAGCCGGATGCCGAACCGGAGGGTGCGGCCCTCTGCCTCGGCGAGCCGGCGAACGCTGTCGATCTTCTCCCGGACCAGGTGGGGCGGCTCGCCCCAGGTCAGGTAGACGTCGGCCCGCCTGGCCGCGACGGGCAATGCCGCCGCGGACGAGCCCCCGAAGTACAGCGGCGGCACCGGGTCCGGCGGGGCGAGCAGCGTCGCGCCGCTGACCCGGTAGTGCTCACCGGCGAACTCGACCGGGCTTCCCGCCCACACCTGCCGCACGACGGCCAGGAACTCGTCGGTGCGGGCGTAGCGCTGGTCGTGGTCGAGCCAGTCGCCGAAGCGGCGCTGCTCCACGGCGTCCCCTCCGGTGACCACGTTGAGCAGGAGGCGTCCCCGGGAGAGCCGCTGGTAGGTCGCGGCCATCTGGGCCGCCAGGGTGGGCGAGAGCACCCCCGGTCGGAACGCGACCAGGAACCGCAGCCGCTCCGTCTCGCGGACCAGCGCCGCCGTGGTCAGCCACGCGTCCTCGCACCAGGTGCCGGTCGGGGTCAGCACCCCGGTGAAGCCGAGGCCCTCCGCGGCCCGGGCGACCTGCGCCAGGTAGTCGATGTCCGGCTCGCGCAGCGCGGACGCGCCGGCCTCGGCGGAGGCGTGGAAGCGGTCCAGGACGGTGCGGCCGTCGCCGGCCGTCGGCAGGAACCAGTGCAGCACGACGTTCACGGGTGTCTCCTCGGTGCGATGGTGGGGAGGGGAGTCACGGGGGATCACTTGGCGGCGGCGAGGACGTCCTGGTCGTGTCGGGCGTCCACGTGGTCGGCGAACCTGATCCGCGACGGCAGCAGACGCGCCTCCGCGAAGGCGTCGGCCAGTCGCTGCTCGGAGTCGACGACGGACTGGTCGAGCGGCACGACCAGGTCTCCGCCGCGCTCCACCGCCGCCCTGGTCACCTCGACGGGCAACCCGGTCTCCTGGGACCAGACGGCCGCCCGCTGCTCGCGGTGCGTGTCGGCCCACGCCATCGCCTTCGCCAGCCGGATCAGGTAGTCGCGGATGGCCGTGTTCCTGCCGGGGTCGGCCAGCGCCGCGCGGCTGGCCACCTGGAAGCTCAGTCCGTTCGTCAGCCCGGAACCGCCGTCGACGAGCACGCGGGCGCTGGTCTCCCGCAACGCCTGCGACGTGTAGGGCTCCCAGATCGCCCAGGCGTCCACGCGTCGTTGGCTGAACGCCGCGTACGCCTCGGCGGGGGCGAGGTAGGCGATGGTGACGTCGGACGGGGAGAGCCCGGCGTTCCGCAGGGCGGACAACAGGACACCGTGCGCGGAGCTGCCCTTGGCGACGGCGATGGTGCGGCCGCGGAGCGCGCCGAGGTCACGCGCGGGCGAGTCCGCCGGGACGAGGATGGCGTCCCCGGTGAGATCACCCCGAGCCGCCGACACGACCGAGACCTTCGCGTTGGCGGCCGCGGCGAACAGCGGTGGAGTGTTGCCCACCCCGCCGATGTCGACCGCGCCGGCGGAGGCCGCCTCCAGCAGCGGGGGTCCGGCCACGAAGGTCGACCACTCGATCCGGTAAGGGACGTTGTCCAACAGCCCCGCCGCTGCCAGCATGGACTTCGCCCCGCCCTTCTGGTCGCCCACTCGCAGGACGACCTGGGCGAGCGCCGTGTCATCCACCAAGGACGGCACGGGCGCCCGCTCACCGCGCGGCGCGCCGCTTCCGCAGGCGGACAGCAGCACGCCGAGCAGGGCGAGGACCACTCCACCGCCACGTACCCGACCACGACGACCGCCGCTCCTACGCGACCGCATGCGCGCTCACCCCCAGGTGGTCGAGGACTCGCGCGCGCAACTCGGCCAGGTCGGCCCGCCGGCGTGGCCGCGCGAGCGGAACCGGGTGTTCCGCCGCGATCCGACCGTCGGCCAGCACCAGCACGCGGTCGGCGAGCGTCAATGCCTCGTCGACGTCGTGCGTCACCAACAGCACCGCGGGCTCGTGGCGACGCCACAGCTCCAGCACGAGGCGGTGCATGGCCAGTCGGGTCAACGCGTCCAGCGCGCCGAACGGCTCGTCGAGCAGCAGCAGGTCCGGTTCCCTGACCAGCGCCCTGGCCAGGGACACCCGCTGCGCCTCGCCGCCGGAGAGCGTGAGCGGCCACGCGTCGCGGTGTCCGGCCAGCCCCACCTCGGCGAGCGTCCGCTCGGCGACCTCGTCGGCGTCGGGTCGGCGCAGGCCCAGCCGCACGTTGTGCCCCACCCGGCGCCACGGCAGCAGCCGTGGGTCCTGGAACGCCACGGACACGCGTCCGGGCACGTCCACCGGCGGGCGGGCCGTGGTCGTGGCCACGGGCTGGCGGTCCGCGGCGTCGCCGGCGTCCTCGACGCCGGCCGTGGAGCGCTCGCGTTCGTCGGCCGCGTCCGAGGCGACGGTGCCCGAGCCGTCTGGCTGGCCGCCCTCGACGCCGGCTCCGGTCGGCTCGGCGGTGGTGGTCGGCGCGCTGGCGCTGGTGGGCGCGCTGTCGTTGGCTCGCGCGCTGTCGTTGGCTCGCGCGCTGTCGCTGGGGTGCTCGTCCGGGGTGTCGAGGCCGGCGAGCAGGCGCAACAGGGTCGACTTGCCGGAGCCGCTGCGGCCCAGCAACGCGACGAACTCGCCGCGGGCGATGGTCAGGTCGATCCCGGCCAACACCTGCCGGCCGCCGAAGGTCTTCCGCACGCCACTCAGGCGCGCGGCGTACGCGCTCACCCTCGTGTCGTGGTCCGCCACCGGAGAACCCTCCTCTCCACCAGGCGCACCACCGCGTCGGTCAGCAGCCCGAGCGCCGCGTAGACCAGCAGGCCGACGACGATGACGTCGGTGCGCAGGAAGTCCCGCGCGTTGTTGATCAGGAAGCCGAGGCCGGCGTCGGCGTTGACCTGCTCGCCGATGATCAGCGACAGCCAGGCGGCGGCGAGCCCCTGCCGCAGCCCGACCAGCCCCTGGGGCACGGCGGCCGGCGCGACCACGTGCCGCAGCCGCTCCCAGCGGGTGAAGCCGAGCACCTCGGCCGCCTCCAGCAGGCGTCCGTCCGCGCCGCGGATGCCGGCGTGGACGTTGAGGTAGAGCGGGAAGGCGACGCCGAGCGCGACCAGGGCGATCTTGGGCGCCTCCCCGATGCCGAACCACAGGATGAACAACGGGATCAACCCGAGGAAGGGCAACGTCCGCAGCATCTGCACCGGCGGGTCGACCAGCGCCTCGCCCCAACGGGACAGGCCGGCCACGGCGCCGAGCAGGACGCCGACGGCCGCCCCGAGCGTGAAGCCGACCGCCACCCGGCTGATCGACACGGCGAACGCGTCGGTCAGCTCGCCGGAGGCGGCGAGGTCGACGGCCGAGCGCAGCACGGTCAGCGGCGCGGCCAGCCTGTCCGGGGGCAGGACGCCGGCCGCGCTGGCGGCCTGCCAGGCCACGACCAGGACGAGCGGGCTGATCCAGCGACGCGGCGCTGGCAGCCGCGCCCGGACGCGGCGTCGGGCCGAGCCGCCGCCGGGTGGCGCTGTCGTGGACGTCGCTGTCGTGGACGTCGCTGTCGTGGACGCGGTGGTTCCCGGGCGCGCGAGGGCGCCCGCCGTCGAGAGAGACACGAATTCTCCCCGCGAGTCGGTTGTTCGGAAGAAAAGGAAAAGGAGAGGAATTTCCGGCGGAATGCGCGGGCGGCCCCCCTCACCCGGGGACGCCGAGGGCGGGGCGAAGGCGACGCGGGTCGCCGGCGAGAGAAGAATCAGCGGGCGCGACAGATGGCGCTGGCCTGCCGTCGCAGATCGACGTGCAGCCGCGCGATGAGGACGTTGCGTCCGGTCACGGGATCGATCGTCTCGGCGACCCCGTCCGCTGTCAACAAACGTCTTTCGTTTCCCACGAGCCGGAACAAGGGGCCGGGTGGAGATGGGGCGATTCGCCCGCGTGTTCGCTGTGCCGGCGCTTCACGGCCCTCGCGGCGCGGGTTCTGGAGCCCGAGACGCCGCCGGCCTCCCCGGTCGGACGCGGAGCGCGTCCGACCGGGGAGGCCGGGTCGGTCGGGAACGGTTCGGGTCAGGCGAACTGGTGCCGGACGATCGTCTGCTCGCGACCGGGGCCGACGCCGATCGCGGACATGCGGGCGCCGGAAAGCTCCTCCAGGCGCTCGACGTAGGCTCTGGCGTTCGCCGGCAGCTCCTCGAAGGAGCGGCAGTGGGTGATGTCCTCCCACCAGCCGGGCAGCTCCTCGTAGATCGGCTTGGCGTGGTGCACGTCGGTCTGCGTCATCGGCATCTCGTCGACCCGCTTGCCGTCGACCTCGTAGGCGACGCAGACCGGGATGCGCTCCAGGCCGGACAGCACGTCCAGCTTGGTGAGGAAGTAGTCGGTGATGCCGTTGACCCGGGACGCGTAGCGGGCGATCACGGAGTCGAACCAGCCGGTGCGCCGGGAGCGGCCGGTGGTCACGCCGAACTCACCGCCGGTCTTGCGCAGCCGCTCGCCCATCTCGTCGTGCAGCTCGCTGGGGAACGGGCCGGAGCCGACGCGGGTCGTGTACGCCTTGAGGATGCCCAGCACCGTCGTGATGCGGGTCGGCCCCAGCCCCGCGCCGATGGCCGCGCCGCCGGAGGTCGGGTTGGACGACGTGACGAACGGGTAGGTGCCGTGGTCGACGTCCAGCAGGGTGCCCTGCGAGCCCTCCAGCAGCACGGTCTCGCCGCGGTCGAGGGCCTGGTTGAGCAGCAGGCGGGTGTCGGCGATGCGGTGCCGGAACCGCTCGCCCTGCTCCAGCACGGAGTCGACCACCTGGTCGGGGTCCAGCGCCCTGCGGTTGTAGACCTTGACCAGGACCTGGTTCTTGAAGGCGAGGGCCGCCTCCACCTTCTGCCGGAGGATCTTCTCGTCCAGCAGGTCCTGCACGCGCACGCCGACCCTGGCCACCTTGTCCTGGTAGCACGGGCCGATGCCGCGGCCGGTGGTGCCGATCTTGGCCTTGCCCAGGTACCGCTCGGTGACCTTATCGATGGCCACGTGGTAGGGCATGATCAGGTGCGCGTCGGCCGAGATGAGCAGCCGCGAGGTGTCCACACCCCGCGCCTCCAGCCCGGCCAGCTCGTCCAGCAGCACGCCGGGGTCGACCACGACGCCGTTGCCGATCACGTTGGTCACGCCCGGGGTGAGGATGCCGGACGGGATGAGGTGCAGGGCGAAGTCCTGCCCGTCGGGCAGCACCACGGTGTGGCCGGCGTTGTTGCCACCCTGGTACCGGACCACCCACTGGACCCGCTCGCCGAGCAGGTCGGTGGCCTTGCCTTTGCCCTCGTCGCCCCACTGGGCGCCGATCAGGACGATTGCCGGCATGTGAGACTCCCACTCGACTCGACGAGCAATGCCGGTGCTTGAGCGTAAACCAGGAGCTGATGATGGATGCCGTCGCACTGTCCTGCGGAAACGCGTCACAACACGGACAGTGGGCAAGCCTGACCGAGCGTAGTGACCTGGAGGTTCGGGAGGTCCCCGCCACGCCCGGCAAGAACGACGTCGACCCGGTGCTCCGGGAGCTGGCCGGCCGGCGGTTGCTGGTGCTCGGCGACGACGCGGACCTGGCGGCGGTCGCCCTCCGGCTGCTGCGCGCCGACCGACTGGGCGAGGTCGTGGTCGGGTTCCTGCCGACCGACCCGGAGTCGGCGGTGGCGGAGCTGTGGGGGCTGCCGACCCGCCCGGACCGGGCGACGGAGGTGGCCATGGGCGGCGAGCCCGAGCCGGTGCCGCTGATCCGGGACGACGTCGGCGGGGTGCTCGTCGGGCTGGGCGTGCTCGGCCCACTCCAGGGTGTGGCCTACTGCGACGACGAACGGGTGCTGCGCGGTGGCGCCTCCAGGCTGGAGGTGTCCCCCGACCCAGCCGGTGGTCCCGGGCTCGTCGTGCGCGTGGTGCGCCGGGGGCTCCTGGGGAAGCGGGTGACCAGCACCCAGGGACGCGCGGTGCAGATCGGCAGCTTCGTGGCCACCAAGGTGGTGAAGGACGGCGTGCCGCACCCCCGCCCGATGGACAAGTGGACCTGGTACCGGCACACCGAGGACCTGCGGCTGGTGCGGGGGCTGGCCTGACGGCCACCCGTCCGCCTTGGTCGACAACGCACGGTTCAGCATTCGGCCGCGCCGAAGTCACACGAAGGTCTTGCAACATCCACTCCAGTGAGTGACGGTCATCGCACCACCGCGAGATCGATCACACACTGGAGGTCCGGATGTCCGTCGGACGGTTACTCCGCACCCTGCTGGTGGGTCTGGCACTCACCCTCATCGCGACCGTGGGCTGGGCCGCGCCGGCCACGGCCACCCCGCCGAACATCCCGAGCAAGTCGACCGCCCTGAGCGAGCTGGCCGCGTTACGGGTGGCCGCGCCGGGCTCGATGACCGGGTACTCGCGCGACAAGTTCCCGCACTGGATCACCATCTCGGGCACCTGCAACACCCGCGAGACCGTGCTCAGGCGGGACGGCGAGAACGTCGTCACCGACGCGAGGTGCTACGCCACCTCGGGGAGCTGGCACAGCCCCTACGACGGGGCGACCTGGCACTCGCCGTCCGACGTCGACATCGACCACGTGGTGCCCCTGGCCAACGCCTGGCGCTCGGGCGCGGCGACCTGGACGACCGAGAAGCGCAGGCAGTTCGCCAACGACCTGACCAACCCGCAGCTCATCGCGGTGACCGACAACGTCAACCAGGCCAAGGGCGACCAGTCGCCGGACCAGTGGAAGCCGCCGCTCCAGTCGTACTGGTGCACCTACGCGAAGATGTGGGTCCACGTGAAGCACCAGTACGCGCTGACCATCACGTCCAGCGAGAAGGCCGCGTTGTCCGACATGCTGGGGCGGTGCTGACCAACGAACTGAGTTCGAAGTTCACGGCGGCCCCCGGCGGTGTGATGACCGACGAGGTCGGGGTGATCACGGGCGACCTGGAGCTCCGCACCCGGTGCGACCGGGCCGGCGCGGTGACGGTGGAGGTCCGCTACGCGGGCGCGGACGAGTGGTACCGGCTGAGCGCCGCGGACGTCCGCCTGCACGACCCCAGGGACCACGCCGCGCTCCACCAGTCACTGCTGGGCGTCCTGCACCGCCCCCAGGGCTGAGGCCGAGGACCACGAAGGCCGCTGGCGCCGCGTTCCCCGCCGCGCCGGCGGCCTTTCCCGTCCCCTTCGCCCACCCCTCAGGACAGCCCCCACCCATCCCGGGGGGCGAGCCCCGCTCCAGCCTAACGACGACGGGGAAAGCGGACAACGAGCCCGTGAAAGCCTGTGGATAACTCAGAAGAAGCTGTCCCCCAACCAGGGGTGCGGCTTCTTGTCTGTGGATGAATTCGCCTTCCGAGTTGCGAGGGCGCCAGGAGCTTGGGATAAGGGAGGGTTGAACTCCGTCAAGAGAGCTTGGTGAAAGCGGCTACCGCTCGGCGCCACAACACAAGGCCAGAGCAAGGCCAGAGCAAGGCCGCGCCAAGCCCCCGACACACGTGCGCCACCAACGCGAGTTCAACATCCCTGCGCTCCACATCCGACGAACCAAGATCAGATCAACCCGAGGGGACGCGGACCCCAGGAATACGCAGAGGAACGGCGGGGAAACGACGCCTCACTTCTCCGGGCGCCGGGCTCCCATCGCGGGGAGCGCGGCGCTGGCGTCCTCGCGGCCCACCCCGGTCGCCTGCAACAGGTCGACCACGATCGACCGGAGCTGCGCCACCACCACCCGCATGGAGAACCCGCCGTCGGTCAGCAGGTCGGCCGTCGCCGCCCGCCCGGCCTCCAACGCCACCCGCCGCGCGTGCACGGGCTCGTCGCCCCTCGCCAGCTCGTCGCGCAGGCGCTCGGTCGCGTCGGCCAGCGCCCGCAGCACCTCCGGCAGGCGCTCCGGCACCGACTCCCCGTCCCGCAACGCGGCGATGGTCCGGCGCAGGAGGACCCGGGTGTTGCGCATCGCGTAGTCGATCGGGGCCGCCGCCGAGCGGTAGTGCTCCAGCTCGCTCCTGCGCCGCCAGCGGATCGGCGCGATGGTGGCGATCTCGCTGCCCGTCTCCAACGCGGCCCGGAAGTCCTCCAACGCCTTCTGGCTCCCCCTGGCGCGCGTCAACGCCGCCGCGGCCCGCGCCGGGTCGCGGTCCTCGACCGCCGACGCCGCGCCGCGCAACGCGAGCGCCAGCTCGCCGAACACCGCCCGTCCCTGGCGGTGCGCCACCGTGATCGGGTTGGCCGGGATCAGGGCGGCGACGCCGAGCCCGATGAGGCCGCCGATCAACGCGTCGACCATCCGGTTGACGCCGGCGGAGTCGCCCGGTGGCAGCAGTGTCGCCACGAGGACGGCCGACGAGCCGGACTGCAACGCGATGACCGTGCCGCTGTCGAGCAGGACGGCGGTGCTCATGGCCAGGGCGACCACGAGCGCGATCTGCCACGGCCCCGAGCCGATCATCGAGATCAGCAGGTCGCCGACGCCGATGCCGACGCTCACGCCGACCACCAGCTCGACCACCCGCCGCAGGCGCTGGCCCAGCGAGACGCCCAGCACGACGACCCCGGCGATGGGCGCGAAGAAGGGACGCGCGTGCCCGACCAGGTCCTTGGCCACGACCCACGCCAGTCCGGCGGCGATCGCGCACTGGAGGATGGGGAGCGCGGTGCGCGCCAGTCGGCGCAGCCGGCGGCGGACCTCTTCGCGCACTCCATCCACGGTGCCGATTCTCCCGTCCCTGCCGCGCCCGTCGTCGCCACAACGACAGCTTTGTCGCGAACGCGACACGCGCCTCGACACCGCACCGTCGTCGGCGGCGGTGCGGTGTCGAGGTCGCGTGCGGCGGCGACCCTGGTGGTCAGTGACGCCGCAGGGCCCTGGTGAGCACCAGCGCTCCGCCGCCGAGCACCGCCAGCGTCCCCACGACGGGCAACGGCCCTGCCGCGGTGCGCCGGGGCGGCGGAGGCACCTCCGCGGCCTCCGCCGCGGTCGTCGCGCGCCTGCGGAGCAGCTCCACCCGGAGACTGCGTTCTCCCTGCGCCATCGCCCACCGGTGGTTGGCCGCGAACACGGGCCGCAGGGCCGGGGAGAACCATCGCAACAACGGCTTGTTCGCCCGCACCCGCCAGTCGAACAGCACCTCCACCAGCGGCCCCCGTTGCGACAGGCGGAACTCGCCCCGGCCGGCGAGGTCGCCGGTCGCGGTGAACACCGAGCTGCTCGGGGTGTGCCGGGTGACGTGCATGTGCCAGCGCAGGGTGTAGGGCAGCCAACCGGTCGTGTGCAGGTCGAACCGCGCGCCGACCCCGTCCTCGCCGGCCGGGGCGACCTGCCGCACCCGCAGGTACACCGCCGGCCACCACCGGACCAGGTCCTCCGGGTCGAACAGGACGTCGGCGACCTCGGCGACGGCGCCGGGCACCAGCCATCGGGTCTCGAAGCGGTAGTGATGTGCTCGGGACCGGGTCGACTCAGCCATGCGTCGCCCCTTCGCCACCGTTCAGGCGAGACCGGTGGCGGCGGGCGCCGCCGGGTCGCTGTCCGCGAGGAACTGGCGGCAGCGCTCGTGCTCGGCGGTCTCGCCGATCTCGCCGGCCGCCCTGGCCAGGGCGGCGAGCGCGCGCAGGAACCCCTGGTTCGGCTCGTGCGACCACGGGACGGGGCCGTGGCCCTTCCATCCGGCCCTGCGGAGCTGGTCGAGACCGCGGTGGTATCCGGTGCGGGCGTAGGCGTAGGCGGCGACCGGGTCGCCGGCGGCCAGCGCTTCCTCGGCGAGCGTGGCCCACGCCGCGCTGTACTCGGGGTGGGCCCTGGCGACGTCGGCCGGCGGCCGACCGGCCTCGAGCGCGGCGCGCGGCTCGTCGTTCTCCGGGAGCAGGGTGGGTTCGGGGCCCAACAGGTTGCCGTGGAGCGTCATGCGCCCATCGTGCCGCACCCCGAGCGCTCACGCGGATTCCCAGCCAGGATTCCCGGTGCGAAGGTCACCCGACTCACCGGCCACGGTGTCACCCGCGTGGGCGCTGCGGCCCGCGCGCGGCACCCAGGGGTCGCCGTCGGGCTCACCCCCGCCGGCCGGCCCGTTCCGCATGGCGACCACGTTCCCATCCCGGACCCGGTCCGGCATCCCCGCGCTCTCCCGGCGTTCGCCCGGTCGACGGCGACACCGCTCCATCCGGTGATGTCGGTGAGCGGTGGAGAAACCACCCTCCTGGTTGGCTCCGGACGGCGCCCCGGTCGGGCCGCCCGGCCCCGGCGGTCGGGTCCGAGGGCGCCAGCGCGGCCCCTCGGACCCGACCGTCGGGCGCGACGACTCAGCCGGCGATCATCCGACCGGCCGACTTGAGGTCCTCGCAGGCCTTGGCCACGCGCGCGGCCATGGACTGCTCGGCCTGCTTGAGGTAGCTGCGCGGGTCGTAGGCCTTCTTGTTGCCGACCTCGCCGTCCACCTTCAGGACACCGTCGTAGTTGGCGAACATGTGGCCGGCGATCGGCCGCGTGAACGCGTACTGCGTGTCGGTGTCGATGTTCATCTTGATCACGCCGTAGGAGACGGCCTCGTGGATCTCCTCCAGCAGCGAGCCGGAGCCACCGTGGAAGACCAGGTCGAACGGCTTGGAGCCGGCGGGGAGGCCCAGCCGCTCCGCCACGACCTCCTGGCCCTGGCGCAGGATCTCCGGGCGCAGCTTGACGTTGCCCGGCTTGTAGACGCCGTGCACGTTGCCGAAGGTCGCGGCGAGCAGGTAGCGGCCCTTCTCGCCGACACCGAGGGCGTCCACCGTCTTCAGGTAGTCCTCCGGCGTGGTGTACAGCTTCTCGTTGATCTCGTTGGCGACGCCGTCCTCCTCGCCGCCGACCACGCCGACCTCGATCTCCAGGATGATCTTGGCGGCGGCGCACTCGGCGAGCAGCTCGGCCGCGATCTCCAGGTTCTCGTCCAGCGGCACCGCCGAGCCGTCCCACATGTGGGACTGGAACAGCGGGTTGCCGCCCTTGGCCACGCGCTCCTTGCTGATGGCCACCAGCGGGCGGACGAAGCCGTCCAGCTTGTCCTTCGGACAGTGGTCGGTGTGCAGCGCGATGTTGACCGGGTACTTGGCGGCCACCACGTGCGCGAACTCCGCGAGCGACACCGCGCCGGTGACCATGTCCTTCACCTTGGTGCCGGAGAGGAACTCGGCGCCGCCGGTGGAGACCTGGATGATCCCGTCGCTCTCGGCCTCGGCGAAACCGCGGAGCGCGGCGTTGAGCGTCTCCGACGAGGTCACGTTGATCGCCGGGTAGGCGAAGCCGTTCGCCTTGGCCCGGTCCAGCATCTCCGCGTAGACCTCGGGGGTCGCGATGGGCATCGGTCGTCCTCCTTGGCGAGCCCTGCCGTTTGCCCGCATCCTACGAGCCCCGGGGTTGGCGGGAGGCACCGCGGCGAACCCGGCGAACCGGACCTTCGGGCGAACGCGTTTTCCTCCTCCGACCGGCTGAATCGAACGCTGAATCGAAGGCACCTGCGGGGGCGGTGGACACCGCCACACGCGCCCAGAACGGCAGCGAGCGGAGAGCAGTGGTCATCCCGAGAGGAACGCCACGATTCGCGCCGCCCCACCCGGCCGCCTCCGGTCTCCCGCGCGCTCCCACCGACGCGCGTCAGCCGCCGGTGGCGGCGCCGGGATGCCCGGCGGGCCACCCGTTCCGCTCGACGTAGGCCTCGAAGTCCTCGCACAGGAACTCGCGCTTCAGCGGCTTGAGCCTGATCTGCGGTCGCTCGTCCATCGACCAGATCTCGAAGTCGAGCACCTCGCCGTCGCCGGGCCACCGCCCCTGGTCGGACGGCAGCAGCGCGACGTCGACGAACCCGGCCACCGGCAGGCCGAGGTCGACGAAGACACCGCCCACGAAGGCCGGCGGCCGGACCACGCTCCCGCTCAGCCACTGTCCCAGCCGCAGCGTCGACCGCAGCCGCTCCCACTCCTCGATCCCCGGCATCCTCCCATCATCCCCACGGGAAGATCCGCAGGTCAGGCGAACAGGCGCTCCAGGACGCGCGCCACACCGTCGTCGTCGTTGGTTCCGGCGCGCCGGGGGGTGGCCGCGAGCACGGCGGGGTGCGCGTTGGCCATGGCGTAGGCGGCGCCGGCCCAGCCGAGCACGTCCAGGTCGTTGGGCATGTCGCCGAAGGCCACCACCTCGTCGGGCGCGATGCCCCTCGCCGCGCAGTAGGCGGCCAGGGTGCTGGCCTTGCTGACCCCGACGGCGCTGATCTCGACGAGCCCGGAGCCGCCGGAGTGGGTGCACTCGCCGTGCTCGGCGGCGGCCGCCCTGGCCAGCTCCAGCAGCGGGTCGGCGTGGTGGTCGGCCGACCAGACGAACAGCTTCGCGATCGACTCGGCCAGCCGCAGCACGTCGGAGACGGTCGGCACGACGACGTGCCGGTGGTCGTGGTCCCAGCGGGGGCCGAAGCCGGTCGCGGCGATCACGCGGATGCCCGTCTCGACGGCGAAGCCCACGCCGGGGAGCCGGGCGGCCAACGTCTCGGCCATCCTGGTCGCGGCGTCCAGGGCCACCGGCCGGGTGCCGACGATGCGTTCCCTGGCCAGCTCGTAGGTCACCGCTCCGTTCACGCAGATCGCGGTGCCGAGGTGGCCGACCTGCTCGGCGATGTGCGCGATGGCGCGGGGCGGGCGCGCGGTGACGAACACGATCTCGGCCCCGCCGGCCGCCGCCGCCGAGAGGGCGGCGCGGGTGCGCGCGGAGACCGTGCCGTCGCTGCGGAGCAGCGTCCCGTCCAGGTCGGTGGCGACGAGTCGAGGCGGGCGCTGCGTGTTCACGGCCCCGATCCTCGCACGACGCCCAGTGTCGATCATGGTGTCTGTCAGCCCATCCGCTGGGTGATGTTCGTCCTTGTCAGGGGGAGATTTTCGGGAGAACGCTCACCAGAACGTCACGAACCGCCCACGAAACCTCACCTGATCCAGGACTTCTTCGTCGACCGCCCGCCAACACCGGGCTAGGTTGCGGCCGTGGTGACTCTCAACGCGACGGACCTCGACGTCTTCCCGCTCTGCCTGGGCGGCAACGTGTTCGGGTGGACCAGCGACCAGGAGACCTCCTTCGCCGTCCTGGACGCCTACAGCGCGGCCGGCGGCAACTTCGTGGACACCGCCGACGCCTACTCGTACTGGGCACCCGGCAACTCCGGCGGCGAGTCGGAGACGATCATCGGCCGCTGGCTCGCGGCCAGGGGCAACCGGGACGACATGGTGATCGCGACCAAGTGCGGCCGCCTTCCCCGCCTGGCCGGCCTGGCCCCGGCGACGATCCGCACGGCGGTCGAGGAGTCGCTGCGCCGGCTGGGCGTCGACCACATCGACCTCCTCTACGCGCACGGCGACGACCCGGACACCCCGATGGAGGAGGCGCTCGGCGCGTTCGACGCCCTCGTCCGCGAGGGCAAGGCGCGGTACCTGGCCGCCTCCAACTACACCCCGGAGCGCCTGTCCCTGGCCAGGGAGATCCAGCGACGGGAGGGCTTCGCCCCGTTCGTCGCGCTCCAGCCCGAGTACAACCTGATGGACCGGGAGGGGTACGAGTCGGGGCTCGCCGGCGTGGCGGCCGACCACGGGCTCGCCGTCTTCCCCTACTACGCCCTGGCGTCCGGGTTCCTGACCGGCAAGTACCGACCGGGGTCCACTGTGGACAGCGCACGGGCCGGCGGCGCGTCCCGGTACCTCGACGAGCGGGGCGTGCGGGTCCTCGCCGCGCTGGACGAGCTGGCCGCGAAGCGCGGCACCACGGTGTCGGCGGTCGCGTTGGCGTGGCTGGCCGCCCAGCCGACGGTCACCGCGCCGATCGCCAGCGCGCGCACGACCGAGCAGCTCGCCGACCTGCTCCCGATGGCCGACCTGAAGCTCGACCAGGACGAGCTGGACCGGTTGACGGCGGCGTCCGACCGCTGAGCCGGGTCGCCCCAGGACCCCGGCGGGGCCGACACCCGCCCCGGCACGGCGGTCCGGCCGGCTGACGGTCGGTCCGCCGTGCCGCCGCGTGTCCACGCATCGGTGGAACCCGCCGGCGGAAACAGCCCGGACGGTCGGTTTGGACGGGCACGATGGCGGTCACCCTGCGCGTTGGGGGAAGCACGGGGAGAACACGTGGCGGACGCAGGACCACAGCAGGCCGGCGGCGTGGCGCTCGTCGAACGGCTGCTCGTCACGCACCGGGCGCAGATGCTCGCGATCGCCCGGTCGATGCTCGGCGACGCGCACGACGCCGAGGACGCCGTGCAACGCGCCTCGCTGCTGGCGTGGCGGAAGGCCGCGCAGCTCAGGGACACCGGGGCCGCGCTGGCCTGGCTGGCCACGATCACCCGGCGGGTGTGCCTCCAGATCGGCAGGGAGCGCCCGGACTGGGACCTGCTGTCGGAGCCGCCCGGCGGGGACGCGCCCACGACGTGGGCGCTCGACCCCGCGCTCCAGGTGGCCGCCGCCGACCTGCTGGCGCGGCTGCGCGCGGCCTTCGCCGCCCTCCCCGAACAGGCCAGGCTGGTCTGGCGGCTGAAGTTCGAGGAGAACCTGCCCAACCCGGAGATCGCCGCGCGGACCGGGCTCACCAGGGGCGCGGTGGGCAGCCAGGTGTACCGCGCGCGGACCGCGTTGCGGCGCGCGACAACGGGTTAGGCAGGGTCGGACGAGGTCAGGCGGGTGGGCGGACAGGCGACCAACGGGTCAGGACCAACGGGTCAGCGGGCCCGGGGGAGACCCGACGACCGGCGCGCGCTCGGCCGGCGTCACAGCCAGCTACCGGTGCGCGGCGTCCACTCCCGGATGGTCCGCTTCTCGATGACCCCGGCCGGCGTGTAGGGGTCGTCGTCGAGCACGCGCCGCAGCTCGTCGGCGTCCGTGACGGAGTAGACGAGCACCGCGCCGGTGTCGTCCGCCCACGGTCCGCCGGCGAGGAGCACGCCCTGGTCCGCCAACCGCCGGGAGTACTCGCGGTGCTCGGGCCGCACCTCCTCGAGTCGCTCGCGGTCGGGGCCGTAGACGAGCTCGACGACGAAGTGGGGCATGTCCACCTCCGGGACGGCTGCGGGCGGGGCTCACCGGGCGTCCTGACCGTACCGGTACCGTCGGAACCGTGGGCGGGGTTGGTTGGCACAGTGCGGATCAGGGGGTCGAGCGCGCGGTCGAACGCACGCTCGGGCATCTGCGGACGTTGGACGCCTCACCGGCCCAGCCGTCCGGGCCGCTGACGCTGGAGGACCTGTACCGGCAGCACCGGATGCGCCTGGTCCGGCTGGCGGTGCTGCTCGTCGACGACGCGGCGACCGCCGAGGACGTGGTGCAGGAGGCGTTCACCGGGCTGCACCGGCACTGGTCGAGCCTGCGGGACGCGGCGGCGGCCGTCGGCTACCTGCGCACGGCGGTGGTCAACGGCAGCCGCTCGGTGCTCCGGCGGCGCAAGACCGCGCGCGAGTACACCCCGCCGCACACCACGACCGCCCGCTCGGCGGAGTCGCTGGCCATGCTCACGGCGGAGCACCAGGCGGTGGTGGCGGCGCTGGGCAAGCTCCCCCCGCGCCAGCGGGAGGTCCTGGTCCTGCGCTACTACGGCGGGCTGTCGGAGGCCGAGATCGCCGAGGCCACCGGGATCAGCCGGGGGACGGTGAAGTCGACGGCGAGCCGCGCGCTCGACGCGTTGCAGCGGATCATGACCGCGAACAACTGAGTCCCGCTGAGACTCGTGGAGCCTCCACTGAGACTCGGACTCGTTGGGGCTGCGCTGGATCCGGTTGAGGCGACCGAGCCGGCCGCGCCGGCTGACCTGGTCCGCGTCGGCGGAGCCGGCCGGGGTCGGCGGAGCCGACTGGGGCGACCGAGTCGACCGGTGTCGGCCGGGGGCGGCTGGGGGCGGCGGCCCGGTCAGGTCAACGGCCGCGGTCCTGGGCCTCCAGGGCCTGGGTCGCGTACTCGATGGCGAGCTGGACGGCGCGGGTCTGCGCGGGCGTCTGGTCCTCCAGCCACTCCTCCTCGTCCTCGGACGAGATCTCCTCCTCTTCCAGCTCCTCGTCGCCATGGGCCTCGGGAAGCGCGTTCTCCAACGCCACGATGTGCGCGGCGTGGTCGCGGGCGAGCTGCTCCACACGCGGGTCGTCGGGGTCGACCTCGGCCAGCTCCTGGTAGCGGTCGGCCAGCCGACGCGCCTCCTCCAGGAGCTCCTCGGGCAGCAGCGTCGAGTTCGGTTCCATGCGTCCAGCAGACCAGACATCCCGGGAAGCGCATCTCGACGGGTCCACCTCACGGGTGCATACGGGGTGGGAGGGGTGGTACCGGGAGCGTGCGGGTGGGGGTTGTCCAGGGCTTGTTCTTCGGGGTGGAGTCGCCCTGGAGGGCAGGGTGGTGTGTCCACCGTGGTCGGTCCTGGCCGCTGGCCCTGGTCAGTCCTGGCTGCCGCGCCGCTGTCTCGCCGCGCCGCTACGTCACTGCACCGCTACGTCACTGTGTCGCTACGTCACTGCGCCGGTACGCCTCTGTGTCACTGCGCCACAGAGATGTGTCGTCGGGCGGCTGTCGGGGTCGGCGGTGCGTCGGCGCTGGTGAGGCGCGGCACAGCACGGTTTCCTCCGGCTGGATTGTTCCAGCTCGGTGTGACAGTCCTGGCCGAGTTATCCACATCCCCCGAAGTTATCCACAGCGGAGCGTGATGCTCTTGGACGCTCCGTGTTGGACGGATAGGC
>NZ_JAMTCP010000055.1 GCF_024171885.1 Streptoalloteichus tenebrarius | reverse complement strand
TTCTCAAAGAACACACGCACACCCTCACCAGACACACAACCGCATGTCCCGATCCGGGGCGCTGTCTCACTACTTTGCTTGTAACGCTCACCAACCCTAGCCGGACCAACTTCGCCCCGTCAAATCCACCCGCACCACGCGTTCGCGGCCACAGCGGACCCAACCGAGCAGAAGAACCCTCGAAAGGAGTTCCTCATCGGCCCGTTTTCGGTTTTGGTGTTTCCCACGCTATCCGGCCGTTCCGCGGACTGTCAAATCCACCCTCATTCCGAGAGAGACCCGGCAGCACCGCACCCGACCAGCATATTCGTGAGTAGTCTGTGGTGTTCACCAGCCCGGAGAGCCCACGCACATCCGCCCCACGAGGAGGAGATCTGGGATCCGAACCAGCGGCCGCCCACTCTACCACCACCCGGTGGGAGCTTGGTTCGCGGCTCCAGTGCTCCGACCCCCGGTTCGTCCGGGGTCCGTTCCGCGCTGGCAGAGAGAAATTTACGCACGGGCCATCGCCGGGTCAAATCGCCTGGTCAGCGAGTTGACCATGTCGGCCCGACACGCAAAACCGCTGATCAGCGGCAGGCGTCGAACACGGTCGACGCTAGCCGAGACCCCCCGAGATCGCAGTGTGATGGCGGTCACGCGCGCCTCCGCGCTTCTCCCGCGCCCTGCTTCTCATTGCGCTGTCACGGTTTCTCGGCGCGGCCGTGACGCCCCCTCCGCTCGGTACCTTGCGAACATGCTGGAAGTCGAGGGGGTAGTCCGCCGGTTCGGTGAGAAGGCCGTGCTGGACGGAGTGAGCTTCCATGTCGAACCCGGACAGGCGGTGGTCCTGACCGGACCCAACGGAGCGGGCAAGACCACGCTGCTGCGCTGTGTCGTCGGGTCGGACAAGCCCGACGCCGGTGCCGTCCGAATCGACGGCCGCGTGGTGGACGAGAGCGACCCCGTCGTGCGCGCGGCCATGGCCGTGGCCCTCGACGACGTCGACTTCTTCCCCGACCTCGCGGTGGTCGAGCACCTGGACCTGCTGGCCAGGGCGCACGGTGTCGCCGAGCCCGAGGTCGTCGTCGACGAGGTGCTGGAGGAACTCGGTCTGGAGGGGGCCATGGCCCAGCTCCCCGTGACGTTGTCGTCCGGTCAGCGGCAGCGCCTCGCCCTCGCCTCCTGCCTGGTGCGACCGCGCCGGCTCCTGGTGCTCGACGAGCCGGAGCAGCGGCTGGACGTGGCCGGGCGTCGGTGGCTGGCCGAGCGGTTGCGGGCGGAGAAGGCCGCCGGGGTGGCCGTGTTGATGGCCTGTCACGACCCGGAGCTGGCCGGAGCGGTCGCCGACCGGCGGGTCGAGGTGGGGAGATGACCGGCACGACCGCGCCGGCCGCGCCCTCCGCGCGCGAGTTCCGCCAGTGGGTGCGCACTGCCCGGCAGGCCGCGCATCCCGCGAAGCGCTTCGTCGGGGTCCTCACCGAAGTCGTGCCCTATGTCGTCATCGTCGGCGGTCTGGTCGTGCAGTCCGTGCGGCGGCTCGTCGAACTGGCGGGCGCCGAGCCACCCGTCTCCGACGTCACCGCCGGAGCGTGGATGCTCCTGGCGGCGATGGTGCTCCTGGTGACCGCCGGCGTCCGTGCGCTTGGCGCGCTCGGGCCGGTGTCGGCCGGGCGTCCCACGCTGACCTGGATCCTGTCCACGCCGGTGGACCGGCGACGCCTTCTCGCTCCCCGGTTCTGGGCCGGCGCCGCGGGGAGCGCGGTGGTCGGCGCGGCGGCGTTCACCACGGCGGCGCTGGTCGGCCGCCTTTCGTTGATGTTGGTCACCTGGTCCGCCGCGCTGGGTGGGCTGGTCGCGGTGGCGGCGTTCGCGGCGATGGTGGTGCTGGAGGCGGGTGGCCGGGCCGAGCCGCTCTCACGTCGGATCAGCGCGGTGTTCGCCGCCGGGGCCGTGCTGCTGGCGGCGATGCCGGTGTTGTCCTCCGCGCTCGGTTGGCGGCTGGCCGCGCCGCCCGTGGAGGTGGTGCTCTTCGTGGCGGCGCCGGTGTTCCTCGTCGTCGCCGTCGTGGGTGTGGTGCTGGCGCACCGGGCGCTGGGCCGGTTGGACCGGGGTGTGCTGGGTGCGGGCGGCGACGTGGCGATGACGGCGGTGACCTCGGTCGCGTGGCTCGATCTCTCGCTTCTCACCGGGACGTTGGAGTTCCGTCGCTGGCGGCGGATGGCGACGGTGCGGCCGCGGCGTGGTCGCGGCCGTGGGTTGTGGGTGCTGCTGTGGTCGGAGGCACGCCGGGTGGGGCGGATGCCGGGAGCGGTCGCGATGTGGGCCGCGATGGCCGTGGTCCCCTATGCCGGCACGTTGGTCGTGTCCCCGGCGTGGGCGCACCCCGTGCAGATCGTGGCCGGTGGTCTCGCGGTCGCTCGGCTGACGGCCGGGCTGCGCGCCGTGAACTCCCGCCCTGGCCTGCGGCGGATGATGCCGCTCGGTGACCGGGTGTTCCGGCTCGTGCACTGTGTGGTGCCCGCGGTGGCCGCGCTGGTGTGGGCCGGCGTGACCACGCCGGCGGTGGCGTCGGCGACCGGCGCGGGATGGGCGGCGGCGTTGCTGGTCCTGGTCGCCTCCGCGGCGACGGCGCTGGCCGGCGCGGTGCGGACGGCCACGAAGCCGCCGCTGGTCTACGACGTGCCGTCGGTGAGCACGCCGTTGGGCGATCTGCCGCTGGGGTTGTTCCAGCAGTTGTTGCGTGGCCCGGACGTCGTGGTGGGGCTCGCGTTGCTCGCGCTGGCCGGCCTGCCGCCGGTCGTGCTCGCCGTTCTGGCGGTCGGCGCGGCGGTCGCGTGCGTGCTGACGAGGAGCAAGTAACGGATCGCTTCTCAAGATCGACTAGCGTCGCGTGGACGGCCCTTCGTTGGAGTACGGGGAAACCGAACTGTCCCGTCGGACGGTGCTCACGGCGCTCGGGCTCGCGGCGGGCGCGGTCGTGGTCGGCGTGCTGACCATGGCGGCGCTGCCGAAGGTTCGGGACGCGACACCCGCCAGGGCGGGGATCGTCGTGCCCGTGCGTGGGGTGGGCGCGAACGCGCCCGCCGCGCGGTCCGACGCGGACGCCGGCACCGCCGCGTCGGATGGTGAGCGAGCGGTGCCGCCCTCGACGTCCCCCGCCACACTGGCGCCCGCGCCGACCAGGGTCGACCCGCCCCGCAGGCCGCGCGGCGAGCGCGAGGCGTCCGACCGGCACCGGGAGCGGGACCACGACCGGGACCACGGCCGGCACGGCCGCGACCGGGACGACGACTGAGTCGGCGCTGGGTCGGCGCTGGGTCGGCGCTGGGTCGGCGCTGGGTCGGCTGAGCCGTCGGCGAACGGCGTCGGCGGCTCAGCCCGGGTGCGCGCCGACGGTGTCGCGGATCTGCTGGCCGAGGGTCGCGGCGCCTTCCCGAGCGCAGTGCGCGCAGCAGAAGAAGCGCCCCTCGACCTCGACGCCGTGCCCGATGATCCGGCACTTGCAGTGCTCGCACAGCGGGGCGAGCCGTTGGATGGCGCACTCGAAGGAGTCGAAGGTGTAGGTCTCCCCGGTGAGGGTGCGGACCTCGAAGGCCATCCAGTAGTCGTTGCCGCAGACGTCGCAGGTGGCCACGACGCACCTCCTCGCGTTCGTGTCCGGTCACGTGCATCGGCAGCGTGCGGGGCGCCCAGGGGACGGGCAACCGGAGGGCGTCCTCCGGGGGTCATGCGATCGGTGCGACACCCGGACCCCTGGGCGGCGGCGGGGGTGGGAGTTCGGCCGCGCGTCGCAGCGCGACCAGCCATGCCAGGCCGACGAGCGCCACCATCAGCAGGCCGACCCAGTTGAGCGTCGTGAACAGGTGGACCTGGGCCGGTGTCGGGCGTGGGACGTAGCCGAGCTGGAGCAGTTGGTACTGGTAGCTGGTGCCGGTGAGGACCATGGTGAGCAGCACGGCGATGCCGTGCATCGAGTCCCACAACGCGTGCAGGGCCGCGACACCGAGGTAGGTCCAGGTGACACCGGCGGTCACCCGCCACCGGCCGCCGCGGCTGGCCGCGAACAGCACGCCGCCGGCGATCGCCGTCCACAGCCCGTGGCCGACCGGGGCGAGCAGGCCGCGCAGGATCTCGGTCTCGACCAGGGCCCTCAGGTCGAGGCCGTGGACGGTGATCAGGGCGTTGAGGGCGTACCCGGCGCTCTCGAACGCGGCGAAGCCGAAGCCGACGGCCGCGCCGAGCACCAGCCCGTCCCGGAGGGCGCGGCGGTGCAGGCGACGCGCGACGTAGGCCAGGGCGAGGAGTTTGACCAGCTCCTCGATGAGGCCGACGCCGACGTACATCCCGGGTGAGGGCGCGAGGAGGTAGGTCTCCAGCAGCGACGCGGCGAGCACGCCGAGCACCCCGCCGACGAAGAACGCCTGCGCGACGGTCGGCAGCGTCAGCTCTCCCCCTCCGGCGTGGGCGAGAGCCCAGGTCACGTAGGTGACCGGCAGCAGGAAGCTGCCCAGCAGGACCAGGGTGGGGATGAGGTTGGTGTTCCCGGTCAGGAAGATGACCACGACCGTGAGCACCCACAACGCGAGTCCCGCGGTGAAGATGCTCAGCCACGCCCTGGGCGGGGTCGGCGCCGGGGGCGGGAATCCGCTGGGGACGGGTCCCGCTGGTCCTGCCGGGGGGATGCTCATGCGGGCCTCCGCTGCCGGTGGTCGCTGGCAGCCGGAAGCTAACGCGGTCCGGGGTGGGGCCGCGCGTCGAGACGCGCCGCGTCACACCGCGCCGTCGACCACGCGCCGGCCGCCGAGCGGGGCGTCGAGGCGCACGACGGTGGCCTTGAGCACGGCGATCTCGACGCAGGCCGTGTCGGGGCGGGCGGGGTCGTGGCCCTCGTGCACGGTGATGACGACCTCGTCGGCGCCCTGGCGCACGTCGACGTGGTCGAGGACGTGGCAGGGCTCGACGCCCGACCAGAAGCTGACCCGCAGGGCGGCCCCGTCCTCGACCGGTTCGACCCGGTGCCAGCGGGTGGGGTGGACGCCGGCCTGCCCGGGGCGCGGGTCCACGGCGCGGGGCTCGCCGGGCGGGCCCGACGGGGACGCCGAGGTGCTGACCGGCTGCCCCGGCGGGGAGGTGTCCGGCGGCGAGCCGGGGCGCTGCCCGCAGGCGGTGAGGAGCGCCAACGACAGGATCGCGGCCAACGGAATCCCCCTGGCGGCCCACGACGGGGCCCGGCGTCCGCGCCGGATACTGGAGGCGCCCTCGGACGGCCGTGCGCCCGTCCCGTCCGTGGGCGCCGGCCGGGTGCGGGCGGGTGCGGTGTCGTGGCCTGCGGTGCCGTGGCGTGCGGTGCCGTGGCCTGCGGTGCAGTGCCATCCCATGGCGGCCTCCTCGATCGTGTGTCGTCTTCACCCAGGGGACGGCGCGGGGCGGCAGGATCGTTGCGCGAGGTGGCGACGTGAACTGGACCGACGAGATCGACTCCTACTGTGAGCGCACCGGGCCGGGGCTGCTCGCGGAGCCGTGGAACGCCGTCAGCAACGTGGCGTTCCTGGTGGCGGGGTTCGCGTTGTGGCGCTCGCTGCGCCGGGTCGGGCGTCCGGTCCCGGTCAGCCTCCGGGTGTTGGCCGGCCTGGTCGTGGTCATCGGCGTCGGCAGCGGGCTGTTCCACACGGTCGCCACGGTGTGGGCTGGGCTGGCCGACGTCCTGCCGATCTCCGCCTTCATGGTCTTCTACCTGGTCTGTTACCTGCACTGGTTCTGGGGCGTGCGGTGGGGTTGGGCCTGGTGGTCGGCTCCCGCGTTCGTGTTGTTCTCGCTGATGGTGACGACGCTGGTCACGGTGGCGCTCGGTGACCAGAGGGGGTCGGCGGGCTACGTGCCCGCGCTGGCGGTGTTGGCCGGGGCGGGGGTGGCGTTGCTCAACTCCGATCCGTGGGTGCGGCGGTGCGGGTACCTGCTGGTGGGCTCGGCCGGGGTGTTCGCGGTGTCGCTGGCGCTGCGGACGCTCGACGAGCGGGTCTGCGCCGCGCTGCCGGTCGGCACGCACTTCCTGTGGCACGTGCTGAACGCGGTGGTGCTGTACGGGGTGTGCCGGGCGTTGGTCCTGCGGTGGTCCCGGCTGGACGGGGCCGCGCCGGGCAGGGGCGACGGGCCGGGTCTTCCGAAGGTCGACATCCCCCGAGGGGAGTAGTACTCCAGAGGGATGACGCGATCTCCGACCGCAGTCTGACCGGGGTGCACCCCGCTGCCCCCGGGGTTCGAACGGGGAACCGGACCCCGGGGCGATGCCGGGGCACGGCCCCACTGCCTACCTTCGTGCTGTCGTCGCGCTCCGAGTCCGTGGCGACGTCCCCGCGCCCGAGGTCCGGGCAGCTCGAAGTCTGGAAGTGGGAACACGCATGTCTGCAACGCTGTCCGACGTTGGTACGAGGACCGCCGTCGCGGCGCGTCAGCTCGTGAAGGTGTACGGCAAGGGTGAGGCCGCGGTCCGCGCCCTCGACGGGGTGAGCGTCGACTTCTCCGCCGGCCAGTTCACCGCGATCATGGGTCCGTCGGGCTCAGGCAAGTCGACGTTGATGCACTGCCTCGCCGGGCTGGACACGGTCGACGCCGGCACGGTCCACATCGGACAGATCGAGCTGACGAAGCAGTCGGACAAGGGCCTGACCAAGCTGCGGCGGGACAAGATCGGCTTCATCTTCCAGTCGTTCAACCTGCTGCCCACGCTGACCGCGGAGCAGAACATCCTGCTGGGCCTCCAGCTCGCCGGCCGCAAGCCGGACCCGGAGTGGTTCGACACCATCGTCAACGTCACCGGCCTCGGCCAGCGGCTGGGCCACAAGCCGAACCAGCTCTCCGGCGGCCAGCAGCAGCGCGTGGCCTGCGCCCGCGCGCTCGTGGCCAAGCCCGACGTGGTCTTCGCCGACGAGCCCACCGGCAACCTGGACTCCAAGTCCGGCGCCGAGGTGCTGAACTTCCTCCAGACCTCGGTCCGCCAGCTCGGCCAGACCGTGATCATGGTGACCCACGACCCGGTGGCCGCCTCCTACGCCGACCGCGTCGTGCTGCTGGCCGACGGCCGCCTCGCCGGCGAGATCCACCGGCCCACCGCCGACTCGGTGCTGGCCGCGATGAAGAACCTGGGGGCGTGACGCGGATGCTGCGCGCCACACTGGCGGGCATCCGCGCCCGCATGATGAGGCTCCTGCTGTCCTCCGTCGCGATCGTGCTCGGCGTCGCGTTCGTCAGCGGCACCCTGGTGCTGGGCGACGCGATGGACGCGGAGACCAAGGACAACTTCGCCCGCGACACGCGCAACGTCGACGTCGTGGTCAACATCGACGGCGACGTGCCCGAGGGCCAGCCGCGCATGTTCACGCCGGAACAGGTCGACGCGGTGCGGAGGGTGTCGGGCGTCGCCTCGGCCGAGGGCCGCGAGTTCGTCCTGGTGCCGATGGTGCACGGCAACGGCCGCGCCAAGCCCGCGGCCGGCGTGCCGATGGTGCGGGACACCAAGCTGCTGCCGGTCGACCTGAAGGACGGCCGTTTCCCGCAGCGCGACGACGAGGTCACCCTCGACGAGCGCACCGCGAAGAACGACAAGATCTCCGTCGGCCAGCAGGTCGAGTTCGTGGACAAGGCCGAGCAGCGGCGCAAGTTCACGGTCGTCGGCGTCTACCAGCGCGGTGTCCAGGCCAGCTCGCTGTACCTGGCCGACCAGTTCATCGCCACGTCGGCCTCGCTGCGCTCGCTCAACCCCGAGGGGGCCAAGGGCGCCTACGAGATCGTGGTCGCCGGCGCGGCGGGCGTGTCCCAGGCGGACCTGGCCAAGCGGGTCCAGGACTCCTTCGGCAAGCCGTACGTCAAGGCGACGACCGGCGAGGAGGCCACCAGGAAGGCCCTGGAGAGCTACAGCAAGCAGGCCAGCAGCCTCACCACCTTCATGCTCACCTTCGCGGTGATCGCGCTGGTGGTCGCGGCGATGGTCATCTACAACACGTTCACCATCCTGATCGCGCAGCGCACGCGTGAGCTGGCGTTGCTGCGCTGCGTGGGCGCGGACCGGGGCCAGCTCTTCGGCAGCGTCCTGCTGGAGGCCGTGGTCATGGGCCTGGTGGCCTCGGTCGTCGGCCTGGCCGGCGGCGTCGGCACCGCGGCGGCCCTCCAGCTCGGGGTGAACGCGATGACGGACAGCGACAGCGCGGTCCGGGTCCCGGTGACCGCCACGACGGTGCTCGCCGCGCTCGGCGTCGGCGTGGTCGTCACGGTGCTCTCCGCCGTGCTGCCCGCCCGCAGGGCCACCCGCGTCGCGCCGATCGCCGCCCTGCGGTCCCAGCCGGACAGCCAGGAGGAGGTCGCCAGGACCGGCAAGCTGCGGATCGCCGCGATCGCGCTCCTGACGCTGCTCGGCGGCGGCCTGATCGCCATGGGCATGAAGGCCGAGGGCGACGCCGCGATGATGATCGTGGGCGGCGGCACCATGGTGCTGCTGCTGGCGGTGGTCGCGCTCGGCCCGATGATCGTGGGCCCGATCAACCGGGTGCTCGGCGTGCTGCCCGGCGCGCTGTTCGGGGTGCCGGCGAAGCTGGCCTCGGCCAACGCGGGCCGCAACCCGAAGCGCACCGCGGCGACCACCGCGGCGCTGATGATCGGCGTCACCATCGTCTCGCTGGTCACGGTCGTGGCGACCTCGACCAAGCAGGCGGGCAACGAGGCCATCGACAAGCAGTTCCCCGTCGACTACACCGTGACCTCGGCGATGTACGACCGGCAGCTCCCCACGTCGCTGGTCGACGCGCTGCGCAGGGTCGACGGCGTGGAGAAGGTCTCCCCCGGCGCCTCGGTGCAGGTGAAGCTCGGCGAGACCTACGCGTCGGTCGACGGCGTGACCAGGGACGCGATCGGCAGCCTGGTCCGGCCGACCACCAACGAGGGCGACCTCGGGAAGCTCGGCGGCGACACCGTCGCGTTGCTGGAGAAGACCGCCAAGGCGCAGAACCTCAAGGTCGGCGACACCGTCACGGTGAGCGTGCTCGACCGCGAGGGCGGGGAGACCAGGAAGCAGCAGCTCAAGGTGGTCGCGATCTACCACGGCCGGGAGCTGCCGGAGGCGATGGTCGACCTGGGCACGGCCACCCGCATGAACCCGGCGCGCGCCGGCTACGACCAGATCATGGTCGACATGCGGGACGGGGTGGACCCGGTCGCCGGCAAGGAGGCGCTGGAGAAGGCCCTGGCCAGCGTGCCGACCGCCGAGGTCAGCAGCGCGGCCGACGTGAAGGCCGACCTCAACAAGAACATCGACACCGCGTTGGCCGTGGTGTGGGCCCTGCTCGGCCTGGCCGTGGTGATCGCCCTGTTCGGCATCGCGAACACGCTGAGCCTGTCGGTCCTGGAGCGCACCAGGGAGTCCGCGCTGCTGCGGGCGCTGGGCCTCACCAAGGGGCAGCTCCGGCTGATGCTGCTGGTCGAGTCGGTGCTCATGGCGCTGATGGGCGCGATCCTGGGCGTCGCCCTCGGCGTGGGCTTCGCGTGGGCGCTGACCTCCTCCCTCTCCGGGGCGGACATCACCCTGAACCTGGTGGTGCCGTACGGCCAGATCGGCGTGATGCTGCTGGTTGCGCTGGTGGCCGCGATGGCGGCGGCCGTGCTGCCCGCCCGCAGGGCGGCCAGGACCTCGGTGGTCTCGGCGATGGCGGCCGACTGACGACACCGGCGACCACAGGAGGGCGCGGCGGCCGTCCCCGGTTTCGGGGGCGGCCGCCGCGCCTTTCGTCGTGTTCGGTTTCCGGCTCCGTTGTCGTCGTTGTTCTCGCGTGAATTTCCGAAGAAATGGGCGGCAGGCGGGCCGCCCGTTCTGGCGCGCTTCTCCCCTTCCCGCCGGGGCCGGCGCCGGCCGCCCCGAAGGCGGGGAACTCCCTCCGATCCCTCGTCGACGGTCCCGTCTCCCGGCACGGCCGCGTCGGGCGCTGGCCGCGTCGCGCCGGTCGCGCCGACTCCTCGCGACCGCCACGACACCGGGGACGTTCCTGCTGGTCAGCGACCTCACGGCCCGAAGGTCAGTGCCCAGGCCGCCCGGCGGGGGCTGGGCGCGGGACGCTCGGCGCCGACCGCGTGCGCCCCTGGCGCGACGGCATTCCTCAGAGAAGGACCCCGAGGCCCAGATACAGACCGAGGGCGGCCCACGTGTGATGCCACAGGTCGACGTCGTACATCGTTTCTCCCGGATTCTCGGACGATGTTCGGTTGCGGGCCCGCGTCGACGACACTAATCCGCGGCGCACTCCGTGTCTTCGTCCGAGACGGGAAAGGCGATCACCATTTTTCTCACCCTGCGTGTCCTCCTGTCGCTCGGCGTCGCCGGCCCCGGGAGTGGCCCGTTCGGCTCACGGCGGCGGGCCGCCCGTCCCCACCCGGACCAGCACCCGCGCCCGCGGAGTGGACGCCAGCGCCGCCGAGCGGCGCGCAGGAGTGGGACCCATTCCTCGTTCGCGTGATGGCCGGGCCGGCGAGCCCGCACCCCCGAGTGCCCATGCCTTCACTCCAGCGAGTGGCGTCGTACCTGCCAGGAGGGTGAGCAGGCCAACCGGCTCCCAGGACACCGGCCCGTGCGCCGGGGACGCGGACCGCCGTCCGCACCCCGGCACACGGGCCGGGAGCCGCTGTCGCGCCAGGAGCCGGCCGGCACTCCACGCCACAGCCCCGGAGCGCTGCCGTCAGGACGTCTCGTCGACGCCGGCGTCCGCGTGGACGGCACGGGACCGCGCGGGAGCGCCGGGGGGAGGGCGCGCCACGGCGACGAGGCGAACCCGGCCGACGCGCTCAGCAGGGGCGGCCGAACCCGAGGGTGGGGGTCCACAGTGAAGGGCCGGAGGCGACGACCAGTCGAGGGGCCAACCGGTCCCCCGGCGCGGGCAACGCCAGCAGGGCGTGCACGACCTCGCCGAGGCCCCCGGTGAACTCCCAGACGATGCCCGGCGGGTCCTCCCCGGTCACCCGCAGCCCCGTCACGTCGGTCGGCGAACGCACCCCGATCACGTCCCGGTAGCCGCCCGGCCACTCCCGGAAGCCGTCCACCTCCACGGGCAGGCCGTCCCGGACCAGCGGCGGCAGGAACCGCCACCCGCCGTTCCGCAACGCGATGAGATGCCGCAACTCGGGAAACGCGTCGATCGCCGCCTGGTCCGTGACGTTCACCGGCACCACTCCTCGTGCTCGCTCGTCCGTGGTCGCGATCACAAACTAGGAGTGCGCGCACCCGGATGGGTAAGCCTCAGGGCCATAACGATCACAGTTCACCCATCAGAGAGCGCTGGGGCGCGTCCGCGTCACCCGAATCCCCGACCGTCTCGTGCGGACCGGCGTCACGGCCGACGCGGGGCGTGAACGCCGAACAGCGGGCCCACCGTCTCGCGGGGAGACGGCGGACCCGCTGTCGATGCGGTCCCGCGTCGGCCGTGCCGGCCAGGCGCCGGCCCGCCGAACGGGGTGCGGTGGCTCAGCCCCGGCGCACCAGGTACGGCGGGATCGTGTTGCCGCGCAACGCGTCGGCGTCGATGGACACCGGGCGGTACGCGCTCTTCTCAAGACGCTCGATCATCAGCTCGGTGGTGTCGGCCACCTCGTCGGCACGGCCGAACAGGTACGCCCACTCGTGCTCGTCGGAGCCGTAGTAGACCGTGGTGCCGAAGTTCTCCTGGAACCGGTTCCAGGAGCGGATCAGCGTGGTGTTGCGCCACATCGTCTGGCAGCCGGCCTGCGTGACGACCACGCCGCCCGGGGCCAGCACCGCCTTGCACATGCGGAGGAACTCCTCGCCGTACAGGCGGTTGTGCTGCGCCTCCTCGTCGTCCCGCTCGTCCGGCAGGTCGACCAGGACGATGTCGTACCGCACGTCGCCCTTGGCGGCGTCGAGCAGGTACTGCCAACCGTCGGTGTAGTGCACGCGGACCGGGCCCTCGCCGCGCTCCGCCCGCTCCAGCTCCTCCGGCGTGTAGCCGTAGGGCAGGTGCCGCGCGCACAGCTTGACGGCCTGCTCGTCGATGTCGACGTGGTCGACGCGGGTGGCGCCGAAGGCCACCGAGATCTGGCTGACGACTCCCTCGCTGGAGCCGACGACCAGCACGTTCTCGACCTTGTCCGCGAGCAGCAGGGCCGGGACCAGCAGCGCCTCGTGGTAGACGAGCTGACTGAACTCCGTGCTCTGTCGGTCGTCGTCGCAGAACAGCGACACGCCCTGGTCGGTCCTGGCGATCAGCACGTGCTGATAGGCGGTGTCGCCCTCGAACAGCACGTCGTGGACCTGCCAGAGCCGGAACATGCCCTTGGCGAGCGGCTCGCGCACGTAGCGGCCGCCGTCGATCTCGATCAACTCGCCCCCTCTCGGTGGCCGGTCGCGGCGGCGGGGTGGTCCGCGCCGCGGTGGATGGTCTTCGACTGCACCCTCGTGGGGCGCAGCGCCTTGGTCAGCAGCTCGACCGCGAGCTCGGGCTTGGCCCGGTCCCCGCAGGTGAACACGTCCACGAACAGCGCGCCCCGCTCCGGGTACGTGTGCACCGAGGCGTGGGACTCGCTCAGCAGGGCCAGCACCGTGACGCCCTGCGGCTCGAACTGCTTGGAGATCACGTCACACACCGTCGCACCGGCCAGGTCCAGGACCTCGGTCAGCGTGCGGCGGAGGAACGGCTCGTCGTCGAGCAGGGCCGCGTCGACCCCTTCCAGCTCGGCGAGTACGTGTTGCCCGGCGAACAGCCCGACGGTCTGCACCGCTCCCGGGTCAGCGAACATCTATCACTCCCAACCATCTCGATCACGCACGCCCTGTGCGCATGGAGGACCACCCGCCACACGGGAGGGTGGGGACCGGTGGATCACCGAGGGGGACGTCGGTGGGCGGTGCGCCGGACGCGCGGGGCGGCCACCGGGCGGCGAGGGTGGTCCCGCCGCCCGGCCGCGTCAGCCCCTGGCACCGATGCAGTGGGTCGGCAACGGGGAGAACCCGTTGAAGAACACCGAGGCGAAGCTCGCGGTGTAGGCGCCGGCGCTGAGGATGTCGAGCTGGTCGCCGGCCCGCAGGTCCAGCGGCAGCTCGTACACCGTGCGCTGGTAGAGGACGTCGTCGCCGTCGCAGGTGGGCCCGGCGAGCACGACCGGCCCGACCGGGCCGCCGTCGCGCGGCGTGACGATGCGGTAGGCGATGGCCTCGCCCTCGCACTCGGCCAACCCGTTGTAGCGGCCGGCGTCCAGGTAGACCCAGCGGTGCTCGTCGTCGTAGGACTTCCGGGAGACCAGCACGACCTCGGTGCGCAGCACGCCGGCGTCGCCCACGATGGCCCGGCCGGGCTCGGCCGCGAGTTCGGGGGCGGCGTCGCCGAAGTGGCGGGTCACGGCCTCCTGGACGGCCTTGCCGTAGACCGACAGCGACGGGGTGGCCTCCACGTAGGAGGCGGGGAAGCCGCCGCCGAGGTTGAGCAGTCTCAGGTGGACGCCGCGCCCGGCGACCGCGCGGAAGACCCAGGCGGCGTCGGCGACGCCGACCTCCCACGCGCCCGGGTCGGTCTGCTGCGAGCCGACGTGGAACGACACACCGCAGGGGTCGAGCCCGAGTTCGGCGGCCCTGACGAGCAGGTCGGCGGCCATCTCCCTGGCGCAGCCGAACTTCTTGCCGAACGGGGTCCGCGCGCCGTCGGAGTGGATCAGCAGCCGGCAGAACACCGAGGCGCCGGGCGCCTCGGCCGCGAGGTGTTCCAGGTCCTGCTCGCTGTCGAACGCGAACAGCCGCACCCCGGCGGCGTGCGCGTGCGCGATCTCGGACCGCTTCTTGATCGGGTTGCTGTAGGAGATCGACTCCGGGGTGGCGCCCTGCGCCAGGCACAGGTCGATCTCGGCGGGGCTGGCCACGTCGAAGGACGCGCCGAGGCCGACGAGCAGGCGCACGACCTCGGGGGCCGGGTTGGCCTTGACGGCGTAGAAGAGCCGGGCCTCCGGCAGGGCCTCGCTGACCTCGGCGTACCGCTCGCGCACGGTGTCGAGGTCGACGACGACGCACGGCGTCGCGGGGCGCTCGCGGTCGAGGAACTCGCGGATCCGGGCCGGCGTGCCGGCGCCCCCGTGATCCATTGGACGCTGACTGGCCGTCCGACGGCCATCCACCATCGCCAAGCCCAGTCCCTCCTCCCGCTGCCGTGTCCACCCGTGCGGCGACCGACGAGGGGTGTCGGGAGCCGGGGTCGACGAGTCGTCGTGCATGTCCGAACGGGCCGCGCCGCCGGGGACGGCCGGCGCAGCCCGCCACTCTAGGGCACGAACAGCGGGAAGGGGGACCTGAGGGATGTGACCTGGGTCAGCCAGGCACCGGGACGCCCGTCAAATCGCCGTTAATGAGATCGACGTGACGTCGGGGCGAGCCCTGGCTCCGGCCCGTGGTTGGCGCTCCCGACCTCCCCCCGAGCCGCCGGTCGAACGCCCGTCGGCGACCGCCACGGCCACGGGCATGGCCCTGCCGCCGCCTCCACGGCCCACGCCCTTCTACCGTCCACTGTGGACATGACGTGACCGGCGACCGAGTCGCCTCGTCGCCCCTTTCGCCAGTCGACTCGTCAGTCGACCAGCTCCCGGTCGGCCTCGTCGATCCGGACGTCGTTGATGCTCGCCTCGCGACGCCGCATCAGGCCGCGCTCGTCGAACTCCCACAGCTCGTTGCCGTAGCCGCGCCACCACTGACCGTCGGCGTCGTGCCACTCGTAGCGGAAGCGCACGGCGATGCGGTTCCCGGTGAACGCCCACAGCTCCTTGCGCAGCCGGTAGTCCAGCTCCCGCGCCCACTTGCGGCGCAGGAACTCCCTGATCTCCTCGCGGCCGACGAGGAACTCGTCGCGGTTCCGCCAGACCGAGTCCTCGGTGTAGGCGAGCGCGACCCGGTCGGGGTCGCGGGTGTTCCACGCGTCCTGGGCGGCCCGGACCTTGGCGCGGGCGGTGTCCTCGGTGAAGGGTGGGGCCAACGGACCCATCAGCGATCACTCTCCTCGGCGACGCGACACGCTCGACCGGAGCACAACGCCCCTGAGAACGCTGGTTCTCCCGATCATGGGGCTACCCTAGAGAACGGCCGTTCTCTTAGGAAGGGGAAGGGTGTGGACGACGAAGAGGCCAGCCAGCGGGTGCTGGACGCCGCCGAGGCGTTGTTCTACGAGCGCGGCCTACAGTCGGTCGGCATCGACGACATCCGGAGCGCCTCCGGTGTGTCGCTCAAACGGCTCTACCGCTGCTTCCACTCCAAACAGGAGCTGGTGACGGCCTACCTCGACCGCACGGACCGGCGATGGCGCGCGGCGCTGGCCGACTACGTGCGCTCGGCGGCCGACCACCCCAGAGACGCCATCCTGGCCGTGTTCGACTGGCTCGGGCTGTGGTTCGCCGAGCCCGGTTTCCGGGGCTGCGCGTTCATCAACGCCCACGGCGAGCTGGGCGAGGTCTCCCCCGCGGTCGCGGCGGCCACCCGCCGGCACAAGGAGGCGCTGCTGGCCTACCTCACCCAGCTCGCCGAGCAGGCCGTCCCCGGGGCCGGGCGCGCGCTGGCCAACCAGCTCCTGCTCGTCGTGGAGGGCTCGATCGTGACCGCCGCCGTGCACGGGGCCTCCGGCGCGGCGAGCGCGGGGCGGGCCGCGGCCGCGGCGCTGCTCGACGCGGCCGAGATGTCGCGCACAGCCCGTTTGCACCGGGACTGAACCGCTCCGGGCTCCGGCGGAGGGCCGGCCGGCACGGGAGATCATCGTGGACGGCGAGCGCCCCCGGCTCGTCCGATCCGGGGGCAGCCAGGGAAGGAGAGGCGGTCATGCCACACGAGGTGCGCGGCGTCGTCGCGCGCGGCAGGGGCGAGCCGGTCGAGGTGACCACCGTGGTGGTGCCCGACCCCGGGCCCGGCGAGGCCGTGGTCCGGGTGCTGGCCTGCGGGGTCTGCCACACGGACCTGCACTACCGGGAGGGTGGGATCGGCGACGACTACCCGTACCTGCTCGGGCACGAGGCGGCCGGCGAGGTGGTCGAGGTCGGCGAGGGGGTGACGAACGTGGCCCCCGGCGACTTCGTGGTGCTCAACTGGCGCGCGGTGTGCGGGACCTGCCGCGCCTGCCGGCGCGGGCGGCCGGCCTACTGCTTCTCGACGTTCAACGCGAGCCAGCCCATGACCCTGGCCTCGGGCCAGCCGTTGTCGCCGGCGCTGGGGATCGGCGCGTTCGCCGAGCGCACCCTTGTCCACAGTGGACAGTGCACCAAGGTGGACCGCGCGGTGGCCCCCGAGGTCGCGGGACTGCTCGGCTGCGGGGTGATGGCCGGGCTGGGCGCGGCCATCAACACCGGCGAGGTGGGCAGGGGCGACAGCGTCGCGGTGATCGGCTGCGGCGGCGTCGGGGACGCGGCGATCGCCGGCGCCCAACTGGCGGGGGCGACGCGGATCATCGGCGTGGACGTCGACCCCAGGAAGCTGGAGTGGGCCAGGGACTTCGGCGCGACCGACGTGATCGACGCCCGCGAGGGCGACGTCGTGGAGCGCGTCCGCGAGCTGACCGGCGGGTTCGGCGCGGACGTGGTGATCGACGCGGTGGGCCGGCCGGAGACGTGGCGGCAGGCGTTCTACGCCCGCGACCTGGCCGGCACGGTCGTGCTCGTCGGCGTGCCCACCCCGGAGATGCGGATCGAGCTGCCGCTGCTCGACGTCTTCTCGCGGGGCGGCGCGCTGAAGTCCTCCTGGTACGGCGACTGCCTGCCGGAGCGGGACTTCCCGACCCTGGTCGACCTGCACCTCCAGGGCCGGCTGCCGCTGGAGCGGTTCGTCTCGGAGCGGATCGCCCTCGACGGCGTCGAGGGCGCGTTCGAGCGGATGGAGCGGGGCGAGGTCCTGCGCAGCGTCGTCCTGTTCGACTGACCAGGTGACCGGAGGCCGCCGCCGCGCCCGCGCGGGTCGCGTGGGCCCGGCGGTGGTCCCGAGTCGGAGCGGTTCGTCAGAGCATTTCGAAGGACACGCCGAGCCGACCGCCGAAGCGCTCGGCCACCTGCTCCGCGCCCTGGCGGAGGAACACCTCCGGCTTCGGCCAGTCCGGCCCCAGCCCGTCGAGGTAGGCGCGGTGGTGCAGCAGCGAGCGCACACCTGCCTCGAAGCTCTCCGTGACGTCGACGGCGTGGGTGGCGTCGGGCGAGGCGATCACCGCGAGGTGCCGGACCCCATCCCACGGCTCCAGGCCCTCGTCGGCCAGCTCGCGGAACACCCAGCGGTTGGCGGCGTCGCGCACCGCGTCGATGCCGGCCTGCCCCACGGCGCGGTGGTCGGCCATGTTGAGGAACGTGCCGCCGTAGGTCTCGCGGTGGTTGACCACGAGCACCACCTCGGGGCGGTGCCGCCGGATCGCCCGCGCCACGTCCCTGCGCAGCGGCAGACCGTACTCGATCATCCCGTCGGGGTGGTCGAGGAACTCCACGACGTCCACGCCCACCTCGGCCGCGCTCGCGACCTGCTCGCGCACCCGCACCTCGGCGCACTCGTCGGGCGCCATGCCGTCGATGCCCGCCTCGCCCCGGCTGGCCAGCAGGTACACGACCTTCTTGCCCTGCGCCGTCCAGCGCGCCACGGCCGCCGCGCCGCCGTACTCCATGTCGTCGGGGTGCGCCACGACCACCAGGGCCGACGACCAGTCCTCGGGGAACTCAGCCAACTCCACTGTCACATTCTCACCAAGCGCGGAGGGGTGCGCCCGTGTTCCCGACCGGGCGACCGGTCGGCCGGAGGCGGCTCCGCCTCCGGCCGGCCGGTGGTCGCCGGGCCTACTCGCCCGCCATCCGCTCGCCGGCGGCGGGCCGCACCACGCGCTTCTCGGTGACGACGGCGGTGACCAGGTCGGCCGGCGTGACGTCGAAGGCGGGGTTGAGCGCGCCGCTGCCCTCGGGCGTCGTGCGACGCCCGGCGAAGGCGAGCACCTCGTCGCCGTCCCGCTCCTCGATCTCGATCGCCGCGCCGTCCGGCGTGTCCGGGTCGACCGTCGACTCGGGCGCGGCCACCACGAACGGGACGCCGGCGCGGGCCGCGGCCAGGGCCAGCGGGTAGGTGCCGACCTTGTTGGCCACGTCGCCGTTGGCCGCGACGCGGTCGGCCCCGACGACCACCGCGTCGACCAGGCCCCTGGCGATCAGGCCGGGGCCCGCGCCGTCGACCACCACGCGGTGGTCGACGCCCATGCGGGACAGCTCGGTCGCGGTGATCCGGGCGCCCTGGAGCAGCGGCCGGGTCTCGTCGGCGAGCACCTGGCGCACCAGGCCGTCCTCGTGCAGCGCGCGCACGATGCCCAACGCCGTGCCCCAGGCGACGCACGCGAACGCGCCGGTGTGGCAGTGCGTGTGCAGGCTCATCGGCCGGTCGCCCACCAGCTCGCGCAGCAGCGCGGCGCCCCGGCGGGCGAGCGCCTCGTTGGTGCGCACGTCCGCCTCCAGCAGCTCCAGCGCGGCGGCGAGCACCGCGTCCGGGCCGGCCTCGACGTGCGGCAGCACCTGGTTCACCGCCCAGCGCAGGTTCACCGCCGTGGGGCGGGCGGAGGCGATGCGTTCGGCGTCGGCGCGGACGCGGCGCGGCTCGTAGCCGCCCTCGGCGGCGTGCCGCGCGGCGAGCGCGACGCCGAGCGCGCCGGTCACGCCGATCAGCGGGGCGCCGCGCACCGCGAGGCGGCGGATCGCGTCCACGACGTCGTCCACTGTGGACAGTCGCAACGGGGTGATCTCGGGCAGTCTCGTCTGGTCGATGGTCAGGATGTGACCATCCACCCATTCCATGGTTCGGCCGTCCACCGTCTTCCTACCGTGTCGGTCGTGGTCGCGCCGTTCGTCGATGCCGAGCATCCGGCCGACCCCTACCCTGGCAGTGTGCCCGGCCACTCGTACGTCCACCACGGCGGCAGGGGCTGGCCCCTCCGGCCGGACCAGGCCGCCTGCGCCGGATGGCGGGTCGGCCGGCGCGACCTGGACGACTGGCTCGCCGAACGGGACGCCCCGCCGGTCGCGGCGCGCGTCCCGTTGCTCACGTACGGCTCCAACCGCAACCCGGCCAAGCTCACCTGGCTGCGCGAGCACCTCGGCCTTCCCGGCCCGGTCGTCCTGATCAGGGCGACGACCTACGACCTCGCCGCCGTGTGGGCCGCCGGGCTCAGGGCCAGGGACGGGCAGCGCCCGGCCACGCTCTGCGCCCGCCCAGGGGCGGTGGAGAGCCACGCGGTCTGGCTGGCCACGCCGGAGCAGGTGCTGGCGCTCGACCGGTGCGAGGGGCGGGGCGAGCGCTACCGGCTGGCCAGGGTGCGGACCGGGCGCGTCGTGTTGGAGGACGGCGCGACGGTCGACGCGCCCTGGGCGTACACGGCCGCCAGCCAGGTGCGGCTCCCGCTGCTCGTCGACGGCCGACCGGTCCGATGTGTCGACATTGGACAGTCGGACGCGCTGGCGCTGCGCGGCGAAGCGGGACCGGACGGGCTTGATGTGTCCGAAGTGGACGGACCACCGCGCGCCGACGAGTGGCCGGACCGGCTCTTCGTCTACGGGACCCTCCAGCCCGGCGCGGCCGGGTGGCCGCTGCTGGCTCCGTTCGTCGTCGGCCCCGGTCGGCCCGCCACGCTGCCCGGCGTCGTGCACGACACCGGGCGCGGCTACCCGGCGCTGCGGTTGGACAGCGACGACCTCGTGCCCGGCCAGGTGCTGACCCTCCGGGACCCGGCCGCGGCCCTGCCCCGGCTCGACCGCTACGAGGGCGAGGAGTTCCGCCGCGTCCGCGTCCGCCTGCCCGACGGCTCCGTCTGCTGGACCTACGTCTGGACCAACCTGGACGACCTCCATCGCATGCCCGCGCTACCCCACGGATGGCCGGTCACCTGAGGCCTTTCGAGTGTTTTCCCCGGTTTTCGGCGTACTTCGCCCCACGTCACACGTCCTGGAGGTGGGAAACCGCGCCACGGCGGGAACCCCCGGTGACTGGAGGTGGTCGCGTTGAAGCCGACCTTGACGATTCTGTTAGCAGGACTCGCACTCGCGGGGTGCGGACCCGACCGCCCACCGGCCGACACCGCGCCGCCGACGGTGACCACCACCGGCGGCGGGGGAACCACCACGGCGACCGGGGGCTCCGGTCCGACGACCGCGCCGGACGGCGGGCCGGCCCCGACCTCGCGCGCCAGCGAGGGGCGGTGCGACGCGCGCACGCTGAGCGGCGTGGTCGAGATGCAGGACTCGGGCGCGGGCAACCGCTACGCGCGACTGGTCGTGACCAACACCGGTGACCGTCCCTGCACCCTCCAGGGGTACGCGGGGATGGAGCTGCGGGGGAAGGACCGCTCGCCGCTGGCGACGAACGTGGAGCGGGCGGACAACCCGGGGCCGCAGTTCGTCCGGCTGGCGCCGGGCGGGCGGGCCGCGGCGAACCTGCGCTGGGGCGTCGTGCCCGGGGCCGGCGAGCCGGAGGACCGCCCGTGTCAGCCCGAGCCGGCCGAGATCGCGGTGATCCCGCCGGACGAGACCCAGCCCTTCACCGTGACGTGGTCCTACGGCCCGGTCTGCCAGCACGGCAGGATCTCGACCAGCGCGTTCTTCCCGCTGTAGGCCGGTCGGCCCTCACCCGTAACACCGACCGGGTGAGGGCCGATCACCCCCTCGTCCAGGACGAGGGAGGCACGCTTGCCGGTCGCGGTGGAACAGGCCCGGCAGCCCGACGGGCTGCGACGATGGTGGTGGAAGGCGCCGCTCTGGCAACGCGCCGGGGCGTCCGTGGTGGGGCTGTTCGTCGCGTTGATGATCGCGGCGGCCGGCAAGGCGCCGCCGCCGGCGTCCCCGGCGCCGAGCACGACCAGCACGGCCCCCACCACGACGACCGTCTCGTCGACGACCACGACGACCGAGACCACGACCTCGGCCCCCACCACGACGACCACCACGGCACCGCCGACCACCACGGCACCGCCGACGACCACGCCGGAGCCGACACCGGAGCCGACGGCGCAGCCGCCGGTCACCACCCCGCCGGCCCCGCCGCCGCCCCAGCCCACGCACAACCCGCCGCCGCAGCAGGACGACGACCACAGCGGCGGCACGGGACCGGTCGTGCACCCGGGGGCGTTCTGCTCCCCCGAGGGCGCCAGGGGCGTCACCTCGAAGGGCACGCCGATGGTGTGCGCGCCGGACAGCAAGGGCAAGCTGCGCTGGAAGCAGGGCTGAGGCGATGACGACGAACCACGTTCCCGACCCGACGACCGCGCGGATGCCCGTCGTGGAGACCGCGACCCAGACGCTCCCGTCGGTCCCCCGCCCGCGCGGCCTGCTCGCCGACGGCACGGTCCGCACCACCGGGTGGATCGTGATCGGCGGCCGGGTGGTCAGCTCCGCGGCGCTCGCGGGGGTGGCGGCCTGGCTACTGCTGATCACCGCCCTGCCCACCGGCACGGTGTCCCTGCTGTCCATCCCGGGCGGAGTCGCCGTCTACGGGCTGTGGAAGCTGGTCACGGCGCGGCTGCGTCCCGCCTCCCACGTCCGGCCACTCGGCCGGGTGGACCCACTCGACCTGCGGCCGGGCCAGTGGGTGCGGCTGTTCGGCCCGATCGGCCCCGTGGGCGAGGTGGTGGCGGTCGACGGAGCGCCGGGCGGACCGGTCCACGTCCGGACGGGCGGCGGGGTGTTCCAGTGGGCGCCCGGCGAGCGCGCGTACCTGGTCCAACCGCGGAACTGAACGCCTCGTCCCTTCGGGGCACAGGCCTGGCACCTCCGGTCGGCGATGATCAATGATCGTCGGCCGGAGGTGTTCCATGCCCCTCGCCCACCGCTTCGGGACGTCCCACCCTCGTAGGTTCGAAGCCCTCCTCCCCTCGGCGTGCCGATCACGCGCACACGGTTGTGCGGGCGCGTGACATGAGCGACGGGGTCGAGGAGACACGATGGCCAACCCGAGTTCGGACGACTTCCAACAGGCCGCGTCGATGCTGAGTGGCATCCGGCGACAACAGGCCGATCTCGACGCGGCGGTCACCTCGGGTGGTTTCCGCGTCACCCCCGAGGCCGCGACCAACGCGGCGAAAGCCTGCCGGGACCACAAGGACCGGCTCAACGAAGCCCTGGAGGACGCTCAGAACCTCCAGAGGACGAGCGGATTCGGCGAGTGCCGCATCGGTGAGCAACTCGCGGACAAGTTCGCGAAGAAGGCCGACGGCGGACCCACGTCCCTCATCCCCCTCCTCCGGAAGGCCCAGGACATCCTGGAGAACATGGCCCGCACCTTCGAGGCCGCCGGACGGGCCTACCACCAAGCGGACGACGACAACCGCCGGGCGTTCTCCAGGGGCGACGAATGAGCCAGGCCACGGCCCGAACCACCCGCACCGCGCTGACCGCCGTCTCCGTTCTCGCCCTCGTGGGGTGTGGAGGCGCGGTCGGCGGCACTCCCACCACTCCCGATCGGTCCACTGACGGCGCCCGGGCCGAGGAGGAGATCACCAAGGTCAATCCCTGTGCGCTCCTGCCCGCCGGCAAGGCGGAGCCCTTCGGTCTCAGGCAACCCGCGCGCGCCGAACCCGAGGAGCGACTGAAGGGAATGGGCTGCCGCTACCCGGGAGATCCCTTCACCGTCTGGCTGGTCAGGAACGACAACCTCGCCCTGGACGACTTCAGGAAGATCCGGCACACCTACGACCGGTTCGAGGAGAACCGGGTCAACGGACGAACCGGCGCGCTGGTCGTCGTCGGTGGTGGCGCGGGCAACGGCGTGTGCGCACAACAGTTCAGCTACGGGAAGGGCACCATTGCCGTGGAGTTGACCTATCACCACGGGAAGTTCGCGGGGAAGGACCCCTGCGCCGACGCGATGGCCGTCGCCCAGACCGTGGAGTCCCAACTCCCCCGATAGCGAGCCGACAGACGTTCCGGCTGCCACTGGTCGAAGTCGGCCTGGTCCAAGACCTCGGCGAGTGCCGCATCGGTGAGCAACTCGCGGACAAGTTCGCGAAGAAGGTCGACGGCGGACCCCCGTCCCTCATCCCCCTGCTCCGGAAGGCCCAGGACATCCTGGAGAACATGGCCAGGACCTTCGAGGCGGCCGGCCGGGCGTACCAGCAGGCTGACGAGGACGGGCGCCGCGGATTCCCAGGAGACGTCCGATGAGTCACCTCCACACCCGCTCCGTGGTCCCCTGCCTTCTCACGGCGGCCGCTCTCCTCCTCACCGGTTGTGGTGGCGCGGTCGGTGGAACACCCACCACCCCAGGAGCGTCCTCAAACCCCGCGGGTGGACACGAGGACATCAGCGAGGTCAACCCGTGCGACCTCCTCCCGCCGGAGAAGGCCACGTCCTTCGGCCTCGGTCAGCCGAACGCGAAGGAACCCGAGAAGGTCCTGAACGGAGTCGGTTGCCAGTACCGGGGCGATCCCTTCGTCGTCTTGGTCTCCAAGAACGAGGACATCGACCTCGACCGCCTCCGGGGCAACAGGGACAAGTACGCGGAGTTCGAGGACAACAAGGTCAACGGGCGCCCTGGAGCACGGATCGTTGTGAGGGGCGGATCGGGGCACGGGCTGTGCACTCAGGCTTTCGCCTATGGCCGGGGAAGCATCGACGTGGAGTTGACCTACCACCACGGGAAGTTCGCGGGGAAGGACCCCTGCGCCGACGCGATGGCCGTCGCCCAGGCCGTGGAGTCCCAACTCCCCCGATAGCGCGCCGACAGACGTTCCGGCTGCCGCTCGTCGAAGTCGGCCTGGTCGAGGGTCTGCGCGTCGGTTCGGCGCGAGCCACCGGACAGGGGACGGTCAGCGGGTGAGGCGGACGGGGAGGCGGCGGGTGCGGACGGCGCGGCGGAGCTGCGCGGCGATCTCGGCGAACTCGACCGACCGGCCGGCGCTCTCCCGGTGCACGAGGCCGATCCGCCGGCCGGGCGCGGGAGCGCCGAAGTGGGCGACGGACAACCCGGCGCGCCGGGTCTCGACGGGGACGGCGGTCTCGGGCAGCAGCGTCACGCCCATCCCGGCGGCGACGAGCTGCACGAGGGTCCCGAGGCTGGCCGCCCTCGTGGCGGTCTCGACCCTGCCGCCCACCTCCCGGCAGACGTCCAGCGCCTGGTCCCGGAGGCAGTGCCCCTCCTCCAGCAGGAGGACCTCCAACTCGCGGAGCACCGAGCGGGCGACGCCGGCCGAGCCGGCGATGCCGTGGCCCCTCGGCACGACGAGCACGAAGTCCTCGGAGTAGAGCGGGATCTCGACCAGCCCGCGCCCGCCGGCGGGCAGCGCGAGGATGGCGGCGTCCAACCGCCCGGTGGCCAGGCCCTCCAGCAGCCGGGCGGTGCGTTCCTCGTGCACCTCGGGTTCGAGGCCGGGGAAGGCGCTGCGCAGGCCGTGCAGCGCGACCGGCAGCAGGTAGGGCGCGACGGTCGGGATGATGCCCAGCCGGAGCGGGCCGACGAACGGCCGCCCCACCGCCTCGGCCTCGTCGACCAGGGCGTCCACCGCGTCCAGGACGGCCCGGACGCGAGGCACGAGGCGCTCCCCCGCCGTGGTCAGCATCACGCGGCGTGTGGTGCGTTCCACAAGCCGCGTGCCGAGGGCCTCCTCGCAGCCGGCGACGGCGGCCGAGAGCGTGGGCTGGCTGACGCCGAGCGCGCTGGCCGCGGCCCTGAAATGCAGGAACTCCGCCACGGCGAGGAAGGCGCGGAGTTGACTGAGGCTTGGTCCGGACGGATTGATCCGCACGTCCGATCAGTCTAGTTGGCGCTTCCGATTTCTCCTATCAATCGGTTCCTGCTGCCATGGGGTGGACGTCGTCGACAACCCACCTGGAGGCATGGTGCTGACCGTCGGCCAGCAGTTCCCCGAGTACGCGCTGACCGCGTGTGTGTCGCTGGACGCGGACAACGCGTTCCAGACCATCGACCACAAGTCCCACCAGGGCAAGTGGCGGGTCGTCTTCTTCTGGCCCAAGGACTTCACCTTCATCTGCCCGACCGAGATCGCCACCTTCGGCCGGCTCAACGGCGAGTTCGCCGACCGGGACGCCCAGGTCCTCGGCGTCTCCGTCGACTCGGAGTTCGTCCACTACGCGTGGCGCAAGAACCACCCCGACCTGCGCGACCTGCCGTTCCCGATGCTCAGCGACATCAAGCGCGAGCTGTCCACCGCCTGCGGCGTGCTGGGCGAGGACGGCGTGGCGCAGCGGGCCACCTTCATCGTGGACCAGGACAACGTGATCCAGTTCGCGATGGTCACCGCCGGCTCCGTCGGCCGCAACGTCGAGGAGGTCCTGCGGGTGCTCGACGCCCTCCAGACCGACGAGCTGTGCCCGTGCAACTGGAACAAGGGCCAGGACACCCTGGACGTCGCCAAGCTGATGGTGGAGGCCTGATGTCGCTGGAGGCGCTCAAGCAGGCGCTGCCGGCCTACGCCAAGGACACCAAGCTCAACCTGGGCTCGGTGATCGGCACCTCCACGCTGCCCAAGCAGCAGCTCTGGGGCACGGTGCTCGCGGTGGCCGTCGCCTCCCGCAACGCCACGGTGCTGCGGGAGCTGGCGGAGGAGGCCGCCGAGCACCTGTCGCCGGAGGCCACGGAGGCCGCCAAGGCCGCCGCCTCGATCATGGCGATGAACAACATCTACTACCGGGCCAAGCACCTGGTTGGCGACCCGGAGTACAACAACCTCCCCGCCCGCCTGCGCATGCAGGTGATCGGCAACCCCGGCGTGGAGAAGGTCGACTTCGAGCTGTGGAGCCTGGCGGTCTCGGCCATCACCGGCTGCGGCGTCTGCCTGGAGTCGCACGAGAAGACGCTGCGGGACGCCGGCGTGCCCCGGGAGACCGTGCACGAGGCCCTGCGGATCGCGGCCGTGGTGCACGCCGCCGCGGTCACCCTGGACGGCGAGCAGGCGCTGAACGCCTGATCCCTGAACACCGCGCGCGGAGGCGGGGTCCCCTCGGGGCCCCGCCTCCGCGTCGTTCGGGAGACCCCTCACCTCTCCCCCGCGCCACCTGCGAGAACGCGTCCTCGCCGGCCGCCGGCGGGCGCCGTCGGCCCCTGCGGAACAATCGGGGCGCGATGGACGAGGAGCTGGAGCTTTTGGTCACCGCGGTGGTCGCCGCCGACGGTGCTGCCCAGGCCCGCGCCGCGTGCCGCGCCCTCCAGGAGAGGGTGGGCGGCCGGGTGGTGGAGACCGTGGACTGCTCGGACGAGGACCCGGGCTGCTGGTCGGTCACGGTCCGCGTCACGCCCGGCGAGCGGGTGGGCTCGACGGCCGCCGCGGCGTTGAGCCGGTCGGTCCGCTCGTTGCTCCGCGCGCTGGGGCCCGGGTTCGCGACCGGACGGGTGTCGTGCGAGCCGCCGACCGCGTGGACGGTGGTCGACGACCCCGACCTGGTGGCCCTCCTGGTGCCCGGCGGGGAACGCCTGCTGGTCGAGGCGTGGACCGGGACCGGGTGGCAGCCGGCCTCCGGCGACTTCGCCCCCGGCACGCCGGATCTCCCGGAGTCCGACGCCGAACCGGAACCCGTCGACGACGGCACGGGGCCGCGCCTGCGGCTGTGGGTCGACGTGGCCACCGACCGGGAGGCGGGCGCGCAGTGGCAGTCCCGCGCGGTCGCCAGCCGGGTCACCCGCGAGGCCCGGTTGACGGGTGTGGCGCGGCACGCGACCGCGATCCGGGTGGGCTTCGACCTCGGGCGCGTGGACGGTGACCCCGCGCGGGCGGTGGAGCGGGTGGTGGCGGCGCTGGGCGGCACCGGGTGGACGCCGCCGGAACGGACGGAGCGGACGGTGGTCTCCGGGTGGCGGCGCGCCGACCCGCCGATGACGGGGGTCGTCGCGGTGGAGGTGGCCGCCGAGATCCCCTCGCCCGTCCCTCGCTGATCCACACCGGCGACAGCGCTCCCGGCCGACGCGGGGTCCTCGCGCGACCCCACAGAAGTCCACTGTGGACAATCTCGGTTCCGCGTCCGTCCCGGCAATGAAGAAGGGTGTGCCTTCAGACGAGGCAGGAAGCCCACGAACGCTTCACAAAGATCTCGGTCGATCAACGGGAGCGGCCACGCGGCGCCGCCCACTTCCCCGAGGAACTGACGGACCGCGTGCCCGAAACGGCAGGAGCCCGGGCCGGACGAGCCGGCCCGGGCTCCTCGCTGTCACCGGCCCGCGAAGGGCTCAGTCGTTCGTGCGGGGCGGCAGCCAGGCGGCCGTCACCGGCCCCCAGTTCCCGTCCGCGTCCTTGGCCCGCACGTAGACGAGCCGGTGCTCCCCGGTGTCGCCGGCGGCGTCGAAGACCCCACCGATGTCCACAGTGGACCCGTCACCGCGCACCTCCAGCGCCTGCGCGACGCCGCCCTCCCACGGGGCCTTCGCGACGTACACCTCGGCGGCGACGACCTTCTGGGCGGCCGGCCGGTTCACGCCCCGGCCGCCGTAGGCGTCGTCGTCGGCCTTCGCCGTCACCGAGGCCCAGTCGCTGCGCGCCCGCTGCACGGTCACGCCGGAGATCGTCGGGCCGAGCGCGCTGGTGTACGGCGAGCGAGCGGCCTTGGCCGCGTACAACAACGCCGGCCCGTTCAGCTCCCAGAACCGGTCCTGGCACCGGTACTCGGGGAAGAACCCGGTGCAGTCACCCGAACCCGGCCCGATCTCGAAGGTGAACGAGGCGATGCCGAGACGGTCGTAGGTCCAGTCGTCGGTGCCGCCGGAGGCGTTGTACAGCACCTCGCCGGGCTGGCCGGTGTTGTACCCGTTGAAGTGGCTCATCCGGAAGGCCATCGACCGCAGGCCCACGTCGTTGGGCGTCTTCACGTTCTTGTCGTGGCCCCACGGGAAGAGCACGAGGTTGCCGTAGGTGTGCAGGGTGACCATCGCGCCGCGGGTGGTCGGGGGCGCGGCGTCGGTCTCGGCGGGGCCGCGCTGGTCGGGGAACAGCCGCTCGAACAACGCCGCGAGCGCGGTGGTCTCCGGCTCCGACGCCGCCTTCGGCCCGGCGTACACCAGGCTGCACGGGTTCTTCGAGGTCGACGCCCCTCCCCAGTGCGAGTCCCAGTTGCGGTTGAGGTCGATGCCCTCCTGCGAGGACTGCCACGGGCCGGAGCACGGCTTCTCGGAGTTGGCGTCGTCGCGGTTCTTCCGCTGCCACGCGCGGCTGTTGGCGCTGACGTCCCCGGCGGCCAGCCCCTCCTCCACGGTCTGGATGCCGTCCGGGTTGACCTGCGGGACCACCCAGACCTCGGTGCCGTCGAGCAGCGCCGTGATCTCGGCGTCGTCGCGGTAGCCATCCACCAGCCGGGTGATGAACCGCCAGGCGGTCTCACTGGTGGTGATCTCCCTGGCGTGGATCTGCGCCATCAGCAGGAAGCGCGGCTTCGGGGAGTCCGGCCGGACCTGGCAGCCCTGCTCCGCCCGCGCGGTGAGGCACAGCGCCGTCAGCTCGTTGCCCTGGCCGGGGCTCTGGGCGCGCAGCCAGGAGTCGCCGTACGGCACGCGTCGCGCCAGCTCCGGGTAGTGCTCGGCCACGTCGGAGACGAACTGGTGAAAGCCATGCACGGTGCGGTATCCGCCGTAGAAGGTCGGGTACTGCCGGTCGGCGAGGCGTCGGGGGAGCGGGGGCGTGGCGGCGGCCTCGGCCTGGCTGACCGCCGGCACGGCCTCGGCGTGCACGGTCTGGACGCCGAGCCGGTCCAGCTCCTCCCGCGTGTGCTCGGTGCCGAGGACGACCACCCTGTCGCCGTCCCGGGTGACGACGTCGAGGCCGTGCTCGACCAGCCGCTGGGCCAACGCCCCCGGGTCCTCGCCAGGGGAGGTGACGGTGAACAGCTCGGTGGTCGGCGGCGCGGCCGGGTCGGTGGCGGCGCCCGAGGCGGGCGCGGTCACCGCCAGCGCCGTCACCGCGGCGAGCGCGGCCGCGGTGACGGTCAGCGCCCTGCGTGCCCGGGTGGGACGTCGGAGCATGTCGACTACGTCCTTCCACGTCACGAATACGGTCTACGGATTGTCACCATTCCGTCACCACATGGCACAAGGAGACGAACGTCGGGAAACTGCCGCCGGTCGGCACCGTTCGTCCGGGCACCCCACCCCTACCCGGCGCAAGGAACGCGCCCAATGAGACGATCTTGCTTGCGTCGCCGGACGGCGGTACTAGCGTCGAGGTCGATGCGGCTCCCGCGCCGGAGGCCACCCCGGCGGGACGGGGCCGCGATCGGGGAGCGTGGGCGAGATGGCAAGCGTCGATGAGGTCCGTGCGGGAGTCCAGCACGCCACCGGCAAGGCGGGAGAGAGCGTCGGGGCGCTGCAACAGGCGATCTCGGCCCTCGAGGAGGCGCGGCAGACCTTCGCCCAGGTGATGCAGGGCACCAGCCAGAGCGACGCCGGGCAGGTCGACGGCCTGCTCCAGCAGGCGTTGCAGAGCATCGGCGACGCGCAGCAGACGGTCAACGCGGCGGTGTCGACCGCCGAGAGCCTCGCCAGCCGGCTCTAGCCGTGTCGTCGATCGCCGAGCTCCGGGCCGCCCTGGAGGCGGTGCGCGAGCAGCTCCGCGTGGCGCACGCCGCCAGCAGCTCGGCCAGGGAGTCGCTGGAGGAGTCCAGGAGCCTGTTCCTGGACGTCGGCCGCAACCACCCCGAGCCGCTGCTCCCACCCGAGCTGGCCAAGGCCCTCGACCAGGTCGACCACGCGCTGTCGCTGGTCGTGGCCGCGATCACCAGCCTGGACGGGTACGCCACCCGGCTGTGAGGAACGGCCCCCGGCGGCAGCGGCTACCGTGATCACGGCGGTGCGCCGGGGCCCTGGCGCGGGTGTCAGCGGACGGCGCCCTACCCCCGACGAGTGAGGTGGGCAGTGCCTTCGGAGAGGCGAACCGAGCGGCGCAGGCGGATCGAGGCGGCGTTCGCGGAGTTCCGCCGCGCCGTGGCCTCGGCCCTGTCCGCCGCGGCCACGGAGCGCGCCAGGGCGGCGTTGGCCCACGCGCGCGCCGTCGTCGAGCTGTGGGTGCGCCAGGACGGGGTCGACAGGGCGCTGGCCTCGCGGGAGCTGGGCGCGGTCCTGCGCAACCCGGTGCTGGCCCCGGTGCTGCGGGAGGCGCTGGCCGAACGCGAGGAGATCTTCGCCGAGTGGACCGGCCGCGGCCCGGCGGAGATCGCCGAGCTGGTCGCGGCGAGCGCTCCCGGCGCGGCCTCCCTGCCGTGGGAGCGGTGGCTGGGCACGCCGGGGCGGCACGACGGCGCGGCGCCCGTGCCCGAGCTGTGGCGGGTGGGCGTGGCCGCCGTGGACCGCGCGCCGGTGCGGGAGGAGTTCCCGCTCGCGGTGCCGTTCCTCGACGTCGCGCACCTGCACGTCAGCACCACGTACGAGAGCAGGGCGGCGGCGGAGGGGCTGGTCGAGTCGCTGCTGCTCCGCGTGCTCGGCCACTTCCAGCCCGGCATGGTCCAGATCCACGTGTGGGACGTCGGCCAGCTCACCGGGGCGCTGCCGGGGCTGTACCCGCTCACCAGGGCGGGGCTGTTGACCATGCACGACCCGACGCAGCTCCACGTGCTGCTCGACGAGCTGGCCGAGCACATCCGGCGCATCCACACCAGCGTCCTGGTGGAGGGGCACGCGTCGCTGCGCGAGCTGGCGGCGGCCACCGGCCAGCGCACCGAGCCGTGGCGGGTGGCGGTGCTGTTCGGGCACCGCGAACGCCTGAAGGACGAGCTGCACCAGAAGTTGCAGCGGATCGCGCGCAACGGGCTGGACTGCGGCGTCCACCTGGTCATCGTCGACATCCCCATCACGGTGAACTCGCCGGTGGAGACGATCGACCTGGTCAGCGGGCCGATCGGCCGCAGCACCATGACCGGCGCGCACGCGACGGTGCGGCTCGACCCCCCGCCGCCGCGCCAGGCCGCGTTGCGCGCCAGCGCGGTCATCGCCGAGGAGGCGGTGCGGCGGCGCAGCCGGGTGTGCTCCTTCGAGGACCTGCTGCCCGCGCGGACGTGGTCCTGCCGGTCCACCACCGGGCTCCAGGCCCCGGTCGGCTACCACGACGGCCAGCCGGTGTCGCTGACGCTCGGCGACGCCTCCCCGCACGTGCTCGTCGGCGGGCCGAGCGGTTCCGGCAAGACCAACTTCCTGTACGCGATGCTCGGCTCGCTGGCCGCCCGCTACTCGCCCGACGAGCTGGAGCTGTACCTGCTCGACTTCAAGGAGGGCGTGTCCTTCGCCCAGTTCACCCGGGGCCGCAAGGACCCGAGCTGGCTGCCGCACGCCCGCCTGGTCGGGGTGAACGTCAACACCGACCGCGAGTTCGGGCTGGCCCTGCTGCGCTTCCTCACCGAGGAGATGCGCAGGAGGGCGGACGCGGCCAAGCGGCACGAGGTCACGAAGCTGGAGGAGCTGCGGGCCGAGGACCCCGACGGCCGCTGGCCGAGGATCGTCGCGGTGATCGACGAGTTCCAGTACCTGTTCTCCGAGCGGGACGCGGTGACCAACCAGGCCGTGGCGCTACTGGAGGACGTGGCGCGCCGGGGTCGCTCCCAGGGCATCCACCTCGTGCTCTCCAGCCAGGACGTGTCCAGCATCGAGGCGTTCTGGGGCAAGCCGGCGATCTTCGAGCAGTTCATCCTGCGGGTGGCGCTGCCCAAGGCCCGGCGCGTGCTGGCCGACACCAACGACGTCGCGATGGAGCTGCCCCGGCGGCACGCGGTGGTCAACCACGAGTCCGGGGTGCGGCTGGGCAACCGGATCGCGCGGATCCCCGACGCCACCAGCAGGGGGACCTTCGACGCCCTCCAGGTCCGGCTGTGGGAGATGCGGTCCCCGGCGCTGGAGGAGCCCCGGCTGTTCGACGGCAGCCAGATCCCCCGGCTCACCGAGGTGCGGGACTTCCTGGCGCTCGCCCCCGGCGGCGAGGGACCGCCGGTCGCGCTGCTCGGGCAGGTCATCGACGTCGCCGGCAGCGCGGCGAAGGTGTCCCTGCCGCGCGGGCCGGGCCGCAACATCGCCGTGCTCGGCTCGTCCGCGCGGGACGCGGGCAGCGTCCTGGCCGCCGCGACGGTGTCGCTGGGCCGGCAGCACGCTCCCGGGGAGGCGACGTTCACCATCGCCTGCCTGATCGACGAGGCGGGGGCGGCCGGTGAGCAGCTCCAGCGCGACCTGAAGGAGATGGGCCACGAGGCCGACCTCCTCGACCTGGACCGGTTGCGCGACCTGTTGGCCGACAAGGCCGAGCGGATCACCGCGCGACTCTCGACGAGCGGGGCGGAGCGGGAGCCGCCGCACTTCCTCGTGGTGTACGCGGCCGACGCGGCGCAGGCGGTGCTGGAGCGGAAGGAACCCGGCGCTCCCCGGTCGGGGGTGGACAACCTCCGGCACGTGCTGCGCCACGGGCCCGAGCTGGGCGTGCACACGATCGGGTGGTGGCGCGGGGTGGCCCGGCTCAGGGCGATGCTGCCGCTGGGCTCGACCGACGAGGTCGGCGCGTGGGTGGCGTTCGACGTGCACGGCCAGGAGCTGGCCAGCCTCGCGGCCGGCCAGGTGATCACCTGGTCGCCGAGAGCGCGGCGCGGGCTGTTCTTCGACCGGTTCGAGCACGCGCGGCCCGAGGTGCTCATCCCGTTCGACGTGCTGGAGGAGGCCCGATGACCGGCCCGGGATCGGCGGCGGCCCGCTACAAGGAGATCACCGCGCGGGTGGCGGAGCTGGTGGAGCGGCAGCGGCAGCGGGACCGGGAGCGCGCGGCCGAGCTGGACAGGGCGGCCGTGCGGGCCCGGCAGGAGCTGGCCGAGGCCGGCGAGCGGGAGCACATCGTGCGGGTGATCGCGGAGGCCCAGTGGGAGGCCGCGGTCGAGGCGCTGTGGGAGCAGCGCTGGATGACCATCCAGCCGCTGCCGGCGCTGGAGGACCTGGCGCCGCAACGCGCGGCCGACGTGGCCGCGCTGGACGGGCTCCCGGTCGCCCGGCCGGACCTCAACCACCTCGACCGCGAGGTCGAGCGCACCTACCAGGCGCTGGAGGAGGCGCTCCGCAAGCGCACCTTCCTGCGTCGGCGCTGAGCGCGGCCCACCGGGGAGCCGGGTCACCGGTCGCCGAGTGGGTACCTCTGGGGGCGTGGGCGGACAGCCGTCAGCGCCAGGGCGCGCCCCACCGGTCGGGCACGCCGGCCGTGGCCAGGTCGAGCGCCTCCTCGACGGTGGCGACCAGGAGCGCGGGGTCGTCCAGCACCCCGCGCCGGCAGCCGGCCTCGAATCCCACCCGGACGCCGGCGAGCACCAGCCGGACCAGGAGCCGGGGGCGCAGGTCGGTCCGGTCGGCTCCGGCCCGTCGCGCGATCTCGGCGGTCACCAGGCGCTCGACGTCGGCCTGGCGGCGCAGGCTGCCGGCGAGCAGCGCGGGGGTGGCCTCCACCAGGTGGTGCACGGTGAGGAACCGGACGAGGGCCGCCCTGTCCGGGCCGGTGAGGTGGGCCAGCAGCGCCCGGTACGCCGCGCGGAGCGCGGTGAGCGGCGGCTCGTCGGCGGGGCGTCGTTCCAGCTCGGCCAGCATGAGCTGGTCCAGCTCCGCCAGCGTGGACAGCGCCACGTCCTCCTTGCCGTCGAAGTACCGGAAGAACGTGCGCGGCGAGACCTCGACCGCCGCCGCGATCCCCTCCACCGTGGTGGCGTCGTAGCCGTTGGCCGTGAACAGGTCGAGCGCGGCGTCGACCAGCGCGGCGCGCGTGCGCAGCTTCTTGCGCTCGCGCAGCCCGAGCGGCTCCCCTCCCGCACCCATGTCCCCCACCTTACGGCAGCGGACGCCTTCTGTCGTGTAGTGTCTTTTGTCAGCGAGTGACAGTTCGCGGTGTTCTTCCTGGAGGTCACCATGTCCGTCCCCACCCCGCCCGACACCGCCCGCGAGGTGCGGCTCGTCAGCCGCCCCCAGGGCTGGCCCACCCACGACAACTTCGAGCTGGCCGACGCGCCGGTGCCCGCGCCGGGACCGGGCCAGGTGCTGGTCCGCAACCTCGTCATGAGCGTCGACCCCGCCATGCGGGGCTGGATGGACGAGCGGCCCTCGTACCGGCCGCCGCTGGAGCTGGGCAAGGCCATGGACGGGGGCGCGGTCGGCGAGGTCGTCGCGTCCGAGTCCGACGCGCTGCGCCCCGGTGACGTCGTCCTGCACTACAAGGGCTGGCGGGACTACGCGGTGGTCGACGCGAACCAGACCGTGAAGGTCGACCCGGACGCGGCGCCGCTGGGCGCCTACCTGGGCGTGCTCGGCATGCCCGGCCTCACCGCGTACGCCGGCCTGCTGGAGGTCGCCCAGATGCGGGAGGGCGACGCCGTGTTCGTCTCCGGCGCCGCCGGCGCGGTCGGCTCGCTGGTGGGCCAGATCGCGAAGCTGCGGGGCGCGTCCCGGGTGATCGGCTCGGCCGGCAGCCAGGACAAGGTCCGGTTCCTCACCGAGGAGCTGGGCTTCGACGCGGCGTTCAACTACAAGGACGGCCCGGTGCGCGAGCAGCTCAGGGCCGCCGCGCCCGACGGCATCGACGTCTACTTCGACAACGTGGGCGGCGACCACCTGGAGGCCGCGATCTCCGCGCTCCACGTGCACGGCCGCGTCGCGGTGTGCGGGATGATCTCGCAGTACAACGCGGAGACGCCGTCCCCGGCTCCGCGCAACCTGACCCAGGTCGTCACCAAGCGGCTGACCCTGCGCGGGTTCCTCGTGACCGACCACGCCCAGCTCCAGGAGCGGTTCCAGCGCGAGGTCGGCGGCTGGCTGCGGGACGGGAAGATCCGCTACCGCGAGACCGTGGTGGACGGCCTGGAGAACGCCGTCGACGCGTTCCTCGGCATGATGCGCGGCGAGAACGTCGGCAAGATGCTGGTGAGCATCGCGTCCCGCTGAGCGGTCCGGTCCCCGGGGCCGGGGCGCGCGTCAGCCGAACGCCGGTTCGGGTGATGCCGCCCCGGCCCCGGTCCGCTTGCAGCGCAGCCGGCTCCCCGTGATCGCGGCGTCCATGTCGAGCGCCCCGGAGACCAGGGCCGTCACCGTGTCCAGGTCGGTCTCGACCACGACGTCCGGCGCCTCGGTCGGGCCGTCCACGTATCCGGGGTCCTCGGCGACCCGAAGCGTGAGAACCACCTCGCCGAGCCGCAGTTCGACCGTGGCCGAGCCGAGCACCGGGCGCAGCAGCGCCGCCAGCGGCACGGCGAACCAGTGCTCCCGCACCGAGTCGGTCGACCGGCGCTCGCCCAGCCGAGGGCCGCCCCATGCGGCCAGCGCGGCGAGCACCGGGGCCAGCTCCCTCCCCGCCGGCGCCAGCTCGTAGACGTGCGCGGTCGAGCGCGGCATCCGCCGCCGGGCCACCAGGCCGTCCCGTTCCATCTCCCGCAGCCGCGCGGCCAGCACGTCGGTGCTCACCCCCGGCAGGTCGGCCAGCAGGTCGCTGTAGCGGCGGGGGCCGCCCAGCAACTCCCGGACGACGAGCAACGTCCACCGCTCGCCGAGGTGGTCGAGCGCCCTGGCGAGCGGGCAGAACTGGTCGTAACTCCGACGCGGCACCCCATCAGGGTACCGATCCGGTTGGACTTTCCAAGTAGCCGCTTGGTAGAACCAAGTAGCGACCGTGGGAGGAAGGCACCGGCATGCAGATCACCCAGTCGAGCAAGCTCGCCGACGTCTGCTACGACGTCCGCGGCCCGGTCCTCAGACAGGCCCAGCGGCTGGAGGAGGAGGGGCACCACATCCTCAAGCTGCACATCGGCAACCCCGCCCCGTTCGGCTTCACCGCGCCGGAGTCGATCCTGCGCGACGTGATCCGCAACCTGCCGAACGCGACCGGCTACAGCGACTCGAAGGGCGTGCTGTCGGCGCGACGCGCGGTGGTGCAGCACTACGAGGAGCGCGGCGTGCTCGGGCTCGACGTCGAGGACGTCTACCTCGGCAACGGCGTCTCCGAGCTGATCCTCATGTCGTTGCAGGCGTTGCTGGACAACGGCGACGAGGTGCTGATCCCGGCGCCCGACTATCCACTGTGGACCGCCTCAGTGACGCTGTCCGGCGGTCGCCCCGTGCACTACGTGTGCGACGAGGGGGCCGGCTGGCTGCCCGACCTCGCGGACATCGCCTCGAAGATCACCGACCGCACCAGGGCGCTCGTGCTGATCAACCCGAACAACCCGACCGGCGCGGTCTACCCCCGGGAGCTGCTGACCGAGCTGGTCGAGCTGGCCCGGCGCAACAACCTCGTCCTGTTCTCCGACGAGATCTACGACAAGATCCTCTACGACGGCGCGACGCACACCTGCACCGCCTCGCTCGCGCCCGACCTGCTCTGCCTCACCTTCAACGGGCTGTCCAAGACCTACCGGCTCGCCGGCTTCCGCTCGGGGTGGATGACCGTGTCCGGCCCCAAGCAGCACGCCCGCAACTACATCGAGGGCCTCGACATCCTCGCCAACATGCGGCTGTGCCCGAACGTCCCCGCCCAGCACGCCATCCAGACCGCGCTCGGCGGCCACCAGAGCATCAACGACCTCCTGCTCCCCAGCGGCCGGCTGCTGGAACAACGCAACCGCGCGTGGGAACTGCTCAACCAGATCCCCGGCGTGTCCTGCGTGAAGCCGATGGGCGCGCTCTACGCCTTCCCCCGCATCGACCCGAAGACGCACCCGATCCACGACGACGAGAAGTTCGTGCTCGACCTGCTGCTGGCCGAGAAGCTCCTCGTGGTGCAGGGCAGCGGGTTCAACTGGCCGCGCCCCGACCACTTCCGCATCGTGACCCTGCCCAGGGTGGACGACCTGGAGGCGGCGATCGGCCGCATCGGCCACTTCCTGTCCCACTACCGCCAGGCCTGACGCGCGCCGCCCCAGACAACGCGAAACCCGGGCTCCCGTCGTCCGGCGGGGGTTCCCGGGCTCACGCGGACCCCGAACAACGCGAAACCCGGGGTCCCACCGTCCAGCGGGAATGCCCGGGTCCACGCGGGCCCCTGGCGGGGCCGGGGCCACTTCCAGCCGCGTCAGCAGACCGACTGGCTTGATGTGGCGACTCAACCAGATGACAAGCGGAGAAATCCAGCCGTAGCAACAAAGTTCGCTCGATCAGGTAACGGGGGAACCACCCCCTAAGCTGCCCCGGATCTCGACAGAAGAAAGGTCTGGGGGCAGTGCGAACACTCGCTCATGTCGACGAAGGCGGAGGCCCGCTGTCAGACGGACAGCGCATCACGGGCTTGGCCGCGGTGCTGTCTGGAGCGGAGGACGAGGCGGCCCTGCGCTCGGGGATTCGCTCCTTGCTGCTTCCCGGGCAGGAGTACCTGCACCACTACAACGAAGGCGCCAAACGCCGGATCGAGATCGCCTACGCCCTCGCGGAGTTCGACTTCCACGGCGCCGTGCTCGTGACCCGCGTGACGGGCAACAACCACCAGGAACCGGCCAGGGCGCGGCTTCTGGGCTGGCTCCTGCCCCGACTCCAGCACACGGAGCGAGTCGATCACGTCCTGATCGAGTCCCGGCACGGCGGCGACAAGCACGACCGCCGGACGGTCCGCCTCCTCCAGCGGTCACACCAGATCACGAGCCAGCTCACGATCCACCATCTCCGCAAGCGCGCCGACGAGAGGTTGTGGGTCGCCGACTTCGTGATGGGCGCCTACGTCTCGGCGCACCTGCACGGCGAGGGCGAGCCATGGGAGGTCCTGACCAACGCCCACGTCATCGACGTCGTGCGGGAGGGTGCCCAGAAAACGCGAAACCCGGGCTCCCACTGTCCGGCGGGGGGTCCCGGGCTCACGCGGGCCCCGGCGGAGCCGGGGCCACTTCCAGCCGCGTCAGCAGACCGACTGGCTTGTCGTGGACAGGATGCCACACAAAATTCTGCGTGGCACGTCACCCGATCTGAGGATCTTGGTCCGCCTGCCCCGGGGTCGGGATGAGCTTGCCGGGGTTGAGGATGCCGGTGGGGTCGAGGCGGCGCTTGACCGCGTCGAGCACGCTCGCGCCGACCTCGCCGATCTCCCCGCTGAGCCAGGGCCGGTGGTCGGTGCCCACGGCGTGGTGGTGGGTGATGGTGCCGACCGGGGTCCCGCCGGCCCCGGCGATGGCCTGGCAGGCGGCGGCCTTGGCGCGCTGCCACTGCCCGACCGGGTCGTCCGGGTCACGCGGCACGATCGCGGTGAAGTAGAGCGAGGCCCCGGTCTCGTAGGCGTGGGAGATGTGGCACATGACCACGGGACGGCGCCCGGGCGCGGTCAGCGCGTCCGTCAGCGCGCCCCGGACCGAGGACCACAGCGCCGGGATCGCGGACCAGTGCGTCGCCGTCTCCAACGTCTCCACGCACACGCCCACGTCGAGCAGGGCGTCGCGCTGGCGCGGACCGGCGAACCTGTTGTGCCGCCAGGACTCCCCGGCGGTCGAGCCGAGCGTCACCGGGCTGAAGGTGTGCACGATCCGCAGGGCCGCCGCCCGCTTCCAGGCCAGCTCCCTGCCGTCCTCGGCCTCCCAGCCCAGCACCAGCAGGCAGGGGCGGTCGACGCCCCGCAGGTTCAGGTACGCCCGCAGCGCCTTCGTCTTCAGGCCGCCGGAGAGCGCGACCGACACCTCGGTCTCGTCCATGTCGGACAGCCGGGTCACGTCCGCCAGCTCGCGCTGCTGCGCCAGGGCGCGGACGACCGCGACCCCGCGCTCCCATCCGTCGACGACGAAACCCTCGTAGCGGCGCACCGTCGGGGCGGGGCGGACCCGGAGGGCGACCTCGGTGATGACGCCGAGCGTCCCCTCGCTGCCGAGGACGAGCTGCCGGAGGTCGGGGCCGGCGGCGGAGGCCGGGGCGACGCCGAGCCGCCACTCCCCGACCGGCGTGGCCATCCGCAGCCCCTCGACCATGTCCTCGAACCGGCCGTATCCCGAGGAGGCCTGGCCGGCGGAGCGGGTCGCGGCGAAGCCGCCGATGGTGGCCCGCTCGAAGGACTGCGGGAAGTGCCCGAGGGTCAGGCCGTGCGCGCCGAGCAGGCGTTCCGCGTCGGGCGCGCGCACTCCGGCCTGGAGCACGGCGATCCGGGACACCGGGTCGACCGAGACGAGCCGGTCGAGCTGGGCGAGGTCGAGCGCGACCACGGCGCGCTTGTCGCCCCGGAGCGCGGTGACGCCGCCGACCACGGACGTCCCGCCGCCGAAGGGGACCACGGCGATGTCGTGCTCGACGCACACGTCCAGGACCCGTTGGACCTGGGCCGGGGTCTCGGGGAGGACGACCGCGTCCGGCGCGGCGAGCCCGGCGCCGCTCCTCCGCCTGATGAGGTCCACATAGGACAGTCCACCGGTCCTGCCGAGCCGGGAGTCCCTGTCCAGCAGGACGTTCGCGTCGTCGACCACGCCGGCGAGCGCGGCGCGGGCGGACTCCGGCAGCGCGGACTCGGCGACGGGCAGCACGGACGAGGGTCCGGCCGGGGTGCTGCCCTCCTCCAGTCCGGTCCTGGCGCGCAGCCAGCGGAGGGCGTGGGCGGGCAGGGGGGACCGCGCGCCGCCGGCGGGAGTCCAGCTCCCCCGGACGGTGTGGTCGATGGCCTCGGTCACCGCTACAGTGTGACACATGACGTCTCAGCGTCACAGTGTTGATCCCGTCGCCGTCGATCCCGTCGCCGTCGATCCCGTCGCCGTCGATCCCGTCGCCGTCGATCCCGTCGCCGTCGATCCCGTCGCCGTCGATCCCGTCGTCAGTCCCGTCGCCGACCCTGTTGATGGCCCCGTCGTCGGTCCCCCGCTCGTGGCCGAGCAGCCGGTCCCCGCCACGGGTTCCCCGGCCCCGCGCGTTCCACCCAACCGGGTCGACGACGACACGCTGCTCGACGCGGCGAGGGAGTGCGTGCTCGCGGTGGGCGTGCGCCGCACGACGCTGACCGACGTGGCCCGGCGCGCCGGGGTCAGCCGGAT
>NZ_JAMTCP010000054.1 GCF_024171885.1 Streptoalloteichus tenebrarius | reverse complement strand
CGAGGTCGACCGCCTGCCCTCCGGCGCGATCGGCGAAACCGGTGTGGCTCTGGCACTGCCGCACCGGCCTCACCCGTACCGAGGTCGACCTGGCCTGGCAGGCGTTCCCGCGCCGCTTCGACATCGAGCACACCTTCCGCATGCTCAAGCAAACCCTCGGCTCCGACCACGCCGAAACTCCGCTCACCCGACGCGGCCGACCGCTGGACCTGGTGCTGATCACCGCTTACACCCAGCTCCGCCTCGCCCGCGAGCTCGTGGGCGATCCGCGCCGCCCCCGGGGAGAAACCCCGCCCGGCCCACCGGCTGAGCCCGTCGCGGATCCGCCGAGGGTTTCAGAACCTGTGTCCACAACTGGCCCGTCCCGCCCGTGTCCCGAAACCCTCACGACCCGGACCAGGACGCCCCGCAGGACAACCCAACCATCAGCCCGCGACACGTCATGACGTCCACACCGTCACCAGCACGAACAAGCAGAAAGGCATACGCGGCAAGAAGACCAAGTCCAGCAACCCACGACCACGCCGAACGGGTTAAAACTCAAGCTAGTCCGCCCTCGAGATAGCACCGCACCTATCCAGGGGCTCTAGGAATAGGGCCGAAGCTTGGCGATGCTGCGAGCGAGCTCCTCGACGTCCAAATCAGTGGCTTGAGAGGGGAACCAGGAGAAACGCAGGCCGTTCGAGGCCGCCTCCTCCGGCAGCCCCATAGCGCGGAGCACATGGCTGGGGGTGTACGAGGCGCTCGTGCAGGCAGATCCAGTAGCGACAGCAACCACATCCTTGAGTGCGACGAGGAGCGCCTCAGCATCGATGTCCTCGAAGGACAGGTTGATGATGTGTGGGACAACGTGTTCTTGGTCACCGTTGATGCGAAAGCGCGTAGAGGCCAGCCCGGCGAGGAGCCTGGAGCGAAGGTCTCGCGCAGCCTTCTCCCACTGAACGCGCTCGGCGTCGAAAATCCTCGCAGCCTCTGCAAGTCCCATGATCAGCGGAACCGGGAGCGTGCCGGGCCGCAATTTCCGCTCTTGCCCACCTCCAAACATGATCGGCTCAAGGGGGGGGCGCTCGTCGTCCATAGCTTCCCGACGACGCGTGACCAGCGCCCCTACACCCTTCGGCGCCCCGATCTTGTGGCCGCTGATGCTGATCAAGTCGATCGGCGCGGTGAGGTCCTCGGGCACTTTGCCGTACCCCTGAGCAGCGTCAACATGAAGGTACGTACCAGTCGACTGCAGCTCCCGCGCCAATTCGGCCACCGGTTGGATCACCCCAGTCTCGTTGTTCACGTGCATCAACGAGACCAGCAGTGTGTCCGGACGTAGCCGCTCCATCACGGCCTCGACAGTGAGACGGCCTGAAGGTCCAGGACTGAGGAACTCAACCTCGTACCCACGACCAGCCAGGTGCTGCAACGGTTCCAGGACCGCCTTATGCTCGATCGCTGAGGTGATAATGTGCCGGCGCCCACTGCGCTCACCGTACGGCGCGAGCCCAAGTAGAGCGATGTTGTTACTCTCCGTAGCGCCGCTGGTGAAGATCAGCTCGTCTGGCTCGGCATCCACCGTGCTAGCCAGGTACTCCCGAGCCCGCTCTACGGCACGTTTGGCCCGCGAACCGTACTCGTGTCGGCTGCCCGCGTTGCCGAACTCCGCGGTCATCCAGTGCAGGACGACGTCGGCTACCCGCTGGTCCACGCGGGTCGTCGCCGCCGCGTCGAGGTACGTCACCATCGAACCCTAACCGCCTTCAAGCGCTATTTCGAACGTCACGTACGTGATGTGCTTGACGTACGATAGCGTGATGGTGTGGGATCCCCCGTAGCCTCCCAGCCTGCGGACCCGGCGACATCTGCCGGGTTTGAGTACGTTTTCCCGGCCATCCGTGGCATCCAGGCGGGGCGCGAGTTCTACGTGTCCATGTGCCCACTGCGGCTCATCCCGAAGATCTTCCTCTTCGACGAGGACGAGCTCGCTCCAGAGGTACGTGCACAGAGGATCTTGAACAAGGGACGGCTGCCGGCGCTGACGCGCTACATCGTCGACAACCCCCAGGACTACGTCTTCAGCGCCCTGACCGCCTCGGTCGACGGCGACATCCAGTTCGAGAGCATCACGGACAGTGGCGTCGGGATGCGTGCCGGGCAGATCCGGATCTCGATGACCGCCCGCTTCCTGATCAACGACGGTCAACACCGGCGTGCTGCGATCGAGCAGGCCTTGAAGGAGAACCCCGACCTCGGGGAGGAGACCATCGCGGTGGTCTTTTTCCACGACGCCGGTCTTGCCCGCTGTCAGCAGATGTTCGCCGATCTGAACCGACACGCTGTCCGCCCGCCACGCTCCATCGGCGTCCTGTACGACCACCGGGACCACCTCGCTACCACGGTGCGACTGTTGGCTATGAAGGCTCCGGTGTTCAAGGGGTACGTGGAAATGGAGAGCAGCACGCTATCCCAGCGTTCGCGCAAGCTGTTCACCTTGAGTTCCGTGTACTTCGCCACACAGGCACTATTGAACGGCTTGGAAATTACCATGGAACAGTCCCGGGAGCTGGCCGAAGCCTACTGGTCATCGATCGATTCGGTGATCCCAGAGTGGGGACTAGTACGACGCCGGGAACTATCGGCATCAGATGTGAGGCGTGATTACCTACACAGTCACGGGATTGCACTGCACGCGTTGGGTCGTGTAGGCAACACTTTGCTTCGCAAATCGCTTTCACCTCGTGCCTGGGCGTCAACCCTTAAGCGCCTATCGTTTGTGGACTGGTCGCGCTCCAATACTGACTGGGAAGGTCGCGCATTGGTCGGCGGACGAGTGTCCAAGAGTCGTCACAACTTGACTCTGACGACGAACTATTTGCGTCAACACCTGAAGCTCGAACTAAGCGACGAAGAGCGACGCGCAGAAGAAGCGTACTTGCGAGGAGACTCATGAGCACCCCAAAGGCGTCACTATTTCAAGACAGGCCTCTGGCGGAGGTCGTAGCAGAGTTGGCGGAGGAGATCCGCGAACTCTACACGGCCGACGAGGTGCCTTGGGTAGTTGGATACAGTGGAGGCAAGGACTCCACCGCCGTACTGCAGCTAGTATGGCTAGCACTTAAGGATCTGCCGGCTGTCCAGCGCACTAAGCCAGTGCACGTCATTAGCACCGACACCCTCGTCGAGAACCCTGTGGTATCGGCCTGGGTGAGCCAGTCGCTGGACCGGATGGGCATAGCCGCTCAGGAACAGGGCCTACCTATTGAGTCGCACAAGTTGATTCCAGACATTAAAGACACGTTTTGGGTCAACCTAATCGGTCGCGGATATCCGGCCCCTCGCCCTAAGTTCCGCTGGTGCACTGAGCGCCTCAAGATCAAGCCATCAAATTCATTCATTCGGCGCGTTGTCCGTCGACACGGCGAGGCGATCCTGGTTCTCGGCATCCGTAAGGCCGAAAGCCAGGCGAGAGCTCGGGCTATGGCTCGCCACGAGAAACGGCGTGTCCGCGACCGCCTTTCTCCCAACGGCAATCTACCCAACTCTCTCGTTTACAGCCCTATTGAGGCATGGTCAACCGAAGAGGTATGGGCCTTCTTGATGCAGTACCCCAATCCGTGGGGACACAAGAATAAAGACTTGCTGACAATGTACCAAGGCGCTTCCGACGACTCCGAATGTCCGTTGGTTGTCGACAACACCACTCCATCTTGTGGGGACAGCCGATTCGGCTGCTGGACGTGCACCCTGGTTGAGCAAGACAAGTCGATGACCGCCATGATCCGCAATGACGACGAGAAGCAGTGGATGCGGCCGCTCCTCAAGCTCCGAAACGAACTTGATGACGTGAGCAAGGAGAGCCAAACCCGAGACTTCCGTCGGATGAACGGAAATGTTCAACTGTTCGGCGACCGACCAATTCCCGGCCCGTACAAGCAATCGGCGCGTGAAGATTGGCTGCGCAAGCTGCTCAATGCACAGTCCCAGGTACGCAAAAAGGCGCCCGAGCACGTTCGAGACATCGAACTTATCTCGATGGCCGAACTGCACGAAATCCGTCGCATTTGGGTTTTTGAGAAGCACGAGGTCGAAGACTCTTTGCCGCAGATCTACGAGGAGACGACCGGCGAACAGTTCCCCGGCCCCGCGCTGGACGAGCAACTCGTTCTCGGAGCTGAGGAGATTGGACTGCTCAAAGAGGCGTGCGAGGATGACCCCATTCATTTTTCGATGACTCGTGAGCTCCTCGCGATCGAGCGCAAGTATCGCACGATGAGCCGGAGAGCTGGCCTGTTCGAGGCACTGGAAAAGGCGATCAAGAAGGGCTACTACGAGGACGCGGAAGACGCTCTGCAGTTCGCAAAGAAGCTGCAGTCGCTACGAGACAGCTCCCCCACACAATTGAAGCTGGACGAAGAGACCGCCACCAATGCACCTTCATAACCTGACGCTGCAGGACTTTGGCGCGTACCAGGGTACGCAAACCCTAGACCTACGGGTTAAGCCGAAGCGCCCGATCGTCTTGATCGGCGGCTTGAATGGCTGCGGAAAGACGACTCTGCTCGATGCTATTCAGCTTGCTTTGTACGGACCGAGAGCACGCTGCAGCGGACGGGGCAACCGTTCCTACGAAAGCTACTTGCGGGAGAGCATCAACCGAGCGGCCGATCCTGGCCGCGGCGCAGGCCTGCGGCTAGAGTTCTCGATTACCGCTGAAGGTAGCGCCCGTACTTACGAGGTGGCGCGTAACTGGCATGTAAACGGTAAACATGTACGCGAGAAGCTCGAAGTATATATAGACAGCAAGTATGACGAGACAATCAGTGAGACATGGGCTGAACATATTGAGGATATTCTCCCACTGGAGGTGGCCTCACTCTTTTTCTTCGACGGCGAGAAAGTTGAGCAGCTTGCCGACCCAGATCGCGCGGCTGGTGTCATTGAGGCCGCTGTTCAGTCTCTTCTCGGGGTAAGAGCAGTCGAGCAGCTGCGGACAGACCTGCTCGCTCTTCAGCGACGCCAGCGGCTATCGCAGGGGGACCAGGACGCCATCGAACAGATTCGCGTGCTAGAGGCAAAGGCACAGGCCGTTGCACAAGAGGTGGCCGAGCACACTCAGAACCATGAGCACGCCACCTCGCTCCTAGACGACGCCCGCGCTCGGCTTAGCAAGGCAGAGCGGCGCTTCCGGCGTGCGGGGGGCCGGCTCTACGAGCAGCGGCATGCTCTTGAGGCGACAAGACAGGCCGCCGCTAAGCGCTTGGAGGAAACGCAAAAAGCTCTTCGAGAGCTAGCTGTAGGAGCAATGCCACTCGCGCTGCTGCGCGAGCAGCTCATCGCATTGCGCAAGCAGGCAGTGCGGGAGCAGGAGGCGAGTGAGGCCCAGCAGGTCCTCAGCACACTCCAGACACGCGACGCGTGGTTGATCAGGCAATTGTCGGACAGCGTGCCCGCTGAGGTCCGTAGCGAGCTGAAGAAGAAGCTGGCTGCCGACCGGAAATCGCGTGGTTCCAAGGCCGAGCTGGACGTCGACCTCTCCTTGCCCCGCGACTTGGCACAGAAGCTGGCGACGTTGGAAGGGACGTTGTCAGCAGACACCATGCGCACAAAGGAGCTCCTCCAGGCTGCCCAAGAGGCTGCTCACGAACTCGAGCAGGCTGAGCGGCAGCTTGCGGCTGTTCCCGATGAGCAGCGCGTCAGAGCTCTAGTCGAAGAGCGCCAGCAGGCGATGGAAGCTGTCGCCGTAGCTCAGGATGCGGTTAACCGTCATGCAGGCCTGGTACAGGAGGCGGAGACTCGCCGCTCTCGTGCAGAGGTCGACCTCGAGCGAGTGCGACAAAGGTGGGCGAACACGCGTATTCGTGAGGAGGAGCTCCAGCGCGTCATCACCTACGCAGAAAAAGCTCGCGGCACCCTGGAACGGTTCGGCCACGCGCTCTTGCGGAAGCACATCAGCAGCCTCGAGGTGGCGGTGCTGCGTAGCTTCCAGGCACTGATGCGTAAGCGCGGATTGATCACCGACCTCCGAATCGACATCGACAAGTTCACTCTTGCGCTGACTAACCAAGACGGCGAGCCCATCGATCCCAGTCGGCTCAGTGCAGGCGAGCGGCAACTGCTGGCGATCTCACTGTTGTGGGGACTCGCCAAGGTCGCGGGTAACCGGGTGCCCACAGTGATCGATACCCCTCTGGGACGCCTAGATAGCCGGCACCGTCAGCACTTGGTGGACCGCTACTTCCCTCATGCTGGGCGGCAGGTCCTCCTCCTGTCGACCGACGAAGAGATCGACAAGCGCCTGCTAGAGCGGTTGAAGCCATCCATTGCTCACAGTTATGTCCTCACGCACGACGACACGACCTTCACCACACGTGTCGAGCCCGGATACTGGTGGACGGAGGGTGAACGTCATGCCGTCTGAGATCAGGGTGCGGCTGTCCCAGGCCGCCAAGGACCAGCTGGCTTGGCTCAAGCGCCATACAGGGCTGAAGCAGTGGAACGAGTTGTGCCGGTGGGCGCTTGCGATGTCCCTACGCGACCCCTCCACTCCGCTCGTTCGTGACATCAGTACCAACTCCAACGTAGAGATCGACTGGAAGACCTTCGCTGGCCCGTATGGCGATATCTACCTCTCTCTGCTCAAGCAAAGGTGTCTGGCTGATGGCGAGGAACTCACCGACGCGGCTGTGAGCAAGACGCTGCACATCCACCTACACCGCGGCATTGGCTTCCTCGCTGGACACCAGGACCTTCGCTCCATCCAGGACCTTCTCGCCACCGCAGTGGCGTAGGCCACCACACACTCAGCCACGGGCCCGTCCCCTCGTGCATCACGAGGAGGCGGGCCCTTCGAGTGCTTCGGGGCTGGGAGGGTGGGGAGAAGCACTGGGCAAGCTGCTTCCCGTGCTCGGCGCAACATCCTCGTGGCCCACCCGATCTTCATAGGTGAGGGCGCTGAGCGGATCGAGTCCTCTAGGCTGCTCCAGCGAAGCTCAGCGTGCTCGCTCGGTTCGACCTAGTACGCTGCGGCAACAACTCAATAGCCCCGCTTCACTTCGGACGTGTGCCACCGCATGGGGCACACCACCAGACACTCGGAGCGACATGATTAGTCCCATCGTCGTAGGGGCAGTCAAGGCCTTGCAGAAGCAGGCCTTGGCCACCCGCGACACGTACGAGCTTGACCGCATCGACCGCGCCCTTGACGAGCTTCTCCGCAACCCGTCCGACGCCTCTACCCCTGCGAGGTGCCGGATCCGGTCGGCGATGGGACATGCCTATGAGGCACTGGAGAACCGCCGGAAGATCGCTCCCTTTGTCTCACTAGACCACGAGCACGTGGATCCCGGACACACGGACGCGCACTATCTCGTCGTAGACATACTTGCATGGCTATGGAAAGAGCCCCAGCTGCCTGCTGGGGAGCGTGTCCTCCTCGCGGACCTTGCCTGCGGGCACGACGCCGCCTCCATGGCCGACCGACATGGAGTACCGCTACCTCGGATGCGTGAGCGCATCAGCCGCGCTCGCCGTCACGCAAGGTCGCTGTGGCGAGCTACAGAGATGGGCTCCTAAGGCGAGTGCCTCTGCCGCGCCCAATCTGCTTCAAGTGTGGTGCCTACATCAGTGGAGGCCTACTGCTCTGTGACAACAGACTGATCAACATAGCAAAGAAGCGAGGCCGCCAGTTTTTAGTGCTCACCACGCCCCTGTTTCATCACCATAAACCAACCCGTGCATTCCGCCTTCTCTCCATAACCTACTATCGAAGGACGCGATGATGGCAAACGCTCCTCTGTTCCTCTCGCCAGACGACCATCGGGCCGATCTCATCCAGGTGGACCGTGCTCTTGACTCCATGCGCGACGCGGGCTTCGACCTCACCGCAGCTATCGGTGAGCCGCTGGACAACTCCATCGAAGCTGATGCCACGCTAATGCGGGTACAACCCATCTTCGGGCGCGGAAAGAAAACAATCGACAGGATCATCATCGCCGACAACGGTGTTGGCATCGAACCTACCCAGATGCATCATGTACTCTCGATGGGCTACAGCAGCCGTTACGGGCAGCGCCAAGGGCTGGGGCGGTTTGGTGTTGGTCTCAAGCTCGCGGGCCTCAGCCTCGGCGAGCGCATCGAGATCTACAGCAAGCGCACTGGAGATCCAAAAATCTACTATAGCTACATCGACCTTCAGGAAATCCGTGAAGGTAACCAGCGTTTCATCACCACCACTGAGGCTAGCGATTGGCCAGGGGAAGCAGTAAAGCTGATGACTGGGCGGGACCGCCGTCCCTTCTCATCGGGAACGGTTGTAATATTCGGAAAGATCGACCGCCTGGCTAGTGGCGGTACTTACGGGACGTCACTAGAGCAGAAGATATCCGAACTCCGCAAGTTCATCGCTCGCGCCTACCGCACCTATATTGACACCGGTCGAGTGATTGAGCTTGACGGGAAGATTACGACCCTCCACGACCCTCTCTTCCTACGGGACAACCCGCGCATTATCTCGCGGTACAAGCCCCTCGACCCACGTGGCGAACTTATCGAGGAGACCGATCTCGAGATCGATGGCCACACCGTACATGTCACGGTTGCTATCGTCCCAAAGGAGTTTCGTCCATGGCGGCGCGCCGGCGGCGAGGTAGACTTCAAAGGTCAAGATATCAGCGAATTTCAGATCAACGCTGAAAACACAGCCAAAATTAGCATCTTGCGCAATGGGCGCGAAATTTATTACGACATCGTCCCGCGCCTCCTAGAAGGAGGTCGCAGCGACAAAGTTTTGCGCTACGTCGCCATCGAAGTCAGCTTTCCAGCAGAGCTAGACGAGTACTTCCAGGTTCGTAATGTTAAACGGGGTGCAGAACCAGTCAGCAAGCTACGATCCCAGCTTCGAGAATGGCTGAAGGCGCCCGTGAAGCAGGCACTGCGGCAGGTGCGCGCACTGTGGGAAGAGGAGGAAACCAAAAAGCGGTTCGAGAATGGTGAGCACAGCGAGAGCATGGATACCGCGTCCCGGGTTATGCCAGCGCTGCCCAATGGACCTGCAGGCCGAGGAGCGACCCCAGAATTGGAAGAGATGGTGGTCCAGCAGGCTGCCATGGACATGGGGCTCGACCCTGACACTGATGCTACCAAGATTGCGCACCTGCGTGAACAGATTAACTCCAAGCCAGTCACGTTGCTAGACGCGCAGTGGCCAGGCAAAGAATTTTTGGTTATTCACCATTTGAACGGAAAGTCCGTAATCAAGTTCAATCACCGCCATGCTTTTTTCCAAAAGGTGTACGCACCACTAAAGAAGGTTGCCGACGAAGGCGCGCAAGGTATGGAACCTGAAGAGCTTAGTGACCTCGCACGACGAGCAGAGGCTGCAATTGATCTACTGTTTATGGGTTATGCGCGGGCCGAAGGAATGTACGAGGACCCTGAGCAATTTGACAACCTCCGTACTTACTGGGGCATGTTCACAGAGGCTTTGCTGCGCGAAGAATTTAAGGACCAGTGACGCAGAAATATTTTTCCTCTCTAGCCGTAGAGACCGAATAGGGTGTCGCGCGATACAAGCTCTACTTGTACTCTATGCATCATGCAAGACAGTTAGAAGGGACACAAAGAGGTGTATGGTTCGGGCTCTAAGATGACGTTTCGCGACTACGTACAAGGCACGTGGGGAAGTTTCGACACCCCCGCTGGGAGGGTCGACTACATCATGACAAAGGCGAGGCTTGGAGGGGACGCCGACGCGCCTGAGCGCCAGCTCACCAAAAGCTTGGCTCCAGTCCGCGAGGTTATGGATTCTGGTGATCTCGACTTCAATCAACTGCTGCAACGTGATCTCGACGATCACCGCGTAGCGGTTAACCTGATCCCTTATCTACTCAAACCTCAAGCGACCGGGCCAGCATTTTTCCCTCCAATTATGGCAGTGCTTCTACCCTTTAAAAACAAGCGTCCCACCTCCTTCCCCATGTTGGATACGTCCAAGCAGGTGGAACACGACGACGCCCTGTGGCAGGAGGAGCGAGCTGGCAACGCCTTCCGTGTCCACCGACTCCTAGGCGTGGATGGGGAGCTTCACGGGGCCAACGTAGGAAAGTTGTGGTGGAACCAGTCGGAAGCGAGCCTGGTCGTCCTTGATGGGCAACACCGTGCGATGGCGCTACTGGCCGTTGAACGCACTCTTTCGCGTACTTGGCAAGGCAATGGGGAACAATTTCGCCCCTTCTATGAGCATCAGGTCGAACGTCTTCTTAATGAGTACCAGGTATCCGAAGTGGACCTGGCCAAAATTGAAGTGCCTGTGACTGTATGCTGGTTTCCATGTGAGACAGGAGAATCTTCACGGCCGCACGAGTCTGCGCGAAAGCTGTTTGTCGATGTCAATAAGGAGGCCCGACCGCCGAGCGAATCACGCATTATTCTCCTGTCGGATGGCGAGCTTGTCAACGTGCTGACTCGGAGCCTGCTCAGCGCTCTGCGTGGCCGTAACGGAGCTCACCTTCCCTTGTACGGGGTAGAGTACGACAACCCCGAGATCAACACGAGCAGGCCCGCCCGCTGGTCGGTTATGACCAATATCCATCTGCTCAAGATGGCCGTGAACCGTTGCATCTTTGGCCCTCCTAAATACCTCATCAATCTTGCCCAGCCTATTAGCGGAAGGGAGAAGGCAGAGGAACGCGATGAGTTCATGCGCACGCAGCTTGACCTCGCCAGCCTTTTGCCGGACTATCTGGACGATGCCGGCTATCCCTACGATCGAGATGCCATCGGAGACCGAAACTTTCCCTTGGGGCGCGCCGAGGCGATAGCCGGACGGTTTATGGAAACCTGGGGGCTGGCCATCCTTACCCTTTTGTCTCAAACCGCTCCTTATGCGGCGCACGCGGAGGGACTTGCGCGTTTCAAGGAAAGCTGGCACACCGCCAATACCCACGCCGCCCTCGCCCATGACGCCCTGTTTGGAGGGGTCGGCATCTACTGGACTCTTCGCGATAGCTACGACCATTATCAAGATGCCATCCGTAGACTGAACGGACCGAAGCCACCCAAGTCAGATGTAATTCGCGCTTGGGAAACTCTGAAAGAAAAGGAAAGTGAGTTCGATGAATATCGGGCCCACGCATACGTTGGCTCAACTCGCCGTGACGTCGTGAAGCGATGCAAGGCAGCCTTCGGTGTCTTTAACACTCATGCCTGCCAGCTCGGACTCATTATGACGCTGGCCTCACTATGGGAGATGCGTAAGAACCAACCTGGCGGTGCCGACATCAAGGACCTTCCTGCTTTCTCCGCGGCATTGGTCGCCGGGTGGAACACCTTCTTTAAGTCAGGCGGCAGTCGAGCGCGCGACCGCAGGTACGCCTTCACCAGAGACTGCAGCCATCCGATCAACCAGATCAGTAACATGGACACCCCTAACGCGGTGTACTTCCGTTACTTCTGGATGCAAGCCCTCGCCACATCCTCAGCCTGGCGGCACTTGGACTCATGGCTGCCGAACCGAGACGCCTTTGACGCTGGGCTCAGTGCGGCCCGACACATGTACCTCGACCTTTGCATCAAGCAGAAACTCAAGGCTCTGGAGAGCAGCGATCCTCTGCTAGGCCCTGAGCGTCGGATCGCGCGAGCAAAGAAGCTGGCGACCGCTGAACTTCAAAAGGCGCTTCACCATTGGTTTGATGTTCTTCCCCAGGAGTTCGAGGCCTGGCTGGCCAGCGAGGTTTCGAGGGGCAATCAGGTTGAACTGGACCTAGCCAACGAGGTGCCTGCGCCCGAGGCCACGGATGCCAGCAACCGCTGAAGTTCAGGCGGTCTGAGCCCAGGTTAGGCACGGCCCCTGGGCTCAGGCCGCGCTGCGGTCCGGGCGGCAGGCCGCCGACCTCGCCCGCCGGGTCGCAGTGGTGTGATCACGAGGTGGCGGTGAGGGCGACGGCGATCGCCCAGGCGAGGTAGCCGAGGTTGACCACGAGGCGGGCGGCGACGCCGGCCGGGCGGTCGAGGAGGCGGGGGCGGGACGGGTGAGCGTGCCGCAGGGCGTCCAGGTGCGACACCAGGTAGCTCGTGATCAGCGCGACGGCGGCCCAGCCGCCCCACGCGCGGGAGGACGGACAGGCGAGCAGGCCGGCGGTGACGATCTCGGCGACGCCGCTGGCGGCGACGAGCAGGCCCGGCGCCGGCAGCCAGGAGGGCACCAGCGTGCGGAAGTAGCCGGGAGCGAGGAAATGCGCGACGCCGACGACAGCCAGGAAGAACGCGAGCGCGAGAGCCGTGGCGGTGACCATGACGGGATCGTCTGGTCCGCGCGCGGCTGGTGTCTTGAACAGAACGATCGCCGTCTGACCCTGGCCGTCGGTCACGGCATGACCGTGTTCCGGGAGTCGGGGCCGGCGGAGGTGCCGGCACACAGCCACCCCGTGTGGAAGCTCGTGCTTCCCGAGCGCGGTCCCGGCCTGGTGGTCCCTCCGGGGCTGGTGCACTCGTGCGCGGCGGCGTCGGCCTTCACGGCGGTGTTCGTCGACCCGTGGCTGGTGACCAGGCGAGAAACCCCGAAGACATCACGTCTTGATCAGCGCGCCGTGCGCAGGCTGCTCGACGCCCTGGGGGAGGAGACGGACCTGGCGGCCCTGCGGGCCGAACTGGCTGGCGTCCTCGGCCCCGTCCCCGCGGTCGATGCACGCGTGGCACACGTCCTCGCGCGCTGCGCGCACGTCGACCGGTTGGACGCGCTCGCGGCGGAGGTGGCCCTCTCCCCGCCGAGGCTGCGCGCCCTGGTCCGCGAGGCGGCCGGCGCGCCGCTCAGCCGTCTGCGGCAGTGGCAACGCCTCCGGACGGCGGTCCGGGTGCTGCCGCACGGCTCCACAGCCGACGCGGCGACCACAGCGGGCTTCGCTGACCAGGCACATCTGACCCGGACGGCACGTCGCCTCGCCGGGCGCACCCCTGGCTCGCTGCGTTCACGACCAGTACGTACGCCCTCACCCCAAAGTGGTGCGCTCCCCACACCAGCAGTGCCAGGCTCGGCTCATGCAGGTCGTGGTCCAGAGAATCCAGACGACGTGGACCCGGCGATCGCGCGGCGGCAGCGAGGCAGCCGTCCGCGTCGCGGCGCCCACGGCGTTCGAGTTACCCCCGACCCCACCACCGTTCCTCCACGACATCATCATGCGGGAGGAGGACGACTTCACCCCTGAGTCGGTGGTCGGCGCCCTCGGCGACGCCGGCGTCCGCCTCAGGGAGAAGGACGGGAAACTCCTCGTCCAGGCGCTGATCCCACCCGTGTTCGCCGTTCCGCCCCGCCCCCGTCGCCCACCGGCCCTCCGTCTGGAACTCGGGCAGTGGCTCCGCTGGCAGCTCAACTACCGGACCAGCGACGAGAGGGAGACGGAGGGCTGGTCCTACCACCTCCACACCTTCAACGTCGCCTATGGGCCGGTCGCCGCCGACGTCTTCCTGGGCACCCCCACCCACCTCGTGGACGAGCGGGGACACCTGCGCTGAGCCGGAGCGGCGGACAGGTCCCCGACAGAGGACCCGGCGTCGCCAGGGGAGCGCCGGGAAGAAGCAAGGGCGGGCCCTCCCGTTCGGAAGGCCCGCCCCGCTGACGTGCGCCGACGCTGGTCAGGCCACGTCCAACAGCTCCACCTCGAACAGGAGGGTGGCGTTGGGCGGGATCACGCCGGGGAAGCCGCGCTCGCCGTAGGCCAGGTGGCCCGGGATCGTCAGCTTGCGGACCCCGCCGACCTTCATCCCGGCCACGCCGAGGTCCCAGCCCTGGATGACCATCCCGGCCCCGAGCGGGAACGAGAAGCCCTCACCGCGGTCACGCGAGGAGTCGAACTTGGTGCCGTCGGTGAGGGTGCCCACGTAGTGCACGGTGACGGTGTTGCCGGGCCGGGCCTCGGCGCCGCCGCCGACGCGGACGTCCTCGATCCCCAACTGCTGCTCAGTCATGATTTCCTACCTGGTTGGCGGTCGAACCACCTCAGGCTAGGCGATGGCGCAGCCACACGTTCGGCTCGACGTACACGGCGTGGTCGTGCTCGACCGAGACGTGCACCGGCGTCAGCGCCTCGGGGACCTCGACCTCCCCGCTGCGGTCGAAGGGCAGGCCGGTCCACTCCCGCCACTGCGCGAGGCTGCCGGCGATGGCCATGGACGCCGGGCAGACGCGGACGATCTCCGCGCCCAGCCGCACGTGCACCCGCAGCCACGGGTCGTGCGGCAGCCCGTCGGGACGGACCCGCCGGACGTACTCGGCCAGGGGGACCCGGGGTTCGAGGTGCTTGTGGTTGGGCCGCAGGGGCACGACCAGGTCGCTCAGCCCGAGCCGGGCGACGTTGTCGCGCAGCGCGGTGGCGACCAGCGAGGACAACCCCTTGCCCTGGTAGCGGGGGTCGAGCACGATCTCCAACGCCGAGGCGGCCGTCGGGGCGAGGCCCTCCTCGGCGTCGCCGAGGGCCGCGGCGAGGATCGCGTCCCACCCGCCGGGCGGCAGGCTGTCGGGGTCGCCGTCCCACGCGAACGGGACGGCGTGCCCGCGCCCGACGACCCGGTCCCCGCCCTCGGCGTCCCCCTCGACCAGGAGCACCTGGTACTCCGGGAAGCGGGCGACGAGCACGTCGAACAGCGTCGACATGGGGCCTTCCACCATGAACGGCGGCCAGCTTGTCTCCAGCTCCCACATGCCCTGTTCGAGGTCGGGTCGGTCGGCGAGCGTGACGAGGTCCACCGCGCCAGTCTCAACGCACACAACCAGGTGACCAAGGTGTTTTCTCACCGGAAAGAGTGGAACCTGATCAGGTGTGCCGGGATGGCCTATTCGCACCGTCCGCCATGACAAGCCACGAAAGCGCGGAAATTTCACTTCCCCATCAGTCACCCGGTGGGAGAAAGAAGTAGTTGGCGGAATCCCGGCCGCGGGCGGAACCGCCCTCCGGGACGCGGCCGGGCCCGGGACGTGGCCGGCACCCGGTCCCGGCTCAGGCCGCCGCCCGGCCCAGCGTGATCATCCGGACGCCCAGTCCCACCAGGAACAGGCCGCTGATCTGGTCGATCCTGGCCCGCACCACCGGTCGGGACAGGAACCGCCGCACCGCGGCCACCACGGTGACCAGCACGACGTACCACAGCGAGCTGATCGACATCTGGACCCCGGCCAGGATCGCGGTGGCGTGCAGGACGTTCTCCTGCGCGGGGATGAACTGCGGGAGCAGGGCCAGATACAGCGCCGCCGCCTTCGGGTTGGAGAGGTTGGCCAGGACGCCGGCGCGGTAGGCGGCGAGCCGGCCACCCGTGCGGGTCGGCGCCGTCGCCGGCAGGTCGCCCTCGTGCCGGCGGGACCTGCGCAGCGACTGGACGCCCAGCCAGCACAGGTACACCGCGCCGACCACCTTCAGCGCGACGAAGGCGATCTCGGAGGTCCTGAGCAGCGCCGTGAGGCCGAGCACGGACGCCACCGCCCAGAACAGCAGGCCCGTCGTGTTGCCGGCGATCGTGGCCAGCCCGGCCCCGCGCCCGGCGCGCAGCGACTGGTCGATGATCACCGCGACCGACGGACCAGGGACGACCGCGATCGCGAGACAGGTCAGCAGGAACGGGAGGGTCACCAGGTCCATCGGACCGTCCTATGTCGCCGTCCCCGCGCGGACCAGTCGTTTGTGGTGGAGGAGTCACCGCGCGCCCCGCCGGAGTCCGCCGGAATGCCGGAGTGACAATGGGCTTGTCGCGGGCCGTAGGTTGGGCGGGTGATCGATGCCCTCACCAACGTCCGTCGTGCCACCGCCGACGACCTCCCCGCGATCGCGGACACCCTGGCCGACGCCTTCGACGGGTACAACTGGACGGCCTGGACCGTGGCCGCCGACGACCACCGGCGACGGGTGCGCGCGATCCAACTGCTGTACGTCGAGAAACTCGGGCTCCCGTTCGGCAGGGTGTGGGTGGCGCAGGGCGGTTCGGCCGTCTCGGTGTGGATGCCGCCGGACGCCGAGGTGCCCGAGCACGTGTGGGCCGAGCTGGCCCCGAGGATCGAGGAGTTGCAGGGCGACCGGGCCTCGCACGCCGCCGCCGCGGACGTGCTGTGCGAGCCGTACAAGCCGAGCGAGCCGCACTGGTGGCTGGCGACCGTGGGCGTGCGTTCCGAGCTCCAGGGCAGGGGGCTGGGCGCGGCGGTGCTGCGCGCCGGCCTCGTCGAGGTGGACCGGAGCGGGAGCCCCGCGTTCCTGGAGACGTCCGACGAGCGCAACGTGCGCCTCTACCGCCGTCTCGGGTTCGAGGTGACCGCCGAACTCGACATCCCGGGCGGTGGGCCGCACACGTGGTTCATGCGTCGCGAGCCGGGGACCACGCACCGCGCCTGACCTCGCCCCGCCGGACCCGACCGCGTCCGTCCCCCCGCGGAGCGGGGGCGCCGCCGGACCGCTCAGAGCCGCCCGGCGGCGATGACGCGGCGCAGGAACGCCTGGGTGCGTGGGTGTTCCGGCGCGCCGAGCACCTGCTCGGGCGGGCCGGACTCCAGGATCACCCCGTCGGCGAGGAAGCAGACGCGGTCGGCCACCTGCCGGGCGAACCCCATCTCGTGGGTGGCCATCAGGATGGTGCGGCCCTGCGCCGCGAGGTCCCGCACGAGGGTCAGCACCTCGCCCACCAGTTCCGGGTCGAGCGCGCTGGTGATCTCGTCGAACAGCAGCAGCCGCGGCTCGTAGGCCAGCGCCCTGACGATGGCGACGCGTTGTTGCTGTCCGCCGGAGAGCTGGTCGGGGTAGGCGTCCGCGCGGTCACCGAGCCCCACCCGGTCGAGCAGGTCACGGGCCCGCTCCTCGGCGTCCGCCCGCTCCACGCCGTGCACGACCCGGGGCGCGAGGGTCACGTTGTCGAGCACCGACATGTGCGGGAAGAGGTTGTAGGACTGGAAGACGATGCCCATGCGTCGGCGCGCCGCGTCGGCGTCCGCCCTGGGGTCCGAGACGTCCACCCCGTCGAGGAACACCTGGCCGTCGTCCAACTCCTCCAGGAGGTTCACGCAGCGCAGCAGCGTCGACTTGCCGGACCCCGACGCCCCGATGAGCGCGACCACCTCGTGCTCGGCCACGTCGAGGTCGACGCCGCGCAGGACCGCGCCGCCGCCGTAGTCGCGGACCAGGCCACGCACCTGGAGAACGGGGGTCACGGCGCTCCTCCACGTCGACGCGTCGCCCGGGAGGCCGCCCAGTCCGCGAGGCGGGCCGAGGGCACGGCCATGGCGACGAACAACAGGCCGGCCAGGACGTACGGGGTGAAGTCGTACAGCCGGGCGGACTCGATCTGGGCGGCGCGGACCGCGTCCACCGCGCCGAGGACGGAGATCAGGCCGCAGTCCTTCTGGAGCGCGACGAAGTCGTTGAGCAGCGGCGGGAGGACGCGGCGGACCGCCTGCGGCAGGATCACGATGCGCATCGCCTGCCCGTGGGTCAGGCCGAGGGAGCGGGCCGCCGCGCGTTGCGAGGGGTGGACCGACTCGATGCCGGCGCGCAGGACCTCGGAGACGTAGGCGGAGTAGACGAGCACCAACGCGACGCAGCCGAGGACGACCGGGTCGGTGGGGACCCCGGTCAGCCGCAGGCCGGGCAGCCCGAAGCCCACCAGGTACAGGCAGATGATCAGCGGGAGCCCGCGGAACAGGTCGACGTACCCGGTCGCCAGGGCGCGCAGCGGGAACCACACCGGCCCTCGCAGCGAGCGCAGCGCCGCGAGGCCCAGCCCCAGCAGCAGGATCAGGACCTCGCAGACGACGAGGACGCGGAGGTTGAGCCACAGGCCGTCGAGCACGCCGGGCAACGCGCGGAGCGCGGCGTCGACGTCGAGGAAGGACTCGCGGACCCGGGGCCATCCCGGGGACGACGTGAGCGCGAGCCACGCCGCGACGGCGAAGACCACAGTGGACAGAAATGCGACCAGTGTGGACCGTCTCGCCCTCGACCGCCGGTAGGCGACGCGCTCCCGTTGGAGGGCGCTGGGCTGGTGGAGGTCGGCGCTCACGTCAGCTCGGGGGCCTTCGCCGCGTCGGCCAACCACTGACGCTCCAAAGTGGACAGTGTTCCGTCCGCGCGCAGCGCGTCGACGGCGGAGGAGACGCACCGGGTGAGCGGACTCCCCTTGTCCAGCACCATGCCGAACCGCTCCGGCCGGTCCCCGCTGGGCGGGAGCTGGCCGACGATCACCGTGTCCCTCAGCTCCGAGGAGGTGATGAACAACGCCGTGGGCAGGTCGACGACCAACGCCTGGATCTGGCCGTTGCCCAGGGCGAGCTTCGCCTCCTCGTTGGTGTTGTAGACCGAGGGCTGCGCGTTCGGGCGGATCTGGTCCTTGATCGCCTGGTAACTGGTGGTGCCGACCTGCGCGCCGAGCCGGAGCCGGGCGAGGTCGGACACCGACCGGGCCGAGGCCACCGGCGAGTCCTTCGGCGCGATGACCGCCTGACGCACGTCGTAGTAGGGGGAGGAGAAGTCGACCGCGCGCTGCCGTTCCTCCGTGACGGAGAACTGGTTGAGGTCGGCGTCGAACTGCTTCGGGCCGGGCTGGATCGCCGCCCCGAACGGCACCCTGGTCCAGCCGACCTCGCCGCGCTGGTAGCCGAGCTTCTCGGCCACCGCGTAGGCGACGGCCGCCTCGAAGCCGCGACCGTTCGTCGGGTCGTCGCCCTCGAACCAGGGCGCGTAGGCGGGCTGGTCGGTGGCGAAGGTGATCCTGCCCGGCTCCCTGGTCCGCAACCGGTCCTTGGCGCAGTCGCCGGCTCCGGCCACCGCCGGGCCGGACGGGGTGGGCTGGGCCTGGTCGGCCGGCGCGCACGCGGCGGCGAGCAGCGCCGTCGCGGCGAGGAGGAGGGCGGGGACGCGCATAGCGGCATCCTGACCGATCACCGCGTCGACTTCCCAGGTCCTGACGCCCTGCTCCCACCATGTGGGAGGACGTCAGCTCCGGGGCGCGTACATGATCAGGCCGACGCCAAGGAGGCAGACGGCCGCGCCGACCAGGTCCCACCGGTCGGGCCGGAAGCCGTCGACCAGCACTCCCCACAGCAGCGACCCGGCCACGAACACCCCGCCGTAGGCGGCGAGGACACGACCGAAGTTCGGGTCGGGCTGGAAGGTGGCGACGAAGCCGTACCCGGCGAGGGCGAGCACGCCGAGGCCGACCCACAGCAGCCCCCGGTGCTCGCGCACGCCCTGCCAGACCAGCCACGCGCCGCCGATCTCGGCGACGGCGGCCAACGCGAACAACAGCACGGAGCGGAGGACCGTCACGGGCCGAGGCTAATCCGGGGCGACGTGCGCGTCCGGTTCCCCGCGCCGAGACCCGAGGCCACACGGCTGCCGCCCCGGAGGACGTCATTCACCGAAAGCGGTGGTTGTCGCCCCAGCGGTCCCCAAGGCGCCGCCATGCCCGCCGCCGAACTCATCCCCGTGATCGCCGAGCACCTCACCGAGTCCCACGTCGTCCTACGGCTTCCCCGACACGACCGGCGCCGTGGTCCGCGACCTGCGCGCGCGACACGAGCGCGGTGAGCTGATCGGGGACGGCCCCGACCTCACGGCGGCGATCACCCGGCACATGCGGGCCGTGAGCGGCGACCAGCACCTCAGGTTGTCCCCAGCGCGACCGCTGCCGGAGACCGGGCGGTTGCCCGACGCGCTCAGCGCGCGGCAGGAGGTGGAGCTGGGCACCGGCGGGGTACGGCGCGTGGAGCGGCTGCCGGGCAACATCGGCTACCTCGACCTGCGGAACTTCTTCGCGCCCGGTGAGGGCGGGCCGTTCGTCGTCGCCGCGATGGCCCTGCTCGCGGACACCGACGCCCTGGTCATCGACCTCCGGCTCGACGGCGGCGGGCATCCCGGCACGGGTCGCGCTGCTGTCCAGCTTCCTCACCTTCTCCGCCACCGAGGAGTTCACCTACGACCGCCAGCGCAGGAAGCGGGCCGCGGTCGTCGGCGAACGCACACGCGGCGGGGCACCCACTCCCGACATCGAGGTCCCCGCGGACGAGGCGCTGGGCACCGCGTGCCGGCTGGCCTGGGAGCACGTCCTCACCCTCGCCACCCCTGACGCCGACGGCCCGCACGCGGCCCTGGCCGAGGAGGACCGGCAGGCGTTGCACCGGCCCTAAACCGTTCGACCGACGGGGCGACGCGCCGCACCATGTCTCGACGTGAGCGACGAGCGCCCCGCGCGACGGGGCTGGCTGGCCGGGCTCGCCCGGGTGCTGCCGGACCTGTCGGCGTGGCGGGCCTCCCGGGACTTCCGGCTGCTGGTCGCGTCCGGGAGCATCACGATGCTCGGCAGCTTCGTCACGCTCGTCGCGGTGCCGGTGCAGATCAAGCAGCTCACGGACTCGTTCGTGGCCGTCGGCCTGGTCGGCGCGGTCGAGGCCGTGCCCATGGTGCTGTGCGGGCTGTACGGCGGAGCGCTCGCCGACGCCGTCGACCGTCGTCGTCTGGTCGTGGCGTGTGAGTTCGGCCTGCTGTCGTGCAGCGCCACGCTGTTGGTGAACGCGCTGCTGCCGAGCCCGATGGTCTGGCCGTTGTACCTGGTCGCGGCGGTGGCCGCCGGGGTCGACAGCCTCCAGCGGCCCAGCCTGGAGGCGCTGATCCCCCGGTACGTGCCGCACGCGATGCTCCCCGGCGCCGCGTCGCTGAGCGCGCTGCGGTGGCAGGTGGGCGCGATCGCGGGTCCCGCGGTGGGTGGTGTCCTGGTGAGCGCGTGGGGTCCCGCAACGGCCTACGGGGTGGACGTCCTGTCGTTCGCGTTGTCGGCGCTGCTGCTGTTCCGGTTGCGCCCGGCGCCGGCCGCCGAGGACGCGGAGCCGGCCGGCCTTGCCTCGATCACGGCGGGGCTGCGCTACGCGGCCCGCCGGCCCGACCTGCTGGGCACCTACCTGGTGGACGTCGTCGCGATGCTGGTGGCGATGCCGCAGGCGTTGTTCCCGTTCCTGGCCGACCGGCTGGGGGCTCCGTGGGCGATGGGGATGCTGTACTCGGCGATCGCGGTCGGCTCCCTGCTCGGCTCGGTGACCTCGGGCTGGACGTCCCGGGTCCACCGGCACGGCATGGCGGTGGCCGTCGCGGCGGCCGGGTGGGGCGCGGGCATCGCGCTGGCGGGCGTGGTGGACAACCTGGGGCTGGTCCTGGTGTGCCTGATGGCCGCCGGCGCGGCCGACATGATCAGCGGCCTGTTCCGGAGCGTCATCTGGAACCAGTCGATCCCGGACCAGCTCCGGGGTCGGCTGGCCGGGATCGAGCTGCTCTCGTACATGATCGGCCCGATGGTGGGCAACGCCAGGGCCGGCCTGACGGCACAGCTCTTCGGGCTGCGGACGGCGATCGCCGGGGGCGGGCTCGCCTGCGTGGCGGCGGTCGCGGGTGTCACGGCCCTCCTGCCGTCGCTGCGGCGCTACGACGACCGGACGAACGAGCACGTGGTCGCGGAACGGGAGCGACGCGCGGCGCTCGCGGAGTCCGAGCGGTCGTCACCGTGACAGAACGCGCCGGATAGAGGCGGCCGGGAACCCGTCAGCTCCACGAAACCGTGGCGAGCTTCTGCCATTCGTACATCTGGTGGTCGCGATGGAGGACGAGCAGCGACACCGAGTCGACGGGCACCCTCAGCGGCGGCGTGTCGAGGTCCGACACCAACGCCCTGGCGAAGACCGGGTTCACGTCGGTGTTCGCGTAGGCCATGCTGACGTGCGGCGCGCCCTCCGGCGGCGTCGGCACCCGCTCAGCCCCCAGCACCTCGGCGACGGCGTCCCGCACGACGGCGCGCAGCGGGTCGAGGGCGTCGGCCGGTGACACCGGCAGCACGACGGCCTCCTCCGTGATCGCCACCCCGGACAGGGTGAACGTGACCGGGTCGGCCCCGGCCAGCGCCTGCCGCACGCGGTCGGCGACCTGGTTCGCCTCGTCCTCGCCGACCTCGTCGGTGAAACCCACGTCCTGCACGGTGAGGTGCAGGGACTCCAGGGGCACGAGGTCGAACCCCTCCAACGCGAACATCCCCGCCTGGTAGCGGCTCACCAGCCGGTGCACCTCGGGCCGTTCGGCGAAGGTGATGCGCCAGGTGTAGCAGCGGCGGCCGTAGGTCCAGCCCGGCCGCCACCACCAGTGGCTGCGGATCCTGTCGACGCGCCCGTCCCACTCGGTGGCCATGCCCCGATCGTGCCCGGCTTCCGGGGTGGCGTCACCTCTCCTGTGTCGGAGCCCAACCGGGACCTCGTCACAGGGAGGCGCTCTTCTCCCCCGTGCGGGGGAGTCGGATCGGCCGCGCGAGGGGCGATCACGAGGGTGAGGCCGCCAATACTCGGCTCATGTCGACGAGTCGCCGCCCCAGTTGGCCCGCCTACCTGGTCGCGGTCGACCTCCTGGTGTACGCGGGCGCGAAGGCGTACATGGCCGCCGAGGGGCGGCTGGGTCTGCCGGGAGGCCCCCGCGTCCCACCCGAGTCCTACCAGCAGTACGACCACGTGTGGGCCCGTCAGCTCGGCCTCGCCGGCATGGGGGTGCTCGCCGCCGTGCTGGCGCTGGCGACGGTCCGGCCGTGGGGTGCGCGCATCCCACGCTGGATGGTCATGGCGGCGCTCGGCGTGCAGTTCGTGTTCTCGGCGATGGGCGCCTCCGTGATCGTCCACAACGCCCTTCTCGGCCCGGAACCGCTGGACTGGTCCCAGGCCCTGGCGACCCTCCACTCGGTCGGCGGGCTCGCGCTCTGGATCGCGATGGTGTGGGCCTACCTCGGCCGGAGCCGGGCGGAGGACTTCGACCGGCCGCTCCCGTGGACCTGGCCCGCCTACGCCACGTGCGCCTTCACCGTCGTCTACGGGTCGCTGAAGTTCTACTGGGCGGTGGGCGGCACCGCGTTGCTCCGGGAGGCGCCACTGCCACCGGCGGCGATCCAGGCACTGCTCCACCGCGAGAGCTGGGCGGTGTGGGGCGGGCTCTGGGCGACCGTCGGCCTGGCCGTCGTGGGGGTGGTGGTCACCCTGGCGATGGCGCGCCCCTGGGGGCGACGGTTTCCGCGCTGGCTGCTGGCCACCCCAGCCTTCCTGGTGTGCGCCGCCATGGTGCTCCGCGGGGGTGTGACGGCCGTGGGCGACGTCCAGTGGCTGCTCAGCGTGGGTGAGGGAGTGCCGGCCAGGACCGCCCGTTGGGATCTCGCCGTCTGGGCTCCGTTCTTCCTCGTCTGGGGTGTGTTGTGGGGTCTGGCCGGATGGTTCGTCCTCACCCGCCGCCCCAGGGCGTCTCTCTGAGATTCCCTTCGGGTCCTCCCGCCCCTTCGACATCGTCTGTCGCTTGTGGACTCTGGCGCGGTTTGGCCCGCACCGCTCGTCGTGTTCTCCCGTCCCCATCAGGAGAAGCGGTCCTTTCTTGAACACTCGAAGACCCGTGCCTCGGTGCCGGATGGCCTCCACCTCGCGCTGGTGACGGGCAGCGCGCTTCCGGACCGTTGGGTGTTCGTCGTGTCCCTCGCTCCCGACCCGCGCCGAGTGGTCGCCGGTACCGCTGGGGCGCGGGGACGAAGGGAGGGACGGGAGAAGGACCGGACGCTCTGGTGAACTGGTCACGGGCCGAGATCGCCCGCGAGCGGCGAAGGCACTCTGATGACGAAGATCCAGGGACGACGAAGGCCCAGGGACGACGAAGCCCCAGGGACGACGAAGGCCCAGGTCGCCGGGGAACCGGTCTGACCTGGGCCTTCGCGTGATGGAGCGGGCGACGGGAATCGAACCCGCGTCTACAGCTTGGGAAGCTGTCGTTCTACCATTGAACTACGCCCGCAAGGCGTTGCCGAGCTTACAGGAGAAGCGGGGCGTCTGTGCAAGCCGGGGGTGCCCACGGCGTGTCGTGTCGCGCGTCACCTCGGCGGTCGGGAGCACTCCTCCCCGTGACCTACCCTGTTTTGGTGCTGCTCAGCGACACTGATCTCCGCAAGGAAGTCGAGGCCGGCCGGCTCGGCCTCGACCCGTTCGAGCCGTCGATGCTCCAGCCGTCGAGCATCGACGTGCGGCTCGACCGGTTCTTCCGGGTGTTCGACAACACCAAGTACACCCACATCGACCCGTCGCTCCAGCAGGACGAGCTGACGTCGATGGTCGAGAAGGAGGGCGACGAGCCCTTCGTGCTGCACCCTGGCGAGTTCGTGCTGGGCTCGACCTTCGAGGTCGTCACCCTGCCCGACGACCTGGCCGGCCGGCTGGAGGGCAAGTCCTCGCTGGGCCGCCTCGGCCTGCTCACGCACTCCACCGCCGGGTTCATCGACCCCGGCTTCTCCGGCCACATCACGCTGGAGCTGTCCAACGTCGCGAACCTGCCGATCACCCTCTGGCCGGGGATGAAGATCGGCCAGCTCTGCCTGTTCCGGCTCACCAGCCCGGCGGAACACCCGTACGGCTCGGAGGCCGCCGGCTCCCGCTACCAGCACCAGCGCGGCCCGACGCCGTCGCGGGCGTACCTGAACTTCCACCGCACCGACACGCGGCGCTGAACGCCGTCACGGCCGGCACGACCGCCGCGGTCGTCACGGCTGCCGCCGCGTGATCTCCCCGTAGCGGGCGAGCACCCTGGCCCTCAGGTGCGGGTCGGCGCGCGGCACGGGCTCCAGGAAGATCTCGTCCAGCTCGGCGAACTCGTCCCTGAGCGCGGTCGCGAGCCGCACGCAGGTCCGCTCCAGCTCCGCGACGCCGAGGGAGTCGTCGAAGTCCACCCGGGCACAGAGCAGCACCCGGTCGGTCCCGGTGACCATGGTCAGCAGGTCGACGACCGCCTCCACCTCGCGCTGGCGGGTCAACCAGTCGTACACCCGGCGCACCAGCCTCGGGTCGGCCTGGCGGCCGATGAGCAGGCCCTTGTTCGTCCGGCCGAGCGTGTAGGCGACCACGACGAGCAGGACGCCGATGGCCAGCGAGGCCACCCCGTCCCACACGGCGGAGCCGGTGAGGTCGTGCAGGCCGAGGCCGGCGAAGGCGAGCAGCAGGCCGACCAGCGCGGCGCTGTCCTCCAGCAGGACGGTCTTGACCGTGGGGTCGTCCGACAGCCGCAGGTAGTGCGGGACGCCGCGCTTCTCGGCCCGTGCCTCCCGCCGCACCTGGCGCACCGCCTGGGTCCACGACACCAGCTCCAGGGCGAAGGCCAACGCGAGGACGACGTAGCCGACGAGGGGCCGCACCTGCTCCTGTCCCTCGCCGGCGAGCGTGCGGACGCCCTCGACGAAGGCGAAGACCGCGCCCGAGGCGAAGATCGAGACGGCGGCCATGAGGGACCAGAAGTACCGCTCCTTGCCGTAGCCGAAGGGGTGGCGGCGGTCGGCGGGCCGCGCGGACCTGCGGAGCGCGGTGAGCAGCAGGCCCTCGGTGAACGTGTCGGCCACCGAGTGCGCGGCCTCGGCGAGCAGCGCGGCCGATCCGGTGATCGCGCCGGCCACCGCCTTCATCACGGCGATCCCCAGGTTGACCATCAGCGCGAGGACGACGGTGAGCGTGCTCTCGCCGCCCTCGTGCTGGTTCCGTCGCTCGGCCACCACTCGATCACCGTACGTCTGACGGCCGGCGCGGGCAGCCCGAGCGGAACCGGGTGCGCCGGCCGGCTCCGACTACAGCTCGACGTGGGAGACGTCGACGGCGACCGGCCGCCGCCAGCGGAGCACCGCCCACTCCGGCCGGGCGCTGAGCGAGTCGAACCACCCCGCCATGTCCCGCTCCTCCGCCCCGCCCCTGAACCACCACTCCTCGTGCTCGGGGAGGTCCGCGAGGTCGGGGGTGTCGGCGAACCAGAGGGTGCAGCGGAACTCGACGTGCCGCTCGGTGCCGCCGCCGGGCCGCCGCACCCCGAACCTGCGGGCCAGGACCAGCGCGACGGCCGGGTGGCCGGCGTGCTCCCCGCGCGCCACGGCGTAGCGGAGGCCGTCGCTGCTCGGGCTCACCGGCGACTCGAAGCGCACGTCGGCGAAGGTCTGGAACAGGCGCAACGCCGTGTCGGCCCTGAGCCGGTCGACGGTCAGCCCGCGCGCGGCGAGCAGGTGGTGGAAGGTCGTCGACGCGATGTGGAACGGCGGTTGGTCCGACACGTGACCATCGTGCCCAGAAACCGCGGGCGTGGCCCGGCGGTCGGCGACGGGGGTGGGACCATGGCGGGAGTGGGCGTGCGGAGCGAGCAGGGCCGGGTCGACGGCCGGAGGGCCAAGGGGGAACGCCGGCGGCGGGAGATCATCGAGGCCACGCTGCGGGTGATCGAGCGCGAGGGCGTGTCCGCGGTGACCCACCGGGTCGTGGCCAGGGAGGCCGGCGTGCCCACCACGGCCACCACCTACTACTTCGCGGGTCTGCACGATCTGCTCGTCGCCGCGCTCACCACCGCGGCGGAGGACTACGCGGCCCAGGTCAACGAGCTGGCGAGCACGACCCGGTTGACCAGGGAGAACGACGTGGAGGTGCTGGCCGGCCTGCTGGCGGAGGCGACGGGGCCGCGCAGGGAACGCACGATCGCCGAGTACGAGCTGCACCTGCTGGCGGCGCGCCGCCCGACGCTGCGGCCGGCGGCGCGTCGGTGGGTGGAGGTCATGGCGGAGATCTGCCGGGCGCTCCCCCTGAGCGAGGTCGCCTTCCGCGCGCTGGTGGCGGCGGTGGACGGCCTCCTGGTCCAGGCGTTGGTCGCCGACACGCCGCCCACGGCGGAGGACTTCCGGCCGGTGTTGGAGTACCTCATCCGCCCCGAGTGAGCTTCCCCTGGGACGCGGGCGGCGCGCTCGTCGCGGCGAGCCCGGCGACCAACGCGCGGAGCGCGAACTCGAAGCGGCGCTCGGCGTCGGCTCCGGCGCCCGCCCGGGTGGCCTCGGCGAGGTGCGGGAACTCGGCGGGATCGAGCCCACCGAGCCCACCAAGCCCACCAAGCCCGCCGAGCACGTCCGCCATGTCCGGCTCGTCCGCCTCCGCGCCCGGCGGTCGCCCCGCGTCGGCCAGCGCCTGGCCGACCACCGGACAGACGACGGCGTTGACGGCGCTCACCGCCGTCTTCAGGTCGAGGCCGGCCGCGCGGAGCACTCCCACGCCCCGCTCCACGGCACGCAGGGTGTCCACTGTGGACACCGGCCGGGTCGCGGTCATCGGAAGCAGCGCCGGGTGGGCCAGCAGGGTGCGCCGGCAGCCGCGGGCGAAGGCGGTGAGCCAGTCAGACCATCAGCCGTCCTCGCCCTCCCCCCGGCGGGACGCTGAGGTGGAGGACCCACTCGACCAGCCCGTCGAGCAGGGCGCTCCTGTTCAGGACGTGGTGATAGAGGGACATGCCCTCGACACCACGGCGTGCGCCCGGCCGCCGCATGCTGAGCACGTCGAGGCCGTGTTCGTCGACCAGTTCCAGCGCGGCCCGCAGGACGCACTGGGTGCCGATGCCGCCGTTCAACGACCTCGGGGACGAGCCGAGGGCGCTGAACGCCGGTCTCCAGATCGGCAGGACCGCGCTGGGCGCGGGCGCGCCGGCGGACTGGTCCCCCGCCCTCTGACTCGCCGCCGGGTATTACGCGCTGTGGACCGCCGGCCACCTGCCGTCGTGGTGGGTGCCCGACCTGCCGCACACGATCCTCGGCGTGATGTCCGTGATCGTCCTGTTTGTCACGTGGGGAGCGACGTCCGGATGAGAGGGGGATGGGGAATACCCCACCACTGACCTCGGGGTAGACCCTGATGTGCCAGCGCCGCGCGGTCTCTAACGTTGTGGGCCGAGCATGGGGTGACAGGGGGAGAGCGGTGCGGCGGACAGCCTTGTTCGTGGTCGTGGCGGCCGTGGGGGCGGGCCTGCTGTCTAGCTGCGGCTGGGAGCGGTTCGACAAGTTCGAGGACGACGCGCGGGTGACCGAGAAGATCACCCGCGTGCGCATCGAGGACGGCAGCGGCGAGGTCCGGCTCAGGGCCGGCGACACCACGTCGGTGCACCGGCGGGTGTCCCACCGCGAGAGCCAGGCCCGACCGGGCCCGACGCACCGCGTCGAGGGGGACACCCTCGTGCTCGGCCGGGACTGCGGCTCCTTCTGCGGCCTGGACTACGACGTGGTCGTGCCCAGGGACGTCACGGTGAGCGGCGGCGACGGCTCCGGGGACATCGAGATCGTCGGCCTGGCCGGGGCCACGATCGGGGTGGGCTCCGGGGACGTCACCGTCCGCGACGTGTCGGGGCCGGTGAGCGTGGACGCCAACTCGGGCGAGGTGGTCGTGGAACGCGCGGGCGCCTCGGTGCGGGTCAGGGGCGGTTCCGGTGACGTGCGCCTGGACGGCGTCGCGGGGTCGGTGGACGTGGACGCCGAATCCGGCAAGCTCGTCGGCCGGGGGTTGCGGGGGGAGACCACCGCCCGCATGGGCTCCGGCGACATCGACCTCACACTCTCCGAGCAGAAGACGGTGCACGCCAGGGCGAGCAGCGGCGCCGTGCGGATCAGGGTGCCGCAGGGCCGGTACCGGGTGAACACGACGACCAGCAGCGGCAGCCGCACGGTCACCGTCACCGAGGACCCGGCGTCGAACGTCACGCTGGAGGCCACCACCACCAGCGGAAACATCGAGATCACCTCGGTGTGACGGGGTGGGCGGCCCGCCGCCGGGGGACGACGGGCCGCCCACCTCCCGGTCTCCCGCCGCTCAGTGGTGCTGGTGGCCGGCGTGGTGGTACTGGTGCACCACGGCGTGGCCCCGGCCCCTGGCGATCAGCCAGCGGTTCACCGGCACGGTGAGCACGAAGGCGATCACCAGCGAGCCGGCGAGGCTCGCCCAGAACAGCCACCGCGTGAGCCCCGCGTCCATCGCGCCGGGGATCAGCAGCATGACCAGGTTGTCGACCACCTCCATGACCGCGATCGAGACCGTGTCGCTGGCCAGCGCGACCGGCAGGGCCGCGGCGAGGGTCAGGCCCGAGCGCAGGACGGGGCGCAGGGTCAGCGAGTAGCCGAAGACGAAGGCCAGGACGACCGACAGCACGATCGTCGCGAGGTTCGACAGGCCGAGCGCGGTGCCGACGACCATGCCCAGGACCTCGCCGATGGCGCATCCGGTGAGGCAGTGCAGCGTGGCCGCGACCGCGCCGCGGGTCAGGCCCCTCGGGTTCGGGGCCGAGGTGTGGTGGTGGTCGTGACTGGCCATCGTGTCGCCTCCTCCAGCGGTGTCGCTCGCCCACTACATACCCCCGGGGGGTACCTGGACAACGTGGCCTTCGTCATACCCCTCGGGGGTACCCGCGCGCGGGGCGGCCCACACCGGGCGGCGCGCGCCCGGCACCAGCGGAGGAGCCGGCCCCGGCGGCACTAGCATCGGATTCCTCATGAGCGCCACACTCGTCGCGAAGGACCTCGCCGCCGGGCACGGCGACCGCGTCCTGTTCTCCTCGCTGGACCTCGTCGTCGCGCCCGGGGACGTCATCGGCCTGGTCGGCGTCAACGGGGCGGGGAAGTCGACCCTGCTGCGCGTGCTCGCCGGCCTGGTGGCGCCCGAGCGGGGCAGCGTCCGCCTCAGTCCGCCGACCGCGACCGTCGGCCACCTCCCCCAGGAGCGGGAACGCCGGCAGGGCGAGACCGTGCGCCAGTTCCTCGCCCGCCGCACCGGCGTGGCCGCGGCGCAGGCCGACCTCGACGCCGCGACCGAGGCGCTGACCGAGGGACGCCCCGGCGCGGACGACGCCTACGCCGCCGCGCTGGACCGGTGGCTCGCGCTGGGCGGCGCGGACCTGGACGAGCGGGCCGAGGAGGTCCTCGCCGACCTCGGCCTCGCCGTGGACCCCCAGCAGCCGATGACCGCGTTGTCCGGCGGCCAGGCGGCGCGGGCGGGGATGGCCTCCCTGCTGCTCAGCCGCTACGACGTCTTCCTGCTCGACGAGCCGACCAACGACCTCGACCTCGACGGGCTGGAGCGCCTCGAACGGTTCGTCTCGGGGCTGCGCGCCGGCACCGTGCTGGTCAGCCACGACCGCGAGTTCCTCACCAGGACCGTGACCAGCGTGGTCGAGCTGGACCTCGCCCAGCAGCAGGTGCGCGCCTACGGCGGCGGGTACGAGGCGTACCTCCAGGAGCGCGAGGTGGCCCGGCGGCACGCCCGCGAGGAGTACGAGGAGTACGCCAACACCCGCGCGTCGCTGGAGGCGCGGGCCCGCGCCCAGCGCGCCTGGATGGAGAAGGGCGTCAAGAACGCGCGGCGCAAGGCCGGCGACAACGACAAGGCCGGGCGGAAGTTCCGCAGCGAGGCGACCGAGAAGCAGGCGGCCAAGGCCCGCCAGACCGAGCGGCTGATCGAACGCCTCGACGTCGTCGAGGAGCCCCGCAAGGAGTGGGAGCTGCGGATGCGGATCGCCTCGGCGCCCCGCTCCGGCGCGGTGGTCGCCGCGCTGCGCGGCGCGGTGGTCCGCCGGGGCGACTTCACCCTCGGCCCCGTCGACCTCCAGATCGACTGGGCCGACCGCGTGACGATCACCGGCGCGAACGGCTCCGGCAAGTCGACGCTGCTCGCGGCGCTGTTGGGCCGGGCCGAGCTGGACGAGGGGCACGCGTCGCTCGGCTCGGGCGTGCTCGTGGGCGAGGTGGACCAGGCGCGGGCGCTCTTCGTGGGTGACCGGCCGCTGCTGGAGGCCTTCGGCGCGGAGGTGCCCGAGTGGACGCCGGCCGACGTCCGCACCCTGTTGGCGAAGTTCGGGCTGGGCGCGGCCCACGTGCTGCGGCCGGCCGGCACGCTCTCGCCGGGCGAGCGGACGCGGGCGGCGCTGGCGTTGCTCCAGGCGCGCGGCGTGAACCTCCTCGTGCTGGACGAGCCGACCAACCACCTCGACCTGCCGGCGATCGAGCAGTTGGAATCCGCGCTCGACGCGTACACCGGCACGTTGCTGCTGGTCACGCACGACCGGCGGATGATGGAGGCGGTCAGGACGACCCGGAGGATCGAGGTCGACGCCGGGCGCGTGGCCGACCGCTGAACCGGCCGGCCCGGCACGGACGGGACGCCGTGCCCGCGCCCGACCCCAGGTAGGACTGGGTGGTCTTGTCGTATCGGCTGGCCAGGCTGCGCCACTGCTTGAAGCGGTTGGTGCGGCGTTGCATGGTGTCGGGGCGGCGCAGGTGTTCGCGGATCGCGCGGGTGTCGTGGGTCTTGTCGGCGAGCACCCGGTCTGGGCGGGTGTGGATGCGTCCAGACCGGGTGTGGCAGGGGGTCGGCCGTTAGATCGGTGAAGCGCGGCGCGGTGTCGGCCTGGCCCGGGGTGAGCACGAGGGGCAGTGGTCGGCCGTGTTCGTCGCGGGCCGGGTGCGCCTGGGTGCTCAGCCCTGACGCGGGGGCTGGCCGAGCGCTTCACGGGCCGACGCGAGGGCCGACGCAGCCCACCCTTTCGTCGTGCCGGTGGTGTGTTGGTGCGCCCGCACCACGGTGTCCACGCTGGTGGTCCGCTCCACCCTGCCGGTGGCGTTGTCGCGAACCCGCCGCGTGCTTCCGGTGACCGCGCTCAGCCTGCCGTCAGCTTGCCCACGTGGGAAGCGGTCGTCGACCGACTGTCATGGCCCCGAGTGTTCGGGCAGGTCCCGTCGCGGGGCGCTGGTCCGCAGCTTCCTGTTGATCGTCAGCCGGTGGTCCCGCCATGGGCGACCACGGCGTGAACCGCTGGGCGGCACGGCTCGATCCGTGCTCATGCTGTTCGGTCAGCTCACCACGACGCACCCAAGATCAATGACCAGGCACACGGCCTAGCCCGTGACGGGCGTGACGAGGCGGGCCTTCTCGCCGCCGACCGCCACCACGTCGCCGTTCTGGAGCTGCCGGCCCCTGCGGGTCTCCCCTCGCCCGTTGACGGTCACCTCCCCGGCCTCCAGCAGGGCCCTGGCGTGGCCGCCGTCCTCGGCGAGCCCGGAGAGCTTGAGGAACTGCCCGAGCCGGATGCTGTCGTCGGAGATCTCCACGTTCCGGATGTGCACGCGAGCATCGTCCCCGTCCGCCCCCGGCCGCGCCCAATCGCCGCCGCTCACCCCGTCCTGAGCCGGAGGCCGGCGAGGTCGGGCAGGACGTCGGTGGCCAGCGGCTCGGCGACCGCGAGGTCGGCGCCCCCGGTGCGTGACGGGCAGCGGCCGTCGGGGCCGGTGAGCCCGCCGTGGGTGATCCCGACCGCCCTGGTCCCGCTCAGGACCGGCCCGCCGCTGTCCCCTGGCTCGGTGCACGCGTCGTGGGCGAACACCCCGAGGACGCGGCCGGCCGCGCCGGGCGCCTGGCTGCGGACCCTGGTCCTGACGGCGGTGACGCGTCCGCAGGTCCACCCCGTCGTCCGGCCCGACTTGCACACGGGAGCGCCCACGACCGGCTCGGCGACGCCGTCCACCCGGACGACGCCTCCCCTGTGGTCCACGACGCCCGCACGGAACCCGGGGAGGTCGAGGAGGGGTCGCACGACCGCGTAGTCGTCGCCCTGACCGCCCCGGTCGAGGTCGTCCGTGACGACCCGCTCGAACTCGGCGACCGCGAGCCCCCCGGAGAACACCCGTTCCCCAGGTCGCCCGCAATGCCCGCTGGTGAGCAGGCGGGTGGTCCCGTCCCCCGCTACCAGCACGAAGCCGGCGGTGCACCGCCCAAGCTGGTCGTCACGGGCCGTCGCGATCGGCTCCCCGGCCCGCAGGAACGGGGGCACGAACGAGGGCACGGTCGGCTCACCCGCCCCGACGTCGGCGCCAGGCCTGCGACGTGCCCCGACCTCCGCCTGCGCCAGGTACTCCCCGAGGGAGAGGCCCAGGTCGCGACGCACCGCCTCGACCATGCCCGGGGGGAGCGCCGAGTCGGCCGGCGGGGGCGAGACCGTGGCGGCGAGGAGACACACCACGGGGACAAGCCAGGACCAGCGCACCACGTCCTCGCGAGGGCTTCCCAGGGTCGGGGTGCCGCCACGCTAGCGAGCGGTGGTCCTCACCTGGTCCAGCGACTCCGCCGTCCCGCTCGCCGGCCGCTCTGAGCAGGGCTCCGCCTCGGCGTCGACGAACTCGTGCCGAACTCGGCGGAGCTGCCGGGAACACGGGGCGCGACTCGCTCGTTGGGCAGTGCGAAAGGTTGAGCGCGGAAGACTCAAGTCGGGTTTGACGACGGGAGCCGGACGCGCCCAGACTTGAGCTGAAGCCACTCAAGGTCAGCACGAGGGCCACAGCTCACGTGCACCAACCGAGCAGTTGGAGGAAGATCCATGGCGCGAGCGGTCGGCATCGACCTGGGGACGACCAACTCCGTCGTCGCCGTCCTCGAGGGCGGTGAGCCGACGGTGATCGCCAACTCGGAGGGTTCGCGGACGACGCCCTCGATCGTCGCCTTCGCCAAGAACGGCGAGATCCTGGTGGGCCAGCCGGCCAAGAACCAGGCGGTGACCAACGTCGACCGCACCATCCGGTCGGTCAAGCGGCACATGGGCACCGACTGGAAGACCGAGATCGACGGCAAGAAGTACACGCCGCAGGAGATCAGCGCCCGGGTGCTGATGAAGCTCAAGCGGGACGCCGAGGCGTACCTGGGCGAGGAGATCACCGACGCGGTGATCACCGTGCCGGCGTACTTCGAGGACGCCCAGCGGCAGGCCACCAAGGAGGCCGGCCAGATCGCCGGCCTGAACGTGCTGCGCATCGTCAACGAGCCCACCTCCGCCGCCCTGGCCTACGGCCTGGACAAGGGCGAGAAGGAGCAGACCATCCTGGTCTTCGACCTCGGTGGCGGCACGTTCGACGTCTCCCTGCTGGAGCTGGGCGACGGCGTGGTCGAGGTGCGGGCCACCAGCGGTGACAACCACCTCGGCGGCGACGACTGGGACCAGCGGATCGTCGACTGGCTGGTCGAGAAGTTCAAGGGCTCGCACGGCATCGACCTGACCAGGGACAAGATGGCGATGCAGCGCATCCGCGAGGCCGCGGAGAAGGCGAAGATCGAGCTGTCCAGCTCGTCCACCGCCACCATCAACCTGCCCTACATCACGGTCGACGCGGACAAGAACCCGCTGTTCCTGGACGAGACCCTGTCCAGGGCCGAGTTCCAGCGGATCACCGCCGACCTGCTCGACCGGTGCCGCGCCCCGTTCCACAACGTGATCAAGGACGCCGGCATCAGCGTGGGCGACATCGACCACGTGGTGCTCGTCGGCGGCTCCACCCGGATGCCGGCCGTCAGCGACCTGGTGCGCGAGCTGACCGGCGGCAAGGAGCCCAACAAGGGCGTCAACCCGGACGAGGTCGTCGCCGTCGGCGCGGCGCTCCAGGCCGGCGTGCTCAAGGGCGAGGTCAAGGACGTCCTGCTGCTGGACGTCACCCCGCTGTCCCTCGGCATCGAGACCAAGGGCGGCGTGATGACCAAGCTCATCGAGCGCAACACCACGATCCCGACCAAGCGCTCGGAGATCTTCACGACGGCCGACGACAACCAGCCGTCCGTGCAGATCCAGGTCTACCAGGGCGAGCGCGAGATCGCGGCCTACAACAAGAAGCTCGGCATGTTCGAGCTGACCGGCATCCCGCCGGCCCCGCGCGGCGTGCCGCAGATCGAGGTCACCTTCGACATCGACGCCAACGGCATCGTGCACGTCTCCGCGAAGGACCTTGCCACCGGCAAGGAGCAGGGCATGCAGATCACCGGTGGTTCGGCGCTGTCCAAGGAGGACATCGACCGGATGATGAAGGACGCGGAGGCGCACGCCGAGGAGGACCGGCGCCGCCGCGAGGAGGCCGAGGTCCGCAACCAGGCCGAGTCCCTCGTCTACACCACCGAGAAGTTCGTCAAGGACAACGACGAGAAGCTGCCGGCCGACGTCAAGGACAAGGTCAAGGCCGCCCTCGACGGGGTCAACGAGGCGCTCAAGGGCACGGACATCAACGCCATCCGCACCGCGGTGGAGAAGCTGAACACCGAGGCGCAGGCGATGGGCCAGGCCATGTACGCGCAGGCCGGCGCGGCCGGTGAGGGCGCGGCGGCCGGCGCCGGTGCCGCCGGTGGTGCCGCCGGCGCCGGCAAGGACGACGTGGTGGACGCCGAGATCGTCGACGAGGACGAGAAGAAGAAGTGACGCAGCCACAGCACGAGGGACACGAGGGCGAGCCGCGCGTGGTGGTCAGGGACCGCAGGCGCATCGACCCGGAGACCGGTGCCGTGCGCGCCCCGGACGCCGGCGAGCAGCCGGCGCCCGGGGGCGCACCGGGCGACCAGCGTCCGGAGGCCGGGGAGCAGGCCCCGGCCGAGGCCCCCGCGGGTGCCTCCGCCGGAGCGGAGGTGGCCGACGCGGCCGTCGCGGACCTGCGGCGGCAGCTCGACGAGCGCACGGCCGACCTCCAGCGGGTGACGGCCGAGTACGCCAACTACCGCAAGCGGGTCGAGCGGGACCGGGAGCTGGTCGTCACGACCGCCAAGGCGCAGGTGGTGACCGAGCTGCTGTCCGTGCTGGACGACTTCGAGCGGGCTGAGCAGCACGGCGACCTGACCGGCGCGTTCAAGGCGGTCGCCGACAAGATCGTGAGCACCCTGCACAAGGCCGGGCTGGAGCCGTTCGGCGCCGAGGGCGACGAGTTCGACCCGTCGGTGCACGAGGCGGTGCAGCACAGCACCTCGCCGGAGGTCAGCGGGCCGACGGTGACGATGGTGCTCCGCCGGGGCTACCGCTTCGGCGAGCGCGTGCTGCGTCCGGCGCTGGTCGCGGTGACCGATCATGAGCCGGAGCCGTTCACGCCGGAGGCTCCGGTCGCGCCGGGTATCCCGGAGCGGCCGGACGGGGCGAACGGCGAGAACTGAGAGAACGAGCGGAGGGAGGGACGTCCGATGAGCGCGAGGGACTGGATCGAGAAGGACTTCTACGCGGAGTTGGGCGTCCCTCCCGACGCCTCGACCGACGAGATCAAGAAGGCGTACCGGAAGCTCGCGCGCGAGCTGCACCCGGACGCCAACCCGGGTGACGCGAAGGCCGAGGCCCGGTTCAAGGCCGTGTCCGAGGCCTACGGCGTGCTGTCCGACGCGGAGAAGCGCAAGCAGTACGACGAGGCCCGACGGCTGTTCGCCGGCGGGGCCTTCCGGCCGGGCGGCGGCGGGTTCGGCGGCTTCGGTACCGGCGGCGGGTTCGACTTCGGCGACCTGCTCGGCGGGGCCTCCGGCGGGTCCGGCGGGATCGGGGACCTCCTCGGCGGCCTGTTCGGCCGGCGGGGCGGCGCGGGCGCCGCGAACCGCCCCAAGCGGGGCGCGGACGTGGAGACCGAGGTCCACATCGACTTCCTCGACGCCGTCAGGGGGGCCACCGTGCCGTTGCGGCTGACCAGCCCGGCCTCCTGCGGCACCTGCGGCGGGACGGGCGCGCGGCCCGGCACCGCGCCGAGGGCGTGCCCCGGGTGCGGCGGCAGCGGCCTGGTCACCAGGAACCAGGGGGCGTTCGCGTTCAGCGAGCCCTGCCGGGACTGCCGGGGGACCGGGCAGATCATCGACGACCCGTGCCTGGAGTGCGCGGGCGAGGGCGTGAGCACGCGGACGCGCACCCTGACGGTCCGCATCCCGGCCGGTGTCGACGACGGGCAACGCATCCGCCTGGCCGGGCAGGGCGAGCCGGGGCGCAACGGGGCCCCGGCGGGCGACCTGTACGTGCGGGTCCACGTCGACCCGCACCACGTGTTCGGCCGGTCCGGGCACGACCTGACCATCACCGTGCCGGTGACCTTCCCCGAGCTGGTCATGGGAACCACGTTGACGGTGCCCACGCTGGACGGGAAGGTGTCGGTGCGGGTGCCCGCGGGCACGGCCAGCGGCCGGGTCCTGCGGGTGCGCGGACGAGGCGTCCCCCGACGCGGCGGCGGCAGCGGCGACCTCCTGGTGACGTTGCGCGTCGACGTGCCGAGGGATCTCGACGAGAAGGCCAAGGAGGCGCTGGAGGCCTACGCGGCGGCGACGAAGGACCACGACCCGCGGGCCGGCCTCGCTGCGCTGCTGGAGCACGGCAAGGGGTGAGGCCATGACCAGCCGACACGACGGGCCGGGCATTCCGTTCCCCCCGGGCGCCGACGAGGACACGCCGGTCTTCGTGATCTCGGTGGCCGCCCAGTTGGCTGGGCTGCACGCGCAGACCCTGCGCAGCTACGACCGGCTCGGCCTGGTGTCCCCCGGCCGGACCCCCGGCGGGGGTCGCCGGTACTCCGCCAGGGACATCGCGTTGCTGCGCGAGGTGCAGCGGCTCTCCCAGGAGGAGGGCGTGAACCTCGCGGGCGTGAAGCGGATCATCGAGCTGGCGCAGGAGACCGAGGCGCTGCGGGCGCGGGTCGCGGAGCTGACCGCGCGGCTGGCCGAGGCGGAGGAGGAGCTGGCCGCGGCGCACGCCGCCGCCGAGCAGGCCGCCGCGGCCGTGCACGCCTCCTACCGGCGGGAGCTGGTCCCGCTGCGCCCCCGGCAGCAGCAGACCGCCCTGATGATCTGGCGGCCGAACCCCCGCTGACCCTGGTCAGGTGTCCGACGCGACCGGCCGGCCGGCTTCCTGATCAGCCGGCCGGCACCAGCTCGCACCAGCCGGACCAGTAGATGTCCTCGCGGTCGTCGCAGTAGTAGGGGTCGACGTTGTCCATGTCGCGATCCACGAGCACGACGCAGTAGAGGCCGTAGCGGCGTTCCTGTTTGTCCAACACCTCGACGCCCCACGCGTGCATCCAGCGGTCCGCCCCCTCGCTGGGCACGTCGGCCGCGTCGACCTCCTTCTCGGCGACGGTCTGGTGCCAACACCCGAACCGGCCCGGGTTGTGTTCCTCCAGCAGCACGAGCTTGTACGTCATCACGCCTCCCCGCTCTGGTGATCACGGTCACATGAAGAGTAGGGAGTAAGCCTTACGGCGTGAAGCTCCCCGATAGGGTGACTTGCCACCGGACGTGAACGAACGGGCACACTCGGTCCCGCCCCGACCAACGCTGGAAGGACCGCCGTGGCCGAGTCACCCCCGGAAGCTCCCCCGCTGCTCAGCCCGACCGTCGGACGTCGTTGGCTCGCCCAGGAGTTCCGGCGTCTGCGCGAGGCCGCCGGCATGACGCAGGCCGACGTCGCGAAGCGGCTCCGGTGCGCCTCCACCAAGATCACGCACCTGGAGAGCATGCGGAACCCGTTCAACGCGGTGGATCTGGAGATCGCGCTGCCGTTCCTCGGCGTCCCACCGGACCAGGTCGAGTGGTACCTGCGCATCTGGGAGGCGTCCCGCGAGAAGGGCTGGTGGGACGGCAACCAGGCGATCCCGTCCTGGTTCTCGCTCTACGTCGGCCTGGAGTGGGGAGCCAGCGAGATCCACTCCTGGGATCTGGGACACGTGCAGGGTCTTCTACAGGCTCCCGGCTACGCGGAAGCAGTGATCAGAGATGGTGCAACCGTTGATGACGACACCATCAAGGAGCAGGTAGCTACTCGCCTCCGCCGGCAGGAAGCGATGCGCCGCCCAGAAGCACCACTCCGACTGCACGCGATCTTGGACGAGTCGGTGTTGCGCCGTCGGGTCGGCAGCCTGGACGTCATGCGGGAACAGCTACGGCACTTGGCCACCCTGGATGGTCACCCTACGATCACCCTTCAGGTGATGCCCTTCGAGCGAGGTGAGCACCGAGGACAGCTTGGATCCTTCACATGGCTTGGCTTCCCACAGGCAGACGACCCTGGCGTTGTGTATGTGGAAAACCAGAGCGGTGGACTCTACCTGGAGAAGCCCGAGCAACTCAGTGAATTCCGCGCAGACTTCGCCGAGCTGAGCCGGCGAGCGCTCTCGACGACAGCCTCGATCAACCTGATCAGAGCGATCCTGAAGGAGCTTGGGTGAGCATGGACGACGCCCCCACGATGCCCTCGCACACTGTGCGCTGGCGGAGAAGCAGTCACAGTGGCCAGGGTGGTGGGCAATGCGTCGAGGTCGCAAACCTCGCACCAGCCTGGCGGAAGAGCAGCCGGAGTGGCCCTAACGGTGGGGACTGTGTCGAGGTCGTGAGCCTCGCGGGGCCGGTCGGGGTGCGAGACTCCAAGAACCCCACCGGACCAGCACTGGTGTTCGCCGCCCATGAATGGGCGGCGTTCCTGTACAGCACCAAGTCTGGGCACCTCGACATCACCTCCGCCGAAGCCTGAGAGCCATCGGCAGCAGCAAAGACGTTGACCCACCGGCCCGCGAGGTTGGGAGGAAGTTGCGATGCAGACGGACGGTCTCTCCACAGCAACCCAACTCGGTGCGATGTGGCGGAAGAGCAGCCACAGTGGCCCCAACGGGGGAGCGTGTGTCGAGGTCGCGAGCCTGGTTCCAGTCTGGCGGAAGAGCAGCCGGAGTGGTTCGGGTGGCGGTCAGTGCTTGGAGGTGGCCAACCTGAGTGCCATATGGCGGAAAAGTAGCCACAGCGGCCCCAACGGGGGAGAGTGTGTGGAAATCGCGAGCCTCGCGGGGCCGGTCGGGGTGCGAGACTCCAAGAACCCCACCGGTCCTGCCCTCGTGTTCGACACCGCCGCTTGGGCGTCCTTCGTGAGGAGCACCAGGAGCGGCCGACTCGACCTCCCGGGCGCTCAGGTCTGACCGCGTTGATCATTCCCCCCACCTGACCACGGCCCGATCACATATCGTCACTCCTGGTTCAACAAGGGGGACGGTATGTGGACGGAGTTGACTCCGGCCGAGTTCAACGCGCTCTGGCGTCGTCTGGACCTCGGCCGCAAACCACCGGCGCTTCGTGTGCCCGAGCAGGGCGCGACCAACGACGAAGCCCGCGAGATCTACCGGCAGGCGTGGCAGTCGTTGCGACACCGGCAGATCGCCACACCCGACGACGACGTCCAGCCGGAGATCGCCGGGAACCTGGCGCTCCTCGCCCGGCCCGCCCTCACCCTCGACCTGCGTTGGTCACCGGGGCCGAACGCGGAACTCCGTGCCGTGGCGGCGGTCCGTGGCGACTGGGGCACGCTCGGGGTCTGGGCCGACGACAGGGTCTGGCTCGACGGCGTGCGTTCCACCGCCATCGCGACCGCACTCGTGTCGCTGCTCGGCCACGCCCAAGCCGGGCCAGGCCGCTCCCTCAACATCCCGGCCGACGCACTGAGCCAGGCCGGACAGGCGCAGGGCTACGCCTTCGAGTCCGCACTCGCCGACGGCGGCGTCCACCCTCAGGACGCCCGCACCCTCCGGACGATGCTCGACGCGGACCGCCTGCGACTGGGCCTGTTCTCGGCAGCCACCCGAGACCAGTGGGGCCAGACCACTCGTGCCCCATGGGTGCTGAACGTTCTCGACACCCGTCAGGGCAGATACGCCTATTTCCAACGCGACGGCTACCTGACCGTCCTCCCCGCCGACAATCGGCGGATCACTGGCCTGCTCCAGGAACTACTCCAGGCGATGGAACGTCGCTGACCCTGCCGCGAAACCCACACCAGCTCAGAACCGGTCCGGCAAACTCGATCTCACGACAACGTCGAGGGGGGAAGACAGTCACACCATGAGCGACTGGCTCAACATCACCGCGCCCAGCACCGGCGCCGCCCTGGTTGGCGGCCTCGCCGGCGCCGGAGCCCCGGCGAGCGCCACAGGCGGCTCCTTCCGCGTCAACCGCGACCAGGCCCCAGCCCTCAAAGCCAAGTTCCAAGAAGCCATCGAAGAGCTGAAGCAGGCACGAATCAAGGTAGCGAACATGGACAGGGTCGAGCCGCCCGCAGGAGACCGATCCAGCGAGAAACTCGCCAACGCACTCCGCGACAAAGCCGTCGGCTCTTCAGGCTCCGCCCTGCGCTCAATCGACAGTGCCATCGCGGTCTACGAGAGCGTCATCGACCAGATCGACAAAGCCATGGGCACCTACCGACATGCCGATGAAAACCACACTTTTAAGGGGTAACAAACGGATGCGAATGCGGCACCTCCGAGTGGTTGTTGCGCTCACGGCGACCGGGTTTGCGATGGCGGGCTGCGCCACCAGCACCCCTGGAACGCCCACCGCCGCCGACCACGCAACCAACTCACCCACCACCACAAGTGGCCCCACCAACCGCTCCTCATCTGCCAACGCTGGCCCATCCTTGGCACCTCGGGTTGCCAACCCCAAGAACCTCCGAGGACAAGACGCATGCCAGCTACTCACCCCACAACAACAAACACAACTCACCTTCACTCAACCCGGAAAGAAGGGAACTTCCATCTTCGGCGAACCAGAGTGTGACTGGTCGAACGGCAACCTGCGAATCTACCTCGCCCTTGACACCAAGCGTCGCGGACTAGAGGAGACATACCTCCGCAAGGAACGCTTCCCGGACTTCACACCATCAACCGTCGCCGGCTACCCGGCGGTTCGAACAGGACTGAATGACAAGATCAAGTCATGCCGCGTCGACCTCGGCGTCGCCGACGACCAGGTCCTCTACATCAACTTCGACCGCAATTCCCGCACCAATCCAGAGTATGAGGACCCCTGTGGATTCGCGGAGAAAGTCGGGAAGATGGTACTGGACAACCTGCCACCCGCAGGCTGAACCAAAGCGCATGACAGGTCGCAAAGAATGAGCA
>NZ_JAMTCP010000053.1 GCF_024171885.1 Streptoalloteichus tenebrarius | reverse complement strand
GGTAAGGCTCCCAGGAGATGACTGGGTTGATAGGCCGGAGATGGAAGGTCGGTGACGGCTGGAGTTGACCGGTACTAATAGGCCGAGGACTTGTCCATGGAGATGTCTCGCATTCACTGTGTGGTTCTGGGAGAACCAGCACCGCTGGCCCGTGTGTGGGTTGGTGTGTTGGTGTCTTCGTGGGTGTTTCGGTGGTTTTGGCGGAGGGGTCACGCCCGGTCCCATTCCGAACCCGGTAGCTAAGTCCTCCAGCGCCGATGGTACTGCACTCGTGGGGGTGTGGGAGAGTAGGTCGCCGCCGAACGTTGTGTGGGTCGTGGCCCGTGCCAGGTTTTCTGGTGCGGGCCACGGCTTTTTTGTGGGTTGTGTGGGGTTGTGGTGTGTGCCTGCCTGGGTGGGTGTGCGCGGCAACCCCTTTTTTTTGTTGTGTTGTGTGTTGGTGGGTGTTCCCGGCGGCGGCCCCTGCCCTGGTGTTGGCTCTGGTTCTGGTGCTGGGTGTGTGTGGAAGGCCAGCTTTTTTGGTGGGTGTGGGGGTTGTGGGGCTGGTTTCTCGTGTGCTGTCAAGCGCATCATCCTGTTGGGGGATGGGGTTGTCCACAGGTGCCTGAGTTATCCACAGGTGCGGCCGCTGCCGCTGCGGTGGCCGGGTGGTGGTCGGTAGGCTGGAGCGGGGCTCGCCCCCCAGGGCGGGTGGGGGCTGACCTGGGGTAGTGAGGGTGTTGGCCTGGCCGCGAGGGAAGTGCTGGGGCTGGGTGACCCTCGGGAGCTGCCGTTCTTCTGTGGAGCCGGTCCGGCCTGGTGTGAGGGTGCGCGGCAGAGCGTCAGGGTCGCGTGATCGGTGATCCGGAGCGATGTCTGAGCCGCCGTAGACGATGTGATCCTCGCGGTCTCCCGGACGGCCGCGCTCTCATGCGGCGCGCCCCGGGAAGAGGTGCCAAGCGCGCGGCGGCAGGACGAACCGCCGAGGGCGCACTCGGGGATCTGGGATCTGGTTGGTGGCGAGGCCCTGACGACGGCACGGAGAAGGTGCTCGGCCTGGGCGCTGATGTGAGGTCGCTCCCCGGTGCGGTGGCGCCCGGCGTGCGGGCCGGCCCGGGCGCCACCGCTGGTGGACTGGCGTGCCGGTGCGGTCCCGGCCCTGGGGGTACACCGGTCCGCACTCGGCTGTCGCCAGCCAGGCGCGTGTCCGTGCGAACTCCGGCCCCTGCTTCCGGTGTCCGCGCGGCGCGCCGTCCGCCCGGCGTCTGTCGTCGGGGAGCTTGCGCTCGGGCGAACATGATTCATGTTGCCGGCAGATGACCGGGGCGCGCATCGTGCGATCGTCCAAGTCCCGATGGTCGGCGGTCGTAGCCCGGTGGAGTGAGCGGTCGGGACGTGCGCTGGTTCTCGCTGGTCAGCTCCGGTCCCGGTGCACGTTCGGCCGCGAGTCGATCGGCGCGGTCCGTTCGGCTCGCGCCCAACCGGCCGGCGGCGGGGCGCCCGGGTGGAGGCTCCCCCGGCAGCCGGAGGAAAGCGCTTTCGAGGACGCTGACGGTACCTGTCCTGACTCAGCCGTGACTTCTGGTTTTCTCCTCCGGTCAACTGGTGGGGAAGTGACCGTGCCGGCCCTCTCCCGAGACGAAGCGCGCCGCGCCCCGCTCGGCGTCGGCCGCGAGGGACCGCAGGCCGTGCCGGAGCAGAAGGCGCCGCCCTCGCCCCACAACACGGCGACGGCGGCGTCGGGGTCGGCGTCGAACGCCCGGAACGCGTCGGCCAGGGCCTCGGCGGTGGGCCGGTCGACCGCGTTGCGCACCTCGGGGCGCGCCAGCATGACGGTGGTGACCGGGCCGGCGCGCTCCACCCGGACGGTGGGGGCGGGCACCGGTCTCACGCGACCTTCGGGGTCGCGCGCTCCAGGATGCCCGCGAGGTCCACGCCGGAGGGAAGCGTGCCGAAGGCGAGGCCGGCGTCGCCGTCCAGCCTGGCCGCGCAGAACGCGTCCGCCACCGCGGGGTGGCCGTGGCGCACGAGGAGGCTGCCCTGGAGGGTCAGGGCCATCGTCTCCACGAGGCGGCGCGCCCCGGCGGCGACCACGTCGACGTCCCGGGACGGCAGCGCGTGCAGCTCCTCCCGGAGGCGGGCCACCGCGGCGTCGAGTCGGCGGTCGCCGCCCGAAGCGGCGTCCAGCTCCGCGAGGAACGCCCGCACCGATTCGGGTTCCCTGGTCATCGCGCGGAGGACGTCGAGCGCGGCGACGTTGCCCGATCCCTCCCAGATGGAGACCAGCGGCGCCTCCCGGTACAGCCGGGGCAGGCCCGACTCCTCCACGTACCCGTTGCCGCCCAGGCATTCCAGCGCCTCCGCGGCGTGCGGGGCGGCGCGCTTGCACACCCAGTACTTGCTGACGGCCAGCGCCAGTCGCCGGAAGGCGGCCTCGTGCTCGTCGCCGGCGGCCGCGCGGTCGGTGGCCCCGGCCAGCCGGAGCGCGGTGCTCGTGGCCGCCTCCGACTCGACGGCCAGGTCCGCCAGGACCACCCGCATCAGCGGGGCGTCGGCCAGGCGTCGGCCGAACGCCGCGCGGTGGGCGGCGTGGTGGGTCGCGTGCGCGACGCCGAGTCGCATGCCGGCTGCCGCGCCGAGCACGCAGTCGAGCCGGGTCATGTTGACCATCTCGATGATGGTCCGCACGCCCCGGCCCTCCTCGCCGACGAGCCAGCCGACCGCCTCGTCGTACTCGACCTCGGCCGACGCGTTCGAGCGGTTGCCGAGCTTGTCCTTGAGGCGTTGGAAGTGCAGCCGGTTGCGAGTGCCGTCGGGCAGCACGCGGGGCAGCAGGAAACACGACAGGCCGCCGGGCGCCTGGGCGAGCGTGAGGAACAGGTCGGACATCGGGGCCGAGGTGAACCACTTGTGCCCGGTGAGCCGGTAGGTGCCGTCGCCGGCGGGCACGGCGCGGGTGGTGTTGGCCCGCACGTCCGATCCGCCCTGCTTCTCCGTCATCGACATGCCGGCGACCAGCCCGCGCTTGGTGTCCGGGGGACGGGTCCCCGGGTCGTAGTGCGGGGCGGCGAGGAGGGGTTCGTACCGCTCGGCGAGGTCGGGGGCGAGGCGCAGGGCCGGGACCGAGGCGTAGGTCATCGAGATCGGGCACCCGTGTCCGGCCTCGACCTGGCTCCAGACGAGGAAGGCCGCGGCGCGGGCCGCGTGCGCGGCGGGCTCGTCGGACCGCCAGGGCGCGGCGTGCAGGCCGTGCCGCACCGCGACCGTCATCAGCTCGTGCCACGCGGGGTGGAACTCCACCTCGTCGACGCGGTGGCCGTAGCGGTCGTGGGTGTGCAGCACCGGCGGGTGCGCGTTGGCCAGTCGTCCCCACTCCTGCGCCTGTTCGCTGCCGGCGAGGCGTCCCAGTTCGCGCAGGCGCTCCTCGGACCGTCCCGCGCCCTCCCTGCGCAGCGCCTCCAGCAACGCCGGATCGTCGGCGACGTCGTGGTTGACCAGCGGCGGGACCTGGTTGACGACCTCGTGTGTCGCGGGCATGGGATCCTCCGACGGCTGACGGACGGTGGGACCCACGGTACGGAGGAGATCAACCCCTCACGGGAGGATCAACGCCTCGCCGACGGCGGCGAGGCGGGCGCGAGGGCGGGGAGAGCCTGGTCAGGCGTTGCCGTAGACGGGCACCGCGGCGCCGCTGACCGGAGTCGCGTCCGGTCCGCACAGGAAGGCGATGACCCTGGCGATCGCCTCGGGCCGGACGGCCTTCGCGAGCGCGGCGGCCGACATCCACTCCCGGTTCGCCGGCGTGTCGATGACCGAGGGCAGCACGCAGTTCACCCTGATGCGCTGGGGCCGCAACTGGGCGGCGAGGACCTGGGTGGCTCGGAGCACGGCGGCCTTCGCCGCGGCGTAGGCCACGGGCGCGTCGCCCTCGACCGCGGCGCGCGCGGCGACGGTGACGATCGCGCCGCCGCCGGCCTCCGCCATGCGGGGCGCCGCGGCCTGGCAGCACCAGAGCGCGGTCACCAGGTTCGTGTCCATCATCGCCGTGAGGTCGCCGAGGTGGAGGTCGGGCAGCGCCGCCGCGCCGAACCCGCCGGCCACCGTGACCAACGCCGTCGTGGGCCCCAGGTCGTCGACGCGTTGCCAGGCTTCGTGCACGGCGTCGCGGTCGGTCAGGTCGAGGCTGACGGCCAGCGCGACGTCGTCCGAGTGGGCCAGCTCGTCGAACCGGTGGCCGGCGCGGTCCAGCCCGACCACGCGGTGGCCCCTGGCGGTGAACTCGCGGGCGACCGCGCGTCCCAGCGCGCCGGCCGCCCCGGTCACCACGGCGACCGGCGCTTCCGCCGCACCCGACTCGGGCATGGGGCACCTCCCGTTCCCGGGGCGTGTCCCGATCCTGGCAGTCCTGGCCGTGCTGGCCTTCGGTCGAGGCCCGACGCCACCCCAGTGGGTGGGGCTGGTTCCGCCTCGGGCGGTTCTGGTGTGGCGCGCGCCGGTTTCGGCGGTGCCAGGCCTGTCTGCCAGCGGTGACCCACGTTCGTGAAGGTCCGGCGGGTGGTTTTCGGTCGTCGCCGGCATATTTCCCTACGCCCTGCTTACGGTTTCCTTCCACCGGGTGGTTGTCGTCCCACGGACAGGTTTCGCGCGGTGTGTCCGAACGCTGTCGCCGTCTATAAACGGGGCGGCACAGTGATCATGGCGCTGATCTCGGTGGGATCACGGTGGGCGGAACGCTGTCGCTGTCGGCGCGGGCCGGTCCCGGCCGGTCGCGTCCCACCGCGCCGTGGTCGTTTCCCGGTCCGCCCGCGCGCGGACGGTGTTCGGGTCGCCCTGTTCCCCGCGAGACGACCGGTCGACGGGCGGGCGCACGGCGACACACCGGGTGGCCCGGGTGTGGAGAAGGCAGGAACCGACGAGGGCGGCGGTCGTGGCGCGGCCGGCGGGAAGGCGGAGTGCCGCATGGAGAGCATCCGACATCACGACGGGGACGGGGCGGTGGCGATCGCGGTCGACGCCCTGCCGGCGTTGGACGGCGAGCTGGTGGTGGACGTGGCCAGTCGGAGCGCCCTGGCCGACGACGACGGCCACGCCGCGCGCCACCTGCCGCTCGCCGTGCTCCGTCCCGGCTCGGTGGCCGACGTGGCGGCGATGTTGCGGTTCGCCGCCGAACACGGCCTGCGGGCCGCCCCGCGCGGGCAGGGGCACGCGACGGGCGGCCAGGCCCGGGTCCCCGACCGGATCGTCATCGACATGCGGACGCTCGACACCGTGCACAAGGTGTTGCCGGACCGGGTGGTCGTCGACGCGGGCGCCCGGTGGCGGGACGTGCTCACGGCCACCACGCCGGCGGGGCTGACCCCGCCGGTGCTCACCGACTGCGTCGAGCTGACCGTGGGCGGGACGTTGGCCGTCGGCGGTGTCGGCGGCACCTCGCACCTGCACGGCCTCCAGACCGACAACGTGCTGGAGCTGGAGGTCGTCACCGGCGACGGCAGGGTGCGGACCTGTTCGCCGAACTACGACCGTCCGTTGTTCGAGGCGGCGCTGGCCGGCCTCGGGCAGTGCGTGGTGATCGTGCGGGCGACGTTGCGGCTGGTCCCGGCGCGGTCCCGCGTGCGGCGCCACCGCCTGCGCTACGCCGACCCGCACCGTTTCCTGGTCGCCCAGCGCCGCCTCGTGACCCACCACCGGTTCGACCACGTGTCGGGGCGCGCCGTGCCGGACGAGCGGGGCGGGTGGCGGTACGTGGTGGAGGCGGCCCGGTTCCACACGCCGCCGTCCTCGCCGGAGGACCCGGCGGCGTGGGACGACGTCGTGCCGTGGGACGGCGACGTCGAGACCGATGATCTGTCCTATGTGGACTTCGTGACGCGGGAGAGCCCCGGTGCGGCGGGCTGGCCGCCCGCTCGGTCCGCGCACCCGTGGCTGGGTGGCTTCCTGCCCGACGTGCGGGCGGAGGAGGTCGTCGTCGACGTCCTGGCCAGGGTGTCCCGGGAGGAGTTGGGCGAGGGCGGCCGCGTGGTGCTGTACCCGACCACCACCGACCGGTTCAACACCCCGTTGTTCCGGATGCCCGGTGGTCCGGTCGTCGTCCACTTCGCCTTGCTGCGCACGACATCTCCCGACGACGCGGACGCGTTGGCCAGGATCGCCTCGGCCAACCATTACTTCGCGGAGCGGGTGCGCGAGGCGGGCGGCGCGGTCTACCCGCACGGCACCATGTCCTTCACGCGGGACGACTGGCAGGCGCACTTCGGTCCCGTGTGGCCCCGGTTCGCCGCGGCGAAGGTGCGGTACGACCCGCGGCACGTGCTCACCTCGGGGCAGCGCATCTTCCTGTCCTGACACCGGTTCCGTCCTTCCCGACAGGTGCTCCGGGTGTTCCTCGCGCGGGCCTGAGAGGGACGTCACGGGGTTCCGGGCATGGACCTCAACCTTGCTTGACGTCCTAGGTTCGGGTCGTCGCGGCGCGCCGATCACGGGCGCGGAGGCCGAACCTCCCGCGCGTGCCCTGGCATGCCGCACGGGGAAAGGACGAACCGATGAGAGCAGCCGTCATCACGGCCCCGGGGCCGACGGCGACCCTCCGCGTGGCGGAGGTGCCGGACCCCCGGGCCGGGCCGGGCGAGGTCCGGGTCCGGGTGCGCGCCGCCGGCGTGCAGCCGGTCGACACGGCCGTGGCCGCAGGGTGGGCGCCGCCGGGCGTGACGCCGAGGTACCCGCAGGCGCCCGGCAACGAGTTCGCCGGTGTGGTGGACCAGGTCGGCGAGGGCGTCACCGGGTTCTCGGTGGGCGACGAGGTGCTTGGGTGGCGGATGCTCTCCTGCTACGCCGAGCTGGTCGTGGCCCCCGCCGACCAGGTCGTGGCCAAGCCGGCGGGCATGCCATGGGAGGTGGCCGGCGGGCTGTCCGGCGCGGGGCAGACCGCGTACACGGCGTTGCGGGAACTCGGGGTCGGCCGGGGCGACACGGTGCTGGTCCACGGGGCGGCCGGCGGTGTGGGGACCGTCGCGGTGCAGCTCGCCCGGCTGTGGGGCGCCACCGTCATCGGCACGGCGAGCGAGGCCAACCACGAGCACCTCCGCTCGCTCGGCGCGGTTCCCGTGCGCTACGGCGAGGGCCTGGTGGAGCGGGTGCGGGCCGTGGCCCCGAACGGGGTGGACGCCGCCCTCGACGCCGCCGGCGAGGACGCGCTGCGCGCCTCGGTGGAGCTGGTGGCCGACCGGAACCGGATCGGCACGCTCGTCGCCTTCGGGCTCCACGAGGAGCTGGGGGTGCGGGCGATCCGCGGCCAGCGCGGCGCCGAGCGCCTCGCGGAGCTGGCCGAGCTGTGGGAGAAGGGGCTGCTGCGGATCTCCGTGCGGCGCACGTACCCGCTGGAGCGGGCGGCGGACGCGCACGGCGAGATCACGTCGGGCCACGGCAGGGGAAAGATCGTTCTGGTGGTGGGCTCGTGAGCGGCGGAGGGGACACGATGCTGGTCGAGATCTGGTCGGACGTGCTGTGCCCGTGGTGCTACCTCGGCAAGCGGCGGTTCGAGGCCGCGCTGGCCCGGTTCGAGCACCGCGACGCGGTCGACGTGGTGTGGCGCAGCTTCGAGCTGCGGGCCGACGAGCCGACCGTGCCGGGGCGGTCGCTGCTCGACGTGATGGCCGGCTACGGCCTGGACCGGGAGGCGGCGCTGGAGCGCTTCGAGCACATCCGCCAGCTCGGTGAGGCGGAGGGCCTGACGCTCAACCTGACCACCGCGCGCCCGGTGAACACCTTCGACGCCCACCGGCTGACCCACTGGGCGGCCGCGCACGGGCTGCGGGGCGAGCTGAAGGAACGCCTGTTCCGGGCCTACCACACCGAGAACCTCAACGTGGCCGACCACGACGTGCTGGCGGGCCTCGCGGGTGAGGTGGGGTTGGACGCGGACCAGGCGCGGGAGGTCCTCGCCGGCGACGCCTTCGGCGAGGACGTGCGGGCCGACGAGCGGCGGGCGCGGGAGGTCGGGGTCGGCGCCGTCCCCACCTTCCTCGTCGACGGGCGGCGGACCACGGCCGGGGCGATGTCGGCCGACGTCCTGCTGAACCTGCTGGAGACGGCCTGGTCGGAGCGGCAGCCGCACCACGTGTGAGTGCCGCGCCGCCGGCGAGGGGAGCCGGGGCGCGGGGCGGGCGGGTCGGCCCCCGCCCCGCGCCCCGGGATCACCCGTGGGCGCGTTCGGCGCGCCACTGGTCCAGCACGAGGTCGGCGAGGTCGGAGCGCAGCGGCGTCCAGCCCAACGCCCGGAGCCGGGTCGTGTCGGCCCGCGGCTCCGGCACCTCCGCCGGGTGCGGCTCGTGGTGGACGACGTGCACGGCGCGCCCGCTGGTCCGGTTGACCGCCTCGACGATCTCGCGGACGCTCGCCGGGGTGGCGCCGACGTTGAACACCTGGTGCGTGCCGGGTTCGCAGGCGTCGAGGGCGCACCCGACGGCCTGGGCGACGTCGGCGACGTGGACGAGGTCGCGCACGGCCGAGCCGTCGCCGTACACGTCGAGGTGCGGGACGCGGCCGGCGGCCACCGCGCAGGCGCGGGTGATGATCCGTGTCTCGTCGGTGTCGCCGCGGTCCGCGCACGCGCCCGCCACGTTGAAGATCCGCAGCGTCGCGGCGGCGAGCCGACCCGTGGCCGCCTGCCAGCCCACGGCCTGCTCGGCGGCCAGTTTCGAGGCGGCGTAGGGGTTCCTGGGGTCGGTCGGGGCGTCCTCGGCGACGGGTTGTCGGCGCGGCGCGCCGTAGACGGTGGCGGTGGAGGCGAGGACCAGGCGCGCGTCGGGGCGGCGGTCGAGGACCTTCAGCAGCGTGACGGTGCCCCCGACGTTGACCTCGTAGTAGCGGGCGGGTTGGTCGAGCGCCTCGCGCACCCGGCACAGGCCCGCGAGATGGACGACTCCCTCCACCCCGGTCAGCGCGTCCTCGACGGCGGCGGGGTCGAGCACGTCGCCGTGACGCCACTCCACTCCCGGAAGGATTGGTGGAGGGGTGGAGTGCGCCAGTCCCACCACCTGGTGGCCGGTGTGCGTCAGATGCCGCACCACCGCGTATCCCAGGTAGCCGGTGGCGCCGGTGACGAGAACACGCATGTCGGTCATCCCAACAGAACCCGGTCGTCACACCCTGAGAGCCGACCGGAGGTGGGCGTGGGCGGCGGCGGGCTCCTCCCTCGCCGCGGCGGGGCGCCGGGGCGGAGCGGCGGTCCCGCTAGACGCCGAGGTCGAGCGCGAGCTGGTTCCGGTGGGCGGGGGCTCCGGGCGCCGCCGCGTCCCGACACCGTTGGTGCTCGCAGGTCACCTGCTCGGTCGTCGGGTGCAGCTCCCCGGTCACCCCCGGCCCACCCCAGCCCTGTCCGCACGCCGGTCCCGGCAACGACAGCCCGCCGATCCACGGGTAGGACCGGACGGCGTGGACGACGCGGCTGCGCCGGATCCGGAGGTTGCGGCTGGCGAACCGGGACGCGGAGTCCCGCGCGATCCGGTCGAGGGCGGCCACCGTCGGGTCGGGTTCCCTCGGGTCGGGCTCCTTCGGAAGGTCAGGGGTGGTCACACCCCGCATCGTGCCTGATCCGTCCGACGGGCACCGGCCCCCCGCGCGCGGGTGGCCCGGGCTCACAGGGGCGAGACCGCCGCGCCCTCCGGAGCCGTGCCCACCGGGATGGTGGCCACCACCGTGTTGGTGAGCACGTCGATGATCGAGATCGTGTTGTCCAGGGTGTTGGTGACGAAGACGAAGCTGCCGTCCGGCGCGGCGGCCACGCCCTCGGGCTGGTTGCCGACCGGGATGGTCGCGACGACCTGGTTGGTCCTCGCGTCGATCACCGACACGGTGTTCGCGCCGGCGTTGGCCACGTAGATGAAGCCGTTCGGGGCCACGGCGATCCCCATCGGCGCCGCTCCGACGGGGATCGTGCCGATCGGCTGGAGCGTGTTGGTGTCGATCACCGTGACCGTGTTGTCGCCGGTGTTGGCCACGTAGGCGCGGTTGCCGTCCGGGGAGAAGGCGATCCCGGCGGGGAACCGGCCGACCGGGATCGTGGCGATCGGCTGGAGCGTGGCGAGGTCGATCACCGTCACCGACCTCGACCCGTTGTTGGTGACGAAGAGGCGGCTGAAGTCGGGGGTCACGGCCGGGGTGTGCGGGAAGCGGCCGACGGGGATCGTCGCGATGACCTGGTTGGTCGTGGTGTCGATGACCGACACCGTGCCGTCGCCGAAGTTGGCCACGAACACGCGGTTCGGGGTCGCGGCGATGTCGAAGGGGTGGTTGCCCACGGGGATGGTCGCCACCACCTGGTTGGTCAGGGTGTCGATCACCGTGACGGTGTTGGCGCTCTCGTTGGTGACGTAGGCGAACCGGCCGTTGGGCAGGAAGGCCACCCCGACCGGCGTGCCCTGCACGGGGATCGTGGTGATGATCCGGTTGAGCCGCGTGTCGAACACGGTGATGTCGCCGGAGCCGGTGTTGGCCACGAACAGCGGGACCCTGGGCGGGTAGAGGGTGCTGTCGTCCGCCGACTGCGCCGTGGCCGGCAGGGCCATGGCGAGCAACACCGCGAGGAGCAACGACAGACTTCGCCACGGGCGGCGTCGGGGGCGGGCGGGGATGTGGTGACGACCGGTCGTCCTCGTGCGCGCCTTCATGATGAGGCGACTCCTTCTCTGTCCTGCCGACCTGCGGGGCACGTCGGGTCGCCCGGACGGCGCGTGGGCGTCGTCCGCGCTCTCCCTGCGCCGGGTGGCGCCTCACGGACCGGCAGATCGGCTGCTCGGCCCTGGGTGGGAGGCCTGACGGCCGTGTCCCGCCGCGTCCGCCGCGTCCGCCGCGCCCGTGCGGGGCCCGGGCCGCTCGGCGACCGCGAGGGGCGCGGCGTCCCGGGGCCCGGCGGCGCGGCGGTCCGCCCGGGGACTCGGCGTCCCGTCCCCCTGGGGGAAGCCGGGCGGTGCCACGTCGGCTCGTCGGGCGCGCGCCCGCGGGCGAGGGGACCGCGCGGGTCCCCGTCGACCGGCTCGTCCGCGGCGCGCGGCACGTCCATCACGGCCTCCCTGCCGCGTCCTGCGGGATGCGTGTGATCGGAAGGAAGCGGCTCGCGATCCACGATGCGGAACGTCGGAGAACGCCGCATCTCGACATACCCGGCCGAGCAACGCCCGGCCGGGGGAGGGACGGCCGAGGTCAATTGCCGTGCCGACAGTGAGGCCCTGACCAGGCGGGAGGGCGGATTCCGTCAGGCGTCGCGGGGTATACGGCCTTCTGGGCCCGCGCCGACGCCCGACGCGTCGGGGCGCGATGCGGGCTGGGCGGTCACGGGTGGACGATGACGGCCCGGTGGCACCTGCCCGGCGGTCGTGTTCGAGAGGCGGGACGGGTGGCGGAGGGGACTGGCAGGTTCGCCGGGACGAGTGGCGCGCCAGCGACCGCCGGACGGGCGTGGCGCAGGAAGACGGAGGCGACAGCGACCACGCGCGGGACGTGGTCATCAGCGCCGGGGCGCGGCCGGACAAGCGGAAGGGGCGCGGACGATGACCGTCCGCGCCCCTTCGGCGCTGTGCCCCCGGCAGGACTCGAACCTGCGACACCCGATTTAGGAGATCGGTGCTCTATCCCCTGAGCTACGAGGGCGGGCTGTTGCCGAGTGACAGGGTAGCGGGCCGGGGGAAGGGGGTGGCACGCCGGGGTTCCCTCCGCGCCGTTACGCCAAGAGGGGGACACTCGGCACTGTGCCGAGACCTGTCGTGAGCGACGCCGACTGCGCGGTGCTGTCCGCGAGGCTCGGGGAGCCGCTGCCGGGCACCGCCCCGACCGCTCCGGCCTGGCTGTGCCTGGAGCAGCCGGGCCCGTGGGGCGACAAGGCGCTCGTGCGCAGCCACCTCGACCCCGCCGTCGGCGCCGAGTTGCAACGCCGGGGCGACGAGGTCGGCGTCCGGGTGGTGCTGATCCGCCGGCCGGGCCACCACGCCGACACCGGGCCGGCCGAGCCCCGGCGCGTCTACCTCGCCCACACCCGTCCCGGCGCGAGCTGGTTGGAGCAGGTGGCGGTGCGGGACGCCAAGGACCTGCTCGACCTCGACTTCGGGGGGCTCGCCAGGGGAGAACGCCCCGAGGTGGGCGAGCCGTGCGCCGACCCGCTGCTGCTGGTGTGCACCAACGGCCGGCGGGACCGGTGCTGCGCGTTGCTCGGCCGTCCCGTCGCGGACGAGTTGGCCGCGCGTCACCCCGGGCGCGTGTGGGAGAGCACGCACACGGGCGGGCACCGGCTCGCGCCGGCGGCGGTGGCGCTGCCCACCGGGTACGCGTACGGCCGCCTGGACGTGGCGACGGCCGAGGACGTGCTGCGGGCGACGGCGGAGGGCGTGGTCGCGCCCGTGGGCTGTCGGGGTCGGTCGACGTGGTCGCGGTTCGGCCAGGTCGCCGAGCTGGTGGTGCGCGAGCGGGTCGGGGAGCGCGACGCCGACGCGGTGCTGGTCGAGGGGGAGCGGGCCGACGGCGACGGGTGGCGCGTGCTGGTCGCGCACCGGGACGGCCGGGCGTGGGAGGTGCTCCTCGGGGAGCGGCCCCAGGAGCCGCCCCGGCCGGTGAGCTGCGGCAAGGCGCCGAGCACGCCGTCGGCCGTCGAGGCGCTGTCGGTCACCCGCGTGGGATGACCGCTGATGACCGCTGATGACCGCTGTGGGGTGACCGTCTCCGTCTGGTCCCTGTCCCCCAGGGCCGTTCGGGTCACCGCCGCCTCGTCCCGGCCGTCGGTCGTGGGACGGGAGTCGGAACCCTGGTCGGGCGCCCGGTGGCGGAAATGTTGACGGATTGGTGACACAGCGCCAGGAGTGTCCTCCCGTGTGGTGAGACAGTGATCACCATGTTCGATCCGAAACCGGGCGGAAACAACTGTGCGCGGGGTTATACCCGCCGGTTATGGCCGTTCGGGGGAAGAGCACTACACCATGGAGTGAAATCGTGGTGAGATGTGGCGAGCTGCGAAGCCTGCACCCACAAGGGCTCTCCTGAGCACGCCACGCCGCCGGGGAGGCGTCCGTGATCAAAGTTCTGCTGGCCGACGACGAGGACCTCGTCCGCTCCGGCCTGAGAATGATCTTGCGCAGCGCCGGTGACATCGAGGTCGTCGCCGAGTGCGACGACGGCTCGATGGTGGTCGACCTGGTCCGTCGGCACCGTCCGCACGTGGTGCTGCTCGACATCCGCATGCGGGAGGCGGACGGGTTGGCCGCGCTGCGCCGGTTGCGCGAGCTGGCCGACCCGCCGCAGGTCGCCATGCTGACCACCTTCGACGTCGACGAGTACGTCAGCGAGGCGCTGCGCCTCGGCGCGAGCGGTTTCCTGCTCAAGGACACCGAGCCGGCCCAGCTCGTCCGCGCCGTGCGCGACCTGGCCAGGGGCGGCGCGGTGCTCGACCCCGGCGTCGCCTCCCGGGTGCTGGCCGCGCTGGCCGACGAGGAACGGGTGGCCGAGCCGGCCCGCCGGCTGCTGTCCGGGCTGTCCGCCAGGGAACGCGAGGTGCTGGCGCTGATCGGGCAGGGCATGTCCAACGCCGAGATCGGCGCGGCCCTGCACCTGTCGGAGGCGACGGTCAAGGGCTACGTCTCCGCCGTGCTCGGCAAGATCGGCGCGGTGAACCGGGTGCAGGCGGCCCTGGTCGCCTACCGGGGCGGGTTGATCGCCTAGCCGCGACACGCCGGAGGGACCCCGGGGCGCGCTGCCCCTCGCCGTCAGCCCAGCCCGGCGTGCTCGGTGGTGGGGGAGGCGTCGGCGGTGTCGCTGGTGTCGCCGGTGTCGCCGCCCTCGCCCAACGGCGGGTGCACCTCGACCCGGTTCCTGCCGTGCCGTTTGGCCCGGTACAGCGCGATGTCCGCCGCGGCGAAGAGCTGGTCCAGCTTGGCGGGGCCGGCCGCGACGCCGATGCTCACGGTCGGCCGGCGCGTGTTGCCGAGCATCATCGTCCAGTCGTGCCCGTCGACCGCCGCCCTGATCCGCTCGGCCACCACCGGGCCGGCGTCCTGCCGGTCCTCGCTGGCGTCGACCAGCAGCACCACGAACTCGTCGCCCGCCCACCGGGCCACCAGGTCGTCCGCCCTGCACTCGCGGCGCAGCAACTGGGCGATCTCCCGCAGGGCCGCGTCCCCGGCCGCGTGCCCGGCGACGTCGTTGACCCCCTTGAACCAGTCGACGTCGACCAGCACCAGCCACGGCAGCCGCCCCCGGGCCGCGGTGCGCTCCAACAGGTGCGGCGCGGCCCGCTCCAGCCCGAGCCGGTTCGCCAGCCCGGTGAGCGGGTCCCTGGCCGCCGCCTCCTGCGCGGCCACGGCCAGCCGCTGCGCCTGCACCGCCAGCCTGCGCTGCTCCAGCGCCTGCGCCAGGCCCTCCTGGAGGGTCTCGACGGCCTTGCGCCCCGCGGTGACCGTGCGGCGCAACGCCGTGGCCTCGCCCACGTGGTCGCCCAGCTCCTCGCAGATGTCGGCCAGGTCCTGGGAGAACCGGCGCAGCAGCGCGGCGTCGTTGATCCGCTCCGCCTCGGCCACCGCGCGGCTGCCCAGCGTGCGGGCCTCGGGCAGCGCGCCCTGCGCCCTGCGCACCGTGGCCAGCACCCAGTTGCCCACCGCGAGGCCCCAGCGGTCCTCGGCCTCCCTGGCCAGCTCCATCGCCTCGCGCGCGACCCGCTCGGCCCGCTCCAGCTCGCCGACCCCGGCCAGCGACCGCCCGTAGGCCCCCAGCAGGGCGCGGTGCACGTAGCCGTCGCCGACCAGGCCGAGGCCCTCCTCCAGCAGGGCCCTGGCGTCGGCGAACAGCCGCCGGGCCGTGGCGGGCGCGGCGTCCAGCGCCCGGAAGTTCAACGTGCCGCCCAGCCGTTGCAGGCAGTGGGCGAGGGTCTGCGGGTGCCCGGCCTCCCTGGCCACCCGCACCGACAGGCGCATCATGTCCTGCGCCGCGCGGCGGTGGCCGATGCTCTCCAGCAGGTAGCCGAGCATTCCGATGGTCTGCGCCGCCGCCGTGCCCTCCGGCCGGGCCGTGTCGAACTCGGTCCAGCCCTCGGCGGCCAGCTCCAGCGCCAGCGGGATCCGGCCGAGCCGCCAGGCCACCACGGCGCGGTGCACCAGCACGGTCGCCCGGCGCCAGCGCTCGCCCCCACCGCCGGGCACCCTGGCGACCACCTCGTCGAACAGCATGTTCGCCTCGGGCACGCGGCCGGAGTCCAGCAGCAGGCGCACCTCGCGGTCCTCCCGCGGGATGTGGCCCGTCATCAGCGGCTCATCGTGCTCCACTGCGTCCTCGACATCCCCTACCCCGACGCGTGCCCCCGGGTGGCCCTCGTCGCCGGGAGCGCGGCTTGGCGACAGGCTACCGGGACGGTCGCTGCCCGTACCGCTCATAGTGCACAACGTCATCGAGGGGCATCCGCTTCCGCCAACCGTGCCGTTCCAGGTCGGGTGTCTGGTGGAGGTGGCGCACCGGGCCGAGGCACAGCCAGGCCACCGGCCGCACCCGCCCCGGGATGGCCAGCAGCCGGCGCAGGAAGTCCTCCCGGTAGAAGCTGACCCAGCCCACGCCCAGCCCCTCGGCGGTGGCCGCCAGCCACAGGTTCTGGATGGCCAGGCACACCGAGTACAGCCCGGCGTCGGCGATGGCGTGCCGGCCCAGCACGGCGGGGGAGCCCCGGTCCGGGTCGTAGGTGACCACGACGGCGAGGCTGGACTCCAGGATGCCCTCGATCTTGATCCGGGAGAACGTCTCGGCCTGGGTGGAGTCGAGCTGGGCGGCGAACACCGAGCGCTCCGCCTGCACGTGCTCGCGGAACGCGCGGCGCGTGGCCTCGTCCCTGACGACCAGGAAGTCCCACGGCTGCGACAGCCCCACGCTGGGCGCGGCGTGCGCGGCGGCGAGGACCCGGCGCAACACCTCGGTCGGCACCTCGCCGCCGGTGAACTCCGCGCGCACGTCCCGCCGGCGGTGCAGCACCTCGTAGAACGCGCCGAGCACGTCCTGGGCGCCGAGGGGGCCGTGCTCGCCGTTCGCGCCGGGGGCGCCGGCGGGTGTCGGGACGGTCTGGTGGTTGGGCTGGACCGGCATCACCCGTTCGATCCTGCCGCAGACCCCTCGGCGGACGGCAGCGCCCCGGGGTCCCGGGAACATCAACAGGACGTCAATCCTCGGACCGGGGTCGTCAAGACCGCGACACGGGCGGGCGCGCGCCCGCGGGGATCAACCCATGCTGGCCGCGTGTTCCGCGACGGAAGGACGCTGCCGAGGCTGTCAGGGGGCTACGGCTCCGCGCTCGGGTTCGGCGTCGGCGTGCTGACGACGACGGCCGCGGTCGCCGGGGGCGCCGCCGGCGCGCCCTGGCTCGGACTGGTGGCGTCGGCGGTCGCGGTGCTGGCGGTCTCGGTGGTGACGACCCTGCCCGGCGCGGCGCTCACCGCCGCCCAGTGCTGGGGGTTGCACGCCGGTTTCGTGCTCGGCAGGGCCGGCGCGGTCGCGCTCGACGAGCGGGCGGCGCGGGCGGCCGCGGTGTTCCTCGCGGCCGCCCTGCTCGGCACCGGTCTCGGCTGGTTGGCGACCCGTGCGGGGGCACGGCACGCGGTGCCCGCTCCTCGCTCCGGGAAGGAGGGCCTCGCGTGGCCCGAGCCCTCCCACCCGGAATGCCCGGAGGTCGCCGGTCCGGTCAGCGGCGGGCCGGCGTCGGGTACGGCAGCAACGCCATCTCCCGCGCGTTCCTGATCGCGGTGGCGACGGCCCGCTGCTGCTGTGGCGTGAGCCCGGTGACCCGTCGCGACCGGATCTTGCCCCGGTCGGAGAGGAACGTGCGCAGCAGCGCGACGTCCTTCCAGTCCACCCGCGTCACGCCGGCGCGGTGCAGCGGGTTCGGCTTCCGCCTGGGTGTCCGCGTCCGCATGTCCTCTCCTCACCAACTCGACTTCGTGACACCGGGCAGCTCCCCGCGGTGCGCCATCTCCCGCAGACGGATGCGCGAGAGGCCGAAGGCGCGGTAGTAGCCGCGAGCCCGGCCGTCGACGGCGTCGCGGTTGCGCAGCCGCGTCGGGCTGGCGTCCCTGGGCAGCCGGCTGAGCGCCCGTCGCGCGGCCTCCCGTTCCTCGGCGCTCGACCGGGGGGAGCGCAGGACCTCCTTCAGCGCGGCCCGCCGCTCGGCGTGTCGGGCGACGATGATCCGCCGTTGGCGGTCTTTCGCGATCTTCGACTTCTTGGCCACGGCTCAGCGCTCCTCGCGGAACTCGACGTGCCGGCGCGCCACGGGGTCGTACTTGCGCAGGCGCAGGCGGTCCGGGTCGTTCCGCCGGTTCTTGCGGGTCACGTACGTGTAGCCGGTGCCGGCGGTGGACCGGAGCTTGACGACGGGGCGCAGTTCGGAGCGGGCCATCAGACGCGCTCCCCGCGCCGGCGCAGCTCGGCGACGACCGCCTCGACGCCCCGGCGGTCGATGGTCCTGATGCCCTTCACGGACACCCGCAGCACCACCCAGCGGTTCTCGCTGGGCAGCCAGTAACGACGGCGTTGGATGTTGGGCTCCCACCGGCGCGAGGTGCGCGTGTGGGAGTGCGACACCCGCTTGCCGTACCCCGGCCGGCGGCCGGTGACCTGGCAGCGCGCGGACATGGCCCCTCCCTTGTTGAAATTGACGATCGTTTTCACAAATGCCGGTGGTCAGGGTAGCGTGACGGCCGTCCAGATGGAAATCGTTGTCAGAAGGAGGGGCGCGTGCCGGACGAGCGCACACCGATCGTGCTGGTGGCCGGCCTGGCGGGACCCACGCCGAGGACGGGGAGCGCGGCGGACACCGGTCGGCTCCCGCGCTCCGGCGGATCGCGCCGGGTGCCACCAGACGAGGGCGCGGGAAGCCCGGTGGAGGAAGTGGCCGACGCGTTCCTCCAGCTCCCGGGAACCGCGGTGGTCCACCACGACCTGCGGCGGATCAGCCAGGGCGTCGTCCGTCGCCGCGTCCGGTGGGGGACGCCCCCGGCTGGCGGCACACGCCCGTCGATCCGGGGTGCCGACCCCGCGAACGTGGTGCCGCACACGGGAATCCCCCTCGACCGGTGGCACGTGTTGGAGCTGGCCCACGGCTGCGTGTCCTGCACCCTCCGCGAGGACCTGTTGCCGCTGACCAGGCGGTTGTGCGCCACGCCAGGCGTGGAGCGCGTCGTGCTCCACCTCGACCCCGCGCTGGAGCCGGAGGCGCTGTGCTGGGCGTTGCGCCACGTGGTCGTCGACCCCGGCAACGGCTCTGTCGGGGCTGCCGGCGCCGAGGGCGCCGAGGGCGCGACCGTGCTGGACCACGCCCGGGTCGAGGCCGTCGTCACCGTCGTCGACAGCGGGACCTGGCTGGCCGACGCGACCGGGGACGAGACACTGGCCGAACGCGGCCTGTCCGCCAGCGCCGACGACGACCGCACGGTCGCCCAGGTGTGCGTCGGCCAGGTCGAGTTCGCCGACGCGCTCGTGCTCGCCGGCGCGGCGCCCGACGCGTGGACGGGCGCCCGCACCGGCGCCGTGCTCGACCGGCTCGCGCCCACCGCGCCCCGGACCCGGCTCGACCGCCTCGACCCGGCGGCGCTGCTCGCCGAGGTGCCGGCGGACGCCCGCCGGGGCGAGGTCGACGACGCGCACGCCCCGGTCCTGCGGGGACAACCGCCGCTGGACTCCGACTGCGGCGTGTCGACGGTGGTGTTCACCGCGCGTCGCCCCTTCCACCCCGAGCGCCTGCACGACGCCGTGGACGTGCTGCTCGACGGCGTCGTCCGGGCGCGGGGGCGGATGTGGGTGGCCAGCCAGCCGGACGTGGCTCTGTGGCTGGAGTCGGCGGGTGGCGGCCTGCGCGTGGGGCACGCGGGTCCCTGGCTCGCGGCCCTGGACCGCGCCAACACCCCAGACGCCGACACCCGCGACACCGACACCCGCGACACCGACACCCGGGACGGGAACGACCCCTGGGTCGGCGTCGACCCCCGGAGGCGGGCGATGGCCGCGCTGCGCTGGGACCCGTACTACGGCGACCGGGACCAGGAGATCGTCGTCGTCGCCCACCGGGCCGACCCCGACGAGATCGAGGCCGCGCTGCGGCACGCCCTGCTCACCGACGCCGAGCTGGCCGAGGGCGAGGAGGTCTGGCGGGGCTGGCCCGACCCGTTCGGCGAGTGGCACGACGACCCCTGCGCGAGCGCCGAACCGCACCGCGAGACCGACCGGAGCCCCAGCAACCCCCTCAGGAACACGGAGGAGAAGTGAAGAAGGGAATCCACCCCGACTACCACCCGGTGGTCTTCCAGGACGCCTCGACGGGCACGGCGTTCCTCACCCGCTCGACCGCCGTGTCGAGCCGGACCGTGACGTGGAGCGACGGCAACACCTACCCGTTGATCGTCGTCGACGTCACCAACGAGTCCCACCCGTTCTGGACCGGCGGCCGCCGGGTGCTGGACACCGCGGGGCGGGTGGAGAAGTTCCACCGCCGCTACGGGAAGCGGGGTGACCGCTGATGGCCGTGCCGAAGCGGCGGATGTCGCGGAGCAACACCCGGCACCGCAGGGCGCGGTGGAAGGCGTCGGCTCCGGATCTGGTGCCGGTGCGCGTCGACGGCCGGTGGCTGATGGTGCCCCGGCGTTTGGTGCGCGCGGTCGAACGGGGCCTGGTGCCGCCGCCCCTCGTCTGACCCTGGTTCGGCCGTCCTCCCGACTCCGGCGCCCTCTCCGCCCTTCCCCGGAGGGTGACCGGCGGAGCGCGGGCCGTGGCGCGGTCCCCTGCCCGTGTGCCACGGCCCGCGCTGTCGGCTGGTTCTCGTCTTGTCCCCGTGACGGCGTCCTCCTTGCCCCCGTGACCGCGTCGTCGGTCGGACCGAGGGGAACGCTGCGAGCGGGCGGCTCCGGGGGGCGGACTTCGGGGTGAGCGGCGTCGACACGCCCTCGGGCGACGGCGAGTGAACCCGGGCGAGATGGCGCGACGCGCCGTCGGTCGAGCGGTGTGGCCGTCCCCCGCGAGGGTCTGTCCCGGCCTCTTCCGCGCTGTTACAGTCCGGCAGCGAGTCGAGACGGGAGTGTCACATGATCAAGTATGTCGCCCTGTACCGGAAGCCGGCCGACGCCGCCGGGTTCGACGAGCGCTACTTCGGCGAGCACATGCCGCTGGTCACCAGGACTCCCGGCCTGGTCAGGTGCGAGGTGGCCAAGGTGGCGCGCGTTTTCGTCCCCGGCTTCCTCGGCGACACCGAGCCCTACCTGATGGCCGAGCTGTACTTCGAGAGCAAGGACGCCATGAAGGCCGCGTTCGCCACCGACGAGTGGAAGGCCTCCGGGGCCAACCTCACCGAGATCGGCGGCATGGAGCTGGTGGCGATGTTCTCCGCCGAGGTCGTGGAGGACCAGGCGTGACGTGCGGCCAGCGCCCGCCCCGGCTCCGCGAGGGCGGCCGATGAGCGCTCCCACCACCGCGGCGGTGATCGGCGGCGGCACGATGGGCGCCGGCATCGCCCACGTGCTCCTGGCGGCCGGGGCCAGGGTGACCCTGGCCGAGGCGACGCCCGAACGCGCGGACGCGGCGCGCTCCGCCGTCGCCGCGTCGCTGCGCAGGGCCGAGGAGAAGGGCCGGCTGGCCGGAGCGCCCGACGACCTGCTCGGCCGGCTGTCCACTGTGGACACGGCGGCCGCGCTCCCTCCCTCGGCCGAACTGGTCGTGGAGGCCGTCCCGGAGACCGTCGACCTCAAACGCTCCGTGCTCGCCGACGCCGCGTCGGCCTGCCCGGACGCGGTGCTGGCCTCCAACACCTCCTCGCTGTCCATCGCCGCGATCGCCGCCGGCCCCGCCGCCCACCGGGTGCTGGGCATGCACTTCTTCAACCCGGTCCCCGCGCAGGAACTCGTCGAGCTGGTCGTCCACGACGGCCTGGGCCCCGGCGTCGTCGAGCGCGCCAGGGGCTGGGCCGAGGCGCTGGGCAAGACCGTCATCGTGGTGCGGGACAGCCCCGGCTTCGCGACCTCCCGGCTGGGGGTGGCCGTCGGGCTGGAGGCCATCCGCATGCTGGAGGAGGGCGTGGCCTCGGCCGAGGACATCGACACCGGGATGCGGCTGGGCTACCGGTGGCCGATGGGCCCGCTGCGGCTGACCGACCTGGTCGGGCTGGACGTCCGCCTGGCCATCGCCGAGCACCTGGCCCGCGAGCTGGGCCCCCGGTTCGACCCGCCCGCGCTGCTGCGGGACAAGGTCGCCAGGGGGGAACTGGGCCGCAAGACCGGGCGCGGCTTCTTCGACTGGACGAGCTGATCCGAGCTGACGAGCCGGGCTCGCCGCACCCTCCGGACGGCCCGCCTGCCCGCCTTGCGCGGTCCGGCCGGACCCCCAGACTGGGGTGGGTGGGAACGCGGCCGTGACCGGGCGCCGTCCCGGCCACGGCCGCCTCGGCCGAACGCGGGACCAGCCGGGTCGGCGACACCCGGATCGGGGGAGCCATGGCGGAACAGGGCGCGACGCCGACCTCGTGGGAGTCCGCCGAGGTCGTGGCCGACTACGTGGCGCTCTACGACCTCGTCCGGTGGGTGCTGGGCTACCCCTTCGCGTTCCGCGCCGCCGGGCTGGGCCGGCCGGACGTGCGCGCGGTGCTGGACTTCGGCTGCGGCCCCGGCCTGGTCGCCGACCGCATGGCGCGGACGTTCGGCGTTCGGGTCCACGCCGTCGACGCCTCGCCGTCGATGGTCGCCCTCGCGAGGGCGGTCGGAAACCCCCTGGTCGAGGCGCGCCAGGTCGTGGCCAACCGGATGCCGTTCCTGGCCGACGGGTCGGTCGACGCGGCGATCTCCTGTTTCGTGTTCGTCTGCGTCCCGGCGCGCGCGGACCTGCGCGCGATCCTCGACGAGATCCACCGGGTCCTACGGCCAGGCGGCCGGTTCACCCTGCTCACACCGAACCCCGACGAGACCGGCCTCGTCCGGCACAGCGCCCGGTTCGGCGAACCCCACACCCACTACGCCTCGGGCGACCCGGTGCCGGTCTCGCTCCGCGGGCGGGACGGGTGGATGGACATCGTGGACACCCACTGGTCCACCGCCACCCTCCGCGAGCTGTTCGAGGAGGCCGGGTTCCGGATCGTCGCGGAGGAGCGGCCGGTGGTGGCCGACGCGCGGGGCGTGGTCGACGACGAGCTGATCGAGAACGCGCCCTGGGTCGTCGAGCACCAGACCCCGCCCTTCCTCCTGCTCACCGGTGAGCGCCCCGGTGAGCGCCCCACGCCCGTTCCACCTGTCGAGAACGCTCGTTCCAGTCGCTAAGCTGCGCTTTCGTGTTGCTGCTGGTGCTGGAGCTGGCGGGCACCGCCGTGTTCGCCGCCTCCGGCGCGCTGGCGGCGGTGCGCGCCCGGCTGGACGTCTTCGGGGTCGTCGTCCTCGGCATGACCACCGCCCTCGGCGGCGGCGTCATCCGGGACGTCCTGCTCAACGTCAGTCCCCCCACGACGCTGCGGGACTGGCGGTACCTCCTCGTGCCGGCGGTCACCGCCCTGGTGGTCTTCTGGTACCACCCGCAGGTCGCCCGCCTGCGCCGCGCGGTGCTGCTCGCCGACGCGGCCGGACTGGGCCTGTTCACCACCGCCGGCACCACCACCGCGCTGGCGCTGGGCGCCCCGGTCTACACGGCCTGCCTGATCGGCATGACCACGGGCATCGGCGGCGGCGCCGTCCGCGACGTGCTGCTCCGCGAGATCCCGATGGTGCTGCGCAAGGAGATCTACGCGCTGGCCGCGCTCGCCGGGGCGGTCGTGGTCGCCCTCGGCGACCGGCTGCACCTGCCGGCCGGGCCGGTCAGCGCCGTCGGCTCGGCGCTGGTGATCGGCATCCGGGTGCTGGCCCTGTGGCGGCGGTGGCAGGCCCCCGTCGCCAGGGGGCTGGAGCCCTAGCCCGGCTCCGGTGATCTCACGTGCCCTTCACATCCCCTTCTCAGCTCGGTCTCAGGAGCCGGGGCCAGACTGGCCGCATGCGGATCCTCGTGGTCGACGACGACCGGGCCGTGCGCGAGTCGCTGCGGCGCTCGTTGCAGTTCAACGGCTACCAGGTCGAGCTGGCCGGCGACGGGCTGGAGGCGCTGGACGCGGTCGGCCGCCAACGGCCGGACGCCATGGTGCTGGACGTGATGATGCCCAGGCTGGACGGCCTCGAGGTGTGCCGCCGGCTCAGGGGGACCGGCGACGACCTGCCGATCCTGGTGCTCACCGCCAGGGACGCGGTGTCCGACCGGGTCGCCGGGCTCGACGCCGGCGCCGACGACTACCTGCCCAAGCCGTTCGCGCTGGAGGAGCTGCTGGCCCGCCTGCGGGCGCTGCTGCGCAGGGCGGGCACGGCCGGTCCGGGGGACGACACCCCGCCCGCGCTGCGCTTCGCCGACCTGGAGCTGGACCCCGGCACCAGGGAGGTGCGCAGGGGCGAGCGGCCCATCAGCCTGACCCGCACCGAGTTCGCGCTGCTCGAACTGTTCCTCGCCCACCCCCGTCAGGTCCTCACCCGCGGTCGCATCCTGGAGGACGTGTGGGGCTACGACTTCCCGACCTCGGGCAACGCCCTGGAGGTCTACGTCGGCTACCTGCGCCGCAAGACCGAGGCGGGCGGTGAGCCGCGACTGATCCACACCGTGCGCGGCGTCGGCTACGTCCTGCGGGAGACGCCCCCGTGACCGTTCCCCACGGCGCGCAGGGTGAGGCGGGCGTCCAGACACCCCCGGCCGCCCGGCGACCCCGACGGATCTCCCTGCGCACCCGGATCACGCTGCTCGCCGCGATCTGCGTCGGCGGGGCGGTCGCCCTCGTCTCGCTGGCCGCCTTCCTGACCGTGCGCAACAGCGTCTACGGGCAGCTCGACGAGAGCCTCACCAAACGCGCCAACGACGCCGCCCACACCACCCTCGTCCAGGCCGAGCAGCTCAGGGCCGTCCCCGCGGCCCTGTTCGGGGTGTCCGACGTCTCGGTGGGCCTGCTCCAGGACGGCGGCCGCCGCCTCATCTACGCCACCGGCGCGGAGCCGCCGCCCGTCGGCGACACCGAGATCGCCGCGGCGCGCGGCGGCGTGCCCAGCCAGCCCCGCACCGACGGCAGGACCGACACCCGGGTCGTGGCCGTGCCCGTCGGGCCGGGCGCCGCGCTGGTCATGGCCCAGCCGCTGGGCGACGCGCGCAAGACCCTGGAACGGCTGAGCGTGGTGTTCGTGGTCGTCGGCGGGTCCGGCATCCTCCTGGCCGCCGCGGCCGGCACCGCGGTCGCCACCGCCGGCCTGCGCCCGGTGCAGCGGCTCACCGCCGCCACCGAGCGGGTCGCCAGGACCGGCATGCTGGAGCCGATCCCGATCGCCGGCGACGACGAGCTGGCCCGGCTGACCCACAGCTTCAACGCGATGCTCGGCGCCCTGGCCGAGTCGCAGGAGCGGCAACGGCGGCTGGTCGCCGACGCCGGCCACGAGCTGCGCACCCCGCTGACCTCGCTGCGCACCAACGTCGAGCTGCTCATCGCCTCGGAGCGGCCAGGGGCCCCGAGCCTGTCGGCCCAGGACCGGCAGGAGATCTACGACGACGTGCGCGCCCAGCTCACCGAGCTGTCCACCCTGGTCGGCGACCTCGTGGAGCTGGCGCGCGAGGACCCGCCGCAGGTGGTGCACGAGCCGGTCGACCTGGTCGAGGTCCTGGAACGGGCGCTGGACAGGGCCCGGCGGCGCGCCTCCGCCTCCGGCATCACCTTCGACGTCCGGCTCCAGCCGTGGAGCCTGCTCGGCGACGCCAGCGCCCTGGAGCGGGCCGTGCTGAACCTGCTGGACAACGCCGCCAAGTGGAGCCCGCCCGAGGGCGTGGTGCGGGTCGAGCTGCGCCAGCTCGGCGACGGCACGGCGCTGCTCCAGGTGGCCGACGCCGGACCCGGCATCAACGAGGCCGACCTGCCGCACGTCTTCGACCGGTTCTACCGCTCGAAGGAGGCCAGGACGCTGCCCGGCTCCGGGCTGGGCCTGGCGATCGTCAAGCAGGTCGCGGAGCGGCACGGCGGGACCGCCTCGGCCGGGCGCGCCCCGGAGGGCGGCGCGTTGCTGTCGATGCGGCTGCCCGGCCGCCCCGCGTGATCCTCAACGCATTCCAACAAAAGCGCTCAGATGGTCGGCCTGGTCGGTCCTCCGGTCTGTCAGGCCGCCACCTGCGGTTCCGCTGGTCGCGGACGCCGCGCCGGTGATGTTTGGTTGTGTTGACTCTGTGCGGTCCTGTGCGGCAGTCTGGGCATCGGCTTTCGGCGAACGGAGGAGCGGCGTGCTGGCGGGACAGCGGCAGTCGGTGATCCTGGACGAGGTGCGGCGCACCGGCGCGGTGCGGGTGAGCGACCTCGTCACCCGGCTCGGCGTGTCCGACATGACCATCCGGCGCGACCTCGACGCCCTGGCGCGTCGCGGCCTCGTCGACAAGGTCTACGGCGGCGCGACCGCCGTCGGCGGGCGCAGCACCGACGAGCCCGGCTTCGAGGCCAAGTCGATGCGGCAGCTCCCGGAGAAGACCGCGATCGCGTCGGCCGCCTCGGCCCTGGTCCGGCCGGGCACCGCGATCGGGCTCTCCGCCGGCACCACCACGTGGACCCTGGCGCGGCACCTCGACGAGGTGCCCGACCTGACCGTCGTCACCAACTCGGTGCGGGTCGCCGACGCGTTGCAGAGCGCGGGCCGCTCCGACCGGACCGTCGTGCTCACCGGCGGCGTGCGCACCCCCTCCGACGCCCTGGTCGGCCCGGTCGCCGTGCAGGCGCTGCGGTCCCTGCACCTGGACGTGGTGTTCCTCGGCGTCCACGGCATGTCCCCCAGGGCCGGCTTCACCACGCCCAACCTCAACGAGAGCGAGACCGACCGCGCGCTGGTCGAGGCCGCGAACCGCGTCGTCGTGGTCGCCGACCACACCAAGTGGGGCGTCGTCGGCATCTCCACCATCGCCGGGCTGGAGGAGGCCGACGTGCTGGTCACCGACGACGGGCTGGCCGAGGAGGCGGCGGCCGAGCTGCGCGAGCGCGTCGGCGAGCTGATCCTCGCCGGACGCCCCGGCGGCGCGGTCGCGCGGGACGCGGGGGTGGGCGCGTGAGGCGCACCGCGCGTCGGCTCGCCGACGGCAGGGAGATCGTCTACTTCGACGACGACCCGCAGGCCCCGCCCCGCACCGCCGAGGACACCCGGGACCTGCCGGCCCAGCGGCCCCTGTCGGAGATCCGCCGCGACCCGCTGACCGGAGAGTGGGTGGCGCTGGCCGCCCACCGCCAGACCCGCACCTACAAGCCGCCGGCCGACCTCTGCCCGCTGTGCCCGAGCAGCCCCGGCCGCCCCACCGAGATCCCCGAGCCCGACTACGAGGTGGCGGTCTTCGAGAACCGCTTCCCGTCCTTCGCGCAGGCCGTGCCCGAACCGGAGGGCGTCGTGCTCGACGGGCTGGTGCCCCGCCGCGCCGCCCTCGGCCGGTGCGAGGTCGTCTGCTTCACCTCCGACCACGACTCGGCCTTCGTCGAGCTGAGCCCGCGCAGGGCGCGCACGGTGGTGGACGCGTGGGCCGACCGCACCGAGGCCCTCGGCCGGCTCCCCGGCGTCGAGCAGGTCTTCTGCTTCGAGAACCGGGGCGAGGAGATCGGGGTGACCCTGCACCACCCCCACGGCCAGATCTACGCCTACCCGTTCGTCACGCCCCGCACCGAACGCATGCTGCGCGTGGCCGCCGAGCACCACGAGCGCACCGGGCGGCACGTCCTCGGCGACGTGCTGGCCGCCGAGCGCGCGCACGGGGAACGCGTGGTCGCGACCTCGGAGCACTGGACCGCCTACGTGCCGGCGGCGGCGCGCTGGCCCGTCGAGGTGCACCTCGTGCCCCACCGCCGGGTGCCCGACCTGCCGGCGCTCGACGACACCGAACGCGACGACTTCGCCCGCCTCTACCTGGACGTGCTGCGACGCCTCGACGGCCTGTACGCGCGGCCGCTGCCCTACATCGCCGCGTGGCACCAGGCCCCCGTCCACACCGGACGGGACCTGTCCTGGCTCCACCTCCAGGTGTTCTCCGTCCTGCGCACCGCCGACAAGCTGAAGTACCTGGCCGGCTCCGAGTCCGGCATGGCGGTGTGGATCAACGACGTCACCCCGGAACAGGTCGCCGACCGGCTCCGGCGCGCCGTCTGAGGAAGATCACTGACATCGCACACGGGACGCCCAGCGTCATCTCAGCGTGCTCTCAGCTCCACGGCGCACAGTAGAGACATGACCGAGCAGAACCCGGGTGCGTCCGGCGGGCAGCCGGAGCGGTCCGCGCAGCCCGCCGACGGCGCCCCCCAGCCGCCGTCGGCCGAGGCCGGCCAGCAGCCGGCCGGTTCGCCCGAGCACACGCCCGCCCCGCCCCCGCCGGCCGCCGAGCAGCCGCCGTCGGTGTGGGCGCGGGAGCAGGCTCCCGCTGGGTCACCCACGACTCCCGCCACCGGGACCGAGCAACCCCACCCGGTCGGGCTGGCCGCGCCGCAGCAGGCCGGCCAGTCCGGCCACATCGGGGACCAGGCCGCCAGCGGTCAGTACCCGTGGCAGCCCATCGGACCGCAGGGCGGCTACCCGGGCGGGCAGGGCGCCGTGCCAGGAGCCGGCCCCCACACCCACCCCGGCCACGCCGCGCCCCAGCACGGCACCGCGTTGTTCCCCCCTGCCCCGCCCGCGCGGCGCGGCCGGACCGGCAAGGTCGTCGGCGCGGCGCTGCTGGCGGTCCTCCTGGCCGGCGGCGGAGGGCTCGGCGGCGGCTGGCTCGGCTACGAGCTGGCCAAGGACCGCTACAACGGCCCGAGCGCCCTGGAAGTGCCCGCGCCCGCGCCGAAGCCGGCCAACTCGGCGCCCGCCGGCTCGGTCGAGCAGGTGGCGCAGAAGCTGCTGCCGAGCGTGGTCGAACTCCAGGTGCAGGGCCGCACGGCCGCCGGGACCGGGTCGGGCTTCGTGATCAGCGGCGACGGCTACGTCCTGACCAACAACCACGTGGTGGAGGCCGCGGCCAACGGCGGCCGGATCGGCGTGGTGTTCCAGGACGGGCGCACCGCGTCGGCGAAGATCGTGGGCAGGGCGCCCACCTACGACCTGGCCGTGGTGAAGGTCGAGGGCGTGTCCGGGCTGCGCCAGGTCGAGCTGGGCCGCTCCGACGACCTCCAGGTCGGCCAGGAGGTCGTGGCCATCGGCGCCCCGTTCCAGCTCGCCGGCACCGTGACCAGCGGCATCATCAGCGCCATGAACCGCCCGGTGTCGCCGGGCGACGGGCAGAGCGACGTGAACCTGGTGCTCAACGCGATCCAGACCGACGCGGCGATCAACCCGGGCAACTCCGGTGGCCCCCTGGTGGACCGGCAGGGCAGGGTGATCGGCATCAACTCGGCGATCTACAGTCCGAAGGGCACCCCCGGCGGGCAGGCCGGCTCGGTCGGCCTCGGCTTCGCCATCCCGATCGACCAGGCCAAGCGGGTGGCCAAGGAGCTGACCGACCACGGGAAGGCGACCCAGCCGGTGCTCGGCGTGGCCAGCAGGCCGGCCCGCACCGGAGGGGCGGAGATCAGCGACCTCGTGCCGGGCGGCGCCGCCGACCAGGCGGGCCTCAAGGCCGGCGAGGTCATCACCAAGATCGACGAGCGGCGGATCTCCAGCAGCGAGGAACTGGTGGCGGCGGTGCGCTCCTACGCGCCGGGCGCCAAGGTCAAGGTGACCACGCGGGGCGACGGCGGCGACCGCACGGTCGAGGTGACCCTCGGCTCCCAGCCCGCCGAGTGACCACCGCCGACCAGTGACCACCGCCGACCAGTGAGCACCGCTGACCAGTGAGCACCGCCAACCAGTGACCACCGCTGACCAGTGAGCACCGCCAACCAGTGACCAGACGTCCCGGCCCGAGGCGCCCTCCACGGGCCGGGTGAGCCGGAACCACGCCGGGCGGGACCTCCCCTCGTCCGTCCGGCGTGGTTTCGCACCTGTTGGCGTCGCCGTGGTGCCCTTTCGGGGTGGGCGCCGCGGCGACGCCAACGCCTCGTCCTCAAGGTTTCCCGACGCCGCCGCCCTCTGGAGCTGCGCACTCGGCGGCCGCGCGGCGCGACGGCCCGCCCTCTCCTCTGTCCGAGGAAAACCCTTGCGCCCCAACCGCTCCGCGGTCTCTCCCTCACCACGGACAGCCCCCACCCGCCCTGGGGGGCGACCCCTGCACCAGCCTATCCGCCTTCACCCCGCCGGGAAACCGACACACCACGCCCTGTGGACAACTCGGGGACCTGTGGATAACTCCGGCGTTTCAGGACAAAACGACTTGCTCGTCCGGCCTTTTTCTGACAGGCCACGAAAGAGTGTCCCAACATCCCTCGCGCGGAGGCTCAGCGGAGCCGAGACCCGGCCCCAGCGCTGCTCCGGGTTCCCGCGCCCCTCGCGAAAAGCTCGTCTCTCCGTCGACCGCCGTGCCCCGCGTGGTGCTCCACCGCGTCCCGTGGCAAACGGATCACTGGAATGCCCGGCCCGTCGTGTGACCGAGGCGGTCAGTTCGTCGCTCTCACCGCGCCCCGGTCGCCAGCCTCGACACACTCCTCCCCACCGAGGGAAGGCTTTCCCACCCGGACTGTCGGCAGACCCGATCGGGCGAGAGTCTCGCGAAGCTCCCTCGGAAGCGCCATCGCCGCCGTCGCGAGCTGCACACGCACGTGCTCACCCGCTCGCCGCGCGTGCCGGGCCGCGATCCGCACCCCGTGCCTCGCGACCTCGTGGTCCCGTCGACCGAACGCCACCGGCAACGCGGCCAACACCTCGTCGCCGTCAGGGCGACCGGCTGCTCTGTCCAACCAGGACAGTGCATTGTGGACGATCTTCCTCTCTTGCCGGAACAGCAGAGCCTCGAAGGTCTCGCGCAGCTCCGGCCCGCTCAACCAGCCCGCGTCGCACGCGCGTCGCAGCTCCTGGGCCGCCAGCTCCGCCACCGGCTCCGACGCCGACGGCAGCAGCCGGAGGAACGACACCACGTGGTCGGCGGCCTCGTCGACCGTCGGCGCGAGCTCCCGGTACAGCAGGGTGAAGAAGCGCATCGCCCGTGCCTCCCCGCCCCGCAGGAAGCGGCCCAGGCAGCCGGTGAGCGCCGACCGGCGGGGCAGCAGCCCCTCGTCCACGAGACGGGCGAACCGGCGCGCGTGCCCCGCGGCGTCCCCGGCCAACGCCGCGCCCACGCCCTCCGACCGGAAGACGCGGGGCGCCATCACGGACAGGAACGCGTCGGTCCTGAGCTCGTCCCGCCCCGCCCGCTCCAACTCCGCGCACCACGCCACCACGAGGAGATCGTGCCCGGGTGGTTCGACGCCGCCGAGGCGGAGCAGCGCGGAGGCCACCGCCCAGGTGTGGCGGCGAAGACGGAAGCCGGCGGCGTACCGCGTCGCGACATCCACCAGCCAAGCCCGTGAGCGTCGTTCCAGAATCTGGGACAACTCGGCGACATGGCGCCCCTCCGGCACCCAGTGGCGCACGAGGTCCCGATGCGCCAACCACCGGGCGGTCGCGGCGGCACCACCGAGACAGCCCGCGCCCGCCAACCACAACGGCATCTGGTGGTGACTCTCCAGCCGGCCCCGCGACGAGCGCTGGCGCAGGTCGCGCAGGAAGGTCGGCAGCCACCGCGCGGCGACCCGCCGCTCACTCGGACCCAGCGAGCCGACGAGCCGGGCCACGCCGGTGGCGTCACCCCGTTCGACCAGGTCGCGGAGGTCGTCGACAACCGCGCTCACGCGCCCGCCACCTCCCCCGAGAGACCGGAGACGAGGACGTGCTCGCGGGGTTCCCGGTCCCCGGGACGCCGTGCCCACCAGGGGTGACAGGTGCGCGAACGTGTGGACAGCCGCACGACGCGAGTGTGCCCACGGGGCAGGACGTGGGCGAGACCGGGGCTGTCGAGACGCGCCAGATCGGCTGGCCGGACGGCGCGGACGTGGGTCTGCGTCGATGCGCTCACGCCGCGACCGTAGGAACCCGGCCCGACAAACGGTGATCTATCCGAACCGTGTCGCCCAGTGCACGGCCATCGAGCCCGGTGCGGGGCGGTTCGTCTCCGCACGCTTGGAGACAGGCTGAGCGCCGACCCCTCCCACCGTCCACAGTGGTCATCTCATGCGGACTCCCTCGTGGGGACTTCTTCGCCCGCTCGCGCTCTTCTGCCGGTCAGGGAGGCTCGCCGTGGTGACGTTGGCCGCGACCCTCCCGGAGGAGAGATCCGAAACGCCCTCGCGCCGCCCGGGCACGCGCCCGCTGTGCCTGCGCGGTTTCGACTGGGCATGCTGAGGACATGGCGGACGCTCCGACAGACCTCGACAGGGACACCGGCGACGGAAACCCCCGGCCACGCCGACGGCAGGCGCGCGGACAGCGCCGCATGTCCCAGATCCTGGACGCGGCCGCCGAGGTGCTGGCGGAGTCCGGCTACGAGAGCACCACGACGAACGCCATCGCCGCCAGGGCCGGGATCTCCCCGGGCACGGTCTACCAGTTCTTCGCCAACAAGGACGCCATCGCCGAGGCGCTGGTCGCCCGCTACCTGACCGCCCTCCGCGCCGCCTACGTGGAGGCGTTCCCGCCCGACCTCGTCCGACTCCCCATGGCCGAGCTGATCGACCGCATGGTCGACCCGATCCTGCGGCTCCACCTCGCCCACCCCGGCATGAAACCGCTGTTCGCGCGCACCGACATGCCCGAACGGCTGCTCGCGCCCACCCAACCCCTGCTCCAGGCCGTGCGCGAGCGGGTGGAGAGCGTGTTCGCGGCACGCGCGCCGGAGCTGTCCGCCGAGCGGCGCCGACGCTGCACCCAGGTGAGCGTCGAACTCTTCCGGGGGCTCCTCCCGCTCGTCCAGGCCGCCGACGGCGCGGAGCGGGACGCGCTCGTCACCGAACTGAAGGACGTGCTTCGCCGCTACCTGACACCGATCATCGGCACACCGGCGTCGGACTGATCCCGCTACCCGTGTCCCGCTACCCGTGTCCCGCCACCCGTGTCCCGCCACCCGTGACGGCCGCGCCTGTGGTCCCGCACACGAATCGACGTCTCGAACAATTTCCGTCCGGCCTCGCCCACCCGCCGATGTCGTTGGCGGAGAAAGAAAGTCGTTCTCGCGTTCCCCCTCCGTTCGTCGTGGTTCCGGGTCCCGGCCGCGACGGACCACGACGGAGTCCGCGACACCGGCTAACGTGACCGGCATGGAACGCACGCAGCGACTCGGCCGGGCTCTCGTCGTGATCGTGGACGACCGGATCGCGCAGGGCGAGCACGACGACAGCACCGGTCCGCTGGTGACCGAGCTGCTGGAGGAGGCCGGATTCATCGTCGACGGGACCGTGGCCGTGGCCGGGGAGACCGTGGACATCCGCAACGCCCTCAACACCGCCGTCATCGGCGGCGTGGACCTGGTGGTGACCGTGGGCGGCACCGGCGTCTCGCCCCGCGACGTGACCCCGGACGCCACCGCCGGCGTCCTCGACCGGCCCATCCCGGGCATCGCCGAGGCCCTGCGCGCCTCCGGCCTGGCCGCGGGCGCGGTCGACGCCGGCATCTCGCGCGGCCTGGTCGGCGTGTCCGGCAGCACCCTCGTGGTCAACCTCGCCTCGTCCCGGGCCGCGGTCCGCGACGGTATGGCCACCCTGACCCCGTTGGTCCAACACGTCATCGAGCAGCTCTCCGGGCTCGAAACCGCCTGAGGCGCTCCCGCGCCGGAAGCCCCGGCCGGGATCCCGGAAGGGAACGGACGCCGAACACGCGGAGCGGCGGGAAAGCCACCCGCCTTCGCGGCCGGTGTCCGTTCTGTTCCATAAGCGAAATTTCGCGCATTCGTAGTTGCCGTCTGATCGAGTGAAAGGCCAGACTGCGCGGGCTCGACAGTCGGGGGCGTGTTTCCCCCGCGTCCCCGCTCGTCATGGAGGCTCGATGCGCGTCCCGCTGCGCGCCGTGCTGGCACTCGTCCTGCTCGTCGGCTTCTTCGTCCTCGTCCTCGCCCTCACCGTGGGCGTGGCCGGCGTCGCCGTCTACGCCCTCACCACGGGGCACGGAGTCGGCGGGATCAAGCTCGGCCTCCTCGCCGGAGCGGTCGCCCTCGCGGTCGGCGCGGCCGTCCGCTCCGTGCTGCGCGTCAAACCGCAGCCCTACGGCGCCGTCGTCGACCGCGCCGCGCAGCCCCACCTCTGGGCGGTCGTCGACGAGCTCGCCGCCACCGCCCGCACCCGGGGACCGGACGAGATCCGTCTCGTCCCGGAGGTCAACGCCGCCGTCTTCGAGGAGGCGCCGCTGCTCGGCCTCCGCGAGGGCCGCCGCTACCTGATGATCGGCCTCCCGCTGCTCGCGGGCCTCACCGTGAGCGAGCTGCGCGCCGTGCTCGCCCACGAACTCGGGCACTACAGCCACGGCCACACCAAGCTGTCCGCCCTCACCTACCGCGCCACGGCCACCGTCAGCCGCACCGTGGAGGAGGTCGACGGCGTCGCCCGGTGGATCCTCAAGGGCTACTCGAAGCTCTACCTGCTCGTCGCGCGGTCCGCGAACCGGCAGCAGGAGCTGCACGCCGACGCGGCGTCGGTCGCCGCGGCAGGACGCGAGGCCACCCGCAACGCGCTGCGCCGCATCGGAGCCCTGGCCCCGGCCTGGTCCTTCTACGGCGACGCCTACCTCAGCCTGGCGCCCGCCGCGGGCCGCACCCCGGACCTGCTGGCCGGCTTCCGGTCGTTCCTCGCCGACCCGCACCGTCAGAAGGCGCTCGCGGAGATCGAGACCGCGCTGCTCGACGCCGAACCCTCGTCGGCCTTCGACAGCCACCCCCCGATCCGCAAGCGCATCGCCGCCGTGGACCGGCTGCCCGACCCCGGCCTGCCCCTCGACCAGCGACCGGCGTGGAGCCTGCTCGTCGACCCCGAGCGGGCCATCCCCGCCTTCGAGGAGCAGATCCTCATCGACGGGCTCGGCCCCCGCGCGAGCTGGGACGAGATCGTCCGACTCGCCGGGGCCGAGCAGGCCGCGCACCAGGCGCGCCTGCTGGCCCGCGCGGGCACGGAGAGCGGCGCCGCGCCGGCGGGGACGCTCGGCGCGGTGCTGGACGCGGTGCGGCGCGGCGACGGGCACCGCCTGGTCGGATGGGTGGTCAAGCCGGACCTGACGCCCGAGGAGTTCGCCGAGGCCGTGCCCGCCGTGCTCACCGACCTGCTCGCGGCCATGGTGGTCTCCGCGCTGATCGACGCGGGCCGGGCGCACCACGAGCTGGACTGGGGCGGCCCGTGGCGCGTGCGCCTGGCCGACGGAGCCGAGCTGGACCCCGAGGAGGTCGTCAGGGACGCGGCCACCCACCCCGCCGCCGTGCCCGCGCTCCGCGACCGGCTCGTCGCGATGGGGGTCTCCCTCCAGTACTCGCCCCGGCCGGCCGACGACTGACCGAGCGCGGCCCCCGCTCCCGATCACGCGGGAACGGGGGCCGCGCCTGGTCAGCCCAGTTCTGTCACTTCTGGCCCTCGCGCCCGTCGCGGCGCAACAGGCCCTCGACGCGGTGGCTCACGGTCTCGATCCGGTCGTGGTACCGGCCGTGGGTGACCCGGTCGATCCGGGTGGCGGCCATGTCCACGCCCCTGGCGGCCATGCCACCGGCCCGCTCCGCCCACGGCCCCGCCTTCTCGGCGATCGGCCCGGCCTTCTCCCGCGCCTTCTCGGCGATCGGCCCGGCTTTCTCCCGCGCCTTCTCCGCGAGCCGCCGGGCACTGTCCTTCAGGCTCATCGCGCGTCGCCTCCCTCGTCCGACCGCGACCTCGGCCGCCTCCATGCTGGCACGCGGCGCCGCCGTGGTGTGGACGCGGCGTCGACGTGGGGGACCATGGGGGAGTGACAGGCAAGACCTCGGGCCACGACAGGCAGCGGCGCCCGGCCGACTGGGACCGGCTGCGCGAGGTCTTCGGCGACGTGCTCCCGGAGACCACCCGCGACGAACGCGACCCGGAGAACCCGCGCCGCGACACCGACACCTGGTACCGCGAGAACCGCCCTCCGCACCACGACCGCTGACCGGGCCATCCGCGCCCCACCGCAGTAGCGGGTGGGGGTGGGGGGGTGGGGGTCCCCCCGCCCCCCACCCCCCTCCCCCGCCCCTCCCCGTTCCCCTTGGTGTGAGCCCCTGACCCCTGGCCGTGGTGATGTGGCCCCCGACCCCGTCGGTGGTCGTGGTGGTCAATCGTGTTGTGTGGGTGCTGCGTCAGTCGATGGTGCGGTCGCCCGTCGGGCGGTCCGTCGTCGTGGTGCGCGCCTGGGACTTCAGCAGGTCGCGGATCTCGGTGAGCAGCTCGATGTCGGTCGGCTCGGACGGCCCGGGTTCCTGGCCGCGTCGCCGGCGCTCCTGGAGCTTGTTCATCGGCATGACGAGCAGGAAGTAGACCACCGCCGCCACGATCACGAAGTTGATCGCCGCGTTGATGACGCCGCCCAGGTCGAGGAACGTCGAGTCGTTGCCGCGCAGGATGTTGAAGCCCAGGCCGCGCGCCGCCTCGGTGCCCCCGATCGAGTTGATCAGCGGTTTGATGACGCCGTTGGTGAACGCCGTGACGATCGCGGTGAACGCGGTGCCGACGACGACCGCGACCGCGAGGTCGATGACGTTGCCGCGCATCAGGAAGTCCTTGAAACCCTTCAACACGAGCCGTTCCTCCTGACGGAGTAGAAGTCGATGAGGCGTTCGGTCGAGAAGCGGTCTATCGGAGAGTAACGGCGACCCCGTGTGAGAGTGACGCGGCCGTGACGCCGGGCGCCTCGTCCCGGGACACGCCGACCACCACCAACCGGCCGGGGTGGGAGGGGTTCGCGCCGCCGGGCCGGACCGCCACCACGACGGCGTCCGAGGCCAGGACCGTCGGGGGCGACCGGTCGGCCGTCACGGCGACCACGTCGACCCGACCGCCCGGTCGCAGCAGGTCCGCGACCTCGGGGTCCGACAGGCGCACCGGCACCGCCGCGGCCGCGCCCCGCCGCGTGGCCATCTCGACGAACTCCGGCCCGGCCAGCCGGACGTCGGTCAGCGGCTCGCCGGCCCTGGCCGCTCCCGCCAGGACCCTGCCGACGGCCTGCTCGGGGTCCCGGAGCACGTGTCCTGGTGCGCCGCCGGCCGATGAACGCCGCTGTTCCACGTCGCCCGACTGGATCAGCGCGCCGGGGCCGATGTCCCGCGCCGCGACGAGGACCGGTCCGGTGTCGGGCGCCTCGCCGGGCGGTGGCCGCAGGGCGAGCGCCAGGGCGAGCAGGGCCAGCAGGCCCGCGAGGATCCGGCGGAGACGGATCGGGCGGCTCCAGCCGCCGCCCCTCAACAGCCCGTGAAGGCGGTCGCGCAGCGGTGCGGCGAGGGTGGGCGACGGTGGCGTGAGGTGATCGTTTTCCCTGCTCATCGGGCGTCCTCGGTGTCGTGCGGGTTCGTCGCCTCGACGGTAGGGCGCGCGGGGACGCAGGGAAACGACAAGCGCCCCGGCTGTGGATAACTGGGGCGCCTGTGGATAACTCGCGGTGTCGCGCGGTTATTCGGTTGACAACCGCGTCACGACGCCGCGGTCGCGGTGGAGCCGCTCGAGGACGAGCTGCCGCTGGACGCGCTCGACGAGCTGGAGCTGGACGAGGACGAGGTGGTCGAGGACGACGAGGAAGTCGACGCCGTCGACGACGACTTGCCGCTGCCCGACGAGCGGCTGTCGGTACGGTAGAAGCCGCTGCCCTTGAAGACGATGCCCACCGCGTTGAACAGCTTGCGCAGCTTGCCCGAGCACTCCGGGCACTCGGTGAGTGCGGCGTCGGTGAACGACTGCACCGCCTCGAACCGGTGGTCGCACTGGGTGCAGGCGTAGGCGTAGGTCGGCACTGGATCCCTCCGCGGCTTCCCGATCTGGCACTCGCCAGGCGAGAGTGCCAAACCGATGATGCGCCAACGACGGCCCGGACGCAAACACGTCCTGGTCACACCCACACGAGTGGCCCTGGGCCGACCAGCGCCGGAGCCCCGCGTGGTCCTCGCTCACCGCTGCCGACATCACCCGGACGAGGAGATCAGGACAAGTCCTCTCGTGGGGGTGAGCACAGCGCCGACACGCACGTCATGCGGCTCCGCCGGCAGCTCGTCGACGAACTCGCTGTCCCGGACCACGGCCACCAGCAGCGCGCCGGGCCGCGCGAGCGGCAGCGAGCGGTCGTAGTAACCCCCGCCGCGCCCGAGCCGCACGCCCCGCGAGTCCACCGCCAGCGCCGGCACGAACAGGACCTCGGCCTCGCCCACCGCCTCGGGCCCCAGCCGCGGACCCGTCGGCTCCAGCAACCCGAAGGCCCCCGCCGTCAGCTCCCCGACGTACTCCGCCCACTCCAGCGCCTCGGGTTTCGTCACGGGGACGGGAACGACGGGCAGCAACACCCGCCAGCCGGCCCGCCGCAGCGCGTCCACCATCGCGAGAGAACCGGGCTCGCTGCCCACCGGCACGTAGGCGCACGCGGTTCCGGTCCGTCCGTCCGCCCACCGGCCGACCGCCTCGGCCAGCGCCGCCGCCTCGGCCGACCGGCTCTCCTGGGAGGACGCGCGTCGTTCCGCGAGGACACGCGCCCGCCACCCCGCCTTGTCGAGCTCGTCGCGCCCGCGCCCTACCACGGCACGTGAGCATACGGTGGCGGATGGCTCAGCTCGCCCGCTCCGTCGCCGTTAGGCTCGCTCACCATGAGCTCGACGAGCACGTTTCGTACCGCGATCGTCCCCGCCGCGGGCCTGGGTACCCGATTCCTGCCCACCACGAAGACGGTGCCGAAGGAACTGCTCCCCGTCGTCGACACACCCGGCATCGAGCTGGTGGCGGCCGAGGCCGCCGACGCCGGCGCCGCCCGACTCGTCATCGTCACCTCCCCCGACAAGCGGGCCGTGGTCGAGCACTTCCGGCCGCGCCCCGACCTGGAGGCCACCCTGGAGGAGCGCGGCAAGACCGCGTTGCTGGAGAAGGTGCGCCGCGCCCCGAACCTCATCGACGTCGACGTGGCCATCCAGGAGCAGGCGCTGGGCCTCGGCCACGCCGTCGGCTGCGCCGAGTCCACTTTGGACGGTCAGGACGAGGCGGTCGCCGTGCTGCTCCCCGACGACCTCGTGCTGCCCACCGGCGCGCTGAGCGCGATGGCGCGGGTCCGCGAGGAGCGCGGCGGCAGCGTGCTGCTCGCCCTCGACCTCCCCCGCGAGGAGCTCTCCGCCTACGGGGTCTTCGACGTCGAGCCGACCGACACGCCCGACGTGCTGCGGGTCAGGGGCATGGTGGAGAAGCCCCGCCCCGAGGAGGCTCCCTCGACCTACGCCGCCGCCGGCCGCTACCTGCTGGACCGGGCCGTCTTCGACGCGCTCCGCCGGATCACGCCGGGGGCGGGCGGGGAGCTCCAGCTCACCGACGCGATCGCGTTGCTGATCCAGGACGGGCACCCGGTCCACGTCGTGGTGCATCGTGGGTCCCGGCATGATCTCGGCAACCCGGGCGGTTTCCTGCGGGCGGCGGTCGACTTCGCCCTGGAGAGCCCGGAGTACGGCCCCGGCCTGCGCGAGTGGCTGCGGGAGCGGGTCGCCGAGGCGTGACGCGCCCGGCGGCCGACGGCCGGCGAGCGCCAGAAGGGGGGAGTGCGAGGTGTCGGGAGTTGAGGTCACAACCATGAGGTCGGTCGAGGAGCAGCTCCACCGGGTGCTGGCGGCCGCGGTGCGTCCGGCCCCGGTCCGGGTGGCGATCTCCGAAGCGCAGGGCCTGCTCTGCGCCGAGGAGGTGGTCGCGGAGAGCGCGCTGCCCGGCTTCGACCAGGCCGCCGTGGACGGCTACGCGGTGCGCAGCGTCGACGTGCAGGCCGCGGCCGAGGACCCGGTCGTGCTCCCGGTCGTCGGCGAGATCCCGGCCGGCTCCCGGCAGCCGCACCGGCTCCAGCCGGGGCAGGCCGTCCGGGTGGTCACCGGCGCGCCGCTGCCGACCCTCGCCGACGCCGTCGTCCCCCTCGGCTACACCGACGAGCACCCGGCCAGGGTCACCATCAACCGCCCGGTGCCCTCGGCGGGGTTCGTCCGCAAGGCCGGCGAGGACGTGCAGACCGGCGACGTGGCGGTGCGTTCGGGCTCCCCGATCGGCCCCGCCCAGGTCGGCCTGCTCGCCGCCGTCGGCAGGAACAAGGTGCTGGTCCACCCCCAGCCACGCGTGTCGATCATCTCCGTCGGCGACGAGCTGGTCGACATCGACCGCGCCCCAGGACCGGGGCAGGTCTTCGACGTCAACTCCTACGCCCTGACCGCCGCGGCCAGGGACGCCGGCGCCGAGGCCACGCGGGTCGGCATCGTCAGCACCGACCCGCGCAAGCTGCGGGAGACCGTCGAGGGGCGGCTGCTGATCTCCGAGGTCGTGGTGATCGCCGGCGGGGTGGGGGGCTCCGCCGGCGACGAGGTCAGGGCCGCCCTGGCCGACCTCGGCGACCTCGACGTCACCCGGGTCGCCATGCACCCCGGCTCGGTGCAGGGCTTCGGCCGGCTCGGCCCGGACGCGGTGCCCACGTTCCTGCTGCCGGGCAACCCGATCAGCGCGCTCGTCGTGTTCGAGGTGCTCGTGCGGCCGCTGATCAGGACCGCGCTCGGCAAGCGCAACCCGACGCGACGCAGCGTGCGCGCCCGGCTGCTCGCGCCGGTCACCTCCACCAAGGGGCGGCGCGGCTACCTGCGCGGCCAGCTCCTGCGCGACACCGAGACCGGCGAGTACCTGGTGCAGCCGCTGGGCACCGCCGGCGCGCACCTGCTCGCCTCGCTGGCCGAGGCCAACTGCCTGGTCGTGATCGACGAGGACGTCACCGACGTGGCCGAGGGGGACGAGGTCGAGGTCAGCTTCCTGGCCCAGCGGGGCTGAGCTGCGGTGCGCCCGGTCGACGGCGCCGCGACCGAGCTGGTCGTCGGCACCCGGCACCCCGGCTGGCCGGCGCGGCTGGGGCCGCTCCTGGTCCCGGCGGGCGCCGTCGCGCTGCGCCCGCCCCGGTTGTTCGACGGGGCGGCGTGGAGCCGCGTGCGGCTCAGGGACAGGGCGCTGCTGGAGCCGTGGGAGCCGAGCCTGGGCGCCGCGTGGGAGGACCGCAACACGGTCCTGGCGTGGCCGGGGCAGTGGTCGTCGTTGCGGTCCATGGCCCGCCAGGGCCAGGCGCTGCCGTTCGTGATCACCGTGGACGGCGAGTTCTCCGGGCAGATCACCATCGGCAACGTCGTCAGGGGCGCGTTGCGCTCCGCGTGGGTCGGCTACTGGGTGGCCGGCGACCGGGTCAGGGGCGGCGTCGCGACCGCGGCCGTCGCGCTTGTCGCCGACCACTGCTTCGGCGCCGCGGGCCTGCACCGGCTGGAGGCCACGGTGCGCCCGGAGAACGCCGCCTCGCTGCGGGTCCTGGCCAAGCTCGGGTTCCGCGAGGAGGGGCTGTTCCGCCGGTACCTGGAGGTGGACGGCGCCTGGCGCGACCACGTCTGCCTCGCCATGACCGCCGAGGACGCCCCCGAGGGTCTGGTCGCCCGTCTGATCGCCTCGGGCAGGGCCCGCCGCCCCTGAGGCGTGGCGTTCATCACCCCGGGACCGGGGTCGGTATCCGACCGGCTCCGGCCGTCACCTGATCAAGCATGTGGGGGACAGGGGTGACGCGGAGTGGGTGCCGTCCGCCGCCGGTCGGGGACGGGGCGGTCCGCGTTGGTCCGTGCGGGTGGTCACGTCGGCGTCACGCTGGCGCGTCGAGATCGTCTTCCGGTTCGATGAACGCATCGGGTGATCTCTGCCGCGTACCGGGAACGCGTTCCCGTCGGCGCGCCTCCGTCACTGGTGTGACTGCTGTGACTAGCGTGGCGGTGGCACACGCGCGCTGCTCGACGACCGGGGGAGGTGGCGAGTCATGAGCTCGTTGATCTTCGCGGCGCTGGCCGTCGCCTGGCTCGTCGTGCTGGTCCCCATGGTCGCCCGGCGGCGCCAGGAGGTCGTCCGTACCGCCGACTCCGCCCTGGCCGCGCGCGTCCTGCGCCGCGGCGGGGCACGGCGGGCCGGTCCGGCCAGCAGCACGGAGGACGGGTTCGACATGGCCGACCCCGACAACGTCGACCCCGCCCCCGGCGGGGACGACTACGACGCCTACGACCGAGACGCCTACGGGCACGACGGGTACGAGCACGGCGACGAGCCCGGCCACGACGAGCGGATCGACCTCGCCGACGAGCCGGGACCCGCCCGGCGGTACCGGCCGGGCCGGGGCGGCTTCGACCCCGACCACGCGGCCGCCGTCGCCAGGGCCAAGTACCAGTTCCGGCAGCGCGTGGTGCTGGCCATGCTCCTGCTGGCCCTCGTCAGCGGCGTGCTCGCGTTCGTCGCCGTGCCGCTCCTGTGGTGGGTCCACGGCGCGCTCGACGTGCTCCTGGTGGGCTACCTGACCTACCTGCGGCGCCAGGTGCGCATCGAGGAGGAGGTCCGGCAGCGGCGGCTCGCCCGCCTCGCCGGCGCCCGTCGGCGCGCGGCCGGCCAGCCGCACCCCACCACCCCGGCGGAGCGGGACGAGCAGCTCGCCACCCCGCCCCACCGCTCGCCGCGCCCCGGCGCCCTCGTCGTGGAGATCGACGACGAGGACCCGGCGTTCGACGAGCTCGACGCCCCCACGCCGTTCAGCTACCGGCGCGCGGTGGGCGAGTAGAGGGGGGTGGCGAAAGTGCCCCCAGAAACCTGCTATGCTTCGGGGGCACCAAGCACGGGGCTGTAGCGCAGTTGGTAGCGCGTCTCGTTCGCATCGAGAAGGTCAGGGGTTCGATTCCCCTCAGCTCCACGTACGACTGGGCGACCCCTGTTCGCGGAAAGCGCGAACAGGGGTCGTCCGTTTATGACGTTGGGGGGCCGAGCCCCCCATACCCCCCACGGTGCGAGCTCCTCACCTTGGCGAGCGCTGGGCACGACTTCCCTGACCAGCACCCCTCTTTCTTGTGGCCTTCCTCACCTCCTCTCTGTCCGCTCGACTCTCATTCACCGCCCCTTGCTCGCATTGTGTTGAGGCTCACATCACGTTTGTTCCTCAGTTGGTCGTCTGCTCTGGGGTGGGTCGTGGCGGTCTTCGACCGCACGACTGCTGGGCGCGGCTGGCTTTGCCAGCGCGGCTGGCTGGTGCCCGACCTCAGACGCGCGCCGTGGGCTGACACCAACCGCACGACTGCTGGGCTCAGCGGGGGAGGGGGGGCGCGGCTGGCTTCGCCAGCGCGCC
>NZ_JAMTCP010000052.1 GCF_024171885.1 Streptoalloteichus tenebrarius | reverse complement strand
CGAGGCCGCGTTCCGGCGGGCCGTCGACGTCGACCCCGAGAACTACCGCTGAGGAACCCCGGGCGGCGGCGACCGGAACCGACCGGGGCGACCGCCGCCAGGGGACGGGGGCCATGCCCTGGGGGAAGGGTGCGGCGGGGGAGGGACCACGGGGCGGTCCCTCCCCTGCCCACCGCGTCCGCCTCCGCCCGCGCCGCGGTCACCATGCCGTCCTGGCCGTCCTGGCCGTCCTGGCCGTCCTGGCCGTCCTGGCCGTCCTGGCCGTCCTGGCCGTCCTGGCCGTCCTGGCCGTCCTGGCCGTTGAGCCGTGCGGGTCGTCCCGGTCGTCTCGGGAGCCGGCCGGGCTCGGCTCCGACGCTCAGCTCTCGCCGGGCCGCACCAGCCCGGTCTCGTAGGCCAGCACGACCGCCTGCACCCGGTCCCGCAGGTCCAGCTTGGACAGGATCCGGCCCACGTGGGTCTTCACCGTGGCCTCGGACAGGAAGAGCTTGACCGCGATCTCGGTGTTGGACAGCCCCTTGGCGATCAACACCAGCACCTCGCGCTCCCGCTCGGTGAGCACGTCCAGCACGTTCGCGTCGCGCAGCTCGCCGCCGCCCGAGCCGAGGAACCGGTCCAGCAGCCGCTTGGTCACGCTCGGGGAGACCACCGCGTCGCCGCTGGCCACCGCGCGCACCGCCGACACCAGGTCCGCGGGAGGGGTGTCCTTGAGCATGAACCCGCTCGCCCCGTTGCGCAGCGCCGCCAGCGCGTACTCGTCGAGGTCGAACGTGGTCATCACCAGGACCTTCGCGGTCTCCTCCTCGACGATCCGCTTGGTCGCCTCCACCCCGTCCAGCACCGGCATCCGGACGTCCATCAGGACCACGTCCGGGCGCAGCTCGGCGGCCTTGCGCACCGCCTCGGCGCCGTCGCCGGCCTCGCCGACGACCTCGAGGTCCTCCTGTGCGTCGAGCACCATCCGGAAGCCCATCCGCATCAGTTCCTGGTCGTCCACCAGCAGCACCCGGACCATGCCCAGCAGCCTACGTCGCGGACTCCCTCGACAGGGGCAGAACCGCGCGCACCCGCCACCCGCCGCCCGGCCTCGGCCCCGCCTCCAGCGTCCCGTGGTAGACCGCGACGCGCTCGCGCATGCCGATCAGCCCGTTGCCGCCGGAGACCAGCGAGCCGTTCGCCGTGCCGAGGCCGTCGTCCACGATCTCGACCTCGACCCCGTCCTCGGCCCTGGTCACCACGACCTGGGCCGAGGCGCCCGGCCCCGCGTGCTTCAGCGTGTTGGTCAACGCCTCCTGGACGAGGCGGAAGACGGTCAGGCCGACGCCGGTCGGCAGGTCGGACAGGTCGCCGGTCATGGTCAGCCGCACGGGCAGACCGACCTGGCGCATCTTCTCCGCCAGCTCCCCGAGGGCGCTGGCGTCGGGCTGCGGGGCGTACTCGGCGTTGCCCTCGCTGTCGTTGCGGAGCACGCCGACCAGCCGGCGCAGCTCGCCCAGCGCCTTCCTGCCGGTGTCGGAGATCGTCGCGAGCGCCCTGCCCGCGGTCTCCGGGCTGGTCTTCAGCGCGTACGACGCGCCGTCGGCCTGCACGATCATCACGCTCACCGCGTGCGCGACCACGTCGTGCAGCTCCCGCGCGATCCGGTTGCGCTCCTCGACGACGGCGATCTTGGCCTGCTGGTCGCGCTCGTGCTCCAGCATGCGCAGGCGCTGCTCGACCTCGGCGTGGTAGGCCCTGCGGGCCCCGACGAACTCCCCGGTCATCCAGAACACGGCGAAGATCAGCACCGGGAAGAAGACCGTGAACGGGGCGGTGGCCAGCCCGTACTCCCTGGCCATGGCGATCGAGAAGAGCAGGGTGCCCAGGAGCAGCCAGGCCGCGTACGCGGCGGCCACCCGCCGCGTGGCGTGCGTGAGCAGGGTGTAGAGCATGATCGCCAGCGCGAACGCCCCCATGCGCGCGGCGAACGGCCCGTGCGTGACCAGCACGAAGATCCCGCCGAACAGGGTGACGTAGGCGGCCAGCACCGGCCGCTTCCGCCGGATGACGAGCGGGCCGACCAGCAGGAACGAGCCGAGGATGTAGTCGCTGGCGCTGACGACCTGGACGAACGTCTCGGTGACCGGGTCGTACTGGCTGCCCCGCTTGCTGGCGAGGTCGAAGAGGAACAGCACGAGAGCCAGCAGCGAGTCACCCACCCAGGGGTGGGCGCGCAACCACAAGCTCAGCCTCCGCACCCCACGAGGTTAGGTGCGGAGGCTGAGGGGGTGCGTCGGTCCAGGGGCTGAGATGGCCCTACGACCGACGTCGGACCCGGTCCGGCCCGTCTCAGGTGGGCGGGGCCAGGTCGGGCGGCAGGGTGCGGTGCCCGGGGGAGGGCGCCGACCGGGGCGTCCTGGGCGCCGGCGCGGCCGGGTCGACGACCGGGCGCGCCTCGGCGACCGGCCGCACGACCGACCCGTCGGGCGTTCTCGCGCCGCCCTCGGCGTGCGCGCGCTCCTCCTCCAGCTCCAGCGCGGCCTCGGTCTGCGCGGTGAGGTGCTCGGCGAGGAGCTGGTCGCGCCGCCGGGTCTGGACCCGGCTGAGCACCACCAGGGTGATCCCGTAGGTCAGACCCAGGGCCAGCAGCAGCACCCCGAACTTCGCGAGCAGCGCCTGGGTCGGGTCGTCGGCCGAGGGGTCCCAGATCGCGATCAGCGCCAGGAGCCCGAGCGTGACGAGGTGGAACAGCACCGCGATCAGCCGGCTCACCGACCGCGCCGCGTCGCGTTCCGGGAAGACCTCGTGCAGGACGGTGCGGCCGCTCCTGGCGAGCAGCCGGCCGACGGCGAGGACGAGTAACGCGCCGATCAGGAGGAAGAAGAGGTAACCAGTGGTCGCGTCGTCCACGACGGCCTCCAGCCCTATCGAGGGGAGATGCGTCGGCGGGGAACTACCCGGCGGGGCCGGTCCGACAAACCCCGGCGCCGCCGTTCCCCGGCAAGATCCCCCGGGGAGTGGACCGCCAACCGGGCGGGGCGTGGCACGATGCCCCTCGCAGACGCCACGGGTGGCCGGATCGGCGAGGGGTTCGTACGGGTGAGCACGGCAACCGACCAGCAGCGTTTCGCCGGTCCGCTGTCGGCCGCGGTGGCCGACCTCTGCCAACGGCTGCGACCGCAGGTCTGCGACCGCACCGCCGCGGGGTTCAGGGAGGTGCTGCGCCGCCTGTCGGCCCCGTTGCAGGTCGCGGTGGCCGGCCGCATCAAGTCGGGCAAGTCCACGCTGGTCAACGCCCTGATCGGCCGACGCGTGGCCCCGACGGACGTGGGCGAGTGCACCCGCCTGGTCACCCGGTTCCAGTACGGCACCGTGGACCGGGTCGAGGTGGTGTTCACCGACGGGCGCAAGCAGGTGCTCCCGTTCGACGCCCACGGCATGATCCCCGCCGAGCTGGGCGTGGCCGTCGACGAGGTCTCGCACCTGGAGGCCTACCTCACGAACGCGGTGCTGCGCGATCTCACCGTCATCGACACCCCGGGGCTGGGCTCGCTCGACGCCGCCTCGGTCGCGAGGACCGAGCAGCTCCTCGGGGCGGCGCGGGCCGAGGCCGGCAACGGCGGCGGGGACGACGAGCTGGACCCGGTCTCGCGCAACGCGGTCGCCGGAGCGGAGGCCGTGATCTACGTCGTCACCCAGGCCGTCCGCTCCGACGACCACCAGGCGCTCGCCGCGTTCACCGCCGCCACGGCCAGCAGGGAGGCCGGCCCGGTCAACGCGATCGCCGTGCTGAACAAGGCGGACACGATCGCCCCCGAGTCGGTCGAGGGGGCCGACGGCGACGTGTGGCGGGCCGCGACCCTGCTCGCCGAGAAGCAGGCCAGCACGCTCAAGCCCAGGGTCGCCGACGTGCTCCCGGTGATCGGCCTGCTCGCCGAGACCGCGGAGACCGGCGGCTTCACCTCCGCCGACGCCGACGCGCTGCGGCAGCTCGCCGAGCTGGACGAGGCCACGAGAGAGATGATGTTGATCTCCGCGGACCTCTTCGCCACCTGGGAGTGCGCGGTGCCCGCCGGCACCAGGGCCCGGCTGCTGGAGCGCCTCGACCTCTACGGCGTCCGCCGCGCGTTGGAGATCCTCGACGCGGAGCCCGCGATCACGGCCGGCGCGTTGCGGCGTCGGCTGCTCGACGCCTCGGGCCTGGACGGGGTGCGGGGCCGGCTCGACGCGGTGTTCCGCGCCCGCGCCGACGGGATCAAGGCGGCGGCCGCCCTGGCCTCGGTGACCGCCCTGGCCCACGCCTCCGGCGATCCCGGCGAGCGCCAGCGGGTGCACGACGCGATCGAGGTGCTGCTCGCGAAGCCGGAGGCGCACCAGCTCCGGCTGCTGGAGGCGTTGACGCTGGTCGCCGCCGGGGCCGTGGTGATGCCGGAGGACCTGGCCGAGGAGGTGCTGCGGGTCGGCAGCAGCGCCGATCCCGGCGAGCAGCTCGGCCTGCCCGGACGCCCGCCGCACGAGTGGGAGGCCTACGCCCTGGAACGGGCCGGGTGGTGGCGCTCCTTCGCGGCGTTCGGCGCGACACCGGCGCAGAGCCGCATCGCCCACGTGGTGCACCGCGCGTACTTCCTGATCTGGCAGCAGCTCAGGGGACGGGGGGCGACGTGAGCGGGTGGTGGCGCCGACGACGGGACCGGGGCGAGGAGAGCGGAACCGGACGGAACCCCGGCGCCGCCGCCGACGTCGAACACGGGGTGCGGGACGTGCAGCCGAGTGGTGTGTCGGGTGAGTCGCTGGACCGGGGCGGTGCGGCCGGCGGGGCCGAGCTGGCGAGTCGGGCGGCGGCGGAGCGCCGCGCGCTGGTCCAGCTCTGTGTCTACGCGTGGGACAGGGCCAGGAGCGCCGGGGTCGCCGAGCGGATCGAGGAGGGCCTGGCCGGGGTGGGCGTGCTCGCCGTACGCCCGGACGGCGAGCGGTTCGACCCCGCCCACCACGAGGCGGGCGGCACCACGCCGACCGACGACCCCGGGCTGGACGGCGTGATCGCCGAGACCGAGGTGGTCGGCTTCGTCGACAGGGGCCACCTGCTGCGCGCGCCGGTCGTCACCGTCTACCGGGCGAGGACCGGCTCGTGACCGCGCCCGCGCCGAACGCCCCGACCCTGCCCCAGGTGGTCCGGCAGACCCGCGAGCGGCTGGTCGGCCTGCTCAGGGAGGCCGGGGCCGGGTCGGCGGACTGGGTGGAGGAGGTGCGCGCCGCCCGGCCCGAGCAGCCCACCGTCGTGGTGGTCGGCGAGACCAACCGGGGGAAGAGTTCGCTGGTCAACGCGTTGTTGGCCAGCCCGGGCCTGTCCCCCGTCGACGCCGACGTGGCCACCGCCGTCTATCTGGTGTTGGAGCACGCGACCGAGTGGCGCGCCCAGGCGTGCTACCCCGGTGACGTCGAGCCGGTCCCGTTCGCGCTGGAGCAGCTCCCGGCGTGGGTGTCGGCGGGCAGGGAGCTGCCGGAGGGCCAGCTCCCGCCGCGCCACGTGCGGGTCGGAGCGCCGATCCCGCTGCTGGAGCGCCTCCGGCTGATCGACACTCCCGGCGTCGGCGGGCTCGACGAGGTGCACGGCGAGCTGGCGGTCGAGGCGGCCGCCCACGCGACGGCGCTGCTGTTCGTGGTGGACGCGTCCGCGCCGTTCACCCAGGGGGAGCTGCGGTTCCTGCGGAACGTGGGCGAGCGGGTCGAGACCGTCGTCTTCGCGTTGACCAAGACCGACCAGTACCGGGGCTGGCGCCAGGTGCTGGAGGCCAACCGGGCGCTGCTCGCCGAGCACGCGCCCCGGTTCGCCGAGGCCACCTTCCACCCGGTGTCGGCCAGGATGGCCGAGATGGCGGGGAAGGCGCCCAACCAGGAGGCCGCCGCGCTGCTGCGCGGGCGCTCCGGCGTCGCCGAGCTCCAGACCGCGTTGCAGGAGCTGGTGGTCGGCCGCTCGGTGATGCTCAACGAGGCCAACACGCTGCGGGCGCTGGCGACGGCCCTCGACGAGCTGGTGGTCCGGCTGGAGTCGGACCGCCGCGTGCTGACCACCGGCGAGGACGAGGCCGAGGCGTTGCGGACTCGGCGGGACGAGCTGACCTCGGAGCGCCGGTCGTCGACGCGGGGCTGGAACGTGCGGCTGCGCGCCGCCGTGCAGCGCTGCCGTGTGGAGACCAGCCACGAGGTCGCCCGGCAGATGCTGGACGTGCAGTCCTGGTTCCGCCGGGCGATCGAGGGCGCCGACCGCGAGCAGCTCGCCCAGCTCCCGTACCACGTGGACGCGGCGTTGCAGATGGCGTCGGCGCGGGTCAGCGGGGCGCTCGCCACCAGGCTGAGCGGGGTGGCGGACGCGGCGCTGGCCGAGCTGTTCTCCGAGGACGAGCTGGCGGTGATCCGCGCGCAGCTCGCCAGGGCGCCGCAACCCCCGGTCGTGCTGCGGCCCCCGGAGAAGCGCCCGCCGACGGCCGAGGACAAGCTCCTGGTGTTCATGGGCATCTCCGGCGGTCTCGGGGCCGGCCGGGTCGCGGCCCTGCCGCTGGCCGGCCTCGGGGTCGCCGCGCTCAACCCCTTCGTCCTGCCGGTGACCATCGCGCTCGGCCTCGGGGCCGGGTGGTGGATGGCCCGCACCCGGCGGCACGCCGCGGACAAGCAGCACATGAAGCAGTGGCTGACCGAGGCGATCGCCGACGCGCGGTCCACTTTGGACCAGTTGGTCGCCGAGCAGCTCATCGAGGCCGAGCAGCAGCTCTCGCTGGCGTTGGACGAGGCGCTGGGCCGGCGGATCGACGCCATCGAGGCGGAGCTGCGCGAGGTGGACAGGGCGTTGAAGATGGACGCGGCCGAGCGCGCCAAGGAACTCCAGGTGGTGAACAGGCGGCTGGGCGAGGCGGAGTCCGGCCGGGAACGGGTCGAGTCACTGCTGGCCAGGATCAGGGAGCTGCGCGACCGCTCCTGAGCCGCGGCCGTTCCTGACTCGCGGCCGTTCCTCCGCCAGGCCGGAACACGACCAGGAGCACCGAGGAAGCCGAACACCGACGGTTCGTCGTGGCCCGTCCCCAACGGGACCCTCACTCATGCCGCCCGCGGCCGCCCGCCGCCTCCGGCTCCCACCAGGCGCGAGCCCGGCACACCCACCTCAGGACAGCCCCCACCCGCCCTGGGGGGCGAGCCCTGCTCCAGCCTACCGCCGCACACCCCGCGGATCGACCTCACTCGGCTCCGCTGTGGACAACTCCGGAGCCTGTGGATAACTCTGTCGCTCATCTCGGTGAATGCCTTGACACCACGCGAAAAGTGGTCCCAGCAGGAAGTGGCTTCCCACATGCGGTCGCCCAGCAATGGGCTCCCCTGTACGGCCGCCGAAGCCTCACCCCGGATCACACGTCGCCGCCGGCGAGGACTCGGCCCGAGACCGGCGAACACCAGGGGAGGTCGTTCGGCTGGCGCCGCCGTCGGAGTGAGCGGGACGCCCCCTGTTCCGCGAGGGAACCCCGGCCCCCTACCGTGAGTCCAACCGGCGGAGCAAGGACGAGACCGCACCCGACGGCGTGGTGCCCGACGCCCTGAGGGGGACCTGGTGTACATCGAGAACGACGGCGGCGACGGCGACCTCAAGATCACCGTTGACGGCGAGGAGTTCACGGCCGAGGCCAACTACGACCAGGACCACGACGGTGTCGACGACACCGCGATGGTCCAGACCGACGACGGGTACCTGGCCTACACCGACACCGACCACGACGGGGACGCCGACGTCCTGACCATGCTCGACCGCCAGGGCAGGGTCGTCGGCCAGGCCAGGTTCGACGCGAGCAGCGGCCAGTGGGTGGACACCGGGAAGGCCGGGGGCGGCGGGGACCACCGGGAGACCGCCAGCCGCGACGGCTCCGCGATGGTGGTGGAGACCAGGGACGGGGAGCGCACGGTCGGCCCGGCCACCGAGGACCTCAACCAGGACGGCAAGGCCGACACCACCGTGGTCAGGGACGACGACGGCGACGTCATCCTGTTCACCGACACCGACGGGGACGGCGACGCGGACGCCGCCACGGAGATCAGCAAGGACGGCAAGGTCACCATCCGCGAGCACCAGGGCCACGGCGACTGGAAGGTCGTGGAGCAGGGCCACATCAACAAGGACGGCACCTACAGCAAGGACGCCTTCTCCGGGAACGACGCCGACGACGCCGGCGACGCCGGCGACGCCGCCGACCCGGCCGGGGACGCCGCCTGGTCGGACGCGGCGTGGTCCGAGTCAGGAACCGCGCCCGCCGGCACGGGGTCGACCGGGGGCTCGGCCGTGAGCGTCGACCCGGTCACCGGCCGGTGGATCTGAGCTTTCACCCCGCCGCGCCTCACGCGTGAGGAGTTTCGCCCGGCCCCGCCACCGCACGTCGCGATGGCGGGGCCGGGCGCTGTCTCCCGCCCCGCCCACGCATCCCTCGCTCGTGTCCGAGATGCCCATTCCGGCGGCCCCGCACGCCCTCTGTGTTGCGAGTCGCACCCATTTGGGGTTCACCCGTTCTCAGTCATCGGGCCGGCCCTGAATCGATTCCCTGATCGTTCTTGTGAGAGAAGCGACAGGGTGGCCGTCGGTTTTCCGGCCTGCCCGGGGCTAACCTGCAAAACATCCCTTTCCCAGCACGCCCGTCCCACCCGGGCGGGGCGAAGCTTTCGGTGTTTTCGGCGGCGTCGCCGATCTCCCCTGGGTGGAGCCGGCGTGCGGCACGGGCTGTGGCGCCCAGTCAGGAGACGAGACGAGATGACCGCGCTGACCATCCCTGGTCTCGACCAAGCACCGACCACGCACCAGCGCCTGCTTGCATGGGTGCGTGAGGTCGCCGAACTCACCACCCCCGACCAGGTCGTCTGGTGCGACGGCTCGGACGACGAGTGGGAGCGGATGACCGCGAAGCTGGTCGAGGCCGGAACGTTCGTGCGGCTGGAGCAGAAGCCGAACTCGTTCTGGTGCGCCTCGGACCCCGGCGACGTGGCGAGGGTGGAGGAGCGGACCTTCATCTGTTCGCAGGACCCCGCCGACGCCGGGCCGACGAACAACTGGATGCACCCGGACGAGATGAAGGCCACGATGACCGAGCTGTACCGGGGCTCGATGCGCGGCCGCACCATGTACGTGATCCCGTTCTGCATGGGTCCGCTGGACGCCGAGAAGCCCATGCTCGGCGTGGAGATCACCGACTCCGAATACGTCGTGGTCTCCATGCGGGTGATGACGAGGATGGGCGCCAGGGCGTTGGAGCGGTTCGGCGACGACGCCGACTTCGTGCCGTGCCTGCACTCGGTGGGCGCGCCGCTGGAGCCGGGCCAGCAGGACGTCCCGTGGCCGTGCAACGAGACGAAGTACATCTCGCACTTCCCCGAGGAGCGCATGATCTGGAGCTTCGGCTCCGGGTACGGCGGCAACGCCCTGCTGGGCAAGAAGTGCTACTCGCTGCGGATCGCCTCGGTGATGGGCCGGGACGAGGGTTGGCTCGCCGAGCACATGCTCATCCTCAAGCTCATTTCGCCGGAGAACAAGGTCTACTACGTGGCCGCCGCTTTCCCGAGCGCCTGCGGCAAGACGAATCTGGCGATGCTGGAGCCCACCATTCCGGGCTGGAAGGTGGAGACGCTCGGCGACGACATCGCGTGGATGCGCTTCGGCGAGGACGGCCGGCTGTACGCGGTGAACCCGGAGAACGGTTTCTTCGGCGTCGCCCCCGGCACGGACTGGAAGACCAACCCCAACGCGATGCGCACCATCGAGCGGGGCAACTCGGTCTTCACCAACGTCGCCCTCACCGACGACGGCGACATCTGGTGGGAGGGCATGGGCGAGCCGCCCGCGCACCTCACCTCGTGGAAGAAGCGGGACTGGACGCCGGACAGCGAGGAGCTCAGCTCGCACCCGAACTCCCGGTACTGCGTGCCGATCGAGCAGTGCCCGATCGTGGCCCCGGAGTGGCAGGACCCGAAGGGCGTGCCGATCTCGGCCATCCTGTTCGGCGGCCGTCGGGCCACCACCATCCCGCTGGTGACCGAGTCCAGGGACTGGCAGCACGGCGTGTTCATGGGCGCCACACTGTCCTCGGAGACCACCGCCGCGGCCGTGGGCCAGGTCGGCGTGGTGCGCCGCGACCCGATGGCGATGCTGCCGTTCATCGGCTACCACGCCGGTGACTACTTCCAGCACTGGATCGACACCGGCAAGGGCGCGGACGCCACGAAGCTGCCGCGGATCTTCTACGTCAACTGGTTCCGGCGGGGTGAGGACAAGCGCTTCCTGTGGCCGGGCTTCGGCGAGAACTCGCGGGTGCTGAAGTGGGTCGTGGAGCGGCTGGAGGGCAGGGCCCCCGCCGTGGAGACCCCCATCGGGTACGTGCCGACCGCCGAGGCCATCGACCTGGAGGGCCTCGACGCCCCGGTGGCCGACATCGAGGCCGCGCTCGCCGTGGACCCGGAGGAGTGGAAGGCGGAGATCCCGCTGATCGAGGAGTGGTTCGCCAAGATCGGCGACAAGCTGCCGACCTCGCTGCGGGACGAGCTGGAGGCGCTGAAGCAGCGCCTCGGCTGAGCGCCACCGCACCCGCGGGCACGTCCGCCGCGGGGAGCCGTGGGAAAGGGGGATGCCCCCGGGACCGGTCCGGTTCCGGGGGCGTCCCCTTTTCTGTGATCTGAGTCACAGATGTATCTGGCGGGCGGGGCCATGCTCCTCACTGTCGGGGGACAGGTCCTCACCGGTCCCCGGGCAACGCAGTCAGGAGAAGGCAGGAACGAGACCCGCGAGGAGGTGCGCCATGGTCAACGCGGGACTCGCGATGCTGGTCCTGTCCGTGGCGGCCGTCGTGATGGTGATCGTCACGCCCGACCGCGCCGACCGGAGGAGCGAGGAGGACCAGGACCGTGTCCCGGACCGGGGGCGGCCCAGCGCCTGGTGCGCCTGAGGCGAGGACCGGGAACGGAAGCGGCGTCGAGGTGCCCGTCAGGGGGAGGGGCACCCCGGCGCCGCTTTTTGTCCTGTCCTCCGTGAGCCTCCGCCCGTGCTTCTGTCCACGCTCCCGCCCATGGTGACGCGCCTGCCCCCGCGGGCGAACCACCCCCGGCCCGCCCCGGGGGACACCGGGGGTTGACCCCCGGCCGGCGTCGCCGCCAGCCGGGTTCTCCCGGCGGCCCCGGCTTCCTAGCGTGGGGTCGAAGGTGCGATCGCCGGGGGGAAGCGGTGTCGATGTGGTACTGGCCGTTGGTGCGGAGCGAGACCGTGGTCTGGCGACGCCCCGGTGTTCGGGCGTTCGGTCGGCGGCTGCTCTTCGCCGTGCTGTCCCTGCCGCTCGCCCTGCTGTGGTTCCCCGTGTTGCTGGTCGGGCTCGGGGTCGGCGTGGGGACCGCTGTCGTGTTCGTGGGCCTGGTGGTGCTCCTGGCCGTTCTCGCGCTGGCGCGGCTCCTGGCGAGCCTGGAGCGAACCCGGGCGCGGGTGCTGTTGGGGGCCGCCCTGGCCGATCCACCACCGCCCTCCGGAGGGCCGTGGCGCGCGTTGGGCGACGGGCGGCGGTGGAGGGAACTCCTCTACCTGCTGCTGGCCCTGCCCCTGGGCGCGTCGCAGGGCGTGGTGGTCCTCCTGCTGGGGGCGATGGCCGCGCGGGGCGTCAGCTACCCGTTCGTCATGTGGGGCGTCGACCTGTCCACGGCGTGGGGCGGGCCGACGTGGACGGGAGCGGTCCTGGTCCACAGTGGACTGGGAGTGCTCGCGATCCTGGCGTCCCCCTGGCTCCTCCGGCTGGTGACCGACGCGCACGGCTGGGTGGCGCGCCGCCTGCTCTGATCACTCGCGTTCGCCGCTCCGGCGGTTGTTTCCCCTGTCCTCCGGGCACTTCCGGGAACCACAGGGGGCACGCGGAACGAGGAGGGCTCCCGTCGCCTCGGCGGGAGCCCTCCGTCCGCTCAGCGCGGCATCGGCCCGATCAGGTCCCTGAGCTGCGCGTGCAGCAGCAGCGGGTTCGCCGCCTCCGGCGCCACCGAGCGCTTCTCCCGCGCGCCGGCCTGTTTCGGCTCCGGCAGCGGGGTGCCGGCACAGGACAGGTCGCGCTCCGGGACGACCCCGTCCACGAGGTACTTCTCCACGACCTCGTCGACACAGGCGTTCCCGGCGGAGTAGATCCCGTGGTCGCCCTCCGCCGTCACCGTGAGCATGCGGGAGTTGGCGAAGGCCTCGTGCGCCCGCTTCGCGCCCTCCATCGGCGTGGCCGGGTCGTTGACGGACTGCACCATCAGGACCGGGGGCACGCCCTTCCCGTCGGGCGTGGGCATGTGCACGTCAGGGCGCTTCCAGAACGCGCACACGTCGGAGATCTTCCGCCAGCCGATGAGCGGGTACTTCCTCCCGCTCCGCTCGGTGTCCCGGATGAGCGACTGCCGGGTGGCGGTGGTTGGCGTGTCGTTGCAGGTGATGTTGTAGAAGGTCGCGGGGAAGGCGTCCGCCGACACCGGGAGCACGCCGGGCAGCGCCGCGCGGGTGAGGCGGGGCAGCGCCTGGCGGACGGCGGCGGCCGCCGCCCGCGCCTGCTCGGTCGCCGGCCGTTCCACGAGGGTGTTGAGCTGGGCCAGCGCGTCGGCGAGGTCGGGGAAGGCCGTCTTGCCGTAGATGCCGCTCGCGAGGGTGTCGTCCAGCAGCGGGGCGCTCATGGTCGTGCCCTGTCCGAGGTCGACCGGCTGCTCGGCCAGCTTCGCGCGGACCCGCTCGTATGTTTGGCGCACCGCCTCGCCCGTGGTGCCGAGGTGGTACACGCCGTCGTACCGCGCCACCCACGGAAGGAAGTCCTCGCGGAACCGTCGTTCGAAGCCCTTCGGCTGCCACGCGAACGACTTCTGCCAGGTCGTCGTGAATTCCGTGTTGGAGTCAAGGACGAATTTGTCCACTCGGTTCGGGAAGTACGTCGCGTAGTACGCGCCCATCCAGCTTCCGCCGGAGTAGCCGACGTAACTCACCTTCTCCCGGCCGAGCAGGTGCCGCAGCAGGTCGAGGTCCTTCACGGTCTGCTCGGTGGTGACGTACCGGCCCAGCTCGCCGGACTTCGTCTGGCAGAACTTCGCGGCCAACGCCGCCGAGTCGAGCATCAGGTCGATGTTGCCCTGGCTCCGGTCCCTCGGGTCGAGGCCGGCGCCGATCTCGCTGCCACCGCCGCAGCTCACGTTGCTGCTCTCACCGGTGCCGCGCGGGTCGATGCCCACGATCTCCATGTTGTCCAGCAGCTTCGCGCGGTTCTGCTGGAGGAACACCAGCGGAAGCGTGCGGCCGGGACCGCCGGGACCACCCGGGTTGGTCAGCACACTGCCCCGGGGCTCCCCCTTCGCCGGGCGCAGTCGGCTCACCGCGACGACGATGTCGACCTTCTCGTCCGGTCTCCCCCAGTTGCGGGGCGCGCTGAACGAGCCACACTCCAGGCGCTCGGACCCCGGCGACGCCCCGTCGGGGAGCCGGTCCGGGAAGCACGGCTTCCAGGTGATCTGTTGGTGGAGGTACCGGTCCGGCACCCCGGGCGTGGCGTCCGGCGCGGCCGTCGCGGACGGGGCGGTGGTGAGGAGCGCGCTCGCGGTGGCCACCACTCCTGTGGCGGCCAGTAAGAGCCTCCGCATGATCCTCCCTCGATGTCGGCTTGGCGGCGGTCCGGCCGGTCGGCCGGGCACACCATCAGCCCATCGAGGGACGGTGTCGGGGGACTAGCGACGGAAGTGGGGTCACGGTCGGTCATTCGGCCAGTCCTGGAGCCGCGGGATCCGCCCGGCTGCCCTCACGAGTGGCCGCGCACGGGGGAACCCGAGCTGGGTGATCAGTGGGGCCGGGTCGGGGCCGGGTGGTCAGGACGGGAGCGGGTTCGTCCCGACGCCGCGCAGCCGCGCCTTCACCGCGGTGGCGGTCTCGACGTAGCAGACGGCGACGGAGAACCCCTCCGACCAGCTCGCCGCGCTCGGCAGCCGCCACGAGACCAGCACGTCGGATCGGGCCGCGCCGAGATAGCCGGTCACGGCCTGGGCGCAGTGCCGTTGCGCCGACTGGGTCATCTGGTCCGCGTCCGGTGGGGACTCGTGCGCCGCGCCCAGGGTGAGCACCCCGGGCACCGCCTCGGCGAGATGGGGCTGGTCGCAGGGGACCGTGACCAGGCGGTCGTCCCGGCTCGGGGAGCCGGCCGTGCACTGCTGGTAGGTGTCGAAGCCGCTGGTGAGCGCTCCGCGCAGGGAGCCGGTGCGGCCGACCGGCCGGTCGTCGGCGCCGGCCTCGAACACCGCGCACACCAGCCAGCGTTGGCCCGACGCCCAGTCGCGGGCGGAGGGCCAGAACGCCCACGACCGCAGCCGGGTGGCGTCGACGTCGCCGCTGCCCAGGTACTCCACGGCGGCCTGCCGGCACCGTGGCAACGCCGCGCGCCGCACCGTCGCGTCGTCGGGCGTGGCGGGCAGCGTCCCCGGGAGGCTGTCGGTCGCGGTCACCTCGCCCTCGTGCGGCTGGTCGCAGGGGACCTCGTCGTAGTCGTTCCCGCGCAGGCAGCCGCCGACCCGGGGCGTGGCCCCGCCGAGGACGGGCGCCGTGGGCGAGGACGTCGGCTGGACAGGGGAAGAACCCTCCACTGTGGACGGACGTGCGACCGGGGTGCCGTCGACCGGCCCCGAGCACGAGACGACCGACGCCGTGGCCAGGACGGTGGCCAGCACCGCGGCCAGGGCGCGGACCGGGGTAACGCGTCGCGCCGTGATCATCCGGCTCCGACCGTACCGCCGGGCCGGCTCCCCACGAATGGGTCATATCGGTGATCAACGGTTCGTGGTTGCTTCGCCCGGTCCTGCGCCGTTAGTCGCAATTCACCCGACGAATGACGGGTGTGCGTACCCCGAAAGCCTGGACATGATCACCCACACGTCACGAATAGTGACTCCCTGCTGTTTCTGTTGCTTCTTTGGAGTGACGCATGTCCCGTACCCGACGAGGTGCCGCGCTGCTCGCGACGGCCCTCGCCCTCGGCGTCGTCGCGGCCGCGGAGCCCGCGTTCGCCGCCCCAGCCCCGCCGGGTTCCGACGCGGACGTCCAGGTCGACGACCTGGGCCGCACCCGCGAGGTCACCCCGCGCAGCCCGAGGCCGGCGCCGTCCGGCCACGGCGACCTGCGCGCCGCGGGGAGCGCCCACGCCGCCCGGCTCGCCGGGCAGTTCGGGGCCACCGTGGGCTCCCTCGACGTGCTGAGCAGCCGGACGACGCCCGCGGGAGGGGTCGTCCGGCTCCAGCAGACCATCGACGGCGTCCCGGTGCTCGGCGGCCAGGTCGTCGAGGTGCTCGACACCTCGGGCGCGCTCGTCTCCGCGCACGGCAGGACGACGCGTGGGCGCGCCGGGTCCTTCCCCGCCGACCGGACCGCCGCGGCTGAGGGCGCCGCGCGGTCCGCGCTCGACCGGGTGGCCGCCGAGTCCGGCCAGGGCGTCACGGACCTGCGGGTGGCCGAGACCAAGCCGTACTGGTACGACGCGAGCCTGCTCGGCGCGGAGGGCGCGGCCGACGCGGTTCCGGCGTTCCAGGTCACCGTCGCGGGGAAGAACGCCGAGGACCGGTGGACGGTCGTGGTGGACGCGGGCTCCAAGGCCGCGCTCGCCACCTGGTCGGACACCCACGAGGCGGTCAACCGCGCGGTCTGCGACGCCAACCGCAGGACCGTCGACGGCAACGACGACCGCGCCTTCCGGTGCGGCACCGCGTTCCGGGTCACGCGCCGCGAGGGCGGCCCGGCCTCGTCGGTCGCGGACGTCAACAAGGTCTACGACTTCTTCGGCGACACCGCGAAGTTCTACGCCAGCAAGGTCGGCACGGATCTCACCAACCTGATCGGCGTCGACTACGGCGACGGGGCCGGCAAGGCGCTGCGCGCCACGGTCCGGGTCTGCGTCTCCGGCGAGCGCTGCCCGTACCAGAACGCCTTCTGGTCGCCGCAGGCCCAGCAGATGGTCTTCGGCGAGGGCGTGACGACCGACGACGTCACCGGGCACGAGCTGACCCACGGTGTCACCGAGCACGTCTCCGGGTTGGTCTACCGGGGCGAGTCGGGGGCGATCAACGAGTCCCTGTCGGACATCTTCGGCGAGTTCGTCGACCTGACCAACGGCAGCGCCGACGACACCCCGGCCAACCGGTGGAAGATGGGCGAGGGCTCCGCCCTGGGCGTCATCCGCGACATGGCGAACCCGCCGGCGTACAACGATCCGGACCGCAAGGGCAGCTCGCTCTGGTACCCGCGCTACCAGACCGCGAGGGACAACAGCGTCTTCGTCCACAAGAACAGCGGTGTGGGCAACAAGGCGGCCGCCCTGATCGCCGACGGCGGCAGCTTCAACGGGCAGCGCGTGCGCGGCATCGGCATGGACAAGTCCGCCGCGCTGTGGTGGTCGGTGCAGAACCTGCTGACCTCCGGCGCGGACTACGCCGAGCTGGGCACCGCGCTGAACACCGCCTGCCGGCAGAACGCCGCTGGGGGTGTCGCCGGCACGACCAGCGACGACTGCGCGCAGGTCGCCAGGGTGGTGACCGCGACCGAGATGACCGCGAAGCTGCGCCGCCAGGGCTGAGCCAGGGCGCGAGCCGTGGTCGAGGGGTGAACGCGCCGGTCGTCACACGGGTGACGGCCGGCGCGTTCGCGTCCTGACCGGAGGGAGATCGGACGGTCTCTGCGTCGGGTGCTCTGTGACTGCTCTCGGGGGACAGCCGATACGGAAGACGGGTGAATTGAGTCCTGTTCTCCCGAATCGTGGACACATGTGGTCACAATTTGGGCACCACCCGGGGGTTCTCATCCACCCGAACAGGTGACGTGGCCAACATGTCGGCCTAACATCCGCGACACACCCGCCCCGGCGGGGTCGGCCGGGCGTCCCCCGGCCAGGGTCGCCACCGAGAGGGAGACCGATGTCCACTGGTTCGCCGCCACGCGCCGACCACGGCGGCAACGGGCTGCGCTGGAACGCCTGGAACCTGCTGCTCCTGGTGCCGCTGCTGATGCTGGTCACGGCCATGTTCAACCAGGACCAGCCCCGGCTGTTCGGGCTGCCGTTCTTCTACTGGTTCCAGTTCCTGTTCGTGCCCCTCGGCGTCCTGTGCGTCGGGCTGGTCTACGTCAGGACCAGGGACGAACCCGTGCGGACCGACCAGCCCGACCGGCTGTCGGTCGACGACCTCGACAGCGCCACCCAGCACGACGGGAACGGGAGCGACCGCCGGTGAACGACCTCCAGTGGACCGAGATCGTCGTCTTCGGCGCGCTGTTCCTGCTCGTCACCGTGCTGGGCTTCGTCGCGGCCCGGTGGCGGTCGGGGGCGAGCCTCGACCACCTCGACGAGTGGGGCCTCGGCGGCCGCAAGTTCGGCTCCTGGATCACGTGGTTCCTCGTCGGCGGTGACCTCTACACCGCGTACACGTTCGTCGCGGTGCCGGCGCTGATCTTCGGCGCCGGGGCGATGGGCTTCTTCGCCCTGCCGTACACGGTGGTCCTCTACCCGATCGTCTTCCTGCCGTTGCTGCGGATGTGGTCGGTCTCCCGCGTGCACGGCTACGTCACCCCCGCCGACTACGTGCGGGGCCGCTACGGCTCGTCGCTGCTGGCGTTGCTCGTCGCCCTGACCGGGATCATCGCCACGATGCCCTACATCGCGCTCCAGCTCGTCGGGCTGGAGGCGGTGCTGCGCACCATGGGCTTCAACGGCTCAGGGTTCCTCGGCCACGCGCCGCTGTTCATCGCCTTCGTGATCCTCGCGCTGTACACGTACCAGTCGGGCCTGCGCGCGCCGGCGCTGATCGCGTTCGTCAAGGACACGCTGATCTACATCGTGATCCTGGTGGCCGTGTTCTACCTGCCCAGCAAGCTCGGCGGATGGGACACGATCTTCGACCAGGCGCAGGCCAAGTTCGACGCGACCAAGACCCCGAGCGACGGCATCCTGCTCAACGGCAACAACCAGCTCCAGTACGCGACCCTCGCGCTCGGCTCCGCGCTGGCGTTGTTCCTCTACCCGCACTCGTTGACCGGCATCCTCGCCTCCAAGGGCCGCAGGGTGATCAAGAGGAACATGGTGGCCCTGCCGGCGTACTCGCTGCTGCTCGGCATGCTGGCCCTGCTCGGCTACGTCGCGATCAGCGCCAAGTCGTCGCCGCTGACCAACCAGGCGACCGGGCGGCCGGACTCGAACACCATCGTCCCGGTGCTGTTCGACCAGCAGTTCCCCGGCTGGTTCGCCGGTGTCGCGTTCGCCGCCATCGGCATCGGCGCCCTGGTGCCGGCCGCGATCATGTCGATCGCGGCGGCGAACCTGTGGACCCGCAACATCTACAAGGAGTACTTCCGCAAGGACGCCACGCCGGCGCAGGAGGCGAAGCAGGCCAAGCTCGCCTCGCTGGTCGTGAAGTTCGGCGCGATCGCCTTCATCGTGTTCGTCGACCCGCAGTTCTCCATCGACCTCCAGCTCATCGGCGGCGTGATCATCCTCCAGACGCTGCCGGCCGTGGCGATCTCGCTCTACACGCGCTGGTTCCACGTGTGGGGCCTGGTCGCGGGCTGGGTGGTCGGCATGGTGTGGGGCTTCGTGATGCTCTACGGCATCCCGAACCCGGCGGCCGGCAAGGCGCACTTCGGCGGCTCGGCGCTGACCCTGGGCGAGCTGTCGGTCCTCGGCTGGCGGCCCTTCGCCGGCTCGCAGGTGCAGATCTACGTCGGTTTCGTGGCCCTGGTGGCGAACCTGCTGGTCGCGGCCGTGGTCACCCTGGTGCTCCGCCGGACCCGCGTCTTCAACGGCACCGACGAGACCAACCCCGGCGACTACCACGCCGACGAGGGCGACCCCCGGCTCAAGCCGGTGGGAGCGCACTGACGTCGCCTCTCGTCCGTTCCGCCACCGACGCCGGGTCCCTGGCCGACGGGGACCCGGCGTCGGCGTTCCGGCCCGTTCAGGTGACAGGAGCTGTGGGGCCGGGGCGCGCCTGCCGATGCGGGGGCGTGATGACGCGTCTGCGACGAGCCGGAAGCTGGTGGACGGCCCTCGCCGGGATGGCCGCGCTGGCCGCCCTCGCCGTCCCCACCACCCCGACACACGCCGCCGCCCGGCACGGCTGCACCGGAACGATCCACCTGTTCTACACAGGCGGGCTGAACGACACCGAGAGGCCGGTGGGCGTCACCGGGGACGGGACGTTCGTGTGCCCGGTCGAGGCGGACCCGCACAGGAGGGGCAGGATCAGCCTCAGCAACGACGGTCTGCCCGCGCTGCTCTCCTGCTCCACCGGACGGACCGCCCTCGCGGGCAGGCTCACGTGGAGCGACAACACCGAGACGGTCTTCAGGGCCGACGAGTCGGAGATGCGCGACGTGTCGGGGGTCCGGTTGTTGACGCTGAAGGGAACGGTGACCGGGGGCGACTTCACCGGCTACCAGGTGGAGGCCGGATTCCCGCTGAGCCGCGAGGAGGACGCGTCGACCTGCGCGACCCCGGAGGGGCTCGCCCGGCACTCCGGCCCGTTCCTGATCGTGATCTCGAACTGACCTGGCCGTGGCCGGCCCGTCCGGCTAGCGTGCGGACATGTCCGCCTCCCCTGAGATCCCCGACCCGGTGAGCCGCTTCGGCGTCGTCGAGCCGGAGGCCCTGCCCGAGGACCTCCGGCGCCGGGTCGACGCCGTGGCCGAGAAGTCCGGTTTCGTGCCCAACATCTTCCGGGCCCTCGGCCACCGGCCCGACGAGCTGCGCGCGTTCATGGACTACCACGACGCGTTGATGGACACCGAGGGCGGACTGAGCAAGGCCGAGCGCGAGCTGGTCGTGGTCGCCACCTCCGGGGCCAACCACTGCACGTACTGCGTCGTGGCGCACGGGGCGGTGCTGCGGATCAGGAGCAAGGACCCGCACCTGGCCGACCTCGTGGCGACCAACCCGTGGGCGGTGGAGCTGTCCCCGAGGGAGCGGGCCATCGTCGACCTCGCCCTCGTCCTGGCCGGCGACTCGGCCGCGCTGGTCGAGGACGACCTGGAGGCGGCCAGGGCGGCTGGCCTGGACGACGAGGAGATCTGGCAGGTCGGCGCGATCACCGCGTTCTTCGCGATGTCGAACCGGCTGGCCCACCTCATGGCGCTGCGGCCCAACCCGGAGTTCCACCTGATGGGCCGACTCCCCCGCGGCTGACCCGGACTCGCCGGCCCCCTGCTCGTCCGGTGAGTGGCGGGGTGGGCCGGTGTTCTTCCGGCCCACCATCGGCCACGCCGTTGGAACACAACCAAAAACGCTGTGCGCCTACTACAACTCTTGAGTAGGGGGACCCCCCACTTCGAACGTCTCATGGAGGGCTGACAGAACTCGGGGCCTGTGGTCGCTCGGACGAGTGGCGGGCGGCGAATCTCACCGGGTGGGGTGAGAACTGCCCACCACTTGGGGGCGGTGCGCGTCGAAGGTTCTTGCGCGTCAACGTTCGGCGGCTCGTGGCCGTGTTCCGCCCGGTCGAGCACCGGCGCCCTGGGGCGAGGACGGCATCTCAGGTGAGCCGGGTTGGAGCGTTCTCAGGGACGCAGGAGCGCGGCCGCGCCGATCAGGCCAGCCTCGCCGCCCAGCTCCGCCGGCACCACCCGCAGGCCGGACAGGTACCCCAGGCCGGCGTGCGTGTCGAGCGCGCGACGAACCGGGTCGAACAGGAGCGGGCCCGCCTTGGCCACCCCGCCGCCGACCACCACCAGGTCCAGGTCGCAGACGGCCGCCACCCCGGCGATCATCATGCCCACCGCGCGGCCGCCCCGCTCGAACGCCGCCGCCGCGACCGCGTCGCCGGACCGGGCGGCCTCGGCGAGGTCGGCGGCGTCCGCGCCGGGCGGGGCCTGCCACCCGTGCTCACGGGCCCACCGCACCAGGTGGGGGCCGCTGGCGACGGTCTCCACACACCCCCGGCCGCCGCAGGTGCAGGGCAACCCGTCCGGCTCGACCACCACGTGCCCGACGTGCCCCGCGTTGCCGGTCCGCCCGCCGAAGGGGCGACCGGCCAGCACGAGCCCGCCGCCGACCCCGGTCGAGACGACCATGCCGAGCAGGTGCTGGCTGCTCCGGCCGGCGCCCCGCCAGTGCTCGCCCAGCGCGATGCACACCCCGTCGCCCGCCAGGCGCACCGGGACACCGGGCACGAGGTCGGCGACGCGGGCGCGCAGCGGGAAGTCGCGCCAGCCGCCGATGTTGATCGGGCTGACCGTGCCGCGCCCGGTGTCGACCGGCCCCGCGCACCCGATGCCCACGGCCCGCACCGAGGGCGTTCCGGCCAACACCTCGTCGACCGCCGACCGCACCTGGGCCCACGCCTGCTCGGCGTCGTCGGCCGGCGTGGCGCGGACCGCGCCACGCAGCAGGCTGCCGTCACCGTCCACCACGCCAGCGGCGATCTTGGTGCCACCGACGTCGATCGCGAGCACCAGGTCGCTCACGCGGTCCCCCTTCCCGGGGCGGCCAGCCCCGTGGGAACGGACCCTAGTGCCGGTGCGTGTTGTCCGGCTGGCGCGGGTCGCCGGGGTGTTCGTAGCCGGGCGCGAGCCGGACCCGGTGGGCCCGCTCCACGTCGAGCCACTCCACGAAGGCGCGCCGGCGCGCCGCCCCGAGGAGGTGGCTTCGGACGCGCTCCTCCGACGTCGACCCCGGCACATCGTGGTTGCGGGCCCGGTAGGCGACGACCTCGGCCTCGGGCACGTCGACCGCGGCGGTGACCGCGACGAAGACCGCCCTGGCGAGGGCGTTCCTCGCCAGCAGGGCCGCCGCGGCGCTGCCCAGCTCCAACAGGTGGTGCCGTGCGGGCGCGAGCTGGGCCAGCGGGGGCGCGTCGTCGGCGGACAGGCCCCGGCGCTCCGCCTCGGACCGCACCAGGAGGTCGGCGGAGAGCACCTGCACCAGCCACCGGCGGAGCTGCCGGCCCTCGCTCGTCCCCGGCGAGGGCAACGCCGAGGCGGCCCGTCCGCCGCGCAGCGCGCGCTCAGCGTCGTCCACCGCCGAGACGGGGACGGGCCGGCCGTCGACCCAGGCGGCCACCTCGGTCACCTGATCGACCCGGGTCACCTCGTCACCTCCACGGGTACGGCCGGCGAGTACAGCAGGCGCCCCGCACCCGCCACCTTCACCAGCGCCCACCACGTCCCCGGGTCCGCCCAGCGGGGCGGGGCGACGTCGAAGGCGATCTCCACCTCGCCCCTGGCCGGCACCTCGACGCCGAGCGCGGCGGTCGGGGTCGCCTCCCACGTGCCCCACGGGCTCACCAGCCGGGCCTCCACGGCGATCGGGGCGTGGGCGTCGGTGCCGACGACGACCGCGAGCCGGCCCCGGCCGCCGGCGGCGACCCGCACCGGCTCGGGGCCGCCCACCAGCCGCAGCAGGCGCCCGTAGACGGGGTCCGCCTCGTCGACCATCCCCTCCAACCCGAAGACGCCCGGTTCCCACTCGGCGACGCCGACCACCGCGACGTCCTCGACCACCTGGGACCAGCTCGGCGGCAGGTCGTCCCCGACGAGCGCGAGCCGCGCGCGCACCGGGTGCCACCCCGGGCGGGGAACGGGTTCACCGTGCCCCGAGGGCGGCGCGTGCACCAGGACGTCCGCCGTCACGTGCCCGCCCGGCGGGAGGGTCACGTCGAACTCGGCGGGCTCGGCCGCCCAGTGCGGGGGTGTCACGATCCGCACGGTGCCCCGCAGGTCGCCGTCCGTGCGGTCCGAGGCGACGGAAACCGCCATGGTCACCGTTCCCCGAGGCGCGACCTCGGCCCGCGTCGGCTCCACGTGCACGGACGCGGGGAGCCCGCCGAGCGGAGCCGGACCCCGGTTGTGCAGCCAGTACCGCGCGTAGAGGGGTTGGGCGTCCTCCGCCTCGGGGGCGAGGAGACGCCCGTGGTCCCGGTCGCCGGCCTCCCCGAGGAGTCCGGTCGTGGGCACCGGCTTGGCCACGAACGTGGCGATCTCGTAGCCGGACAGCTCCGCGGTCAGGCCGTCGTTGGCGCGCAACGGGATCCCGGGGTGTTCGAGCAGGTCGGCCCGCGCGGCGTCGGCGAGGCGCAGCACGGACGAGGTCACGGTGGCCGTCGTGGGCTCCCCGCGCGTCTCCACCAGGCGCACCGCCACGCTCGTGGACGGGTCGGCGGGCTCGGCCGAGCACCGGGTGAGCGGGTTGCCCGCGGCCTTCAACGCGCCGAGCCACACCCTGTCGGCCGGCTCGACCCGGAGCAACGAGCCGTGGTCGGCCAGCCGGGCCGGCTCCCCGGCCCGGTCCTGGTCGAGGACCGGCACCGCGAGCAGCGGCTGGGCGTATGCGGCGCTCGCGCCGGGAACGTCCACGTCGCGCCAGTCGCCCTCCCCGGAGACGAGGGCGTACTCGAAGACGTGCGTCCAGTGCTGGAGCTGGAATCCAGAGCCGTCCGGGGTGGTGCGCTTCGGCGGGTCGATCCAGATCCCCGACGGCCACCCGGTGCAGGACCGCAGCAGCGACGCGTGGAGGGTGCCGTGGGCGTCCACCACGAAACCCGGCATCCCCCGGTTGAGGAGGGCGACCGTGCGCTCCTCCATCCCGTGTTCCTCCACCGGCCCCCGCTGCTCCACGACGATCTCGTGGTCGTCGAGGTCGGCGGCGAGGTCGGCGACCACGGCGGGCAGGTCGGCCTCGTCCCGCGCGGCCACGACCAGCACGGGCAGGGCCCTGGCGTCGGTCAGGTCGGCTCCGGGCGCCCACACCGCGCACAACGCGTGCTCCGCCGGCACCCACAGCACCGCCCGCCCGGTCTCGGCGAGCTGACGGTCCAGCTCGGCGTGCCAGGCGAGGCCGGCGCGGCCGATCACCTCGGCGGTGAAGGCGTTGCGGGCCGGTCCGCCGAGCGCGATCCGGAAGTCGGGCAGGTTCGAGTCCACGTCCAGGTTCCCGTACCGGGAGCCACCCGCCTCCCCCGTCGTGGCGGTGACGCCGGACCGGGCCAGCGCGCACACCAGGTCGCGCGCCAGGGGCGCGGCCTCGTCCCGGTGCGGCACCACGACCTCGGCGACCCCGAGCGACCGGACCGCGCCGTTGACCCTGACCCGCGCCGTGGAGCCGAGCCCGAACCAGGTGTACGCGGGGTTGTCCAGCGTCCAGGGGTGGGTCGCGGTGTCGACGTCCGGGAAACCGACACCGCGACCGATCACCGCGTCTCCCACCTCGCTCACCGGCGACCCGCCCGGCACCGGGCACGGCCACCGGACCCGCAGCAGCTCGTCGGAGCCGGTGAACTCCTCCACCACGGTCGAGCACTCGACGCGGCGGACGCCCCGCCACAGGGTGATCCGCTGCGTGAAGCGCACCGGCCCGACCTCGCCACGCACCTCGACGCGCTCGCCCACCGCGCACCGCAGCGCCCGGACGGAGCTGGCGGGCCGGGAACCCGACGTCGTGACCGGCCCCCTCGGCAGCAGGTGCCACGGCCCCTCGCCGAACCGGGGGTGCGCCGGGTACTCCTGGTAGACCGCGAGCTCGTTGCCCAGCCGCCCGGTCGCGATCAGCTCCCGCCCCGTCGCCAGCTCGACCAGGCTGCACACGCCGCCACCCCTCGCGGGGTCGACCGTGAGGCGGTAGTGCTCGTTGCGGATCTCCGTCCCCTCGACCTCCGACCAGCCCTGGTGGTCCGAAGTGGACGGAAGAACGCGGAAGGTCCGCCACCCCAGCGAGGGGACGTCCTCGGCGAGGAACGTCACCGACGCGCCGTCGTGCTCGACCAGGCAGGGAAGCTCGCGGCCGACGCCGTCCACCACCATGACTCCGCCCGGCGGACGGCCGCCGAGGCGGACCGTCACCAGGTCCGCCCGGTCCCGGGTGAGGGGGTTCCACACCACGACGGGCGTCCCCGCCCGTGGCCCAGTGTCCACAATGGACGACAGTCTTGCGAGTGCGGCGTCCCTGGCCCCGACGGCGAGGTCCCGCGCCTCGCGCCAGCCCGTCACCAGGTCGATGTAGACCTGGTCGCTCTCCGAGCCGGTGATGCCGTCGTGGTGCGCTCCGTACACCAACTGCGCCCACGCCTTGGCGAACGCGGCGTCCGGGTAGCGGGCGCCGGTCAGCAGCGCCGCGAACACCGCGAACCGTTCCGCCTGGAGCAACGCGTCCTCGGTCGCGCGTTGCGCCTGCTTGGTGTCGATGTAGGAGACGTCCTTGCCCGTGTAGATCGGGTTCATGTCCCTGGTCTGCGGCGCCGGAGCGACCCCGCGTTCGGCCAGCTCCGCCCGCACGGCCGCGAAGAAGTCCCTGGGCAGCGAGCAGACGAACCGGGGCCAGGTGTAGCGGGAGTTCCAGTCCCGGTGAATCCGCGTGACCCACTTGTTGGGCGGGCTGTAGTCGGTGCCCACCGGCAGCAGCACGTGCCGGGTGGTCGCCACCTTCCGCAGGCCCTTGAACAGCTCGTAGGTGGCCTCCTCCGCGGCTTCGAGCGTGGGCGAGGAGTCCATCCAGTACCCGGCGGAGTAGTGGTCGGCCATGTAGTGCGTGAGCACGCCCCGGCCGGACGGGGACAGCCACTCGAACTCGCTGCGGAACTGCATCCGCGTGGGGTCACCCTTCACCCCGTCCCGCAGCTCCATCGGCCCCCACTGATGGAAGGGGCCGCGGGCCCACGAGCTGTTCGACAACCCGGCGTCGGCGGCCATGCCGGGGAACGCCGGGTCGTGGCCGAACACGTCGAGCTGCCACGCGGTCTCCGGGTCCGCGCCGAGGACGTGCCGGTGGAAGCCCGTGCCGTGCGCGAAGTTGCGGATCGTGCTCTCCGGGCTGGTCAGGTTGGTGTTCGGCTCGTTGTAGGTGCCGCCCATGATCTCCAGGCGGCCCTCGGCCAGCAGCCGGCGCAGCACGGCGCGGTCGGCGGGGTGGGTGTCCCAGTAGGGCTTGAGGTAGTCGACCTCGGCCAGCACGAACCGGTACTCCGGCTCGCGCAGCGCCAGGTCGAGGTGCGCGCGGACCAGGTCGAACCCGGCCATCTGGTGGCGCGCCCTCCCCGAGGCGGGGAAGTCGAGCCGGTCCCAGTCGCTGGTGTAGGCGCCCTGGGTGTTCCACCACACCGGGTCGTAGTGGAAGTGGCTGACCATGTGCATGGTCCACCCCGGCTCCGCGACGACCAGGTCGCAGTCGAGGCTGTCCTCCTCGTCGCCGGCGCGCGCCACGACCCGTGCGGGCACGGTGCTCCCCGGCCGGTGGGACCCGGTGGCGACGCCGACCTCCACGGTGGTGCGGCCGCCCGCGCGCACGGTCACCGGGGCCGGGGTGTCGAGCCCGCGCCCGGTCACGTGCACGCAGACCGGTCCGGCCTGGCCGGCGACCCCCTCGACGCCGTCGACCACCACCCGCACCACCTGGAGGGGAGCGGATTCCGGACCGATGAAGAGTTCGGTCGGCTCGACGGCGAGCAGGCGCATCGGCATACCTAGGACCATGGTCAGGTGTGGCCTGGGACACAAGGCCACCCACCCGAGTGACGGTACGCCGCTTCGCGGCCGGGTACCACGTCGTCGCGCCGCCCTCGCGCGGCGCGCCTCGGACTCCGGCGCGGGCCGCCACCTGCTCACTGCCCGCCGTCGTGCGACCCGAACGGCTCCCCCGCGCCCAGGGCGGACGCCGCCGGTTTCGCTTGCCTGCCCTCGCCAATCAGGTCCCGTGCGGGAGTGTCAGAAGATCCCGGCCTCTGGCAAGAGGGACGCCCGCCAACCACCAGATCGTGTCCACTTTCCGGCTCACCCCCACCCGCCCCGGCAAAAATGTCAGTGCCACGTGTAATGATAAGAATGGGGGTTCCCCCATACTATAGCCTGTAGTCGCGCGCGAGGCGCTTCGCGGCGCTTTGGGCTTCTGGTGGCGCGGTTGTTCGTGTCGTCGATCGTATACCTGAAACACGGTCCCTGTGTCCGATCGCGGGGGCGCTGGTCGTGCGAGGTGTCGCACCAGCGGAGACGCAACGCCCCAGATGCGCCAGGAACCCTGGCCAGAATGCTCAGCTCGGCTGTGGCTTCAGCGTCTTCCCGGGTGCTGCCCGCCGAAAGCCCGGTGTCTCGGCCGATCGGGGTCCCTGTCGGTATCGCTTCATGAACAATCAGAGTTTTGTCCAACCCGGCTTTTCGTCCCGCATTCGAGAGGGAGGCTGCTCCGCTGTTTCCGCGGGGAGTCATCGCACTGTCCCTCTTCCGCTCCTACTTCTCGGTCGTCTCGGTGTGTTTCGGTGGCTGCTGCGCTTTTTGTTGCTGTTTCTGGCTGCCGGCGGGGGCGCCCTGGGCGGAGGTGGTCGTGGGCGGGATCGGCCTGGCCTGGGGGTTGGGTGTGGGGAACGGCTGCGGAGCGCGGTTCTCGTGGTACGCGCCCATCACCGCGCTCCAGATCGCCGCCGGTTCCCGTTTCCCGTCGATGTCGTGCTCCCCGCCGGCGCGCTCCTGGTACCTGCCCTTGATCGGTTGGAACCGGTCGGACCCGACCCAGACCGCCGTGGCGAGCTGCGGGGTGTAGCCGGCCGTCCACGCCTTGGCGACCTGACCCCGCGAGCCGTACCGGAGCACGCCCGGCTGGACGGCGACCGGGTTGTTGGCGGGCGCGGGGAGGTTCACCTGCGCCTGGTTGGTCTCCAGAAGGGACGTGATCTCCCTCGCCGTGTCGGCGCTGGCCTGCGCGTCGGCGTGGAACGCGGGGGTCCTCGTGCCCGAGAACTGGTGCCGGACCTCGCCGGCCGCGGTCAGGACCCGGTCGACGAAGTGCGGCTGGGAGCGTTGGCCGTCGGTCAGGGTGGCGTAGGCGGCGGCGAGGTCGAACGGGCGGACGGCCGTGCGCCCGCCGCCCACCCCGAGTTGTTCGTCGGGCGAGGTGATCGTGGCGCGGCCGCGCACCTCGCGCGGGATGCCGGCGGCGTACGCGGCGTCGGCCACGTGTCCCGGGCCGATCCACTTGGTGAGCGCCGCGATGTCGCCCTCGCTCACCCCTGGTCCGACCGCGCGCGCCGGGCTCAGGCCCCGCTGGTGGAAGGCCACGGCCGTGAACGGGGTGAACGCGGTGCCGGGCTCCTGGAGGCTCTGCGCGTAGTCCAGGCCGTTGCCGTTGTCGCCGCCGAAGTACGCGGCCACGCCGCCCGTGCGCGGGTCGATCGACACGAGGGCGGCGCGCAGCGAGTCCGGCTGGCCGGTCATGACCTCGCGGACGGCGGTCTCGGCCCGCGACTGCGCGTCCCTGTCGAGGGTGGTCACCACGCGGTAGCCGTGCTGTTGGGCCTCGTCCAGCCCGATGCCCGCGCGTTCCTCCAGCTCGGCGAGGACCTGCGCCTTGATGTGGGCGCGCGCCCCCGGCTCGGACGCGCGGGGCACGACGGCGGGGAACTTCGCCCGCTCCCGCTCCTTCCGGTCGAGGAACCCGTTCTCCACCATCCGGTCCATCACGTAGTTCCAGCGCGCCTCGGAGTTCTCCCGGTCCACGGCCGGGTCCCAGTAGGTCGGCCGCTGGATCACGCCGGCGAGCACGGCGGCCTCGCTCACGTCGAGGTCCCGGACGTCCTTGCCGAAGTAGGCCCTGGCCGCGGCCTGGACGCCGTTGGCCCCGCGCCCGAAGTAGATGGTGTTGAGGTACGCGGTGAGGATCTCCTGCTTGGAGTGGGTGTCGGTGAGCTTCTTGGCCAGCACCAGCTCCCTGACCTTCCTGGTCAGGCTGTGCTCCTCCTTGCCGGTGGCCTTCTTGACGTACTGCTGCGTGATCGTGGAGCCGCCGCCGTCCCTGCCGCGCAGGTTGTTGTAGATCGCGCCGATCATGCCGCGCACCGAGAAGCCGTCGTCGGTCCAGAACGTCGCGTTCTCCGCCGAGAGCACCGCGTCCTGCACGGACTTCGGGATGTCCTCGAACCGGACGAGGGTGCGCGCTCCTCCGTCCGGGTGGATGCGCGCCAGCTCCGTCCGGCCGTCGGCGTAGTACAGCGTGACGGTCTGGTTCTGGCTCGCCGCGATCTCGGCCGGCTCCGGCACGTCCCACATCACGTAGGCGAGCCGGTAGCCGACGACGAGCGCTCCGACCAGCACGAACGCGGAGACGCCCCCCACGCGTGCGAGCAGCGCGAGCCGTCTGCGCAGTCGACACCGGCGCTCGGCATCGATCGAGTGACGTTCTAGCGAGTGAGCGCGTCGCACATTGGGGATGACGCCGTCACGCTTCGGAAAGTTGTCGCGAACTGAAAGCGGTTCGTTACCTCCCGCGTCACCCCGACGGCGGGCCGGCGGTGCTCCCCGTCACCAGGGAGCACCGCCGGAAACCGGTCAGGCGTGCGCGGCCGCGGCCGCCTCGGCCCGCGTCACCGTCAGCCCCGAGCTGTCGTCGGTCACGTCGACGACGACGGTGTCGCCGTCCCGCGTCTCACCCGAGAGCAGCTTCTTCGCCAACTGGTCGCCGATCGCGCTCTGCACCAGCCGCCGCAGCGGCCGCGCCCCGTAGACCGGGTCGAACCCGTTGATCGCCAACCAGTCCCTGGCGGCCTCGGTGACGCGCAGGCTGAGCCGGCGCTGCGCCAGGCGGGCGGCCAGCCGGGAGACCTGGATGTCCACGATGGACGTCAGCTCCTCGGTGGACAGCGCGTGGAACACCACCACGTCGTCCAGCCGGTTGAGGAACTCCGGCTTGAAGTGCTGCCGCACCACCGCCAGCACCGCGTCCTCGCGCTGCTTCTCGGTCATGCTCACGTCGACGATCGCCTGCGACCCCAGGTTCGAGGTCAGCACGAGGATGGTGTTGCGGAAGTCGACGGTGCGGCCCTGCCCGTCGGTGAGCCGCCCGTCGTCCAACACCTGGAGCAGCACGTCGAAGACGTCCTGGTGCGCCTTCTCCACCTCGTCCAGCAGCACCACCGTGTAGGGCCGGCGCCGGACCGCCTCGGTGAGCTGGCCGCCCTGGTCGTAGCCGACGTAGCCGGGCGGCGCGCCGACCAGGCGGGCCACCGAGTGCTTCTCGGCGTACTCGCTCATGTCGATCCGCACCATGGCCCGCTCGTCGTCGAACAGGAACTCCGCCAGCGCCTTGGCCAGCTCGGTCTTGCCCACGCCCGTCGGGCCGAGGAAGAGGAACGAGCCGGTCGGGCGGTCCGGGTCCGCCACCCCGGCGCGGGCCCTGCGCACCGCGTCGGACACGGCGCGCACCGCCTCGGACTGGCCGACGACCCGCCGCGCGAGCGCCTCCTCCATCCGCAGCAGCTTCGCGGTCTCGCCCTCCAGCAGCCGGCCGGCCGGGATGCCGGTCCACGCGCTCACCACGTCGGCGACGTCGTCCGCGCCGACCTCCTCCTTGAGCATGACCTTCTGCTGGTCGGTGGCGGCGGTGGCCGCGTCGAGCTCCTTTTCCAGCGCGGGGATGCGGCCGTAGCGCAGCTCGGCCGCCCGGCCAAGGTCGCCGTCGCGCTCGGCCCGCTCCGACTCGCCGCGAAGCTGTTCGAGCTGCTCCTTCAGCTCCCGCACGCGCTCGATCGAGCCCTTCTCGTTCTGCCAGCGCGCGGTCAGGCCGGCCAGCTCCTCGCGCTTCTCGGCCAGCTCGGCCCGCAGCGCGGCCAGCCGCTCCCGGGAGGCGGGGTCGTCCTCCTTGGACAACGCCATCTCCTCGATCTCCAGCCGGCGGACCGCCCGCTCGACCTCGTCGATCTCCACCGGACGTGAGTCGATCTCCATCCGCAGCCGGGACGCGGCCTCGTCGACCAGGTCGATCGCCTTGTCCGGCAGGAACCGGGCGGTGATGTAGCGGTCGGACAGCGTCGCCGCGGCCACCAGCGCGGCGTCGGTGATCCGCACGCCGTGGTGGACCTCGTAGCGCTCCTTGAGCCCGCGCAGGATGCCGATGGTGTCCTCGACGCTGGGCTCGCCGACCAGCACCTGCTGGAAGCGGCGCTCCAGCGCCGGGTCCTTCTCGATGTGCTGCCGGTACTCGTCGAGCGTGGTCGCGCCGACCATCCGCAGCTCGCCCCTGGCGAGCATCGGCTTGATCATGTTGCCCGCGTCCATCGCGCCCTCACCGGTCGCGCCGGCCCCGACGATGGTGTGCAGCTCGTCGATGAACGTGATGACCTGGCCGGCGGACTCGGTGATCTCCCTGAGCACCGCCTTGAGCCGTTCCTCGAACTCGCCCCGGTACTTCGCGCCGGCCACCATGGAGCCGAGGTCCAGCGCGACGACCCGCTTGCCGCGCAACGACTCCGGCACGTCGCCGGCGACGATGCGCTGGGCGAGGCCCTCGACGATCGCGGTCTTGCCGACGCCGGGCTCGCCGATCAGCACCGGGTTGTTCTTGGTGCGCCGGGACAGGACCTGCACGACCCTGCGGATCTCGGCGTCCCGCCCGATCACCGGGTCCAGCCCGCCCTCCCTGGCGCGCTGGGTCAGGTCGACGCCGTACTTCTCCAGCGCCTGGTAGGTGCCCTCCGGGTCCGGGCTGGTGACGCGGGCCGAGCCGCGCACCTTCCCGAACGCCTCCCGCAGCGCCTCCGGCGTCGCCCCGTGCCTGCGGAGCAGGTCGGCCACCTGCCCGCCCTGCGCGGCGAGCCCGACCAGCAGGTGCTCGGTGGAGACGAACTCGTCGCGCATCTCGGTGGCGAGCTGCTGGGCGTGGGTGAGCACCCGGACCGCCTCGCCGGAGAACTGGGGCGCGGCCACGGTCGCGCCGGACGCCGAGGGCAGCCGGTTCGCGAGCTGGTCCAGCTCGGCGCGCACCCTGGCGGGGTCGGCCCCGACCGCCGAGAGCAGCGGGCTCGCCACCCCGTCGGCCTGCGCGAGCAGCGCGCCCAGCAGGTGCACCGGCCCGACGTCCGGGTTGCCCGCGACGGTGGCGGCCTGGACCGCCGAGGAGATCGCCTGCTGGGTCTTCGTGGTCGGGTTGAAAGCGTCCATCCCTCACCTCATCGGCACGTCCACTCGGGCCGGTCGCACCCGCCCAGGGGCGGGCGGCGACCGCTCATCCAGGACAACGTCAGAAAAGTTGAGTCAGTTCCACTCAACCCATTCTTTCTCGTCGTTCTTCCCGCCGCAGTCTCCTCGGCGCGACGCCGGCCACCTCCCTCCGACACGGCAGGCGCGGGTCCCTCCCCGACGGGCCTCTGGCAGCGGGCCTGGGCGGACATGCGAACGCGCCCGCGGGAACGCTCGTTCCCGCGGGCGCGCCGCTGGTGTTCTGACCTGCTGTGTTACTTGCCGGCCGCGTGGCGCGGTCCGCGCTGACCGTTCATCGGGCCGTCGGGGTAGCCGAACAACGCGCGCAGCTCGCCGGCGAAGGACGACTCCCGACGCGTGGCGGCGCGGGGCACCTCGAACAGCGCCCGCCTGGGAGCCTTCCCGGTCTCGCCGGCGCCCTCCGGCCTGGCCTCGACCCCGGGCTCGGTCTGGGGCCCGGCCTGGGGCAGGGGCGCGCCGGCCGGAGCCTCGGGCCGGGACGCGGACGCGGTGACCGGAGCCTCGGGCCACGCGATCGTGTCGGCGGTGTCGCCGGTCCCGGTCGGCTCCGCCGAGGCGGCCACCCGCGCGGCCCGGGCCCTGGCCGACGCCACCAGTTCCTCCGCCTGGCGTTCGGCCTCCCGGCGCAGCCGCTCGGACTCCTCGCGCGCCGCGGCCACGATGCGCTCGGCCTCGTGCCGGGCCTCCGCCAGCAGTCGCTCCCGCGCCTCCTGGTCGACCTCCGGCGCGGGCGCCGGCGGGGCGACCCTGGGCGGGGCGGCGTCCAGCTCGGCCCGCAGGGCGGTGGCCTGGTCGGTGAGCTGTCGGCCGGCCTGGGCCAGCGACGAGGTGAACTCCGCGAGGTGGGCGTGCAGTCGGGCGTACCAGTCGTCGACCCGCTCGGCGTGCCCGTTCGCCCGTGTCGGGGAGGTCGCCGGAGTTACCCCCAGTTCACCCACACGACGCAGCGAGTTGTCCACAGTCGGGGCTGAGTTGTCCACATTCCCCTGGAACTCATCCACAGGCCTGTGGATAACGCTGTGCACAGACGGGGTCGCGGAGGGCTGCCCGACCCGAGGAGCGGCCTCGGGCTGCGGCGCGCCGCCGGCCGAGGTGCGCAGCGGCACCTCCTTGATGAAGACCACCGTCACCACGGTCACGACCGCGACGATCCCCGCGATGAGGAAGATCCGACCGGTCGCGTCGCCGTACGCCGCGCGGACGATCCCCCGCACCGGCTCCGGCATGTGGCCGATGTCCATGGCCAGGCCGCCCGAGCCCCCGGTCGCGCCGGGCCGGCGCGGCAGCCGCGACAGCCCCTCGTTGACCAGTTCGGTCACCCGGGTGGCGAGCACCGAGCCCAGCACGGACACGCCGGCGGCGCCGCCGAGCGAGCGGAAGAAGGTCACGACCGAGCTGGCCGCGCCCAGCTCCCTGGGGCCGACGGTGTTCTGCACCGCGAGCACGAGGTTCTGCATGGTCATGCCGATGCCCAGGCCGACCAGCACGAGGAAGCAGCCGATGACCCACAGGCTGGTCTCGTGGTCGACGGTGCCGAGCAGGCCGAGGCCGGTGACCAGCAGCAGCGAGCCCGCGACCAGGAACGCCTTCCACTTCCCGGTTCGGGAGATGACCTGGCCGGACACGGTCGAGGCGGCGAACAGGCCGGCCACCATCGGCAGCGAGAGCAGACCGGCCTCCGTCGGCGAGTAGCCGCGGGAGAGCTGGAAGTACTGGCCGAGGAACACCGAGGTGCCGAACATCGCGGTGCCGACGGCCACGCTGGCGAGCACGGCGAGCACGGTCGTCCGGTTGCGGAACAGGTGCAGCGGGATGACCGGCTCGGCCACCCGGGACTCCACGACCAGCGCGAGCACGACGCAGGCCAGCGCCCCCGCCAGGTAGGCCAGCGTGGACAGCGACCACCAGGCGAAGTCCTTGCCGGCGAAGGAGACCCAGATCAGCAGCAGGCTCACGCCGCCGGTGATCAGCGTCGCCCCCGCCCAGTCGATGCGCGCCTTCCTGCGCACCACCGGCAGGTGCAGGGTGCGGCTGAGCACGGCCAGCGCCAGCACGGCCAGCGGCACGACCACGAAGAAGCACCAGCGCCAGCCGAGCCAGGAGGTGTCCACGATGACACCGCCGACCAGCGGGCCGCCCACGGTGGCCACGGCCATCACGGCGCCGGTGTAGCCGTTGTACCTGCCCCGCTCGCGCGGGCTCACCATGGCGGCGATGATCACCTGGGCGAGGGCCTGGAGGCCGCCCATGCCCACGCCCTGGAGGGTGCGGAAGCCGATCAGGGCGCCCATCGACTGGGAGAAGCCGGACAGCACCGAGCCGAGGGTGAAGACGCCGATCGCCACCTGGTACAGCAGCTTCTTGCTGAACAGGTCGGAGAGCTTGCCCCAGATCGGCGTGGTCGCGGTGGAGGCGAGCAGGGTCGCGGTGACGACCCAGGTGTACTGGCCCTGCGTGCCGTGCAGGTCGGCCACGATCGTGGGCAGGGCGTTGGAGACGATCGTCGAGCTGAGGATGGCGACCAGCAGGGCCAGCAGGAGGCCGCTCATGGCCTCCAGCACCTCGCGGTGGCCCATCGGCCGCTCGTGACCGCCGCCGACGCCCTGGGCGCGCGGGGTGGCCTGCGCCGGGACAGCGGAGGACGCGCTACTCATCGGGCTCCTTCCAGGATGTCGGGGTTGGCGGGTTCGGGGTCGCCGGTCAGGGACCGACGAAGCTGGTCGTTGATGGCGCCGAGCGTGGCGCAGGCGGCGCGCACGGCTCCCTCGTCCCAGTCGCCGAGCGCCTGGTGGAGGGCGTCGACCTGTTCGCACCGCCAGCGCGCCAACGTGGTCAGGCCGTGCTCGGTCGCGTGGACGAGGGCGACGCGGCGGTCGCCGGGGTCCGGTCGTCGTTCGACGAGCTGGACCCGTTCGAGCTGGGCGACCTGTCGGCTGATCACCGACACGTCGACCATGCGCCGGTGGGCGAGTTCGGTGATCCTGCACTCGCCCCGGCGGGCCAGCTCCGCGAGCAGCCCGGCGGCGGCCGGATGCAACCCGAGGTCGTTGCGCCAGGTGCGGTGCATGGCGGTCTGGGACAACTGGCCGAGCTCGCGCAGTTCCCTGACGAGGTCGACCCACGCGTCGGACGTCGGACCCATGACACCTCCTTAGTTGCTACACACAACTATAGGGATGTTGGTTGTATTCCACAACTATGGATCAGTGGGCCGACAAATCCTGAGATCCGCGTCACTCCGGACAGGGAGCGGAAGGAGTGCCGAAGGAGCCGGCACGCGCCGCGCGAGGCGGCCGGCAGTGCCGCGCGCGGGCGGCGCACGCGGAGCGGACGACGTCAGAGCACGTCGTGCAGGCGGGAGAGCAGCCGCGCGAGCTGCTCCAGGTCGTCGGTCGGCCAGCTCGCGAACCGGTCCCTGGCCCGGCGCCGCCGCTCCGCCCGCACCTGGTGCAGGCGGTCCCTGCCCACCTCGGTGAGCTGGACGAGCCGGGCGCGCCCGTCCGAGGGGTCGGGCACCCGCTCGACGAGGCCCAACGAGACGAGGTCGGCGATCTGCCGGCTCACCGTCGACTTGTCCAGACCCAGCCGCTCGACGACGTCGGCGCCGCGCAGCGGGCCCGCGTCGTCGATGAGGACCAGCAACCCGTACGCCGCCGCGTCGAGGCCGGGGTGCACCTTCGCCGCCACCGCCATCGACGTGCTCCGGGCCCGCCGGAACAACACGGCGAGCTCCCGCTCCACGGCGTCCAACGCCGTCCTGCGCCCCGCCTCGCCGTTTCCGGTGGTCACCAGCTCGTCCTCCCGCCACTCGATCCCGGGGAACCGTAGTCACCCGGGTCCGCCGGTCATGAGCCGTCCCGGCCCGGTGCGCCGTTCCGCCGGGAGGAACGAGTCGGGGGAACGGCCGTCGTGCTGTCGTCCGTTGACCTCATTGTCGTCCGAATTGTCGCCCGGCCCCGCGACGCCCCGGGCCAACGGTCGCCGCTCGTTGTCACGCCCCCGTCACGGCAGGGTCTGACGGTGGTCCGAGCGTCGGGGCGCGTCACCTTCCCGGCGCTCATGACGGAAGGGGTGGGGCGTCCCGGCGGACGCCCCACCCCGCAACGGCTTCCGTTGTCCGCGCTGGCGGTCAGAGCTGACTGGCCACCGGTTGGTCGGCCCGGTCGGCGTCCTCGGGGATGACCCACGGGCGGGGCTCGGCCTTGGCGTTGAAGTAGTCGCCGCCCTTGCGCTTGGTGTCGTCGGTGCCCCACGGGCGGTTCCGCACCACCGGCACCATCCGGGGGATGTGCTTGCGGCAGTGGATGTAGGCCTCCTCGACCTCCACCACGACCCACCGCTCCGGTGTGCGTCCGCGTTCGAAGTCGTCGGGGAGCTCAGGGTAGGTGAGTCGGAGGTCGATGTCCTCGATGATCCGGGCGCGTCCGTTGACGTGCAGTCCGATCAGGTCCGTGACGAAGTCGACGAGGAGGATGCCCACGTGCGGGTTCTCGCTGATGTTCCCCAGGCTCGCCAGCACGCCGTTGCCCCGGTACTCCGGGTAGGCCAGGTGGCGGTCGTCGATCACCTGGATGAACCCGCGGGGACCGCAGCGCAGCGACGCGTCGCACTCGCCGCGCGAGTCGGCCGTCGCCACGAACGCCATGTCCATCCGGCCGATGAACTCGATCATCGCCGGGTTCAGGCGGTCGAGCACCTGCTGCGTGTAGAAGCGCCGCGCCCGGTCCTGGGTGCCGTAGGCGCACTGCAACAGGTGTTCGCCCTGCGAGCCGGGCATCCCGCGCGGCAGGTCGTCCTGGAGGGGGTCGGGCGGCGGGTCGCCGTCCCGGGGCCGGTCGGTCGGCGCGGCGGCGGGCGACCGGTCGGCGAACTGGGCGGAGGGGGCGGGCGCGTGGGGGAGGGAGGGCGCGCCCTCGGCCAGTTCCAGCTCCAACAACTCGGGACCGGCGATGCCGGTCGGGACGAGGGTGTCGGGGGTCACGTGCCCCACCGTGTCATGAACGAGACCGCGCGTGCACATCCGGCCCCGGTTGTTCCCCCGTCCTTCGCAGCAGTGATCTACTGGCAGTAGCACAAGTGCACCCGAAGGTGGCATCAAGGAGAAAGAGGGCTCCGAACCGAGTTAGTGTCCACCCCCGTCGGGGGATGCATGACGACAGCAACGGCGCGCCTCGCCGGCGCACCGGACAACCTGGAGAAGACTGCGCCCGGACCATGACCGCGAACGCCGTGCTTACCCCAGTCCCGCCGCCACGCCGCGAGCCCCCGTCGGGAGTCAGCGCCATGGTGCGCATGATCCGCGAGAGCTTCGCGGTGGTCGAGCCGCGGGCGGACGAAGTCGCCAAGTTCTTCTACGGGATGTTGTTCAGCATCGCGCCCGCCACACGCGAGCTGTTCCCGGTGAACATGGAGGTGCAGCGCAGCCGCCTGCTGCGCGCGCTGGTCCACGTCGTGCAGATGGTGGACCGCCCCGACGACCTGATCCCCTTCCTCCGCCAACTCGGCCGCGACCACCGCAAGTTCGGCGTGGTCAGCGCGCACTACGAGGCGGTCGGCACCGCGCTGGTCGGCGCGCTGAAGAAGTTCTGCGGCGACGCGTGGAGCCCCACCGTCGAGCGCGCCTGGTACGAGGCGTACCGGATCATGGCGCGGACCATGCAGGACGCCGCGGCGGCCGACGACAACCCGGCGTGGTGGCCGGCCCAGGTGGTCGACCACCAGCGCCTGAGCTGGGACCTGGCCGTGGTGCGGGTGCAGCCGGAGTACCAGGTCCCTTACCGGGCGGGGCAGTACCTCAGCGTGGAGGTGCCGCAGCGCCCCCGCCTGTGGCGGTACCTGTCCCCCGCCAACGCCCCCCGCGCGGACGGCGTCATCGAGTTCCACGTGCGCTCGGTGCCCGACGGCTGGGTGAGCCGGTCGATCGTCGGCCACTCCCGGCTCGGCGACGTCTGGCGGATTGGCCCGCCGATGGGCCGGCTCGGCTACGACCGGCGGACCCACCGCGACCTGCTGATGGTCGCCGGCGGCACCGGCGTCGCGCCGATGCGGGCGATCCTGGACGAGATGGCGGGGTGGGGCGAGAACCCCAGGGTCCACCTCTTCGTCGGCGGCCGGGGGCACGAGGACCTGTACGACCTGGAGAACCTGCAACGCATCGCCATGGGCAACCCGTGGCTCACGGTCGTGCCGGTGCTGGAGAACGAGCGGATGCACGGCGCGGAGCACGGCACCCTGGCGGACGCGGTCACCCGCTACGGCGCCTGGTCGGACCGCGACGTGCTGGTCTGCGGCTCGCCGGGCATGATCCGCGCGACCGTCTCGCGGATGCTCGTCGCCGGCACACCGCTGGACCGGATCAAGTACGACCCGTTCACCCTGGACTGAGCGGAACGGACCCCGTGCCCCGTCGTGGGGCACGGGGTCCGTCTCACCCGGTGTGGATCAGCCGCGCGCCAGATCCCGCTCCGTCAGGCGGAACTGGGCTGTCGTGACCGGCTCCTCCGCTGGTCCTTCCGCCGGCCACCGCTGGAAGCCCGCCTTTTCCAGCACCCGGACCGATGCGGGGTTCGCCAACTCCACCCCGGCACGGACGGTGTGGACCTCGGGCGCGCGGAGCGCGAACTCCGCCAACGCCCTGGCGGCCTCGGTGGCGTAGCCCTTGCCCCGGCGGGAGGCCACCACGCCGTAGCCGATCTCGACGATGCCGTCCCGGGGCGGCCAGAACAGGCCGAGCGAACCGACCACGAGACCGCTGGCGCGTTCGATGATCTGCCGTTGTCCGTACTCGCCCAGGGATTCGGGGCTCTCGGCGATGAAGCCGGCGATGACGCCGTCCCCCTCGGCGGGGAAGTCCTCGGCCCAGTGCGGCAGGCGCGAGCCCGCGAGGACGGCGGAGACGTCACCGGCGGGCCAGGTCCGCAGGACGAGGCGCTCGGTGGTCAGGTCGGTGGTGGATGAAGAGAACGAAGACACGTGGTCACTTCCTGGTCGTGAGGAACGACCCGGTCCACGGGCTGCTCACCAGCCGCGAGCGGACCGGACGAGGGCATGCTGAAGACGGCTGCTGGCAGCCATATTCATCAACCCCCACGTACCGGTGATCACGCGTCCTTCGCGCTGGTGGGACGCTAACAGCGGCCGACGGGCCTCGACAACGGGTTTGGGCATCCCCCGCGGAGGCGCGAGCGCGAGCACGGCGCTGTCCGCCAGCCCGTGCGGCCGTCCGCCGGGCGCGGCGCGCCCGAGAGTTGTAATAGGGGGACCCCCACTTCAAACGTCTCACGGGGGTCTGACAGAAAACGCCCCGCTGCATGACCCATGCGAGTGGACCACGCCGAGATCCACCTGTTGGAGCGACACCGTCCACAGTAGACATCCCGCCACGGACGTCAGAGTGCGTTCGTGCGGACACCCCAGCGGGCTGCCCGCACGCGCTCACCCTCTGTCCAGATCGACCATCCCGCGCACACGTTCTGTTGCCCACGCGGGAAACCGGGCCAGGCGGAAGACCTGGGGCGACCCCAACGCCGAGCCGGACGGACGACGATCTACCGCTACCCCTGTGGGCGTTCGCCGATCACCGGCGGCGCGACCTTGACGTCGGTGGAGTAAACGTCCTCCATCTCGATCAGGTACGACGGTCGCTGGTGCTCGGTGTCCTCGCCGCCCTGTCCCCGACCCGCGCCCGCGCCGGCAGCGCCCGCCGGGCCACCAGCCGCGCCACGTGCGCCTGCCCCACTGCCAGCGGAGCCACCCGCGAACCCCGGCCCACCCGGCCCGCCCGGGTTGACCGCGCCGCTGCCACCGCCCGGCCCGAGCGGACCGAACCCCGAGCCCCTCGGCCCGAAACCACCGCTCTGCCCAGGGCCGCCCTGCCCGACACCGCCACCGGGACCGAACCCGCCACCGGGACCGAACCCGCCACCGGGACCGAACCCGCCACCAGGACCCAGTCCACCCCGAACCGGCCCGGGAGTCCTCGGACCAGTTCCACCTCCAACACCAGGACCGCCCGGTCCACCAACACGCCCAGCTCCGCCGGGCACACGACCACCCGGCCCGCCAGGGGTCTGGTACTGGGGCCCGCCACGGGGAGGAACGACGGGCGAGGGCACGGCCCAGGCGCCGCCACCGCCCTGACCAGGTCCACCCTGGCCTGGCCCGCCCCCACCATTCCACTGTGGAGGGTTGACGGGGTTCGGGACGTGCCAGCTCGGGTTGACCTGGGCCGGTGGCTCCGAGCCCACGTCACCCCTGGTGCCCGGGAGAGGCGGGATCGGCCTCCGTTGCTCCTGACCGCCGCCGTCAACCGGCGGACGGCTCCGCTGGTCGAGATCCTGGGTCCCCGGTCGCGGCGGCCTGTCTCCTCCCTGGCGCGTGGACCCGTCACCGGACCCGTCGTTCGAAGTGGTGCCCTCGGACGAGGTGACGTCGGAGGTGACACGGGGAGCCTCGACGAACTCCGGCAGGCCGCTGACGGTCGCGTTGACCGAGTTCCCGTAACTCCGCGCCATGTCCCGCGCCCGCTCCTCGGCCTCGATGGCCTTGACCTCGTTCTCCAGGAAACGAGCGGAGCCGAGCATCATGTCGACGAGGCTTCCGTTCGACATCTCGCTCAACGAGGGGCGCGGCACCGGCTCCGGCATGGCCACCACCATGTTGTGGAGCATTGTCTGCTGCGTGAAGGTGGCTTCGAGCACGGCAGAGCTGTGTTCCTTGGCCGTCAGCGCGTGCTCCACCAACGGGGCGACCCCGCCTCGCATCGCGTCGGCCGCGCCGCCCTCCCACACGGCGCCCGCCTGATTCAACGCGGCGGACACCGCCGAAGCGGCCTTGTCGAAGTGCCCGGCCAACTCGGACATGCTTTCGCTCGTCACGGTCAGACCGGAGAAGTTCGGCTGGGAGAACCACTCCCACAACTGCTGGTGGCTGATCCCGTCCCAGTTGGCGTCGTCACCAGGGAACAGGCGGTCGATCCAGGACATCGCTATCTCCTCCCCCTCTCCTGCTCAGCGTGCGGCTGGCAGGTTGTCCAGCACCATCTTCCCGACCTTCTCCGCGAACCCACAAGGGTCCTCGTACCCAGGATCACGCCCGTCGGAATGACGACTGAACTCGATATGAAGAGCCTGATCATCGGCAATGCCGAGCACAACTCGGCATGACTTGATTTTGTCGTTGCGGCGGGTTCGAACCGCGGGGTATCCAGCGACGGTCGATGGCGTGAAATCTGAATACGTGCTCCTTCGCAGGTACACCTCTTCGAGTCCGTGCCGCTTGGTGTCCAGCGCCATATAGATGGCGAGATTGCTATTCGACCACGTGCATTCCTCCTCCTTGAAGTCGGAAACGCCCCTTGTTCCGGATCCACTGAACGTGAGTTCCGCTTGCTGCTGAGGGGTGAGTAGCTGGCATGCGTCTTGCCCACGGAGGTTCTTCGGGTTCGTGACCTGAGGCGCCAGAGATGGGCCAGCGTTGGAGGGTGGGGAGGGGTTGGTGGGTCCACTTGTCGTGGTGGGTGGGTTGGGTTCGTGGTCGGCGGCGGTGGGTGTTCCGGTGGCGGTGTTGGAGCAGCCAGCGACCACCAGCCCCGCCAGCACGAGGGCTCCGGTCTGCCAACCTTGTATCCTGCTCATTCTTTGCTACCTGTCAGGGGGCCTGTTCAGCGTGCGGGTGGTAGGTTGTCCAGCACCATCTTCCCGACCTTCTCCGCGAACCCGCAGGGGTCTTCATACTCCGGATTGTTGCGGGAATTGCGGTCGAATTCGATGTAGAGGACCTGGTCGTCGGCAACGCCGAGGTCGACGCGGCATGACTTGATCTTGTCATTACGTCCTGTTCGAACCGCCGGGTAGCCGTCTACGGTTGACGGCGTGAAGTCTGGAAACCTCTCCTTGCGGAGGTAGGTCTCTTCCAGTCCGCGTCGTTTCGTATCACTTGCCAGACGAATTCGCAGGTTGTCGTTCGACCAGTCACACTCTGGTTCGCCGAAGATGGAAGTTCCCTTCTTTCCGGGTTGAGTGAAGGTGAGTTGTGTTTGTTGTTGCGGGGTGAGTAGCTGACAGGCGTCCTGACCTCGGAGATTCTTGGGGTTGGCGACCCGTGGTGCAAGAGACGGGCCAGCGTTGGCGGATGGGGAGCGGTTGGTGGGGCCACTTGTGGTGGTGGGTGAGTTGGTTGCGTGGTCGGCGGCTGTGGGGGTTCCGGTGGTGCTGCTGGAGCAGCCAGCGACCATCAGTCCCGCTAGCACGAGGACTCCGGTCTGCCACCCTTGTATTTTGCTCATTCTTTGCTTCCGTACCGGGGACCTGTTCAGCGTGCGGGTGGTAGGTTGTCCAGCACCATTTTCCCGACCTTCTCCGCGAACCCGCAGGGGTCCTCGTACTCTGGATTGGTGTGGGAATTGAGGTCGAAGGTGATGTAGAGCACCTGGTCGTCGGCGACGCCGAGGGCTATACGGCACGACTTGAGTTTGTCGTTCAGATGGGTTCGCACTGCCGGGTAGCCGGCGACGGTTGATGGTGTGAAGTCTGGGAAGCGTTCCTTGCGGAGGTATGTCTCCTCTAGTCCGCGACGCTTGGTGTCAAGGGCGAGGTAGATTCGCAGGTTGTCGTTCGACGAGCGGCATTCTGACTCGCCGAATGCGGAGGTTCCTTTCTCTCCTGGCTTGGTGAAGGTGAGTTCTGCCTGTTGTTGTGGGGTGAGTAGCTGACAGGCGTCCTGACCTCGGAGATTCTTGGGATTGCTGACGCGGGGCGCCAGGGATGGGCCGGTTCTGGCGGATGAGGATTGGCTGGTGGGGCCACTTGTGGTGGTGGGTGGGTTGGTTGCGTGGTCGGCGGCGGTGGGCGTTCCGGTGGTGCTGCT
>NZ_JAMTCP010000051.1 GCF_024171885.1 Streptoalloteichus tenebrarius | reverse complement strand
CATCGCCCTGCACCGCCGAAGCAATCCGGCCCTCGTCCGACTGGCGAAGAAGGCCGGGCTGCCTGTCTGATCCGAGCGGCACCGTGTGCGGTTCGCGCCGATTGACCTCACATCAGCTTCCTTCCCTTGTGGTGCGGCGCATTCAGATCCTCCGGATGTGCGCTGGAGTTTCGGGTCTGGTGGCGGCGGGACCGGGCCAAGGGATGGGAGGGGCCCGGTCCCGCCGCCGAAGCCCCGCTCCACCAACGGGGCCTCATCCCGCGTCTCGCCCGCTACTGGGCAGCCCCCGCCCGTGAACGAACACGAGGACTGAACGGACGAGACGCGGTCGCCTATCCCTGGCTGGCCACGGCCGTGAACAGGAGCGCGCCCACGTCGCTGGTCAGCACGATCACGGCGACCAGAAGCGCGATCACCGTTCGGGCGACCCGGGCGACGCGCACCCGAACCCGGATCGGCGGACCGGGCAGGACGAGGACGAAACCACCGTCGGAGGTGGGCACGAGCACGTCGGCGAGTTCGACGCCGCACACCCGACATTCAGGGCGGATGCAGCGAGCCCAGTGCCCGAGCATCCAGAACGCGACCCCGAGCAGCCCGACCGCGAGACCAGTGGCAACCAGACTCACGCCCGCCCCCGGGCCGTAGCAGTGACGGCACCATCCACCATCCGCAAACCTCCCGACAACGTCGTTGGGCGTGACAGAAGGTCTCGCACCAGCGCGAATAGAGGAATCCCAGCGACACATGCGGTATGAGCCTCACTCATAGCGGCAGCGCAGTGCACACGTTGCACTACGCTTCGTGGTCTTCCGCTCACGGGGGAGGCGGCGCGATGAGTGGTCGCAGCGCCATTCGACGGTGCGTCAACTGCGAGAACGCTCTTGCTCAAGACAACAGCGGCACCAGATGCGCCCCGTGCTCTCGGCTCATCGAGCCTGAGCTGAATGAGGCGCCTCATCATCCCGACGAGTGGTGGGATCGGGACATGCTGCGTGACGCCCTCGCGTCACGCCACATCGGGAAGGTCATCCGGGCATACCGGTACGCCCACGATCCCGTGATCAGCCAAACAACTGTCGGGCGTTGGATCGGGCTCACCCAGGGACAGGTGAGCCGGCACGAGCGAGGCGGGCCGGTGACCGACCTCCACCGACTCGAACGGTGGGCTCGCGCTCTGCGTGTGCCAGAACGCTTGCTCTGGTTCACGCTGCCACCGGTTGAACCCGTCGACGATTTTCACCCTGTCAAGCGATTGATCCTCCCCCGTAACCTGCCCTTGAGGCGGCAAGTTCCCGACGAAGGGGGCGACGACGTGAACCGACGGGGCCTGTTGAAGGCGGCGGGCGTGACCGCAGCAGCGGCTGGCTCGGCGTTGCTCGCGGCGTCTCCCTGGCAACGGCTCACCGAGGCCACCGCACGAGGCCGGGCGGCAGACGACACGACCGTCGAGCTGGTCGAGGACAAGACTTCGGAGTTCTATCAGACTGAAGAAGTCGTTCCCGCGCGCCAACTTCTCACTGCTCTCCGCCAGCATCGCGCCACCATCCATGCGCTCGTCAACAACACCCGGCGCGCCGACCTGCGGTCTCGACTGCTCGTCGCGCTTGGAGAAACCGACGCGCTCACTGGTTGGCTCTGGTTCGATCTCAACCAACCCGACCACGCTGCCCTGGCGTGGCGCGGTACGTTGCAGCTCGCCGAACAGGTGGGCGATGGTCCTCTCGCCGCGTGCGCACTGGGCTACTGGAGTTACCTCGCCAGCGCGAGGGGAGCCACCCGCGCCGCCATCCGGATGCTGGTCGCCGCCGGGGAACGGGTTCGCGGTTCCTCCGCTCCCGCCACTCGTTCATGGATCGCGGTACGCGAGGCGGAGGAACGCGCGAGCCTGAGCGAGGAGAGCGAAGCGCTGCGCGCCGTGGAGCGGGCGATCACCGCGTTCGACTACGCCCACCCGCGAACGGAACGGCCCTGGACCGCCTTCTTCACCGCGAGCCGGCTCGGAAGTTCGACCGTGACCACCTACAACCGTCTGGGCCATCGGGATGCCGACGCCACGGCGGACTCGCTGCTCGCCTCACTCGGCCCCAGCGAGAACAAGGTTCGCGCGCTTGTTCTGTCTGACCTTGCGTTGTCCGCCGTCCGCACCCAGAACTTCGACCGCGCCGATGGGCTTGCCTCGGCCGCGCTGGACTTGGCTTCGCGCACCGAGGCAAGCCTGGCGATTGGTCGGCTCCGCGAACTTCGGTCGGCACTGCCGCGAAAGAGGCACTCGGGTACTGCCGATCAACTTCGTCAGCGGCTCGCCGTGTTGGGAGATGCCTAGCTCGTGGGGCGGGTTTCCTCGCTGACCCAGGCCAGGTAGTCGGGGTTGCCGGTGATGATCGGGGTGACCGTCACCTGCGGGACGTCGTAGGAGTGGTTCGCCTTGATGTGGGCGACCAGCTCCTCCACCCGCGCGGTGGTGGTCTTGATGATGCAGCGCCACTCGTCGTCGGTCTGGACCTCGCCGTCCCACCGGTAGACGCTGCGGATGGGCACGATGTGCACGCACGCGCCGAGGCGTTCCTTGATGATGCCGCGTGCGAGTTCCTCGGCGGCTTCGGCGGAACCGGTGGTCGTCACGACCTCGCTGTACTCACTCACACTCCGACGTTATCCACTCACCCTCCGCGAAGGTCAGGAGGGTCACTGGATCTGACCCATAGGAGTCATGTTGACCAGCGGCATGGACGACAGCGGAAAGTACGCGGTTCGGGATCGGGACTATGACCGGCATCGGGACTGGCTCGGCCGGCAGGGCCGCGCGCTGCCCGGAGCTGTCGCCGCCCTGGCGGCACTCGACGCCGAGCCCCGCGCCTGGCAGAGCGTTCTGACCGGCAACCTGCCCGAGGTCGCCCGGATCAAGGCGCAGGTCTTCGGGCTGATCCCGTACCTCGACCTCTCGACAGGCGCCTACGGGAACGGACACACCGACCGCGCGGACCTCGTGAAGATCGCTCAGCATCGCGCGAGCGAACGAAGCGGCGACACCTTCGACGGAACGAACACCGTGCTGATCGGAGACACACCCCATGACGTCGCGGCCGGAACGAGCGCGGGCACCCGAGTGGTCGCCGTCGCCACCGGGAAGAGCACAGCCTCAGAACTGGAAGCCGCTGGGGCGACCGTCGTCCTGCCAGACCTGCGGGACACAGAGGCAGTACTGCGTGCTGTGTTCAGGGATTGACCTCGCATCCGCCTTCTTCCCTTGTCGTGCGACGGTTTGGGTGTCACCCGTTCGCAGCGCTTCCTCGGTGAGTTGTGCACCGCTACCGTCCGCCCATGCGGTTGGTGGGTTCGCGGGTGGCGCTTCGCGAGTTTCGGGCTGACGATCTTGACGACTCGATGGCCGTCGTCGGCGATGACCGGGTGACGAAGTGGCTGTCCTTCGACTCACTGAGCCGCGAGGAACAGTCCGCACGACTGACCGCGGCCATCCAACGGGCACAGCACCACCCGCGAACCGAGTTCTACCTCGCGGTCACGCGCCTGGATGACGACCGGCTCATCGGGTTCTGCCGGCTCGGCCTCGGAGAGGCGCGCGCCGGCAAGCTCGGCGTGGCGATCGCCGCTGACCACCATGGCCAGGGCTACGCCACCGACGCGTCCCGAGCAATGGTCGACTTCGGGTTCTGCCAGCTTGGGCTCCACCGGATCACAGCCACCATCGGTCCGGAGAACACCGTCTCGCTCCGGGTCATCGAGAAGTTGGGCTTCACACTGGAGGGCCGTCTCCGCGACCACGTGTTCACCAACGGCTCATGGCGCGACAGCCTGCTCTACTCAATGCTGGAGGACGACTGGCGCCAGCTCGGGCAGGCACAGTCCGCTGCCAAACCGGGCGATTGATGAGCGGGGCACCTCCCACTGGCGCCCCGCTCGCCGTTGTCGTTTCCATGACTACTCGGGCCGCGTCGTCGTGTCGCTCACGAGCGCAGCTTTGAGCCACAGGTAGTAGCCGATGGTTGCCGGCGTCTGAACTGTCTCCCCGGCAGTGGGGCTGACAGCGAGCGCAACCTGCTCACGGGCGAGGAAGAATCCTGTCTGGGGATCGATGAGCAGGTACTGACGTTGCTCAGGGAACCGGCTGTCCCCGTTCACGCCATCTGTTGATATTGCGATGGCTCGCCGACCTGACCGGTCTTCGGTGGTTCCCTCCGCCTTGATGTCCGGTTGGTCGGCCAGAATGCGCAGCAGGGCCTCCGCGGAGGCTGGATCACCCGCACGTCCGCCCCAGATCGAGGCAGCGACCTCGAACCACTGCCCTGCGGTGCGGTTTGAGTCCTGAGCGAGAAGGCGCTCTCGGAGGCTGTTCGCGTCGGCTCGGCCGACAGGCGGGAGCGTCTCCTGGTCGGGACGAGAGCGTTCGGATGTGGTCGGGGTGGTCTCGCTGGGGCGAAGAGGCATGTCCATGACAACGGGGTTGCTACCAGGCGGTGGATTCTGCTCCGCTCGAAGCGATCGGCCGGTGCCGTCAGGGTTTCGCCACGTCTCCATCTTGTACTCACCCAGCCTGGACCCGAGGTGCTGCCCCGAGTGGTCGCGGGACGAAGTGAAGACCCACTGGCGCGCGAGGGAGTAATGAACCGCGCCCTGTCCGCTCAGCGCCGGCTGGCGGCTTGCCGTCTCGGCCAGTCCAAGAAGCAGAGTGTGTGCGTCCTGTTTCGCCGCTGGCTGGAACGTCAGGAGCGGCGGAGTGAATGCTGTTTCATTGCTGGTGCCGAAGTGTGTCACCGCCATCGTCGTGGCGACGACCGCCGCAACCGCTGCGGCGAGCAGGGCGGGGCGGACCCACCCTCGAACTGGTGGGCGGGGCGTCGGTAAGGCGTGCGCTGGTCGGACCGATTCGAGGTCCGGCAGAGGCGGGGGTGAGCCGTCCCCTACCAGATCAGCGTTGATTGGTTGCTGACTGGTCAGGCGTGCCCACGCGCTGCGGCGCTTCCGCATAGTTGGAGACCTCCCGAGAGTTCTACGTCGAGCTGCTCAAGGTGATTGGAGAAGCGCCGTCGCGCCCGATGGAGGCGAACAGCGAATGTTGCCGCCGAGCGATCCAGAACCGTTGCCGCTTCTCGGGAGGAGAGGCCGTCCCATGCGACGAGCAACATCGCCTCGCGTTCCAGCTCGGTCAGTCGGTTCAGCGCCTCCAGGACAGCGAGGCGTTCGAGCACGCTGACGTCGGCGGCGGGCGGCTCCAGCCCCCGAAGCTGCTCCAGGGTGGCCTGGAGCGCATCCCTGGTCGCTGCTCGGCGGAGCAGGTTTCCGATTCGGTTGTGCGTCGTGCGTAACAACCGCGGCAGTGGGTTGGAGGGGAGCTGTGAGCGCCGCTGCCACGCGATCACGTAGGTGTCGGCGACGACATCACGGGCGTCCTCCGGCGCGACCCGACGTAGGGCGTAGCGGAGGACACGTTGGTGAGTGTCGAGGTAGAGCTGGGTGAATCGCGCGTGGTCCCATGTCATGAAGCCTTCCTCTCGCGCCCGCCACTCCAGGGCCATCACCTGGTAGTTTTCGTGGCTCGCCGGCTTCTTACGCGAGGTTCGTCAGGAAGTTCCGACGGGGATCAAGCCGGTGGATCAACCCGCTGGGGTCGAGGCCAGGTCGGCCGGTTCGCCCCACCCGCCGCATTAAGAGCGGGTTGCGGTGAGGAAGCATGGCCAGAGGGCGACCGAAATGCCGAACTCGCATTCAGTCCTAGCAACCAGAGCCGAGAATCGGACGTTGCACGGCTACGGTCTCAAGGCTGACTGAGGACTATTGGCCAGCGGAAAGGCCGTCGTCGTGGGGGGCGGGCACGCGAGAACCGGGGCCGGTCGTTCAGACGGTGGCGACCAGGTCGAGGGTGTGGCCGCAGTGGCGGCAGGTCTCGGCGAACACGTGCACCTGCTCGCCGCAGCCCCCACACGGGCGCAGGCTGCGCTCCAACAGGTCGTCACGGCGGCGACGGGGGAACAGTCGCAGGGCGCGCCGCAGCGCGCCCCGGGGATGCTCGGGGTTGGCCATGCCCAGCAGCCTGACCCGCGCGGTCCCGGTTTGGACAATCGCGAGCCCCCAGATGTGCATGATCTCACCGCGATGGCACACAACATGTTGTCCTGATGTTGCCGGGCGTGACAACGATCAGGTGTCGGCGGGGTGGCGCGCCGGCACGTCCGGCAGGACGTCCACGACGGCGGTCAGCGCGGCGACCGCGTACCAGATGGCCGCCGTCGCGGCGACCAGCCACCAACTGATCGGCAGCGCCCACGCCGCGAACACCATCGCGCCGCCGAGGTAGCAGACTCCCGCGAGCAGCGTGGTCATGAACCGGGCCACGGGTCGCATCCAGAAGACCCCCACCCGAGTCGCCAGCATCCCCGCCAGGGTGACCGCGAGCGGACCCAGCGTCACACCGCACAGCGCCGCGACGAACCCGCCGACCACGCAGACCAGGGCCAGCAACGGGAACACCACGGGCCGTCGCGGGCAGTGCGCCGGTGGTCGTTGGCCCAGTCGGGACCAGGTCATGGGCAGCGCGACGACGGCGCAGAGGAGTGCTCCCACGGCGAGCAGTGTTCGCGGCACGTCCCACCGCGTCTCCCCCATCGCGTACACCAGAGGAAGACGCGCCCAGCCACGGCCACCGTCCACATCGGACCACTGTGTGCACAGCCACGTCGACAGGGACAGCCCGACGGTGAACACCAGACGTTCCGGCGCGCCCAGCGCGAACAGGACAGCCAGCCACACGGGCCGCAGCACCGTCATGGCGGTGCGCACGGCGAGCGCCGCCGGTCGCGCGCTCCTCGGCCGCAGAGCCCGATAGGCGACCAGGCCGACCCGCATCGCCATCCTGGTCACGCGGTCCTCGCCGAGGTCCCGCAGCCTCTGCCGTCCGACGTCGTACCGTTCCACCTCCTCGACCAGGTGAGCAGGGCTGGGCGGCGCCGGCTGCGGCGGAGGAACGGCGTCACCGGTGTCGTCCGTGGCACCCGTGTCGGCCGTGTCGTTTCCCCTGCCGCAGGTGAGCGCCGAGACGAACGGGACCTCGGTGGCCGCCACCCCCCAGTGGAGGCGTTCCACGAGGGCGGCCCGTAACGCGGTCAGGCGATGCGCCGAGGAATGCGCCGGGTCGGACGCGGCGAGCAGGTCGGTCAGCTCCGCGCGGACAGCCTCGGCGCGCTCGTTCCACCGTTCCGTCAGGAACGCGCGCCACGCCTCGGCGTCGACCCGCCCCGCGTCGGCCGGGCTCAGCTCGTCGCGCGTCGGCGGGCTCGTCGCGATGGCCGCCACCTCGGCGAACAGGTCGTCCACGCTCCGTCCACTGTGGAACCTGCGGAGCCGGTCGGGGTCGGTGAGCAGCGCGACCAGGCTGCTGACCGCGTCCAGCCGCCCCCACATCCAGTCGTTGGCGCGCCAGGCCCCCGAGCAGAACGCCGCGAAGTTGCCGAGGTCGACGCCGCACAGTTTGGTCTCCGGGGTGAGCCGGTCGACGCCGGCGCGCAGGGCGCGGAAGGGCAGGGCGGTGTCCGCGTCGCTGGCCACCCGGAGGAAGGCGATGCGGCCGTTGGGGACCTGGCCGACGCGCAACGGGACGGTGAGGATGACCAGGCCAGCCAGCACCTCCGGACGTCGTGACGGCTCGGCCCGCTCCAGCATCACGTGTCCGACCAGCTCCGGGCGCCGGCTGGGGTCGATCTCGTGCGTGACCAGCGGATCATCCGACTCGCGCGGCGGAGCGGCCTCCGCCAGCCGGTCGACCAGGCGGTGCAGCGCCGCCCAGACCAGGCGGGCCGCGTCGGTCGTCGTCGTCCCGTCGGCAGAACCCGCTGAGTCCACAGAGGACTCATTGGCCGGGTGGGCGGCGCGGTCGGGGGCGTCCGTCGGCTCGCGCCGGAGGGCGTCCGCCAGGCGGACCAACCGCTTCTGGAAGTCCGCCGCGCCGCCGGCCAACACCTCGTCCAACGCGGGCCGCACGTCCGCGCCGAGCGCGTGCTGGCGGCGCTCGTCCTCCGCGAGCGCCGCGTCAACCCACTCGGGTAACCGCGCCGGGTCCGTGACCGGGCGGGCGAACGCCGCGTCCAGCCAGGAGCGCTCGACGTTCTCCTCCAGCAGGTTGATCACCTGCCGGAGGCGGTACAGGTCCGCCTTGACCGCGCTGACCGCCGTCAGGCCGGGGCCACGCGCCCACCGCTCCAGCTCCCGCGCCCACGCCACGCACAGCCCGACCGCCGCGTCCGCCGCCGACAGGCCGTCGAACACGCGCTCGCCCGTCTCGGCGCGCTCGCAGAGGCGCGTGTCGAGCAGGCCGGGCAGCGAGGCGCGGGCCGCGGGCGCCCATCCGGCGAGCGCATCGCCCTGGGGAAACCCCGACAACAGGCCCGACTGGCGTTGGTGGGGCTCCGTGAGCACGCGGAACAGGTGTTCCGCGGTGGTCCCGGCCACCACGCGCGCGTGCTCGCGCCGCACCTGGTCGACCAGCTCCGCCAGGCGGGCCACCCGGTCCTCCGGCGCGGCCGCGGCCAACGGCGCGTGCAACGACACGGCCCGCAGCTCGGCCCAGCGCACCTCACGGTTGTGCGCCTCCAGCTCCGCGATGTCGGCGAGCAGCGACTCCTGGGTGAACCGCGTGGTGACCGCCCGCAGGACCGTGGGCAGCGCCGGCAGCGTGAGCGGGGTACGCGGCGTTCCGCCCGTCTCCCCCACGCTCGGATCAGGGTTGAGGTAGAGCAGCCAGCGTTCCGTCGGCCCCTCGGCGGGCGCGGCGGCCACCGCCTGGATCGCCGCCCCGACCGGGATGTTGTCCAACACCCCGCCGTCGATCACGCCGAACGGACCCGCGCCCGGCGGGGCCGTCTCGGAGAACACGCCGCTCATGTCCGGCTTGTCCGCCGGCGGGTCCGGCCGCGAGAAGACCGTCGCCGGCTCGAAGGCCAGCGGGAACGACGACGTGGACCGCCCGGCCAGCGCGAGACGGCCGAGCGTGGGGCCCGCGTCCTTCCACGGCGCGAAGTGCGAGAGGGGGTCGCCGGGCGCTCCCCGGTGCCGGAACCGGAACCACGCGCCGCGCCGCGACTCGTGGATGGCCCCGAGCCGGTCGTCCCGGTACAGCACCGGAACCGCGTCCACCAGGGTCGCGGTGAGCAGCAGGTCCAGTCGGTCCGCGGCGGGGCGGCGCGGGCCGCCGTCGGTCAGCCTGCCCAGCTCGGCCGCGAGCCTGGCCTGGAAGTAGCCGTCGCCCTCCAGCACCGACTGCGAGCGCGGCAGCAGGCGGAAGGGACGAGACGACACCAGGCCGGGGATCGGGCGGCACATGGCCTCCAGGTCGGCCAGTCGCACCCACACGTCCCTTGTGTCGCTGAACGGGAACCCGTAGACGAGGCTGGCCGCAAGCAGCGTGCCGTTGAGCCCTCCGGCGGACGCGCCGGTGAGGACGTCGACGCTCACCGAGTCGTAGCCGGCGAGGCGGGCCAGCGCCGCCCAGGGGTGGTCCAGGCGCTGGCTCGTGGCCGAGCGCAGGCGGTCGATCTCGGCGACCGCGCCGCCGATCCAGACCGCGAGGCTGACCCCGCCCCGCATGGCCAGGGCGAGACGGAGTTCCTGGCGGTTCCAGCCCGCGTGCGCCGGGTGGGGGCGGAAGGGGTCCACGCCCTCACAGTGGACCTACACGGTCGCGTGAAGGTCCCCCCTCAGTGCGGTTTCACCCGCGCGGAGCACTCCGCGCCGTGGTCAACCCACCACCCGCCCCACCCGCCTCGGGCCGCCGTGGCCCCTGAAAGGCGAACGGGCTCCCCGGGGACGACCGGGGAGCCCGTGCCTTGGCTGCTTCTTCTTGGCCGGGGCCACGTGATCGCGTCTGTTTCGCTGTGGCCATGCGGAGGTGGGATCACTCCTCCGGCGGGGTCCAGCGGTTGGTGCGGGTCATGCCGGCCGCCCTGCCCTTGCCCGCGATCACCAGCGCCATCTTGCGCGACGCCTCGTCGATCATCTCGTCGCCGAGCATGGCCGCGCCCCGCTTGCCGCCCGCCTCCGAGGTGAACCAGTCGTAGGCGTCGAGGATGTTCTCCGCGTGGTCGTAGTCCTCCTGGCGCGGGCTGAACACCTCGTTGCAGACCTCGATCTGGCCGGGGTGCAGACACCACTTGCCGTCGAAGCCGAGCGCGGCGGAACGGCCGGCGACCCTGCGGAACCCGTCGACGTCACGGATCTGGAGGTACGGACCGTCGATGGCCTGCACGTCGTGCGCCCGCGCGGCCATGAGGATGCGCATGAGGATGTAGTGGTAGGCGTCGCCGACGTCGTAGCCCGGCGGCTGCTCGCCCACGACCAGGGACTTCATGTTGATGGACGCCATGAAGTCCGCCGGGCCGAAGATGATCGTCTCGACCCTGGGCGAGGCCGCGGCGATGGCGTCGACGTTGACCAGGCCCTTCGCGTTCTCGATCTGGGCCTCGATGCCGATCCGGCCGACCTCCAGCCCCATGGTCTTCTCGACCTGGGTGAGGAGCATGTCCAGCGCGTGCACCTGCTCGGCGGTCTGCACCTTCGGCAGCATCAGGCAGTCGAGGTTCGCGCCGGCGCCCTCGACCACCTCCACCACGTCGCGGTAGGTCCACTCGGTGGTCCAGTCGTTGACCCGCACGACCCGGGTCTTGTCACCCCAGCCGCCCTCGTTGAGGGCCGCCACGATGTTCTTGCGGGCCTCCGGCTTGGCCAGCGGGGCGCAGGCGTCCTCCAGGTCCAGGAAGACCTGGTCCGCGGGCAGGCCGCGGGCCTTGTCGAGCATCTTCGGGCTGGAGCCGGGGACCGCGAGGCAGGAGCGGCGGGGGCGCTGGCGGTCGACCACGTTCGGGACCTCCCTGTCCGGGTGACGGCGGTGCCCGGCGCGGCGACGCCAGGCCGGTGGAGCGCCGTACCGACGAGTAACCGATGTGCGGCGAATGCTGGCACGGCCGGGCCGCACCCGCCACGCGCTGAGGCGTCTTTCACAGGCCGTGCGATTCTGGACCGGTGGAGACGACTCGTGTGCTCGACGCCGCGCTGCGCAAGGCAGGGGCCGTGTGGGTGGCGGCGGCCAACCACCCGCCCCGACTGGTCTGGACGGTCTGGCGGGGCGGCGCGCTCTGGGTCGCCGTCGGACCGGAGGAGCAGGAGGTCCCCGGGCTGGCCGACGGCGTGTCCTGCCGGGTGACCCTGCGCTCGCCGAGCACGCACTCGCACCTGATGGACCTGACGGCGCGGGCGAGCCTCGTGGACCCGGACGAGGACACGACCGCCGCGCTGACCGCGGCGCGCCTCAACGCGCCGCCGCGGTGGGAGTCGGTCTACCGGCTGGACCCGGTCTGAGCGCGACCCTGAACGCGACCAAGTCCGAGAGCCGCCCGCTCTGCGTGCAACCCGGTCTCAGCGCCGCCTGGCGCCGCCGCCGCCGGCACTCACCCGACGGCTCGCCCTCCCCTGAGGTCAGCCCCCACCCGTCCCGGGGGGCGAGCCCCGCTCCAGCCTATCCGGCACCACCCCCGCGCCGGAACCACAACACCGTCCCCTGTGGACAACTCGGCGCCCTGTGGATAACTCCGTGCCCAGACGGGGGGAAAGTCACCACGAGAGGCTGAAACCGCGACAAGAGGGTTGACCTCAAGCAAGCACGACGAGCCGAACTACAACCGCCCAAAGGGCGATGAACCGCGAACCCCACCACGACGAACCCGACGGCGAGACAACCAACACGACGAACCCGACCACCAAGACCCCGAGCACGACAGAACCAGCACGACCAGCACGACGAACCCGACCGCGAGGAACCCGACCGCGAGACAACCAGCGCGACGAACCCACCCCACAACGAATCCGAGCACGACACGACGAACCCGAGCACGACGAACCCGACTCACAACGACCCTGAGCACGGCCCACCAGCTCGACGACCCGACCGCGACAGCCCCAGGCATCACGAGCCCGAGCACGACAAGCGACAGAAACCAGGCCGAAGCACCTCGGCCGTCACCTCGTCACCGCGCCAGCTCGTCGCCTTGCCACCGCGCCGCCTTGCCACCTCGTCACCGCACGCAGCCTTCAAGAACAACCCCGAAATCACCGGGACACCGCCAACGCGGGAACGCCGACAGCACCGGCAAACACCGGGACCCACTGGGAGAACCCGCAACACGAAATCGGCTCACCGCGCACCCCCAGTAGAGCGCGGTGAGCCGATCCGGTCAGGGCGTCACACGCGGCGGAAACGCCCGCGCGCGAACGGCGAGAACGTCTCCGCGTCCCCCAACCGGACGTCGATCTCGTGCTCGAACGTGTCCCCGTCGAACCGGAAGGCGTGCCGGGCCTGGCCGCGCGGCGTCGTCTTGGCCAGCCGCAGCACCCCGTCGGCGTCCCAGTCGCCCCGCAGCGGCACGTCCGGCGGAAACCCGACGCCGTCGAAGAAGAACCACACGACCTCGCCGGTCCCCGGGTCCGCCGTGAAGAACCCGTGCCCGTCGAACGGCTCGCCGTCGCGCACCTGCGCGTAGTCGTGGATGACGGCCAGTCCGCCCACCCCCGACCGGAAGCTGTGCCGCGACCGTGCCGTGCCGGCCGGCGCCCACGGCGTGGCCGCGAACTCCTCCTCGCCTTCCCACTCCCCGACCAGCGCACCGAGCCGTTCGTGCGCCGGGCCGGGCCGAGCGTTGCCCATGTCCCCACCCTCACCAGTCGACCAGCCAGGAGCGAGTTTGACAGGCCCCTGTCAAAACCCCACCCTAGCAGCGTGCCCAGGCGAACCTCGGGAGGAGACGTCGTCACCGATCTGGTCGAGGAGGTGTTCGCCCTCAACGGCCTGGTCCTGCGGGCCGGCGACGCGATGACCGCCCCCCACGGCCTGACCAGCGCCCGCTGGCAGGTGCTCGGCGTGCTCGCGCACGGCCCGGCCACCGTCGCGCAGGTCGCGCGCGCCAGGGGCCTGCGCCGCCAGAGCGTGCAGGAGACCGTCGACCGGTTGCGGGCCGACGGCCTGGTGGCCGCCCACCCCAATCCGCGGGACCGTCGGGCGCCCCTCATCCACATCACCGAACAGGGGGAACACGCCCTGCGCGCGCTCGGGCCGTCGCAAACCGCGTGGGCCGACGAGCTGGCCAGGGCGATCCCGGCCGAAGACCTGGTCACCGCCCTCGCCGTTCTGCGCGCGCTGCGGGAACGGTTGGAGAAGAACGTCTGAACGACGGCGCGCTGCCCGGCGGACGGGGGACCACCCGATTAACCTGATCGGAGTGGGAGGCGCGACCCGGGTCTACGCAGCGCAGCTCGCCGGACTGGGGGTGTTCGGCCCCGACGGCGAGTCCGTCGGCAAGGTCCGCGACGTGGTCGTCGGGATGCGGATCGCCCGACAGGCCCCGCGCGTGCTCGGACTGGTCGTCGAGCTGGTCACCCGGCGCCGGATCTTCGTGCCGATGCTGCGGGTCAACGCGATCGAGCCCAACGCGGTGACCCTGGCGACCGGCTCGGTCAACCTCCGCCGCTTCCACCAGCGCCCCAACGAGCTGCTCGTGCTGGGCGAGATGCTCGACGCCCGCGTCCGGCTGCGGTCCACCGACGTCGAGATGATCGTGGTCGACGCGGGCATGGAGCAGACCCGCACCAGGGACTGGCTGGTCACCCGGCTCGCGGTCCGGGAGCGCACCGGCCGCCTCGCCCGGCGCGGCCCGCTCCAGGTCGTGGCCTGGGACGAGGTCACGGGGCTCGGCCTCGCCGAGATCACCGGGCAGCCCCAGGGCGCGCAGGAGCTGCTCGCCGTCTTCGACACCATGCGCGCGGTCGACGTCGCCAGCGCCCTGCACGAGCTGCCGCTCAAGCGCCGCTACGAGGTGGTCGACGCGCTCGACGACGAACGCCTGGCCGACGTGATCGAGGAGCTGCCCGAGGACGACCAGAAGGACGTGCTCACCTACCTCGGCGAGGACAGGGCGGCGGACGTACTGGAGGCGATGAACCCCGACGACGCCGCCGACCTGCTGGGCGAGCTGCCGGAGCGGCACAAGGACCGGCTGCTGGAGCTGATGGAGCCGGAGGAGTCCGCGCCGGTGCGCCGCCTGCTCGCCTACTCCTTCGACACCGCGGGCGGTCTGATGACGCCGGAGCCGGTCGTGCTCGCCCCGGACGCCACCGTCGCCGAGGCGCTGGCGCTGGTCCGCAACCCCGACCTGACGCCCGCCCTGGCCAGCATGGTCTTCGTCTGCCGGCCGCCCTCGGCCACGCCGACCGGCCGCTACCTCGGCTGCGTGCACATCCAGCAGCTCCTGCGCGAGCCGCCGTCGCACCTGGTCGCCGGGGTGGCCGACGCCGACCTCGCCCGACTGCCGCCCACGGCCACGCTGGGCGAGGTCACCCGCTACTTCGCCGCCTACAACCTGGTCTGCGCGCCGGTCGTCGACGACCAGGAGCACCTGCTGGGCGCGGTGACCGTGGACGACGTGCTCGACCACCTGCTGCCGGAGGGCTGGCGCGAGACCGGCCTGCCGGAGACCGAGGAGCTGGACCAGCCCGGGTGATCCGGGCCGGTCCGGCGCGGGAGCCCGCGCCCGCACCGCGGGACCGGCCGGGCGGCCCGGCCGGCGACCACCGGAGGACACCCATGCCCGAGCTGCTGACCCGACGCCGTCTCGACCAGCCCCGCACGCCCCGCCGGCTGACCATCGAGGTCGACCCGGAGGCGTTCGGCCGGTTCTCCGAGCGCATCGCCCGGTTCCTCGGGACGGGGACCTTCCTGTTCTGGCAGACGGTGATCGTGGTCGTGTGGATCGCGGTCAACCTCGCCGCCGCGTCGCTGGCCTGGGACCCGTACCCGTTCATCCTGCTCAACCTGGCCTTCTCCACCCAGGCGGCCTACGCGGCCCCGCTGATCCTGCTCGCGCAGAACCGGCAGGACGACCGGGACCGGGTCTCGCTGGAGGAGGACCGGATGCGGGCGGAGCGGACCAAGGCCGACACCGAGTTCCTGGCCCGCGAGCTGGCGTCGGTGCGGCTGGCGCTCGGCGAGGGGGTGACCAGGGACTACCTGCGGGGCGAGCTGGACCGGCTGCGGGCGGACCTGGTCAGGGCCGGTCTGCTGGACGACGAGCGCAGGCGGCACGCCGGCGGGGAGGACTGAGGCCGGAGCCGGCGTCGCGCCGTCGGGGCTGGCGTCGCGCCGTCGGGGCTGGGGTCAGGCGGCGACGAGGCCGGACGCCCGCAGGTCGCGCAGCAACTCGACGATCACCGGAGCGGTCTCCTGGTGCGCCAGGTACTCGCCCTCGGTCACCAGCGCCAGCTCGTCCACCTCGGCCGAGGGGCGCGGCCGCCCGGTCAGCTCGGCGGTGTAGCAGGACAGGTCGACCAGCACGCCCTCGCCCTCGCCGTAGGCGGCGGAGAGGTACCGGCCGGCCTCCCGCACCGAGTCGGGCGCCAGCTCGACGCCCAACTCCTCGCGAACCTCGCGCCGCAGCGCGTCCGGTTCCGCCTCGCCCGGCTCCAGCTTCCCGCCGGGCAGGTAGAACGCGGCCTTGCCCCTGGGGCGCACCACGAGCAGCCGCCGGCCCACGACGTGCAGCAGGCCGACGGTCCTGATCACCCGGGGCTCACTCACACCCCCACTCTCGCACGCGCCGGGCCGGCGGCCGGCCGGGAGGGGTCAGGGGTCGGCCCTGCGGGACGGGGCGTCGGGGATGTCGCCGTTGGCCAGGCGGGCGCAGGTGCGGCTCAGCAGGTCGAGTTCCTCGTCGCCGACCGCGGAGGCGAAGTGCCGGACGATGCCGGACAGGTGCGTGTTGGACGCGGTGCGCAGCCGGTCCAGCCCACGCCTGGTCAAGACGGCCACCACGCCCCGCCCGTCCTCGTCCGCCCGCTCCCGGCAGACCAGGCCGTTCCGCTCCAGTCGGTCCACCAACCGGGTCACCCCCGACCGGGAGAGCAGCACGGCTTCGGCCAGTTCGGTCATCCGCATCCGTTTCTCCGGCGCCTCGGCGAGCTGGACCAGCACGTCGTAGGCCGCCAGTGACAGGCGTTGTTCGGCGATGAGCTCGGCTTCGAGACGACGGGTGATCCGGGCGTGGGCACGGAGGAAGGAGCGCCAGGCCGACAGTTCGTCCCTCGTCGGTAACCGGGCGGTTCCGGTCTTGGACACAGTGCAAATGTTACGGAGCGCGTCTACATGACTGCGGAGCGCCCCCATCTCTCGGGGGTTACCCACCAGTCACCTGAACGCGCCCCGCGCGCGACTAGCATGGCCATCACCCGAACCGATCGTCGGAAGGTCGCCCCGTGACCACCAGTCAGACCGTCCCGACCACGGACGCCGTGCGCGAGGCGCTGGCCCGCGTGCAGGACCCCGAGATCCGCCGGCCGATCACCGAGCTGGGCATGGTCAAGGACGTCCGCGTCGCCGAGAACGGCGTCGTCGACGTCGCGGTGTTCCTCACGGTCGCGGGCTGTCCGCTGCGAGACAAGATCACCAAGGACGTCACCTCCGCCGTGTCCGCGCTGCCCGGCGTGCGGGAGGTGCGGGTCGAGCTGGACGTCATGAGCGACGAGCAGCGCACGGAGCTGCGGCGGAAGCTGCGGGGCGACTCCAGCGACCCGGTCATCCCGTTCGCCCAGCCGGGCTCGCTGACCCGGGTGTACTGCGTGGCCTCCGGCAAGGGCGGCGTCGGCAAGTCCAGCGTCACGGTCAACCTGGCCGCGGCCATGGCCGACCGGGGGCTGTCCGTCGGCGTGGTGGACGCCGACATCTACGGCCACTCCGTCCCGCGCATGCTGGGCGCCACCGGCCGGCCGACCAAGGTCGAGACGATGATCATGCCGCCGCAGGCGCACGGCGTGAAGGTGATCTCCATCGGCCAGTTCACCCCGGGCAACACCCCGGTGGTGTGGCGGGGGCCGATGCTGCACCGCGCCCTCCAGCAGTTCCTCGCCGACGTGTTCTGGGGCGACCTCGACGTGCTGCTGCTCGACCTGCCGCCGGGCACCGGCGACGTGGCGATCTCGGTGGCCCAGCTCATCCCGAACGCGGAGATCCTGGTCGTCACCACGCCGCAGCAGGCCGCGGCCGAGGTGGCCGAGCGGGCGGGCGCGATCGCGTTGCAGACCCACCAGCGGCTGGCGGGCGTGATCGAGAACATGTCCTGGCTGGAGATGCCCGACGGCTCCCGGATGGACGTCTTCGGCTCCGGTGGTGGCCAGACCGTGGCCGAGTCGCTGACCAGGGCCGTGGGCTCGGAGGTCCCGCTGCTGGGCCAGGTGCCGCTCGACCCGCGCCTGCGGGAGGCCGGTGACGCGGGCCAGCCGCTGGTCCTGTCCGACCCGGAGGCCCCGGCCGCCGCGGTGCTGCGCGACGTCGCCAAGCGGCTGTCGACCCGGGCGCGGGGCCTGGCGGGCCGCCTGCTCAGCGTGAGCCCCGCCGGTCGCTGACGAACCCCACGCTCTCCCTCGGCACGGCACCCCACCTGGTGTGCCGTGCCGAGGCGTTTCAGGGGCACGTTGTTTCACGGGCACCTTGAGACGTTGTTTCACGGGCACCTTGAGGGGGTGCTGGATCGCTGGACGCGGGTCGCCAGACGCGCGAAGACCTGACCGAGGGCCAGGCCCGTCGATCAGGCGAGTGGGAGCAGGTCAGGTGGCGTCCGGGTCGAAGGGCGGACGCTCGTGCGGCTGAAGCGGCTTCTGCGCCGGCCGCGGCGCCGGCGGCGGGTAGTCCGAGTAGCCGTTGTTCGTCGCGCGGTAGTCCGGCGCCCGGAAGTCGGAGTCCCCGTCGTCGAGCAGGTGCCGCGTCACGGCGCGCTTGGGGTCGAAGTTGCGCAGCTCGCGCAGGTCCTCCAGCGGCTTGCGGATCTCGTCGAACTCCGGGCCCAGCTCGTCGCGCAACTGCTGCCGCGCGCCGGTCGCGTACTCGCGGACCTGCCGGACGGTCCGCCCCAGCCACGCCGCCGCGGACGGCAGCCGCTCGGGGCCGAGGATGAACAGGCCGGCCACGACGAGCACCAGGATCTCGCCCCAGCCGATGTTCTCCAGCACCCGGCACCTCCGCGTCCGTGACCGCGACCAGGGTAACCCGCCAGGGGAAGCCGTCGAGGGCCCAGATGGCGGTTGCCACACCCCGCCCGGCCGGGCGCTCAGTCGGACTTGAGCGCCGCCTCCAGGGTGATCTGCCGACCCTGGCGCACGACCTGCACCGGCACCCGCTGCCCGATCTTCTGCTGGTGCTCGGCCACCACCAGGTCGTCGGCGCTGCGCACCGCCCGGTCCCCGAGCTTGGTGATGATGTCGCCCTCGGCGATGCCGGCCTCGGCGGCGGCGCTGCCCTGGCGGACGTTCTGCACCTGGGCCCCACTGCCGCTGCCGTCCATCACGGTCTTGGTGTTCACGCCCAGCTCGGCGTGCTTGACCTGGCCGTTGCGGATCAGCTCCTCGGCGATGCGGCGCGCGTCGTCGACCGGGATGGCGAACCCGATGCCCACCGAGCCGCCGCCCTCGCTGGCCGTGCGGATCGCGGTGTTGATGCCCACCAGCGCGCCCCGCGAGTCGACGAGCGCGCCGCCGGAGTTGCCGTGGTTGATCGCCGCGTCGGTCTGCACGGCGTTGATCACGACGGGGCCGCCGCCCTCGCCCTCCAGGCGCACGGCGCGGTTGACGGCGCTGACGATGCCCTCGGTGACCGTGCTGGCCAGGCCCAGCGGCGAGCCGATGGCGATCACGCCGTCGCCCACCTTCAGGTCGCCGGACTTCCCGAGCTGGATGACGGTGGGGTTGCGCACCTCGACCTTGACCACGGCGAGGTCGGTCTTCGGGTCCCGCCCGACGATCCGGCCCTGCGTGCGGGTGCCGTCGTGGAAGACGACGAACAGCTTGGCGGCGTCGCCCTTGGCCGCGTCGGCGATCACGTGGTTGTTGGTGAGCACGTAGCCGCCGCCGTCGATCACCACGCCCGAGCCGGTGCTACCGCCGTTGCCGACCACGACCTCGATCGATACCACGGCGGGCAGCACCCTGCCCGCCACGTCGGACACCGAGCCCGCCGGCCGCTCCTTGCCGGGGGTGACCTCGGCGAGCGTGACGTCCGGCGAGGTCAGCGGGCTGCCCTCCTCGGCGGTGAGGCGGCCCAGGAAGCCGCCGACGGCGCCCACGAGCAGCGCCGCGCCGAACAGGGCGGCCAGCGCGGTGGGCCGCACGCGGCGGCCGAACAGCAGCTCGCGCAGGCTCAGTCGCGCTCCCTCGGCGCGTTCCTTCGGCTCGCCGCCCGCGCCCTCCTCCACGTCCACGGCGGGAGGTCCGAGCACCGCGGCCGCGGCCGGGTCGCGCCACGGGTCGCGCTCGGCGTCCTCGTTCCAGAACGGCGACTCCGCGCGCCCCCGGTCGTCGTCACGGCGCGATCCCGGCGGACGTTGCAGCAGCTCCTCGCTGCCGTCCGGCCGGCGGAACGCCTTCTGGAGCACCTCGGGTGGCGGGGGCGTCAACAGCAGGCCGGCGCTCTTCTGCTCGCCGCGCTCCTGCCGGGGCGCGAAGGAGCCGCGCACGTCGCGGGGTCGGGCGAACACCGCGGCCTGGGCCGGGTCGACCGGCGGCTTGGCCACCGGGCGCGGCCGCAGCCGGGGACGGCCCTCCGGCGCGTCGCTCGGGGCGGCCGGGGCGGCGTCGGCGGGCGGCGTGGCCGGGGCGGACGGCGCGGCCGGGCCCGCGTGCTCGGCGCGGGCGGCCGGCTCGGGCTGGTGCGGGCTCGGCGGCGGCTGCTGGCTCATCGCTCCCCGTGGCGGCGGTCGGACGGGACGGACTGGGTGGGCGGCGACGGATGACCCGTCCGGCCGCCGAGATCACCCGACGGGGTGTGGGCAGCCGTCCGCCGGTCCTCATCCTGCCGCCGGACAGGTGAAGTCCGCGTAGCGGGTCCCCCCGGCTCAGCGATCGAAGTGCGGATTGATCAGCGGTGGCCGGAGCTGGCTCGCGGGGGTCGGGCCGCCGTCGGGGCCCACCGCGGCGGGATCGCCGTTCAGCCGGGGGTCGACCGCGCCCGAGGTCCTCGTGGGCGTCGGAGCGGACGTCGTGGTGGGAGCGGGCCGCGCGCCCTCGCCGCCGAAGACGGCCCTGGCGTTGGCCGGCGCGACGCGCGAGGGCTCCTCGCCGTCGGAGTCGCCGCCGACCGGCGCGACCGAGGGGACCAGGGCCAACGCGCCGAGGACCAGTCCGGAGACGACCAGGCCCGCGCCCTGCCAGCTCCGCCGGCCGCGGCGCTGCTGGCCCAGCACGGCCGGGCCGGCGCCCAGCGGCGCGGAGGAGCCCAGGACCGGGCCCTCGCCGAACACCCGTCCGGAGCCGCCGGAGCCGCCGGAGCCCCTGGGGCCGCCGCCACGGGCGGGGCGGGGTCGGAGCACGGCCACGAGCTGCCCGTCCTCACTCACCGCCAGGTTGTCGGGCGGCGGCGGCAGCTCGGTGTTCCGCGGGATGTCCCGCAGGGCCGCCAGCAGTCCCGTGGGGACGTGCGGGGCCGCCGCGGCGCGCACCGCCGCGCGGGCCTGCCGCTGCGTCGCGGCCTCGGCCGCGCACTGGGGGCACCGCGCGAGGTGGGCCGCGGCCCTGTCGTGGGCGGTGGGCGACAGCTCACCGTCGACGAAGGCCACGACGGCGTCCGGCGCAAGGTGTTGCACCGGTAGCGCCCACCCGCGCAAGTGGGTCATGCAAGGTCCTCCCGAGCACCGACGCGGCGGCGCTCCAGCGCCGCCTTGAGAGCCTGCCGGCCACGGTGGATCCTGCTCCGGACCGTGCCGAGCTTCACCCCGAGTGTGGCGCCGATCTCCTCGTAGGACAGGCCCTCCACGTCGCAGAGGACCACGGCGGCGCGGAACTCCGGCGGCAGCTCGTCCAGCGCCGCCTGGAGGTCGGGGTCCAGGTGGGTCTCGGAGTAGACCTGCTCGGGGCTCGGGTCGCCGCCGGGCAGCCGGTCGGTGTCCTCGGGCAGGCCCTCCATGCGCAGCCGCGACCGGCGGCGCGCCATGTCCAGGAACAGGTTGGTCGTGATCCGGTGCAGCCAGCCCTCGAAGGTGCCCGGTTTGTAGGAGGCCAGGGAGCGGAACACCCGGATGAACGTCTCCTGGGTGAGGTCCTCGGCGTCGTGCTGGTTCCCGGTGAGGCGGTAGGCCAGCCGGTAGACGCGGTCCGCGTGTTCCCGAACCACCTCGTCCCAGGACGGCGGCGTCCAGCCGGCCGTCTCCTGGGGAGCGGCGGTCGTGGTCGCGACGTCGGGCGTCGCGGTCGGCAGCGTACGCATCGTCTGGTAGGGCACCTCCTGGCGGGCTTGTCCGCCCTCTCGACAACGTGCACGGTCGGGTCCGTGTTCCCGGGGCTCCGGGTGGAGGCCGAACGCCGGGTCGCCACTCCGGTGGGCGTGACGTGTCCCATGACCCCGGGTTCAGGATTCCGTCCACTCGTGAGGCGACCGTGAGAGCGACCTGAGAACAGTCTGAGAATGCGGACGGCGTCCTGTCCTCCGGGTTTCCCCGGGCATTCCCCCTGAGAAGCCGTCAGACCCCCGCTAACCTCCCCTCGTGACCCCCGGAACGCCGACCAGCACCGCGCCCGAGGTGTCGGACTACGTCGAGGGCTACCTCACCGAGGACGAGGTGCTCCAGACCGCCCGCGCCCGAGGCGCCGAGCTGGGCTGCCCGTCCGTCGGACCGGGCGCCGGCGCGGCGCTGCGGTTCCTGGCCGCCACGCTGCGCGCGAGGGCGGTGGTCGAGGTCGGGACCGGGTCCGGGGTGAGCGGGCTGTGGCTGCTGAGGGGCATGGCGCCCGACGGCGTGCTGACCTCGATCGACGTGGAGCCGGAGCACCAGAGGGCCGCCAAGCGGGCCTTCGCCGAGGCCGGGGTCGCGCCGGGCAGGACCCGGCTGATCATGGGGCAGGCGCTGGAGGTGCTGCCCCGGCTCACCGACGGCGGGTACGACCTGGTCCTGGTGGCCGCGACGAAGACGGAGTACCCGCGCTGCCTGGAGGAGGGCGTGCGGCTCCTGCGGCCGGGCGGCGTCATCGTGTTCGACAACGCGCTGGGCCAGGGCCGGGTCGCCGACCCGGCGCACCGGGACCCGGAGACGGTGGCAATCCGCGAGGTCGCGCGCGCGGTGCGCGACGACGAGTCCCTCGTCCCGGTGCTGTTGCCGCTGGACGGCGGCCTGCTCGCCGCCACGAAGCTCTGAGGCGGGTCCCGGCGCCGGAGGCGTCCATGGGCGGTCCTGGTCCTTCTCCGCCCACGGACGCCGATTGGGTGCTGGTCCCTCGCGGATCACACGCCGCGCTACTCCGTCGCCGCGCGCGCGGGTTTTCCGCGTGCTCCGCGGGCGGAGGTCCCCGCCGCGTTCCCTGACCGCTCCCGGCGCGTTTTCCGTTCGACATCAACAGTTCGGGTGGGAACGTCACTCCATATGTTGATCACATCGCGCCGGCGCGCCGCGGTTCTTCGACCGAGGGCGGGAAATGCGCGCGAAGGGGTGACACCTGTTCGTCAATCCTCGTCACGGGGAACCGGAAATCAACCGCCGAATCTCGGGAAACGACACGGGTTTCGAGGTTCGGAGGCCGGCGGGCTCGGGGGGCTCAGCGGGGTCGGTGGGGTCGGTGGGCTCGGCGCGGGCGACGTCAGTCGACGCGCGTTCCCTTGCCGAGGACGACGACCCCGCTCGTGCTGACCGTCCAGCGCTCCCGGTCGACCTCGGCGTCGAGCCCGATCTGCGCGCCGTCGGCGACCACCACGTTCTTGTCCAGGATGGCCCGCCGCACCACCGAGCCCTTCCCGACCCGCACGCCCGGCAGCAACACGCTGCCCTCGACGTGCGCGCCGGCCTCCACCACGACGTCGCACCCGACCACGGAGTGCCGCACGGACGCCCCCGAGATGATCGAGCCGGGGCCGACGATCGACTCCTGCGCGGTGCCGCCCTCCACGAACTTGGCCGGGGGCAACGGCGGCGTGGCCGTGCGGATCGGCCAGTGCCGGTTGTAGAGGTTGAACACCGGGTGCACGGACACGAGGTCCATGTGCGCGTCGTAGTAGGCGTCGAGCGTGCCGACGTCGCGCCAGTAGCCCCGGTCCCGTTCGGTCGTGCCCGGCACGACGTTGTCGGCGAAGTCGTAGACCGCGGCCTCGCCGTGCGCCACCAGCAACGGGATGATGTCGCCGCCCATGTCGTGGTCGGAGTCGGGGTTGGCCGCGTCCGACCGCAGGGCCTCGACGAGCACCTCCGTGCTGAACACGTAGTTGCCCATCGACGCGAAGGTCACCTCGGGGTCGTCGGGGACGTGCGGCGGCTCGGCGGGCTTCTCCAGGAACCGGGTGATCCGCCCGGACGCGTCGGAGTCGATGCACCCGAACGCCTTGGCCTCCGCCCTGGGCACCCGGATGCCGGCGACGGTCACCCCGGCCCCGCTCTCCACGTGCTGCTCCACCATCTGCGCCGGGTCCATCCGGTACACGTGGTCGGCGCCGAACACCACGATGTGGTCGGGTCGCTCGTCGTACACCAGGTTCAGCGACTGGAAGATCGCGTCCGCGCTGCCCAGGTACCAGCGGGGGCCGAGTCGCTGCTGCGCGGGGACCGGGGTGATGTACTGGCCGAGCACGCTGGACAGCCGCCACGTGGTGGAGATGTGGCGGTCCAGGGAGTGGGACTTGTACTGGGTGAGCACGCACAGCTTGTGGTAGCCGGCGTTGACCAGGTTGGACAGCACGAAGTCGACCAGGCGGTAGTTTCCCCCGAACGGCACGGCCGGTTTGGCCCGGTCCGCGGTCAGGGGCCACAGCCGTTTTCCTTCACCGCCCGCCAGCACGATCCCGAGGACGTGGGGCTGCCCCTTCACGAGGGCCGACCCTATCCGGGGCCGTGGGGAGCGGCCACCGACCAGCCGGGGCGGGACGGGGTGAGACCGGCCCCGACGTCCAACGTTCACCCGGGCGCAGCACACCCGCGCTGCCCCCGTCCGCGACCGGCCGCCACTAACCTCCGGAAGGGTGCGCATCGGCGTGTTGACCCGCGAATTCCCTCCGGAGGTCTACGGCGGCGCCGGAGTCCACGTGGGTTCCCTCGTGCCCCGACTACGGGATCTCGTCGACGTCGACGTCCACTGCTTCGGCGGGCCGCGCGCCGACGCGGTGCGGGACGCGATCCCCCATCACCACCCGATCGGGCAGGACGGAGCACGCTGGCTGGACGGGGCGAACCCGGCGCTGCGCGCCCTGGCGGTGAACCTGTCGATCACCGCGGCCGTGGACGGGGTGGACCTGGTCCACTCGCACACCTGGTACGCGAACCTGGCCGGCCACCTCGCCAAGGTGCTGCACGACGTCCCGCACGTGATCACCACGCACTCGCTGGAGCCGCGCCGGCCGTGGAAGGCCGAGCAGCTCGGCGGCGGCTACCGCCTGTCGTCGTGGGTGGAGCGCACCGCCTACGAGGCCGCCGACGCGCTGATCGCGGTGAGTGAGGGGATGCGCGCCGACGTCCTCGACTGCTACCCGGCGCTCGACCCCGACCGGGTGCACGTGGTGCGCAACGGCATCGACACGACCGCGTTCCATCCCGTGGACGGGACGGACGTGCTGGAGCGCTTCGGGATCGACCCCGCCCGTCCCGTGGTGGCGTTCGTCGGCCGGATCACGCGGCAGAAGGGCGTGGGGCACCTGGTGTCCGCGGCGCACCGGATCGACCACGACGCGCAGGTCGTGTTGTGCGCGGGGGCCCCGGACACCCCGGAGATCGCCGAGGAGACGAGCGCGCGCGTGGCGCGGCTGGCCAGCGCCCGCCCCGGGGTCTTCTGGGTCCAGAGGATGCTTGAGCAGCCGGAACTGCGCCAGATCCTCTCGCGCGCCACGGTGTTCGTCTGCCCCTCGGTGTACGAGCCGCTGGGGATCGTGAACCTGGAGGCGATGGCGTGCGGGACCGCGGTCGTCGCCTCCGACGTCGGCGGCATCCCCGAGGTCGTCGCGCACGGCAGGACGGGGCTGCTGGTGCCCTACGACGCGTCGGAGCCCGAGGAGTACGAGCGTGCGCTCGCCGACGCGGTCAACGAGCTGCTGGCGGACCCGGCGCGGGCGGCGGCGATGGGGCGGGCCGGCCGGCAACGGGCGGTCGAGGAGTTCTCCTGGGCGACGGTGGCGGAACGGACCGTGGAGGTCTACCGCGAGATCCTCTCCTGACGGTCCGCACCGTCCACATCGAACTCCTCGGCCCTGCGCCCCCGGCCGTCCGCCGAGGAGTGGGCCGGCAACCACGTCGCCATGACCACGGCGACGACCGCGGCGGACAACCACGCGCAGGTGGTCGCGACGAGGGCGGACCACCCCCACACGCCGTACACCGTGCTGCCGAGCCATCCCCCGACGCTGCTGCCCAGGTAGTACGCGAACAGGTAGACCGAGGACGCCTGCCCCCTGGCCGCCGGGTCGGCCCGCGCGCCGACCCACCCGCTGGAGACCGCGTGCGCGGCGAAGAACGCGCCGGTGAGCACCGCCAGGCCGGCCAGCACCCACCCGAGCTGGTCGGGCAGGGTCATGACGACGCCGACCGCGGTCAGCGCCAGGGCGCTGAGCAGCACGACGGGCCGGCCGAACCGGTCGGCGAGGCGGCCGGCCACCGCCGAGCAGATCCCGCCGGCCGCGTACGCGAGGAACACCAACGCGGCGACGGCGGGGCTGACCTGGAACGGCGGCGACACGAGCCGGAACCCGATGGCGTTGTAGATCCCGATGAAGGACCCGACCGACAGCACGGCCACCACGTACGGCCCGTACAGGACCGGATCGGTGACGGCGGAGCGCAGGCCCGCGATGAGCGGGGCGACCCGCAGCGGCTGCCGCTGGTGCCGACGGGACGCGGGGAGCAGCCAGGCGACCAGCAGGCCGCAGACGGCCGACAGGACCGAGACGGCGACGAGACCACCCCGCCACCCGGCGTCGCGCACGAACACGTCGTCGGCCACGACGCCGGCGACCAGTCGGCCGCTCATCCCCCCGACGGTGGTGCCGGCGACGTAGACACCCATGAGCGAGCCCAGCCGCGTCGAGCCGATCTCCTCGGCCAGGTACGCCATGGCCGTGGCCGGCAGTCCGGCGACCGCCACGCCCTGCACCGCGCGCAGCGCGACCAGCGCGCCGAAGGTGGGCGCGAAGGGCATCGCCACGCCGACCAGGACGGCGAGGGCCAGCGACACCAGCATCACGGGGCGGCGGCCCACCGCCTCGGACACGGTCGCGACGGGCACGACCGCCACCGCGACGGCCGCGGTGCTGACGGTGACGGCCAGCGCCGCCGTCCCCGGGTCGAGCCGGAACTCGGCCGCGATCTGCGGCAGGACCGGCTGGGGCGCGTAGAGCAGGGCGAACACCGCGAGCCCCGCGCACAACACCGCGATCCCGATGCGGCGCAGGGGCACCGGTGGGGCTGTCGACCCGGTCAGGGAGGTCACGAGCGGCGACGCTAGGCATGCCCCAACCGATGCGTCCAATACGAAGAACGGCCAGAATCCATACCGTGCTGAATGAGAGGGCGGAAGCGCTGGCCACCGGGCTCGCGCCCCGGCTCACGCTGCTCCGGGAACTCGGCAGGGACCCGCACATCACCCGCGTGGCGGAGCGCCTGGGCATTCCGCAACCCACCGTGAGCCGCTGGCTCGCCGCGTTGGGCGAGGAGCTGGGCACCCCGGTCGTCGTCCGGGTGGGACGACGCGTCCAGCTCACCAGGGCCGGCCGGTTCCTCGCGGACGCCGCCGAACACGCCCTGGCGGCCGTGACCAGCGGATACCGCCGGGCGGTGGAGGAGGCGGACCCCGGAAGGGGTCACGTCTCGCTCGCGTTCCTGCACACGCTCGGCCAGACCCTCGTCCCCCACCTGGTGCAGGGGTTCCGGGAGCGGTTCCCCCAGGTGCGGTTCGCGCTGGTGCAGGGGTCCCACGAGGGGTTGCTGGACCGGCTCCGACTGGGCGAGGTCGACCTCGTGCTCACCTCGCCACCGCCGACCGACTCCCCCGACTTCGCGGCGGCGCCCCTGCACGAGGAGCCGCTCGTGGTGCTGGTGCCCGAACACCACCGCCTGGCGAAACGGCGTCGCGTGCGCCTGGTCGAGCTGGCCGACGAGGACTTCGTCGCCCTCAGCCCGGGGTACGGCCTGCGGCAGATCACCGACGCGCTGTGCGCGAAGGCGGGCTTCAGCCCGCGTCTGGCCTTCGAGGGCGAGGAGACGGACACCCTGCGCGGGTTGGTCGCGGCGGGGCTGGGCGTGACGGTGGTCTGCCGTGCCTGGCCGATGCCCCCGCCCGGCACGGTCGAGCTGGACCTGCTGCCCGGAGCCAGCCGCACGATCGGCCTGGTCTGGGCCGCCGACCGCCCCCTGCCGCCGTCGGTGCGGGCCTTCCGCGACTTCGCCCGTCAGCGCTCGCGGACGGCCCAGCGCTGAGGCCGCCGCCCCGCGTCCTCGTCCCGTCGCGACCGTCACGATGTGACCGAAAAGGCAGGCGCCGTGACCTCGAACACCGTTTGACCAGCCCCGATCGGGGCAACACGATCCTCCCTACCGCCCGCAGCGGACGGGCCACGAGCACGAGGAGCGTCAACAGGTGCGGTTCTACGGGGTGAACGCGTTCAGCACGACGCCGTTCGGCGGCAATCCCGCCACCGTCCTCCTGCTGGAGGAGCCGGCGGAGGAGACGTGGCTGCGGCGGGTCGGCGCGGAGTTCAACCAGCCCGCGACGGTGTTCGTGTGGCCGGAGTCCGAGGGCTACGGCATCCGGTGGTTCACCCCCAGCACGGAACTCCCGCTGTGCGGCCACGGGACCCTCGCCGCCGCGCACGTGCTGTACGAGAACGGGGCCGTGCCGGCCGGCCAGCCGATCACGTTCCGCACCGGGGGCGGGACGTTGGTGGCCCGGCCCGAGGGCGACCAGATCTGGTTGGAGCTGTCCCCGGTCGAGTTGGTGGAGGCCTCGGCCCCGGACGGCCTCCTCGACGCCCTCGGCGTGGCCGACGAACCGTGGTTCGGGCTGGCCGAGAACGACTTCGTGGTCGAGCTGGACTCGCCGGAGGCCGTCGAGCGGCTCCAGCCGAACACCGCGCGGCTGCGGGACTTCCCGGTCCTGCGGGTGACCGTCACCGCGCAGGGCGGCGCGAACGGGGCCGACTTCACGTCCCGCGTGTTCGCGCCCAACCTCGGGGTGGACGAGGACCAGGTGACCGGGTCGGCGCACTGCTGCCTCGGTCCACTGTGGTCACGACGCCTGGGTCGCTCCCGCCTGACGGCCGTCCAGGCGTCGCCCCGGCGGGGCGTCCTCTCGGTCGACGTCGACGGGGACCGGCTCCTGCTCGGCGGCCGCGCCCTCAGCACCTACTCCGGCGAGTTCCACATCGCGCCCTGAGCTGACCGTCGGATCGGCGGAACCGGTCTTGGAGCGGCCCGGTTCCGCCGATCATGTCGGGCGTGGAAGAGACGGAAGAGCCGAAGCGGCAAGGAAAACGCCGGTGGCGGGCACGACCGGAGTCGCTGTGGTGGCTGGCCAGTGTGGTGGTCCTGCCGGTCCTGCTGATCACCGGACTCACCATCGTGGTGTTGGTGTGGGCGCTCGACCCAGCATCAGTCGGCGAACGCACCGACCTCGTGAAGACCGCGCTGAGCGTCGGCGCGGGCACCGGCGGTGTCGTGGCCCTGGTGCTGGCCAGCCGTCGGCAGTGGTCCACCGAACAGGCCCACCGCCTGTCCGAACGCACCAGTCAGATCACCGAACACGACGCGACCGAGCGTCGGATCACCGAGCTGTACACCAAGGCCGCCGAACAACTCGGCTCCGACAAACACGTGGTCCGATTAGCCGGCCTCTACGCCCTGGAACGACTCGCCCAGAACAACCCCGAGCATCGACAGACCATTGTCAACCTCCTGTGCGGCTACCTCCGCACGCCCTACACCCCTCCCCCAGAAACAGGCGACCGAACAGGGAGCGCGAACGTCGAGCGTCCCCTGGTCACCAACAAGAACCAACGAAAAAGATTAGCCCGACCTCATGGCCGTGACACGGCTCCCAAGAATCCGAGTCGTCGAGAAGCCGAACTGGAACGAGACGTCCGTCTCGCCGCTCAGCGTATTCTCGCCGCTCACCTCCGCCCCACCTACGACAGCGACGGCATCCCCACCAACAAGAGCTTCTGGCCCGAGGTTCTCACCCTCGACCTCACCAGAGCCACGCTCATCGAGATCGACCTGAGAGCGTGTCATATTCCTTTCGCCAATTTCGACTGGTCCATCTTCACCGGCCACGCGACATTCGAGAGGACGACCTTCACTGACGATGTCAGTTTCGTCGGGGCCACCTTCGACTGCGAAACCCGGTTCTCGGGAACCGTCTTCGAAGGCTTCACCCTGTTCCCCTGTGCCACGTTTTCCAGATTCGCCATCTTCATGGGGGCAACCTTCAGGGAAATGGCGATCTTCAATACGGCCACCTTCAACGGCGACACCGCGTTCATAACCACGACCTTCAACGAAGTCGCCGACTTCGAAGACACCATCTTCAAAGGGCACACTCGTTTTGTCGGAACCACCTTCGTGACCAGGCCCGACTTCGAGGACGCCGCGTTCGAAAACTCGCCTTCGTTCGAGAAGGCGACGTTGGGAGGCGAACCGTACACACCGGCCATCGCGCGAGAGGCGGAAGAAGCGAAGGGCGAACAGGAACAGAGGGAGAGCGGTGAGTGAGTTCGCGAGCGGAGAACGAGCGACGAGCTGAGGGGCCAGAAGCGACGGCGCGCCCCGAAGGTGATCGGGGCGCGCCGTCGGAATGAGTCGTCAGCAGTAGGAGCGGGCGAACTCCACGAGGGTGCGGGCGGCGAAACCGGTGCCGCCCGGGTTGACCTCGTCATAGACCCGGTCGGCGCGCGCCGGGCCGGCGATGTCCAGGTGCGCCCAGGGCAGGCCGCCGGTGAACTCGCGCAGGAACAGGGCGGCGGTGATGCCGCCGGGGCCGGGCGGGCACTGCCGGACGTCCGCGATGTCGCTGCGCACGTCGGCCGCGTGGTCGTCCAGCAGCGGCATCCGCCACCACGCCTCGCCGGTGCGCCGACCCGCCTCGTTGATCCGCTCGGCCAGCTCGTCCTCGGTGGCGAACAGGCCGCCGGTGCGCAGGCCCAGCGCGACCTTCATCGCGCCGGTGAGGGTGGCGACGTCGACCAGCAGGCTCGGCTTGAGCTGACGCACCGCGTAGGCGAGGGCGTCGGCCATCACCATGCGGCCCTCGGCATCGGTGTTGGTCACCTCGGTGGTGGTCCCACCGTAGTGGCGCACGACGTCGCCGGGGCGGTACGCCGACCCGGAGACGTGGTTCTCCGCGCACGGCACCAGCCCGGTGACCCGCACCGGCAGGTTCAGCTCGGCGATCGCGATCAGGGCGGCGATGACCGCCGCGCCGCCCGACATGTCCGTGCGCATGAGGTGCATGCCCTCGGCGGGCTTGATCGAGATGCCGCCGGTGTCGAAGGTGATGCCCTTGCCGACCAGCACCAGGTGCGGCGCCTTGGCGCTGCCGCGCGGGCGGTGGCTCAGCTCCAGCAGGCGCGGCGGGCGGACCGAGCCGCCGCCGACGGCGAGGATGCCGCCGAAGCCGTTCTCCGCGAGCCACGCCTCGTCGCGCACGGTGGCGGTGAGGCCGGGCGCGGCCTCGGCCAGCCGGGCGGCGGTGCCGGCCAGCCAGGCCGGGTCCTTCACGTCGGAGGGGGTGTTGGCCAGGTCCCTGGCCAGTCCGGTCGCCCTCGCCAGGATCGACGCCTCGCGCACGGCCTCGGCCACGGCGGCCTCGTCGGCGCCGGCGGGCGGGACGAGGCGCAGCTCCTTCGTGCGGGCGGTGCGCTCGTTGGTCACCTTGAACGCGTGGCTGCCGAGCATGGCTCCCAGCGCGAACGCGGCGACCGCCTCGGTGTCGGCGCTCTCCGGCAGGGCCACCTGCACGGCGCGCGCCGGGCGTCGGCCCTCGCGCTGCTCGTTGGCGGCCTGGCCGTCGACGGCCCGCATCAGCGCGGCGCCGGCCGAGCGCCACGCGCGGGCGTCGCCGGAGCCGACGCCCACCAGCCAGCCCTGGGAGCCGTCGGGCGCGGGCACCGCGTGGGTCTGCCCGGCCCTGCCGGTCGCGCCGACCAGCTCCAGCCACTCCGCGTCGAGTCCCAACCGGTCGGCGTGGGGGCCGAGAACCGGCGCCGAGCCGGTCTCGTCGGCCGGTGAGGCCACGACGGCGAGCGGGACGCCACGCCGGGGCGCGGTCGTGACCTGCACATCGACCAGCGGCGTGGGAACGGAGGGCAACGGTGACGGCACTTGTGACGCTCCTAACAGGTGATCCTCCCTCGCGTGGGCGGCCGGCCGGCGCGACGACGCGCGACGGAGCCGAGACCGCCGGGCGAGGGGCCTGACGATGTGTGCCGGCCCCGGCTCCCCGTGCCAGTCGCTCACCCCCGCGAACGGCCGCCGCGGAAACCGGCCCCACCGGCCAGAAGACCGGTGGGGCGCCTCCGAGGGGCTCGATCCCGCGGCGGACGTCGGGGATGAGCGTCTGGATGGGGAAGCCGGGGCCGGACGTTGTCTGGCCGGGCCGGCCGGTTGGCGGTTCGGCTACCTCAGCCCGCAGCGGCCTTCAGGGCGTCGCCCAGCTCGCTGGCCTCCTCCGCCGACATCTCGACGACGAGGCGCCCACCACCCTCGAGCGGGAGGCGCATCACAATCCCGCGACCCTCCTTGGTGACCTCGAGGGGACCGTCGCCGGTCCGGGGCTTCATGGCCGCCATAGCGTGCTCCCTCCGTCAACTCTTCCCCGCCCGACACACCGCCCAGCGCGCCGGGTGCGGGGTCCATTCTCCCCCATTCGTACGCACGGACGAAACCGAACGATCACTTCGTGTCGCGCGAAGCCGGATTCCGCGCTGGTCACACACTCGCCAACCGCACTGGTCGAGTGGCTTTCGGGCTGACAAACTCAGCCGTCGTGCGGGCTCGTTCAGCGTTGTTCGACGTCTACGGCGGCCATCTCAGGGAGCGGGGTGGCGCCGCGACGATCGCCGCCCTCGTGCGCCTGCTCGAACCGCTCGGCTTCGCCGCGCCCGCCGTGCGCACGGCGGTCTCCCGCACGGTGCGCCAGGGATGGCTGCGCCCGGTGCGGCTGCCCGCCGGCCCCGGGTACGCGCTCACGCCACGGGCCGAGACGCGGCTGGACGAGGCCGCGGCGCGCATCTACCGGACGCGTCCGTCCACTTGGGACGGACGATGGCACGTGGTGGTGCTGGAGGAGCTTCCTCCCCGCCCCGCGCGCGACCGGCTCACCTCCTCGCTGCGCCTGCTCGGTTACGGAGAGCTGGGACCCGTCACCTGGGTCGCGCCCCGCCCCTCCCCCGAGCTGACCGACGTGCTGACCTCGGAGGAGGTCGCCGCGCGCACGTTCCACGGCGAGCACGACGGCGACGACACCGAGCTGGCCGCGCGGGCGTGGGACCTGGCCGAGCTGGGCGGGGACTACGCGGCGTTCGTCGCCGAGTGGGAGCCCCGGGTGTCCGCTGTGGACGCCTCAGCGGCGGCCGAGGCGTTCGCCGCCTCGCAACAGTTGTTGCACGCGTGGCGCAAGTTCCTGTTCCGCGATCCCGGGCTGCCGCCGCAGCTCCTGCCCGAGGACTGGCCGGGACGGGCGGCGGCGCGGTTCTTCGACCACCACACGGGGCGGCTCGCGCCGGGCGCGAACCGCTTCGTCGAGTCCTGCTTGGACGGCCAGTGAACGGCGGTGTCGCCGAACCGACGCCGACGCCGACGCACCGAGGAGAGGGAGGACACCCGTGTCCGAAGCCGTGTTGCTGATCGACGACACCGAGGGCGTGCGCACCTTCACGCTGAACCGGCCGGAGGCGTACAACTCGCTGACGACGGCGTTGAAGGAGGAGCTGCTGGGCGCGATGCGCGAGGCGGCGGCCGACGACGCGGTGCGCGCGGTGGTCGTCACCGGCGCGGGGCGGGCGTTCTGCGCGGGGCAGGACCTCAAGGAGCACGTCGAGCTGCTCACCTCGGGTGACCCGGCTCCGCTGCGCACGGTCGAGGAGCACTACAACCCGCTGATCACGGCGGTGCTGCACATGCCGAAGCCGATGATCGCGGCCGTGAACGGGACGGCGGCGGGCGCGGGCGCGTCGCTGGCGTACGCGTGTGACCTGCGGGTGGCGGCGGAGTCGGCGAAGTTCCTCATGGCCTTCGCCAACGTCGGGCTCGCGGCGGACTCGGGCGCGTCGTGGACGCTGCCGAGGCTGGTCGGCCACGGCAGGGCGATGGAGATGATGTTGCTGGCCGAGCCGGTGGGCGCCGAGGAGGCGCTGCGGATCGGCATGGTCAACCGGGTCGTGCCGGACGGCGAGGCGCTGGCCGTGGCCCAGGAGATCGCCGGGCGGATGGCGGCGGGGCCGACCACCGCCTACGCGAAGATCAAGGAGGCCATGCTGGCGGCGGCGGGCGCGGCGGTCGAGGCGGCGCTCGCCGTGGAGGCGCGCACGCAGGCCGAGGCCGGCGCGACGGCGGACCACCGCGAGGCGGTGGAGGCGTTCGTGGCCAAGCGGAAGCCCCGGTTCACCGGTCGCTGACCGACGGGAGGGGCTCGGCGTTTCGGCTGTCCTCGCTCGGGAGCGAACTCGCGGCGTGCTCGTGACGTGCTCGCGGCGCGGGTTCCTCCCGGGCGGAGGCCGGGCTTTCCAGTGTCGCGTCTTTCCTTGGCAGTGAACAGAAAGCGCGTCGCGATCTACACTTTCGGGCAATGAGTTATCCCCAACCTCCATCGGCTGTTGTCCTCGGTTACCCGATGTTCGGGTGAACGGGAGCGGATTTCTCCGGAGTTGTCCACAGGCGACGGTTCTGGGGGTGCGGGGGCGGGTCCGCTCTCGGTAGGCTGGACGCGGGGTCGCCCCCCAGGGCGGGTGGGGGCTGTCCCGAGGGCGGGAATGGTGGGCGCTCCTGTGGGGGCGGTGAGCGGTGCCAGCCCTGGAAGGTCAGCCGATTCAGGTCGGCGTCCGCCGTGAACGGCGACGCGGTGACGAGACCGTCCTGGTGCTCCCCGGTGGCCCCGCACCCGCCACGGTTCTCGTCGAATTCGACGGTGTGCACGCAGACGCCGAGCGCCCCGCTCGCCGGACTCTCGACCCGCCAGAGGTGCGGGTTCCGGCCTCGGCGTACGCGATGGGCTTGGACCCTCGGACCTCCCGCCAGGCCCCCTTCGAGACGACCTCCACCACGAGCAGGACGTTCGCTCCCTTGATCGGCCTCGTCGTCAGCGGCCCGTCCACGGAGAACACCACGACGTCAGGGGTGAGGGGGTCGAGCGGGCTCTCGGCCGCCATGACGTCGATGTCGATCTCCAACTGCCATCCGATGAGCAACCGGGACTCCAGTGCCGGCACTTCTCCGACAGGGCGCGGACGTCGTCCAGCGTTCGCCCAGCGGGAGGCGGGATCAGCCAGCCCACGGAAAGGCCGTCGTTCAGAGGTCCTTCCCCGGTGTCACGCGACCGGTCGGGACACGTCCACGACCGGAACCGCCGCGCGGCGCCAGCAGCCGGCGAGGTGGTCGTTGACCATGCCGGTGGCCTGCATCAGCGCGTAGCAGGTGGTCGGGCCGACGAAGACGAAGCCGCGCCGCTTCAGCTCCTTCGCCATCGCCTTGGACTCCGCCGTCGTCGCCGGCACGTCGCTCAACGACTCCGGCGCCGGCCGGCCCTCGTGGTCCGGCGCGAACGACCACAGCAGGTCGTCCAGGGGCTCGGCGAGGTCGCACACGGCCCGCGCGTTCCTGATCGTCGCCTCGATCTTGGCGCGGTTGCGCACGATCCCGGTGTCGCCGAGCAGGCGGGCCACGTCGTCCTGGCCGAACCCGGCGACCGTCTCGGGGTCGAAGCCGGCGAAGGCGCGGCGGAAGCCCTCCCGCTTGCGCAGGATCACCAGCCACGACAACCCCGACTGGAACGCCTCCAGTGACATGCGCTCGAACAGGGCCGTGACCCCGCGCAGCGGCACGCCCCACTCCGTGTCGTGGTAGACGGCGTAGTCCGGGGTGGACGCGCCCCAGGGGCAGCGGGCGAGGCCGTCGGCGCCGAGGGCCGGACCGCTCATCGTGGGTACTCCTGACAGAACGAGGCGAAGGTGGTCAACGAGCGGCGCAGGCCCCACCGGACGAGGGGGCCGAGGAGCGTCCAGCCGGCCACGCCGAGCGGGCCGAGCGGCGCGTGGAGGTGCTCCTCCCAGACGAACACCGCGCCGCGCCCGTGGGGCCGGACGGAGAAGACCCCGAAGCCACGCAGGAGGCGGCCGAGGTGCCGGACCTCGCAGCGTCGCGGCGGGTCCCAGACCGTGATCTCCATGGTGTCCAGGAAGCCGAGGTCGGCCGCGCCGGTGAAGGCGACCAGGCGGGACCCCACGCTGTGGCCGGAGCCGGCCACCACGTGGACCTGGGTGCCGAGCATCCACTCCCGCTGCCGGGTCCAGTCCGTGGCGGCCGCGAACACCACCTCGGGCGGCGCCGCGACCGGCGTCGTCAGCTCCAGGTGGATCGCGGGGGCGCGGCCGGCGGGGCTCATTCCGACGGTTCCGACGATTCCGACGGCGTCCGGTCGGCCAGCTCGCGTTCCAGCTCGGCGACGCGGCCCCGGAGCTGGTCCAGTTCGCCGGCCAGGCGCTCCAGCGCCCAGTCGACCTCGGACATGCGGTAGCCCCGCACCGCCTGCTGGAACCGGAGGGCCCTGACGTCGTCGCCGGTGACCTCGGCGGGCGGGAGTCGGGTGGGCGAGGCGCCCGGGGGCAGCGGGGCCAGCTCCTCGCCCCGCCCGAACACGGCCGAGGCGATCAGGAACACCACCGCCGCCACGGCGACCATGACGACGAGGTAGATGAGCGCGGTGGTCACGCCCAGATCGTGGCACGCCCGGCCGACCGTCGTCCGGCGGCCGGGCGCGCGGCTTTCCGACGAGCACCTCCGCGCGGGCGGAGGGCTCAGGCGACGAGCACGAAGCAGCGACGGGCGAGCACGACGAGGCGGGCGACCACGGCGAAGGTCACCAGGGTCGCCAGCAGCACCGGCGGGGAGAGCAGCACCAGGCCCGGGTCGACACCCGCCGTGGCGACCACGACGGTGAGCAGGCTGAAGCCGTAGACCCCGACCGCGCCGACCGACCACGCGCCGGTGAGCCGGCCGACCAGCCGGGTGTCGCCGATGAGCCGGGCCAGCCACCGGAACGCGATCAGGATGACCGCGGCGGAGCCGGCGAGCACCCACGAGGTCAGGTCGGTGGCCTGGGCGACGGTGCGGTACCAGTCCGGCTGCCCCTCGCCGACCCACAGCAGGCGGTTCAGCTCCCACAGGCCGTGCACGAGCGGGATGAGCAGCAGCAGGGAACGGACGAACCGCACGCCGTGGGCCACGGCCAGCTCGGCCTGGTACTCCCTGGCGATCCGGCCGACCGGGCCGAAGTCCTCGACGGCGCGCCGCTGCGCCTCCTCGGGGTCGAAGCCGGCGTCGAGGTAGCTCTCGGCCGCGTCGTGCAGGCTGTCCCTGGCCTCGGTGAGCAGGTCGCGGCGCAGGGCCGCCGGGCCGCGCAGGCGCGCGGCGAGCGCGTCGACGTAGTCGTCGATCAGGCTTTGGCCGGCCACGGTCCGCTCCCCAGCACACCCTCGATGGCCGTGGTGAACTCCCGCCATGCCGCGCGCTCCGCGGTGAGCGCCTTCTTGCCGGCGGTGGTCAGTTGGTAGGTGCGGCGCTGGCGACCGGAGACGGTCGTCCACTCACTCCGCACGTAGCCCGCCCGCTCCAGCCGCCGCAGCGCCGGGTAGACCGTCCCGGTCGGCAGGTCCAGCGCCCCGCCACTGCGGAGTTGGAGCGCTTCGATGATCGCGTAACCATGCAGCTCGCGGCCGTCGAGGGTGGCCAGCAGCAAGGCATCCAGGTGCCCACGCAGCGCGTCCGCCTTCACGTGTAGTGAGTCTACGGATGCCCCCCGGAGGTGTGTCACCGCCCGGTGGCTGAACGGAGGCGGACCGTCCCGGAGCGCGGGAACGCCGAGGTGCGGACCGCCCTCCACAGTGGATCGAGGGGTGTCGGACAGGTCATCCCGGGGCCGGGGGCGCCCGATGCGGCGACCGGCGCGCCCCGAGCCCTCGCGGCTCCCGAGGGCACCACGCCCGAGTTGAGGGACAGGGGCATCCCACATTGGGGCGACGCGCAGAAATCGCCCTCGCGCCGAAAGCGAATGACCAGTGCCGCCCGTTCGTCCGAGCCGCGCTCACCCTTCCGCGGCGTCGTTGCCGGGAAACGTACCGGTGAACTAGCCCATCCGTGTGGAAGGCGACCGATTCCTTTCCGTTGGTGCCAACGGGGGTCAACACTTCGGGCCACCACCGATCTCCCCACAGCCCGTCGCGCTGGAGGTCTGATGACCGCTGAATCGATTGCGAACCCGGGCGACCAGGCCGTCGCGGCCGCCGCCGCACCGCAGTGGGACGACGAGGCGACCCGGCACCTCTCGGCCGCGGCGCACCTGGACGAGAACTTCGCGGACAACGCGATCGAGGAGTTCCTCGCCGAACCCAGGAGAGCGGTCCCGCCCTCCCCCGGCGTGGACGCGGCCGTCGTGCTCAGGGAGGCGCTGGCGGCCCGCCGGCGGCGGGTGCTGCGCGACACGGCCGTCCTGGTGCTGTTCCTGGTCATCCTGATCATCGCGCCGGTGACCGCGGTCGCGTGGATCGCGGTCGCCGTCGTCTGGCTGATGGTCCACGGGATGTCCGCGGCGGCGGCCAGGGTGCGGGGCGGCTCGCCGCCCGGCAGCGCCAGGACCGGCCTGGTCACCGCCACCATCCTGGTGGCCCTGTTGTTCTTCCTCGTGAACGCGTTGTCACCCCCGACGACCGGCTACGGCCGCCGCTCCACCTACCGCGACCCCGTCGACGAGGCGGTGGACGCCGTCGCCCCGGGCGTCGCGGTGTTCCTGCTGCTCGCCGTGATGCTCGCGGTGTTGTTGGCCGACCGGCTGGCCCTGCGGCACCTGCTCGTCAACCACTTCACCTACGGGCGGTTCCGCCAACCCCAGCCCCAGGACGGCAGGCTCGACCACGCGCTGAGGGCCTCCGGGTGGCAGCCGCACGCCCAGCGGTTGCAGCTCATCGCGAACGCCGGCCAGCGCGGCAACCTCGTGGTGCACGACGGGTGGCGCGCGTTCGTCGGATCCGGGTCGCTGTCCCGGTCCTGGTCCATCGCGGTGCGGCTTCGCCGGGACGAGGAGGCGGGGGACGACGAGGAGCCGACGCCGCTCAGCCCGGTGGAGCTGTACGACCGGGTGGCGGACGAGCTGAAGCGGATGCGGGCCTCGGACAACCTCGCCCCCGGCCTGCGGCTGCGCGAGCTGTCCGACAGCGAGCACGTGGTCGTGTCGGCGCGGTCCCTCATCCGCTACCGGCACGAGGAGCTGGCCTGCCACATCCTGCCCAGCCCGGCGTCCACGCCGGCCAACTGGCTGCCCACCGAGGTGGTGCGGGGCCTGACCGAGCGGAGCCCGGAGTGGATCCGCTACTACCGCTGCTTCCGCGTCGAGACCTGGCACAAGGAGCTGGTCATCTCCAGCTACCTGCACATCGGGTGCGACGAGCGGACGCTCTACGTCGAGTGGAACGCCTTCCAGCTCAACCCCGTCGCCCCCTACTACGCGCGCGGCGAGTGGGCGGAGGCCCGCCTGTCGAACGCGGTGGCGCGGGCGCTGGTCGACCTGGTGGCCATGCCGGGCACGGTGTTCCGGCGGCTGCGGACGATCTTCCGCGTGGTGCGGGAGGTGGCCCGCCGCAACGGGATCTTCTCCGAGCAGGCCATCCTCCCCTCCACCTACGGGTCGCGGCGCAGCATCCGCGAGCTGGCCGCCGGCCGGCACGGCGAGACGTACTTCCACGAGATGGACGGCATCCGGCACGTCAAGCTGATGGAGCGCAGGGCCATGGCGGCCATCGCCGACTGCCTGGAGGAGCACGGCTACTCCACCAAGGAGTTCAGTGGCAGCACGTCGGCGGTCATCCACAACACCGTGATCAACGACAGCCAGGTCTCCGGGCTCAACATCGGCGGCAGGGGCAACACGGTCACCACCGGCAACGCCACGATGAGCCGCGACAACGAGGGCGGCGGGAAGGACTGACGTGGCCAACCGAGGCAGGAACACCCACATCACCGGCAGCACCGTCGTCGGCGCCAACTTCGGGGGCCGGCACAACAAGGTCGACGTCGGCGACGTGACGATCGGCGGCGCGCTGCGGGGTGACGACCTGCGCGCGCTCGTCGCCCGGCTCCGCGTGGAGCTGGCCGCGCACGCGGACGACCCGGCCTACGCGCGGGCCGACGCGCACGCGGAGCTGCTCGCGGAGGAGCTGGCGGCGGACGAGCCCGACCCCCGGCGCGTGCGGGACCGGTGGCAGCGCCTGCGCGGCCTGCTCACCGCGTTGACCGCCGGCGGCGCGATCGCGGAGATCGCCGACGGGATCGGCAAGCTGCTCTGACAGCCCGGGCGCCGCAACGGCGCTGGTCATCACGGAACTGGGCACCACCGCACAGGGCACCACGGCACTGGTCATCACGGAACTGGGCACCACGGCACGGCATCGGCCGCCGGCATGCGGATCAGCGCGACCGACGGGTCACCGCTCGGCCGCAGGCCCGCTCGCGGCGCCGGTCACCGCTTGGCCGCAGGCCCGCTCGCGGCGCGGGTCACCGCTCGGCCGCGAGCACCTCGCGCATCGGTGGCCGGTCGCCGAGCCGGACCTCGGTCTCGTCGGGCAGCCATTCGCCGGCCACCTGTGCGAACTGCGCGTAGGGGCCGCCGTCGTCCGGCAGGCCGCACCGGCGGAGCACGGTGCCGAGGATCTGGCGCGCCATGACGCCCAGCGCGCGCAGGGAGCGGTTGCGGTGCTTCCGGACACCGAGGTTGACCTGCGCGATGGCGTCCACGCCGTACCGGTGGGCCGTGTCGAGCAGCAGCCCGATCTCCACGCCGTAGCCGGCGGCGAACGGCACGGACTCCAGCAACTCGCGCGTCGCCGCGTACTCGCCGCCGAGGGGCTGCACGATGCCGGACAGCTCCGGCCGCAGGGCGGCGATCAGCGGGCGGGCGAGTAGCTCGGTGACCCGCCCTCCGCCGTTGTCCGCCTCGCTGTTCTCCATCCGCAGCGGCCGGCGGTAGAAGCCCTTGACCAGGTGCACGCCGTCGACGGTGAGCAACGGCCCGAGCAGCGCGGGGACGAAACCCACGTCGACCTCGACCAGGTCGGAGTCCAGGAAGACCACGAGGTCGCCGGTGGTCGCGGCGAGGGAGCGCCACAGGACCTCGCCCTTGCCGGGCACCGGCGGCAGGTGCGGCACGACGTCCTCGCGGCGCACCACCCGCGCGCCGGCCGAGGCCGCCACCTCCGCCGTGCGGTCGGTGGACCCGGAGTCGACCACGACGACCTCGTCCACCAGCCGCCGTCCGTCCACTGTGGACGTGTGGGGGAGCACGGCGGCCACCACGTCCCCCACCGTGGACTCCTCGTTCAGCGCGGGCAGCACGACGCTCACCGTGCGCCCGCCCTTGGCCGAGCGCAGCTCCTCAACAGTCCACTGTGGATACTGAATCGTGCGCGCGGCGAACCAGCGCTCGACGTCGGACCGCATGACGACGGTCAGGCCATGGCCCGCAGCACCCGCGCGGGCGGACGGGTCCCGGCGATGCTGCCGACCATCTCCACCACGTGCCGGGTCTGCCGGACGTTGTGCGCACGGAACACCTTCGCGCCGGCCCACGCCGCGACCGCGGTCGCCGCGAGCGTCCCGTCGACCCGCTCGCCCACCTCGGCGTCGAGGGTCTCGCCCACGAAGTCCTTGTTCGACAGGGCCATCAGCACCGGCCACCCGGTGGCCACCAGCTCGTCCAGCCGGCGCAGCAGCTCCAGGCTGTGCCAGGTGTTCTTGCCGAAGTCGTGGGTGGGGTCGATCAGCACCCCCTCCCTGGGCACGCCGAGGCGCACCATCCGCTCGGCCTGCCGGGTCACCTCCTCGACGACGTCGGCGACCACGTCGGCGTAGCGGACGCGGTGGGGGTCGGTGCGCGGGGCGAGGCCTCCGGTGTGGGAGCACACGATGCCGACGCCGAACTCGGCGGCGACCTCGGCGAGCCGGGGGTCGGCCCCGGCCCAGGTGTCGTTGAGCAGGTCGGCGCCCGCCTCGCAGACCAGCCGCCCGACCTCGTGCCGCCAGGTGTCGACGCTGATCACCAGGCGGGGGTGGCGCTCGCGCACGGCGGCGACGAACGGGACGACGCGCCGGATCTCCTCGTCGACGTCGACGACCTCGCCGTGCGACCCGGCGCGCACGCCTCCGATGTCGACGATGTCGGCGCCCTCGGCCACCACGCGGTCGACGGCGGCCAGCGCGGCGTCCTCGGCGAAGGTCGCGCCGCGGTCGTAGAAGGAGTCCCTGGTCCGGTTGACGATCGCCATCACCAGGGCGCGGTCCTGCCGGACCTCGCGCTTGCCGAACCGCAGCGTGCTCACGTCCCGATCGTGCCAGGCGATGACAGCGGAACCGCCGCGCGGCGACCGATGTGACCTCGCTCACTTCTGTCGAACTCTCGTGAGCACCATCACCCTCGTGCGCCACAGAGAGTAACCCGAACGGCGGGAGCCAGAAGGCATCCGCCACCGCGCTGAATCGATCTCCGCACGTCAACGCGGTCACGGTGGACGTCAACAGCTCGCGGTGACCTTGGTCACAGTGACGCCGATCATGTGATCCACTCCACGACCATTACCCGGCAGTAACACCGAAGAAACCTCACGTTCAAGGAGGTCGGGATGCGGCGGATCCCCCTGCTCCTGCTCGCGGCCCTGACCGCGTTGCTCGGCTCGCTCCTGGTCACCCCGGCGGCCACCGCCGCGCCCGGCTTCACCACGCGGTACGAGACCATCCCCGGCGAGGGCGGCACGCCGCTCAAGGCGTTCGTGATCCGGCCGACCGGACGCGGCCCCGGACCGCACCCGCTGCTGGTGCTGCCGTCGAGCTGGGGTGTGAACAACCTGGAGTACGTCGGCGCCGCGTGGAAGATGGCCTACGAATCCGGGTACGTCGTGGTCAGCTACACCAGCCGGGGCTTCTGGGACTCCGGCGGCGAGATCGGGGTGGCCGGACCGACCGACGTCGCGGACGCCCGCAGGGTCATCGACTGGGCGATCGAGCACGCCGGCGGCGACCCCGCGCGGGTCGGCATGGCCGGCATCTCCTACGGCTCGGGCATCAGCCTCCTGACCGCCGCCGCCGACCGGCGGGTGCGCGCGGTCTCGGCGATGAGCGGCTGGGCCGACCTCGCCGCCTCCCTCTACCCGAACCACACGGTGAGCTTCCAGGCCGTCGAGCTGCTGATGGGGCTGGGCCACCTGACCGGCCGGCCAGGCCCCGAGCTGCGGCAGGCCGAGGCGGACTACCGCGCGGGGAACTTCGACAAGGTGCTGCCGATCGCGCCGGAGCGCTCGGTGTCCACCAAGGTCGACCAGATCAACGCCAACCGCCCGGCCGTCATGATCGCGCACCCCTGGCAGGACGGCATCTTCCCGCCCAGCCAGCTCGTCGACTTCTACAACCGCGTCAGCGGCCCGAAGCGGCTCATGCTCAGCCCCGGCGACCACGCCACCCCCGAGCTGTTCGGCGCGGCCGGGTTCCCCAACGAGATCTGGGAGAACACCCGGCGCTGGTTCGACCACCACCTGCGCGGGGTGGACAACGGCATCGACCGCGAGAACCCGGTGCACCTGAAGCCGAACAACGGCGGGGGCTGGCGCAGCTACCCGAGCTGGGAGGCGGCCACCGGGCGCACGAGCACGTTCTACCTGACCCAGCCGACGACGGGCTGGACCTCGCCGCAGGTGACCGGCTCGCTGGCCGGCTCCCCGGCGACCGGCTGGACGCACCGCATCAACACCGGGTGGGACACCGCCGCCAACAGCGGCACGATCATGGTCAGTGGCATGTTGCAGGGCTTCTTCAACATCCCCACGGGGGTGTGGATGCCCCAGGTGAACCGCGCCGACGCCGGCGTCTGGTGGGGTCCCAGCTACGACAGGGCCACCACGGTCAACGGTGCTCCGCGCCTGCACACCACCGTCACCCCGAGCGCGGCCACCACGACGCTCTACGCCTACCTGTACGACGTGGGCTCGCTCGGCGACGGCGCACTGATCACGCACAAGCCGCTCACGCTGCGCGGCGCCAAGCCCGGTGTCGCCCAGAGCGTCGACATCGACCTGGAGCCCGTGACCTGGAACGTCCCGGCCGGGCACCGACTGGTCCTGGTGGTCGACACCGTCGACCCGCGCTACGTCGGCATGAGCCAGCGCGGGGCCACGGTGACCTTCGGCTCGCCGGAGGGCGACCCGTCCTGGCTGCGGATCCCCACGGCCTGACGGACACCGCCGGACCACGGGTGCGGTCGGGACAACGGCGTCCCGACCGCACCCTTCGTCCACTAAGGACAGATCAGCCGCTCTTCCCCGTCACGACGCCCTGGGGGGCTTCCCGCCACTTCCCCGCACGTCGGGGCCAGGCAGCCACACACGACGCGGCCCTCATCCTCAATGCCCCGAGAACTCCTGGTGGCGGCCCCGGCACGGTCACCCGCGCCCCACTACTCCGGTACAGCCCCCACCCGCCCTGGGGGGCGAGCCCTGCTCCAGCCTATCGGCCCACCACCCCGCGCCCAAGGCCCACACCAGGCCCTGTGGAGGAAATCGGGTGACTGTGGACAACTCCGAGGCTCGCCTCACCCGGGACTCACCCACGCCACCATCCGAGCAGGATCACCGGGCGACGAAGGACACCCAGAGCAACGACCTACCGCCTGACCTGCCGCAGGAACACGTCGAACCGGCCGGGCTCGAACACCAGAGCCGGCCCCGAG
>NZ_JAMTCP010000050.1 GCF_024171885.1 Streptoalloteichus tenebrarius | reverse complement strand
CATCTCACGGTGCGGGCCAGGCCGCCCGCGGACCCGGCCCGCGCTGGTCGTTGCGGACAAGGGCTACTCGTCCACGAAGATCCGCTCCTCCCTGCGCAGGCGAGGCATCACAGCGGCCATCCCGGAGCGGATCGACCAGATCAACGGCCGTCCGCGCAGGGGTGAGAGCAGATGCCGGCTCGACCGCGTGGCCTACCGGCGTCGCAACGTCGTCGAGCGCTGCTTCAACCGGCTCAAGCACAACAAGGCCCTGGCCACTGGCTATGACAAACGAGCCCGGCATTATCAGGCCATGGTCACTCTCGCCTGCCTACGACTCTGGCTGCCCTGACTTTGCGGACACGACCTAGGCCGAGCCGGGTGATCGCGGACAACGGCTACTCCCGCCGAGCGATCGCTTCTACCTGCGTCGGCGCCCGTATCCCGGCGGCCATCCCCGACCACGTCGACCAGCGGGACACCCGCCACCGGGGGTGGGCCGGCGGGCGCCCGCCCGCCCCCGACCCGGGCGTCTACCCGCGCCGTGACGAGGTTGCGTGTTGCGTCAGCCGGCTCGAACAGGGGCGCGCTCTCGCCACCGGCTATGCCGAGATCGTCACCTCCTACCGACGCATGGTCGATCTGGCCACCCTGCTCATCCGGCTGGGAGGACAGGCCCCAGGCCCTCTACGCCCAGGGGGTGCGGACAACTGCGCCGGGAGCTGACCTGCGCGCGGCGCACCGGACGGACGTGCGGCGTCCGCACCGCCAGACCCGGCAGCGCGCACCTCGCACGGCGTCCCCTGTGGCTGTGATCAGCATCCGTCCCGCCGAGGCCGGTGACCGGGCCGCGCCGGGTCACCGGGAAGGTGCTCTGATCATCGGGACCCGCATTTCACCCTGGCAACGTGGCGGTGTCGAAACACCATGGCCTGCCGCGTCAGTACTTCCCCGAAGCACGGACTTGTCCGTCCATAGTCGTGAGCACCTGGACGCGGTCGCTGCCGGGTGGGCAAACCGTGTCGCGGTGGTCCAGGGGATCCACCCGCAGGGGTGGGTCTCCTGCCGTTCTCGGGGCGTTCCGGGTCACTTGTGTGGCCGGATTGTCGTGGGGTGCGGGCAGACTTCCGCCTGGCACGATGACCACGGACTGGGGGACGCCATGACGTTGACCATGGACCGCTACTACGCCGAGCTGGAGGCCGAGGGCGGCCGCTTCGTCGAGGCGTTCGACGGCGCCGATCTCGGCGCGACCGTCCTGACCTGTCCCGAGTGGACGCTGGCGCAGTTGGCCGAGCACGTGGGGCAGGCCCACCGGTGGGCGGCGCACGCCGTCACCACCAGGGCCACCGGGATGCCGGCCTTCGAGGACGTCCCGGACGTCCGGCTGCCGGAGGGCGCGGCCGAGCGCGTCGACTGGCTGCGGGCCGGCCCCCGCCGGCTCGTGGCGGCGGTGCGGGAGGCCGGGCCGGACGCGCCCGTCTGGAACTGGTCGCAGGACCACCGCGCCGGCTTCTGGGTCCGGCGGATGCTGCACGAGACCGTGGTGCACCGGGCGGACGCCGCGCTCACCACGGGTCGGCCGTTCGCGGTCGACCCGGAGGTCGCGGTGGACGGGCTGGACGAGTGGCTGGGCTTCCTGTCGCTGCCGGCGATGCTGGAGCGGAAGCCGGGCCTGCGGGCGGAGACCACGCGGACGCTGTCCTTCGTCGCGACCGACGTCGGGGACGACCTCGCCGGCCGGTGGTCGGTGCGGCGCGGCCCGGACGGCGTGACCGTCCAGCGCGGCGGGTCCGACCCCCGTGGGGCCGACGTCACCGTCCAGGGGCCGGCCGCCGACCTGTGGCTGGTCGCCGTGCGCCGGCTCCCGGTGGCCGACGCGGCCGTGGAGGTCAGCGGCGACGTGTCGGTGCTCGACGACTGGCTGGCCAACTCCGCCTTCTGATCTCCGCCGGTCCGACTCGTGCCCGGCGGGTGCCACCCGCCGGGCACGCGGGCCGGGTCGGGCGGGCGCCGGGCCGGCGGGCGGGGCCAGCCGGGCGGCGGACCAGGCGGGTCAGTCGGTCGGCGTGAGCCCGCTGAGCGCGCCGGGACCCGTCAGCGCGGCCATCGCCATCCGGTGCAGCAGGACGGCCATGGCGTCGCGGTCCAGGTGCTTGCTGTGCGGGGTCGAGTTGAGCAGGCCGAACACCGCGTGGGCCGCCGCGCGGGCGGTGGGCTCGTCGGTCGCCGGCACGACCTCGCGGATCACGTCCACCCACACCTCGACGTACTGCCGCTGGAGCGCGCGGACCCGCCGGCGGTCGTCCTCGGCCAGGTTCGCCAGGTCGCGCTCGTGCACGGTGATCAACGCCTGGTTGTCCAGCGCGAAGTCGACGTGCCAGCGCACCAGCTCGGTCAGCGCCTCCTCGGGGCCGCCGGCCAGCTCGACCCGGCGCCGCCCCCCGGCGAGCAGCTTCTCGCTGATCGCGACGAGCATCTCGCCGAGCATGGCGTCCTTGCTGCGGAAGTGCCGGTACAGGCCGGGTCCGGAGATGCCGACGGCCGAGCCGATGTCGTCGATGCCCACGCCGTGGAAGCCGCGGTGGGCGAACAGCTCCGCCGCGGCGGCCAGGATCTGCTCTCGGCGGGTGGGCTTGCGCTGCTCGGAGGGGGCGGCCTCGGCTGTCGTCGACTGGCGCGTCACCCCGCCATGCTAACCGGGAGTTAGCCGCCGTTAACCCACTCCCACCTGGTGGAAGTGGCCGCCGCCACCCGCGTTGGCCTCGTCACCTCCCTGCGGGCACCGCGCTGCCCGGCGGGTCTCCGCTCCTCTCCCCGGCTCCCCCCGTCGGCCGTCCACTCCTCGGGTCGTCCTGCCCTCCGAGGGCTGGACGACCCGGTTAGTGGGCGTTAACATCAGCTCGCGTTAACGACCGCTAACAGTGGACGCCGTCGAAGGCGCCCGGACCGGGAGTCGCGACCACGTGATGGATGCGCCAGTCCTGCGCAGCTCGGCCGACCCGTCGGCCGAGGGATTCCTCCGCAACGTCGAGGAGCACACCGCGCTCGTCGCGGATCTGGGCAAGCACCTCGCCGCCGCCCGTCTCGGCGGCCCGGAGCGCGCCCGCCAGCGGCACGTCGACCGAGGGAAGCTGTTGCCGAGGGACCGGGTCGACGCCCTGGTCGACCCCGGCTCGCCGTTCCTCGAACTGTCCCCGCTGGCCGCCCACGACATGTACGAGGGGGAGGCCCCCGCCGCCGGCATCATCACCGGCGTCGGCCGGATCGCCGGCCGGGAGTGCGTGGTCGTCGCCAACGACGCCACCGTCAAGGGCGGCACCTACTACCCGATGACGGTCAAGAAGCACCTCCGGGCGCAGGAGGTGGCGCTGCACAACAACCTGCCGTGCGTCTACCTCGTCGACTCCGGCGGGGCCTTCCTGCCCCGGCAGGACGAGGTCTTCCCCGACCGCGACCACTTTGGCCGGATCTTCTTCAACCAGGCCACGATGTCCGCCAGGGGCATCCCGCAGATCGCCGCCGTCATGGGGTCCTGCACCGCCGGCGGGGCCTACGTCCCGGCGATGAGCGACGAGGCCGTGATCGTCCGCGACCAGGGCACGATCTTCCTGGGCGGCCCGCCGCTGGTGAAGGCCGCCACCGGCGAGGTCGTCACCGCCGAGGAGCTGGGCGGAGGCGCGCTGCACTCGCGCACCTCCGGCGTCACCGACCACCTGGCCGAGGACGACGCGCACGCCCTCCAGATCGTCCGCTCGATCGTCGGCACGCTGGGGCCGCGCGCCCCGCGCCCATGGACCGTCGAGCCGACCGAGGAGCCGGTCGTCGACCCCGACGAGCTGTACGGCGCGGTGCCCACCGACTCCCGCACCCCCTACGACGTCCGCGAGGTGATCGCGCGGATCGTGGACGGCTCGCGGTTCCAGGAGTTCAAGCGGGAGTACGGGACGACACTGGTCACCGGCTTCGCCCGCATCCACGGCCACCCCGTCGGCATCGTGGCCAACAACGGCATCCTGTTCGGCGAGTCGGCGCTCAAGGGCGCACACTTCATCGAGCTGTGCGACCAGCGGTCGGTGCCGCTGGTGTTCCTCCAGAACATCACCGGGTTCATGGTCGGCAGGGAGTACGAGGCCGGCGGGATCGCCAAGCACGGCGCCAAGATGGTGACGGCCGTGGCGTGCGCGCGCGTCCCCAAGTTCACCGTGGTCATCGGCGGGTCGTTCGGCGCGGGCAACTACTCCATGTGCGGCAGGGCGTACTCGCCCCGGTTCCTGTGGATGTGGCCCAACGCCAGGATCTCCGTGATGGGCGGGGAGCAGGCGGCCTCCGTGCTCGCCACCGTCCGCCGCGACCAGGTGGAGGCGCGGGGTGAGGAGTGGTCGGCCGAGGCCGAGGAGGAGTTCCGGCGGCCCATCCGGGAGCAGTACGAGCACCAGGGCCATCCCTACTACTCCACGGCGCGGCTGTGGGACGACGGCGTGATCGACCCGAAGGACACGCGCACCGTGCTCGGGCTGGCGCTGTCGGCCGCGGCCAACGCGCCGCTGGAGTCGGTCAGCTACGGCGTCTTCCGGATGTGAGGGGCATGTTCGACACCGTTCTCGTGGCCAACCGCGGAGAGATCGCGGTCCGCGTCATCGCCACCCTGCGCCGCATGGGCATCCGCTCGGTCGCCGTCTACAGCGACGCCGACGCCGACGCGCGGCACGTCAGGGAGGCCGACACCGCCGTCAGGCTCGGGCCGGCGGCGGCGCGGGAGAGCTACCTGTCGATCGAGCGGATCCTCGACGCCGCACGGGTTTCCGGCGCGCAGGCCGTCCACCCCGGGTACGGCTTCCTCGCCGAGAACGCGGCCTTCGCCCGCGCCTGTGCCGACGCGGGCCTGGTGTTCGTCGGCCCGCCGCCCTCGGCCATCGACGCCATGGGCGACAAGATCCGCGCCAAGCGGACGGTCGAGGCGGCCGGCGTGCCGGTCGTGCCTGGTCGCAGCGAGCCGGGCCTGACCGACGACGACCTCGTCGCCGCCGCGACCGAGATCGGGTTCCCCGTGCTGCTCAAGCCCTCCGCCGGCGGTGGGGGCAAGGGCATGCGCCTGGTCACCGAGGCCGGGCAGCTCGCGGACGCCATCGCCGGCGCCCGCAGGGAGGCCGCCTCGGCCTTCGGCGACGACACGCTCCTGCTGGAGCGGTTCGTGTCCAACCCCCGGCACATCGAGATCCAGGTGCTCGCCGACGCGCACGGCGAGGTCGTGCACCTGGGCGAGCGCGAGTGCAGCCTCCAGCGCCGCCACCAGAAGATCATCGAGGAGGCGCCGTCGCCGTTCCTCGACGAGGAGACGCGCCAGCGGCTGGGCGCGCACGCGGTTCGCGCCGCGCGGTCCGTGGGGTACGTCGGAGCGGGGACCGTCGAGTTCATCGCGGCCGGCGACGACGCGTCGGGGCACCAGGTCTACTTCATGGAGATGAACACCCGTCTCCAGGTCGAGCACCCGGTGACCGAGCTGGTGACCGGCCTCGACCTGGTGGAGCTCCAGCTCAGGGTGGCCGCCGGCGAGCGACTCCCCCTGAGCCAGGAGGACGTCCGCCTCACCGGGCACGCCGTGGAGGCGCGGATCTACGCCGAGGACCCGGCCAGGAACTTCCTGCCGACCGGCGGCACGGTCCTGCGGCTGCGGGAGCCCGACGGGGTGCGCGTCGACTCGGGCCTGGTCGAGGGGCAGCGGGTCAGCAGCGACTACGACCCGATGCTGGCCAAGTACGTCGCGCACGGCGCCACCCGCGACGAGGCGCTGCGCCGGCTGCGCGACGCCCTGTCCCGGGCCGAGATCCTCGGTGTCACCACGAACATCCCCTTCCTGCGGGCGTTGTTGGCCGACGAGGACGTCGTGGCCGGCCGGCTGGACACCGGGCTGGTCGAGCGCCGGCTCGACCAGTTGGTCCGCGCCGACCTCCCCGACGAGGTGCTCGTCGCGGCCGCCATGGAACGGGCGCTGGCGCTGGAGCCGTCCGGCCCGGTGGTGGACCCGTGGGACGTGCCCGGCGGCTGGCGGATCGGCGAGCCGGCGTGGGCGACGTGGCGCATCGAGACCGCCGACCGGCCGGCGGTGGAGGTGCGGGTGCGCGGGCGCGCCGCCAACGCCGAGGTGGTCGTCGGCGACGCCGGGCCGGAGCCGGCCCGGGCCCGATGGCAGGACGGCGACCTCCTGCTCACCTACCGCGGTCGCGTCCGGCGGTTCGGCTGCGCCAGGGACGGCGACGTCACCTGGCTCGGCGAGGACGGGCACACCTGGGCCCTGACCGAGACCGAGCGGCTGGCCGCCGCCCGGCACGAGACCGCGGCCTCGGGCGGGCCGGTGACCAGCCCGATGCCCGGCACGGTGCTCGTGGTGAAGGTCGCGGCCGGCGACGCCGTGGTCGCCGGGCAGCCGCTGCTGATCGTGGAGGCGATGAAGATGGAGCACACCATCACCGCCCCCGTCGACGGGGTCGTCTCCGAGCTGCACGTGCGGGCCGGGCAGTCGGTCGGCCTCGGCCAACCCCTGGCAGTCGTCGCCCCCCACGAGGAGGCGTGAGCATGGGAGCAACGATGGACCACCGCCTGAGCGAGGAGCACGAGGCGCTGCGCAAGACCGTCGAGGAGTTCGCGCGCGAGGAGGTCGCGCCGGTCATCGGCGACTTCTACGAGCGCGACGAGTTCCCGTACGAGATCGTGCGCCAGATGGGCAGGATGGGCCTGTTCGGGCTGCCGTTCCCCGAGGAGTTCGGCGGGATGGGCGGCGACTACTTCGCGCTGTGCCTGGCGTTGGAGGAACTGGCCAGGGTGGACTCCTCGGTGGCGATCACCCTGGAGGCCGGGGTGTCGCTGGGCGCGATGCCGATCTACCGGTTCGGCACCGACGAGCAGCGCGCCCGCTGGCTGCCCGCCCTGTGCGCGGGGGAGAAGCTGGCCGCGTTCGGCCTGACCGAGCCGGGCAGCGGGTCGGACGCCGGCGGTATGCGCACCACCGCCCGACTCGACGACGACGAGTGGGTCATCAACGGCACCAAGGCGTTCATCACCAACTCGGGCACGGACATCACGGCGCTGGTGACCGTCGCCTGCGTGACCGGGCGGACCGAGAACGGGCGCCCCGAGTACTCGTCGATCATCGTGCCGGCCGGCACCCCCGGCTTCACGGTGTCCAAGAAGTACTCGAAGGTCGGCTGGAACGCCTCCGACACCAGGGAGCTGTCCTTCGCCGACTGCCGTGTGCCGGCGGAGAACCTGCTCGGCGAGCGGGGCCGCGGCTACGCCCAGTTCCTCCAGACCCTCGACGAGGGCCGGGTCGCCATCGCCGCGCTGTCGGTGGGCCTGGCGCAGGGCTGCGTGGACGAGTCCCTGCGCTACGCCAAGGAACGCGAGGCGTTCGGCCACCGGATCGGCGAGTACCAGGCGATCCAGTTCAAGATCGCCGACATGGAGGCGCGGGCGCACACCGCCCGCCTGGCCTACTACCACGCGGCGGCCAAGATGCTGCGCGGCGAGCCGTTCAAGAAGGAGGCCGCGATCGCGAAGCTCGTCGCCTCCAACGCGGCCATGGACAACGCCCGCGACGCCACGCAGGTCTTCGGCGGCTACGGCTTCATGAACGAGTACCCGGTGGGCCGGTTCTACCGGGACGCCAAGATCCTGGAGATCGGCGAGGGCACGAGCGAGGTGCAGCGCATGCTGATCGCCCGTCAGCTCGGCCTCTAGGCCGGACGGTCGCCCACCCGACGGCGCCGCGCGCTCACCCGGAGCGCGCGGCGCCTCGTCGTGTCGTGGGACGCCTGCCTCCCGATCCGGTCCGTGGTGGTACAAATCGAGGGCGTCGATCTTGTGCCCGCCGGCCGGGACGGGGCGACGCCGACCGCGAGGCGGTCGGGTACCGGCCGCGCGACCGACGGTCGCCGCGGGTGTCGAGGCGTGGGTGTCCCCGGTGGCATCCGGAGGTGTTCGTGAGCGCGCTGACTCCTCTTCCGGCCGCGCGACGGCGGGTGCGGGTGTCCCGCAGGACACCGGAGGCGTCCGTGTGCGATCCTGGTTTCTTCTTCGCTTACGGACGCCGATCGGGTGCGGGTGTCCCGCAAGGCACAGGGGCGTTCGTGGGCGATCCTGGTTTCTTCTTCGCTTACGGACGCCGATCGGGTGCGGGTGTCCCGCAAGGCACAGGGGCGTTCGTGGGCGATCCTGGTTTCTTCTTCGCTTACGGACGCCGATCGGGTGCGGGTGTCCCGCAGGACACAGGAGGCGTTCGTGGGTGACGCTGACTCCCTCCCCGACGAGCGCCAACCGGGCGCGGGTGCCGCGTCGGTCGCGCCGGGCGCGACCGTGGCGAAGAAGGTGCGCGTCGAGCTGGGGGACGTGCAGGAGACGCTGCTGATCCCGCTCTACGGCCGCGCGGTGGAGAGCACCAAGCGCCGGCCCATCCTGCGCGACCCCAAGGCCGTCACGATGGTGCGGACCATCGACTACGACTTCGGTCGGTTCGCGGGGAAGCGGAGCCTGGTCGGCTCGGTCCTGCGCACCGCGTTGTTCGACGTGTGGGTGCGCCGGTTCCTCACCGAGCACCCGACGGGGACGGTCGTGGAGGTCGGCGCCGGCCTGAACACCCGGTTCGAGCGGCTGGACAACGGCGTCGCGCGGTGGGTCGAGATCGACCTGCCCGACTCGATGGCGTTGCGGCGCCGGTTCTTCGAGGAGGACGAGCGGCGCCGGATGCTCGCCGCGTCCGTCCTGGACCCGTCCTGGGTCGAGGTGGTCCGGCAGTGCCCGGGACCGTACTTCTTCGCCGTGGAGGCCGTGCTCATCTACCTGCCGAGGGACCAGGTGCGGGAGGCGCTCGGGCTGGTCGCGCGGAACTTCCCCGGTTGCCGGCTGGCCTTCGAGACCGCGTCGCGGCACATGGTCGAGACCCAGGACCGGCACGACGTGCTCGCCGACATGGCCGCCTCGTTCCGGTGGGCCTGCGACGACGTGCGCGAGCTGGCCGAGTGGGACCTCGACGTGCGGGTGCTCGACAGTCGCACGATCGCCGAGCCGCCGCCCGAGCTGCGCCGCCAGCTCCCGTGGGGGTACCGGGCCTGGTTGCCCGTCCTGCGGAAGCTGCGGCCGGAGCGGTTCGACGGCTACCCGTGCCACCTGGTGCAGCTCGGTCAGTGAGGGCCGGTGAGCCGTGGCTCGGTCGGTGAGCCGTGGCTCGGTCGGTGAGGCGGCGGCTCGGTCGGTGAGGCGGCCGGGCCGGTCAGCGCCCGACGGCGGCCTCGCCCGTGGTGAGCGCGGCCAGGCGGCGCAGGCGCTCGGCCTCGGCGCCCAGCAGGCCGAGGAGCAGGAGGTCGACGGCCAGCCCGCCCAACGCGGCGAACTGCGCGTCGGCGAACTGGAAGACCTGCGTCACCAACAGCGAGACGAGCACGGAGAGCTGGAAGGCGCGGATGGCCGCGTGCCGGTCGCGGCGCAGGCGCACCAGGCCGCCCGCGATGAGCAGCGCCGAGACGATGCTGCCCGTGACCACGCCCCGGAATCCGACCAGGCTCGTGCCGTCGCCTTCCACCCGGCCCTGGACCGCGACGGCGAGCGCTCCCAGCGCCTGGACGACCAGCAGCACCACCACGGCGACGCGGACCGCGTGGCGCGCGGCGAGCCGCGTGAACGCGCGGCGCAGTGCCTGTTTGGCGGCCAGCACGGGCGCGGGCAGCTCCACGGCGTCGGGGGAGCACGCGGCGACCAGCGCGCCGGCCTCGGCGATCCCGGGGACGTCCCCCGCGTTGCGGAGCTGTCCCTCGGCCTCGGCCCTCCGGCGCGCCGACAGCCCGCCGGCGACGCCCTCCACCGCGTGGTCGACCGCGTTGGCCAGGTGTTCCCTGGGGTCCAGCGGGCGTTTGCGGTGCAGGGTGTGCACCGCGAGCACCACGGACGTGAAGATCACGTACATGATCGCGGCGGACGGGCGGAAGAAGTAGTCGTTGTCCAGGGTGACGAACTTGCCGACCTCGTCGATGAACAGGCCGAACCCGATGCCGCCGAGCACCGCCGCCGCCGGCCGGACCACGGGGCCGACGTAGGAGAGCAGCAGGAACAGCGCGACCAGCATCAGCAGGCCGCCGGGGAGGACGTGCGCGATGTGCAGGGTGCGCCCGCCGATGCGGGGATAGCCCGTCAGCGCGAGGTAGCCCCTGGTGACGAGGACGGTGCTGACCCCGGACACGACGAACGTGTCGAGGTGGGTGGGCGCGTGCGCGTTGCGCACCAGACCCAGTCGGAGCAGACGTGAGGAGCGCCCGGCCATGCGTCCCACCGTAGTCGCGCCGTTCGCCGGCCGTTCGCCCTCCGGTCGTCGCTTGGTTTAGACCTATTGACACGAAGGTCTAGACCTCCTTACCGTCGCCGGCACCGCCGTGCCGTGACCCGGGTCACCTCTCCACGGCATGGCGGCTTCCCCTGCTGGATCTCCTCGACGGGAGGTCACCCCCGTGGCCAGACGAACGCTGCCCTTGTTAACCCTGCTCGGCCTGCTCGCCGGGTTGTTGGTCGTGGGCGCCACCGGCCGGTCCGAGGCCGCCGACCACGAACAGTGTCGGCCGGACGGACTGCACCGGACCCCGGGCGTCACCGCGCCCTACTGTCAGATCTACGACAGTGAGGGCCGGGAGAAGATGCGCACCCCCCGGCGCGTGATCGGGTACTTCACCGGGTGGCGCACCGGCAAGAACGGCCAGCCCGCCTACCTGGCGAACAACATCCCCTGGGACAAGCTCACCCACATCAACTACGCCTTCGCGCACGTCGACGGCGGCAACCGCATCTCGGTCGGCGGGAACAACGCGGACAACCCCGCCACCGGCATGGAGTGGCCCGGCGTGCCGGGCGCGGAGATGGACCCGGCCTACAAGTACAAGGGCCACTTCAACCTGCTCAACAAGTTCAAGAAGAAGTACCCGGACGTCAAGACGCTGATCTCCGTCGGCGGCTGGGCCGAGACCGGCGGCTACCTCGACGACAACGGCGGCCGGGTGGCCAGCGGCGGCTTCTACAGCATGACCACCAACGCCGACAACAGCGTCAACACCGCCGGCATCAACACCTTCGCCGACTCGGTGGTCGACTTCCTGCGCACCTACGGCTTCAACGGCGTCGACATCGACTACGAGTACCCGACGTCGATGAAGGACGCCGGCAACCCGCTCGACTGGTCCCTCGCCAACGGCCGGCGGGCCGGCCTCATGCGCGGCTACGTCGAGCTGATGAAGACGCTGCGGGAGAAGCTCGACGCGGCCAGCGCCGCCGACGGCCGGTACTACATGCTCACCGTCGCGGCCCCGTCCTCCGGCTACCTGCTGCGCGGCATGGAGCACTTCCAGGTCTTCCAGTACCTGGACTACATCAACCTGATGACCTACGACCTCCACGGCGCGTGGAACGAGTTCGTGGGCCCCAACGCCGCGTTGTACGACGACGGCAAGGACGCCGAGCTGATTCGGTGGAACTACTACAGCACCCCGCAGTACGGCGGCCTCGGCTACCTGAACACCGACTGGGCCGTGCACTACTTCCGGGGTGGTGTGCAGGCGGGGCGGATCAACATCGGCCTGCCCTACTACACGCGCGGCTGGCGCAACGTCAACGGCGGCACGAACGGCCTGTGGGGCAAGTCCGTGGGCAACACCGCCAACTGCCCGCAGGGGCTGACCTCCTGCGGTGACGGCGCGCGCGGCATCGACAACATCTGGCACGACCTGGAGAACGGCAAGGAGGTCGGGGCCGGGTCCAACCCGATGTGGCACGCCAAGAACCTGGAGAAGGGCATCACGGGCAGCTACCTCAAGTCCTACGGCCTCGACCCGGCCACCGACCCCGAGGACAAGCTGACCGGCACCTACACGCGGCACTACGACAACACGCTCGTCGCCCCGTGGCTGTGGAACAACGAGAAGAAGGTGTTCCTGTCGACCGAGGACGAGCAGTCGGTGGCGACCAAGGCGAAGTACGTGGTCGACAAGGGCCTCGGCGGCGTCATGTTCTGGGAGCTGGCCGGTGACTACGCCTGGGACGACTCCCGCAAGGAGTACTTCATGGGCACCACGCTGACCTCGGCGTTCCACGACGCCTTCCGGTCGGCCGCGCCCTACGAGGCGAAGCGGGCCAAGCAGGCGATGCCGAGCGAGGCGCTGGACGTGCGGTTCGAGCTGACCGGGTTCGCCCTCGGCGACAGCAACTACCCGATCAGCCCCAAGCTGCGGATCACCAACCGGTCGCAGCAGACGCTGCCCGGCGGCACCGAGATCCAGTTCGACTACCCGACGGCCGCCCCGAACAACATGGTGCAGCAGTCGGGGTGGAGCCTGTCGGTGATCCGGAGCGACCACACCGGCCCGAACGTGGGCGGGATCAAGGGCGACTTCCACCGGGTGTCGCTGAAGTTCCCGAGCTGGCAGACGCTGGCCCCCGGGCAGACCGCCGAGGTCCAGCTCACCTACTACCTGCCGATCTCGGGCCCGGCGAACTACACCGTGCACTTCGGCGGCAAGAGCTACGCCGTCACCCAGGACCTGGGGCGGGGTGTGGGCGGCACGACGCCGACCAGCAGCACCTCGACGACCTCCATAACCACGACCACGACCACGCCGCCGGTGTGCGACGCGCCGGCGTGGGACCGGGCCAAGGCCTACAACGGCGGCGAGACCGTGTCGCACAAGGGCCGCAAGTGGCGGGCGAAGTGGTGGACGCAGGGTGAGGAGCCCGGCACCACCGGTGAGTGGGGAGTCTGGTCCGACCAGGGCGCCTGCTAGGTCGGGTCCCCCTCCCTCCGAGGCGGAGCCGCCGTGTCTCTCGGGCACGGCGGCTCCGTCCGTCTTCCGTCACCGCTGTGTCCTGTCTCACTCCGCTGTTCGCCCGCGTGACGGGTGATCTTCCTTCTGCCGGGGCGTTGGATGAGTGGGGAGGGGGCGACATGGTGCTCGTGGCGGTCGCGGTTGACGGCTCTCGCGGTCGTCTTGGCGGGCTTCTGGGTACCGCGTTTCGCCGTCGAGTTCCGCGGGATGCGGCGCGAGCACGGCGGTAGGGGTCTGACCACGTCGGCCACCACGTCGACCTCGGTGGCCGCCTTCCTGGGAACGATGGACGTGTCCGGCTCCGGCTCCGGCTGCTCCGCCGATGCGAGCGCCGGCTCCTGCTGACCTCCGCGCGAGACTGGTGAGCGCTCAACGCCAGGGGAGCCCTGCCGAGGGGGCCTGAGGTGTCCGCCTCCGATGGCTGCCCAGGGGTGATGGCGCGGGTGCCCGTTCCTGTTGATCTCGTGTCGGGCCGTGCCGTGTGACGAACGCGGTTCCACCTCGTAGGCTGTGCCCGGCACAAACGAACACACTTCGCCGCTGGAACCCGAGCGGGAGAGACCCCGACGACGTGGCGGGGCGCCGAAGGAGCAACCACTCCCCGGAAACTCTCAGGCACCCCAACCGCCCGGGCGAGGCGAACTCTGGAAAGCAGACGGCGCGGTCGTGCCGTCTCACCCACGGTGCAAGCCGCGCGGTCGTGCGGCGAAGCTCACAGGTACTCCGACAGAGCGGGGAGACCGGGGCTGGCTGGACGACCGACCAGTCGGCCGACTCCCGCTTTGGCTGACAGGAGCACACCGTGATCAGCGTCTTCGATCTGTTCAAGATCGGTATCGGGCCGTCCAGCTCGCACACCGTGGGACCGATGAAGGCCGCCGCCACCTTCGTCGCCGGCCTCGCCGCCGACGGCCAGCTCGGCGAGGTGCGGCGCGTGCACGCCGAGCTGTTCGGCTCGCTCGGCGCCACCGGCCACGGCCACGGCAGCGACCGCGCCGTGCTGCTCGGCCTCCAGGGCGAGGACCCCGAGACCGTCGACACCGAGACCGTCGACGAGCGCGTGGCGCTGGCCCGCTCGACCCGGCGCATCCCGCTGGCCGGCCACCACGAGATCGACTTCGACCCGGACCGCGACCTCGTGCTGCACCGCCGCAAGTCGCTGCCCTTCCACCCCAACGGCATGCGGTTCGCCGCCTACGACGCCGACGGCGTCGAGCTGCGGGCCCGCACCTACTACTCCGTGGGCGGCGGGTTCGTCGTGGACGAGACCGCGACCGGCGCCGACCGGATCAAGGAGGACGACACCCCCGTCCAGCACCCGTTCCGCACCGCCGTGGAGCTGCTCGCGCTCACCCGGCAGACCGGCCAGCCCATCAGCCGGATCATGCTCGCCAACGAGCTGTCCTGGCGGAGCGAGGACGAGGTGCGCTCCGGCCTGCTGCGCATCTGGGGCGTGATGCAGGACTGCGTGAACCGGGGTTGCCAGAAGGAGGGCGTGCTGCCCGGCGGGCTCAAGGTCCGGCGGCGCGCCGCCGAGCTGCACCGCCGGCTCACCGGCGAGCACTACGCCACCGACCCGCTGCGCGTCATGGACTGGGTGTCGCTGTTCGCCCTCGCCGTGAACGAGGAGAACGCGGCCGGCGGGCGGGTGGTGACCGCGCCGACCAACGGGGCGGCGGGCATCGTCCCGGCGGTCCTGCACTACTACCACCGCTTCGTCCCGGGCGCGAACGACGACGGCGTGGTGCGGTTCCTCCTCACCGCCGGCGCGATCGGCGTGCTGTTCAAGGAGAACGCCTCCATCTCCGGCGCGGAGGTCGGCTGCCAGGGCGAGGTCGGCTCCGCCTGCTCGATGGCCGCCGCCGGCCTGGCCGAGGTGCTGGGCGGCACGCCGGAGCAGGTGGAGAACGCCGCCGAGATCGCCATGGAGCACAACCTCGGCCTCACCTGCGACCCGGTCGGCGGGCTCGTGCAGATCCCGTGCATCGAGCGCAACGCCGTCGCCTCGATCAAGGCCATCACCGCCGCGCGGATGGCGCTGCGTGGCGACGGCAACCACTTCGTCTCCCTCGACAAGGTCATCAAGACCATGCGCGAGACCGGCGCCGACATGAAGGTCAAGTACAAGGAGACGGCCCGCGGCGGCCTCGCCGTCAACGTCATCGAGTGCTGATCCCGCACTCCTCGCCATCCGCTCCCGTCCGCCCCGGCCCGACCGTCACCGTCGGGCCGGGGCGGACTGCTTTCCCCCGAGCGACAACGCTTTCGATGTCGGACCCCGGCCCTACGCTGCGTGCCACGGTGATCACGATTCCTCGGGAGACTCAGGAGACGAGTGGTGCGGGCGTGGTTGGTGCGGGCCGGGCGGACCGGCGAACGCGAGAGCTGGGCGATCGAGAAGGAGTGACCGGGGGCGGATTCGATGAGGTGTCGGATCTCACCGGCGCATCGACTCGGGACGACGTCCAGGCGCTCGTGAGGAAAGGCGCGTCCGGCCAGTCAGAGGGCGCGATCCGCAATTTCACCGCTCAGCTCTGGGCGCTTCGTGCGCGAATGAACATCGGTGACCTCGTCGTCATGCCGTTGAAGTCGTCGCCGCACGTCGCGATCGGGCGCGTCACCGGGAACTACACGTACCTCGCGGACGAGGAGGGCAGGGACCGGCGGCACGTGCGGCCCGTCCAGTGGCTGACCGTGGACGTCCCGCGCACCGTGGTCAAGCAGGACCTCCTGCACTCGTTGGGCGCCTTCTCCACCGTCTGCGAGATCTCGCGGAACGACGCGGCGTGGCGCCTCCAGCGACTCGCCGAGGACGGGACCGACCCCGGAGCACGAACCGCCGTGTCGAACACGGGGAAAGCACCCCGTCCGGTGCCCGGCGACGGCGACGACGAGGTCCTCGACAGCAGCCAGCTCGACATCGACATCGAGCGCTACGCGATGGACAGGATCACCAGCAGGACGATCGAGGTGTTCGCCGGTCACCGCCTGACCGACCTCGTCGCCGCGATCCTGGAGGCGGAGGGGATGAGGTGCGAGGTCTCGCCGCCGGGACCGGACCACGGCGTGGACATCGTCGCCGGAACGGGCGTGCTGGGGCTCGGGGCTCCCCGGTTGGTGGTGCAGGTCAAGTCCGAGGCGACCGCGGTGGGGCTTCCTGTCGTCCAACAGCTCCTCGGCGCGATGACGGCGCAGGGGGCCGACCAGGGCCTCCTGGTGGCGTGGGGCGGGATCACGCGGCAGGCGCGGCAGCACCTGGCGAGCCAGCGGTTCGCGATCAGGATCTGGGAGGCCGGGGACGTCCTCGACCGACTGTTCCGGCACTACCGCGGCCTGCCGGCGGACATCCAGGCGGATCTCCCGCTCAAGCAGGTCTGGACGCTCGTCGAGGAAGCGGGCTGAGGGCCCGTTCTCAATCCAACCCGACACGACCCTGGAGGTGTCCCATGCCCTTGTACGGCCGTGATGACGAAGAGTGGGAGCGACTGACGGATGCCGCACTGGATTTTCTCGTCGAATGCGCGAGATTAGAGACAAAGACGACATACAAGAAGCTCAACGCGGCCCTGGTCGACCGAACCGGGTTGCGCGGATTCGACTTCTCGCAGCCAAGTGAACCCGCCGCCATCGGCCACCTCCTTTATTTGGCCGTCGAGCGGAACCTGCCGGAGAGCCAGCACATGATCTCGGCGTTGGTGGTGTACGAGGGCCGCAACGACGCCGGGAGGGGTTTCTACACTCTCGCCAAGCAACTGGGCCTGTTGCGGTCCGGTGAGGACAGGACCGAGTTCTGGGTGAGCCAGGTTCAGGGCCTGTACGAGCATTACCGCCGTTCCCGGCCCTGACGCGTGGTGTGGTGGTCTGGTCTCCCTCCGGGACCAGACCACCACGGCGCGTTCGGCTTCAGACCCCGCTGGTCTCCGTCGCGCTGGCGTCCAGGTCGTTGAGCAGGGCCTGGACCGGCGGCCAGCACATGGTGACGGTGTCGCCGTCTGGTATGAAGTCGCTCTCCCGCTGACGACGCAGATGGATGTAGTTGCGGAAGTTGCGGATCGGTTCCATGAAGCTCTTCGCGTCGAGCTGGATCAGGTTGCGCTCGTGTGCGATGTTGAGGAGGAGCTCAAGACCCGCGTGTTTGGCGGGGACGCGTTTGCCGTTCTGAGCGGGGAACCCGTCCTGCTCCAGCTCGGGGAATCGTTCGACGAGCACCAAGTACAACAGGCCTTCGATGAAGCTGCCGATGCCGAACAACGCCAGCAGAGGCGCCCTCACCTCGGCCTCCTGCACCTCCACGAGTCGAACGATCAGTAGTTCCACCGCCTTGTCGTCCTTGATCCATCGGCACAACCTTTCCCTGACGTCTCCGGGCTCCAGAACCACCCGGGGCTGGCCCTGCGCGACGCGTTCTCCGATGACCGGTCGGCTTCCCGCGTAGGAGACCTCAAGGCGTTCGGGTTCCAGGATCTGGTTGAGGCACTGTCGCACGGTGTCCGCTGTGGACATTCCGTCGTCGTACTCCAGCGGGTCGCACACTCGGCAGAGGAACCGCTCGATCTCGGGCCGGGAGTCCTCTCGCTCCGTCAACACCTCGACAAACCAGGACACCCGACCCGAGCCGTCGTACTCGGGAGGGTTGGTCCAACCGGCTCCGCGCAACAACATCTCCAGGTCTGGGCCCGTGACGGGAGGTGTGGCGGTCGAAGCGCTTAATTGAACGGTGTATGGGGTGTTGAACGGTGGTTGGTTAGGGGTAGCGTGGGGGCGTGGGCGGCGGGCGGAGGACGACGGGTGAGCCCTGGTCGGTGTGGTTGCGCCCGGAGCGGCGGGTGCGGGACCGGCGGCTCAGCCGTGAGCGGATCGTGCGGGTGGTCGTGGAGGTCCTGGACGCCGAGGGCCACGACGGGCTGTCGATGCGCCGGGTGGCCGAGCGGCTCGGAGTGACGCCGGGATCGCTCTACTGGCACGTGGCGACGAAGGACGAGATGGTCGAACTCGCGTTGGACGCGGTGCTCGGCGAGGTCGACATCGCCGCGGCGGAGCGCATGGCGGACTGGCGGCAGGCGCTGCTGACGGTGGCGCAGGCGCACAGGGCGGTGATGCTCCGCCACCGCTGGATGATCCCGTTGCTGAGCACCCGCCGGACGTTGGGACCGAACGCCCTGCGGGCGGCCGAGCACACCCTGCGGGTGCTGTCCAGGGCCGGGTTCGACGAGGACATGCTCGACGCCGCGCTCAGCGCGCTCAACCAGCTCGTGGTGGGCGCGGTGGTGTTCGAGTCCGCCTGGCGTGAGGGAGCCGAGGCGGCCGGGCGGGCCGACGACCATCAGCGGGAGGAGGCGGCGGAGTTCGCGCGCCGGATCGGCGAGCGGCACCCGTTGCTGGCGGCGGCGAGGTTCGCCACCGACCCACCGGACAGGGAGGACGTGTGGGCGGACCGGTTCGCCTTCGGGTTCGGCTGCCTGCTGAACGGCCTGGAGGCCTACCGGAGCGCGCCCGAAACTCGGTGACGAGCCGACCCAGGAACACGCCGCTTTCCGTGATGGACAAGGAAATGTTGCGACGAAGGAGATCCGGATGAGCAGGGTCGCGATCCTGACCGCCGGCAGCCACGGTGACGTGGCGCCGTACGTCGGGCTGGGCGTGGAGTTACGGGCCGCCGGCCACCACGTCACCATCGCGGTGTCGGAGCGGTTCCACGACTATGTCACGGGGGCGGGCCTGGCGTTCCACTCCCTGCCCGACCTGGACGTTCGGGACACGGGGGTGGCCGAGGCGGCCGATGCCGCCAACAACACCGGCGCCAGGGCCGCGTTCGCACTCATCCGGCTCGGGGTCGAGGTCTTCCGACGGCAGCTCCCGGCGATGATCGAGGCGGTGCGGCAGGCCGACGTGCTCCTGTGCTCGCACCCGACTGTCCTCTTCGGACGGCAGATCGCGGAGGCGGTGAAGATCCCCTGTGTTGTGCTGCCGCTGCAACCGGCGGAGCCCTCCCGGTATCTCGGCCCCATGGCGTTGGGCGGGCGGAACCTGGGGCCGACGCTCAATGTCGCTGTGGCGAACGTGGTCGCTCGCGGCGCATACCGGATGTTCGCGGGCGTCGTGCGCGACCTGCGCGCGCAACTCGGGCTGCCGCCGGTGTCGCCGGACGCCATCCGTCGGCGCTATGAGGCCCATCCGCTCCGGTCCCTGCACGGGGTCAGTCCGGTCGTGGTTCCCCGGCCGACCGACTGGCCGGACACGGCGGAGATGGTCGGCTACTGGTGGCCGCCGCGCCCCGCGGGCTGGGAGCCTCCGGCCGAGCTGGTCGACTTCCTCGCCGCCGGCCCGCCCCCGGTCTACGTCGGCTTCGGCAGCATGGGCGCGAACCGGCGGGAGCAACTCCAGGCCGTGGTCCAGGAAGCCCTCGCGCGGAGCGGTCTCCGGGCGATCGTGCATCGAGGGTGGGCGGAGCTTGCGGTGAAGGGCGACGACGTCCTCATGGTCGACCACGTGCCGCACGACTGGCTGTTCCCCCAGGTGGCCGCCGTGGTCCACCACGCGGGCGCCGGCACCACCGCGGCGGGCCTGCGCGCCGGGGTGCCGGCCGTGCCCGTGCCGCTCGCCCACGACCAGCCGTTCTGGGCGCAACGGCTGCTCGCGCTGGGTGTGGCGCCGGCCGTCGTGCCCACGCGCCAGCTCACCGGAGACCGCCTCGCCGCCGCGCTCGCTTACGCCGTCGGGGCTCCCGCGCTCCGCCGACGCGCCGAGGCGGTGGCGCGGCGGATCGGCGCGGAGGACGGGGCCGCGAGGGTGCGGGAGGTGGTCGAGGGGGTCGTGGCGCGGGTCGGCTGACCGGGGCCGGGCGGGTCGGTCTACAGCCGGCGGAGCCCGTGGAGCACCCGCTCCATCAACGCGAGGTCCGGCATGCCGTCCGCGGTCGCCGAGCGGTGGACGACGATGCTGCCCGCCACGGCCATGTCGCCCAGCAGCACGCGGGCGACGCCCAGCGGGATGGACAGGGAGGCCGCGACCTCGGCCACCGACCGGGGGCGGGCGCAGAGCGCGGCCACCCGCCGGAACTCCGCGCTGACCTGCTCCTCGTCCCACCGCGCGGCGTCGTCGCTGGCGGAGACCAGGGTCTCCAGCCCGAGGTCGTACCGGGGCGCGGTTCGTCCCCCGGTCCACGTGTAGGGGCGGACCAAGGTCCTCAGGCTCTCCTGCTCCTCCGGCACGATGTCCTCCGTCTGGGCTGTCGTACCCTGCCTCGGGCGCGGGGGCGCGGTTCGGGGTCCGTCGGGCAGCGGGTCCCGCTGGCGGTTCCGCTGGTCGGCGGTCAGGTCCTCCTGCCAGCGTCGACGCAGGGCGGGGGAGCCGAAGCGCGCGCCGGTCAGGCCGACGAAGGGGTCCTCCGCGGCGCCCGTCCCGTCCACGTCCACCGCCGGCACCACCGTGGTGATCTCGGTGGCGCCGGGCTCGTCGGACCCGTCGGACGCGTTGGAGTCGTCGTCGAGGCGGTGGCGGTTGGCCGGCGGGCCGAACCGGGCTCCGGTGGTCCCGACGGCCGACGCGGCCCGCCGCCGTCGGCTCCTCCTGGGCCACCGCGCCCGTCTCCGTCCGCCCTCCTCACCGCCGTCGGCGTCGAAGGGGCCGGCGTCGAACGGGTCGGCGTCGAACGGGTCGGCGGTGGTCGGGTCGGCAGGGGGCAGGGGATCATCGGGGACGGTCACCGGGCATCACCATCCGAGATCTCGCCAGAACGTTCCGAGGAACTCCGGGGCGCTCCGTCGCCAGAACGCTGGAGGAGAACGGTGTTGGGGTTGTCGAGCCGCACGCCACACTAGTCCCGGAAATTCGGGACGTGCGGAGGAAATGCGGGATCCCCGGTTCGGACGCGTTTCCTTCACCGTTCTGCCGTGGTGATGAGCTGCGGATACCGCCGTCAATAGACTGAGCGAGTGACGAAAGGACAACACTGATGGAGTAGTGGTGAAGAGGGGGTACTTCCACCATTCGGACCAGTGGTCTCCCGCGTCCGAAAGGGGGTGCGGGCGTGCCCGAACGGCCCCGGGCGGTGAAAGGAGATTCGCTGAAAACTCACCAACCATCCGGGGGAGTGGTGATTTCCTGCTGTTCGCCGGCGGGTCGGGGTCAGACCCAGCCGCGTCGGGCGGCCTCGGCGCCGGTCTGGAAGCGGCTGCTGGTCCCCAGGCGGCTCATCAGGCGGGCGACGTGCCGGCGGAAGGTGCGTTCCGACATGCTCAGCCGGCGCGCGGCGGTCTCGTCGGTGACGCCGAGGCCGAGCATCCGGAGCACCCGGTGCTCCACCGCCGACACCGGGGGCTCGTCCTCCCTCACCGGCCGCCCCGCCTCCCACAGGGCGCGGCCCAACGACTCCAGACCCCGCACGAGGACCGGGTCCTCGACCAGGCGCACGCCCAACGCGGGACGTCGGCCGTCCACCGCGAGCAGGGCCGCGGCCTGGTCGAACACCACCAGGGGCTGCGGGGCCGCGTCGGAGAGCCGGACCACCGCGCCCCCGGCGGCCAGGCCCCTGAGCTGGTCCCGCACGGGCGGGTGCGCCAGGCAGCAGGGCGAGCACAGTAACCGCACCTCGACGCGGCGGTCGGGGACGGGGTCCGACGACCGGAGCCCGGCGAGCAACGCGTGGGCCGGACCCGGGCCGGGGAGGACGGCGAGCACCCGGTGCCGGGCCGTGCGCCGGAGCTGCCGGAGGACTCCGCTCAGGTCGTCGCTGTCCGTCACGGTCTGCCCGCTGGTGGATGTGCTCCGGACGGCGGGTGGAGCGCCCATGAGGACCTCCTTGTCGGCTGTGGTGGGGCGAGCGCCGCACGCGCTACCCGCGTGGGTGACGCTCAACCTGGTACGTGACAGGAGGCGATCCGGTTCCGTCCCGTACCGGGAACCCACGGATCGGGTGATCGACGGTTCCGACGCGGGGGTGGCCGTCCCCGGTTCCGGGGGAGCCGGGCCGGCGCCGGCCGCCAGGGACGCCGGGCGGCGGGCGGCGGGCGCACCGGGGCCGACCGCGTCTCTGTCCTGAATGGACGGGGCAGGGCCGCGCGTCCCTGGCGCCGGCGGGTCCGTGCCCCGGCGCCGCCGAGGCGCGCTGGAGCCATCCGCGAGCCCTCAGACGTCGAGCTTCCCGGTGCACCAGCCCAGCAGGAACCGCTCCAGGGAGCTGGCGAGCATGCTCCGGCTGTCGGTCTCGTGGTCCCAGACGAAGATGTCCCGCCGCCCGTCCCTGAGCACGAACGCGAACAGGTCGCCGTTGCCCGCGTCGGCGAAGAACAGCAGCGGGTCGAAGGGCATGTAGAGGGTGCGCAGCAGGTCGTCGTGGCGGAGGTGGAGGTTCTCCTCGACCACGCGGTCCAGCGGCCACACGTAGCTGCCGTCGTCGTACTCGTCGCCGATCCCGTTGGTCTCCCTCAGCAGCGAGACCAGGTCCTCGGGCAGCGGATGGCCGAGGGCCCGCTCGGCCGCGGCGATCTCCTCCGGGTCGGCCGGTGCGAAGAACCGGACATCCTCCACGGCCTCGTCGAGCAGGCTCCGCCACACGGGCGACACACTATCGGACCAATTTCTCGTTACTTTCCGAGAGCATCGGCGACGCCGGTCTCCCTGGGCCCGAGGAAGCGGGGATCGCGCCGGACCAGCAGGCCGTCCCACAGCGCCTTGCTGCTGGCCAGCAGCTCCCGGAACTCGCCGTAGGCCGTGGTGACGCGGCTGATGCCGGTCGAGTCGTGGCCGACGCCGTCGGTGTCCACGCCGGCCGCCCGGCACAACGCGACCGCGCGGGGGAGGTGGAACCGCTGGGTGACCACGATCGCGCGGTCCACCCCGAAGACCTTCTTCGCCCTGACGCACGAGTCCCACGTGTCGAAGCCCGCGTAGTCCGCGACCACCACCCGCTCGGGCACCCCGTGCCGAGCGAGGTAGCGGCGCATCGCGGACGGCTCGTCGTAGTCGGTCCTGCTGTTGTCGCCGGAGACGAGCACCGCGCGGACCTTGCCCCTGGCGTAGAGGTCGGCCGCGACGTCCAGCCGGCCGGCCAGGAACGGCGACGGCTCACCGTCGAACAGTCCGGCGCCCAGCACCAGGGCCACCGGCGCGTCGGGCACGTTGGCCGCGTCGCGCAGGTGGGCGGAGGCCGTGAACCGGACCCAGGCGACCGGCACGGCGAGCAGGATTCCGAGCACGCCGATCCCGACCCCGGCGCGCAGTAGCCCCACCCGCCACCTGTCCCGCATCTGGCCCCCTGGTGCTCACCGGGCATTCGTCACCCGTCAGTGTGACGCGGGTGGTGCTGCCCGGGTTGCCCGCAACGGGGGTGACAGGGGGGTGACGCGCGCGGAGGTGGGCGAAACCGGCGATGGCCGTCGCGCCCGCCGGGGGTGAGCCGGGAGCACGGCTCTCGTGCGACGGAATGCCGACGAGGAACGAGGACTGTCCATTCTGGACGAATATGCGCTACTCGACCGTTTCGGTCCGCGCGGACTCACGAGAGCCCCGTGACCACTTCGACCACTTCCCGGGGAAGGCTCATCTGAGAGGAGTGACCGCGCTGACCAGGGGACCACGAGGCGCAGAAGTCGAAGCCAAGGCGCAGAAGTCACCGCCGCCCCGTCCCGCCGGCGCCGTTCGTCGCCACGACGGGGCGCGACGCCCGCGCGGCCCTCACACGACGGAGATCATCTGGACGACGATGACGATGATCACCACCAGCACGGCGAGCGTGACGATGATGGTGAGGCCGATGGTCACCGCGTTGCCCCAGCGGGGCGGGGTCGGCTCGTGGTGGGACAACCCGTGCGTGCTGCTCTCACCGGGTGGGGTGTCCCCCGGTCGCACGCCGCCGCCCGGCTCCAGGCCAGGTGTGTTCTCCGGATCGGGATCGGGCGAAGTGGTCATACCTGGGGATACCCGGTGCCCGGTCCACCATTCGCGGTGTGCGTCCTCCCCGATCGGGGTAGGCCCGGAGCGGACACCCGTGGAAGGAGGGCGGTATGCGGCACGACGAGTTGATCGGCCAGGTGCAGAACCGCGCCCGGCTCGGGAGTCGGGGGGACGCGGAGCGCGCGGTCAGGGCGACCCTGGAGACGTTGGGGGAACGCATCCCCGAGGGCCTGTGCGAGAGCCTGGCCGGCCAGCTCCCCCACGAGATCGGGGAGCACCTGCGCCGCACGGAGGTCTACGGCGGGCAGGGCACGGGGGAGCGGTTCGACCTGGAGGAGTTCCTGAACCGCGTGGTCCAGCGGAGTGGGTCGCCCCGCCCGCAGGCGGCGTTCCAGGCCCGCGTGGTGATGGAGGTCGTCGGCGAGGCGACCAGCCCCACGGTGATGACGAAGCTGGGTGAGTCGCTGCCCGAGGACCTGCGCACGCTGGTCGCGTCGGGCAGCCGTGGCGACATGGGGGTGTGAGCGGTGCGGCAGACGATCGAGGTGTTGCCCATGGGACCTCGCCAGTACGCGGCGACGGTCGGCGAGGGCCAGGAGGTCACCCACCACCGGATCACCGTCTCCGAGCAGGTGCTCGCCGACCTCCAGCTCCCCGACGTCGATGAACGTCATCTCGTCGAGGAGACGATCGGCTACCTGCTGGAGCGCGAGCCGGGAACGTCCCTGCCCCACGACATCGACACCGACCAGATCTACCGGGACGACGACCAGTACCTGACCGAACTCCGCGACCGGCTGCTCGGGCGCACCTGACGCCCGACACCTCACGCGCCTGACGCACCTGACGCGTCTGACGTGCCTGGCGCACCTGAGCGTGCCGGCAGCGGCCCCAGCGGAGCGGACAGGGATCGGCGGGCAGACGGACACCGCATCCACTGGCACGAGCACGCGCGAACAGGCGCGAAGCCGCGAAGACGCGAACAGGCACAGACAAGGCACGGGCGACGCGGCGCACCCGGGACCGCTCTCGGGTGTGGCGTGCGTTCGGCCTTGTTGGGTTGTGGAGTGGTGGGTGGTGTGAGGGCGGGAGTCGGAGCGCCCGGCGGCCTGCCGAGTGGCGCGCGGCTTTGAGTTCGGGCTCCTCGTCTTCTGTCCCGGGTCGCCGTCAGGTCTTCTGTTCGGGGTCGCCGTGAGGTCTCCTGTTCCCGGCGGTGCCGAGGTGGCGTGGAGTCCGCCGGGGCTGCTGTCCCGTTTCGGGTGATCTACCAGTGGCAGCGCTTGAGCAGGCCAGTTTTTGTCAGACCCTCGTGCGATGTTTGAAGTGGGGGTCCCCCTTTACTTCTGGGTAGTAGTCGCGCGCGTGCGCGTTCTTCCGCACCAATGTGGATCTCGATGCCCCAGCGCGGTTCCTGATCACCGGTCGAGGACCCGAGGCTGCCGAAGCACGGTTGAGGCGAAGTACGGCTGAGGGCCTCAGGGCCGGGCGATGCACGGGTCACCTTCGATGCCCGGAGTTGACTGACGACGTCCAGAGTCAACTGACGGTGCCGGAACACCTCGGTGCCGGAACACCTGACGACGGCCGGGACCAGCCGATGCGCGAGGCCCCTGAGGACGCCCAGAGTCGTCCGATCGCGCTGGAGCCATCTGGTGCTTCCCGGCGGGTCTCCGACGACGGAGGTCGCACCAGACGACGGCCAGGAAGACTTTGACGATGCTCGTGAAAGCCGACGACGGCCAGGATGCTGTCTCGTTCGGGTGATCTGCTGCTTCAGCACCCTGAGCAGGGCTCTTTTTGTCAGACCCGGATGGGATGTTTGAAGTGGGGGTTCCCCCTTACTTCTGGGTAGTAGTCGCGCGCGTGCGCGTTCCTCCGCCCGCCGATGTGGATCTTGATGGCCCCGGGGTGGGGGTTGAGCCCATGCGCGAGGGCTTGGCGCTGCCGAGGGACACGCGACCAAGTCCGGGTCAGCCGTGGCCTGACCAAATCGGCCAAGCCCGGGGCAGCGGTGGCCTGACCAAATCGGCCAAGCCCGGGGCAGCGGTGGCCTGACCAAGCCGACCAAGCCCGCGTTAGCGGTGGCCTGACCAAGCCGGCCAAGTCCGGGTCAGTGGTGGTCGGGCAGCAGGCGGTCCACGGCGTCGAGGACGGCGTCGACGCCCACGCCGAGCAAGGCCGGGTCCGGGTCGGCCGCGAACGGGTCGCCGCGGCGCGCCGCGTCGTCCGACAGGGCCACGTGCGGGCCGTTCGCCGGGGGACCCCACCACGCCGCGGGCACGGGGCCGAAGAGCACCACCGAGGGCGTGCGGTAGGCGTAGGAGAGGTGGGCGACCCCGGTGTCCGCCGAGATCACCAGCCGGGCGTCGGCCACGAGCGCGGTGAGCTGGGGCAGGTCGGTGCGGCCGGCCAGCACCGCCGCGTCGGGCAGGCCGGCGAGCGCGGCGACCTCCTCGGCGCGCTCCCGCTCCGCGCCCGCGCCCGTCACGACCACGGGCAGCCCCCGACCGACGAGGGTCCGCGCCACGGCGACGAACCGGTCGACGGGCCAGTGCCGGCTGCCGTGGGCCGCGCCGGGGTGCAGCACCACCGCGCCGGGCGCCGGGCTCGCCACGTCCGGGCGGGCCAGCAGCAGGTCGTCGGGGTCGGCGGGCACGTCGTGCGCGGCGAGCAGTCGGCACCAGCGCTCCCGCTCGTGGATGTCGTCCCGCCACGCCGGGCCGCTCCACCCCGCGCCGGCGTGGCCGATGCGCCGGCGGGGCCGCACCGCGTCGAGCACCTGGCTGCTGCGCGGGCCGGCCCCGTGCAGGTTCACCGCCACGTCCGGCCGCCAGGCCAACGGCCCCAGCGGCGCGAGCCCCCTGGTGGGCAGCACCTGGTCGACCGCCCTGGTCAGCCGCACGACCGGGGCCAGCCATCCGCTCGTGGCGAGCTGGATCAGGTGGTTGGGGAACGCGCGGCGCAACGCCCGCAGCGCGGGCACGGCCACCAACAGGTCGCCGAGCTTCAACGCGCGGAGCGCCACCACGCGCGGTGGGAGCACGTCGTCCTCATCCCGTCGCATCGCGCAGCTCCTCCCGAAGCTGGGCGAGCGTCCGCGCGAGCAGCCGGGAGACGTGCATCTGGGACACGCCGATCCGCTCCGCGATCTGGGTCTGCGTCATGTTGCCGAAGAACCGCAGCACGAGCACCGTGCGCTCGCGCTCGGGCAGCCGGGCCAGCAGCGGTTTGAGCGTCTCGCGGTACTCCACCTGCGCCAGCTCGGTGTCGACCTCGCCGATGGCGTCGCCCAGCGACACCGAGTCGTCGTCGGCGACGAGCATGTCGTCCAGGGAGGCGCTGCGGTAGGCGTTGGTGGCCTCCAGACCCTCGAACACCTCCTCCTGGGAGATGCCGAGGTGGCCGGCCAGCTCGCTGGGCGTGGGCGCGCGCCCCAGGCGCTGGGACAGCTCGCCGATCGCCGCGTTGATCGACAGGTGCAGTTCCTTGAGCCGGCGCGGCACCCGGACGGCCCACCCGGTGTCCCGGAAGTGCCGGCGCACCTCGCCCATGATCGTCGGGACGGCGAAGGACAGGAAGTCCACGCCCCGGTCGGGCTGGAACCGGTCGACGGCGTTGATCAGGCCGAGGGTGGCGACCTGGACGAGGTCCTCGTGCGGCTCGCCCCGGTTGCTGAACCGCCGCGCGATGTGCTGGGCCACCGGCAGGTGCTCGGTGACCAGCTTCTCCCGCAGCACGGCGCGGCGCGGGTCGTCGTCCGACAGCCCCGCCATCTCGTGGAACAGCGGCGCGAGGTGGTCGTAGTCCGGGGACCGGGAGTTGGTGTCGCGGCCGGTCGGTGGCCTCACCCGTCCACCTCCCGGGTCCGCCGCTTGACCAGCTCGATCCGCACCACGTGGCCGCCGGGGTCGGCCGAGGCGGGGGCGGTGGTCGCCCACACCTGGTCCACCAGCGCGGCCAGCACCCGCCAGCCGAAGCTGTCCTGGCGGGGGGCTCTGCTGTCGGCCGAGAGGACCTCGGCGGCCATCCTGATCTCCTGCGGCCGCACCTCGAACCGGCAGTGCAGCCCGCTGTCGCCGGCGGCGAGCCCGATCAGCTCGGCGCACGCCTCGTCGACGGCCAGCCGCAGGTCGGAGATCGCGTCGAGGTCGAAGTCCTGGTGCATGGCCAGGTCGGCGGCGACGGCGCGGACCACGGAGAGCTGGCCGGGGCGCGCGTCGATGCGCAGGTCGACGCGGCTGGGACGGTCGACGCCGCGCCGGGCGGCCGCGTGGCTCCCGGCCTCGCCGGCTCCCTCGACGTGGGGATGCGCACTCGACACCTTCGGACCTCCACCACTCGCCTGTTCACGTCGTCGCCCGATGGCCGACGACACCGGACGGATCCCGCTCCGACGGTAGTGCCGACCACGTGTCCCGGGCGATCTGAAGCTCCTCACGCGGACGGACGACGAGCACCGGAACGGCCGCCCCCGGGGGGCTGATCGGCCCGTCGTCCTTCCGGTTGCCGGCCAGCCCGCCCCGCACGCCCAGCAGGCCCAGCCCCGCGCAGACGGCCTCCCGCACCTCCGGCTGGTCCCAGCCGATCTCGCCGGTGAACACCAGCGCGTCGATCCGGTCCAGGCTCGTGGCGGCCGCGGCCAGCTCCCCGCGCACGCGGTGGGCGAAGACGTCCAGCGCCAGCCGGGACGCCGAGTCGCCGGAGGCGGCGGCCGGGACCAGCTCCCGGGTGTCGGCCGAGCGTCCCGCCGACAGGCCCAGCAGCCCCGACCGCCGGTAGAGGCCCTCGGACAGCTCGCTCGGCGTCAGCCCGCCTTCTTCCAGCAGCCACAGAAGCATGCCGGGGTCGACACTGCCCGACCGTTTCGTCATGGGCACGCCCTCCAGCGGCGTGAAGCCCATCGAGGTGTCGACGCTGCGCCCGTCGCGCACCGCGCACACCGAGCAGCCGCCGCCGAGGTGCGTCAGCAGGAGCTGGAGTTCGGTCACGGGCCGGCCCAGCAGCTTCGCCGCGCGGCGCAGCGCCCACGCGTAGGACAGGCCGTGGAACCCGAAGCGCCGCAGTCCGAACCGGGAACGCCAGGCGAGCGGCAGGGCGTAGGTGCTGGCCGCCTCGGGCAGCCCGGCGTGGAAGGCGGTGTCCGGGCACAGCACGTGGGGTGTGTCGGGCAGCAGGGTGCGCGTCGTCCCGAGCAGGCGGAGCGCCGACGGCACGTGCACCGGCGCCAGCGACGCCGCCCGGCGTGCGGCGGCCAGCGCGTGGTCGTCGACGAGGGTGGGCCGGCGCAGCCAGGGGCCGCCGTGCACGAGCCGGTGCCCGACCGCGCGGATCGACACCATCCCCGAGCAGCGCACGAAATCGTGCAGCGCCTTGGTCGCCGGCGGGGTGTCCGGCGCGTGGTCGACGGCGTGCTCGGCGATGACGGTCTCGGGCGCGTCCGGGTCCTCCCCGTCGACGCGCACCAGGTGGAGCTGGAGGCTCGACGAGCCGCCGTTGACGCTGAGGACTGCCGAGGTCCGGGTCATGAGGTCCACCGCCATCCAGTGATCTCCTCGGGGTCCTCCCCGTCCCGGTGGGCCCGGCGCAGGATGTCGTCCCGCTCCTCGCGCAGCGCCTCGGCGACCGCGCCGCCGCGCGAGGCCCAGCCCCGCGCCCGGGAGACCGCCGCCGCGGCGAGGTCGTGCCGCGTCATCCGGTTGCTGGCCAACAGGTCGTACGGGGTGGTCGTGGTCCCCTCCTCCAGGTATCCGTGGACGTGGAACCGGTTCGGGTCGGCCCGGCCGTGCAACAGCTCGTGCACGGCCGAGGGGTAGCCGTGGAACCCGAACACCACGGGCGCGTCGTCGCCGAAGCAGGCGGCGAACTCGGTCTCGTCCATGCCGTGCGGGTGGCGCCGTGGCGGCGGGAGCACCAGGAGGTCGACCACGTTGACGACCCGGACCCGCAGCTCGGGCGCGTGCCGGCGCAACAGCCACGCCGCGCCGAGGACCTCGACCGTGGGGATGTTGCCCGCGCACGCGAGCACCACGTCGGGTCGTTCCGGGTCGCGGGGCCGCCCGCCGTCGTTGCACGCCCACTCCCACACGCCCGCGCCAGCCCGGCAGTGCGCCTCGGCGGCGTCGAGGTCCAGCCACTGCTGCGCGGGCTGTTTCCCGGCCACCACGACGTTGATCCGGTTGGTCGTGCCGAGGCAGTGGCGCATCACGACGAGCAGCGTGTTGGCGTCGGGCGGGAGGTAGATCCGGCTGACCGACGCCTTCTTGTTGAGCATGCTGTTGATGAACCCGGGGCCCTGGTGGCTGTAGCCGTTGTGCTCCTGCCGCCAGCCCTCGCTGGTGAGGAGGTAGTTGAGGCTGGCGACCGGCGCGCGCCAGGCCACCTCGCCCGCCATCTTCAGGAACTTGGCGTACTGGTTGACCATTCCGTCCACAATGGACACAAAAGCCTCGTAGCACGGGAACAGGCCGTGCCGGCCGGTCAACAGGTAGCCCTGGAGGAAGCCCTGGCACAGGTGCTCCGACAGGACCTCCATGACGCGCCCGTCGGTGGCGAGGTGCTCGGAGTAGCCGGGGACCGGCCAGGTGTAGGCGCGTCCCGTCGTCGACAGCACCGCGCCGAGCTTGTTGGACTCCAGTTCGTCGGGGCAGACGATGCGGAAGTCGCGGCGGTCCTCGGTGGCGCGCATGAGGTCGGTGAGCCAGTTCGCCAACGTCGTGGTCGCACCGGCCTCCGCCGCGCCCGGCGAGGGGACGTCGACCGCGTGGGGGCGCAGGGGCGGCAGGGGGAGGTCGCGGCGCAGACGGCCCCCGTTGGCCTGGGGGACCGACCCCAGTCGCAGGTCGCCCTCGGGCGGCACCTCCAGCAGGTCCGGCGCGGGTCGCCCGTCCTCGTCGAACAGCTCCTCGGGGCGGTAGGACCGCAGCCACTCCTCCAGCAGGGCGAGCTGGTCGGGATCGGTGGCGACGTCGGGCAGGGGGACCTGGTGGGCGTGGAAAGTGCCGGCCAGGGGGACGCCGCGGCTGTCGCGCTCGGGCGCTCCCCACCCCTTGGGGCTGCGCACGACGAGCATCGGCCACACGGGCCGGCCGGGCCAGTCGCCCTCGCGGCACCGTTGGCGCAACGCGGTGATCTCGGCGTGCGCGGCGTCCAGGGACTCGGCGAGCAGCCGGTCGGCCCGCGCGCCCGCCTCCGCGTCGGCGCCATCCGCGCCGCCGGTGTCCGAAGTGGACAGATCACGGAGGGCGGTGACGTCGACGATGTGCGGCGACCAGCCGGCGCCCCGGAAGTAGTCGCTCAGCTCCTCGTCGTCCATCGTCCCGTAGATGGTGGGCGAGGAGATCTTGTAGCCGTTGAGGTGCAGCACGGGCAGCACGGAGCCGCAGCGCACGGGGTCGAGGAACTTCGGGCAGTGCCACGACCCGGCCGTCGGGCCCGTCTCCGCCTCCCCGTCGCCGACCAGGCACGCCACCATCAGGTCGGGGTCGTCCAGCGCCGCGCCGAACGCGGTGGCCAGGGCGTAGCCCAGCTCGCCACCCTCGTGGATCACGCCGGGGACCTGCGGCGACAGGTGGCTGGGGAAGCCGCCCGGCCAGGAGAAGCGCCGGACCAGCTCGGCGAGCCCGGCGGCGTCCCTGGACAGCGCCGGGTCGTGGTCGGCGTGGGTCCCCTCCAACCAGAGGTTCGCGTGCACGGCGGGCGCGCCGTGCCCGGGGCCGACGACGAACAACGTGCGCTGCCCCGTCCTCCGCACCAGCCCGTTGAGTCCACTGTAGACATAGGTGATCCCTGGGCAGGTGCCCCAGTGGCCCAACAGCCGCGGCTTGAGGTGTTCCGGCCGCAGCGGCTCGCGGAGCACCACGTTGTCCCGCAGGTAGATCATGGCGGCGGCGACGAAGTCGGCGGCACGCCGGTAGCGGGTGGTCCGGTCGTCGCGCGGTGACGTGGTCGACGGGGCTCCCGGGGAGCCGCTCGTCGTCACGGTCATGGTCGCCTCCTCCTGGTCACCGTGGTCGGGCGGCCGGGTCCGGGTCCGTCAGCGGTCATCAGTGGTCATCAGCGCTCTTCAGCCGGTCGTCGGCCGTCGTCGGCCGTCGTCGGCGCGATCGGGGATGTTCGGGTTCGGCGCCGTCGGCGCGCTCGCAGGCCCGGCTGTCGCCCGTCCCCTGCCCCCGGGACTGTGTGGAGGGGCGGACGCGCCGCCGGCCGGTCACGGCGGCGCGTCCGCCGGCCGACCCGCCCGCGGCGAGGGCCTCGCGGGTCGGGGCGGCGGAGAGGGTCCCGTGCGCCAGGTGCGGTCCCGACGCCGCGCTCACCGGGCCGGGGACTGGCCGGGCCGGTGGACGGGTCCGGGACCGTGCTCGGTGAACCGCACGTCGCCGGCCTGCGGCGGTCGGGCGATGTGCCCGCGCCACGCCCCGGTCTCCTGGCCGCGCGCCTCGATGAACGTCTTGAACCGGTCCAGGTCGCCCTGGACCCGGCGCTCCACCAGGCCCAGCGCGGCCCCGGCCAGCTCGGTGAACCCCGAGGGCTCGAACTCCATCTGGAGGTGCACCCTGGTGTGGGTGTCGTCGAGCCGGTGGAAGGTCACCACCCCGCTCTGCTCGGGGCCGTCCACGGCCCGCCAGGCGATCCGCTCGTCCGGGCGTTGCTCGGTGATCCGCGCGTCGAACTCGCGGTGGACGCCGGCGATCTCGGTGTCCCAGTGCGTCATCGTGTCGCTGAGCTGGTCGACCCGGCGCACCCCGGCCATGAATCTGGGGAAGGTCGTGAACTGGGTCCACTGGTTGTACGCGGTGTGCACCGGGACCTCGACGTCGACGGACTTGACGATGGTCGTCACGTCGGCCTCCCTCCTGGGGCCGGCGGTCACCGGGGGAGCGGTGCGCCGGCCGGTCGGAACCCCTGTCGCCGGTCTGTGCCTGTTTCGGGTCGGCTACCCCACGCGTCCGGCGGTTACACCCGCGTGGTCGCGGGTAGCGCTTCCCGGGTGCTGGGTGTGCACTGGTGGTCGGCCGCCCCGGAGTGGTGTGGCGTGGCCGGCTCCAGGGCGCTCGCCGAGGTCGGGAGGCGACAGTCATGCGCGAGAGCAGGCGCGAGCGGACGACAGGCCGGACCGGACGGCGGTGGCGGCGGTGGCTGGGATGGGCGGCGCCGCTGGCCGCGGTGGCCGCCGTGGCGGTGGCCAGGGCGCCCGCCCGGCCGCTGGACCGGCTCGCCGCGTCCATGCGGGGCCGCGAGGTGGTCACGGACTGGACGGTCGGCGAGCCGTTGGAGGCGGTGTACCGGTACTGCCGGGACGCGTGCGTGCTGGCCGACCTCGTGACGGAGATCCGGCGCATCGAGCGGGTCGACGACCGCAGGGTGCGGGCGCACCTGGTCGGCGCCAACGGCGTTCCGCTGGTGGTGCCGGTGGAGCGCACCGCCGACCGGGACCGGCAACTGGTGGCCTGGCGCGCGGGGGGACACCCCGGCGTGTGCGGGGTGCAGATCCGGCTCCGCCCGGGACCGTGGAAGCACACCACCCGGGTCCACGCCCGCATGTGGTGGCGTCCCGGCCGCGGGCTGGTGCGCCAGTTCGCGGGTGATCCTCAGCGACGGTTGGAGGACGCCCTGCACCGCATGGAGTGCGCGTTGGCCGACCGGTTGGCCGACGGCGAGGTGACGCCGCTGCCCTCGCCCGTCCACCACGGACGGCGGCACTAGACCGTCCCCAGGGCGTCGCGCGTCGCTGACCGGCCACGCGGTGGTCCAGCGTCGGGCCGGCCCCCTGTTCGGTCCGACGGCCGTCCGCCGCACCGTGTCCTGCCGACGTTCTCCCGATCGGTTCTCCCGATCTTCTCCCGATCGGTTCTGCTGATCGGCTGCCCCGATCGGCTGCCCCGATCGGCTGCCCCGATCGGTTCTGCTGATCGGTTCTGCCGATCGGGTCGGTCGGACCGCGTTCGACCGGACGGCCCCCGGCCGTGCAGTGCTCGGAGGGCGCCGCTCGAAGGGCTCCGCTCGGCCGTGTGATGGTCGGTCCCCGGTCGCCGCTCGATCGACGCGGCGTTTGGTCGTCCCGCCCCTCGGGAAGCCCTGGCGTGGCGGGACGACGTGGGGAGGAACGGGCCACAGGGTCGCGTGGTCGTCCGTGCCGCGCTGTGCTGGGAAGCCCCTGTCGGGGGTGTTGACCAGGGAGCGGACGTGTCGGACGAGAGGACCGCGCGGGCGCGGGTCCCCGAGACGGTTTCCCTGCCGTGCGTGCCGGGAGCCCGGGTCGCCGTGCGGATCGTGCCAGGGACGGAACGCCGGGCCGGCCGGGACTTCTACGACGTGCTCGCCCTCGACGGCGGCCGGCTCGCCCTGACCGTCGGCCATCTGCCGGTGCTCCACGACGCCGTCGCGGCCTTTACCGCCGTGGAGCGCCTGCGGGGCGCGTTGGCGATGGAACTGTTGCACGGCACCGATCCGACGCGCGCGGTGGTGGGCCTGCACCGGTTCGCCGAGATCCTGCCCGAGCTGCGGGGCGCCACCCTGACCCTGGTGTTGTTCGATCCCGCCGACGCGGTCGTGCGGGTCGCGTGCGCCGGCTCCCCGAGCCCGCTCGCGTTGGGTCAGGGCGGAGTGGTGCGCCAGTTCGTCGGCGACCGCACGGGGCCGCTCGGGATCGGCGCGCCGCCCCTCTCCCCGGCCGCCACCGCGCGTTCGGTGCTGGGTCCCCACGAGATGCTGGTGCTGCACACCGCGGGCGCGGCCCGCCGGAGCCCCGGGGGTGGGAGCCCCGAGCGCCGGCTGGCCGACCTGGTGGCCCGCCTGCCCTGCCACGACCCCGAGGCGCTGTGCGGTCGCCTCGCCGAGCGGATCGCCCGACAGCCGCTGGGGTTGGGCGGCCTCGGCGCGGTCGTGCTGGCGCTCACGCCCCAGCCCCCGCCGCCGACCCTCACCGTGACCTTCCCCGCGCGGCCCGGCCGGTTGCCGGGCGTGCGGGAGGAGCTGCGCCGCTGGCTGGCCGAGATCGGGGCGGGGGAGGACGACGCGCAGGGTGTGGAGCAGGCGGTGGGCGAGGCCGCCGCCAACGCCGTGGAGCACGCCTACCCGGAGGGGCAGGACGGCCTGGTGCGGGTGAGCGGGTCGGTCGAGCGGGACGGCACCATCCAGGTCGTCGTGGCCGACGGGGGCCGGTGGCGGCCGCCAGGGGCGGATCCGGGGTTGCGGGGCCGTGGCCTGCTGCTCATGCAGGAGTGCGTCGACCGCGTGGTGGTGGACCCGTCGCCGACCGGGACCACGGTGACGTTGCGCAGGACGCCTCGCCGCGAGGCGCCCGCCAGGGGCGAGGAGACGGTCGCCGAGGCGGAGTCGTTCAGCCTGGACCTGCGGGGCGGGCCGGGGCGGGTCGTCGTCCGGGGCGAGTTGCCGGAGCGGGCCGGTCCCGCGCTGCGCCGTGCCCTCCTGCGCGTCGCGCGCGGCGGCACCGTGCCCGTCCTGGTGGACCTGAGCGGGGTCGGCGAGGTCTCCGACGGCGCCGTGCGGGCGCTGTTCGACGTGGCCGAGGCCGCCGCCGCGGTCGGCCAGCGGCTCGCCGTGCTCGTCCCGCCGGGCAGCGGCGTGGACGAGGCCGTCAGCCTCGCGGGGCTGCGCCAGGTCGCCGACGTCGTGGCCGAGGGGTGGCGGCCGGGGCGGTGCCGGCGGGACCGGGGTGAGGACTCCGGCGGGGCGCCCACCGCGGCGTCGACGCCGCGGACAGCGTCGGCACCACAAACAGCGTCGGCACCACAGACAGCGTCGACGCCACAGACATCGCAGACACCACAGGCATCACGCACTCCGTCGACGCGACGGTACACAGTGGACACAACAGGGTCGGGGGACGCCACGGGCGTCGCCACTGAGGGTTAACTCCTTCAGACGCACGCACGCCCGGCGCCGCGGCCAGGCTGACTACGAAGAGTAGTAGTTCGGCCGATGGGGTTTACCGCTGCGGTGAAGAGCAACTCCTCATGACGTGAAGCCCACGCGGATCTCCACGACCCTCGGCCGGCCGGAAACGACCGGGTGGCCCGCCGCCGTCCTGTTCGACAGGGACGGCACGTTGGTGCAGGACGTGCCGTACAACGGCGACGCCACGAGGGTTCGTCCGGTGCCGGCCGCGGAGGCCGCGCTCGGGGTGCTCCGGCGCAGGGGCATCCCGGTCGGCGTGGTGACCAACCAGTCCGGCGTGGGGCGCGGGCTGATCGACGAGCGGCAACTACGCGCCGTGAACCGCAGGGTGGAGGAGCTGCTCGGCCCGTTCGACGTGTGGGCGATCTGCCGCCACGCGCCCGAGGACGGCTGCGCCTGCCGCAAACCCGCGCCCGGGCTGGTCCTGGAGGCCGCGTCCCGGCTGGGCGTGTCCCCCGCCGAGGTCGTGGTGATCGGGGACATCGGCAGCGACGTGGAGGCGGCGCGGGCCGCCGGCGCGCGCGGCGTGCTGGTGCCCACCCCGGTCACCCGGCAGGAGGAGGTGCTGGCCGCGCCCATGACCGCGCCCGACCTGCTCACCGCCGTCCTGCTGGTGCTGGGGGGAGCGCGATGAGGGAACGGGTGCTGGTGGCGCGGCTGGACAGCGACGGCGACGTGCTGCTCGCCGGGCCCTCGGTCCGCGCGGCCGCCGCCGGGCGCGGCTCCGGCCCCGCCGACGTCACCCTGCTGTGTTCGCCGAGGGGCGAGCAGGCCGCGCGCCTGCTGCCCGGCGTCGCCGACGTGTGGACCTGGCACTGCCCGTGGCTCGACCCCGAACCGGAGCCGGTGCGGCCGGAGGCGATGGACGAGCTGGTGGGTCGGGTCGCCCGGCTGCGGCCCTCGGTCGCGTTGGTGCTGACCTCGTTCCACCAGTCCCCGCTGCCGCTGGCCCTGCTGCTGCGGCTGGCCGGGGTGCCGGAGATCGCGGCGGTGTCCACCGACTACCCGGGCTCCCTACTGGACCACCGACTGCGCCCCGACGTCGACATCGACGAGGACCTGCCCGAGCCGGAGCGGGCGTTGGCGGTCGCCGCCGCGGCCGGGTTCCGGCTGCCGCCGGGCGACGACGGGCGGCTGGCCGTCCGCCGGCCCCCCGACGTCACCGACCTGGTCGGGCGCGGCCCCTACCTGGTGCTGCACCCCGGGGCCACCGTGCCCGCCAGGGCGTGGCAGCCCGAGCGCTGCGCCGAGGCCGTGCGGGCGCTGACCGCCGCCGGCCACCGCGTGGTGGTCACCGGAGGCCCCCGGGAACGTGAGCTGACCGCCCTGGTCGCGGGGCGGGACGGGCTCGACCTCGGCGGGGCGACCAGCCTCGCCCAGCTCGCCGGCGTGCTGGCCGGCGCCGACGCCGTGGTCGTCGGCAACACCGGGCCCGCCCACCTGGCCGCCGCCGTGGGCACCCCGGTCGTCTCGCTGTTCTCCCCGGTCGTGCCGGCCGCCCGGTGGGCGCCCTACCGGGTGCCGACCGTGCTCCTGGGCGACCAGGACGCGCCGTGCCGGGGGACGAGGGCCCGCGCGTGCCCGGTGCCGGGGCACCCCTGCCTCGGCTCGGTGACGGCGGGGGACGTGGTGGCGGCGGTGCAACGACTGGCGAAGGGAGTCGCGGCGTGAGCGAACGACGGCTGCGCGTCCTGCTGTGGCACGTCCACGGCTCGTGGACCGACGCGTTCGTGCGTGGCCGGCACGAGTACCTGATGCCCGTGCTGCCCGAGGGCGGGCCGTGGGGCGGCGGCCGGGCCGGGTGGGACTGGCCGGGTGTGGTCGAGGTTCCCGCCGCCGAGCTGGCGGACCTGGACGTGGACGTGGTCGTGCTCCAACGGCCGGAGGAGCTGGCGCTGGCCGAGCGGTGGCTGCGCCGCCGCCCCGGCCGGGACGTGCCCGCCGTGTACGTCGAGCACAACACGCCGAAGGGCGAGGTGCCCAACACGCGGCACCCCATCGCCGACCGCGACGACATCTGCCTGGTGCACGTCACCCACTTCAACGAGCTGATGTGGGACTCGGGGCGCGCGCCGACGGTCGTCGTGGAGCACGGCGTCGCCGATCCCGGCGAGCGCTACACCGGGGAGTTGGAGCGCGCCGCGGTCGTGATCAACGAGCCCGTGCGGCGGTGGAGGGTGACCGGCACCGACCTGCTGCCCCGGTTCGCGGCGGCCGGTCCGGTGGACGTGTTCGGCATCGGCGCCGAGGAGCTGCCCGGCCGGCTGGGCGGCGACGGCGCCCTCGGGGACGTGGGGGGACGGGTCAGGGCGGCGGGCAACCTCCGCCCCCGCGAGCTGCACGAGCAGCTCGCGCGGCGCCGGGTGTACGTGCACCCCGTGCGCTGGACCTCGCTGGGACTGTCCCTGATCGAGGCGATGCACCTGGGCATGCCGGTGGTCGCGCTGGCCACCACCGAGGTGGTGGAGGCGGTGCCGCCGGGGGCCGGGGTCATCTCGACACGGGTGGACGGCCTGGTCGACGCGGTGCGCGAGCTGCTGGCCGACCCGGCGGCCGCCGCCGCGCTGGGCAGGGCGGCCCGGCGGGCCGCGCTGGACCGGTACGGCCTGGCGCCGTTCCTCGCCGACTGGGACCGGCTGCTGACGATCACGGCGGCGCGGACCGCGCGGCCGGCGTCCCCGACGGTCCCGGTCACGACGGGAGGGAGTGGATCATGAGGATCGCGATGGTGTCCGAGCACGCCAGCCCGCTGGCCGCGTTGGGCGAGGTCGACGCCGGCGGTCAGAACCTGCACGTGGCGGAGCTGTCCGCCGCGTTGGCCCGGCTGGGTCACACCGTGACCGTCTACACCAGACGGGACGCGCGCGACCTGCCCGAGCGCGTGGTCGCCGGCGCCGGCGTGACCGTGGTCCACGTGCCGGCCGGCCCCGCGCGGCGCCTGCCCAAGGACGAGCTGCTGCCGCACATGGGCGAGTTCGCCGAGTTCCTGGACGCCGAGTGGGCCAGGGACCGACCGGACGTGGTGCACGCCCACTTCTGGATGTCCGGCCTGGCCTCCCTGCTGGGCGCCAGGGGGCACGGGCTGCCCGTCGTGCAGACCTTCCACGCCCTCGGCACGGTGAAGCGGCGCCACCAGGGCGCGCTCGACACCAGCCCGTCGGAGCGGGTGGCGTTGGAGCGCCAGATCGGGCAGCGGGCCACCCGGGTGGCCGCCACGTGCTCGGACGAGGTGTTCGAGCTGGCCAGGATGGGTGTGCGGCGGGCCAACATCTCGGTGGTCCCGTGCGGGGTCGACCCCGAGCTGTTCAGCCCCGGCGGTGAGCGCGCGCCCACCGGCGCGCCGCACCGCCTGGTCTCGGTGGGCCGGCTGGTGCCGCGCAAGGGCTTCGACACGATCATCAGCGCGCTGCGCCGGCTCCCCGACACCGAGCTGGTGATCGCCGGCGGCCCGCCGAGGCAGGCGCTGGCCGCCGACGAGGAGGCGCGCCGGCTCCAGGAGCACGCCGCCCGGGAGGGCGTGGCCGACCGGGTGCGGCTTCTGGGGCAGATCTCCCGCGCGGAGATGCCGGCGCTGCTGCGCTCCGCCGACGCCGTGGTGTGCACCCCGTGGTACGAGCCGTTCGGCATCGTGCCGCTGGAGGCGATGGCGTGTGGTGTGCCGGTCGTCGCCGCCGCCGTGGGCGGTCTGACCGACACGGTGGTCGACGGGATCACCGGGCTGCACGTGCCGCCGCGCCGGCCGGAGGAGCTGGCCCGCGCGCTGCGCTCGTTGCTGGCCGATCCCGGCCGCAGGGCCGCCTACGGCGCGGCGGGCAGGGACCGGGCGTGCTCCCGTTACAACTGGGACCGCATCGCGCAGGACACCCGGCGGGTCTACGAGCGCGCCATCGTCGAGTGCCGCCCGCGCGAGACGGCCGACCAGGCGGCGGGTGGTTCGCGATGAGCGCGCCGCGGGAGAACCAGGGGCGAGGGGATCACGACCGGAGGGTGCCGACGCTGTCGGACATCCCGGCCAAGGCGCACGTCGACGCGTTGACGGTGACGTTGGCCGCGCTGCGCGGCGACGCCACCACGATCACGCGGTGGGGCGCGGTCCTGGCAGGGCGACTGGTGGCCGGTGGCCGTCTGTTGGCCGCGGGCAACGGCGGGAGCGCGGCGGAGGCCCAGCACCTCACCGCGGAGCTGGTCGGGCGGTTCTCCACCGACCGCCGCCCGTTCTCGGCGATCGCCCTGCACGCCGACACCTCCAGCCTCACCGCCATCGGCAACGACTACGGCTACGACCAGGTGTTCGCCCGGCAGGTGGAGGCGCACGCGCGGCCGAGGGACGTCGTGGTGCTGCTGTCCACCAGCGGGCGCAGCCGCAACCTCCTGTACGCCGCGCACGCGGCCCGCAGGGCCGGCGCGACGACGTGGGCGCTCACCGGGCCGCGCCCCAATCCGCTCGCCGAGGTGGCGGACGAGGCGCTGTGCCTGCCCGGCAGCACGGCCAGCGTGCAGGAGGCGCAGCTCGTGGCGGTGCACATGATCTGTTCGGCCTTCGAGAGCGCTTTGTCCACAATGGACGGACAACGGCGGGCGACGGGGACCGGCGGGCTGACCGCCCCGGTCTCCCCGGCGTCCGGGTCCGCGCCCGCGTCGGCGACGGCGTCGGTGACGAGGAGGGTGTCATGACCGGACCGCTCGTGGTCGTGGGCGACGCCCTGCTGGACGTCGACGTGGTCGGCTCGGTCACCCGGGTCTGCCCGGACGCGCCGGCCCCCGTGCTCGACGTCCGGCGGGAACGCGCCCGGCCCGGCGGCGCGGGACTGGCCGCCGCCCTCGCCGCCGCCGACGGCGTCCCCGTCGTGCTCGTGACCGCGCTGGCCGACGACGAGGCGGGACAGCGGCTGGAATCCCTGCTGCGCGACCGGGTCCGCCTGGTGGCGGGGCGGGCGGCGGGGCCGACCCCGGTGAAGACGCGCCTGCGGTGCGACGGGCACTCCCTGGCCCGCATCGACCGGGGCGACCGCCAGGCCTCCGTGCGCCCCTCGTTCAGCGTGCCGATGCTCTCCGCCGTGCGCGAGGCCGGGGCGGTGCTGGTGGCCGACTACGGGCGCGGCGTGGCCGAGGACCCGGCGCTGCGGGCCCTGCTCGCCGACCTGGCGGCCCGGATTCCGGTCGTGTGGGACCCGCACCCCAGGGGCGCGACGCCCGTGCCCGGCGTGCGGCTCGCGACGCCGAACCTGGCCGAGGCCCGGCAGTTCAGCGGGGAGCGCGGCGGCGAGGGGGCCGAACTGGCGATCGCCGAGCGGTGCGCGGCGTCGCTGCGGCGGCAGTGGCGGGCCAGGGCGGTCGCGGTGACGATGGGCGCGCGCGGCGCGCTGCTCGACCAGGGCGGGCCGGGGCCCGTGGCCGCGCCGGCCCAGAAGGTGTCGGTGGCCGACCCCTGCGGGGCGGGCGACCGGTTCGCGGCCACGGCCGCCCGGTGGCTGCGCGAGGGAGCGCCCACCGACGAGGCGGTCGCCGCGGCGGTGACCTCCGCCGGGGAGTTCCTGGCGGCGGGCGGCGTCGACGCCATGGACGACGGGAACCACCGGGGAATGCCGCCGGTGGACGACGGGATGGCCGAAGCGGAGCGGGTGGTCGCGGCCACGCGGGCGCGCGGCGGGGTCGTCGTGGCGACCGGTGGGTGTTTCGACCTGCTGCACGCCGGGCACACCAGGACGCTCGCGGCGGCGCGGGCGCTGGGCGACTGCCTCGTGGTGTGCCTGAACTCCGACGCGTCGGTCCGTCGACTGAAGGGCGCCGCGCGTCCGATCATCGACCAGCGCGACCGCGCCGAGCTGCTGCGTGCTCTGTCCACTGTGGACGCGGTGGTGGTGTTCGACGAGGACACCCCGGAGGCGACCCTGGCCCGGCTGCGGCCGGACGTGTGGGTCAAGGGCGGCGACTACTCCGCCGACCGCCTGCCCGAGGCCGAGCTGGTGCGGAGCTGGGGCGGCCAGGCCGTGGTCGTGCCCTACCACCGCGGCCGGTCCACGACGGGCCTGGTCCGTGCCCTGTCCCGCTGAGCGCTTCGTGCTGTGCTCGGTTCGGCGGGTGGTTCGCCGGCTGTTTGGCGAGCGCCGGGTGGTGGTCAGACGGGCGCGGCTGTCGGGCGGGAACGACTGTCGGGCGGTGTGAGTGTCGGGCGGTGTGAGTGTGGGGCGGTGTGAGTTGTGTGGGGCGGTGTGAGTTGTGTGGGGCGGTGTGAGTGTGGGGCGGCCGGCGGATGTGAGCGGCTGTCAGGCGCTGTGGGCGTGGGGGTGCCCGGCGGATGTGAGTGTCCACCGGTGTGGTGTGCGGGTTTCCGGCGGATGTGAGCACCTTCCGCTGTTTGTCAGGCCGGAGTGAGTGCCGAGTGAGGGGAGGACAAGCGTGACGATTCGACCGCAGGACCTGGGGATCGCCGCCAGTGACCGCCGGGGCCGGGACAACCCGGGCACCGTGCTGGTCAGCGGGGGCTCGTCCGGACTGGGCGCCGCCGTGGTGCGCGCCGTGAGAGAGGCCGGCGGGCGTCCGCTCGTGCTCGACCTCAACCAGCCCGACTCCCTGCGCGACGAGGACTTCGCCCGCGTCGACGTGGCCGACACGCGCGCGACCGAACGCGCGGTGCGCGAGCTGGCGGAGCGTGCGGGCGGGCTCGACGCGGTGGTGACCGCCGCCGGCATCGACCGCTGCGGACGGCTCGCGGACGTGCCCGGCAAGGAGTGGGACAACGTCGTGGCCGTCGACCTGCTGGGCACCGCCGCCGTCGTGCGCGCCGCGCTGCCCTACCTGACCAGCAGCCACGGCCACGTCGTGACCGTCGCCTCGACGTTGGGCCTGCGCGCCGTCAGCGACGCGACCGCCTACTGCGCCGCCAAGTTCGGCGTCGTCGGCTTCACGCGCGCGCTCGCGGCGGAGCTGGCCGGCGAGGTCGGGGTGACCCTCCTGGTGCCGGGCGGCATGCGGACGAACTTCTTCGCCGACCGGGACGAGAAGTACCGCCCGGCCGATGAGAGCGTCCTCAACGCGCCGGAGAACGTCGCCAGGGCGGTGCTGCTGGCGCTGACCCAGCCCCCGGGCTGCGAGGTGCGGGAGTTGGTCGTCTGCCCGACCTCCGAGACCTCCTGGCCCTGAGCTGCCTTGGCTGTCTTGGTCGGTGGTCGGTTCGGCCGAGCGGATTCCGCTTCACCACGGAGACCGGAACTTCCGTGCGGACCGCGAAGCCCCGAGCGACGCGCCGAGCGGCCCAATCCAGGAAAGACCGAGCGAGACGCCGGAAGTCCACCCGGTTGGCGGATCTTCCGGCGTCTCGCCCGTCTGCGTCCTGGTCCTCGGGCGGATTCTGTCGGTGCCCCATGGGACTCTAGAAGTGGGGGGTCCCCCTACTACAGCCCAGTAGTCGCGCGCGAGGCCCTCCCTGGTCTTTGGTCGAGCAGCTAATGATCAGCAGATCAGTGGTGGCACCACCGAGTTCACCGTGCAGTTCCTCGGCGCCGTCTGGCCCGCGCTGCGCGAGGACTTCGAGCGCCGCGGCGTGCAGCTCAACATCGAGCACGTCCGCACCCGCGACCTGTGGCGCAAACTCGACGGCAAGAGGGTCGACCTGGTGTGCGGCAGCTTCGCCGCCGAACCCGGCCACCACCCACCCTGGACTACGACTTCCTGGAATGGCACCGCGAACGCGTCGCCCTGCTCACCAACCTCACCGCCCGCGAACTGCCCGACACCCCGGTCAGCGCCGAGCGGCTGCCCGATCTGCCGCTGCTCTGCTGTGGAACGCCTTCTCCGAGGCGACGCCGACCCGGGCCATCCCCTCGGCTCTACCGGACTGACGGGTCGTCGCGCGCCGTGGCCTTGGCCGCGATCCATGCCGACGTCTGGTTAGGGAATCACTCGTCCCTCGCGGTCGAGGCAAAGATGTTCGCGTACGTTCCCGACAACTCCATTGCCGACACTGGACTTGCCTAGTGAAGCGCTTGTAGGCGTCCTCGCAACTCACATCACCCTCCGAGCCCGTGATGTCGTGCAGCGGTCGCATCGCGAGGTTCATGTCCACGTCGCCGGCGATCCCGTTCACCCGACCGGAACATTCCGTCTCGTGCTGGCGCGGGATGTCGACGACGCCACCGCACGCCCGGAGAAGGTCATCGCCGATCTCGGAGTGGAGCTGGGGCCCCAGGTTCACCGCGGCTACCCGCACATCCTCCTCGGCCGCGACCATTGACCAACCACTCCCGGCGAGCTGGGCCAGCCAGCCTTCCTCCCGGAAGCGGGGAAGGCGGGGCCGGGCAGTCAACCAACGCCCAGCCCCGCCCTCAGCTCCGGACCGCACTCAGCTCAGGTCGAGCCGACCGGTCTTCACGGTGTTGACGAACGCGGTGAACGCGGCCGGGGCGAAGACGAGCGCCGGGCCGGTCGGGTTCTTCGAATCCCGCACCGCAGCCATGCCAAGTAGCTTGCCGGCGACCTCCACGCAGTTTCCGTTCTGGCCAGAAGAGCGGCTGGACTTGCGCCACCTCGTGACTGCTGAAGTTGCTGACTCCCGCATCGCAACTGCTCCCCTCGATTCGAGTTAGGCCTGATGGTTCCCCACGACAGGTTGCCGAACGAGGGGCCAAACGAACGAGGGCGGGGGCCGACCGCCCCCGCCCTCAGTGCATGCTCACAGTCAGCTCAAGTCGAGCTGCCCCTGCTTCACGGCCCCGATGAACGCCGTGAACGCTGACGAAGCGAACACCAACGCCGGCCCGGTCGGGTTCTTCGAATCCCGCACCGCAGCAACATCCTCGGAAGCCGCTACCTCGACACAAGCGGTCCCATTCGGGCTGCTGTGGCTGCTCTTGCGCCACCTCGTGACTGCTGAAGTTGCTGACTCCCGCATCGCAACTGCTCCCCTCGATTCGAGTCAGGCCTGATGGTTCCCCACGACAGGTTGCCGAACGAGGGGCCAAACGACTGAGGGCGGGGACCGTCGGCCCCCGCCCTCGGTGCACACTCGCAGTCAGCTCAGGTCGAGCCGGCCCTCCTTCACGGCCCCGACGAACGCGGCGAACGCGGCCGGGGCGAAGACGAGCGCCGGGCCGGTCGGGTTCTTCGAATCCCGCACCGCAGCAACGCCAACTAGCTTGCCGGCGACCTCCACACACTGGCCGTTTTGCCCTGAGGACCGGCTGGACTTGCGCCACCTCGTGACTGCTGAAGTTGCTGACTCCCGCATCGCAACTGCTCCCCTCGAACCGAGTCAGACCTGATGGTGCCCCACGGCAGGTTGTCGAACGAGGGGCCAAACGACTGAGGGCGGGGACCGTCGGCCCCCGCCCTCAGTGCATGCTCATAGTCAGCTCAGGTCGAGCCGACCGGTCTTCACGGTGTTGACGAACGCGGTGAACGCGGCGGGCGCGAACACGAGCACTGGGCCGGTCGGGTTCTTCGAGTCGCGTACAGCGGCCACCAAAGCGGCCGCAATGCCGGCGACCTCGACGCAGTTGCCGCTGTTGGCGGCACTTCGGCTCGACTTGCGCCATGAGCGATCAAGAGCCACCCGTACGCCTCCTGTACTCGTCTCGAATCGTAGTGATGAGCCGTACAGACGCCCGCGGGTCCAAAGCCAGCGCGCGCAGATCATCGAAGAGGGTCTCCAGGCGACGCACGGCTTCATCATCTTCTACTACATGTGCGCCCAACGGGTATTCGAGGTAGCCCAAGGGTGGGTCAAGAGGGTCGGCAAACCGTAGCAACACAAGCCCGCCAGCCATGCAGGGGTGCGCCCCATGGCTGAGCGGAAGCACCTGAAGGGTCACATTGGGCAGCTCTAGGAGTGACAGTATGTGATCAAGTTGCTCGGTCATGACCTGAGCGCCGCCGACTTCCCGACGCAACGCCTCTTCACCAACGATCGCCCATAGCTCAAGCGGCTCCGCGTCATGCAGTCGACGTGCACGTTGGATCCGAACATCCACTCGCTTCGCTACCTGTTCAGGTGGGGTTGCCTGGCGCGCCACCAGGTGGATGGCTTCCGCATAGCTCGCGGTCTGCATCAGACCTGGAATGATCAAAGGTTCGGCGTTGCGAACAGCAACCGCATCTGTCTCCAGCCCCACGTACGGCTTCGCCCAGTCCGGCAGCCCGTAAGTAGACCACCAACCACGCTTGGCACCGTCCCGCCTCAGGGACTCAAGCGTCTCACGCTCCTCCTGCGTGGCTCCATAGACGACCAGCAGTTTCTCAAGTTCAGCCTTGCTGACGCCGTACCGGCCACGCTCCATGTTCGAGATCGTCTGCGCCGTCTTGTCGAGCACATCCGCCGCATCCTGCATCGACAGCTTCATCGACTCTCGGAGTCGCCGCAGTTCTGCGCCGAGCCGCCTGCGTCGGACGTTCGTTGGTGCGATCGCACGACTCGTTCTTGCCATGCCGCGAACAGTACGAGCGGCCTCCCTCCCGGGGACAACCTCCCTGGCGATCACCCGTTCAGGCGGCTTCCGGAGAGCTTTATAAAGCATCTACCTTGAGGGCATGACGCGGAGGGCTTCCCCGCCCCGGCTGTGTCAGCACCACCTCTCCGACTCGTTCGTTCGGTCGCAGTCGGCGATGTGGTTCACCTCGGGTCGTCATCTATGGCCGACCAGTCTGTAAGGGAGGGACTGTGATCCAGCTCGTCACCTGCGGCAGTCTTGCAGCACTCCTCGGCGGCCTGATCTTCGCCATGGCCCGACCAGTGCCGGCCCAACCCGTCGGCACGCCCTCATCCCTGCCGCGCCACGCGCTCCGACCCCACGGGGATGGTGTTCCCGCCTCCGACCTCCTCCGCCGCCACCGGTGGAACCGTCCACACCGGACCTCTCACGCGAGAAACCCAGACACC
>NZ_JAMTCP010000049.1 GCF_024171885.1 Streptoalloteichus tenebrarius | reverse complement strand
ATGGGACCTCCCATGCCCAGCGTAGGTCGACATCCCCGATTCGGCTGATCAGCGGATCGGGTGACCAGAGCCCCACTGTCCGCCCCAACGGCCACAGCCCGCCGCTTGGAGCGGCCAGCCACCCCCGAACGGGCTATCCCTGAGGGCGATCCGCGACTCCTTGCCCCGGCAAGGAGTCAACCCGCGAGGACGGCGACGGCCCGGCGACGGGGTGGGGCCGTGACGGGGTGGGGCGGCGGGCCGGCGACGGGGTGGGGCCGTGACGGGGTGGGGCGGCGGGCCGGCGACGGGGTGGGGCCGTGACGGGGTGGGGCGGCGGGCCGGCCGCCCCACCCCCGCGGATCACGCCAGGCCCAGGTCGGCCAGGGACAGCAGGTACCGGTAGGGCAGCCCCTCGGCCTCGATCGCCTCCCGGGCGCCGGTCGCGCGGTCGACGATCGTCGCCACGCCGACGACCTCCGCCCCGGCCTCGCGCAGCGCCTCCACGGCGGTCAGGACGCTGCCGCCCGTGGTCGAGGTGTCCTCGACGGCGAGCACCCGACGGCCCTCGACGTCGGCGCCCTCGATCCGCCGCTGCATGCCGTGCTGCTTGACCGCCTTCCGCACGACGAACGCGTCGAGCGCCCGGCCGTCGGCCGCGGCCGAGTGCATCATCGCGCAGGCCACCGGGTCCGCGCCCAGCGTCAGGCCGCCGACCGCCACGTAGTCCCAGTCCGCGGTGAGCTGCCGCAGCAACCGACCGATCAGCGGCGCGGCGCGGTGGTTCAGCGTCGCCCGGCGCAGGTCGACGTAGTAGTCGGCCTCCTTGCCGGAGGACAGCACGACCCTGCCGCGCACGACGGACAACTCGGTGACCAGACGCGCCAGCTCGGCGGTGGCGGTGGCATCGACTTCCGGGATTCCCACGAGGCCCTAGCGTCGCACATCCGGGGGTGGGAGAACATCCGCGCTGGTCAGGTGCGGTTGCGGGCGGACGGCGTCCGGTTGGCGATCCGCCGGAGCAGCGCGCGCGGCACGAACCGGCCCAACGCCACCACGGTCTTGTACTGGGCGCCGGGCACCGACACGGCCCGGCCCCGGCGCAGGTCGGCGAGGCACTCGTGGACGACCCGGTGGGCGTCCAGCCACGCCCAGTCCGGCGCGTCGGCCATGTCGATGCCGGCCCGCTCGTGGAACTCGGTGCGGGTGAAGCCGGGGCACAGCGCGAGCACCCGGACCCCGGTGCCCGCCAGCGCGGTGGCCAGCCCCTCGGAGAAGGAGGTCACGTAGGACTTGCTGGCGCTGTAGGTGGAGCCGCGGCCGGCGAAGAACCCGGCGACGCTGGACACGTTGACCACGTCCCCTCGGCCCCGGTCGAGCATGCCGGGCAGCGCGGCGTGGGTGAGTCGCACGACCGAGGTCACGTTCACGTCGAGCTGCGCCTGGATCTTCTCGTAGTCGGTGGTCCAGAACTCGCCGGAGGTGCCGAAGCCGGCGTTGTTGACGAGCGTGTCCACCGGGCGGTCGGGGTCGGCGAGCCGGGCGGCGACCCGCTCCCGGTCCTCGGCGCGCGCGAGGTCCGCCGGCAGCACCTCGACCGCCACGCCGTGGCGGTCGCGCAGCTCCGCGGCCAGCTTCTCCAGCCGGGGGACGTCCCTGGCGACGAGCACGAGGTCCTGGCCCTCCGCGCCGAGTCGTCGGGCGAACGCGGCTCCGATGCCCGCGGTGGGTCCGGTGACGAGAGCGGTCGGCATGCCCCGACGCTAGCGGCTTTCCCTCGACGGTGGGATCCCCTTGCCTGGTCCGGTGATTCTGGGATCGCCGGCCCGTCCCGATACCAGCGACGACACCCGCTTCGCGCCGGTCGCGGCGGGTTCCCTCACGCCGACCGCCCGACACGGGTGGGCGCCTGGGCACCGGAGGAGTGCGATCACCATGTGGGGTTGCGGGATTCGTCGGGCCGTCCGCACCACGATGTCCGTGTCGTTCGTCAGCGGTGTCGCGCTCGGCCTGGCGACGGCGGGCGCGCCGGCGGAGCCGGGGCGGGTGCCCTGCGACGGCAGGTCGGCCCCGGCCGCGTGCGTCTGGGACAGCCAGGTCCAGCGGTGCCGGGGGACCTGCGGGCAGGGGCGGGTGTGCGCGCAGGTCGACGACACACGCAACTGCTACTGCGTGCGTCCCGAGGCCAGCTCGGCGCGCGGCCGGGCCGCGCGCGCCGACTGAGCGGACGGGCTGGTGCTCAGGAGGACGGGCGGCCGGCGCGGGGCAGCTCGCGGACGTTGGACGGCAGGGGGCGGACGGCGTCGTCGGGCTCGGCGTCCTCGCCCTCCTCGCTGTCCAGCGGGTCGACGATGTCGGCCAGCTCGCCGAGGTCGCGCAGCAGCCGTTCGAGGCGGGCCGGGGCGGCGTTGGCCGGGGCCGCCGCGACGACCCACGCGTCCTCCAACCACACCACGGTCACGTCGTCGCCGATCTCGTCGGCGGCGTCGACCAGGTCCGGGGTGATCAGCGGGCGGGCCGAGGCCAGGTCGGAGACGAACGCGTACCGGTCGCCGACCGGGCCGAGCAGGTCCAGCTCGCCCTCCCTGGGCACCGGGACGCTGGGCAGCCACAGCTCGACGACGGTGGACATGGGGCGGCGCCGGTGGACGGCGACCAGCACCGCGGTGGTCTTGCCGTTGACCTCGTGGTCGAGGACGTGGACGCGGCGGCGGCCGTCGGCGGTGAACGTCGACCCGGTGACCACGTCCCTGCCGGTGCCCCGGCCGCTGACCGCGATCAACCCGTGCTGCCACCGGGTCGGCAGCACCTGGTCGACCTCGGCGAACTGCCATCCCCGGAGTCCGGCCCAGCGGCGGCGTTCCCGGTTGCGTGCCGTCCGCTGGGCCCGGTCCGTGGCGAACAGCGCCACCGCGGCCCCCGCCGCGACGACAGCGATCGTGAACCAGACCCAAGCCGGTGCGCCCACGCAGCGAAGCGTAGCGCCGGCCAGCGGACGGAGCGAAGATCGCTTTGGCGGTGCGGCCACCCGGGTGTGTCCAACGACCGTGTCGGTCGCTACGCGACGCGGGGGCGCGCACCCGGTGTGACCAGGCTTGGGGCCGTCCGTGGGACAACCCCGACCACACTTCGCGCGGCTTTTCGTGTGAACTCCGACGGTGGGTGAACACCGTGGGTGGTCATCTGCCGGGCGGGTCGGCCTCGGCCCCTCCGGGTCCCGCCCCGTCCCTCCCCGCTCCTCCTCAGTCCTTCCTCGCCGTGACCATGACGATCGCGCCTTCCGCCGCCAACAACGCCAGGCCGAGGAGGAGCGCGCCGCGCGGGCCGGCCGGCGGCGCCTCGGACGGAGACGCGGACGGGGACCCGGGCCTCGTCTCCAGCATCGGCGTCTCCAGTATCGGCGTCCTCGCTCCGCCCCCGACTCCGGCCCCGGGATCATCCGTCCGGACGAGGCCGGTCGAGGGGCGCGGGGGCTCTCCGAGCGACAGCCGGTGCGCGCAGAGCAGGAACGCGGTGGCGAGCAACGCCACCGCGACCCACGTGAGCCAGTCCGGCTGGCTCGGCTGGGCGCGGTGCGCCAGCCACATGGCCATCGCCACCACGCCGGTGACGACGCCGAGCGAGCAGACCTCGTCCTGCCAGGCGTTCGCCGTCGCCCACCAGGGCAGCCAGCTCACCAGGACGAACAACGACAACAGGAGGAGCGCGGTCTGTTCGGGCCGTCCCCACCGCTCGATCATCCGGCACCTCCGTTCGCGCGCCTTCCCCCCGGATCGGCCGAACCCCGCCTCATGATCTTGGGCATCGGCGGTGAACACCATGCGCGGGAGGGATCGCAAGGCACCACGCGGCTGGGTCACCTGGTGATGTGGTGTTTTCGCCTGGTCGGGGTGGGAGTTGTCCACAGGCGCCCGGGTTGTCCACAGGCCGGGGTTGATCGGTGGTTCGGGTGGTCGCGCACTCGCTAGGCTGGAGCGGGGCTCGCCCCCCAGGGCGGGTGGGGGCTGTCCTCGGGTGGGTGGCGACGGGCCGGTTCGGTTCCGGTGCCTGATTTCTGTGTTGTGTCAAGGCTGTCGCCGGGTTGGGCGACGGGTTTGTCCACAGGCGGCGAGGTTGTCCACAGGGGACTCGTCTGGGCCTGTGCCGTGGGGTGTTGGCCGGTAGGCTGGAGCGGGGCTCGCCCCCCAGGGCGGGTGGGGGCTGACCTGAGGTAGAGGGTCGGCTCTCGCGGTGGCGCTGACGCGGCGCGCGACTTCGCAGCACTCGATTTCGGTGAATGACGGCGATGGGCCGTCCCTCCGGGCGGTGTCCTGCGGTTCCCCCGGCATGCCGTGCCGGAGGTTCTTCGTCATCCAGATCGCGAACGGCAGCGGGGTGGCGGACGGCAACGGCTGTTCCACAACAGCTCGTTCAGCGGTGATTCCGTCAGCTCCGCCCACGCCTTCGTCTTCGCCGAGCGGCGACGGGATCAGCGCTGGGCCTCAGCGGTGGCTCAGGGTCGGGTCATCCTGCGGTATGACGGCGGCGGGCGAGGGGACCAGCCCTGGGTCGTGGTCCGGTCGCGACCGCGAGTCGACGCGCGTGCGGTGGTCCGAAGACGACAGTGGACATCACCAGGACAGCACCAGGGATGCCCCCAGTCGGAAGGGAAGACCACAGATGGCCACGATCACCATGTCCTCCGCCCCCGCCGCCACCGGGGCCGTCGAGTCGTCGCGCGTCGTGGGCGCGCTGCGCACCGCCGCCCGGTTCACCGGCAACTTCGCGGTCGCGTTGTTCAGCGTCTTCGTGCTGGGCTCCGAGGACGTCATCGGCTGACACCGCCGGCCCCGTCCCGGTTCACCCCCGCTTGAGCAGACGGGTCAGGCCGGCGGCGACCGTGGTGGCGAGGACCCAGCCCACCGCGATCAGCCCGGTGGTGATCCACTTCGAGACCCCCTCGGACCGCCACATGGCGTCGTTGCCGAGGTTGACGATCGGGATGAGCTGGTCCACGACGTAGAGGAACGGGTCCCACACCGGGTGGTCCTCCTCGTTGACCGGCACCAGCGGGTGGAAGGCGAACCAGGCGGTTCCCGCCACCGCGCAGACGACGAGCCAGGCCAGCGCCCTCGCCGGCCGGTAGCCGTAGCCCACCATCCACCGTTGCAGCCAGCTCGCGGCGCGCACCGCCGCGCCCAGCCGGCTCCGCCTGGCCAGCGCCGCGTAGCGCAGGCGTTGCTTCTCGATCAGCACGACCGTCGCGCCGTCCTCGTTGCCCCCGGCGCGGAACGTGGTGGCGAGCTGGTCGTACGGGCCGGGCGAGTAGTCGTCCAGCGCCGAGCGCAGCCAGTCCAGCCGCACCCGCGCGTCCTGCTCGGCCCGGGGGTGCAGCGTGTCGTAGACGAAGTCCTCCAGTTCCACCGGGGGCGGGCCGTGCCAGAGCGCGCCGTCGTCCCAGAGGGACGCGCAGACCGCGTAGCTGAGGATCACTCTCCCCTCGGGCGGCGCGGCCAGCGCCAGGGACAGCTCCTGGCAGCGCAGGCCGTAACAGTGCAGCGCCACGGCCCCCTCGGCGGCGCCGAGCCTGGCCCCGTGCAGCCGCACGTCCCGGCCGACCTGGGCGTTCGCCAGACGGACGCCGCCGGAGGCCGCGAACCCGGAGCCGCACACCACGTCGCGCCCCAGTTGGCCGGCCCTGAGGTCGAGCGACGGTTTGGGCCAGCCGCTGTGCTCGTGCCGGCCGGGGCAGTCGAGCACCGCCGCGCGCAGGTTGAGGCTCACACCGACGCGGGTGCCGGCGAGCAGCAACGTGCCGCAGGCCCGCAGGTCCCGCCCGTCCAGCTCGCCACCGACCGCGAGCCTCGGCGCCCACAAGACGTCCTCCCACGGGTGGCACAGCCGGGCCCGCGTGAGCAGGAGGTTGCCCTGCACGACGGTGTTGAGCATGCGGAGCTGGCCGTGCAGTTCCAGGGCGGTGGCGTCCACGTCGCCGTGCACCTCGGCGGAGTCCAGCCGCACCGCCTGCGCGGCGTCGGGCAGCACCCACGCCTCGGCCGCCGCCTGCCCGAGGCCCCTCGGGCGGGGCTGCGCCGGGTGGTGCCGGTGGCCGGGGGAGTCCCCGCAGGTCTCCTCCGGGTGGTCGGCGGCGCGCACCACCGCCTCGGCCAGGCGCAGGGTGCCGCCGACGCGCGCGCTGGTGAGGCGCACGGTCCCCGTGCAGCGGAACCCCTCGTCCAGCTCGACGTTCCCCCCGACCTGGATGCGGTCGGCGACCAACGCGGCGTGCCGGTCGGACAGCTCGCTCTCCGCCCGCTCCGCCTCGTCGGAGATCAGCGGGCCCGCGGTGAGCTGGGCCCCGGAGAAGCTCATGTCGCTGGCGACGTCCGCGCTGGGCAGGAAGACCCTGCCGTCGGCCCGGAACGGCTCGCCCCTGGCCGGCCCCCAGGTCGCGCTGCTGCACAACAGGTGGCCGCCGACGTGGACGCCGTTGCCGTTCAGCACGTCCCGGCCGGGGTTGCTCAACCACGCGCCGTTCAGCGTGAGGTACCCGCCGAGCCGCATCCCGGCCAGGCGCAGTTCGCCGTCGACCCGCAGTCCGGTGCCGAGGAGGCCGCCTCGTAACCGCATCCGGTCGGCGCGCAACGCGCGCCGACCGGGGTGGTGGAGCCGGCTGTACTCCAGGCGGAGGGAGCCGTTGATGTCGGAGTCGGTGAGGTCGACCGCGTCCGCGCGGACGTCGACAGCGCCGAGGGCGGCGGGAGAGCCGAGCGCTGCGGGAGAGCCGAGCACTGCGGGAGGGCCGAGGGCGCTGGGAGAGCCGTCGACGGTCACCGCGCCGTTGACGGTGCAGCGGTCCAGCGCGACGTCGTTCTCGCTCCGCAGGTTCTTCGCCAGCAGTCCGGGCAGCCAGCAGTCGCTCAGCTCCAGCCCGCCGATGTTGGCCTGCCGCAGGTCGATGGGGTGCTCGAAGCGGCACTCCACGAACTCCAGCACGTGGGGCAGGTCGAGTGCCCTGAGCCCGAGCCGGCCGACCACGAACGCCCGTTCCAACCGGATCACCGGCGAGCCGAGCCAGCGCCGGGAGAACGGGAGGCGCCCGCCGGCCACGCCCTCCACGATCCTGTGGGCCAGGAACTCCGCGCGCACCCGCTGCTCGGCCGGCGGGTCCGGGTCGTGGGCCGAGAAGTCGTCGGGTGGCGGATCGGCCGAGCCGTCGAGGCGGCGTTCCGCCGCGGTCAACGGCGTCATGCCGCGGTCACGCGTCTTCCCGGCCATCCCGCTCCCCTGCCCTCGCACCCAGGAAACCGGGATTTCTCCGGCGAGGCAACGGTTTCACCACCACGCGCCACCATCGCACGAGGCGGAGACGGGGACGGGCCGCCCGGTCCCGGCGCGCGCGGGCGCCGGGGCGGGCGGCCCGCCGTGTCGACCGGGAGCCGGACGGCTCAGGAGGCCGGGTCGCCGGGACCGTGGTGCGTCGGGTCGAGGACCCTGGCGAGGAAGGTGCGGGTGCGCTCGTGCCGCGGCGCGCCGATCACCTGGTCGGCGGGCCCCTGCTCGACGATCACGCCGCCGTCCATGAACAACACCCGGTCGGCGACCTCGCGCGCGAACTGCATCTCGTGCGTGACCACCATCATCGTCATGCCGTCGTCCGCGAGCTGGCGCATCACGCCGAGGACGTCGCCGACCAGCTCCGGGTCCAGCGCCGAGGTGGGCTCGTCGAAGAGCATCAGCTCCGGCGCCATGGACAGCGACCGGGCGATGGCCACCCGCTGCTGCTGGCCGCCGGAGAGCTGCCCGGGCATCGCGTCGACCTTCTCCGCGAGTCCGACCCTGGCCAGGTTCTCCCGCGCGACGCGCTCGGCCTCGGCCCGCCCGCGCCGGAGCACCTTGCGCTGCGCGATGGTCAGGTTGTCCAGCACCGACAGGTGGCTGAACAGGTTGAACTGCTGGAACACCATGCCGATCCGGCGTCGCGCCGCGTCGATGTCCACGTCGGGGTCGGTCAGCTCGACCCCGCCCACCACGACCCTGCCGCTGGTGGGCTCCTCCAGCAGGTTCACGCACCGCAGGAGGGTGGACTTGCCGGAGCCGGACGGGCCGATCACGCAGACGACCTCGCCCCTGCTGACCGTCAGGTCGATGCCCCGCAGGACCTGGAGCGGGCCGAAGGACTTGCGCAGGTCGCTGATCTCCACCAGCACGCTCATGCCTTCACCTCCAGGCCGGCGGACTCCGGCGAGCTGATCCGCTTCCCCCCGGTGCGGCGCTCCAGGTACCGGGAGAGCTGCGAGAGCGGGATCGTGATGATCAGGTAGCAGAGGCCGGCCACGAGGATCGGCGTCAGGTTCGGGCTGACGTTGAGCGCCTCCCGGCCGATCTTGGTCAACTCGTACTCGTCCCGCGCGACGCCGAGCAGGTAGACGAGCGAGGAGTCCTTGGTGAGCAGGATCAGCTCGTTGGTCAGCGGCGGCAGGATGATCCGGAACGCCTGCGGGATGACGATCGTGAACAACGCCATGCCGGCGGGCATGCCCAGTGACCGCGCGGCCTCCACCTGCCCCTTGGGCACGGCCTGGATGCCGGCGCGGATCGTCTCGGCCATGTAGGCCGCGCCGACCAGCCCCAGCGACAGCGCCACCGTGGAGTAGGTGTCGAAGCGGAGCTGGAACGCCAGCGGCACGCCGAAGCCGAACGCGATGAAGACCAGCAGCGCGGGGACGCCGCGGAAGAACTCGATGTAGGCGGTGGCGAGCCAGCGGTACGGACCCACCGACGACATGCGCATCAGCGCGAGCACCAGACCCAGGGCCAGACCCACCGCGAAGCCGAGGGCGGCGTAGATGACCGTGTTCTTCAGGCCGGTGAGGATGACGCCGGGGAACAGCCTGGCGGCGGCGTCGGCGTCGAGGAAGCCGCGGCGGACCTGCTGCCAGTCGATCAGCAGGGCGAGCGCCACGACCACGGCGACCAGCACCACGTACTGGACGACGCGCAGCACCTGGGTGCGTCTGCGCTTGGAAAGTGCCATCAGGGCGACTCCTGGGGAGGGGGTTCGGACACGGCGGGGGCCGGCGTCACCGGCCGGCCCCGTCGTCGGCCGACTACTTCTTCGAGGGCCTCTTGCCGAACCACTTCTCGTAGATCCGGTCGTACTCGCCGCTCTCCCTCGCCTTGCGCAGCACTTCGTTGACCTTCTCGCGGAGCGCGTCGTTGCCCTTCTTCACGACGACGCCGTACTGGTCGCCGGTCTCGAACTCGGCGGTGACCTCGACCTTGTCCGGGTTGGCCTTGACGTAGTCGTAGAGCACGCCGTTGTCGTTGATGCCGGCGTCGACCTGCCCGGTCTGCACGGCCGTCTCCATCAGCGCGAGGTCCTCGAACTGGACGACCTGGAAGCCCTTGGCGTCCTTGTTCCTGTTCGCGTACTCCTCGCCGGTGGTGGCGAGCTGCACGCCGACCTTCCTGCCCCGCAGGTCGTCGAGGCTTCTGATCCCGGAGCCCTTCCTGACGAGCAACGCCTGTTGGGCGTCGAAGTAGGGGTCGGAGAAGTCGACGACCTTCTTCCGTGTCTCGTTGATCGTGATGGCGGCGGCGCCCACGTCGCACTTGCCGGTGTTGAGGTCGGTACCGGTCTGGATGCCCTCGAACGGGGTGTCCACGATCTCCTGCCGGACGCCCAGCTCCTTGGCCACCAGGTCCATCAGGTCGACGTCGAAGCCGACGGTGCTGCCGCCCTCGTCGTACTGGAAGGGCTTGTACGGCAGGTGGGTGCAGGCGGTCAGCACACCCTCCTTGACCAACGCCACCCCTCCGCTGCTGGTGCCGGGCTTGACACTCTCGGCGCATCCGGCGACGCCCACCGCCACCGCGAGCGCGGGGAGCAGGGCGAGCACCTGGTGCCTGGTTCGACGAGCCACGGTGTCACTCCTCGTAGCTGGGTCCGGTCGAGTGCTGGGGATACTGCCATCCGGGTCACGTGATGCACAGCACGTCCGAGTCACGACCGGGGCGATCCGCATGGTTTTTGCGTGGATACCCCGCTTCGGCCGCAAGATGTTGATGCGGATGGGCTACTTCACAACCTCCCGTTCACGGTTCGCACCCATGTGGACACGGCGTGTGCTCGGAGTGGACTGTGCGATGTGGACTTTCGGTGTCATCTTCGCCACTCGGGGCGGGAATCTCCGCGTCAGCGAAAGAGATGACGACGGTCCTGTCAGGACGCTGTCGCCACCGTGCGTTCCGTTTCTGGCACGAACGCGCTTTTACCCACGCGCATCGGCGCCCCCTGTCAAGACGGATTCGGGGAACCTGGCGCCCCACCACGCGCCTCCCCGTTTTCCGGGAATGCTGGGGCGGCGCGAATCGCGGGCGCGCACGCCATTCGCCGGCGGCACCCGATGCGGGGGGCGTCCTCTCCGGAGACGTTCTCTCCCGGGCGTGAGTGGCTTGCCGCGTCTCCACGGTCAAGTGGTCGGCCTACCGACTACCGCCCCCGGCGGCCGTTACGAGCCCAGGTAGCGCAGGACCGCGAGGACACGCCGGCTGTAGCCGGCGGTGTGGGACAGGCCGAGCTTGTCGAAGATCGCGTTGATGTGCTTCTCCACCGCGCTCTGGGAAACGTGGAGCCGCTCGGCGATGGCGGCGTTGGTGTAGCCCTGCGCCATGTGCTCCAGCACCTCCCGCTCCCTGGCGGTGAGCGTGCCCAGCGGGTCGACGTGGGTCGTGCGCGCCAACAGCCGCCGCACCACCTCCGGGTCGAACGCCGCCCCGCCGGTCGCGACGCGGTCCAACGCGGCCAGGAAGTCGTCCACCTGGGCCACCCGGTCCTTGAGCAGGTAGCCGACGCCGTCGGTGTGCGTCGTCATCAGCTCGGTGGCGTACCGCCGCTCCACGTACTGCGACAACACCAGGACGCCCGTGCCCGGCCACCGGTCCCGGATCTCCAACGCCGCGCGCAGACCCTCGTCGGTGTGGGTCGGGGGCATGCGCACGTCCACCACCACGACGTCCGGCCGGTGGGCGGCGACCTCCCCGAGCAGGCTCCCGGCGTCGCCGACCGCCGCGACCACGTCGTGCCCCTCGTCGGTGAGCAGGCGGACCAGGCCCTCCCGCAGGAGGGTCGAGTCCTCGGCCAGGATCAGGCGCATGGCAGCTCCGCGGTGATGGTGGTGGGTCCGCCCGGTGGGCTGTCGACGTGGAACACGCCGTCCAGCGCCGCCACCCTGCGGGCGAGCCCGGACAGGCCCCCGCCGGACGGGTCCGCCCCGCCCCGGCCGTCGTCGCTGATCCGCACGACGACCATGCTCCCCCGCCGGGCCACGCGCACTGAGATCGACCGGGCCCCGGAGTGCTTGGCCGCGTTCGTCACCGCCTCGCAGACCACGAAGTACGCGGCGGTCTCGACCACGGACGGAGGCCGCTCCGGCAGGGCGTAGTCCATCCGCACCGGCACGCCGCCGCGGTCGGCCACCTGCGCCAACGCCTCCTCCAGCCCCAGGCTGTCCAGCGCCGTGGGGTAGACGCGCCACGCCACCTCGCGCAGTTCGTCGAGCAGGTGCTGGGACTGCTCGTGGGCCTGCCGCACCAGCGCCTCGGCCTTGTCCGACCGGCCGGCGCGGCGGGCGCGGCCGAGCAGCATCCCCAGCGCCACGAGGCGCTGCTGCACGCCGTCGTGCAGGTCGCGTTCGATGCGGCGTCGCTCGGCGTCCACCGCGGCCACGATCCCCGCCCGGCTCGTGGACAGCTCCGCGATGCGCAGGGCCATGAGCCGCAGGTCGTCCGGTCCGAGCAGGCGACGGGCGAGCCGCTCCTCCACCGTGGCGACCCCGACCAGCCCCTGCACGTTGAGGTAGAGCAGCAACACGCCGGGCAGGAGCAGCCAGAGGACGGTCTCGTGGGTGACGCGCCCGCCGTCGAGCGTCCCGTCCGTCAGCCAGGCCCACAGGGTCGCGACGGCGAGGCCCAGCCCCAGGGCGAGCAGGAGCAGCACACCCAGCCCGAGCAGTCCGACCATGACCCGGGCCGCGAGGTAGCGCGGGAGTCGACGGTCGTCGCCGTCCTTCTCGGTCTCGACGAAGAGGAACACCGCCAGACGCCACCGCTCGAACTCGGTGAGCCGGCGGGCTCCTGCGCGGAACCAGCGGCGCAGCGTGGGCCGCGCCCAGGGCAGCGCGGCCGCCACCACCGAGCCGATCCCGGCGAGGAGCAGGAACACCAGCTCGACCAGGGCACTTCCCGCGCCGAGGAGCAGGCAGGCGACCAGGCGGGGCAGGGGTGGCGCTGCCCGCACGAAGTGGCGGCGTCGTTTCCGGTGTCCCATGGCTGTGCCTACCGCCGCCTACCGCCCGACCGGTTCCCGACGCCGCTCCTCGCGCTCGTCGCCGCGCTGGCGGTCGCGTCGGTCCCGGCGCGCCGCGACGAGTCGCGACACCACGAAGTAGCCGAGCGCCAACGCGACCACGCCCAGCACGACCTTGGAGTACACGCCGACGTACTCCTCGACGACGGACCAGTTCTCCCCGAGCGCGTAGCCGGCGAGGACGAACAGGGTGTTCCAGATCAGGCTGCCGAGCGCGGTGAACGCGAGGAAGAGCCCGACGGACATGCGTTCCACCCCGGCCGGCACCGAGATGAGGCTCCGGAAGATCGGGATCATCCGGCCCAGGAACACCGCCTTGACGCCGTGCCGGGCGAACCACGCCTCGGTCCGGTCGAGGTCGGACACCTTGACCAGGGGCAGTCGGGCGGCGACCGCGCGGATGCGCTCCCTGCCGAGCGCCGCGCCGACGGCGTAGAGGGCGAGCGCGCCGACGACCGAGCCGACGGTGGTCCACAGGATCGCGGCGAGCAGGCTCATGCCGCCCCGGCTCGCGGTGAACCCGGCGAGCGGCAGGATCACCTCGCTGGGGATGGGCGGGAAGAGGTTCTCCAGCGCGACGGCCAGCCCGGCCCCGGGCGCGCCCAACGCCTCCATCAGGTCGGTGACCCAGCCGACGATCCCGTCCGGCTGGTCGGCGGGACCGGGTGGGCCGGGTGGACTGGGTGGGCCGGGGTGAGCGAGCAGGGCCGGGTTCATGGGCGACTCCGTTCGGTGCGGCGGATCATGCCGAGAACGGTAGGAATTCCCTGCCCTGTTCCGGGACGCGGAGAACCGCATTTCCGGGTGCGGCGCTCCGCAAGGCGTTCTTGAGGAAAACCTCAGGTGAGCGTGCCCGGCCCGGTCAGGGGTCCGTCCTCCGACCACGCGGTGGAGGACGGACCCCGCGACGCGTCAGGCCCGCGCGTGGGCGTCCAGGATCACCGCGACGCCGGCGGTGACCTTCGCGGCGTACTCCAGGTGCAGCGACTCGTCGGGGACGTGGGCGTTGGAGCCCGGTCCGAGCGCGCCGGTCACCACGAACTGCGCGTCCGGGTACGCCTCGTGCAGCAGGCCCATGAACGGGATCGACCCGCCCTCGCCGAGGGTCCGCCACGGCTGGCCGAACACGTCCTCGCTGATCCCGTCCAGGGCGCCACGCAGCCACGGCGCCACCGCGGGCGCGTTCCAGCCGCTCCCGGCCTCCAGCCTGCCCAGCTCGATCCGCGCGCCGTAGGGCACGTCGGTGGTGAGCGTGCGGCACACCGCCTCCAGCGCAGCCTGGGCGTCGGCCGTCGGCGGGAGGCGGAAGCTCAGGCAGAGCGTGGTCCACGGCCGCAGCACGTTGCCCGCGTCGGCGGGCGCGGGCAGCCCGTCGGCGCCGATGACCGACAGGGTGGGCCGCCAGGTGCGGTTCAGCGCGAGTTCGAGGTCGTCGTCGGCGACCGGGCGCACGCCCTGGGCCAGCGGGAACATCCTCGGCAGCACGCCACGGGTGACGTCGACGGTGGCCCGCAGCTCGGCCATGCGGTCCTCGGGCACCTCGACGGTCATCTCGGGGAGCTTGATCTCCCCGGTCACCGGGTCCTCGACGCGGTCGAGCAGGGCCCGCAGCACGCGGAACGAGCTGGGCACGACGCCGCTGGCCGCGCCGGAGTGCTGACCGACGTCGAGCACGTGCGCCGTGACCTCGACCTGCACCAGGCCGCGCAGCGAGGTGGTGAGCCACATCCGCTCGTAGTCGCCGGCGCCCGAGTCGAGGCACACGACGAGCGACACGCGGCCCAGCCGGTCGGCCAGGTGCTCCAGGTAGGCGGGCAGGTCCGGGCTGCCGGACTCCTCACCGGTCTCCAGGAGCAGCACGCACCGGGCGTGCGCGCCGCCGTTGGCGCGGAGCGCCTCGATGGCGGCGATGGCCGCGTACCCGGCGTAGCCGTCGTCCACCGAGCCCCGGCCGTACAGTCGGCCGTCCCTGATCACGGGCTTCCAGGGGTCCAGCCCCTCGGACCAGCCCCCGACCGGGGGCTGCTTGTCGAGGTGCCCGTAGAGCAGGACGGTCCCGGCGTCCTCCTTGGCCGCGTCGGTCGCGGGCACGTCGACCAGCAACAGCGGGGTGCGGCCGTCGAGCTGGATCACCTCGATGGTCACGTTCGGCAGGGTGCGGCCGGCGATCCACCGCCGCACGTGCTCGACCGCGGCGTCGAGATGGCCGCTGGCCGCCCACTCCGGGTCGAAGGCCGGCGACACCGCGGGCACGGCGACCAGGTCGGACAGGCTGGGCAGGACGGCGTCGTCCCAGAGCCCCTGAACAGTTCGGGTCAGCGCTGCACGGTCCACGCCCCGATCCTCCCATCTGGTGAAACGTTCTCATGAACCCGGCCGCGCCCGTTCCCTTCCACCCGGCGGCGCGCACCCGTCCGCGTGACGCGGCGGTCCGGGACGGCGACGGGACGGTGGTCGGTTTGGGACGGCGGACCGGTTGTCTGTCAACCCTTTCACCCATCTGCGGGACGGAGTTATCCACAGGCAACCGGTTTGTCCACAGATCGCTGTTGTCGCGTGGTTGGGGCGATCCGCGCGGGATAGGCTGGAGCGGGGCTCGCCCCCCGGGTGGGTGGGGGGCTGTCCTGGGGAGATGTGTCAGGGCGGGCGTCGGGCGGGCCTCGGGGCCGTGGCGCCGGCGCACCAGGTCGACCTGTTTCGCGGGAACGCTGGTCCACGGACAGGAAGACGGGTGCTGCGGGCGGGCACGTGGGTTCACCGGGCTGATGTGGCTGGCCTCGGTCGCCGCGCACATGGCGCTGTGAAGTCGCTGAAGTCGCTGCGCACGCGGCACTGGGAAGTTGGATCGACCACACCGCACACGTGGGCCTGTTGGGCACGCCCACGAACTACCTGTGCGTGGCGCTGTCCCTGGCCGCGCGGAGCGCGGGTCCGCGGCGTCGGGACTCCCGCCAGTTCCCGTCAGCGAGGTTCCCGACCGCGCCCCGCGAGCAACGGCTGAGCGCACGCGGGCGAGTCACCGCGGTCGAAGAGCCGCGACATCGAAGAAGAGAAAGAAGAAAAGAAGAGAAAAGACTGTCCACAGAGGACAGAGAGGGTTGCGTCGCGGACGGCTCCGCGACGCCCGCCCCGTGCGAGCGTCGCGGAGCCGTGGGCCCTACTTCCTGATGGCGTCGAGCAGCATGGGAAGCGACTTGTGGAGTTCGCGCTCCCAGTAGGGCCAGTCGTGCGTGCCCGGCTCGCCGAGGGTGGCGCTCACCCTGCCCCCGAGGGAACGGAGCCGGTCGACGACGTCGACGGCCTCGGCGTGCAGCAACGCCTCCGCCTTGTCCGGCTGCTTGCCCGGCGCGTCCAGCGGGCCGGGCTCGCCGGTGCCCGCCGAGATGTGGACCGGGATGTTCCTGAGGAAGATCGCCAGGTCGTAGGGGTTGTGCACCGCCCAGATGCGCCGTTGCTTCTCCGGGTCGCCCCAGAGCGCGTTCGGGTCGTCGCCGGCCGCCTTGAGCAGCGCCTGGACGAACGCCGCGCCGGTCGGGAAGGCGTACTGCGGCCCGCCGGGGTGCAGGTTGTGGATCAGCCCGCTGTAGGAGGCCGCCGCGCGGAACATCCCCGGGTGCCGCGCCGCGTAGCTCAGCGCGCCGAAGCCGCCCATGGACAGGCCGGCGACCGCGCGGCGCGGCCCGGCCCCGTAGTCGCGTTCGAGCAGGCCCCGCAGCTCCCCGAGGTGGAAGGTCTCCCACGCGGGCGCGCCGCCCCTGCCGCCGTTCCACCAGTCGCTGTAGAAGCCGGCCAGGCCGGCGTCCGGCATCACGACCAGGACGTCCCGCAGCTCGGGTCGGTCCTCGACGTCGGTGAACGCGGTCCATCCCGTGTGCGATTCGAGGCTGCAACACCCGGCGAGCAGCCACAGTGTCGGCCAGTGCCGCCCCTGCCTCCGTTCCCACCCGTCGGGGAGCAACAGGCGGGCGGTGGCGTTCTGGCGCAGGGCTGGCGACCACACCGTCACGTCGAGAATCCGGTCGCTGACCCGTTTCTCCGCGACGACGTGCGCCCGGTCGGTCGCGGAGAGTGCGGGCGCCTCCGTCGCCGTCGCTGGTGGCGCTGCGAGGGCCGGTGCGGCGGTCAGGGCCGCCGTCACCGCGATGAGCAGCGCTAACAGCGCCGGAAGGGGGCGGCGTGTCGAGCGCATGAAGCCTCCTGGTGTGCTGTGCGAACGAAGGCAAGGGTTCACCCTGCCTTGACCGGTTAACTCGATCAGGTGGTCTCGGCCACATGTGGCAGGGCTCACGGGCGCAGGAGGTTCCGTGTCAGGATGGCTGGTGAGCGATCCGTCAGCGTCGACGGTCCGCCGTCCGTGTCCGACCGACGCGCGACGGCTCCCGCCGGCGACGCAGTCGCGCCGGTCGCCACAAGCGGCCGGGGCGGCCGAGAGGACGAGGAGAGACGCATGTCGTCGCCGGAGCAATGGACGCGTCCGGTGGGCCAGCCAGGGGCTGGGCCGCGGTCGACGGACATCACAGCGGCCACCGCTGGCACACCGACGAGGGACCAAGTGATCGCCGGGCTGAGGGCCACCAGCGAGGGTGGCGCCGACCTGGTGCAACTGCTCACGCCCGAGGGCGAGCGGGTGCACCACCCCGAGTTCGACATCGAGGTGACCCCGGACGAGCTGCGCGGGCTGTACCGCGACATGGTCCTGGTCCGTCGCGCCGACCGTGAGGGCAACGCGCTCCAGCGGCAGGGCCAGCTCGGCATCTGGGTGCCGCTGCTGGGCCAGGAGGCCGCGCAGATCGGGGCCGGGCGGGCGATGCGCCCCGCCGACATGGCCTTCCCCAGCTACCGGGAGCACGGCGTCGCCTGGTGCCGCGGCATCGACCCGACCCAGCTCCTCGGGATCTTCCGCGGCACCGACCACGGGAGCTGGGACCCGCTGGACACGCGGTTCCACCTGTACACGATCGTCATCGGCAACCAGTGCCTGAACGCGACCGGCTACGCCATGGGCCAGCGGTTCGAGGGCAAGGTGGGCGACGACGACGGCGAGGCCACCATCTGCTTCTTCGGCGACGGCGCCACCAGCCAGGGCGACGTCCACGAGGCCATGGTGTGGGCGTCGGTGTACGACGCGCCGGTCGTCTTCTACTGCCAGAACAACCAGTGGGCGATCTCCGAGCCGCTGGAGCGGCAGACCAGGGTGCCGCTGTACCGGCGTGCCGCCGGGTACGGCTTCCCCGGCATCCGGGTGGACGGCAACGACGTCCTGGCGTGCCTCGCGGTCTCCCGGTGGGCGCTCGACGAGTGCCGGCACGGCAACGGTCCGGTGTTGATCGAGGCGTTCACCTACCGGATGGACGCGCACACCACCTCCGACGACCCCACCCGCTACCGCCTCTCCGACGAGCTGGAGGCGTGGAAGCTGAAGGACCCGATCGAGCGGGTCCGGGTGCACCTGGTCAAGCAGCAGTGGGCCGACCAGGACTTCTTCGACTCGGTGCAGGCGGAGGCCGACGAGCTGGCCGCCCGGCTGCGCGAGTTCTGCGTGTCCATGCCGACCCCCGGCCCCGAGCGGATCTTCTCCGAGGTCTACGCCGAGGAGAGCCCGCAGGTGCGGGCGCAGCGCGACGAGTTCCTCGACTACGTGTCCGGTTTCGCGGACGCCCACGCCGGAGGTGAGCACTGATGGCCGCGCCGACCGTGAACCAGCGGACCACCACCGCTCCGGAAGAGGGCAGGACCCCGGTGCAGACCGTGACGATGGTCAAGGCCCTGAACATGGGGCTGCGGGCCGCGTTGGAGAAGGACCCGAAGGTCGTCGTGATGGGGGAGGACGTCGGCAAGCTCGGCGGCGTCTTCCGGGTCACCGACGGGTTGCAGAAGGACTTCGGCGAGCAGCGGGTGCTGGACACCCCGCTGGCGGAGTCCGGGATCATCGGCACCGCGGTCGGCCTGGCCATCCGGGGCTTCCGCCCGGTGTGCGAGATCCAGTTCGACGGCTTCGTCTTCCCCGGGTTCGACCAGATCGTCAGCCAGCTCGCCAAGCTGCGCTTCCGCAGCCAGGGCAGGGTCAGGGTGCCGGTCGTGGTGCGCATCCCGTTCGGCGGCGGCATCGGCGCGGTCGAGCACCACTCGGAGTCGCCGGAGTCCTACTTCGCGCACACCGCCGGCCTGCGGGTCGTCGCCTGCTCCAACCCGGTGGACGCGTACTGGATGATCCAGCAGGCCGTCGAGTGCGACGACCCGGTGATCTTCTTCGAGCCGAAGCGGCGGTACTACGAGAAGGCGCAGCTCGACACGACGGCCACGCCCGACCCGTTGTTCGCCTCCCGCGTGCTGCGGCAGGGCGGGTCGGTGACGGTGGCCTGCTACGGCCCCATGGTGAAGACCTGTCTGGACGCGGCGACCGCGGCCGCCGAGGACGGGGTCGAGCTGGAGGTCATCGACCTGCGGACGTTGTCCCCGCTCGACCTCGGCCCGGTGTTCGACTCGGTGCGGCGGACCGGCCGGCTCGTGCTGGCCAGCGAGGCCCCGAGCGAGGCCTCGGTGACGGCGGAGGTCGCGGCGCGGGTGCAGCAGGAGTGCTTCTACTCGCTGGAGGCCCCGGTGCTGCGGGTGACCGGCTTCGACACGCCGTACCCGCCCAGCAAGCTGGAGGAGGAGTTCCTCCCCGACCTGGACCGGGTGCTGCACGCCGTCGACCGTTCGCTGGCCTTCTGAGGGAGCCGGGATGCCGCAGTTCAAGCAGTTCCCCCTGCCCGACGTCGGCGAGGGGCTGACCGAGGCCGAGATCCTCACCTGGCACGTGCGGCCGGGCGACGAGGTCACGGTCAACCAGATCATCGTCGAGATCGAGACCGCCAAGGCCGCCGTGGAGCTGCCCTCGCCGTGGGCGGGGGTGGTGACCGAGCTGCTGGCCGAGGTGGGCCAGACGGTCGACGTGGGTTCGCCGATCATCACCATCGACGTGGACCCCGGCGGGCCGGCGGCGCAGGAGGACGCCGGCTCGTGCGCGTCCGGTCAGGTGGCGGCGAACGTGGCGCAGGCGGCCAACGGCGCGTCGGCCGGCAAGATCGGCGAGGAGATGCCGGGCGGCCGGATCGCCACGCTGGTCGGCTACGGCCCCAGGGCCACCACCGCGAAGCGCCGGCCCCGCAAGGGCGGCGCCACGGCGTCCGCCCCGGTGGCGGCGCCCGCGGCCCCGTCGGCGCCCGCCGTGCCGGTTCCGCCCGCTCCGTCCGCTCAGCCGGCCGCGACGCCCGAGCCGCGCCCGGCGAACGGGAGGGTGTCCGAACCGGTGGCCCCGGTCGCGGCTCCGGCCGCGCCCGCGTCCCCGTCCGAGCTGGTGCCGCTGGCCAAGCCGCCGGTGCGCAAGCTCGCCAAGGACCTGGGCGTCGACCTGCGCACCGTGCGGGGGACCGGCACCGACGGCGTGATCACGCGTGAGGACGTGGAGAACGCCGCCAGGGGCGGTGTGGCCGCCGGTGCCGTGTCCACTGTGGAGGCCGCCCCGGCGTACGACCCGGCGACGCGGGAACGCCGGGTGCCGATCCGGGGCGTGCGCAGGGCGACGGCGCAGGCGATGGTGGACAGCGCGTTCACCGCGCCGCACGTCACCGAGTTCCTCACGGTGGACGTCACGCCGATGATGGAGCTGCGGGCGCGGTTGAAGAACCACCCGGAGTTCCGGGACGTGAAGCTGACCCCGCTGACGTTCGCGGCGAAGGCGGTGTGCCTGGCGGCGCGCCGCACGCCGGACGTGAACGCGACCTGGGACGCGCAGGCCGGCGAGATCGTCTACAAGGAGTACGTGCACCTGGGCATCGCCGCCGCGACGCCCCGCGGCCTGGTGGTGCCGAAGGTGCGCGACGCCGACCGGATGTCGCTGCGGGAACTCGCGGTGGCGCTGGAGGAGCTGACGGTGACGGCGCGGGACGGGAAGACCTCGCCGGCCGACATGCTCAACGGGACGATCACCATCACCAACGTCGGGGTGTTCGGGGTGGACACGGGAACCCCGATCATCAACCCCGGCGAGTCCGCGATCCTCGCGCTCGGCGCGATCCGCGACATGCCGTGGGTGGTCGACGGGCAGGTGGTGCCGCGCAAGGTCTGCCAGCTCGCGCTGAGCTTCGACCACCGGGTGGTCGACGGGCAGCAGGGTTCGCGGTTCCTGGCCGACGTCGGGGCGATCCTGGCCGACCCGGCGGTCGCGATCACCTACTGATCCGCGACGGCGGAAGCGTACGGGGCGGTCGGTGCGACATCGCACCGACCGCCCCGTCGTCTCCACGGGAAAGTCACGGGAAGCCCGCTGTTCCGTCCCGGCGCCCGCATGCGACCCCGTCTCCCGACAAGCTGTCGCGGGCGCGGCAAGTCCTCCCCGTCCACGAGGCCAACCAGGGCATACAGCGGATCGGCGGCGGCGATGTCGTTCCCCCGTGACATCGCCGCCGCCGTCCGCTTCCCCCTCTTTCCCCTCTTCCCCCTCTTCCCCCTCAGACCACCGCCGGCGTGCGTCGCGCCGCACCCGGCGGAGCGCCCGTCAACGTTGACCGCCGCCGATCAGTGCCGGCTTCTTGCGGTCACTGCCGGTCAGCGCCGTCAGCGGCCCCAGCGCCCGTCCGTCCCTGCCGGTCAGTCCCTGCCGGTCAGTCCTTGGGCTCGACGTCCTCGTCGGCGTCGTCCTCGGCGAGGTCGTCCTCGGCGAGGATGCGGTACATCGCCTTGCGGGTCTCGTTGAGGACCTTGCGGGCCTCCTCGACCTGCGCCGGGTTCCCGGCCTGCATCACCTGCATCACCGCGAACGCGGTCTGCTGGGCCAGGCGCCGGAAGTCGCGGCTGGCGTCGTCGATGTCCTCGGTGACCGCGGCCCACGGCGCGCGCAGCTCGTCCGCCCGCTCCTCGACGTGGGCCCGGCCGGCCTCGGTCAGCTCGAAGGCGCGGCGGCCCTCCAGCTCGACGGCGCGGATGAGCCCCTCGTCCTCCAGTTGCTGGAGCGCCGGGTAGATCGACCCGGAGCTGGGCCGCCACACGCCCTCGCTGCGCTGCTTGATCTCCTGCATGATCTGGTAGCCGTTCATGGGCTGCTCGGCCAGCAGCGCCAGCGCCGCGGCGCGGACGTCACCCCGGCGCACCCTCGGCCGCCGGCCCCAGGGGCCGCCCGGCCCGCCGGGTCCACCGGGCCCGCCGAACGGGAAGCCGCCGAAGGGCGGGAAACCGAAGCCGCCCCTGCCGTGGCCCCGACCGCGCCCACGGCCGTGGCCGTGGGCGCGCTCCCCGTCGTGGTCGTGCTCGTGCCGGCGGCCGCGCATCGCCATCCGCATCCACCGCGCGGCGTCCTCGAACGGAAATCCCCCCGGAAAAGGCATCGCCTGCGTGCTCATGAGAGTTCCCCCTCTCTACGTTGTGTCGCGACCTGTCATCGTCTGTTCGCGACACGTCAACGATATATCGAGACAGCACGCACACGCCAACTTCGTGTGACGACGGACACGAAAAAGGGGGCGTCCCGGCCGGGGCCAACGGCCGGAACGCCCCCGGAACCCCCTCGACCGAGGGGGAGCCTCAGGCGCGAGGGATGTCGAAGAGGCCGAGGAAGCCGGCCGCGAAGCCGAGGTCTCCCCTGACCCGGACCTTTCCGGTCATGAACAGCACGGGCGCGGACGCGACGCCCGTCGCCAGCCGGAGGAACTCGGCGGGCGCGAGGGTGATCGTGGCCCGGGCCTGACGGGTGTGCCCCTTCGTGATGGCGCAGCGCCCGTCCTCGATCACGACCTCGTACCGGTCGTACCCGTCCTCCCCGGGCGCGCCGGTGAGCCGGAAGTGGACGACGGCCCGCGTCGAGCCGGCGCGGTCGGCGCGGAAGTGGGTCTCCATGCGACGGAAGACCTCGTCGAGCACGCGCGCACGCAGCTCGGGGCGCGCGGTGACGGCCTCGACCTGGCGCTGGGACGCGCGGCCCACGAGGCGGGCGAAGGTCCGCGGGGCCATGCGGCCCAGATCCAGGCGCGCGCCACCGTCGGCGAGCCGGGCGACCTCGGTCAGCAGGTCGGCGAGCGCCTGGTCGCCGAGCTTCGCCGGGTCCACGACCCTGCCGAGGACGTCGACGTCGAGGCCGGCGACGGCCTCGTCCGCCGGGTCGAGCCCGCGGAGCAGCGCGATCATCTGGTCGGGGGTCAGCCGTGCGAGGGTGTCCTCGGTGAGGTCCTGGATCTCCGACATCGGCGCCTCCTGTGGCTACTCGCGAGTAAGACTACTTTCGAGTAGATAAGGCCGCAAGGACGCCGGATAACCTGGGTGTTCGGCTCGACGAGGGGGTGTGATGCGTTCAGAGCAGGGGGACCGGCCGGCCCGCGCCAAGCGGCTGCCCCGCGCCGTGCGGGAGCGGCAGATCCTGGACGCCGCGACCGCGGTGTTCTCCCAGCGCGGCTACCACGCGGCGTCCATGGACGAGGTCGCCGACGTGGCCGGGATCTCCAAGCCGATGGTGTACGCGTACCTGGGCTCCAAGGAGGAGCTCTTCGCGGTGTGCATCAAGCGGGAGGCCGGGCGGCTGGTCGACGCCGTCGGCGCGGTCGTCGACCCCGAGCTGGCCCCCGAGGAGCAGCTCTGGCGCGGCGTGCTCGCCTTCTTCACCTTCGTCGGCGAGTACCGCGACAGTTGGAACGTCCTGCACCGCCAGGCCGGCTCCGAGGGCCAACCGTTCGCGGTGGAGATCGCGGAGGGCCGCCGCCGGGCGATCACGCTGATCGGCGCGCTGCTCGCCCAGGCCGCCGTCGCCGAGGGCGTGCCGGAGTGGTTCCTCGGCGAGACCGAGGCCATGGCCGCGGCGCTCGTGGGCGCCGGCGAGTCGCTGGCCGACTGGTGGCTGGACCACCCCGACGAGTCGCCCAGGGCGATGGCCGCCCGCCTGATGAACCTGGCGTGGATGGGCTTCGGCAACCTCGTCAACGGCCGCACCTGGCAGCCGCCCACGACCCCGAAGGCGGACGCCGCGCCAGCCTGAGTCGCGGCGCGCCGCCGGCCGAGGTCGCGGGCGCGGGGCTCCTCTGGCCACTCCCGGCCGGGGCGACCCCAGTCTCGGCACAGCGCCTGTACCCGATCACACGGTCGGCGCCTGTCCCAGATCTCACGGTCGGCGGTTCTTCCCGATCACACGGTCGGCGCCTGTTCCCGATCACACGATCGGTGGTTCTTCCCGTCGTGTCACCCGTTCTGGCGCACGCTGGCCCGCGGTTCTGTCAGACCCGGATGCGACGTTGGGAGTGGGGCCTTCCGCTCCCCCCTAGGGCTCTGATGAGGGCACGAGAGAACGCGCGCGCGGGGGCCGCTCCGGCCTCCGCGCGGGCGCGTGTCAGACGCGGGTGATGTTGCCCGTGAGGTGGGGTTTCCCCCTGTTCGCGCCGTGGAGCCCGAAGGTCCAGCCGCTGGCGTCCTCGTGGGCGGAGAAGGCCACCCGGGAGGGGAGCAGGACCGGGGCCCTGAAGTGGACGTCGACGACGAAGGCGTCGGGCAGGCGGCCCTCCAGGGCCGCGAGGCAGCGGGCCTTCGTCCACATCCCGTGCGCGATGGCGCGGGGGAAGCCGAACGCCCTGGCGGCGAGCCGGCTGAGGTGGATGGGGTTCCGGTCGCCGGAGACGGCCGCGTACCGGCGGCCGATGTCGGCGGGCACGCGCCACAGGGCGCTCGCCGGGGGCGTCTCGCGCCGCTCGCTCCTCCCGGCGCCGCTCCGCCCGCCGGATCGGCGCAGGTAGGTGCTGACGTCGCGCCACACCACCTCCGTCCCGACCAGCGCCTCGGCCACCACGTCGAACTGCTGCCCGCGTTCGTGGGGCCGCAGGTCGACCGCGCGCACCCGCAGGGTGTGCTCCTCGTCCACCCGGAGCGGACGGACCTGGGTGATCTGGTTCCGGACGTGCACGAGGCCGGGCAGCGGGAACGGGAACGACGGGTCCGCCATGAGCCGCACGGCCAACGGGAACGCCACCACGTGCGGGTAGGTCGCCGGAAGCTCGTCGCGAAGGCGGAAGCCACACACGCGCGCGTAGGCGGCGAGGTGCTCCACGTCGACCGGGACGGCCGGCAGCTCCAGCGCGGAGTCGGGCAGGTCCCGGCTCCGGCGGCGCAGCCGGGGCAGCACCGCCCTGCGGTAGAGCGCGCCGAGTTCGGGCGCGCGGGCCAGCGTGTGGGTCGCCATCACGCCCCCAGCAGGCTCTGGCCGCAGACCCGCACGACGTTGCCGTTCACCCCGGTGGACGCGGGGTTGGCGAACCACGCGACCGTCTCGGCGACGTCCACCGGCAGGCCGCCCTGGGACATGCTGTTCATGCGGCGGCCCGCCTCGCGCAGGAACAGCGGGATCGCCGCGGTCATCCGCGTCTCGATGAAGCCGGGCGCCACCGCGTTGATCGTCACGTCCCGCGCCGCGAGGACCGGGGCCAACGAGCGCACCATGCCGATCACCCCTGCCTTGGAGGTCGCGTAGTTGGCCTGCCCGACGTTGCCGGCGATGCCCGCGATCGAGGAGACCCCGATGACGCGCCCGCCGCGCCGGAGGACGTCGGCGCCGAGGAGCGCGTCGTTGAGGCGTTCCTGCGCCGTCAGGTTGACCGCGAGCACGCTGTCCCACTGCGCCTCGGTCATCTTGGCCAGCGTCCTGTCCCTGGTGATCCCGGCGTTGTGGACGACGATGTCGACTCCGTCGTGCCGGTCCCTCAGGTGTTCGGCGAGGCGTCCCGGCGCGTGGTCGGCGGTGATGTCGAGTTGGAGGGCCGACCCGCCGACCCGGTTCGCGACGGCGCTGAGGTCCTGGCCCTGGGCGGGGACGTCGAGGCAGACCACGTGCGCGCCGTCGCGGCCGAGGACCTCGGCGATCGCCGCGCCGATGCCACGGGACGCGCCGGTGACGAGGGCGGTCCGCCCGGCGAGGGGGCGGTCCCAGTCGACCTCGGGGACGGCGCCGACGGGGTCGATCCGCACGACCTGGCCGGACACGTAGGCGGAGCGGCCGGAGAGCAGGAACCGCAAGGTCGACTCGACGGCGTGTTCGGCGCCCACGGACACGGTGACGAGCTGGGCGGTGCTGCCCCGGCGCAGTTCCTTGCCCATCGAGCGGACGAAGCCCTCCACCGCGCGCTGCGCGGTGGCCTCCCGGCTGTCGTCGCACTGGTCGGGAGGAGTGCCGATCACGATCAGTCGTCCGCAGCTCGTCAGCCCTCGGACGACCGGGTGAAAGAAGTCGTAGAGCGCGCGGAGGCCGCGGCTGTCGACGATGCTGGTCGCGTCGAGGACGAGCGCGCCGTAGCGGGCGTCGGACTCGGGGGTGGAGCGGGTGTCGACCCGCGCGGACCTGAGCGCCGCGTGCACCGCGTCGGTCACCCGGCCCCCGCCGCCCACCAGCACCGGGGCGGGGACCAGCGGATCGCCGGGGCGGTGCCGCCGCAGCGGGACGGGGTTGGGCAGGCCCAGTCGCCGGACGAGCAGGCGGCCGGGGCCGGTGGACGCGAACCGCTGGTACCGATCTGCCATGTGACGCCTCCCTACTCGCAAGTAAGCCTACTCTGGAGTAGGTTCACGGCAACAGGGAGTCCCCAGGGAGGTCGGGATGGTCGCGAGCGTCCGCCGGGTGGCAGTCATCGGAGGCAACAGGATCCCCTTCGCCCGGTCCAACGGCCCCTACGCCACCGCGTCGAACCAGGACATGCTGACCGCCGCGCTGGACGGCCTGGTCGCCCGGTTCGGACTGGGGGGCGAGCGCCTCGGCGAGGTGGTCGCCGGCGCGGTCCTCAAGCACAGCCGCGACTTCAACCTGGCCAGGGAGTCCGTCCTCGGCAGCCGGCTGTCGCCGGACACCCCCGCCTACGACGTCCAGCAGGCGTGCGGCACCGGGCTCCAGGCGATCGTCGCCGTGGCCAACAAGATCGCGCTCGGGCAGATCGAGAGCGGCGTCGCCGGCGGGGTGGACACGACCAGCGACGCGCCCCTCGGGGTCAACGAGGACCTGCGCCAGCTCCTGCTGCGGATCAACCGCACGAAGGGGACGCTGGCCCGGCTCCGCCTGCTCACGAAGCTGCGCCCCCGCCACCTCGTCCCGGCCATCCCGCGCAACGCCGAACCCAGGACCGGGCTGTCCATGGGCGAGCACGCCGCGGTCACCGCCGAGCGCTGGGGGATCGGCCGGCAGGAGCAGGACGAGCTGGCCGTGGCCAGCCACCGGAACCTGGCCGCCGCCTACGAGCGCGGTTTCTTCGACGACCTGGTGACGCCCTACCTCGGCCTGACCAGGGACCAGAACCTGCGCCCCGACTCGACGGTGGAGAAGCTGTCGCGCCTGCGGCCGGTGTTCGGCGACGGGGAGAAGGCGACGATGACGGCGGGCAACTCCACGCCGCTCAGCGACGGGGCCTCGGTCGTGTTGTTGGCCAGTGAGGAGTGGGCCGCGGCCCGTCGGCTCCCCGTGCTGGCGTACCTGACGCACTGCGAGACCGCCGCCGTCGACTTCGTGCACGGCGACGAGGGGCTGCTCATGGCGCCGGCCTACGCGGTGCCGCGCATGCTGGCCAGGGCCGGGCTCGGGCTCGGCGATTTCGACCTGTACGAGATGCACGAGGCGTTCGCGTCGCAGGTCCTGGCCACGCTCCGCGCGTGGGAGGACCCGGCGTTCGGCAAGGAGCGACTCGGCCTGGACGGCCCGCTGGGCGTGGTCGACCGGACGCGCCTGAACGTCAACGGCTCGTCGCTCGCCGCGGGGCACCCCTTCGCCGCCACGGGCGGTCGCATCGTGGCCACGCTGGCGAAGGCGCTGCACGAGCGGGGCGGCGGGCGTGGGCTCATCTCCATCTGCGCCGCTGGCGGCCAGGGCGTCACGGCGATCCTGGAGAAGTGAGCGCCGAGCCGGTCGCCGAGCCTCCAGCACAGTCCACAGTCGACTGTCCTAAGTGGAGACGCAACGCGCTTCGGTGATCGGGGCGCGGCCGGGGAAAGCACCGCGACCAGGCCGGTCGACGGCGCGCGGGCGGCTGGGCGCGCCCGGCACGGTCAGTCCAGGAGCGCCCAGGTCGCCGTGCACTGCGCCGTGATCGTCACCGGCTGCGGCTCCAGGTTCAGCTCGCCGACGTCGACCGCCGCCATCTCGTAGGCCCGCGCCGCGCCGGCGAACGTGCCCGCGCCGTCCGCCCCGTCGGTCAGGCGCAGCAACGGGCCGAGCCGCGCGCCCAGCGCCGCGGCGTACCCCTCGGCGCGCCGGCGGGCGTCCGCCACCGCCCTGTGCTGGGCCTCCCACACGGCCTCGTGGTCGTCGGCCAGCTCCCAGTTCGGGCCGCTCAGCGACGCGGGCTCGGCCGCGACCAGGCGGCCGACCAGCTCCTCCAGCCGGCCCGAGTCGCTCACCCTGAGCACGTAGCGCTGCTCGGCCCGCGCGCCGGAGACCCGGTCGCGCTCCCAGTTCTCCATCACGGCGAGCTGGCGGGAGCGCACGTCGACGCCGGGCATCGCGAGCAGCGGCTCGACGTCGGCGATCCGCGTGTTCAGCGCGGTCACCGCCTCGGCCCTGTCGCTCCCCCTGGCGGCGAAGGTCACCCACAGCTCCGCCCGGTCGGCGGTGCGCTCGGTCTCGCCGCTGCCCCTGGTCACCACTTCGGCCATGGCTCCAGCGAACCGTCAACCGGACCGACGCGCAACGATCTCGTCATCGTCAGGGTGAACGTCAGGGTGAACGGGCGACCCGGTCAGGGCGGCGCGGGGCGGCGCGGACCGAGGAGGGGCCGGCGGCAGGTGGAGCGGGTGCTGGAGCCGGCACACCGCGACGCCCAGCCGGCCGACGGCCCTGGCGATCGCCGCGCCCTGGCCGTTGTGCAGCGCGCGGTGCCACCAGCGGCGCGGGCGCACCTCGCCGACCAGCACCAGCACGTGCCGCTCCTGTCGGGCCGCCACCCAGCGGGCGATGGTCGGGCCCACCCCTCCTGGGCCGCGCTCGACCAACGTCAGCGGCACGTCCGGGTGCCACGCCTCCCACTCGCGCTGAAGCTCGGCGGCGCCGGGTCCGACGTCCCCGGTGACGACGTGGACCGCGACCACGCGCTCGCCGAGGGACATCGCCGTGGACAGACAGCGGGAGGTCAGCACGGACAGGCCGGTCACCGGGACCACGACCACGGACTCGTCGCGCCGGGGGCGCTCCGGCGGGGCGCCGAGGCCCAACGCGCGCCCGATCGCCTGGTACGCCCGGTTCACCCTGGTCAGCAGCAGGACGAGCAGCGGGAGCACCACCGCGACGAGCCACGCGCCGGCCGTGAACTTCACGGCGGTGACCACGACCGCGCAGGCGGCGGTCAGCGCCGCGCCGGTGGCGTTGAGGGCGAGCCGCCACCGCCACCCCGGCCCCCGGGTGCGCAGCCAGTGCCGCGTCATCCCCGTCTGGCACAGGGCGAACCCGACGAAGACGCCGATCGCGAACATCGGCACGAGCAGGTCCAGCCGTCCGCCCGTGGCCACCAGCAGGACGGCGCTGAGGGCGGCGAGCACGAGCACACCGGCGCGGTGCACGAGCCGGTCGGCGCGGAGGCCGAACGCGTGTGGCAGGAAGTGGTCCCTGGACAGGCGGGCCGCGAGCACCGGGAGGCCGCCGAACGAGGTGTTGGCGGCCAGCGCCAGCAACGTCACCGTCGCGAGCTGCACGACGAGGTAGCCGATCCCGGTGCCGAACGAGCCCTCGACGAGCAGCGACAACAGCGTCCGCCCCTCCACGGGGCGCACGTCGAACCGCTCGACCAGCGCGGCCAGTCCGAGCAGCAACCCGCCGAGCAGGAGCCCGAGCACCGCCTCGGCGCGGGCCGCGCGGCGGGGCGCGGGGGACCGGAAGGCCGGGGTGGCGTTGGCGATGGCCTCCACTCCGGTCAGGGCGGAGCAGCCGTTGGCGAACGCCGCGACGATCAGCAGCAGGCCGACGCCGGCCGTGCCGTGGGCGGGACCCGGGGCGGGCAGCGGGGTGAGCGGCGCTCCCCTGACCAGGCCCACCACGACGACGCCGACCAGCGCCACCACGAACACCACGGCGGGCAACGCGAAGGCCCTGGCGCTCGCCGCGACACCCCGGAGGTTCACCAGGGTGATCACCGCCAGCGCGAGGAGGCACAGCTCGGTCGTCCACGGCAGCAACGCCGGCACGGCCGAGGTCAGCGCGGCCACCCCCGCGGCCACGGACACGGCCGCGTTCAGCACGTAGTCGATGATCAACGAGGCGGCGGCGACCAGCCCGGCGCGTTGCCCGAGGTTGCGGCGCGACACGGTGTACGCGCCGCCGCCGTCCGGGTAGGCGGTGATCACCTGGCGGTAGGCGAGGACGAGCAGGGCGAGCAGCCCGACGATCGCGGCCGTCACCGGGAGCGTCCACGCGACACCGGCCGCGCCGGCGTCGGCCAGGCCGAACACGACCTGCTCCGGGCCGTAGGAGACCGAGGCCAGCGCGTCGAGGCCGAGCGCGGCCACGCCGGTCAGGACGCCGAGGCGGAAGCGGTGCTCGCCCCGGGCGACGGCGCCGGTCCTGGCGAGGACCGATGGGGGTTTGTCCGCCGATTCTGTTGCCACGTCACGGACTCTGCGACCGCCCCCTGCGGGTCCCGGAACCCCGTTGACGCCCTCCTGATCCTCCTCCCGCCGATCCAGACGCCGTCCTGACGCCCTGGCTGGGCGAAGTCCCCATCCGCTGGCCCTGGGACCTGCCCTGACCCTTCTCCGAACGTGGAACCGCGACCGAGGGTGAAACCGTCGCGGACGCGGTAGCGGGTCAGGTCGCGGCAGCCGCCTCCGCGGCACTCGATGCGCGCGAGGTCCCCCCGTTCCCGGTGCGCTCCTGACGTGGTCGAGCGGCCATCTGGCGACCACCCCAGCGCGCCTCGCGCCACCCGGACGAAGGATGCTCATCGCGCCTTCTGTCCAGATATCGGGAAGCGTCTAGAGAGACCGATAACGTCCCAGCGTGGACCCGGTGCGCAACCCGTTCGCACCCGGCGCCGGCCAGCGCCCGCCCGAGCTGGCCGGCCGGGACCGTGAGCTGTCGGCGTTCGAGGTCGTGCTGGAACGCGTGGCGCGGGGGCGGCCGGAGCGGAGCCTCGTGCTGACCGGCCTCCGGGGCGTGGGCAAGACGGTCCTGCTCGGGGAGCTCCGCTCGATGGCGCTGCGGCGCGGCTGGGGCACCGGCAAGGTCGAGGCCCGCCCCGAGGTGGGGCTGCGGCGGCCGGTGGCGATGGCCCTCCACCGCGCGGTCCGCGATCTCGCGGTGCGCCACCGCGCGCCCGACCGGGTGGACGCCGTGCTCGGCGTGCTCAAGGCGTTCGCGCTCAGGGCGAACGCGGACGGGGCCAGGCTCCGGGACCGCTGGCAGCCGGGCATCGACGTGCCGGCCGCACGCGGCAGGGCCGACTCCGGCGACATGGAGATCGACCTGGTCGAGCTGTTCACCGACGTCGCCGACCTGGCCGCCGACGTGGGGACCGGGGTCGCGCTCCTGGTGGACGAGATGCAGGACGTCCGCCCCGAGGACGTCTCGGCGCTCTGCGCCGCCTGCCACGAGCTGGCCCAGTCGGGCGCGCCGCTGGTCGTGGTGGGCGCCGGGCTGCCCCACCTGCCGGCGGTGCTGTCAGCGAGCAAGTCGTACTCGGAGCGGTTGTTCCGGTACGTGGCCGTCGACCGGCTGACGCGCTCGGCGCACGACCGGGCGGTCACGGCGCCGGTCGGACGCGAGGGCGTGGAGATCACCCCGGGCGCGGTGGAGGCGCTGTTCGAGGCCTCGGGCGGCTACCCGTACTTCGTGCAGGCGTACGGCAAGGCGACCTGGGACGCCGCGCCGACGAACCCGATCACCGCCGAGGACGTGGCCGTGGCCGCGCCGGAGGCCGACGCCGAGCTGGCCGTGGGCTTCTTCGGCTCCCGCTACGAGCGGGCGACGCCCGCCGAGCGGGAGTACCTGGTGGCGATGGCCGAGCTGACCGAGGGCAGGGACGAGGCGGTGGCCACCGCCGGGGTGGCCGAGCGGCTGGGGCGCCGGCCGTCGTCGCTGTCGCCGGCCAGGGACAGCCTGCTGAAGAAGGGACTGGTGTTCTCGGCGGAGCGGGGGCGGATCGCGTTCACCGTGCCGCACTTCGGCCGGTTCCTCCTCCGGGCCTGACCACGCGCCCGAATGATCACCGCCGGCGCGGGGTCCCGGGGCTTTTCTAGATCTTTTTCTAGAGAGCCCGAGAAAACCTGATCGTGATACGCGGATGTGAGCCCCGGCTCACACTCCCGGCCCAACCCGCGTTACAGCAATGTCCGGCAGATCACAGATCCGCCCGCAAGACAGACGGCGTTCACCCCGCATTCGCCGACGAATCGTCGGTTTGTGCGCCACCTCACCGAAGAATCGGGTGCGAACCGGCCTGAGTGTGCCGCATACTTGTCGTGCCGCCGAAGAGTCGAGACCCAAGGGGATGAGCAACCCGATGAACCTCGCCGCGAAGATCCGCGCCCGCCGTGCACAGGCCCGGACTCGCCGCGCAGTGACCCGTGCGATCGACGCCGCCGCCACTCCGGCGCTGCGGCACGAGCTGATGGTGATCGCCCAGGCTCAGGTGAACTCCCTCCGCTGAGTGGACCGCCGCGGCGGCCGCCCATCCTCGACCGGGCAAGCCCTCCCGCCGCGGCGCCCTCCGGAGGCTCGAGCGGCCTCGGTGCACCTCCCGCGCACCGAGGCCGCTCTTTTCTTTTCCGCCAGAAGAGTGAAATACTGCGGGACCATCGGCGACCTGCTGCGCAGTGACCGCGGTCACCAACCCGAATGGGTGTAACGCGGCCGAGTAAGGAACCGATGTTCCAGACGACCCCGCGGTGCTGTCGGACCCCCGACCTGGCAGCACCGCGGGGTTTCCCACGTCCGGGCCCCGTGGCCGCCGCCCCCGCGCCCGTCACCGGCCCGTGATCAAGAAACGCGCGATTGCCCAACGCGCCCGCGCGATCGACTTCCTCTCCCGCCCGCGCCGGACGCGCGAACGCGCGCGGCCGGTGCGCGAAGCCGACCTCCTGGCGAGGGAGCCGACCCTGGCGAGGGCCGGGGCGCTGCCGCCCTCCCGGCGACACCGACGCGAGGGGCCGGGCACAGGAGGTCCCGTGCCCGGCCCCTGACGCGCGCGCGGGCGGATCAGCCGAGATCGACCACCTTCGGGGCGGTGCGGTTGTCGGCGTGGTCGAGGCCCACCGCGCAGAAGCGCCACGGCGCGTCCTTCTTGGCCAGGAAGGTCGGGATCCGCCGGTAGGGCCGGTACCCGGCGGGGTCGGCGCAGTCGGTCGTCGCCCGGGGGCCGTACTTGATCTCGTACCCGGTGATCTCCCAGATCTGGAAGATCGGATTCACCGACCAGCTCTCCTCGGTCTCCCACACGTCGACGACCGGCTCCACCGTGGGCGGGGTGTCGTCCACCCGCACGGCGGCCAGCGACGCGAACCGGTACGGCTGCCACCCCCTGCCGGCGACCGGGCCGGGTCCGCCGACCGCGCACAGCACGTACAGGTTCTCCCCGCGCGGGAGCGGGTCGTCGAAGACGGGCCGGTCGGCGAGCGCGAACACCGGGCCGTAGCCGGCGGGGTCGGCGCAGTCGGTGGTCCCGAAGGGGCCGACCTTCACCCGCGCGTACCGGACCCCGTCCCCACCGAGGGCGGCCTGCCACCGGGCGGGGCTGCTCGTGCCGTCGGCCCGGGTCACGCTGGACCGCGTCACGCCGAGCTGCTGGGTGACCGTGAGCTTCTGCCCGGGATCGAGTTCGCATCGCGGGACGCCGGGCGTGAACTGGTCGCCCGTGAGACAGCCGGCGAGAGCCCGAGCCGGGATCGCGTAGGACCTGCCCTGGCGCGCGGTCACACCGTCCTTCCCCGCCTCGCAGGGACGGCCGAGCATGCACTCGCCGCTGTAGCCGGGCTCGACCGTCGTGTTGAGCAGGGCGACGACCCGGTCGTCTCCCGCGCGCACCATCGGCGACCCGGACGAGCCGCCGACGATCCCGGCGCAGTCGTTGGCCACCGCGCCGGTCCACAGCCAGGGGTCCTCGGCGACGTTGACGACGCCCCGGGCCCGACAGCGGGAGAGCCGCAGGAACTGCTGGTCCTCCGGGAGGTCGTTGAACGGCGCGTGAGCCACCTCGACGGCCTCGCCGGCCCTTGGCGTCCTGCCGTCCAGCCGCAGCGGGCGGACGTCGATCCCGGCCAGCTCGCCGTAGGTCGTGTCCAGCTCGACCACGGCGACGTCGACCGCCTTCATCGTCGCGTAGCGGACGCGGGCGACCCCGAAGGCGCGGTGCTGGTCGACGGTGTCGACGAAGTAGGCCGGGGTGAACCGCCACGCGGCGCTCCCCTGTTCCGTCGACTGGTCGACCCTGACCTCGTTCGTCGTCAACTGGTCGGTCACGCAGTGCCCGTTGGTGACGACGAGCGCCCTGGCGTTCGGTCGGACCTGCCCGTCGCCGGCCACCACGGTGGCGGTGCAGTGCACCCCGTCGTTGTTGACGAGCCGCCCGACGGCACGAAAGCGTTTCGCCGCCGGGTCGGTGGACCGCAACAACGGCGCCGCGTCCCCGCCGCGCGCCGCGCTGCCGTTGTTCGGCACCGCGGGCACCGAGGACACCGAGGGCACCGCGGGCGCCATGGACTCGGCGGACCTGTGGGGCCCCGTGGGTTCCGTGGCCCCGGCCGGGGCGGCGACGGCCAGCAGACCGCCCATCACCACGGCCACGGCGACCACACCGCCTGTTCGCTGCGCTGTGCTCATGCTCTCCCCTCTGGTCCGAGTCCCCCGGCCCGCGGGTCGCGGGGCGGGTTCGTCCCGGTGTGCCGCCGGTCCGGAGGCACCCAGTTGAGGTACGGCCGAGAAATGTGCTCCCTCTCACGAGTGACAGGTGAGCCCCGCCACAGCCCGACGTCCGCGCAGGCGGGCCCAGTGATCAACCGACCACGTGTCACTCGATGAGCGCTGGAATGATCGGACGGGTCAGGGTCACCGGACGTTCAGGAAAGCGGGGTAGCTGAGGTCGTGAACGACCTGGTATTCGACGCGATCAACGGGCTGGCCGGCCGCAGCCCGCTGCTCGACGCGCTCGGCCGGTTCGCCGCCGGCCCGCTGATCTACCTGGTGTTCGTCGCGGGCGCCGTGACGATGCTGCTGGCCATGCGCGGCCGGACCCGGCTGGACAACCTGTGGATGGTCGGCCAGGTCGGCGCGGCGCTGGCCGTCGGTTTCGCGGTGAACCGGGTCCTGCGCTGGATGGAGCTGTCCCGCCGCCCGTTCGAGAGCCGTTCGGTCGTGCAGCTCGTGCAGCACGAGCCGGGCGTGTCCTTCCCCAGCAACCACGCCACCGCGGCGGTGACCGTGGCCCTGGTCGTGGGCGTGTTCGTCTCCGTGTCCTGGGGGATCGGGCTCGCCGTCCCCGCCGTCCTGGTCGCGCTGTCCCGCGTGTTCGTGGGGGTGCACTGGCCCGCCGACATCCTGTGCGGCGCGGTCGTCGGCCTCGTGGCGACGCTGCTCGTGCGGTGGGCCGCCCGGCTGCTGCGCAACCGCCTCCCCGGCCAGCGGCCGGGCGGGCCGGGGAGTCGAGCCGGCAGCGACGCCGACGCCCACGCCCACGCCCTCGACACCGCCGACACGGTTGTGTTGGCCCGTGACCCCGACCAGACCGTGGTCCTCCCCCGCGTGCGCTGAGCTGAGCACCGGCTCCCCGACACGCACGAGTGCCCCGGCCACCACACGGCCGGGGCACTCGGCGTTGTCGGGGACGTTCGGCTCTTCGAAGGGCGGTCAGCACAGGACCAACAGGTCGAGGTGGTCGATCACCGGCGCGGGCGGGTCCTCGGCCGCGGCCGACGCCCACATGCGGCTCATGCCGCGCGCGAACTCCTCGTCGCTGAGCCTGCGCAACACCGTGTTCGCCTCCCGGTGGATGCGCTCGGCCGCGACCCGGAGACTGGGCGCGGTCTGCTGCGGCACCAGGCCCAGCGACAGCACCCGCTCGAACCCGGCGTCGGCGAACGCCGCGCAGACCCGCTCCACGGTCGGGAAGTCGGACAGCGCCTTCGTCGCCTCGGGGAAGTACTGGAACAGCCGGACGCCCTCGTGCCGGCCGGGGAAGACGTCGCGGATCAGCACCGGAGCGCCGAGGCAGAGCACCCGCCGCAGCTCCCTGGCCGCCGCGTCGAGGTCGGCGAGGTGGTGGATCGCCGTGGAGATCCACGCCGCGTCGGCGGCGTCGTCGGCCACGGGCAGCGACTCCGCCGTGCCGGCGACGACGTCGACCAGCGGGTGCGCCGGGATCAGCGCCCGCATCTGCGGCGAGGGGTCGACGGCGGTGACCCGCACGTCGAACCACTCGGCGAAGGCGGTCGCGAACGCGCCGGTCCCCGCACCGACATCGATGATCATCTCGGCTCCGCCGACGTACGGCGCGACCGCCTTCCGCCACCACGCCAGTCCCTCGCGCGGCACCTCGCCGGCCGTCCGGTAGGCCGCGGCGGTGGTGCGGTCGTACGGGATCATGGCCATCGGGGCCGATTCCACCGCCCACCGCCGCGCCTGTCCAGCCCGTGACCGCGCCCGGCCAGCCTCACGCGGCCTCAGTCGGCCTCAGCCGGCCTCACGCCGCCTCAGTCGGCGTCGTCGAGAAGGAAGTCCCTGACGAGGGCGACCAGCTCGTCCGGCCGCTCGAACAGGACGAGGTGCCCGCTGTCCAGTTCGGCGTAGCGGCTGCCGGGGATGGCCTCGTGCAGGGCGCGGGTCTGCTCGACCGGCACCATCTGGTCCTGCCGGTTGCCGACCACCAGGGTCGGCGCGGTCACCAGGTGCGCCCGGTCCCGGATGTCGGCCCGGAGGTCGAGGTCGACCTGGCGCAGCACGCCGGGCGCCGTCGTGAAGTTCGCGAGCAGCTCGGCCAGGCCCTGGTGCCCGAGCCGGGACAGGTACGCGGGGCTGAAGCCGGTCAACGTCAGGAACCGGTGGAACAGGCTCGGCTCGCCGTTCCCCAGCCGCCGCCAGAGGTCGAAGTTGAGCTGGTGGCGGGGGTCGTCGTGGCGCAGCCATCCGGCGAGCAGCACCAGCCGCCGCACCCGCTCGGGGTGCTTGGCCGCCGTCGCCGCCGCCACCACCGCGCCGAGCGAGAAGCCGAGGAGGTCGACCGGCTCGTCGGTGACCGCGTCGGTCGCGGCGACCACCTGGTCGACGAGCTGGTCCAGGGTCAGCGGGCCGCCGCCGTCGGTGGTCTCCCCGCTGCCGGAGTAGTCGGGCGTGATGACCGTACGGGCGTCGGCGAACCGGTCGACGAGGTGGCCGAAGTTGGCCCGCCCGTCGCCTCCGGTGCCGTGGACCATCACCAGACCGGGGCCGCTGCCGGTGACCTCGTAGTGGACCGTGGAGCCAGCAGTGCGGACGCTGGGCATCGTCTCCCCCTTGACGTGGGTCTCGTGCGCTGCGAGGCGCACGCTAAACCTTCACATCAATGTGAGAGTCAAGTTCGGCGGCCGAAGGGGAGAGCGCTGAGACGCCACGAGCCAGGCGCCGCTGTCGCGGCGGCCGCGCGCCGTGCCGGACCGCGTGCGACCTGCCATCGTGTCCGCCCCCAGCCTCCCAGATGACGGGACGGGGAACAGCGCCCAGGACCGCTGGTGTTGGCTTGGGTCGTGACCGCTTCGACTCGTCGCGCCCGTGTCCGCGCCCCCGAGCTGGTGGGCAGGGGCTGGCTGAACACCGGTGGCGAGCAGATCACGCTCGCCGACCTCCGCGGCAAGATCACGCTGCTCGACTTCTGGACGTTCTGCTGCATCAACTGCCTGCACGTCCTGGACGAGCTGCGCCCGCTGGAGGCCGAGTTCGCCGACGTGCTGGTGACGATCGGCGTGCACTCGCCGAAGTTCGCGCACGAGGCCGACCCGGACGCGCTGGCCGCCGCCGTCGAGCGGTACGAGGTGCACCACCCGGTCCTCGACGACCCCGAGCTGGTCACCTGGCAGGCGTACGCGGTCAAGGCGTGGCCGACGCTGGTGCTGGTCGACCCGGAGGGCTACGTCGTGCACGTGGCCGCCGGCGAGGGCCACGCCGAGGCGTTGCGCCGCGTCATCACCGAGCTGGTGGCCGAGCACGAGGCGAAGGGCACGCTGCACCGGGGCGACGGCCCGTACGTCCCCCCGCCGGCCCCCGAGACCGCCCTGCGGTTCCCGGCGAAGGTCGTCGCGTTGCCGGACTCCCTGCTGGTGTCCGACTCCGCGCACCACAGCCTGGTCGAGCTGCGCGGGGACGGCGACGGCGGCGAGGGGTCGCTGCTGCGCCGCATCGGCTCCGGGACCCGAGGGCGCGCGGACGGCGCTCCGGACGAGGCCAGCTTCTCCGAGCCGAGCGGCCTGGCGGTGCTGCCGCCGGAGGTCGCCGCGCGCGTCGGATACGACGTCGTGGTGGCCGACACGGTCAACCACCTGCTGCGCGGCGTGCGCCTGGCCGACGGCCACGTGACCACCGTGGCGGGCACCGGCCAGCAGTGGCGCGACGGCGAGGACGCCGGCCCGGCGTTGGCGGTCGACCTGACCAGCCCGTGGGACGTGGCCTGGTGGGAGCCGGCCGGCGGAGTCGTGGTCGCGATGGCCGGCAACCACACGCTCGGCCTGTTCGACCCGGTCGCGGGCACCGTGCGGCGGTTCGCGGGCACCACCGTGGAGGGGCTGCGCGACGGCGCGGCCGAGGAGGCGTTCTTCGCCCAGACCAGCGGTCTGGCCGTGGTCGGCGACCGGTTGTGGCTGGCCGACTCGGAGACCTCGGCGCTGCGGTGGGTCGAGCCCTCCGCCGAGGGCGGCTTCACCGTGCGCACGGCGGTGGGCACCGGTCTGTTCGACTTCGGCCACCGGGACGGGCCGGCGGACCAGGCGCTGCTCCAGCACCCGCTGGGCGTGGCGGCGTTGCCGGACGGCAGCGTCGCGGTCTGCGACACCTACAACGGCGCGGTCCGCCGGTACGACCCGGAGACGCGCGAGGTGTCCACCCTCGCCGGGGACCTGGCCGAGCCGTCGGGCGCGGTGCTGGTCGACGGCGAGCTGGTGGTCGTCGCCTCGGCCGCGCACCGGCTGGAGCGCCCGGTGCCGCCGGGTGTGACGGCGCGGCTCGTGGCGGGCGCGGCGCACCAGGTGCGGCGGCCGTCGAGCGACCTGGCCCCCGGCGAGGTCGAGCTGGCCGTCGTGTTCACGCCCCCGCCGGGCCAGAAGCTGGACGAGCGCTACGGCCCGTCGACGCGGCTGGAGGTGACCTGCTCCCCGCCGGAGCTGCTGGTGGAGGGCGCGGGCGTGGACACCGCGCTCACCCGTCGGCTCGTGGTCTCGGACACGGTGGCCGAGGGCGTGCTGCACGTGGTGGCGCAGGCGGCGAGCTGCGACGACGACCCCGCCGTGGAACACCCGGTGTGCAGGCTCACCCGACAGGACTGGGGAGTGCCGGTTAGGGTGGTTTCGTCAGGCCCGAGGCGGCTGGCGCTGGTGATGGGCGGGCTGGATGACTCCGGCCTGTGACCAGTGGCAATGCCGACATACCCGAGTGGGGCATCAAGCGCGGGAAGTAGACTCCCGGGGTGCCTGAAGCCAAGCTCGAGATCCAGATGCTGCACGACCGGGTCATGGTCCGGGTCTCGCAGGAGGCGGGGGAGCGGCGCAGCAGCGGGGGCATCCTCATCCCGGCCACCGCGCAGGTCGCGAAGCGACTGGCGTGGGGCGAGGTCTGCGGAGTCGGCAACCACGTCCGGACGGTGAAGGTCGGCGACCGGGTGTTGTTCAACCCGGAGGACCAGTTCGAGGTCGAGGTGCAGGGCCAGGCGTACCTGGTCATGCGCGAACGCGACCTGCACGCCGTCGCCAGCGAGCGCACCGAGCACGGTACGGGCCTGTACCTCTGAGTCGTGATCCGGCTGTGACGCCGACCGGGTAGGGATACGACTCGCCCCGCAGGTCGATCACAGAAGGGGGAGCTGGTGCCGGAGGAGCAGCGCAGGGAGTCCGAGGCGGAGCGGACCGTCGTGCTGTCGGCGGTCACCGGTCGTCCGTCCGACGCCGAGGCGTCGGACAGAACGGAGGACCCCGCGACCCGTCCGTCCGGGCCCGTCCCCGACGAGGGATCGACTGTGGCCCAGATCACCCCAGGGCAACCCCCGGCCGGCCACCGGCATCCACCCGTCGTGGACCCCGCCGACCAGCCGACGGTGGCGCACGAGCCGGTGAGCGAGCAGCCCGTGCCCGACCGGTCCCCCTCGGACCCCACCACCACCCGGCGCCGACAGGACGCGTCAGGGCCGGGCTCGACGGCGTCCGCCGGCGAGCAGCCCACCGTCGTGTGGCCGACCTCCGCCGACCAGGCCTCGCTGGCGGAGCGCGACGAGCAGCCCGCCGAACGGACGGCGATCGTCCGCCCTTTCGTCGAGCAGCCCACGGTGTCCGAGCCGCGCCCTGACCTGTCCGCCGAGCGGACGACGGTGGTGCAGCCGGTCGTCCCACGCGGCGACGTCGACGATCTCGCCGAGCCGGAGGACGCCGCCCTCGCGGGGGCCGGCGTCGAGGGCTCCGGCGAGCGGACCGTCGTGCTCGCGCCCGTGGCCTCCGCCGCGCCGGCCGCCGAGCCAGCGCACCGGGCGGCGGGCACCGCGACCGCGTTGCTCGACCCGCCGGGAGAGGCGGCGTCCGACGCGCCGGAGAAGGCGGAGGGCGCGGACGCGCCGACCGAGCCGCCCGCCGACGCGGCGGCGCGGGCGGACCGGCGACGGCAGGCGCGACGCGCCGGGATCATCGCGGGCGCCGTCGGCGGCGCCCTGGTCCTGCTGTACGGCGTCGACCTCGCGATGAGCCAGGGCGAGGTGCCCAGGGGCGTCACCGTGGCCGGTGTCGAGGTGGGCGGCATGGAGCACGCCGCCGCCGAGCAGAAGCTCCGGGAGCAGATCGGCCCCCGGCTGGGCAAGCCGGTGCGGGTGCGGGCGGGCGACGTGGAGGCCAGCATCGACCCGAAGTCCGCCGGCCTCGAGCTGGACTGGGCGCGCACCGTGGCCGACGCCGGCGAGCAGTCGTGGAACCCGTGGACCCGGCTGACCTCGTTCTTCACCACCCGCGAGGTCGGTGTGGCGAGCCGGACCGACCAGGGCAGGCTCACCGCCGCGCTGGAGGCGCTGCGCCCGAAGACCGACAGGGAGGCGGCCGAGGGCACGATCCGCTTCGAGGGCGTGAAGCCGGTGGCGGTGGACCCGAAGCCCGGTCAGAAGCTCGACGTGCCGCAGGCGGTCAACGAGGTGCTGCCGCACTGGGCCGACGGCACGACGCTCTCGCTGCCGGTGACCACGGTGCCGGTCAGGACCACGCCCGAGGGTGTGCGCAGGGCGCTCGACGAGGTCGCCAAGCCCGCCGTGTCCGGTCCGGTGACCGTGCGCGGCGAGGGCAGGAACGCCACGATCGAGCCCTCGGTGATCGCCTCAGCCCTGTCCTTCCAGCCGGGCGACAACGGCGGCCTGTCCTCGAAGATCGACGAGAACAAGATCACCGAGGCGGTGCGGCCCCAGCTCAAGGACACCGAGCAGCCGGGCAAGGACGCCAGGATCACGCTGGCCAGCGGGACCCCGGTCGTGGAGCCGTCCCAGGAGGGGCGGGGCATCGACTACCCGAAGACGCTGGCCCCACTGGCCGAGGTGCTGCGGAAGACCGACGACCGGTCGCTGAAGGCGGAGTACGGCAAGCAGCCGGCGAAGTTCACCACCGAGCAGGCCAACCAGCTCGGGATCAAGGAGGTCATCTCCGAGTTCTCGACCGGCCAGTTCGCGGCGGACTCCGGCCACAACATCCGGCTGGCCGCCGAGAAGATCAACGGCGCGATCATCAAGCCGGGCGAGACCTTCAGCATGAACCGGCAGACCGGCCCGAGGACGGCCGCGACGGGCTACATCGGCGCCGGCATCATCAACGACGGCAAGCCGGACCGGGCGGTCGGCGGCGGTGTCTCGCAGATGGCCACGACGCTCTACAACGCGGCGTACTACGCGGGCATGACCGACGCCGGGCACACGCCGCACAGCTACTGGATCAACCGTTACCCGAAGGGGCGGGAGGCCACGGTCTTCCAGAACCCGGACGGCAGCAGCGTGATCGACCTCCAGTTCCGCAACGACGGCAAGACCGGCGTGATGATCGAGACGATCTGGACGCCGTCGTCGATCAAGGTGCGGTTCTGGGGGACCAAGACCGTGCAGGTCGAGGGGCTGACCGGGCCGGAGACCAACCCGACCGACCCGCCGGTGAAGCACGGCAAGCCGGGTGAGCAGTGCTCGGCGTCCCCCGGCACGCACGGGTTCACGGTGACCGACACGCGGGTGATCAAGGACCTGAGCGGCCGGGAGATCAAGCGGGAGTCGCGGACCGTCCGGTACGACGGCCAACCCAAGATCGTCTGCGCGCCGGCGGAGCACAAGCCCGAGGGCTGACCCCTCGGGCGCTCCCGCCCCCTCGCTCCGCTCTCGCTGGTGCGGGCCCGTCCCGCACCAGCGACCCCCTTCCCCAGGTCAGCCCCCACCCGCCCTGGGGGGCGAGCCCTGCTCCAGCCTATCGGCCCGTCACCCAGCGCTCCAGATCATCACGCCGCGCTGTGGACAACTCCGGGTGCTGTGGACAACTCTGCCTCTTCAGCCCCGCCAGGCCCCGCCCCCGGAGAGTCCTCACCCGCCCTCACCAGCGGAAACGAGCCTGTCAAGAGGCCGGCCACCACACCTTCGGGCCCCCAGGGTGGCACCACGGTGCGTCACATCGGCGCTCACTCCTCCGGCTCCACCTGCCCCGCACGGGCGTCATACGCCGCGCGTGCGGCATGCATCTGAGGCAGGTGCGCCTCCACCCACCCGCGCAGGGCGACCAGGTGCCGCCCGACGCCCTCCCCCAGCTCGGTGAGCGAGTACTCCACGCTCGGCGGAGTCGTCGGATAGACGGCGCGGCGCACCATCCCGTCCCGTTCCAACGCGCGCAGGTTCTGGGTCAGAACCTTCTGGCTGATGCCCTCCACCCGCCGCCGGAGCTGGCAGAACCGCAGCGGCCCCTCGACCAGCGCGCCCACGACCAACGCCGTCCACCGGTTCGCGACGAGATCGAGGATCTCCCGGCTCGGGCAGTCGCGCAGGTAGGCGTCCGACTGTCGTCGCCGCAGGTCCGGGGCAGTTTCCATAAGACACCTACATAACGAAAAGGTGCCTTCTGGTCAACGGAAACCAGAACACCGAGGATGGGAGCAGCCCAAACGATCAAGGGAAGGACAGGCATGACAACGCGAATGCGGCTCGTGCGCCAGCGGGAGTTCGGCGGCCCCGAGGTGCTGCGGGTGGAGGAGGTCGACCGCCCGAGCCCGGCCACCGGCGAGGTGCTGGTGCGGGTCCGTGCCGCTGGCGTGAACCCCGTCGACTGGAAGACCCGGGCCGGCCACGGCGTCCCCGGCATGCTCACGCTGCCCATGACGGTGGGCTGGGACGTCTCCGGCGTGGTCGAGGAGGTCGGACCGGGTGTCACCCGGTTCCGCCCCGGCGACGAGGTGTTCGGCATGCCGGCGTTCCCCCGCCAGGCCGCCGCGTACGCCGACTACGTGCTGGCCGCGCCCCGGCAGCTCGCCCGCAAGCCGGTCTCCGTGGACCACGTGAGGGCGGCGGGCCTGCCGCTGGCCGGGCTGACGGCGTGGCAGTTCCTGGTGGACACGGCCGACGTCCAGCCAGGGCAGCGGGTGCTCGTCCACGCGGCCGCCGGCGGCGTGGGGCACCTCGCGGCGCAGATCGCGAAGATCCGGGGCGCGCACGTGATCGGGACGGCGCGGGCGGAGAAGCACGACTTTCTGCGGGGGCTGGGGGTCGACGAGGTGGTGGACTACACGGCGGTCGACTTCACGAGCGCGGTGTCCGACGTGGACGTCGTCGTGGACCTCGTCGGCGGCGAGACCGGCCTGCGGTCGCTGGACGTGCTCCGCCCCGGCGGCCTTCTGATGACCGCGCCGATCCACGCGCCGGAGATCCAGGCCGCCGCGGAGCGGCGCGGCCTGCGCTACGCCAACGTCGTCGTCGAGCCGGACCACGTCGGCCTGAGCGAGCTGGCCGCGCTGGTCGACAGCGGGCGGCTGCACGTGGAGGTGGACTCGGTGTTCCCGCTGGAGCGCGCGCCCGAGGCACACGCGCACGGCGAGACCGGCCGCGCCAGGGGCAAGATCGTCCTCACGACCTGACCGGGGAGCCCGCCAGGAACGCCGAGTGGGGCGGGACCCGGGAGGGTCCCGCCCCACTCACCCGTCGAGGGGTCGGCTCAGAACGCGGCCTCGTCCACGTCCATGAGCGCGTTGTCGGTCGTCTCGGTGATCCGACGCCGGGCCGACAGCTCGGGCAGCACGTTCTTGGCGAAGAACGAGGCCACGGCGACCTTGCCCTCGTAGAACGCCTTGTCCTTGGCGGAGGCGCCGGCGTCCAGCGCGGCCAGCGCGATCTCGGCCTGGCGCAGGAGCTGCCAGCCGACCAGCAGGTCGCCGGCGCTCATCAGCAGGCGGACCGAGTTCTGGCCCACCTTGTAGATGTTGCGCACGTCCTCCTGCGACGAGGTCAGGAAGCCGATCATCGCGCCGAGCATGCCCTGGAGGTCCTCCAGAGCCTGCTTGAGCAGGGCGCGCTCCTCCTTCAGGCGGCCGTTGCCGCCCTCGGACTCCAGGAACTTCTGCACCTCGCCGGCGACGAAGGCCAGCGCCTGCCCCTTGTCGCGGATGATCTTCCGGAAGAAGAAGTCCAGCGACTGGATGGCCGTGGTGCCCTCGTAGAGGGTGTCGATCTTGGAGTCGCGGATGTACTGCTCGATCGGGTAGTCCTGGAGGAAGCCCGAGCCGCCCAGGGTCTGGAGCGACTGCGCGAGCAGCTCGTAGCCGCGCTCGGAGCCGACGCCCTTGACGATCGGCAGCAGCAGGTCGTTGACCCGCTCGGCCAGCTCGACGTTGTCGCCGGCGGCGATGCGGTCCTGGAAGCTCGCGGTGTACAGGTACACCGCGCGCAGGCCCTCGGCGTACGCCTTCTGGAGCATCAGGCTGCGCCGCACGTCCGGGTGGTTGATGATCGTGACCCGCGGGGCGGTCTTGTCCGTCATGCGGGTGAGGTCGGCGCTCTGCACCCGCTCCTTGGCGAACTCCAGGGCGTTGAGGTAGCCGGTGGAGAGGGTGGCGATGGCCTTGGTGCCGACCATCATCCGGGCGTACTCGATGACCTGGAACATCTGCGCGATGCCGTCGTGCACCTCGCCGAGCAGCCAGCCCTTGGCGGGGACGCCGTGCTGGCCGAAGGTGACCTCGCAGGTCGTGGAGACCTTCAGGCCCATCTTGTGCTCGACGTTGGTGACGAAGGCGCCGTTGCGCTCACGCGGCTCGCCGGTCTCGGTGTCGAAGAGGAACTTCGGCACGAGGAAGAGGCTCAGGCCCTTGGTGCCGGGCTTCGGCTCGATGCCGGGGCCCTCGGGGCGGGCCAGCACCAGGTGCATGATGTTCTCGGTCATGTCCTGGTCGCCGGACGTGATGAAGCGCTTCACGCCGTCCAGGTGCCAGGAGCCGTCCTCCTGGAGCACGGCCTTGGTGCGGCCGGCGCCGACGTCCGAGCCGGCGTCCGGCTCGGTGAGGACCATGGTGGCGCCCCAGCCCCGGTCGATCATGATCTGGGCCCAGCGCTTCTGCTCCTCGGTGCCGTTGCGGTACACGACGGAGGCGAAGTTCGGGCCGGCCATGTACATGTAGATGGCCGGGTTGGCGCCGAGGATCAGCTCGGAGGCCGCCCACTGCACGGTGGGCGGGATGCCGAAGCCGCCCAGCTCGTTCGGCAGCGCCAGGCGGTACCACTCGCCGTCCCAGAGCGCCTTGAAGGACTTCTTGAACGACTCGGGCAGGGTGGCGCTGTGCGTCGCGGGGTCGAACACCGGCGGGTTGCGGTCGGCGTCGGCGAAGGACTCGGCCAGCGGACCGGTCGCGAGGTTGTTCAGCTCCGTGAGCACGCCCCTGGCGGTGTCCTCGTCGGCCTGCTCGAACGGCCCGGTGCCCAGCCGCTCCTGGACCTTGAGCACCTCGAAGAGGTTGAACTCCAGGTCCCGCAGGTTGCTCTTGTAGTGGCCCATCTCGTCAGCTCCCGTGTGCGTGCGGGTCGGCCGGCGGGGCACGCCCCCTTACTGACCGGTAACAACGAGAGTATTACCCATCGGTAACCGACGGCAAGTGTGCTCCGTGAGACCCGTCGCACTCGACCGACCGCTCGGCGCGCGGGAGGCGATCGGACGAGCGGTTCACCTTGGTCGATAACACCCGAAAGGCGCCCGAAAGCGCGTCGCCGAGCGCGTTCGGATCGCTACCGTCCGTCTCATGGGTGTGGACCTGGCCGCCGTCTGGGAACGACCCGACGTGCGCGCGGCCCTGGCGCGGCATGACATGGGCGCGGTCTTCCGGGCTGTGGCTGCCGCCGGGCTCACCCAACGCGAGATCGCCGACCGCACCGGGCAGAACCAGTCCGACGTCTCGGCCATCGTGCACGGCCGTGAGGTCCAGTCCTACGACCTCCTCGAACGCATCGCTGTCGGCCTCGGCATCCCCCGTGGTTACATGGGTCTCGCCTATTCCCCCGGCTGCGGGCCACGCTCGCCGGACGAGGAGGAGGACGAGGACGTGAAGCGTCGACGGTTCCTCGCCCACGCGGGCCAGGTCGTCCTCGGCGTCGCCGTCTTCGGCGAACCCGCCGAGGTTTCCCTACGACAAGTCGAGGCCACCCCCCTCCCGCAGAGGGTGGGGATATCGGACGTACAGCAACTCGACGACGCGGTGCGCCGCATGTTCGTTCTCGAACGACACCATGGTGGGGGTGTCGTCCTCCATCTCGCGGAGGGACTCGCTGACTGGAGTCATCAACTCCTTCACGCCCAGACGTCGGACGCCGTACGTCACGCGCTGCTGGGCGCAGTCGCACGTCTTCACGGAAAGGTCGCCTGGGCGGCCTACGACCTCGGTATCCCGGACAAGGCGCGCCACCATCTCCTTGTCGGGCTCCGACTAGCCCGCGAAGCGGATGATCCTGGCGTCCAGGCTTACCTGCTCAACACCGCAGCTCGCGTCGAGATGCACAACGGCTCTCCCGACACAGCCCTCCAACTGCTTCACTTCGGATACACGCCTGCTCTCGCCACCAGGTCCTCTCTGTTGATCGCACTCATGGAGTGCAAGATCGCGGGTGCCTACGCGAAGCTCGGCGCACGGGAACCCGCAGTGCGAGCGCTCGCCACGGCACGTGAGAGCTTCGACCGCGCGGCAGACGAGGAGAAGCCGAGCTGGCTTGGATCCTTCTTCACCCGCGCGTCGTTGGCGGGGGCGGAGGGCGTCGCTTGGGCCTCCTTGGGCGAAGAGGAGTCCGCCATCAACTCACTCACGACAGCAGTACGGGCTCGTGGCGACAACTCCCCTCTTGCTCAATCCTTCGAGCTGGCCGAACTGGGCGCAGCACACCTTCGCAACGGTGATGTGCACGAGGGGATTCGCATCGGGATGAAGGCGCTCGACCTGGTCGGTCCGCTCCGGTCGCAACGCGCGCGGGACCGGCTCGTACCACTGCACAAGGCCGCGATGCGATCCGGACGGCAGGCCGCCGACCTCGCCCACCGCGTCACCCTCGCCCGCACCACCTGACGAGGCGACACCATGCGACGTCGACACTCCCTCACACGCCAGTCAGGTCCTCCTCGACTAGCTTGAGTTTTAACGTCTGGGTGGCTGGCGGTGACCCTGGTTGATCATGAGTGAAGCCCTTGGTCGATTCTTCTTCTCGCGACAGACGAAGA
>NZ_JAMTCP010000048.1 GCF_024171885.1 Streptoalloteichus tenebrarius | reverse complement strand
TGGTTGGTGGTGGGCGGAGTAGAGGAAGGTGCGGCCCGGCGTGTTGTCTGGGAGGCCTGCGTGTGGCCGGTGGTCGTGGGCACGGAAGCGAAAAGTGTGTCCCACGGCCGCCGTTGTGTCGTGCGGGACACCCGCACCCGGTCGGTGTCCGCGGGCGGAGAAGGGAGGAGTGTTGCTCACGGCCGCCGTTGTGCCTTTCGGGATACCCGCACCTGGTCGGTGGTCGTGGGCACGGAAGCGAAAAGTGTCGTTCACGCCCACCTCTTTGTCTTGCTGGTTTGTCTTGCTGGGCACTCGCGCCTGGTTGGTGGTGGGCGGAGTAGAGGAAAACGCGGCCCGGCGTGTCGTCTGGGAGGCCTGCGCGTGGCCGATGCTACGTGGGTAGGGAAACGAAAAGTGTCGCTCGCGGCTGCCGTTGTGCCTTTCGGGACACCCGCACCTGATGGGTGTCCGTGGCCAGGGGAGCGAAGAGTGTGGCTCACGCCGACCCCTTGGGTGTTGTTGGGCATCCGCACCCTGTGGGTGGTCATGGGCGGAGGGCAGAAGAGTGTCGCTCACGCCGACCGCTGTGTTGTCTGGGAGGCCTGCGTGTGGCCGGTGTCCGCGAGCGGAGCAGATGAAGAGTGTCGCTCACGCCCACCTGCGGAACCGGCACTCGGACGGAGCAATAGGCTAGTCGTCGTGGTTCGAGCCGATGGCAGGAGCGACGACGCGCTCAGGGAAGTCCGCATCACCCGGGGGTACCAGGACTGGCCGGCCGGGTCCGTGTTGGTCGAGTTCGGCCGGACCCGCGTGCTGTGCGCGGCCAGCGTCACCGAGGGGGTGCCGAAGTGGCGGTCCGGGTCCGGGCTGGGGTGGGTCACCGCGGAGTACGCGATGCTGCCCTCGGCCACGCACACCCGCAGCGACCGTGAGTCGGTGAAGGGCCGCATCGGCGGCCGCACGCACGAGATCAGCCGGTTGATCGGCCGGTCGCTGCGCGCCTGCATCGACCTGGCCGCGCTCGGCGAGAACACGATCGTCATCGACTGCGACGTGATCCAGGCCGACGGCGGCACCCGCACCGCCGCGATCACCGGGGGGTACGTGGCCCTGGCCGACGCGGTGACCTACCTGCGCGCCGCCGGCCGGCTCAACGACCCGCAGCCCCTGTCGTGCTCGGTCAGCGCGGTGAGCGTGGGTGTGGTGGACGGCCGTGTGCGGCTGGACCTGCCGTACGCGGAGGACTCCCGCGCCGAGGTCGACATGAACGTGGTGGCCACCGACGGCGGCACGCTGGTCGAGGTGCAGGGCACCGGCGAGGGCGCGACCTTCGCCAGGTCCACACTGGACCGGATGCTGGACGTGGCGCTGGCCGGGTGCGCCGAGCTGGCCCGCCTCCAGGCCGAGGCGCTGGCCGGGCCGTACCCGGGGACGCTGCCGGAGGGGGCCAGGTGACGCGCGTGCTGCTGGCCTCCCGCAACGCGGGCAAGCTCAGGGAGATGCGGCGGATCCTGGCCGAGCACGGCGTGGCCGGCGTGGAGATCGTCGGTCTCGACGAGGTGCCGCCGTTCCCGGAGGCCCCGGAGACGGGGGCGACGTTCGAGGAGAACGCCCTGGCCAAGGCGCGGGACGCGGTGCGGGCGAGCGGCCTGCCGGCGATCGCGGACGACTCCGGTCTGGCGATCGACGCGTTGAACGGCATGCCCGGCGTGCTCTCCGCCCGCTGGTCCGGCCGGCACGGCGACGACCGGGCCAACCTGGACCTGGTCCTCGGCCAGATGGGCGACGTCCCGGACGAGCGGCGCGGCGCGACGTTCGTGTGCGCGGTCGCGCTGGTGCGGCCGGATGGCCGGGAGCTGACGGTCCGGGGCGAGTGGCCCGGGCGGATCGTGCGCGAGCCGAGGGGCGAGAACGGCTTCGGCTACGACCCGATCTTCGTGCCCGAGGGCGAGGAGCGGACCTCCGCCGAGCTGCCGTCGGCCGAGAAGGACGAGATGTCCCATCGGGGGCGTGCCCTGCGCGCCCTGCTGCCGCACCTGCGCGAGCTGGCGGACTGAGTCGGTCGCCCGCGTCGGCGGGTCCACGTGGGGCGTGCTCCGCGTGGGAACCCGCCGACGCGCGTGGCGCTGTCGCGTCACCACCGCGTGCGCTCAGCATTTCCCCTGGTCACCCACGATGTGTCGATGATCATCCCCGAAAGGGAATAGATGGTCATCGATGGGAGTCGTGACCGGTGAGGGCGTGCCCCGCCGGTGGGGCCGCCGACCCGAGCGGAGGTAGGCGTGGCGGAGACGGACAGGTCGACGATGACCGCGGTCGTGCACGAGGGGCGGGAGGGCCTCGACGGCGTGCGGGTCGACGCGGTGCCGGTGCCGGCGGTCGGCGAGCACGACGTGCTGGTCGAGCTGAGGGCCGCGGCCCTCAACCACCGGGACCTGTTCATCGTCTCCGCGCGGTCGGAGGCCGACTCCCGCCTGGTGCTCGGCTCGGACGGGGCTGGCGTGGTCCGCGCCGTCGGCTCCGCCGTCCGCGCGGTCGCGGTGGGCGACGAGGTGATCGTCAACCCGTCCCTGGGCTGGGAGCGGGCCGACGAGGCGCCCGCGGTGCCGCAGGTGCTCGGCGGGCCGACCGACGGCACGTTCGCCCAGTTCGTCACCGTGCCCGCCAGGAACGTGGCGCCCCGTCCGTCCCACCTGGACTGGACCGAGGCCGCCGCGCTGCCCCTGGTCGGTCTGACCGCGTACCGCGCGTTGTTCACCAGGGGCGGGCTCCGGTCCGGTGAGCACGTGCTGCTGCCCGGCATCGGTAGCGGCGTCGCCACCTTCGCGTTGCTGCTGGCCAAGGCCGTGGGCGCCGAGGTGACCGTCACCTCGCGGAGCGAGGAGAAGCGGCGGCGCGCGCTGGAGCTGGGCGCGGACGCCGCCGTGGACAGCGCGGGCGACTGGGCGGACCGGCTGTCGCGGCCGGCCGACCTCGTGGTGGACAGCATCGGGTCGGCCACCTTCGAGTCCTGCCTGTCCGCGTTGCGCGCGGGCGGCCGGCTGGTCACGCTCGGGGCGACCACCGGCGCGGACGTCCGGCTCTCGCTGCGGCGGTTCTTCCTGGAGCAGTTCAGCCTGCTCGGCACCTCGATGGGCAGCGCGGAGGAGTTCGCGGCGATGCTCGCCATGGTCGACCAGCACCGGCTGCGCCCGGTCGTCGACCGCTCCTACGCCCTCGCGGACGCGCCGACCGCCCTCGCGGACCTGGCCGAGGGCCGCCAGTTCGGCAAGCTCGTCCTGACGATGGCGTAGGTCGCGATGGCGTCGACCGCCTCGCCCGGGAGATCGGAAGTTCACGGCGAACCCGCTGGAGGCACTCAGCCGCCGCTCAGCCCGTTCTGAGTTTCGGCGAGCACGGTGGGGCCATGACGAGCCAACACGCATCCGGTCCGCAGGACCCGCCGACCACTCCCATCCCGCTGCCCCTGCTCACCCACCCCGCCGCGCCCGAGCGCGGCCCGGAGCGTCGACGCGGGCGTCTGCGCGTGACGGCGCTCGCGCTGGCCGCCGGCCTGCTCGGCGGCGGGGTGGGTGTGGCGGGCGGCTACCTGGTGGCCGACCGCGACCAGGGCGTCGTGACGTCGCCGGGGGCGGCCCCGGTCAACGCCGCCTCCACCTCCCTGACCGGCGTGGAGAACGCCGCGGCCGTCGCCAGTCGCAGCGTGGTGGACGTGGCGTGGTCCACCGGGCGCTCCGGCGCGGAGGGGTCCGGCGTGATCCTCACGGCCGACGGCGCGGTCCTGACCAACAACCACGTCGTGGAGGGCGCGGTCGCGACCGGCGCGCCGATCACCGTCACGCTCCCCGACGGCGCGAAGCGCCCCGCCAGGGTGGTCGGCCGGGACGGCGGCAGCGACCTGGCCGTCCTCCGCGTCGACGGGGCGAGCGGGCTGACCCCGGCCCAGTTCGGCGACTCCGCCGGGCTGCGGGTCGGCCAGCAGGTGGTGGCCATCGGGTCGCCGCTGGGCCTGGAGGGCACGGTGACCTCGGGCATCGTCAGCGCCCTCGACCGGAGCGTCAGCGGGCGCACCGACCTGGGCACCGCCGTCTCCTACCGGGGCGTGCAGACGGACGCGCCGATCAACAAGGGCAACTCCGGCGGCGCGCTGGTCGACCTGTCCGGCAGGGTCGTCGGGATCAACTCGGCCATCGCCACCTCGGACACCTCCGACGGCAGCATCGGCATCGGCTTCGCGATCCCGGCGGACCAGGCCAGGCAGGTCGCCGACCGCATCCTCGGGGCCGCGCGCTGAGCGCCCGTGGGAGGCCGCGCGCCCGGCCGTCCCACGGGCCGTGTCCTTCCTCGCCTGGCCGGACAACGACCAGGATCGAGAGTGATCAACGGCGTCCCCGGGGTCGTTGTCCTTGGCGGCGGCGCGGCGCGGCGGGGCGGGCGGGCGCAGGCCAGCCCGCCGGCTCGGCGGTGAGGGCGAGGGCTTCGCGATCCCGGCCGACCAGGCCAGGCAGGTCGCCGACCGCATCCTCGGGGCCGCCCGCTGAGCGCCCGTGGGAGGCCGCGCGCCCGGCCGTCCCACGGGCCGTGTCCTTCCTCGCCTGGCCCGACAACGACCAGGATCGAGAGTGATCGACGGTGTCCCCGGGGTCGTTGTCCTTGGCGGCGGCGCGGCGGGCGGGCGCAGGCCAGCCCGCCGGCTCGGCGGTGAGGGCGAGGGCGAGGGCTTCGCCCTCGCGCAGGCCCGGCTGGGGTCGCCGCGGGGTTGTGGCCCGATGGCGTCCCACTCGCGCGGCGAGCGCCCGCTCACGAGCGCTCTCCGCGCCGGTCCACCTCCGCGTGATCGCGTGCCTCACCCCGTCGCCGGCCCTCGGTCGTGAGCGCGCGGCCCGCTCCCGACCACCTCGCCCAGTGCGCCGTCGTGACGCTGCGCGCCTCAGATGCCCAGGTCCCTGCGGAGCTTGGCCACGTGCCCGGTCGCGCGCACGTTGTACATCGCCTTCGCGATGGTCCCGTCCGGGGCGACGAGGAAGGTGGACCGGATCACGCCGACGATGGTCCTGCCGTAGCTGTTCTTCTCGCCGTAGGCGCCCCACGCGGTGAGCACCGAGCGGTCCGCGTCGGACAGCAGTGGGAACGTGAGCCCCTCGGCGTCCCGGAACTTGGCCAGCTTGGCCGGGCTGTCGGGGGAGACGCCCAGGACCGCGTGTCCCGCGTCCTCCAGCTCCCTGAGGTTGTCCCGGAAGTCGCAGGCCTGCTTGGTGCAGCCGGGCGTGCCGGCCGCCGGGTAGAAGTAGACGATCACGTGGCGGCCCCGGTAGTCCGACAGCGACACCGGGTTGCCGTCGGCGTCCGGCAGCGTGAAGTCGGGCGCGGGGTCGCCGGGGGACAGGCGCTTCTGCTCGCTCATGGCCACCGACGCTATCCGCCGCGGCCGACGTCCGGCTCGGGGGAGCCCGGCGCCCCCGCTCCGGCCCCCACGGTCGGCGTCGGTGTCGTGGTGGCGCTGACCGTGATCTCCACGACTACCGGGGTCGTGGTCCCCTGTCGCGTGATCTCGGCGCGCACCGCGGCGACCAGCGCGCCGATCCACACGCCGACCACCGCGGACAGCAGGACGGCCGCCACGCTGGTCAGGTAGAAGCGCACGCCCATTCCCGACCTCCCCGCCGCGCTCGTCGGCTTCCACCGGGACGCCCACGGGGGCGTCGTCGGAGGTGGTCCCCCTGCCGAAGTACCCGGGGAGGCGGGAGGTGAACATTGACCGGTCGGGCGCTTTCGGGGGAACCCGTGCCCCGGCACCCTGGGAGGGCTGTCCCCGCGTCTCGGAATGACCACCACCTCATGAGCCCGACGGTGAGCGCCGAGGACCACGCTGACCTGCTCTTCGCCGAGCTGGCCGAGGCGCGCGAGGGGCTCGGACCGACCGACGGCAGGGCCAGGGACACCTCCCGGCGTGACGCCGGCGGCCTTCCGGCCCCGACCGGTGACGCCGTCCGGTGGAGGCCGGCCCCGACGAGTGGCGGGCGCACCGTTGGCGGTTGCCGTCCGAGACCGCCGGTGCCAAGTTCCGGCGTGTGCGGCTCGCCGTCGACCCGGTGGTGGCGGCGCTCGGGCTGGGGGCGGGCTCGGGGCGGGCTGGCTCGTGGTTCACCTGCTGGGGTGAGAGCGGGATGGCGATGGGCGCGACGGAACCGGTGGGCGGCCCCGGGCGGGGACGGGTGAGTCGGGAGCTGGCCGACGAGTTGCGCCGGGTGGGCACGCCGTTGCGCCACCGGCCCGGCCAGGTCGTGATGCGCCAGGGCGATCTCGGCACCCACGTGCTCCTCGTGGAGACCGGCCGGTTCACGGTGGTGCGCGTCGGGGCCGACGGCGGGCGGCGGCTGCTCACCATCCGGGGGCCGGGGCACCTGGTGGGGGAGACGGCGGTGCTGGACGGCGGCCCCCGAACGGCGAGCGTCATCGCGATCGACTCGTGCGTCACGTTCCTCGTGCAGGGCGGGCCGTTCCGGCGCCTGCTGCGCCGGGGCGAGCTGGCCGAGGCGGTCGACCGGTACGTGCTCGACACCGCGCGCGCCCGCGACGGGCTGGCGGCGGAACTGGCCGGCCTGCCCGCGCGGGAGCGGGTGGCGCGCATCCTGCTCCGGCTGCACCAGGCCGCCGACCCGCCGGCCGGCGTCGCCGCGACCGTGCCGTTGACCCAGGTGGAGCTGGCCCACGCGCTCGGCGTCGCGCGCGGGTCGCTCACGGCGGCCCTGGCCCGGCTCCGCCGGCAGGGCGTGGTCGCCACGGTCGGGGGTCGACTGGTGGTGGTTGATCCCGGGCGGCTGGCCGTCGCCGCCGGAGTGGGTGGGTCTGACCGGGCGATCGGCTGATCCGCCGCATGGCGGTCACGAGATCGTCACGACCTTCACCCAGAAGGCGTGGGTGCCAACCTGCGCCCAACCTCGATCGGGCAACCTGCCCCCCAGCGTGTGATCTAACGCACAGCGGGGGTGCGCATGTCGGGCGAGGGCGGATCGGGAATCCCGCCGCGAGACGGTCCGCGACACGACATCGGTTTCCGCTTCGACCGGGACGAGGTCCTCGTCGCGCACCGGCTGTTCCAGCGGGCGCTGGACCGGCTCTCCCCGTTCGTGGAGGACATGAACCACCGTCTCCAGATCCAGTCCATGGCCAGCGACGACGTCAGCATGGACGCGGCGCGCGTGCTGAACGAGCGGTTGATGCCGGCCAGGGCGGCGCTCAGCCAGTACCGCGACCGGATCGACGAGATCACCTCCGGGCTCACCGAGATCAGCACGCGTTACCGACAGGCTGACGAGGACAACGCCGGGGGCTTCTCCGGCGGTGGAGGTTGAGCGATGGTTCGCGGTGCGCGGCTCGTCGTACTGCTGGGGATGGTGTTGGCGCTGCCGGGGTGTGGCCGGACCGTCGTCGCCCAGGGCACCCCGACCCCCGGGCGCACCTCGGCCCCCGCGACACCCACGTCGCTGGTGTCCCGGCCGAAGGAGGTGCGGTTGGTGGGGATCGATCCCTGTTCCCTGGTCACCCCGGAAACCCGGCAGCGGTTCGGCATCGACCGTCCGCCCATCCCCGCCAAGAGCTACGTGTTCGAGAGCCCGGCGTGCAGCTTCCGGAACAGCAACGAGAAGGTCGCGTTCCAGGTGGTGACCGGCATCAAGGCGGGGATCGAGGTGATGGCGCCGGGCCGGGCGGTCGGGGCGCGGCAGGACTACCGGGTCCGCGGCTTCCCCGCCCTGGAGCTGCGCACCGACGGGGCGCCGCCGGCGTCGGACTTCTGCACCGCGTCCATCGACGTGGCCCCGGGGAACATGCTTCAGCTCCAGTACCGGGAGGACGGGATCAGGCCGCCCCTCGGGAAGGACGAGCTGTGCCGGCGGGTTCGGCTGCTCGCCGACGCGGTCGTCGGCACGTTGCTCGAACGGGAATAGGGCTCGAACGGGAATAGGGCTTGATCGGGAACGGGGTCCTGAGGAAACGGGCTCCTGAGGAAACCGAGCCCTGAGAAGGCGGAGTCCTGAGGAAACGGGGCTCGAACGGGAAACGGGGCGGGGGAAGGGTTTTCCATGGGGGAAGCGGCGTGGTTCGGTTGCCGCGACTATCTCGCGGTGCCGCACGAGAAGCTGTACCACGACCTCAACTCCGGGCCGGGGGTGGGGGTCGCCGACCCGGTCCGCGAGCTGTTGGACGAGGCGCGCGCCAGGCTGGAGGAGGCGCAGTCGGAGCTCCTCCTGGGCCTCGCGCGCCTCAGGGAGGGCTGGGAGGGGGAGGCCGCCGAGCGGGCGGACGTGGCCCTGCGGGAACTCCGGAACTGGACCGACGAGGCGGTCGCGTTCGTGCGGGAGGTCCGCAGGGGGCTCGACGCCCAGGTGGAACACTACGTCCGCGCGGTCAGGACGATGCCGCCGCCCGTGCCGGTGACCGCCACCGACACCGCGTTCACCCGGGGGCTCGCGGAGTTCTTCGGGCTGACGACCGACCTCCAGGAACAGGAGGTGGCGGCGCGCGAGGCCCACATGAAGGCGGCCGCGGTGATGGACGTCTACGCCGCGAGCACGTTCGACACCCTGGTCAGGATCCCGCGCTTCGAGCCGGCGCCCCGGGTGGTGGTCGAGGTCGTCGAGGAGGGGTCGGCACGGCCGCCGGTGGTGGTGTCGGGCGGGGAGGCGGACGTGACCGTCACGGCGCACGACGGCCGCGCTGACGGTACCGACAGCGCTGACGGCACCGACGGCACCGACGGTGGTAAGTCCACTGTGGACACCATGGGGAGCGGGTCGGATCCGTCCCCTGAGGACCCCGCGCGCGACGCGGCGGTGGACGACCGGACGGCGTCGCGCCGGGCGGACGGGCGCGAGGGACAGGGACCCGTGGCCATCAATCCACAGAGGACAGTCGCGGCCCGGCCAGCGACCGGCTCGTCGCCCCACCCCGCCGTCCTGGGCGGATCACCCGTCCCGTCGGTCGCCCCGACCCCGGGCGACGTGGTCCCCCCGCTGACGCGGACCCAGGGGACGACGGCAGGCCGCCCGCTCGGCGCGGGCGGCCCTGGCGCCTTCCCGTCGCGGGGCGGCGGCCCCGGCGGGCCGTCCCGGAGCGGTGGACCGTCGCCCGGCCCTGGCGAGCACGGCGACGCGTGGCCGGGTGACCGGCGCGCCGGCGGCTTCGCCGCCGCCGAGGAAACCCCGACGCCGCAACGACTTCCTGGCGAGGCTGGCGTGCAGGGCGTCGCTCGTGCGAACCACACGGGGCCGTGGCTCCAGCACGTGCCGGGGCAGTGGCCGCGCGAACGGGACGGCGAGCACCGGTCGCGGTTCGTGGTCGACGCCGAGCCCCGGTTGTTCGAGGACCCGGCGTGGGTGGCGCCGGCCGTGATCGACCAGGACCCGAAGGCCGAGGACTGAACGGCCGCCAGGACGGACCCCAGGACGGTGGACCGCTCGCAGATGATCACCATGCCGCATGTCCCGATGGTCTCGGCCACCGCCTACCAGGTCGCGTGGCAGGACCTCGGCCTGCCGCCGATGCCGGCCGTGCTGCACGTCGCCCCGCGCGGCTACCCGGAGGAGGAGCGGCGACGGGTGGTCGACGAGGCGTACGCCGAGATGCGGGCCTCCGGTCTGTTCGACGGCCACGGCTACGACCTGGACTTCGTGGCCGCGTTGGCCGTGCTGGCCAGGCCGAGGCGCAGCGTCGACGCCCGGTTGTGGCTGGGCACGGAGGTCAGGGCGCTGGCCGCGGCCTCGGGCAGCCGCGCCGTGCTCGCCGTCCTGGTCTCCGACCACCTCAGGGTGCACGCGATCGACCCGGCCGGCCTGGCGGTGTCGGTGGTGCGGCTGCTGCCGCCCCGACCGGCGGGGCCCGGCCGGTCGGTGTCCTTACCGGCCGACCTCCTCGAACAGGCCGCGGCGATGTCCGGCGCCTCGGTCGCGTCGTTGCGGACCGCGTTGTGCGACCTGGGCGCGCACCCGGCCGACGCCCACCACCTCGCCAGGATGTCGGCGGACGCCTGCCACGGCGGGCGGTTCGGGGCGACCGTGGTGGACGGGCTCGGCCGCTGGGGCCGCGCGGACCACGTGGTCGGGTTCCACGACACCCCGGCCGGCCGGTACCTGATGGAACGGCACCGCGCGGTGGACGGGCGGTGGTGGGTCACCGTCGCCCCCACCGACGCGAACCGGCTGGTGGGCCAGGTCGAGCGCCTGCTCAACGGCATCGCCTGACCGGCGCGGCGGCGGGCGGGGCCGGTCAGCCCAGTTCGAGGGCGAGGAAGAGGTCGACCCGGTCGGCGAAGGAGGTCATCCGGCGGCCGGTCAGCTCCTCGATCCGCCCGATGCGGTACCGCAGCGTGTTCACGTGCAGGTGGAGCTGGGCGGCGGTGCGGGTCCACGAGCAGGCGCAGTCGAGGAACACGCGGAGGGTGTGGACGAGGTCGCTGCCGTGCTCGGCGTCGTAGTCGCGCAGCGGGCCGAGCAGGCGGGCGCGGAACGAGCGGCGCAGCTCGTCGGGCACGGTGGCGAGGAGGAGCTGGTGCGAGGCGATCTCCTCGCCGGACAGCACGCCGCCCCTGGCGTCCCGGTGCAGGGCCAGTCGACGCGCGCTGCGGGCCTCCACCGCCGCCGCCCGCACCCCGGTCACCGCGACCGGCCCGCTGACGCCGACCACCAGGCGGCCGGCGCCGCCCAGCCCGGCCTGGAGGACCCTGGCGCCCTCCCTGACCTGGCCGACCAGCGCGCCGAGCCGGTCGGGGGCCGCGGCGACCACGGCGATGGCCTCCTCGTCGGCCGGGGCCACCAGCGCGTGCGGCACCAGGTCGGCGACCAGCTCGTCCAGCACGGCGGCGACCGTGGCGGCCGGGGCGCCGGTGATCTCGGCCGACAGCAGTCGCAGCGGCAGCTCCTGGTCGAACCCGGCGGCGGCCAGCCGGGCCGTGATCTCGGCCTGGCCGCCGGCCTCGGCCAGCACCAGCCGGGTCAGCGCCGCGGCCGAGCGGTTCTCGATGTGCCGGCGGTCCTCGGCCCTGCTGCGTTCCAGCCCGACCAGGCCGGCCAGCTCCACGGCCAGCTCGCGGTGCTGGGTCGACCACCGCTCCAGGTCGCCGTCGACCGCGAGCACCCAGCTCGTCAGCCGGCTGCCGCCGCGCGCGCCGGCCGCGAACAGGGCGACGGGGCCGTGGCCGGGCAGGCGGACCGTCCTGGGCAGCCGGTCGGCGAGCAGGAAGCGGCGGGCCAGCTCGGCGCGTTGGCCCGGCAGCAGGTCGGGGCCGGTGCCGGCGACCGGGCGGCTGGTCGGGGCGAGCACCCGGCAGTCGGCGCCCAGCTCGCCGGCGGCCAGTCGGAGCAGCTCGGTGAGCCCGCCGCCCTCGGCGACGGCGGTGACGAGCTGCCGGTGCCGCTCCAGCGCGGCGGTCGGTTCGGCGCGTTCGGCCGCGAGCGCCAGGATGACCCGCTCGGTCACGGTGGCGAACGAGACGTCCACGGCCAGCTCCAGCAGCGGGAGGCCGTGCCGGCGGCAGGCGTCGACGAGGTCGTCGGGCACGTGGCCGAGTTCGGCGGTGCCGGCGACCAGCGCGGCCACGCCGGCCTCGGCCACGGCCGAGACGAACGCCGAGGAGTCCTCGGGCGCGCGGCGCCACATCAGCCCGGTGAGCACCAGCTCGCCGCCGGACAGGTAGCGGCGGGGGTCGCGCAGGTCGGTGGTGAACACCCACCGGATCGGGCGGTCGACGTCCTCCGCGCCCACCAGCACCGACAGCTTCAGGTCCCGGGCCTCCAGCAGTGTCCGCAACAACACGGCGCAGCCACCTCCCCGCGTCGGGCTTGGAGGAAACCACAAAAGCGGGGGCGGCGGCAGTCCTCGGTTTCATGCCTTCCTGCACTAGCTGCCCTCACTCCTTCGTGTGTGTACTCAGTCACACCAGGTCGTTGTCGGGCAGGAGGTGAGCAGGCGGTGTCAGTCACCCGAACGGCGGACAGACTCGCGTGGTTCAACGCGTTGTCGCCGGACCGGGCCGTCCAGGAGCTGACGGCGTGCTGCGCCGTCGACGAGTGGGCGCGGAGGGTGGCCGCGGGCCGCCCGTACCCCGACCCGGCCGCGCTGCGCGCCGCCGCCGACGCCGCGCTCGCCGACCTCGACTGGCCCGCCGTGCTCCGCGCCCTGGCCGCCCACCCGCGCATCGGCGAGCGGGCGCGGGGCGGGAGCAGGGAGGCGGTGTGGTCGCGGCGGGAGCAGTCGGCGGCCGCGACCGGGGACGAGGAGGTCCGGGCGGCGCTGGTCGCCGGGAACCTCGCCTACGAGGAGCGCTTCGGCCACGTCTTCCTCATCCGGGCCACCGGCAGGAGCGCCGAGGAGGTGCTCGCCGCCCTGCGCGCCCGGCTGGGCAACGACGAGGAGACCGAGCGCGCGGTGGTCCGGGCCGAGCTGGGCGAGATCGTGGCCCTGCGGGTGACGGGGCTGGTGACGCCATGAGCCTGTCGACGCACGTGCTGGACGCCGCGCGGGGCCGGCCCGCCGCCGGCCTCGCGGTCCGGCTGGACCGGTGGGACGGGCGGGACGGCTGGCAGCCGGTGGCCGCGACCCGCACCAACGACGACGGCAGGGTCACCGGGTGGGACCCGGGTCCCGGCACGCACCGCCTGGTCTTCGACACCGCCGGCTACCTGGGCGAGGACGCCTTCTACCCCGAGGTGGCCGTGACCTTCCGGATCGACGACCCCGCCGAGCACTACCACGTTCCGCTGCTGTTGAGCCCGTTCGCCTACTCCACGTACCGAGGGAGCTGAGGAATGTCGATCGTGTTGGGGGACAACCAGTACGGCAAGGCCGAGACCCGCGTCGTCCGGATCGACCGGGACGCCGAGGCGCACCGCGTCACCGACCTCAACGTCAGCGTGGCGTTGTCCGGCGACATGACCGACACCCACCTCACCGGGGCCAACGACAAGGTCCTGCCGACCGACACCCAGAAGAACACGGTCTACGTGTTCGCCAGGGACGGCGTCGGCGAGATCGAGGAGTTCGGGCTGCGGCTGGCCCGGCACTTCGTGGACTCGCAGCCGACCGTCGGCAGGGCCAGGGTGCGGATCGAGCAGTACCCGTGGACGCGGCTGGAGCTGGAGGGCGCGCCCGCGCACCACTCCTTCGCCCGGTCGGGGGAGGGCACGCGCACGGCGGTGGTGACCTACGACGGGCGACAGGCGTGGGTGGTCTCCGGCATCACCGACCTGGTCGTGCTCAACTCCACCGGTTCGGAGTTCTGGGGGTTCCTGAAGGACCGGTACACCACCCTCCAGGAGACGCGGGACCGCATCCTCGCCACCGCCGTCAACGCCACCTGGCGGCACGAGGGTGCGGAGGACACCGACTGGGGCAAGTCCTACGCCACGGCGCGGCGCGCCCTGCTGGACGCGTTCGCCGAGACGTACAGCCTGTCGCTGCAACAGACCCTCTACGCGATGGGCGAGCGCGTGTTACGGACCTGTCCCGAGATCGTGGAGGTGCGGCTGAGCCTGCCGAACAAGCACCATTTCCTGGTCGACCTGGCCCCGTTCGGCCTGGACAACCCGAACGAGGTGTTCCACGCGGCCGACCGGCCGTACGGCCTGATCGAGGGGTCCGTGCTCAGGGACGACGCGCCGCCGGCCGGCATGGCGTGGTGAGCGGAAGGAGTGTCCACAGTGGACTTCCTGCGACCGGGAAGCTGGGCCGAGGCCCTGGAGGCCAAGGCCGCGCTGCCCGACGCCGTCCCGATCGCCGGGGGCACCGACGTGATGGTCGAGATCAACTTCGACCACCGCCGGCCCCCGGCCCTGCTCGACCTGAACCGGGTGGCCGAGCTGGCCGAGTGGTCCGAGCGCGACGGCAGGGTCCGGCTCGGCGCCGGCGTGCCCTACGCCCGGATCATCGCGGAGCTGGGTGACCGCCTGCCGGGGCTGGCCATGGCCTCGCGGACCGTGGGCTCGCCGCAGATCCGCAACCGGGGCACGGTGGGCGGCAACCTCGGCGCGGCCTCGCCCGCCGGCGACTCGCACCCCGTGCTGCTCGCCACCGACGCGGACGTGGAGGTGGCCTCGACCAGGGGCGTGCGCATGGTTCCGGCCGTCGAGTTCTACCGGGGCGTCAAGCGCAACGCGCTGGAGCCCGACGAGCTGGTCGCCGCCGTCCACCTGGACGTGGCCCGCGGGCCGCAGCAGTTCGCCAAGGTCGGCACCCGCAACGCCATGGTCATCGCGGTGTGCGCCTTCGGGTTGGCCCTGCACCCCGACCGGGGGCGGGTGGGAACGGGCATCGGCTCGGCGGCGCCCACACCGCGCCGCGCCACCGAGGCGGAGGAGTTCCTGGCCGCCGAGCTGGCCGACACCGGCCTGTGGGAGTCCCGAGGACCGCTCGCCGAGTCCGTGCGCCGGCGCTTCGGCGAGCTGGTGGCGCGCGCCGCGTCCCCGATCGACGACGTGCGCGCGACCGCCGCCTACCGCAGGCACGCCCTGTCCGTCCTCGCCCGCCGGACACTCGGTTGGGTGTGGGACCAGTACCGCGAAGGAGGGTGGTCGGCGTGCGCGTGACGTTCACCGTCAACGGCGAGCGGCGGGAGGCCGACGACGTCTGGGAGGGCGAGAGCCTGCTCTACGTGCTGCGCGAGCGGCTCGGGCTGCCCGGTTCGAAGAACGCCTGCGAACAGGGGGAGTGCGGGTCCTGCACCGTGTACCTGGACGGGGTCCCCGTCTGCTCGTGCCTCGTGGCCGCCGGCCAGGCCCAGGACCGCGAGGTCCGCACCGTCGAGGGGCTGGCCGAGGGGGAGGACCGGCTCGACCCGGTGCAGGAGGCGTTCGTCGAGGCGGGCGCGGTGCAGTGCGGGTTCTGCACGCCCGGCCTGCTGGTCGCCGCGCACGACCTCATCGCGCGCACCGGGCAGCCGTCGGACGCGGAGATCAGGGAGGCGCTGGCCGGGAACCTCTGCCGGTGCACCGGCTACGAGAAGATCATGGAGGCGGTGCGCCTCGCGGCGGCGCGCCGGGCGGAGACCCGGGGCGGGTCCCCCGAGGTCGGGCCGTGAGCGGGCGCACCGTCATCGAGGGAGCCGCGATCGCGACGGTCGACGCGCACGGGACCGAGCACCGCTCGGGGCACGTCGTGGTCGAGGGCGAGTGGATCGTGGCGGTGGGCGAGGGGCCCGCTCCCGCCGGCCTCCCGGCGGAGCGGCGGGTCGACGGCACGGGCTGCCTGGTCACGCCGGGGTTCGTCAACACCCACCATCACCTGTACCAGTGGGCGACCAGGGGGCTCGCCCAGGACGCCACGCTCTACGAGTGGCTGACCGCGCTCTACCCGATCTGGGCCGGGCTGGACGCCGAGATCACCCACGCGGCGGCGGAGGCGGGACTGGCCTGGCTGGCCCGCACCGGCTGCACCACGACCGCCGACCACCACTACGTCTTCCCGCGCGACCCGGCCGGCCAGGTGGAGGCGCTGGTCACCGCCGCCGACGCCGTCGGTCTCCGGCTCCACGTCGTGCGCGGGTCGATGGACAGGGGCCGGTCGCGGGGCGGGTTGCCGCCCGACAGCCTCGTCGAGGACACCGAGGCGGCGTTGCTGGCCACCGAGCGGGCGATCGACGCCCACCACGACCCCGCGCCGACCGCGCGGGTGCGCGTCGCGGTCGGGCCCTGCTCCCCGTTCAGCGCCTCGCGGGAGCTGATGGAACGGTCCGCGGACCTGGCCCGCCGCCGGGGCGTCCGCCTGCACACGCACCTCGCCGAGACCCTCGACGAGGAGCGGCAGTGCCGGGCCGAGTTCGGGCGCACCCCGGTCGAGTACGCCGACGACCTCGGGTGGCTGGCCGAGGACGTGTGGCTGGCGCACGGCGTCCACCTGTCCGACCAGGCCGTGCGCCGGGTCGGGGCCACCGGGACGGGCGTGGCCCACTGCCCGACGTCGAACGGGCGGCTGGGTGCGGGCGTCGCCCGCGTCCGCGACCTCCTCGACGCGGGCGCCCCGGTCGGGCTCGGCGTGGACGGCGCCGCCTCGAACGAGTCGTGCGGCCTCGTCGACGAGCTGCGCGAGGCCCTGTTGCTGGCGCGCCAGCGGGGCGGACCCCGGGCGCTGGCGGCCCGCGAGGCGCTGTGGATGGCCACGGCGGGCGGCGCGCGCTGCCTGGGCCGCTCCGCGGAGCTGGGCTCGGTGGAGCCGGGCAAGCTCGCCGACCTCGCGGTGTGGCGGCTGGACGGCCTGGCGCACGCCGGCATCGAGGACCCGGTCGCCGCGCTCGTCCTCGGCGCGCGTGCGCCCCTGGCGGTGTTGATGGTCGGCGGGCGGACGGTGGTGGCCGAGGACGAGATCCGCACCGTGGACGAGGCGGGCGTCGCCCGCGCGCTGCGGGCCGCGAGCCGGAGGCTCGCCGCCGCCGCCGACAACGCCGCCGCCGCCGACGCCGAGGACCGGGCCGGGCTGGCGCAGGTCGGTTCCCGGTCCGCACGGACCGACACCGAGGGGGCGCGATGACCCAGCGGACCTCCCCAGGACACCGCGTCCGGGAGCTGACCACCGCCGTCTCCGGGGGCATCGGCGAGAGCCCGGTGCGCCCCGACGGCACCCTGAAGGTGCGGGGCGAGTTCGCCTACTCCTCCGACCTCTGGCACGAGGACATGCTGTGGGGCGCCACGCTGCGCAGCCCCCACCCGTACGCCCGCATCCTGGCCGTCGACATCACCGAGGCGGTGCGGATGCCCGGCGTGTACGCCGTGATGACGCACGAGGACGTGCCGGGCGCGAACATCTACGGGCTGGAGCACGCCGACCAGCCGGTGCTCGCCGTCGACGTCGTGCGGTACCAGGGTGAGCCGGTCGCGTTGGTCGCCGCCGACCACCCCGAGACGGCCCAGCGCGCGGCGAAGCGCATCCGCGTGGAGTACGAGGTGCTGGACCCGGTCACCGACATGGTGGCCGCCGCCAAGGGCGAGGGGCCGGCGCTGCACCCGGACGGCAACGTCGTGCGCTACCTGCGCATCCGCAAGGGCGAGGTGGAGGCCACCGCCGACGTGATGGTCGTCGGCGAGTACGAGGTGGGCATGCAGGACCAGGCGTTCCTCGGACCGGAGTCGGGTCTCGCGGTGCCCGCCGAGGACGGGGGCGTCGACCTGTACGTGGCCACCCAGTGGCTGCACGTGGACCAACGGCAGGTGGCGCACGCGTTGGGCCTGCCGCTGGAGAAGGTCCGGCTGACCCTGGCCGGCGTCGGCGGGGCGTTCGGCGGCAGGGAGGACCTGTCGATGCAGGTCCACGCGTGCATGCTGGCGCTGCGCACCGGCCGTCCGGTGAAGATGGTCTACAACCGCGAGGAGTCGTTCTTCGGCCACGTGCACCGACACCCGGCCAAGATCTACTACGAGCACGGGGCCACCAGGGACGGCGACCTGGTCTACGTCCGCGCCAAGATCTACCTCGACGGCGGCGCGTACGCGTCGAGCACGCCGGCGGTGGTCGCCAACGCGGCGACCCTCGGCGCTGGACCGTACAAAGTGGACAACGTCGCGATCGACTGCTGGGGCGTCTACACCAACAACCCGCCCTGCGGGGCGATGCGCGGGTTCGGCGCGGTCCAGGCCGCGTTCGGCTACGAGTCCCAGATGGACAGACTGGCCGAGCGGCTCGGCATGGACCCGGTGGAGTTCCGGATGCGCAACGCGATCGCCGAGGGCGACACGATGCCGACCGGGCAGCGGATCGACTCGCCCGCGCCGGTGGCGGAGTTGTTGCGCCGCGTGCGGGACCTGCCGCTCCCGCCGGAGCGCCGGGGCCGGGTGGACATCCGGGAGCTGCCCGGCGGCGTCTCCAACACCACCCACGGCGAGGGCGTGGTGCGGGGCGTCGGCTACGGCGTCGGCATCAAGAACATCTGTTTCTCCGAGGGCTTCGACGACTACTCCACCGCGCGCCTGCGCCTCCAGGTGATCGGCGGCGAGCCGACCGCGATGATCCACACGGCCGCGGCCGAGGTCGGCCAGGGACTGGTCACGGTCAAACAGCAGATCGTGCGCACCGAGCTGGGCGTCGAGCGGGTGACCGTGCACCCGATGGACACCAGCGTCGGCAACGGGGGCTCCACCTCCGCCTCCCGCCAGACCTACGTGACCGGCGGCGCGGTGCGGAAGGCCTGCCACACCGTCCGCGACCGCGTCCTGCGGATGGCGGCGCACCGCCTCGGCGTGCCCCAGGAGGGGCTGTCCCTGGCCGGCGGCAAGGTCGTGGACGCGCGGGGCGCGGCCCTGGCCGACCTCGCCGAGGTGCTCGGCGAGGAGGTCGTGGAGGCCACCGAGGAGTACCGGCACCGCCCGACCTACCGCGTGGACGCCGAGCGCGGCCAGGGCGACGCCCACGTGCAGTACGGCTTCGCCGCGCACCGCGCGGTGGTCGACGTCGACGTGGAGCTGGGGCTGGTCAGGGTGGTCCAGCTCGACTGCGCCCAGGACGTCGGCAGGGCGATCAACCCGCAGGCCGTGCTGGGGCAGATCCACGGCGGGTCGGCGCAGGGCCTCGGCCTCGCGGTGATGGAGGAGATCCAGGTGGTGGGCGGCAAGGTGCGCAACCCGTCGTTCACCGACTACCTGATCCCCACCATCCTCGACATGCCGCCGATGACCGTCGACGTCCTGGAGCTGGCCGACCCGCACGCGCCCTACGGCCTGCGGGGGGTCGGCGAGCCGCCGACGATCTCCTCCACACCGGCGATCGTGGCGGCCATCAGGGCCGCGACCGGCAGGGCACTCCACCGCGTCCCCGTGCGGCCCGAGCACATCACCGGAACCTGACCGCTCCCGTCGCGCGCGGTGTCACGGCCGACCGGCCGTGGGGGAGCCCCGCGCGCGGCGGGACAGGGGACGCGACCCCCGAGAAACCGCGACCCCCGAGAAACCGCGACCCCCGAGAAACACAGGGAACCAGCGAACTGGAACACAAGGAGGGGCCCGTGACGCTCCAGGTTCCGACCGACCGCGACCGGGACGACCTCGCCCTGCTCACCGAGTGCGTCCGGCTCGCGGCGGACAACGTCGCCAGCGGCGGCGGCCCGTTCGGCGCGCTCGTCGCCAGGGACGGCGAGGTGCTCGCGGTGGGCGTCAACCAGGTCACCCCGACCCTCGACCCCACGGCGCACGCCGAGGTCGTCGCGATCCGCGCGGCCTGCCGGCGGATCGGCGACTTCCGCCTCACCGGCTGCGTGCTGGTCACCTCGTGCGAGCCCTGCCCGCTGTGCCTGGCGGCGGCGCTGTGGGCGCGGGTCGACCGGGTGCTCTACGCCGCCGACCGGCACGACGCCGCCGAGGCCGGCTTCGACGACCTGGCCTTCTACCGCCTGTTCGAGACCCCGAGGGACCGGTGGTCGGTGCGGGTGGAGCAACTGGCCTGCGCCGGGCGGACCGACCCGTTCACCGCGTGGCTGGAGCGCCCCGACCGGGTCGAGTACTAGGTCGAGCGCCAGGACCGGGGCGTTCCAGCCGCCCCGTCGGCGTGGGCCGGCGACCCGCACCGGCCCGCGCCCCGCACCGGAGGCGGCCGCCCCCGGTGCCCCAGACGCGGCCCGTCCGCACCCGACGGACGCGGCGCGACGGTGCTGACCGGAGCATCGCGACCCACCGACACCCGCACCGCCGCGATCCTCTCCGGGCCGAGGGGGCGCGGCGGTACACCCACCGGCATGGGGAGGGGCACCTTGACCCTGCGCAGCGACACTCCCGAGGCGGCCTTACCGCCGTCCCCCGGCCCCCGGCGTCCGTTCCTCGACCGTCTCTTCGACGTCGGCGGGCGCGGCAGCACCCTCGGCCGCGAGATCCGCGGCGGCGTCACCACGTTCGTGGCGATGTCCTACGTCATCCTGCTCAACCCGCTGGTGCTGGGCGCCACCACCGACGTCACCGGCGCCCGACTGACCACCGAGCAGGTCACCACGGCCACCGCGCTGGCGGCGGCGGTCATGACCGTCCTCATGGGACTGGTCGGCAACGCGCCCCTCGCGGTCGCCGCCGGACTGGGCGTCAACGGGGTCGTGGCCTTCCAGATGGCGCCGACGATGACCTGGCCCCAGGCGTTCGGCCTGGTCGTGGTGGAGGGCGTGTGCATCGTGCTGATGGCCGTCAGCGGGGTGCGCGAGCGCGTCATCAACGCCATCCCCGCGCCGCTGAAGACCGCGATCACCGTCGGGATCGGGCTCTACATCGCGTTGGTCGGCCTGGTCAGCGCCGGTTTCGTCACCAGGACCCCCGACGCGGCCCGCTCCACCGTCCCGGTGCGGATGGGCGCGGACGGGCACCTCCAGGGCTGGCCGGTCCTCGTCTTCTGTGTGGGTCTGCTGCTCATGGTCGTGCTGGTGGCCCGCCGCACCCCGGGGGCCGTGCTGATCAGCATCGTCGCCGCCACCCTGCTGGCGGTCGGGCTGAACCTCGCCCTCGACATCCCGGACTGGGGCCTGGTCGAGCCCCGGGTGCCCGACCACCTGGTCGGCGCGCCGGACTTCTCGCTGCTGGGGCGGGTCGACCTGCTCGGCGGGTTCGCCTCGGCCGGGGCGATCGCGGCGACCGTCTTCCTGTTCACCCTGGTGCTCTCCGGGTTCTTCGACGCCATGGGCACGATCACCAGCGTCGCGGCCGAGGCCCGCATGACCGACGCTGACGGCCGGGTGCCCGGGATGGGCCGCATCCTCGTGGTCGACGGGGCCGGCGCGGTCGTCGGCGGGCTCACCGGCTCCTCGCCCAACACCGTGTTCCTGGAGTCGGCGGCGGGGGTGGGCGAGGGGGCGCGCACCGGGCTGGCCAGCGTCGTGACCGGCCTGCTGTTCGGGCTGACATTGCTGTTCACCCCGCTCGCGGCCGTGGTCCCCGCGCAGGCCGCCGCCCCGGCCCTGGTCGTGGTCGGCGGCATGATGGTCGCCCAGTGCCGCTCCATCCCGTGGCAGGACCCCGACTACACGATCCCGGTGTTCCTCACCGCCGCGGTCATCCCGTTCACCTACTCGATCACCAACGGTGTCGGCGCGGGACTGGTCTCGTTCGTGCTGGTCAAGACGTTCCGGGGCCGGTGGCGGGAGGCCGGGTGGACGCTCACCGCGATCGCGCTGCTGTTCGCGGCGTACTTCGCGGTCGAACCGATCGAGACGCTGCTGAAGGGCTGCTGAAGGGCTGACGCCATGCCTGCTCGCCCCCTGGTCGACCGGTTCGGTCGAGTCCACACCGACCTGCGGGTCTCCCTGACCGACCGGTGCGACCTGCGCTGCCGGTACTGCATGCCCGCCGAGGGCCTGCCGTGGCTGCCCCGCGCCGAGCTGCTCACCGACGCGGAGGTGCTGCGCGTGGTCGGGGTCGCCGTGCGCGACCTGGGCGTCCGCTCGGTCCGGTTGACCGGGGGCGAGCCGGCCCTGCGGCGCGGCCTGGTCGACCTCGTGCGCGGGCTGGCGACCCTGCGCCCCCGCCCGGCGCTGGCGATGACGACCAACGGCACGGCGCTGGCCCGACTGGCCGGCCCGCTCGCCGAGGCCGGCCTCGACCGGGTCAACGTCTCGCTCGACACGCTCCGGCCGGAACGGTTCCTCCGGCTCACCCGACGCGACCGCCTGCCGGACGTCCTCTCCGGGTTGCGGGCCGCCTCGGCGGCCGGGCTGACCCCGGTCAAGGTCAACGTGGTGGTGTGGCGCGGCTTCAACGACGACGAGATCGTCCCGCTCGCCGAGTTCTGCGTGGAGCACGGCTACCAGGTGCGGTTCCTCGAACAGATGCCGTTGGACGCCCAGCGCGAGTGGAGCGCCGACGGCGTGGTGACGGGCGCCGAGGTGCTGGACCGGTTGGCGACGCGCTGGTCGCTCACCCCGGTTCCCGGCCGGGGCGCCGCGCCCGCGGAGACCTTCCTCCTGGACGGGGTGCGGTCTCCCGACGGGGCTCCCGCCGTCGTCGGCGTGGTCGCGCCGGTCAGCCGCCCGTTCTGCCGCTCGTGCGACCGCCTGCGCCTGACGGCGGACGGGCAGATCAGGGCCTGCCTGTTCGCCACGCGGGAGACCGACCTGCGGACACCCCTGCGGGACGGGGCCAGCGACGCGGAGCTGGCCGAACGCTGGCGCACGGCCGTCGCGGGCAAGGAGGCGGGGCACCGCGTCGCCCAGCCCGACTTCGAACAACCGGCGCGGCCCATGTCCGCGATCGGCGGTTGACAGGGGCCTCCCTCCCGGGGCGTGTCCCGGAGGGAGGCCCGACCGGACCACGTCACACCAGGGCGGACAATCGGACAGGCAGGGGGTCGCCATGAGGGACATCGCGACGCAGGTTCTCGACTGGGACGCGGCGGGGCAGCCCTACGCGGTGGCGAGCGTGGTGGCGGTGCGGGGCAGCGCTCCCCGGGAGTTGGGGGCCGCGATGGCCGTGCGGGCCGACGGCGCCGTCGTCGGGAGCGTGTCCGGGGGCTGCGTCGAGGCCGCGGTCTACGAGCTGGCGCGGCGCGCGCTGGCCGAGGGACGACCGCTCACCGAGTCCTACGGCGTCGCGGGGGAGTCCGCCGACGATCCGTTCGCGCCCAGCCTGACCTGCGGCGGGGAGCTGGACGTCTTCGTCCAGCCGATGCGTCGCCCGGCGTCGGGGCCGGTCGCGGAGGCGCTGCGGGTCGCGGAGGCCGCGCGACGGGTGGGCGAGGAGGCCGGCGAGCCGGTCGCCCTGGTCAGGGTGGTGCGAGGTCCGGCCGCCGTCCTCGGGGCGGCGCTGGCGGTCTACCGCGACCGGCACAGCGGCACCACCGGTGATCCCGCGCGGGACTCGGTGGTGGTCGCGGAGGCGAGGGCCGCGCTCGACCAGGGCGTGACCGGGCTGCGCGACGTCTGTGCCGACGGCACGACCGAGTTCACGGTCTTCGTGGAGTCCTGGGTGACCGCGCCGCGCATGCTGGTCTTCGGGGCGATCGACTACGCCGCCGCGGTGGCCGCCGTCGGGCGGTTCCTCGGTTACCGGGTCACGGTGTGCGACGCGCGGCCGGTCTTCGCCACCCCCGCGCGGTTCCCCCAGGCGCACGAGGTGGTGGTGGAGTGGCCGCACCGGTACCTGGCCCGCACTCCGACCGACGAGCGGACCGTCGTGTGCGTGCTGACGCACGACCCGAAGTTCGACGTCCCCGTGCTGGTGGAGGCGTTGCGCCGCCCCCTGGCCTACGTGGGCGCGCTCGGGTCGCGGCGCACGCACGAGGACCGGACCCGTCGGCTCCGCGCGGCCGGCGTGACCGACGCCGAGCTGGCGCGGCTGCGGTCGCCGATCGGACTGGACCTCGGCGCGCGGACGGCGGAGGAGACGGCGGTGTCGATCGCGGCGGAGATCGTGGCGGTGCGGCGCGGGGGCGGTGGCGCGCCGCTGTCCACCACCGACGGGCCGATCCACCACGAGACGGTGAGGGCGGTCCGGCCGTGAGCGGGGTCGCCGGCCTGCTGTTGGCGGCCGGCGCGGGCCGCCGTTTCGGGATGCCCAAGGCGCTGGTCGAGTGCGACGGCCGGTTGCTGGTCGAGCGGGCGGTCAACGTCCTGCGCTCCGGCGGCTGCGCCCCGGTGGTCGTCGTGCTCGGCGCGGCCGCCGCCGAGGTCCGGCGGCTCGCGCGGCTGGGTGACGCGGTCCTGGTCGACAACCCCGACTGGCCCACCGGCATGGGCTCCTCCCTCCGGGCGGGTCTCGCCGCGCTCGCGGACGGGGACGCGCGGGCGGTGGTCGTGCTGCCGGTCGACATGCCGGGGGTCACGGCCGAGGCGGTGCGCCGGGTGGCGGCGTTCGCCCGACCGGATGCCCTCGCCGCGGCCACGTACGGGGGAGTGCGCGGCCACCCCGTCCTCCTCGGGCGGGACCACTGGCCCGGCGTGGCCCTGGCGGCGCGGGGAGACGTGGGAGCCCGCGACTACCTGCGGGAACGCCAGGTCCGACCGGTCAGGTGTGACGAAGTCGCCTCGGGTGAGGACTTCGACCTGCCGGGTGACGTGGCTGCGGGTAACGTGAGCCGGCGGGGTTCACCCAAATGGGGGATCGCACGGGGAGAGTGCGGCCGGGGTGACCCCGGGTAACGCAGGACCACCCGTGGGGGAGTACAGGCATGGCGAAGGCACCGGTCGTGGTGAACTACGTGCCCAACGGCGACGACTGGGACATCGTGGTCAGGGTCGACGAGGTCGAGAGAGCGGCGCAGGCGCCCGGCCTGATCGCCGCCAGGGACCGGGCCGACCAGATCGTCGAGGAGCTGGCGGGCGACGCCGGCCAGCGGACCGTGGTGCACCTGCTGGCGGGCGACGCGCTGGCCTTCACCACCGCCTACCTGCACGCCCAGCACACCGCGATGACCCTGGGCGGCGAGAAGCCGGCCGAGGCCGAGGAGGCGCCGGCCGCCACCGACGCCGAGTCCGACGGCGCCACCGACGCCGACGCCGCCACCGAGGCCGCTCCCGAGGCCGACGCGGCCAGGGAGAAGGCCGACGCCTGATCGTGTGGCCGGGCGGCGGGCTGGTCCCCGCCGCCCGGCCACCCGGACGTGAGGCGCCGCCGATGCCCCGGTGCGGCGGACCTCAGTGGACGGACGTGTGGGCCGATCGTCCAGGTCATTGCCGTTCCCCCCGAGCCGCCTAGGATGTGGCAGGCCGGAGGAGCGTGATCGCGCACCGGGCGGCGCCGGCCGTCTGGGCGCGGCGGGCCAGGAGGAGGCAGTGTTGGCCACCGCGTCCGAACAGGGGCCCCTCGGACCACGGGCCGCCCAGCGCGGCCGACCGCGCGACGCGAGCCGCGACGAGGCGCTGCGCCAGGCCGCGCTGGAGGTGATGGCCGAGGTCGGCTACCGGGCGTTGACCATGGACGCGGTGGCGACCAGGGCCAGGGCCGGCAAGGCCACCATCTACCGCCGGTGGGAGTCCAAACTCGACCTGGTCATCGACACCACCAACCACCTGGCCAGCCAGCGGCTGCCCGAGCCGGACACCGGCTCGCTCGCCGGCGACCTCACCGAGTTCCTCACCGGCTTCGCCCGGTTCCTCACCGGGCCGGTCGGCAAGGCCGCGCAGGCGCTGGTCGGCGAGCTGCCGCACGAGCCCGAGCTGGCCGAGGCGTTCCGCGGCACCTTCCTGGCGCAGCAGGACGCCGTGCTCGAACGCATCCTCGACCGGGGCCGGCGGCGGGGCGAGGTGCGGCCGGACGCGCCGGTGCGGATGGTCGTCGAGGTCGCCGGGGGCGCGTTGGTCCGCCGCCTGATGCTCACCGGCCAGCCGCTGGACGAGTTGTTCGTCGACAACCTCGTGCGCGGGGTGCTGCTCCCGCTCCTGAGCTGACGTTCCCCGCCCGGGGCCGGTGGCCCCGGGCGCCCGCTCAGCGGAACATGCGGCGCAGCAGCGCCAGCGCCACCAGGCCGCCCACGGCGTAGAGCGCGTACTTGATCCTCGGGTCCTCCAGCCGGGCCCGCACCGTCGACTTCGCGGTGTCCACGAAGCGCTGCGGGTTCGCCCTCCTGCCCAGCTCGTCCAGCGTCACCGCGAGCGCGTCGCGGGCCTGCTCGATCTCCCGCTGGATGGTCTCGGGGTCGCGCGCCACGTGTCCTCCTCGCACCTGCCGGGTCCTGCCGCGACAACGGTAGTTGACCGCTCTTCCCGGCCGGTGGCCCGTGCCCCGATACCGGCCCCCGCTCCGCTCCGGGACCGCCCCGTTCTACGCTGGCCCCATCCCGGGGACCCCGGGATGGGGCCATAGCCCAACCGGCAGAGGCACACGGTTTAGGTCCGTGACAGTGTGGGTTCGACTCCCACTGGCCCCACCACGAGTCGCATGGGAGAACCCCTGGTTCGGACAGGAGTCTCCCTCCATCTTGTCTCTTTCGTCGCCATCGTCGGTCGCCGTGAACGCGATGGTGCAGTCGAGTCAGGACGGTTACCGCGCCCTCCGGAGAGTCTTGGCCTGCGCAGTGCGGTCGTCGAATCGACAGGGTCGCCGCGGCAGGACCGCGGCATGCGTTGACGCCGCAGTAGGCGCTTGCTGTGCCCATCGCGGACGGTTCCGGCGGGTTTGGCGATGGCGGGCTTGGTGGCACGGGTGGCCGCGCTCAGACTCGCTCATCAGATCTGTGGAGGTCTACTGCTTGCATCGCGACAGCCGCTGACGCCAAGACGAACAGCACTGCTGGGTCAATGGACTGGGCTTGCTTCTTTCTCACCTCGGCGCAGGCACTAATCCGTTCCTCCAGGTGTTCGCCACCCCAGTGACGAGCCAGGTCGAGTGCCCTCTCCCGCATGGCAGGAACACTCTTGAAACTTCGGAGGAGGTCGGCACTCCAACCTCTGGCGAGTTCTGCGACGGCCTTAGTTGACGGGCTGCTGTCGGAACTGGGATCGCTGTCGAACGTAGCAATCAACGCCCTGGCGACGTTGGGGTCCGTGATCGCTTGCCAAATTGTCATTATGGTGGCCGCCCGGCGCAGTTTGCTGATCTCGTGTTCGTGATCGGGTGGCTCTTCTTCGGGATGTCGCCGAAGATAGTTAGCAACGGCCTTCTCCCACTGCCGATGGTCTTTTGTGGACATGGCGGAACCGTCAATGTTCGGAAGTGGCAACTTCTTCTTGAAGAACGCGTGGACCCATGCTGGATGGATGCCGATGGCCTCCAAAACATCTTTCATCTTTATTAGCGCTGTCTCCAGGTCGGCGCCCTCAAAAAACTCGCCGGGACCCGGCGGACGACCGAATTCTTCTTCGAACTTGTCGTATCCGCTTCTCAGGCTCGCCGCGGTGACCGCGTCCATTTTGATCGTTCGACCTGAGCGGGTGCGCACCTCGCGGTGTCCGAACTCGAAGGCGAGGGGTGTGAAACCAGTTCCGGGAGCACTGTGCCATCGTCGGTCGCCCTCGTTCACGGGGCGGGTGAAATCCGGAATCATGAACAACCGACTGACCGTCGCGCGGGGCGACAGCTCCTGTACTGCGGAGATCATGATGGTGTCAGTGACCTGTGCAATAGGTGAGTCTTCGCGAAGGCCCAGCGCCCATGCGGTCGCGCGGTCATATAGTTCATCGGGAGGTTCGTCGTCCGACGCGACCAGTCCCACATAGAGCGCGACCAAGAGCGCTGCCGAGTCGGTGTGAACGGGGAGACCGAAGTGCTCGAGCAGGAACAGGCCGTTACTGAGTCCGTCGGCACACGTTCTCCCTTCGGCCAGTCCGGTTTTGAGGTCAGCGAAGAACTGTTCCGCCCGTCGAAGCGCTTCCGTGGATGGTGATGGCGGCGTGAAGTCCTGACGCGGGCCACAGATGAATCGAGGCTCGGAGAAGGCTGTCGCAGGATGGAGCGATCTCGGGAGATCGTGTTGGTCGAGTCCCGCGGCTTCCAGTCGTCCGGCCAGGAGTAGAAGCGCCTTCGGGCTGTCGATCGGAAGATCGCGCTCCTTGCTGAGCTGGACGGCTTCGCTCACGAAGCGCTCGACGTCCTTCCAATGGGGAGTTTGGCGCAGCAGATCGGTCCACGCGGCTCGGCAGTTCCCGAACTCGTACTCGTCGCGGAAGGTCTGAGGAAAGGTCATTCCCAGCAGTAACAAGTCCAGTGGGTCCGTCCTGTGGAACCACTCGGGGCAGTCCCCTTCTACCTGTGCCAGGCCGATTGCCACGTAGCCCGCGGCGTAGGCCCCGGCCAGGGTCAGTCGTCCAGGGGGATTGGTCGCGAGCAGTCCGCGCAGCGCGCGTTCAGCGGCGAGCTGACCATCGAACGATTCATTCGACGCCGAGTCTCCTCGACGTCTCGCTCGTTTCTTCTTCGGTTTGGACCGCTTGTCGCGTCCGCCTTTGGTCACGGTTGATACCCTTTCTCAGGAGATGCCGATGAGGGTGTGTCCACCGCTCCGCGCAGGCTATGGTATCCACCGTGATGGTGGGTGGAGGGGATCACGACGAGCCTGGCGAGCACAGTGGCCGGAGTTCGACGACCAACTCGACCTCGGAGAGCACAGTCCACGGCAGTGTCCTGCAGATCGGGCGTGCTGATGTCGTCAGTCTCGCCGTGCCGTCAGCGGGGATCGCCCACCTCGAGGACCCGGATCTCTGGCCATACGCGCGTATCTGGGACCCGCTGGAAGCTGGCACGCACCCCGCGCGTTCGTCCGCAGGTGGTGAAAGGGTTCCGCCTTACGTGGAACGGGACATCGATGCCCGCCTGCGGGCCAGAGTGGGTGCCGCGGCCGAAAACGGCGGTTTTGTTCTCGTGCTCGGGCACTCGGCCGCGGGAAAGACGAGGGCGGCGTTCGAAGCCGTGCGTTCGGTGCTTCCGGACCACCGCGTCGTCGCGCCCTCGGTCGGAGCTGAACTGCCCATCGTTCTTCGGACAATCACCAAGAAGCGCGTGCGATGCGTTCTCTGGCTCGACGATCTCGAGGACTTTCTTGGGCCGAATGCGCTTGACCAGCGCACTCTCGCCCAGTACATGCGACTCCGTGTTCCGATCATCGCCACCATGAGTGTCCGTTCGTTCGAGATCTTCAACGCGGCGGCCCGAGAACGCGATGACGCGAGCACGGCACTCGGTGCGATCAAGGCGCTACGCATCAGTGAGCGCGTGCTCGAGATGGCCGAGCCGATCGAGGTTCCACGGATCTGGAGCGAGAGCGAGATCGAGCGCGCGCGGATGTGTGATGACGACAGGATCGCGGACGCGGTCGGCCGCCACGGTCCCTACGGTGTCGCCGAGTACCTCGCCGCCGGGCCCGCGATCTGGTCGGAATGGCGACGCTCGATGGACATCGACGGACAACCCAGAGGCGCCGCCCTGGTGGCGGCCGCGGTCGACCTGGCGAGAACTGGATTACCGGGGCCGTACGCCGAAGAGCTGATCGTTGACCTCCACGAGCACTACCTGGAGGAACAAGGCGGGTATCTGCTTCGTCCCGAGCCTCTCACGGATGCCTTCGCCTGGGCGAGTCGAAAGCGTTTCGGCGTCACGAGCCCCTTGCTTCCGGTCAAAGCGAGACACTGGGGGGTGTTCGACTACCTGGTCGACGGAATGGGCCGCCTCTCGCCCTGTCCTCCCGTGCCGGACCACGTGTGGCGGCGAGTTCTCGAGGAGGCGCCGCGAGACGAACTCATGAGCATCGCGGTCTACGCGGCGGAGGCGGGCACGGCGACGTCGTTCGAGATTGCGGAGAGGGTATGGAGTCGTGTGGCGGCGGCAGACGCCGGACCTGCCTCCGCGTTGGCGGCGTACAACATGGGCGTCCTCTGCATGGAGAACGACCGTCGAGACGAGGCTCGGGTCTATTTTCGGCGGGGAGCTGAGCAGGGTGAACCAAAGGCCGCGTACAACCTCAGCGTGATGTTGAACGACGACGGTGATCACGCCGAAGCGTTGAGGTGGAGTAAAAACGCGGCGGAGTCCGGGTATCCTCCGGCATTTTTCCTGGTCGGGGCGCAACTGGAAGAACAGGGATTCTCCGACGAGGCTGAGGTTTGGTACCGCCGTGGCGCGCAGAGTGGCGACCACCGGTCCGCCACGAATCTCGGTCGAGTGATGTGCGAAAGCGGAAGGGTGGATGAGGCGCAGCCCTGGTTCCAGCTCGCGGAGCGTTCTGGTGATCAGTACGCGACGTTCAACATCGGGCGCTTCCACCACGACGCCGGTCGACTGGAGCAGGCGGAGTACTGGTACGAGGTGGCATTCGAGCGAGGCTTGCCGGAGGGGGCGTTCAACCGGGGGGCCCTCTGTCTCGAGAAGGGTGACAGCGCGGGAGCCGAGGTTTGGTTCCGCCGTGCTTTCGAAGCCGGCTTGGCGCGCGCCGGAGGGAGTCTCGGCAACGTGTTCCGCACGGCCGGCCGGGATGAGGAAGCCGAAGAGTGGTATCGACGCGCCGCGGAGTGCGGGCATGTCGACTCGGCCAAGGTGCTGGCCGCGATTCTGTACCGATCAGGTCGTTCTGAGGAGTCCTTGGCCTGGCTCAGGCGAGCGATGGCCCTGGGAGACCGGGACGCGGCCGCCATCCTGGGCGAAGTGCTCGAAGAGCTCGGGCGAGTGGATGAGGCGATCGAGCCTCTGACTGTTGCGGCCGACGCCGGGAACCTTGACGCCGCCTACAACCTGGGAGCGATCTTTGCGAATCGAGGTGAGGTGGAAGGAGCTTTGCGGTGGTATCGGCGGGCCGCAGAAGGTGGTGACACCGAGGCGGCGATGAACCTTGCCGACGTACTCTTCAGAGAAGGCCGTGTCGCGTCCGCTGTCTGGTGGGGACGACGAGCGCGCAAGCTGCGAGCGGAAGCTCGGCAGCGTGTCTCATAGGACGTTCAGCACCCGGTTGTGATCGGGTCGGGGATTCCGATGTTCGGCGGGCGCGGGTTCGAGCCGCACCGGTTCGACCTCGTCGACACCCAGGTGTTCACCAGCGGCGTGGTGCACCTGACCTACGCGAGGCGGCAGGGCCAGCCGCAGGCCTGACGCATCGGCCGGAAGGCCGGGAAGACGGTGACCGACGCCGGGCAGGGCCGTGGAGCGGCGTGAGGTGGTGTTCAGGCGTCGTCGAAGACCGGGGTCATCTCGGCCATGGCCTGGACGACGATCTCCCGCATCGCGGCCTCGGCGCGCTCCGCGTCGCCGCACTGGATGGCCTGCGCGACGTCGGCGTGCAGCCGCACGGCCGTGGGGTGCGGCTCGGCCGGCATGAGGTGGTGCTCGGTCCGGCCGGTGAGCACCTCGCCCACCACGTCGTGGAAGCGCCCGAACATCTCGTTGCCGGACGCGTGGAGCACCAGCCGATGGAAGGCGATGTCGTGCTCCAGGAACGCCCGCAGGTCCCTGGCCCTGGCCGTCGCCGCGAGCTTGATGGCCAACCCCACCAGCTCGCCACACTGCTCGGCGGTCGCCCGGCGCGCCGCGTACCCGGCGGCGACCGGCTCGACGGCCGAGCGCAGCTCGCTCAGGGAGCGGAGCTGGTGCGCGCGGTCGGCGCCGGCGAGCCGCCAGCGGATCACGAGCGGGTCGTAGAGGTTCCACTCCTCGCGGGGCCGCACGGTGAGCCCGACCCGGCGGCGGCTGCTCACCAGGTTCATCGACTCCAGGACGCGGACCGCCTCCCGGATGACCGTGCGGGAGCAGGCGAACCGCTCCTCCAGCTCCTCGATCCGCAGCACCGAGCCCGCCGGGTGGGCGCCACCGGCGATGGCGGGACCGAGGGCGTCCAGCACCCGGCCGTGCAACCCCTGCATCGCGGTGACTCCTCCGAAGGTGTCGCGGGGTGCGGCGTCTGGTCACGGAGCGTTGTCGCACGCCCGTCTGACGCCTCGACCGAGGGTAGTCGAGCGGGCATCAGCCGCACCGGCATCGATTAAGTATGACTTTTTGGTCGCATCGCCTTGAAAAGTAGTACCAATGAGCTGATAGTGGCCGCCGGCGCACGAAGGCGTGGCCGGATCGGGGCACGCCGACGCCAGCGGGTACTCGGGATCGACACCCGAAGGCCGCCGGCAGGTGCGGCAACGCAACGTCGCGTTGGAGGTACGAGGTGGGAACGACCCCGGTCGTGGTGGTCATGGGGGTCTCCGGCTCCGGGAAGTCGACGGTCGGCACGCTGCTCGCCGACCGCCTCGGCGTGCCCTACGCCGAGGGCGACGACTTCCACCCCCCGGCGAACGTCGCCAAGATGGCGGCCGGCCACGCCCTGGACGACGAGGACCGCTGGCCCTGGCTGCGGTCGATCGCCGCCTGGATCCACGATCACCCGTCGGGCGCGGTGGTCACCTGCTCCGCGCTCAAGCGCGGCTACCGGGACCTGCTGCGCGGGGCCGGCGTGCCCGTGTGGTTCCTGCACCTGTCCGGCGACCCGGAGCTGATCAGGGCCAGGGTCGCCGCCCGCACCGGCCACTTCATGCCGCCGGAGCTGCTGGGCTCCCAGTACGCCGCGCTCGAACCGCTCGGCGCGGACGAGCCGGGCCTGACGGTCGACGTCGCGCACACCCCCCAGGACATCGTCGCGGCCGCGACGGCCGCCCTCACCCCGGGCTCGGGACAGGAAGGAGCGCCGCGGTGACGGTGCCGACGTTGATGACGTCCACACCCGTCGTGGCGGCCGCGTGGACCGGACACGACACCCGCCTGGTCGCGGCGGGACTGCTCGGCATCGCGGTCCTCGTCGTGCTGATCACGAAGCTCAGGGTGCACCCCTTCCTGGCCCTCACCCTGGGCTCGGGCGTGCTCGGCGTGGTCGCCGGCCTGCCGCTGGAGAAGGTGATCGACAGCTTCTCCAAGGGTGTGGGCGGCACGGTCGCCAGCGTCGGCGTGCTCATCGCGCTCGGCGCGATGCTCGGCCGGCTCCTGGCCGACTCCGGCGGGGCCGACCAGATCGTCGACACCATCCTCGGGCGCGCGCGGGGCAGGACCCTGCCGTGGGCGATGGCGCTGGTCGCCACGCTCATCGGCCTGCCGATGTTCTTCGAGATCGGCCTGGTCATGCTGATCCCCGTGGTGCTGCTGGTCGCGCGCCGCGCCGGGCAGCCGCTCATGCGCGTCGGCATCCCCGCCCTGGCCGGTCTGTCGGTGCTGCACGGCCTGGTGCCGCCGCACCCCGGTCCGCTCGTGGCCATCGACGCGCTCAAGGCCGACCTCGGCATCACCCTCGGGCTCGGCCTGCTGGTGGCCGTGCCGACCGTGGCGGTCGCCGGCCCGTTGTTCGGCGCGGTGGCCGCGCGCTGGGTGGACCCGACGCCGCCGGAGCACCTGGTGCCCGAGCGGCACGACGGCGACGGTGGCCGCCGGCCGAGCTTCGCGGCGACCCTGTTCACGGTTCTGCTGCCGGTCGCGCTGATGATGGGCAAGGCGATCGCCGACATCGCCTTGGCCAAGGACAACACCGCCCGGCACGTCCTGGACTTCGTGGGCGCGCCCCTGTTCGCGCTGCTGGCCGCCGTGGTCGTCGCGATGTTCACGCTCGGCAGGGCGGCCGGGTTCACCAGGGACAAGCTGTCCGCCACGATCGGCGACTCGCTGCCGCCCATCGCCGGCATCCTGCTCATCGTGGGCGCCGGCGGCGGGTTCAAGCAGACCCTCGTCGACGCGGGGATCGGCACGGTCATCACCAACCTGGCCACCGGGGCGAACTTCTCGCCGCTGCTGCTGGGCTGGTTGATCGCGGTCGCCATCCGGGTGGCCACCGGCTCGGCCACGGTCGCCACGATCTCCGCCGCCGGCATCGTGGCCCCGCTGGCGGCCAGCCTGAGCCCGACCCACGCGGCCCTGCTGGTGCTGGCCGTCGGCGCCGGCTCGCTGTTCTTCTCGCACGTCAACGACGCGGGGTTCTGGCTGGTCAAGGAGTACTTCGGGATGAGCATCGGCCAGACGGTGAAGAGCTGGTCGATCATGGAGACGATCGTGTCCGTGGTCTCCCTGGTGCTCGTCCTGCTGCTCGGCCTGGTCGTGTAGCGAGGGCGGACCAGGCCGGGGGCGCTCCGCCCGGAGCGCCAGGACACGGCGGGGCCGCGAACCGTCCCCACGGCCCGCGGCCCCGCCGCGTCCCCCGGGGCGCGGCGCGCCGAGGTCAGCTCGCGGTGATCGCGAGGGCCTTCCCGTCCGTGACCAGGTCCGGCCGCATGCCGCCGGTCCCGACCACTCCGCGGCCCCCGGGGCAGGTCGACGGTGACGCTGAGCGCGTCGGCGACGTTGCCGAGGTCGGCCGCGCCGACGACTTGCTCGACCCTCGCCGCCCGGACGTGACCGTCCAGGCGACCATCAACAGCACCTGCGCACACCGGCGTGCCCACCAGCTCGCCCCAGCCGGTGGCCAGGCCGGCGTGAAGCCCGGTGACGTGCGGGAAGCCGCCTTCGACGCGCTTGATCCGCACCGGCTCGCCGCGGTTCGCGGTTGGCACGAAGCGCGACTCGTTCGTCGCCAAGGTCAGACCCGAGGCCCGTCCTGGCCACGGTCCTCGGACCTCACCACGTACCCGCGCGCGGGCAGGACCGAGAAGCGGTACCGGCCTGCCTGACGGGTCTGCCCAGACCTTCCCGTCGGTGACGACGCCGGATACCGTCCTCCACCGATCCCGACCACCAGCAGCCCCTGTTGGCTCACCCGTTCCTCTCGTGGCGTTCTCCTCCTCCGCCGAGCGGGACAACGGCTGCTTGTCCACAGTGGACATAGGTTCGATGGTGGGCCGTCGCTCCCGCTCTTTCGCTCGAACGGCCCAACCGGTTCCGTCGGCTGGCCCCGGCCGTTCGGCCGATGCTCCCGCCCGAGTCGTCCCGATTTGCTGAAGCCGCAACATCGACGACGGCAGAGGAAGGCGGACGAACAGACGTGACGACGACCCGCAGACGGCCCGCCGCCAGACGGTGGGGCCTGCTGGCGGTGGGCCTGGCCCTCGCCGGCACCACCGTGGCCACAGTCCCGGCACACGCCGAGTCCGAAGTGGCCGGAGGGGGCTTCTCCGCCACCATCCGGTACACCGAGGGCGGCGTCGCCCACATCCGCGCCAACAACTTCGCCGGCGTCGGGTACGGGTACGGCTACGGCGCCGCCAAGGACAACCTGTGCGTGTTGGCCGACATGTACCTCACCCTCTCCGCGCAGCGGTCGAAGGTGCTCGGCCCGGACGGCCCGGCCAACGACGCGCTCGGCTCGGCGGGGAACAACCTCGCCAGCGACCTGCACTTCCAACGGCTCATCGACAGCGGCGAGGTGGAGCGCCTGCTCGCCCAGCCCGCGCCACTCGGACCGAAGCCCGAGGTCAGGGAACTCATCCGGGGCTACGTGGCCGGTTACAACCGCCAGGTGCGGGAGTCCGGCGGCCGGCAGTGCCCCGGCGGCGTGCCCGTCCGGCAGATCGGCGAGATCGACGTGTACCGGCACCTGTCCGCGCTGGCCACGACCCTCGGCCAGGGCATCGCGGTCGACGGCCTGACGGCGGCGCGGCCGCCCGCCCCGTCCCGCGCCGAGACCACCGCCACCGCACCGGCCGAGGCCGCCGAGCTGTTGCGGAGCACGCTGGACAAGCCGGACATGGGCAGCAACGCCATCGCCGTGGGCAAGGACGGCACGGCCGACGGCGGGGGCGTGCTGCTGGGCAACCCGCACTACCCGTGGCACGGCGGCCGGCGGTTCTGGCAGGTGCAGCTCACGGTGCCCGGCCGGATGGACGTCAGCGGCGGCACGCTGCTCGGCCTGCCGCTCGTGCAGATCGGCTTCAACCGGGACGTGGCGTGGAGCCACACCGTCGCCTCGGCGCGCCCGTTCGGCCTGCACGAGCTGAAGCTCGTGCCCGGCGACCCCACCTCGTACCTGGTGGACGGCAAGCCGGAGAAGATGACCTCGCGGCAGGTCTCCGTGGAGGTCCGCAAGCCGGACGGCTCGATTGGTCGGGTCGAGCGCACGCTCTACGGCACGAGGTACGGCCCCGTGCTCACCGGGATCGCCAGGGTCTCGCTGCCGTGGACCACGACCACCGCCTACGCGCTCCAGGACCCGAACGCGCAGAACATCCGCCTGCTCAACACCTGGTACGAGCTGGGGCGCACGCGCGACACCGACGACGTGCTGCGGGCGCTGACCAGCACCCAGGGCGTGCCGTGGGTCAACACCATCGCCACCGACCGCGCCGGCCACGCGCTCTACGCCGACGTCCAGGTCGTGCCGCACGTGACGGACGAGCTGGCGCGGCGCTGCTCGACCCCGCTCGGGCAGGAGTTGTTCCGCACGGCGCGTGTCCCCGTGCTCGACGGCTCGCGGGGCGACTGCGCGTGGGGCAGGGACCCCGACGCCCTCCAGCCCGGCACGTTCGGCCCGAAGCGCCTTCCGGTGCTCCAGCGCTCGGACTACGTGCTCAACTCGAACGACAGCGCCTGGCTGACCAACCCGCACCAGCTCCTCACCGACTATCCGCAGATCGTGGGCTTCAAGGAGACCGAGGCCGGGCCGCGCACCCGGATGGCGGTCACCGCCGTCGAGGACCGGCTCGCCGGCAGGGACGGCCTGCCGGGCAGGAAGTTCTCCCGTCAGTCCATGCAGGACGTCCTGTTCTCCGACCGGAGCATGACCGCCGAGCTGGCCGCCGCGGACACTGCCCGCATGTGCCGCGCGTTCCCCGGCGGCAAGGCGCCGACCAGCAAGGGGACCGTGGACGTCGGCAGGTCCTGCGAGGCGCTGGAGAAGTGGGACCGCCGGTACACAGTGGACAGTCGTGGCGCCCTGCTGTTCGACCGGTTCTGGCAGCGGGTGGAGAGCGTGACCCCCAGCCCGTGGCGGGTGCCCTTCGACCGCTCCCAGCCGGTGACCACGCCCAACACCCTCGACATCGCCAACCCCGCCGTGCGGCGGGCCTTCGGCGACGCCGTCGAGGAGCTGGGCGCGATCGCGCCGGACGCGCGGCTGGGGGAGAACCAGTACGTGGTCCGCAACGGCGAGCGCATCCCCGTGCACGGCGGTGACGACAAGCTCGGCGTGCTGAACATGATCGTGGGCGCGCCGTGGAAGGCGGGCCAGGGCTACACCGAGGTCGTCCACGGCTCCAGCCACATCCAGGCCGTGTCCTTCGGCAGGGGCGCCTGCCCGGACGCGGCGACGCTGCTGACCTACTCGCAGTCCAGCGACCCGTCCTCGCCGCACCACGTCGACCAGACCCGGTTGTTCTCGCAGGGCAAGTGGCAGCGCGCCCGCTTCTGCGAGCAGGACATCCAGTCCTCGCCGGAGCTGAGGGTGGTCCACATCCGAGAACACTGACGAGCACCGACGAACACACGAACACCGACGAACACACGAACACCGACGAACACACGAACACCGACGAACACTGACGGGAACACGGAGCGTCCGTTCTCCGTGACCGGAGCCCGCCTGCCCGCGCAGGCGGGCTCCGGCCGTTCCAGCCGGCCCGTGCGTTCGAGCCGGTCCATGCGTTCCAGCCGGTCCGGCCGTTCCGGCTGGTCCCGTCACCGGAGCGACACCCCCGCCGCTGCCGACCGGGGACCGCGCGGCCGGGCACGGCGCGCCACCTCCTCACTCGGTCGAGCGATCTTGGTGGGACCGGGTTAATGCCGGGGACCCCCGGCGGCGATGGCTTGGTGAGCCGCGTCGCGCCCTCGTCGACGCGGCGCGTTCGGCGAGGAGACCTCCGTGGCGTCCGTGGGCGCCCCTCCGCGCCCCCGCTCGCGGGCGACGTCCCGGCTCCGGATGTCGGCGCGGCGCGGCGCGCGCGGGGGCGCCCCGGCGGTCCCACGCGGGGACCCGCCCGGCTCAGGAGGTCACGTGCTCAAGCTGCCGAAGCTGCCGCCCCCCGCCCTGTCCGCGGGCGCCGCGGTGTCCGTCGTCGTCGGACTCGTGGTCGGCATCGCCGTCGGGCAGCACGCCTGGCGCGAGGACGGCAACCGGCCGGCGGACGGCGCGCCGTCCTCGTCCGGCTCCCGGGCGCCCGCCGAGCCCGACGGCCCGCCGATGGACTACGAGGGCGGCCCGACGGGCACCCGCGCCAAGGACGGCTCCACCTTCGCGCGGACGCCGACCCCGACCACCGCCTCCGCTCCCTCCGGGACCGCGTCCCCGACCCCGCGCGCCAGCCACCGCGCCTCCGACTCGGCGGTCGGCACCTCACCCAGCGCGCCCAGGGACCGCTCGGGCTCCGATCCGAGCGCCTCCTCGGTCGCCAGCACGTCCTCCAGTGCCCCGGCGACGTCGAGCGGGCAGCCCTCCGCGTCGTCGTCCGCTCCGTCGACGTCGTCGAGCCCGTGACCCGCCCCGTCGACGAGCCCGAGCCCGTGACCCGCCCCGGATCGGCCGTTCGGCGGAGGAGGTCGGTCCGACGGCCGAGGTGGACGCCCCCGCCCCCGCCTAGCGTCGGCCGCATGGCTGTCCCCGTCGGCCCGGCGGCCGTGTCCCCGGCCGCCCGCGTCACCGCGCTCGACGCCCTCCGCGGCTTCGCGTTGTGCGGCATCCTGCTGGTGAACCTGCCGGCGATCGCCCACATGGCCCCGGTGGTGACGCCCGGCGCGCCGCATCCGGCGGCGCACCTGCTCGACCTCGTCGTGCGGGAGCGGTTCTTCCCGATCTTCTCGTTCCTGTTCGGGGTCAGCTTCGCGCTGTTCCTGGACCGCGCGCGGGCGCGGAACCGGCCGGCGTCGGCGGCCGTGGCCCGACGGTTGGCGGCGCTGGCCGTGCTGGGCTTCGCGCACCAGCTCCTCCAGCCGGGAGAGGCGTTGCTGCCCTACGCCGTGGCCGGGCTCCTCGTGCTGCTGCCGGCGAGCTGGCTGCCGTGGTGGGCGGTGACGGCGCTCGGCCTGCTCGCCACCCTCGCGGGGGTGGTGGTGGCCAGCGGCGGCGTCTGGTTGGTCCCCGGCCTGTTCCTGCTCGGCCTGGCGACCGCCCGCCGGGGGGTGTTCCACGACCTGGCGTCCCACCGGCGGTCGATCACCTGGTTGTGTGTGGGCGGCGCGGTGCCGGGCATGGTCCTCACGGCCTGGCAGCACGTCGCTCCGGAGAACGGCCACGTCGCGTCGATCGCCGGCCTGTTCCTGGCCGCGGCCTACGCCAGCGCGGTGCTGCTGCTGGTGGACACGAGGGTGGGGCGTGCGGCGGCGGTCCTGCTGGAGCCGATGGGGCGCATGGCGCTCACGAACTACGTCATGGCCACCGTCCTCGTGCTCCTGGCGAACCGCTTCCTCGGGCTCACCGGGAGCCACCGATGGGGCGCCGCGTTCGGTCTGGCCCTGGTCGTCCTCGCGCTCCAGGCCGGCCTGAGCCGGTGGTGGCTGACGCGGTTCCGGTACGGGCCGCTGGAGTGGTGGTGGCGGTGCGTGACCTGGTTCCGGGTCGTGCCCAACCCCCGTGGGACCCACCGCCGTCGGCTCAGCCCCGTTCCAGCTCCACCAGCGTGACGTCGGGCGGGGCCCCGACCCGCACCGGCGGCCCCCAGAACCCCGCGCCCCTGCTGACGTAGATCCAGGTGTCGTCGACCTTCGCCAACCCGGCCACCACGGGCTGTTGCAGCGGGACGAGCAGGTTGAACGGGGCGAGCTGGCCGCCGTGGGTGTGCCCGGAGAGCTGGAGGTCGACCCCGCGCCGCGCGGCGTCGGCCACCTGCACCGGCTGGTGCGCGAGGAGCACCACCGGCCGGTCGTCCGGCCGCCCGGCGAGCGCGCGGTCGAGGTCGGGGCCGTCGCCCTGCTGCCGGCCGGTCACGTCGTTCACCCCGGCCAGGTCGAGGACGCCGCCCCGGTGGCGGATCTCGGTCCGCTCGTTGCGCAGCGGGTGCACGCCGAGCCGTTCCAGCTCGCGCAGCCACGGCTCCGCGCCGGAGTAGTACTCGTGGTTGCCGGTGACGAAGAACGAGCCGTGCGTGCTGACCAGGTCGCGCAGCGGTTCGGCCGCCCTGCCGAGCTTCTCGACCGTGCCGTCCACCAGGTCGCCCACGATCGCGACCAGGTCGGGCTGGAGCTCGTTGATCGTGTGCACGATCCGCTCGGTGTGGCCGCGCCCGAGGATGGGGCCGAGGTGGATGTCGCTGACCACCGCGATCCGCATGCCGGCGCTCGCGGCGTCCAGTCGCCGCAACGGGATCGCGACCCGCTGGACGACCGGACCGCCGAGGGCGGTCCTGGCGCCGTAGCCCACGACGCTGGTGGCGGCGAGCCCCGCCACCACGGCCGTGGACCTGGCCAGGAAGAGCCGCCGGCTCTGCCCGATCCCCACCGTCGCCGGGTGCTCGGGCTCGGCGGCCGGGGACTCCGTCGCGGTGGGCGGCGCGGGTTCCGGTCCCAGCGGCGTGGCCGGGGCGCGCCCGCGCAGGCGGCGCAGGAGCACGAGCCGGGGGATCTCGATCAGGGCGAGCGCCAGCAGCAGGTAGAACATCAGCGCCAGCCAGAGGTAGCCCGGCCAGGCGAGGAACACGCCGACCTCCGGGTCGAGCACCCGGGTCCCGGTCAGCGTCGCGACCAGGAGCACGCCGAGCCCGACGAGCACGGCCGTGCCGACCCGCCGCCACCGGCCGGGGAGCGTGGTGTCCCTGACCAGCCGCAGCCACAGGTACCAGTGGATACCCGTGACGACCACGAAGACGACGACGGCGAACAGCACTGCGCCCCCCTTCGGCGATGACGGCCGCGTCAGTCAACACCTGTTGGAGGGAACGCCGCACACCGGTGGGGGCCGGCGCTGAGAGCAGGGGATTCCCCGCCGGGTGCGTTCTCAGCGGCGCCGCCTCAGTCGAGACGATCGTGTCGGTGCGGGGCGTTAGCGTCCGGGCGACAGGACCGGTCGCCACGGCGGGGTCGTGGCGGTGCGCGGGAGGGAACGTCATGGACACCGTCGACCTGGTGGGACCCGGGCTCGCCTTCACCCGATCCAAGATCGTGGGGATGGGCGCGGCCGGCCTGGACGGTCCCACGCCGTGTTCCGAGTGGACGCTGCGCCAGCTCCTCAACCACCTGATCGGCACGATGGGGGCGCTGGGCAGGGTCCTCGGCGGCGAGGTGGTCGACCCGGCCGAGATGAACCCCTCGGTGACCTCGGCGGCGGACCACGTCGGCCAGGACCCCCTCGCCGCGTTCGACGCCGCAGCGGCCGTCGCGCTGGCCGCGCGTCCGACCGACGAGCGGGCGATGAGCCGGCCGTGCGCGATGCCGGTGGGCGAGCTGCCGGCCGGCGCGGTCGCGAACCTCCTCGCGCTCGACGCCACCGTCCACGGCTGGGACGTCGCCAGGGCGACGGGGCAGGACCCGACGATCCCCGACGAGCTGGCGGAGAGGATCCTGGCGTTCGCCAGGGGCTTCGTGCGGCCCTCGGTCAGGGGTGGCGCCATCGGCGAGGAGGTCCCGGTCGCGGCCGACGCCTCGCCCAGCGACCGTCTCGTCGCCTTCCTCGGCCGCCGACCCTGAGCGCCCGCGCCCCTCCTGCGCCGGGTCGAGGGGCGCGGTCCTCAGTCGCGGCCGATCCGGGGCGCGGGGTGGTCGGGTTCCAGGTCGAACAGGTGGGGGTTGCCCGACAGCACCGCGACCATCGCCGCCCTGGTCGAGACGCCGAGCTTGGCGAAGATCCGGCGCAGGTGCGTGGAGACGGTGTAGAGGCTGATCTCCAGCACGGACGCGATCGTCTTGTTCGTGTGCCCGAGGCCGACCATCCTGGCGATCTCCCGTTCCCGGGGGCTGAGCAGGGCGGCGATCTTCTCGGGGGACGGCGCCGGGCGCATCAGCACGCACCGCACGCCCATCTGCGTGGTGTCGAGCAGGGGGCGCTCCCGGTCCTGCCCGACCCCGCCCAGCTCCACCACCCGGCGCACCAACGCCTGCACGAGGTGCCGCACGACGTCGTCCTGGTCGACGTCGCGTGGGGGGACCGGCTCGACGGCGACGCGTCGCGCGCCGGGGCGCGGCGGCGTGAGTCGGGGCAGGGGCCCGGGCATCCTCGGCCGGTCGAACGCGACCGCCCTGTCGCCGGCGGCGTCGTCCGCCGCCAGTGGTGTCCGGGCTACCGCTCGGTCCGCCATCGCCCACCCCCAGCTCGCGCTTCCCCTCCGGATGCCGGACCCCGGCGGGCACGCACCCGGTGCGGGAGAACAGGAGGCAGCGGACACCGGGTCCGGCGCCTACTAGGAAAGAGAAAAACCCACGCGTCCGCATCGGCAATACGTGTGACAGATGTGGTGGGGGCGGGGGTTGGTGTGAGGTCTCCCCGTTCGGCCCGTCCGGGGTCCTCCCCACCGACAGGGACACCGGGACGCCCGGTCGGTGGTGCTCATCAGTGGTGTCATCAGTGGTGGATGAGCACCTCCGCGCTGTCCGACCGGCGGGAACGCTTGACAGGGCAAGGGCTTCCGCTGGTTTCCCCAGAGCGGCCAGGTGGCACGAGCGTGTGGCGATCGCGAGGCGAGTCAGGTGGCGGAAACAGGTCGCGCCCGGACATGCGACTGCCGCGGCGGGTCGTGACGGCGCGGGTCGCTGGCGGGAATCTCGCGCGGCCGGTCGTCAGTCGCCCCGGGGCGGCAGGCGCAGGGCGGGGATCGGCAGCCGGCGGCGCTCCGCCTCCACCACCGCCCCGCTGGCCAGTTCGACCGCTCGCCCGATGAGGTGGGAGAAGTGCTGGCGTTCGGCGTTGTCCACCGCGATCGAGATGTGCAGGTCGGCGTCCTCGGGATGGCCGTGCATGGCGGCGAGCACGGCGCGCAGGATCGTGCGGTCGGGCGGGGCCACCCGGTCCACCGGGACCGGGCCGTTCTCGTCGAGGAGCTGGAGCCGGGCCTCGTTCGGGTCGGTGTCGGGGCCGGCCGCGTCGCCCGCGATGCCGCTCAGGAGCTGGCCGGCGTAGCGGACGAGCACCGCCAGCAGCAGCCGGAGGTCGGCGCGGGGGATCCGGCCCTGGTCGTCGCGGAGCCGCAGGAGGGCCTCCACCGCGGTGTCGAGCTCGCCACGGCGTGCCGCGGCCACCATCACGGCCGCCACGTCCAACACCGAGCGCCGGTGCGCCCGATCACGGTCCACGTCCGGATGCTTACCCGGTCGCACCGGAATCTCCGCCCCGGCTCGCCGTCCCGGGCGTCACCAACCAAGGTGTCACTCGGGTGGGGCGAGCGGTGACGACCGTTCACCGACCAGTCCTTGACCCCGGAACCATGGTCCGCGAATATTCCGATCGTGGGGGTATTAGTCACGGACGGTGTACGGCTGAACAAGAGCCGCGCACCGGAGGATCTCCGGCTCACCGAGCGGTTTTGTCGTCAGGTCGCGGCCAGGGACCCACTCCGCGCCGACGCCCTCCTGTCGTCCCTGCCCGAGATGAATGCGCGGGCGGACCTGCCGGAATTGACGCGGGCGCTGCGCGCGCTGATTTCCGCCTACCACGCCGACCCGCCGGGGGACACCGTCGGTCGGCTGGCCGCCATGCGGGACATCGGGATGCTCCTCGGCTCGCTCAAGCGGCACGGCGTGGAGCCGCTGGCCGCCGTCCCCGAGGCGCGGGGGCCGCTGCTGGCGCTCGGCGCGGCCACCGACATGGTGCCCAGGGACACGGTGCTGCACTACGGGCCGTGGAACCCGACCGGCGCCCGCCAACGGATGTTCGTCGGCGCGCGCGAGGAGACCGTGCTGATCGACGCGGTGCGCCGCACGGCCCCCGCGATCGAGGACGCCACGTTGGCGCTGGCCGGGCTGGCCGGGACCGACGTCGCCGACCCCGCGTTCGCCGTGGCCGGCCGGCGGGCGGTCGCCCGGCTGGAGGTCCTGCCGGAGGTGATGCGCACGGTCGGCCGGGTCGTGGACCCGGCCCGGTTCTTCGCCGCCAGGCTGCGCCCGTTCATGGAGGACGTCGAGGTCGACGGGCGCCGGTACTACGGCCCGGCCGCCGCCCACGTGCCGCTGCACCTGCTTGACAGGGTGGTGTGGTCGGCCGACCACGGGGACGCGGTGCATTCCGCGCTCCAGGACGATCTGATCGATTACGGGCTGCCGGCGTGGCGTCGCCTGTACGCGCGCGACGAGGGGCGGGAAACGTTGGTCACCCGGGTCGTCCGCGCGGTGCGGGAGGCCGGCGGAGCGGGTCCGGAACTGCTTCCCTCGGTCGAGGTGGTGTCGGACCTGCTGCGCGTCCTGATCGTATTTCGCGGTCGGCACAGCCCGATGGTGAAAGCCGCCTACACGGACAACGAAAACTATTGCGCGGGAAGCGCGGGCGCTTCACCGGACGTCGTCCGGCACATCCTCGAACTCACCCGGCGGTGCGCCGAGGCCCTGCGGTCGGCCACGGGGCGCCACGGCTGACGGCGCCCGGGATCACCAGAGATCGCCCACCCCGTCGGGTGTCACGCCGGTTCCGGTCGACGCCCCCAGGCGATCACCATGAAGTTCGGCGCGTACCGGAACGCCGGCAGGGTGAGCAGGTCGAGGAACCGGTCCAGCTCGGCGTCCTCCAGCAGCCCGCCCGCCACCAGGCCGGGCCGCAGACGCTCAAGCGTGAGCCGGAAGAAGTCCTGCGATCCGCCGGACAGCACCGGCGCGCGCACCTCGGCGGCGACGTCGGTCAGCCCCGCCGAGGCCAACATCTCCGGCAGGCGCCGGCCGAGGCTCGCGTCGACCCCCCGCTCGGTGAACAGCCGCTCCAGCGCCCGGCCGAGCCGCTCCGCCAGCTCGGCGTGCTCCTCGGGGTAGTACCGGGCGGCGGCCACGGTCATCGGCCCGCCGATGTCGAAGTCCTCCACCACGACCCAGCCACCCGGCCGGGTGGCGGCGACCATGCGCTCCAGCGCCAGCTCGCGGCGGGGGACGTGTTCCAGGACCGCCCGCGCGTGCACCAGGTCGTAGGCGTCGTCGTCCAGCGGGTCGACGAGGATGTCGTGCCGGCGCACGTCGAGGTTGGGCAGGCCGTGCCCCTCGGCGAAGCGCGGGTCGAAGTCCGTGGCGAGCACGCGCCCGGAGGGCCCGACCCGGTCGGCCAGCCAGCGCGCCACGCTGCCGGCCCCACAGCCGACCTCCAGGCACCGCCAGCCCTCGGCCACCCCGAGCGCGGCCAGCCGGTGCAGGGACTGGTCGTCGTACAGGTCCTCCAACGCGGTCAGCCGCTCCCGCTCGCGTGCCCACGCCTGGTCGAAGACGTACGTGCCCATCGCCCTGCTTCCGTGCCGAACGAGTGATCGTCGCCGGCCAGGCTAGCGCCCAAGATCACCCTTTTGAGTGAAGATGCGCCGAGGGGTGGAACCATTTCCCCCGAAGGAGAGCCGCGGTCGGACTCCCGACGGTGGTCAGCGCGAGCCGCCCCGCGCGAAGTAGGCGCCGGGCGGGACCCCGACGGCCTTCCGGAACGCCGCGACGAACGCGCTCGGCGTGGCGTACCCGACGCGTCGGGCGACCGTGGCGACCGCGACGCCCTCGGCGAGCAACGGCAGGGCGGCCCTGAGTCGGACCTGCCCGCGCCAGCGCCCGAAGCTCATCCCGGTCTCCGCCACGAACAGGCGGGCCAGCGTCCGCCCGCTCGCGCCGACCACCCGCCCCCACGCGTCGAGGCCGCGCCCGTCGGCCGGATCGGCCAGCACCGCCTCGGCCACCGCCCTGGCGCGCTCGTCGCACGGCGCGGGCGGGTCGATGGTGGTGACCGAGAGCGGGGTGAGCAGGCCGAACACGAGCGCCTCCGCGTGCGCCCTGGTGTCGTCGGGGACGGCCTCGCCGGCCAGGTACCCGATCAGCTCCCGCAACAGCCCGCACACCGCCACCACCGTCGGCGCCGTCCACCGGGTCGGGCACCGCTCGGGCCAGAAGTACAGGCTGCGCATGGTGGACGGGCTGGTCGACCCCGTTCGGTGCCGCACACCGGCCGGGATCCACAGCGCCCGCGACGGCGGCAGGACCCACGTGCTGCCGCACGCGCCGACCGTCAGCACCCCCTGGGACGCCCACGCCAGTTGGTGCACCCCGTGCCGGTGCCAGTCGAACCGGGCGCCCCGCGGCATGGCGAACGTGCCGACGACGATCGCGCCGAGCGGCGGCACGGGCGTGAGGTGTCCGGATCGCGACATGAGCTGGCAGGCTATCGCCTCGCGGAAGATCCGCACCCGCCCCTAGCGTCGGGTCATGCCGATGAATCGCCTCCACCGTTGGCTGTGCCGGTCGGAGTTGTGGGCCAGGGGCGTGGAGCGCCACACGATCCCCTGGACCCTGGAGGGCGTCGACCTCGGCGCCGACGTGCTGGAGATCGGGCCCGGCTACGGGGCCACCACCCGCGTCCTGGTCCGCCGCGCGCCGCGACTGACCGCGCTGGAACTCGACGCGGCCCTCGCGGCCGGGCTCCGCGAGCGGCACGGCGACGCCGTCCAGGTCGTGCACGGGGACGGCACGCGCATGCCCCTGGCGGACGCCCGGTTCTCCGGCGTCGTGTGCTTCACGATGCTGCACCACGTCCCCACGCCGGGGTCGCAGGACCAGATCTTCGCCGAGGCGCACCGGGTGCTGCGCCCGGGCGGCGTCTTCGCCGGGGCCGACGACGTGCACAGCCTCGGCTTCCGGCTGGCGCACCTCGGCGACACCTACATGCCGATCGATCCGGACACGCTGGGTGATCGGCTGTACCGGGTGGGGTTCGCCGACATCAGGGTCACCCTCCGCCGCGGCACCTTCCGGTTCCGCGCCCGCAAACGGGCGGAGTGAGACGCGGACTGAGGACGGGGTCCACAGTGGACAAAGCTTCCCGGGTCGTCGGCGGTGGGGGACCGACGGGGGGCGGTGCGACGGCCCGGGGCCTGTCCACGCGTGGCGGCGCCCGTCCACCTGGTGGGCGAGCGCCCGTGACGCGGGGTGCGCAGAATCGGAGGCGACGGCCCGAACCCACGCGCAGGGAGCCCGGCCATGCAGCTCGCCGCCATCCTCGTGTCGATCCCCCTGAGCGTCCTCGGCTGGGGGCTGTTCCTCCGCGCGTTGTGGCGCGTGGTCGCCGTGGTCCGGCTCGGCGCGCCCGACCCGACCAGGACCGACGACTGGCCCGGCCGGGTGGGGAGCGTGCTGCGGGAGACCCTCGGCCACACCCGGATGCTCAAGTGGACCCTGGTCGGCTTCGCGCACTGGTGGGTGTTCCTGGGGTTCGTGCTGCTGGTGCCGACCCTGGTCAACGCCTACGGCCAGCTCGCCGACCCGGCCTTCGTGTTGCCGGGCGTCGGCCACTGGTGGCCGTTCGAACTGGTCACCGAGGTGTTCGCGGCGGCGACCCTGGTGACCGGCCTGACGTTGGTCGTGATCCGGCAGCTCCACCACCCGCGTCGCCCCGAGCGGCAGTCCCGGTTCGCCGGGTCGAGCTTCTGGCAGGCCTACTTCGTCGAGTCGGTCATCATCGCCATCCCCGTCCTCGTGCTCGTCCTGCGGGGACTGGAGGGGGTGTTGCAGGGCGTCACCTCGTACGACGTCCACTTCGCGATCAGCTACCCGCTGGTGCTGGCCTTCTCCGGGCTGTCGCGGTCCGCGGTGGAGAACGCGGTGTGGGGCGTCGCCGGACTCAAGATCGCCATCTCGATGGTCTGGTTCATCGTGGTCGGGCTGGTGTTGACCATGGGGGTGGCCTGGCACCGGTTCACCGTCTTCTTCAACGTGCTGTTCAAGCGCGAGCCCCGGGGGATCGCGCTGGGCGCGGTGAAGCCGATGATGAGTGGTGGCAAGCCGCTGGACTTCGAGGAAGCCGACCCGGACAAGGACGTGTTCGGGGCGGGCAAGGTCGAGGACTTCTCCTGGAAGGGCTGGCTGGACTTCACCACCTGCACCGAATGCGGCCGCTGCCAGTCCCAGTGCCCCGCCTGGAACACCGGCAAACCCCTGTCCCCGAAACTGCTCATCACCAGCCTCCGCGACCACGCCTACACCAAAGCCCCCTACCTGTTGGCCGGTGGGCGTAAGGACATGGCCGGTGAGGAGGTCGGCATCACCGGCGACAACGCCGAGCAGCGTCTGGCTGGCATTGATGTGTTGGCGTTGGCGGAGGCGGAGCGGCCGCTGGTCGGTGGCCCGGACGAGCTGGGGGTGATCGACCCCGAGGTGCTGTGGTCCTGCACCACCTGCGGGGCGTGTGTGGAGCAGTGCCCGGTCGACATCGAACACGTCGACCACATCATCGACATGCGCCGCTACCAGGTGCTGATCGAGTCGAACTTCCCCACCGAGCTGGGAGGGATGTTCAAGAACCTGGAGAACAAGGGCAACCCGTGGGGGCAGA
>NZ_JAMTCP010000047.1 GCF_024171885.1 Streptoalloteichus tenebrarius | reverse complement strand
CCTCCTCGTGGATGAGGAACCCCCGACCCGGGCCTTGCCCCACCCCAACTTTGTGCGCGAGCATAAATATTGGGGGTTCCCCCAAGTAACACTGTTATGGGCGAAATCGCGGGCTGGGTGGCTGGAAACGCGCGCTCCTGTGGCGTTTTGACACTCAACACGTCCGCTGGGGCTTCCCGCCCGCTCGGACCCGGACCAGCCGCCTCCCGTCTCGGAGCGCCAGGCCCACCCGAGACACTCCCTCGGCCCGGACAGACGCGGCCCTCGTCGAGTCTCCTGGCGCCCCATCGCCCCCGGCCCGGGCCGGAACGCCTCCCAGGCCCACCAGGCCGCACCCGGCCCTCGCTCAGACCCCCGTGTCACGGCATCTGGCGGCCCCAGCACCGGCCCGGCCCTCACCGAGTCCCTCGGACGTCACACCCCCGCCCACTCTCGACATGCCACTCTCGGCACGACGACGAGGGCGCGGAAATGTGAGCACTCGCACGCGTGGAGCGACCGTCGCCCACCCGTGGCCGAAGATCACCCGGACGGGACTCTCTTTACCGACGGATTACCCGACTCCGCCCGTTCCCCCGGCGCCCGTCACCCGTCACTGGGCCCGGCCCCGCGCGCTGGCGTGCGGGAAGTCGTCGGCGACCGTGGCCGCCAGCTCCAGCAGGGCCAGCCGGGTGGCCGGGGCCAGCCGGTCCAGCTCGATCTCCGCGCCCTCCTCCAGGTGCGGGTCGAACGGGATGCGGCAGACCGCGCGGCACCGCGCCGCGAAGTGCTGCGCCAGCTTGTCCAGGTCGACCTTGCCCGAGCCGGGACGCACCGAGTTGATCACCGCGACCGACCGGGACACCAGCTCGCGGTAGCCGTGCGCGTCCAGCCAGTCCAGGGTGGCCGAGGCGCTGCGGGCGCCGTCCACCGAGCCGGACGACACGATCACCAGCGAGTCGGCCAGCTCCAGCACGCCCTTCATGGCCGAGTGCATCAGACCGGTGCCGCAGTCGGTGAGCACGATGTTGTAGAAGTGCTCCAGCAGCTCGACCGTGCGCCGGTAGTCCTGCTCGCTGAACGCCTCGGACACGGCCGGGTCCTGCTCGCTGGCCAGCACCTCCAGCCGGCTCGGGCCCTGCGAGGTGTAGGCGCGGATGTCGCTGTACTTGCGGACCCGGCTGGCGTCCCGCAGCAGGTGCCGCACGGTCGCCGTCGTCTCCAGCGGGATCTTCTGCGCCAGCGTGCCCCGGTCGGGGTTGGCGTCCACGGCGATCACCCGGTCGCCGCGCAGGGACGAGAAGGTCGAGCCGAGGGTCGTGGTGGTGGTCGTCTTGCCGACGCCGCCCTTCAGGCTGAGCATCGCGATCTTGTAGCAGCCGTGCAGGGGCTGGTTGATCCGGGCGATCAGCTCCCTGCGGTGCAGGTCGGCCGCGCTCTCACCCAGGTTGATCGTCCGGCCGGAGGCCAGGTACAGGGCCCGGCGCCAGCCGGACTGCGGCGGCCGCTTGCCCTGCTTGATGAGCTGGGAGGAGGACAGGTCCTGCTGGTTCGGCCGGGCGGCCTGCTGCGGGTGCTGCGCCGCCGGCGCGCCGGTCGCGCCGGGCTGGACCATCCCCTGCTGGTAGTACCCGGGCTGGGCCGCCTGCTGGGGGCCGGAGGCGTGCTGCTCCACGTAGTACGGCCCCGAGGCGTGCGGGTCGACCGGGTACGGCCCGGAGGGGCCACCCGCGACCTGGTGCGGACCGGACGGCCCGCCGGACACCGGGTAAGGCCCGGAGGGACCCCCGCCGACCGGGTACGGGCCCGACGCGCCGCCGCTCACCTGATAGGGACCGGACGCACCGCCACTCACCTGGTACGGGCCGGAGGCGCCGCCACCGACCGGGTACGGGCCGGAGGCTCCCCCGCCCACCTGGTACTGACCCGAGCTGGACGGGTCGGCGTAGAGCGGGGCCGGCTGCTCGACCGGCCGGCCCGTCGGGTCCACGGGATGGGGACCGGAGGGACCGCCCGCCACCTGGTGCCGCCCGGAGGCCGAGGGATCGACGCGTCCCGCGCCCGCCGGCTCCGACTGCTGGGCCGGCGTGGCCCCCGGCTGCTGCCACTGCCGGCCTTCGGGCTCCTCGTAGCGTCCGGTCACCGCTGGAGTCCTCCCCCTTGGGCGTTTCCTGTCGCGACCGGAAGGTAGTGCCAGCACCGCCGCCGAGTCGACCTGGGGTCGGCCAAGACGATAACAGTCGTCGCAGGTGGTCGCGCCCGAACGGGTCAGACTCCCGCGTAGGAGTGCAGTCCCGTGGTGACCAGGTTGACGAAGAACAGATTGAACACGGTGGTGGCGAAACCGGCGACGTTCACCCATGCGGCGCGACTGCCCCGCCAACCGGCGGTCGCCCGGGAGTGGAGGTAGGCGGCGTAGATCACCCACGAGATGAAGGCGACCGTCTCCTTCGGGTCCCAGCCCCAGTACCGGCCCCACGCCGACTCGGCCCAGACGGCGCCGGCGATGATGCCGAAGGTCAGCAGCGGGAAGGCGAACACCGAGATCCGGTACGAGGTCTTGTCCAGGGCCGCCGACTCCGGGAGTCGGGCGGCGAGCCGGGCGAAACGCTTCGGGTTGGCCTCGTTGCTGGCCTTCACGATGAACAACGCGCTGGTGACGCCGGCGACGAGGAAGGCGCCGCTGGCGATCACCGCGGCGGACACGTGGATCACGATCCAGTACGAGCGCAGGGCCGGCACCACCGGGGCGGCGTCCGCGTAGAGCAGCTTGGCCGCGATGAACAGCATGATGCCGACCGGCGTCAGCACGAACGCGCCGAGCTGGCGCACCGGGTGCCGTCGCACCATCACCAGCCAGGCCACCACCGCGGCCAGGCACACCGCGGAGATGTACTCGTACATGTTGCCCCACGGCACGCGGCTGGTGGCCAACCCGCGCAGCACCAGCGAGGCCAGGTGCAGCAGGGCGCCGAGCACGGTGAGCGCCACGCCCATCCGGCCCAGCCGCTCGGGCAGCAGGCGCTCCCCTGGCGGCGGAGGGGCCGGGCGCTCGGCCACCACGGTGCCGCCGCCAACACCCGCCGCGACGGCGTTCCTGCTCTCCCGCTTCGCCGCCTGCCGACCGAACGCGTTCTCGGCGGCGTGCAGCAGCATCGCCAGGAAGTAGACCGCCATGGCGCTGACCACGGACAGGTCGCTGTACTGCGAGTACGTCTGGTTGATCGGCATCAGGGCACGTCCCGTCGTTCGGGGCCGCCGCCCACGGCGGCCCTGGGTCGGCCGACGGCCAGCAAACCGTCGGCAAGCCTGGTGAACTCCTCGCCGTACCCGGCCTGGTCCGTGCGGGCGAGCCCGCCGACCTCGACGACCGTACGACCGGTCCCGTCCGCGCCGCCGGACGGGGAGGCCCGCACCCACAGCCGGCGTCGTTTGATGAGCAGCGAGCCGCCGAGGCCGACCAGCACGAGCACGGCGGCCACGAGCACCCACTCCTGGGCCGGGTCGTGCGAGACCTGGAGCGACACCCAGTTCTCCACGCCGTCGAACCGGATGCGGGTGCCGTCCTCCAGGGTGAGCTCCTGCCCCAGCTCCAGGTTCTTCCTGGCCACCTTCACGAGCCTGCCGGCGTCCACCATGGACCGGTCGATGCTGAAGATGGACTGCGGGGTGCCGGAGTCGGCGCCCAGGTCGCCGAGGTAGACGTCCACGGCGACGGCCGGCCGGTTGGGCATCGGGAACACCGAGGTGAGCACCGTGCCGTCGTAGCCGGCGGTGGGCGCGAACAGGCCGGTGATCGCGAGCTGCGTCTTCCGCCGCTGCTCCGGGTCGGTGACGCCGGGCCGGTCGAACTTGGTGGCGCCCTCGGAGAGCAGGGTGGCGTTGTCCATCGGCTTCCACTGCACGGACCCGGTGCGCTGCTGTCCGTCGGGGAAGGTCACCACGAACCGGGGGGCGTAGCCGTGGCCGAGCAGGTACACGCGGTTGCCGTTGACCCGCAGCGGGCTGTTGACCTCCAGCCCGTACTTCTGCCACTCGTCCGAGCCGCCCCCGGTGGCCGCGGAGCCGTCCTGGTAGGAGATGTCCGCGTGGAAGCTGTCGGCCTGGCCGGTGTGCAGGTACTTGGCCTGGAAGTTCTCCACCCTGACGCAGAACGGCGCCAGCTCGGTGCCGTCGACTCGCAGGCCCGGCCGGAACGAGTCGTAGGCGAACAGGCCGGAGTTGCACCACTGCCGGTTCTCGGTGCCGTCGGCGCGGACGATGACCTGGCCCTCGTAGCCGTACAGCTTGCCGACGGCCAGGCCGACGAGCAGCAGCATCATCGAGAAGTGGAAGACGAGGTTGCCGGCCTCGCGCAGGAAGCCGCGTTCAGCGCTGAGGGTGCGGACGCCGTCGGCTTCCTCGCGCACCGCCACCCGCCAGCCCCGCAGTCGCTGCCTGGCGTGGGCGATCACGCTGTCCGGGTCGGCGTCGACCTCGGCCCGCGCGTGGTGCGGCATGCGGGTGAGGCGGCGCGGTGTGAGGCTGGGCTCGGCCCTGAGCTGCTGCGCGAACTCGACCGTGCGGGGCGCGATGCACCCGATCAGCGAGACGAACAGCATCAGGTAGACCGCGGCGAACCAGGGCGCCGCGAAGACGTTGAAGAAGCCGAGCTTGTCCAGCCACGGCCCGACGACGTCGTGCTGGGCCTTGTACTCGGCCACCTTCGCCGAGTTCAGCGAGTACTGCGGCAGCAGCACGCCGGGCAACGCGGCCAGCGCGAGCAGGAACAACAACACCAGCGCGGTCCGCATGGCGGTCAGGCCGCGCCAGGTGTTCCTGAGGAAGGCGAGCACGCCGGCCATCAGATCGGCGTCTCGAATCCGGCGATCGGCGTCCGCAGCCAGGCCACCAGCTCACCCCACATCCCGGTCACCAGCAGCACTCCCACGACGATCAGCAGGACTCCCCCGGCGACCTGCACGTGACGGCCGTGCCGGCGCAGCCAGCCGGTGGCCCGCACGGCCCACCGGGCGCCCAGCGCCAGCACCACGAACGGCAGGCCGAGGCCGAGGCAGTAGGCGAGGATCAGGGCCACGCCCCGGAAGCTCCCGCCCCCGGTGCCCGCGGCCACGGCGACCACGCCGGTGAGCATCGGCCCCATGCACGGCGTCCAGCCGAGGCCGAACAGCGCCCCGAGCAGGGGCGCGCCCGCGAGGCCGAGCCGGGGGACCCGGTGTGAGCGGACGTCCCGTTGCAGGGCGGGGACGAGCCCGACGAAGACCAGCCCCATCAGGATGGTCACGACGCCGCCGACCCGTTGCAGCAGCTCCATGTTGCCGAACAGGGCGTCGGACAGGCCGACCACGCCCAGCATCATCACGGCGAAGACCACGGTGAACCCGGCGACGAACAACGCGGCCGCGCCGGCCACCCGCCAGCGCCCGCGCGGGCGCGGCTCGCCGGCCTCGACGGGCGGCGCCTCGGCGCCCACGACTCCCGCGAGGTAGGCGAGGTAACCCGGCACGAGCGGCACGACGCACGGGGAGGCGAAGGACACCGTGCCCGCCAGCATCGCCATGGCCGCCGCCAACAGCAGCGGCCCGGACACCGCCAGGCCATTGAAGTCCACGGCCCGTCAGCGTAGGCAAACGTGTTGGGTGACTACGCACCGGCCCACCCGTCGGGTGACGCAGCCCGCACCGCGCTCCGCCGGCCGGGAGCCGGGACGGGCGGTCACGCCGGTTCGGCGGCGATCTGCTCCACCACGGGCCTGAGGTCCGTGTCGAGCAGCGGTTTCAGGAACACCGCGGCGACCCGGTGCTGGCGGTCCAGCACGATCGTCGACGGCACCGTGCTGCGCGGGTAGCCCTTCAGCCCGATCAGGGACCGGCCGGGCGGGTCGAACAGCGACGGGAAGGTGACCCCGTTGTTGCGGACGAAGTCCTGGGCCGCGCTGCGGTCGTCCTTCACGTTCACCCCGAGGAACTGGACCCCGGAGTCCTTGGTGGCCGCCGCCACGCGTTCGAGGTCGTCGGCCTCGCCCCGGCACGGCCCGCACCACGAGCCCCAGAGGTTGACCACCACGACCTTGCCGGCGTAGTCGGAGACGCTGATCCGCTTCCCCTGCTCGGTCAGGCTCTCCCCGGCGATCTCCGGGGCCTTCTTCCGGTCCGCGTCCCCGTACCGGATCTCCGTCTGCCCGCCCGGCGAGACGAACTGGAAGTCCCCGCCGGTGGCGACCGCGTCGCCCCCGGTCGAGCAGCCGGCCAGCGCCAGGACGGCGGCCAGGCCGGCGGCGATCCCCACCCCGAGACGACGGATGACCGGCCGCACGGTCACGCCCCGGTCACCGCGGGGTCGGTGCTGCCGGCCGGCTCGGCGTAGGCGATCCGGATCAGCTTCTCGTCCTCGAACACCAGGCTGGTCAACGAGGCCAGCGAGCACTGCCGGCGCCGGGGGTCGTGCCACAGCCGCCGGCCCTCCAGGAAGCGCCGCAGCGTCCAGATCGGGAGCTGGTGGGAGACGCACACGGCCTCGTGGCCGGCGGCGGCGGCCCTGGCCCGGTGCACGGCCGCCAGCATGCGGTGCGCGATCACCAGGTACGGCTCGCCCCAGGACGGTCTGAACGGGTTGCGCAGCTTCGGCCAGTGCTGCGGCGACCGCAGGGCGCCATCACCGACGGCCACCCGCAGCCCCTCGAACAGGTTGTCCGCCTCGATCAGCCGGTCGTCGGCCACGACCTCCAACGCGTGCGCCTCGGCGATCGGCCGCGCGGTCTGCTGCGCCCGCTCCAGCGGCGACGCCACCACGTGCGTCACGTCGTGGTCGGCCAGGTGCTCGGCGACCAGCTTGGCCTGCTGCTGGCCCGTGCCGGAGAGCCGGAAGCCGGGCAGCCGGCCGTAGAGGATGCCCTCCGGGTTGTAGACCTCGCCGTGCCGGAGGAGGTGGACGACGGTGCGGGTCACTTGCTCTCCTCCGGGGCCTGCGCCGCGGCGGCGGCCGCCGCGGCGTGCGGCAGCGCGTCCGCGATCACCTCGAACGCCGCGTCGTCCAGCGCCGCGGACACGAACCACGCCTCGAACGCGCTGGGCGGCGCGTAGACGCCGCGCTCCAGCAGCGCGTGGAAGAACGGCGGGAACCGCCAGGTCTGGGCCGCCTTCGCGGAGTCGTAGTCGCGCACCTCGTCGGCGGTGAAGAACACGCTGACCAGGTTGCCGGCGTACTGCACGCGGTGGGTGACGCCGGCCTCGGCGAGCGCCGCGCCGATCAGGTCGCCGAGCCGCCGGGCGTTGGCGTCCAGGGCGGCGTAGACCTCGTCGGTGGCGTTGCGGAGGTTGGCCAGGCCCGCGGCGACCGCCACCGGGTTCCCGGACAGCGTGCCCGCCTGGTACACCGGGCCGACCGGGGCCAGCCGCGCCATGATGTCGGCCCTGCCGCCGAAGGCCGCCGCGGGCAGGCCGCCCGACATGACCTTGCCGAAGGTGTAGAGGTCGCCGGCGACCCCGTCCAGGCCGTACCAGCCGGAGCGGGACACCCGGAACCCGGTCATCACCTCGTCCATGACCAGCAGCGCGCCGTGCTCGTGGCAGGCGTCGCGCAGGGCCGCGTTGAAGCCCTCCACCGGGGCGACCGCGCCCATGTTGCCGGCGGCGGCCTCGGTGATCACGCAGGCGACGTCCTCGCCGTGCTCGGCGAGGACCGCCCGCACCGCGTCGATGTCGTTGTAGGGCAGGACGATCGTGTCGGCGGCCTGCGCGCCGGTGACGCCGGGGGTGGTGGGCAGGCCCAGCGTGGCCACGCCCGACCCGGCGTGCGCCAGCAGCGCGTCCACGTGCCCGTGGTAGCAGCCGGCGAACTTGATCACCTTGCGCCGGCCGGTGAAGCCCCTGGCCAGGCGCACGGCGCTCATCGTGGCCTCGGTGCCCGAGTTGACCAGCCGGACCCGCTCGACCGGCTCCACCCTGGCGATGATCTCCTCGGCGAGTTCGATCTCGCCCTCGGTCGGCGTGCCGAAGGACAGGCCGTCGCCGGCCGCCCTCCGCACCGCCTCCACCACCGCGGGGTGGGCGTGGCCGAGGATCATCGGCCCCCACGAGGACACCAGGTCGACGTAGCGGTTGCCGTCGGCGTCCCACAGGTAGGCGCCCTCGCCCCGCACCATGAAGCGCGGTGTGCCGCCCACCGCGTGGAAGGCGCGCACCGGCGAGTTGACCCCGCCGGGGGTGGCGCTCGCCGCTCGCTCGAACAGGGCACGCGACGCGGCGGTGTTCGCCGCACCCGTCCTGGTCTCCGCCGTGTTCTCCGAGGCCGTCACGTCTCCCAGTGTCGCAGCCGGCTGAGGCGATCGGACGCACCCCCTGCGTGACCCGGATCTCCCCGCACGCGGACTGCCCGACCGCGCCGGACGGCCGCGCCGGGATGGGAGGACGGCCCGGGATGGGAGGACGGCCGGGACGGCTCAGCGCCGCCGACGGCCCCTGCCGCCGGCCCTGACCGCGAGCACGAGCTGACGCAGCGCGTCCAGCAGGGCGAACCCCGCCAGCGCCGCGAGCCCGACCGCGCTCGCCATCCAGTGGCCGTAGTAGCGGGTGACCCGCTGCACGGGATCTCCCTCCCGCCAGGCGGGGAACTCGACCACGACGGCGGCGCTCCGCCACGCCCACACCGCGGCCAGGACGAGCAGCACGGCCACGACGACCTCGGCGAGCGCGACGAGCGCGCGCCACGGCTGGTTCAACCGGGGCGAGGACCCGGCGCCGGGCACCGGCGGCGTGCCGGCGGGCACGGTGGTCTCTGCGGCGCTCACAGCTCGGCAGCTTCTCACGGCCGGCGCAGCAGACGCGCGACGGCGGCGCGCAGCGCCGCCGGATCGTGGGACCAGGCGAGCACGACGCTGCCGTCGTCCAACCGCAGGGGAACGGCCGTGGCGCCGCGCGGCGGCGTCCACCCTCCCCCGAGGACCCGGGCGCCGACCGGCGCGCCCACGTCCTCGACCTCGGCGATCCGGTCAACCGGCAGCTCTTCCCTGCCCTGGCGCAACACCGCCGGGGTCAGCGACACCGAGCAGGCCCGGCGCCGGGCATGGACCCACACCACGCTGCCGACGACCCACCCGGTCGCCGCCACCGACCAGGCGCCCCAGTGCGTCCCTCCGCCGACCGCCAGGTCCACGACCACCCCGACCACGGCGAGGGCCGGGCCCCAGAGCACCGGCCACCAGCTCGCCCCCGACTCGGAGTGGAGCACGGGCCGCGGCTCGCTCACGCCGGTCCCCGCGCCTCGGCCAGCCACCGGGTGGTGGACGGCACCCACAGCGTGACCAGCCCACCGACCAGCAGGACGAGGACGACCACACCGGTCACGGTCAGCCCGCCCGCGACCAGCAACAGGAAGAGCTGGAGCGCGCCGACCAGGGTCAACGCGGCCCGCGCCCACGCGCGGCCGCGACGCAGCGGCACGGCGAACCCGGCGCTGGCGGCGGCGAAGATCACGTTCACCGCGGCGTTCTGCCAGACGAGGCGGTCGACGACCTGGTCGACCTGGTCGGCGGCCACCAGGCCGCGGTCCAGCAGGTCCTGCCGGACCGCGCCCCGCCCCACCCAGAGCAGGCCGGCCTGCACCACGACGAACACGGCCAACGCCAGGAAGAAACCGACCGCGAGGTGCGCGGAGCGCGGCGCCCTGGTCTCGGTCACGCTTCCGTCGTCGCCCACGAGTTCCTCCGTCCGCCGCCGGGCCGCCTCCGTCGCAGGGTAGGACGCGACGCGCCGGGAGGAGGCGGTCATGCCCGGGATCGGGCGGCCACCGGCCAGCGCACCGCGTCTCACGGGCCGCGCGAACGCCACCCCTCGTCAGGGAGCCCCAGGTCGGGGCGATCGAAGGGGGCGCGCGCACTCCCCGTCGTCAGCCCACGCGCTGCTGGGCCCTGAAGTAGGCGTTGGCGTTGGGCAGGTACATCAACACGACCGCGACGACCGAAACCAGCGTCGACAGCAGCGACATCCAGGACAGGGAGAAGGCGAGGGACAGCGCGCCGAGCGCGGTGAGCACGGTGAGGGTGATCCGGGCCCAGTTCCGGCCCGCCCGCATCTTGAAGCCGAACAACACGTACAGCGTGGCGACGACGATCGCCACCACCGTGCTGGTCCCGATGGCCAGCGACACGCCCGCCTCGACCTGCTGGGCGGTCAGCGTCGGCTGGCTCGCCCTGGTCAGGCGGACCACCTCGTCGCGTTGGGTCACGAGGATCACCGGCGCGGCGAAGGACCACACCGCGCTGGCGATCCAGGTCCAGAACGAGACCGTGACCTCGACCGGACGCGGCGGGAGCGCCGCCTCGTGGGCGCTCAGCGGCGGCGCGGGGGGCAGGTGGTCGACGGGCGCCGGCGGCGCCGGAGGGAAGGGGGTCGGACCCTGGTCGGGTCTGGGTGAATCCGTCACGCCCCCACCGTAGATCGGACGAGCAAACACAAAACGTGACGTTGGGGCACACGCGGAGAACTCCGCCGCCCCAACGCCACGTTCGACCGGAACCGACGCGCGGCCCGACAGGACGGACGCCGGCCCGCCGGCCTCGCCCATCGGGAGGTCAGCCAGCCCAGAGGTCAGCCCCCGGGGCGACGCTGGCCCCGGAAGTAGGCGTTGGCGTTGGGCAGGAACATCAACACCGTGGCGACCACCGCGACCAGCGTCGACACCAACGACGGCCAGGACGGGTCCACGGCGGTGAACGACACGCCGAACACGGTGAGCACGGTGAGGGTGATCCGAGCCCAGTTCCGTCCAGCCCGCACCTTGAACGCGAACAGCAGGCAGAGCGCGGCGACGACGACCGCGAGCACCGCGCTGAACGCGATGGCCAGCATCACGGCGACGGCGACCTGCGGCCCCTCCAGCGTCGAGTCGCTCTCCAACGCCACCCGGACCGTCTCGTCCCGCTCGGAGATGAGCGCGACCGGCAGCAGGAGAGGCGACAACGCGCCGACGATCCAGGCCCAGAACGAGGCCGTGACCTCGACCGGACGCGGCGGGAGCGCCGCCTCGTGGACGCTCAGCGACGGCGCGGAGGGCAGGTGGTCGACGGGCGATGGGGGCGATGGGGGCGGGCTCTGATCAGCTCCTGGTGAATCCGTCACACCCCACCGTAGATCGGGCAAGCAAACACAAAACGAGACGTCGGGGCACTCGCGGAGAACTCCGCCGCCCCGACGCCACGTTCGACCGGAACCACCGCGCGGGTCGACGGGCCGGACGCCGGCCCGCCGGCCTCACCAGCCCCTCGACCCCCGAGGTCAGCCCGCCGGGCGACGCTCGCCGCGGAAGTAGGCGTTGGCGTTGGGCAGGAACATCAACACGACGGCGGCGATCGCGATCAGGGTGCCGACCGAGCCGGCCGAGGCCGCCGCGACCTGCACCAGCAGGAACAACGCCGTGACCACGGTGAGCGTGATCCGGGCCCAGTTCCGCCCGGCCCGCATCTTCACGGCGAAGAACACGTACAGGGCGGCCACGACCACGGCCACCACGATCGTCAGGCCGATGGTGACGTTGGCCAGCCGCTCGGCCTCCTCGGCGGTGATGTTGGGGTCCTGCCGCCGGATCTGGTCGACGGCCGCGTCCCGCTGCGTGAGGGTCAGCAGGGAGCTGAGCGCGCTGAGCACGGCGCTGGCGATCCAGATCCAGAACGAGATCCGCACCTCGCGGGGCGGCGCGGCCGCGGGCTGGGCGGGCGGCTCGGTCCACGGCGGCGCGGGAGGGTAGCCGGTGGCTCCCGGCAGCGGGGGCGGCGGTCCGCTGACCGGAGGGGCGACGGGCAGGCCGCCGTCCTCCTGCCCCGGCGCGGCGGCCTGGGGCCGCTCCGGCGCGGGCGGCCCGCCGGTGGGGCCGCCGGTGGGGCCGCCGCCGCGGGCGCCCGTGGCCTCGCCGGGCGGCGGTGTGGCGAGGGGGGTGGTCGGCGGCTCCGCCGGGGACGGCGGGAGACCGTCGGGCGGGACCGGCGTCGGCCCGCCGCCGGTCCCCTGCTGGGGCGGTGGCGCGGAAGGCGGCTGGTCCGACCGCTCCTTCCGCTCCTTCTCGGCGTCGTTGTCGTGGGGGGCGGTCACCCGCCGCAACCTAGGCCGGTCCCGGCGACTGATCCGCTTCAGCCGAGCAAAACCCCCGGAACGGGCGACACTCGTTCGTCCTAACGGGGAGGAGCGGCGAGCCGGGCCCGCCGGACGTGCCCCACGTGGGCGAACCAGCCGTTGACCCGCGGCAGGAACATCAGCACCAGCGCCGCCCCGTCGAGGCCCAGCGAGACCACGGCCACCACGACGTCGAACACGCCGACGCGGACCCCCAGCGCCCCGGCCAACCCGACCGAGACCCCGGCGAGGCCGACCAGGCCCCCGAGCAGGCCCAGCCCGCCCAGCACGGCGAGCACCACCCTGGCGGGGTTCCACCCCCTGGCCATCCGGTTGGCCAGGGCCACGTACAGCCCGAGCAACGCCAGCGCGAGCAACAGCCCGAACGCGACACCGCCGCTGGCCGCCTGGTCGAGCTGGTCCTGCCCCAGCTTCGGGTCGATCCGGCGCAGCTCGTCGACCAGCCGGTTGCGGTCGGCGAGCTTGACGACCGACCGCACGGCGCCCAGCAGCGCGCTGCTGATCCACAACCACCGGGCCACCACCAGGGGCCTCGGCGCGGGCGGCGGCTCCGGCACCGGTGGCGGCGCGACCGGGGACATCGGGTGCACGGTCAGCCCTCGCGGAGCCAGTGCGCCGCCTCGACCGCCCAGTAGGTCAGCACCGAGTCGGCGCCGGCCCTGCGGACGGAGGTGAGCGTCTCCAGGACCGTGCGGCGCCGGTCGAGCCAGCCGTTGGCCGCGGCCGCCTCGACCATCGCGTACTCGCCGGACACCTGGTAGGCGAACACCGGGACGGTCGACACCTCGGCCACGGCGCGCAGCACGTCCAGGTAGGGCAGGGCGGGCTTCACCATCACCGCGTCCGCGCCCTCGGCCAGGTCCAGGTCCAGCTCGCGCAGCGACTCGCGGAAGTTCGCCGGGTCCTGCTGGTAGGTCTTGCGGTCGCCGGTGAGCGCCGACTCCACCGCGTCCCGGAACGGCCCGTAGAACGCCGAGGCGTACTTGACGGAGTAGGCGAGGATGCCGGCGTCGGTGTGCCCCGCCTCGTCCAGCGCGGCGCGGATCACGCCCACCTGGCCGTCCATCATCCCGCTCGGGCCGACCATGTGCGCCCCGGCCTCGACCTGCGCCACCGCCATGTCGGCGTAGATCCGCAGCGTCGCGTCGTTGTCGACCGAACCGTCCTCGGCGAGCACCCCGCAGTGCCCGTGGTCGGTGAACTCGTCGAGGCAGCAGTCGGACATCAACACGGTCGCGTCGCCGACCTCGGCCCGCACGTCGCGCAGGGCCACGTTGAGGACGCCGTTCTCGTCGACCGCGCCGGACCCGGTCGCGTCCCTGGTCTCGGGGACGCCGAAGAGCATCAGCCCGCCGACGCCCGCCTCCACCGCCTCGACGGCGGCCTTGCGCAGCGAGTCGCGGGTGTGCTGCACGACGCCCGGCATCGAGGCGATCGGGATCGGCTCGCCGGCCCCCTCCCTGACGAACATCGGCAGCACCAGGTGGCGGGGCTCGACGCTCGTCTCGGCGACCAGGCGGCGCATCGCGGGGGTGGTCCGCAGCCGACGCGGACGGTGGGACGGGAACACCTCGACGTACTCCCTTCGGGGCGGGGCTCGACGCCGACCGCGCGCGGGACCGGGCGGACCCGGCGCGACGCGGTCGGCGTCGACCGGTCGGTCTCGGCGCGCCTCAGCGACGGGCGCGCTTGGTCTTGCGCGGCGGCGGCAGCGCGCCCTCGGCCCGCAGCCGGGCCGCGTGCTGCGCCAGGGCCTCGACCAGCGCCGGCACCTGGGCCACCTCCGGCTGGACGTCGACCCGCAGGCCGAACTCGCGGGCCGTCTCCGCCGTGGCGGGGCCGATGCAGGCGACGATCGTGCGGGCGTGCGGCTTGCCGGCGATGCCGACCAGGTTCCGCACGGTGGACGACGAGGTGAAGCACACCGCGTCGAACCCGCCGGTCTTGATCATCTCGCGGGTGTCGGCGGGCGGCGGCGCGGCCCTGACCGTGCGGTACGCGGTCACGTCGTCGATCTCCCAGCCGCGGTCCCGCAGGCCGGCCGCCAGCGTCTCGGTGGCGATGTCGGCCCTGGGCAGCAGCACCCGGTCCACCGGGTCCAGGATGTCGTCGTGCGGCGGGAAGTCGGCGAGCAGGCCCTCGCTGGTCTGCTCGCCGGAGGGGATCAGCTCCGGCTGGATCCCGAACGACCGCACCTTCTCCGCGGTGGCCTCGCCGATACAGGCGATCTTCACGCCGGAGAACGCGCGCGCGTCCAGGCCGAACTCGCGGAACTTCTCCCACACCGCGCGCACCGCGTTGGTGGAGGTGAAGATCACCCACTGGTAGCGGCCGTCGACCAGGCCCTTGACCGCGCGCTCCATCTGCGCGGGGCTGCGCGGCGGCTCGACCGAGATGGTCGGCACCTCGACCGGGATCGCGCCGTGCGAGCGCAGCCGGTCGCTCATCGCGCCCGCCTGCTCCTTGGTGCGCGGCACCAGGACCTTCCAGCCGTAGAGGGCCCGCGACTCCCACCAGGACAGCTTCGCCCTGCCGCCCGCCGCGGCGCCGATGGTCACCACCAGCGGGCCGGCCAGCTCGCCGGCGTCCGCGGCCAGCGTGGCCAGCGTGGTGTCCACCGTGCGCTGGCTGCACGTGGTGCCCTCGGCCGTCACCGCGACCGGGGTCTGCGCGGCCACGCCGTGCTCGACCAGCGCCGAGGCGGCCTCGGCGAGGTGGCTGCCGGTGGCGTGCAGCACGAGGGTGCCGGGAGCCGCGGCCAGGGCGGCCCAGTCCACGTCGCCGCGCACGTCGGCCTCGGTGTGCACCGTGCCGAGGGCGATGCCGGCGTAGGCGGGGACCGCCGTCACGCTGGCCACGCCGGGCACCACGTCGAAGGCGACGCTGGTGCGGGCGACGGCCTGCGCCTCCCTGACCACCGCGTCGGCGGTCAGCGGGTCACCGGCGACCAGGCGGACCACCGAGCGCCCGGACCTGGCCTCGGTGACCAGGTCCCTGGCCACGTCCGCCGGGTCGCCCACGGCCGGCCGCACCTCGGCGCCGTCCGGCGCCAACGCGACGACCTCGGCCGGGACGTCGGGGTCGGTCACCACCAGCGAGGCGCGGGTCAACAACTCCTGCGCCCTCACGGTGAGCAACCCCGCGTCGCCGGGGCCGGACCCCACGAAGGCGACGCGTCCGGGGGTCTTGCGTGCACGGGTGGTCATCAGGCACTCCCCATCCCATTCACTCCCCCGGGCCGCCGAGCACGGCGGCGCCGAGGTCGAGCAGTTCCGCGGCCAACGCCCGGCCGAGCTGCTCTGCTGCGGTCGTCTCACCGGTGGTCGAGGCGCGCAACAGCTCGTCGTCCGGCGTGGCGGCCACCCCACGCAACGACAGCCGGAGGACGGAGCGGACCGCGCCCGCGGCGCTCTCGTCCAGGTCCTCGACCACCTCGGCCAGTGCGCCGACAGGCGCGGAACAGCCCGCCTCGAGCGCGGCCAGCATGGCGCGCTCCGCGGTGACCGCGGCCCGGCTGGCCGGATCGTCCAAAGTGGACTGAAGGAGGTGCTCGACGTCCACGTCGTCGACGCGGCACTCCACCGCGAGCGCGCCCTGCGCGGGGGCGGGCAGCATCTGTAGCGGATCGAGCACCTCGGTGATCGCGTCGAGCCGGCCCAGCCTGGCCAGCCCGGCGCGGGCGAGCACGACGGCGTCCAGCTCGCCGTCGGCAACCTTGCGCAGTCGGGTGTCCACGTTGCCGCGGATCGACACCACCTCCAGCCCGAGGCCGAGCGCGCGCAACTGCGCGGCCCGACGGGGCGAGCCGGTGCCGACGGTGGAGCCGGGGGGCAGCTCGCCGAGCGTCAACCCGTCCCTGGCCACCAACGCGTCCCTGGGGTCCTCCCGCCGGGGCACGGCGGCCAGCGACAGCCGGGCGTCCGGAGCGGTCGGCAGGTCCTTGAAGGAGTGCACGGCGACGTCCACCTCGCCGTGCGCGAGGGCGTCGCGCAGCGCCGAGGTGAACACGCCGATCCCGATCTCGGCGATCGGGGCGGAGGAGCGGTCGCCGGGCGTGCTGACCGTCACGATCTCCACCCGGGCGCCCGCCCGCTCCAGCGCCGCCGCGACCGTGCCGGTCTGCGCCAGCGCCAGGGCGCTGCCCCTGGTCCCGATCCGCAACGTCCGGTTCACCGCTTGTCACCGTCCTGTCCGTGGTCGACGGTCCTCGGGGCCGTCAGGGCCGCCGGCGCGGTCGAGTCGAGGCCGAACAGCTCGCGCAACGCGTCCGCGTAGCTCGACCCGCCAGGGGCGGCGGCCAGCTCCTTGACCCGCACCGTCGGGGTGTGCAGCAGCTTGTCCACGACCCGGCGCACCGTGCGGGCCAGCTCGTCGCGCACGGTGGCGTCCAGTTCGGGCAGCCGCGAGTCCAGCCGCAGCAGCTCGGCGTCGACCACCTCGGCGGCCCGCCGGCGCAACGCGGTCACGGTCGGCGTCACCTCGGCCGACCGCTGGGCGGCGAGGTAGGCCCGCACGCCCTCGGCCACCAGCTCGGCGGCGCGCCGGGTGTCCGCCCCGGCGGGCGCCTCGCGCAGGCGACGCCGCAACGTCTCCAGGTCCACCACGGTCACGCCGGGCAACTCGCCGACGGCGGGGTCGACGTCCCTGGGCAGGCCGAGGTCGCAGACCACCAGGGGACGGGTCCGCCCGTCGCGCGCCTCGGCGACCATGGCGACGTCGACGACCGACTCCACCGCGCCGGTGCAGGCCACCAGCAGGTCGGCGGCGGCCAGCTCGCCGACCACCTCGGTCAGCGGGACGGCCCTGGCCGGGGTGCCCTCGGCGGCGCTGAGCGCGGCCAGCCGCTCGCCGTTGGCCGTGGTGCGGTTGGCGACCACGACCTCGCCGATCCCGGCCCGCCGCAGGTGCGCGGCGGCCAGCCCGGCCATCGAGCCGGCGCCCACGATGAGCGCGCGCCGGCCGGCCAGCCCGTCGAGCACCCGCTCGGCGTCGGCGAGGGCCTCGGTCACCACGGACGCGCCGGCGTGGTCGATCCCGGTCTCGGCGTGCACCCGCTTGCCGACCCGCAGCGCCTGCTGCACGACCTCGTGCACGACGCGGCCGGTGGTGCCGGCCGCCTCGGCCTCGGCGTAGGCGGCGCGGAGCTGCCCGAGGATCTGGGCCTCGCCCACGACCATCGAGTCCAGCCCGGCGGCCACCGAGAACAGGTGCTCGGCCGCGGCGCCCGCGTAGTGGACGTAGAGGTGCGGCACCAGGTCCGCGACGTCGCAGCCCGCGTGCCGCGCCAGCACCCCGGTGATGTCGGCGAGCCCGCCGTGGAAGGCCTCCACGGCCGCGTAGACCTCCACCCGGTTGCAGGTGGACAGCAACACGGCCTCGCCGACGTTGGGGCAGTCGAGCAGCTCGCCGAGGAGCTTGCCGACCTCACCGCCCGACACCGCGACACGTTCGAGCACCCGCACCGGCGCGGTGCGGTGGGACATGCCGACCGCGAGCAGGCTCACCGGCGCATCACCACCCCGTCCACATCGGACAGATCCGCCCCCTCCGCCGCGGCCTCGGCCGCCTCGTCGGCGCGCCGGGCCACGTGGAAGGACAGGATCTGCATCTCCACAGCCAGGTCGACCTTGCGCACCTCGACGTCGTCCGGCACCTGGAGCACGACGGGCGCGAAGTTCAGGATGCACTGCACGCCGGCGGCGACCAAGCGGTCGCAGACCTCCTGGGCCGCGGGCGGCGGGGTGGCGATGACGCCGATGGAGATCTCCCGCTCGGCCACCACCCTGGGGATGTCGTCGACGTGGTCGACGGGGATGCCGCCGACGGGGACGCCGATCAGGTCGGGGTCGACGTCGAACAGGGCCGCGACCGGGAAGCCGCGTCCGGGGAAGCCGCCGTAGTTGGCCAGGGCGTGCCCGAGGTTGCCGATGCCCACGACGCACACGCTGTGCTTGCGGGTCAGACCGAGGATGCGCTCGATCTGGCCGACCAGCACCTCGACGTCGTAGCCGACGCCGCGGGTGCCGTAGGAGCCGATGTAGGAGAGGTCCTTGCGCAGCTTCGCCGAGTTGACCCCGGCGGCGGAGGCCAGCTCCTCACTGGAGATCGTGTTCACGCCCTGCTCGACCAGCCCGGACAGGACCCGCAGGTAGATGGCCAGCCGGGCGACGGCGGCCTCGGGGATGGCCCTGGCCCGCTCCCGCGCGGTCGGCTCGGCGGTCTCGGCGACCTGCTCGGCGGGGGCGGCGCCCGCGGAGCCGGTGTCCTCGACCGCGACCCGGGGGGCCGCGACGCGATCCGCTCCGGGTGCGGTCGGGGTGCCGGTCACGACCTCGCCACCCTCGTCCCGCTGTCCCGCCACGCTGAACTCCCTCTGCCCGGTGCTGCGCCCGCCCCCCGCCGAGAGCGGTCCAGGGCGGCGGCCCGGGACGGCTCGGGAGGGCCAGGGTGGATTCCGAGTGGTTTCCGCCGAAGCCCTTGACGGCGCGACGAAGACACGGTAGCCGCTTGTGAACGCAGGCACAAAGTCGCGCGTGTCGGGCATGACGAGACGCACACGGGCATTGCGACGCAGGTCACGGCCGTCGCCCGAACGGCCTAGCGCCCCGTCGCGACCCCCGCGCGGTCCGTCGCGGACGCCCGTCCGCCGCGCGCGCCGCGCCCCGGGCGTCGCCGGCGGCGTCCGCCGGTCGTGGGTCTCCGGTCGGCCAGGGACGTCACCCGGGCAGGCGGGAATCCGGGGCGCCGGTCAGCGGGCCAGGGCGCGCCGGAAGCGCTCCTCCTCGACCTTCCAGTACCCGTGCTCCGCGCCGTCGATGAGGATCACCGGGACGCGGTCGCCGTACTCGGCCCGCAGCTCCGGGTCGGTGTCGACGTCCACCGCCGACCACTCCACCGCCAGCTCGCCGCAGATGCGCCGCACGTCGGCCTCGGCCACCTCGCAGGCGTGGCAGCCCTGCCTGGTCATCAACGTCACCTGGTGCGACACGCCCGCTCCTCCCACGACGACCCGACGCTGCGCGAGGAACACAGAAAAGCACAGGCGTCCCGCCCTGCCCGACGTCGGGCAGGGCGGGACGCCTCGACGAGGTGGGTCCGTCCTCAGCGGTCGAGCAGAGCCCGACCGATCACCAGGCGCTGGATCTGGTTCGTGCCCTCGACGATCTGGAGCACCTTGGCCTCCCGCATGTAGCGCTCGACCGGGTAGTCCTCGACGTACCCCGCGCCGCCGAGCACCTGGACCATGTCCGTGGTGACCTTCATGCACGTGTCGGTGGCGACCAGCTTGGCCATGGCGGCCTGCGTCGCGTAGGGCCGCCCGGCGTCCTTGCGGCGCGCCGCGGCCAGGTAGAGCTGCCGGGACGCCTCGACGCCGGCCGCGGCGTCGGCGAGCAGGAACGACACGCCCTGGAAGTCCCCGATGGGGCGGCCGAAGGCGGTCCGCTCGCCCGCGTACTCCACGGCGACGTCCAGCGCGGCCTGCGCCAGGCCCACCGCGCACGCCGCGATGCCCAGCCGTCCGGCGTCCAACGCGGCCATCGCCACGCCGAAGCCCTCGCCCTCCGCGCCGATCCGCCGCTGCTCGGCCACCCGCGCGCGGTCGAAGACCACCTGGGCGGTGACCGAGGACTTCATGCCCATCTTGCGCTCGGCGGGAGCGGCCACCATGCCCGGTGTGCCGGCCTCGACCAGGAACGCGCTGATCCCCTTCGCGCCCTCGCCGCCGGTGCGGGCCAGCAGGGTGCAGAAGTCCGCCACCCCGCCGTGGGTGATCCACGCCTTCGTGCCGGTGACCAGGTAGTCGCCGTCGGGCTGGCGCTCCGCCCTGGTGCGCAGGGCGGCCGCGTCCGACCCGCAGTGCGGCTCCGACAGGCAGTACGCGCCGAGCAGCTCGCCGCCGAGCATGTCCGGCAGCCACCGCCGCTTCTGCTCCTCGGTGCCGAAGCTCGCCAGGCCGTGGCAGGACAGCGTGTGCACGCTGACGCCGAGGCCGACCGCGAGCCAGGCGCGGGCCAGCTCCTCGACGACCTGGAGATAGACCTCGTAGGGCTGGCCGGAGCCGCCGTACTCCTCCGGGTACGGCAGGCCGAGCAGGCCCGCGCGGCCGAGGGTGCGGAACAGCTCCCTGGGGAACTCCCCGGTGCGCTCGGCCTCCGCGGCGCGGGGCGCCAGTTCGCGGGTGGCGAGGTCCCTGGTGAGGTCCAGCAGCGCCGCCGCGTCGTCGGTCGGGAGTTGGCGGTCGATCACGGGCGCGCCCATACCGGCGTCCTCCAACAGTGGCACGGGTCTCGGTGTCCCGATAGTAGGACGCCCAACGGTCGGAAAGTCAGCCTCTTCGGGCTCGGAACCGTGTCAGCCGGCTGTGGCGCACGTCACCGACGAGGACCACGTGTTCAGCGCAACGCGCGGCGGGCCAGCTTGCCGGTCGGCGTGTGCGGCAGCTCGTCGACGAACTCCACCTGGGTGGGGACCTTGAACTTCGCCAACCGCGCGGCGCAGTGCTCGCGAACCCGCTCGACCGTCAGCCCGGCGCCGGGCTCGGGCACCACCACCGCCCTGACCGCCTCCCCGGTGTCCGGGTCGGGCACGCCCACGGCGGCCGCCTCCGCGACCCCGGGCAGCTCGCACAGCACGTGCTCGACCTCGTGGGGGTAGACGTTGAACCCGTTGACGATGATCAGGTCGCCGGCGCGGTCCACGAGGTGGAGGTCGCCGTCGGCGTCCAGGTATCCCACGTCGTTGGTGCGGAACCAGCCGTCGGCCGAGGGACCGCCGGCCCCGTCCGGCCAGTAGCCCAGGAACAGGTTGGCGCCCCTGGCGGCCACCAGGCCGGTGCCCGCCGCGTCCTCCCCCATGTCCACGCCGTCGGGCAACGGCTCTCCGTCGACGTCCACCAGGCGCAGCTCGACCCCGGGCAGCGGGCGGCCCACCGCGCCCGGCTTGGGCCGGCCGGACACCAGCGTCGAGGTCAGGACCGGCCCCGCCTCGGTGAGGCCGTAGCCCTCGAACACGTCCAGCCCGCTGGCCCGTCGGAAGGCGGCCAGCACGTCCGGCTCCAGTGGGGCCGCGCCGGAGCCGAAGACGCGGACCGTGGTGAACCCCGCGCGCAGCCGCTCGGCGGGCAGGCGCAGCCACGCCGCGTACATCGGCGGCACGCCCACGACCGCCGTCACGCGGTGCCGCTCGACGACCGCCAGCGCCTCCTCGGGGTCGAAGCGCTCCATCAGGACGGCGGTCGCCCCCGAGGCGGCCACCTGAAGCAGGCCCGGCCCCAGTCCGTAGGCGTGGAACAGCGGCACGGCGAGGAGCACCCGGTCGGCGGCCGTGACCGGAGCCGGGCGGAGCGCGGCGCACTGCTCGACGTTCGCCAACAGGGCGCGGTGGGGGAGCATCGCGCCGCGCGGCGCGCCCGAGGTGCCGGAGGTGTACGCCAGCACGGCCAGGTCCTCGCCCGCGCCAACAGCCTCGAACGGTTCCGCCGCCGCCTCGGGGTCCGGTGGCTCCTGCGTGGGCACACCCGACACGCCAGGGGCGTCCCCGACGACGAACACCGCGCCGCTGTCGGTCAGCACGTGCTCCAGTTCCCGTTCCGGCGCTCCGGGCGCCATCGGGACGACGACGCACCCGGCGCGGAGCGCGCCCAGTACCGCCACGCAGAACGCGGTGCCGGTCGGCAGCCGGACGCCGACCCGGTCGCCGGGCCGCGCGCCGAGGGCGCGCAGCCGGCGCGCCTCGGCGTCCACGGCCGCGTCGAGCTGGGCCCAGGTCCTGGTCGTCCCGGCGGTGACGTCGACAAGGGCCGGGTGCTCCCCGCCCCGCGCGGCGGCCCTCCTGACGAGCTCGGCGACGTTGCCGAGAGCGGGAACACGCGTCATCGGGACCTCCTCACGGCCGGGTGAACCCGGATCGGGCCGTCGCGTCCCGGTCTCCGGCCTTCGCTGCACTCTGTAGCCGAGTTCCGATGATCACGCCAGACACCGCCGGTGTCGAAACGGCCCCGTGTCGCGACGGCGACCACGGCGCGGGGCCGTTCCCGGAGAACCGGTGTCTCCCGCGCGCCGAAACATCCGAAACTTTCTCATATTCAGCGGTTCCGCGTTTCCCGGAGAGACTTCTCGGGAGGGCGTCCCCCCGGGAATGCGGCCCTGGTTTTCCGGCGGGGTTCCGGCTAAGAAGGGCGACGTGCGGTGATCACGGCCGACCACGCCGGAGCCGACGACCAGAAGGACAGCGGACAGCGTTGACGGTGGGACGACAGAGTTGCCTCGCGGACGTCATCGGCTCACGTCGGGCGCGGGCGCGCCCCTCGGCGCCCCGCGGTCGACGCCCGCGTCGGGAGAACACCGAGAACGCCGCCCCCACCTCGGGCCCGGCGCGGCCGGTGTTTCCCGTTCGGAGGAGCGGGGCCGCCGACCCGGCGAGCCGTCTCCCTTTCGATATCAACTCCAGACCCTACTTCCGAGTAACTACCCGTATGCTGCCCGTGCGGCTCAGGGTGGCGGCGGTCACCCGAGGCAGTCGAGCGAGGGAGTGGCACATGCCCCGATCGCTGGGTCAGCTCCGCCGGCCGCGCGCGTCGCGCGCGCCGGGCGCCCGGCACGCCCTGCGCCCCCCGACCGCGGCGGCCCGTCGCCCGACGGGGGCCCCTCCCCGGACGTCCGACCTCCCTCCGACGCGCCCGACGCGCCCGACGCGCCAGGCCCGCCGGTCGGCTCCCCTGCCGGCGCCGCCCCGGTCAGCGGCTCGTGCCGGCGAGCGGGGACGAGACCCGCTCCGGCACACGCTCCCCTCCCGCTCACGGTGGCGCGCTGATCATGGGGCGAGCCGAAGAGGAGAGGCCGAGGACCGATGACCTCTTCGGCCCGGCAGCACTCGCCGCACACGTATGCCCCCGACCGGAACGCGCCAGGGGAGGAGCCGTCCGCTCCCGACCTCGGCACGCCGATCTCGGAGGCCACCGCGACCGCGACCGCCACGGCGGCGACCGCGACCACCGCCGCGCACTCGGCCGACCAGTCCGACTCCTGGGAGCTGGTGCGCGCCGCGCAGCGCGGCGACACCCGCGCCTTCGGCCTGCTCTACGACCGCTATGTGGACGTCGTGTACCGGTACGTGCTGTTCCGCGTCGGCGACCGGACACTGGCCGAGGACGTCACGAGCGAGACCTTCCTGCGCGCGCTGCGCCGCATCGGCTCAGTCAGCTACCAGGGACGCGACGTCGGCGCGTGGTTCGTGACCATCGCCCGCAACCTGGTGCTGGACCACGTGAAGTCCAGCCGGTACCGCCTGGAGGTGCCCACCGCGGAGCTGGCCGAGAGCCGGCAGGTGGAGAGCGGCCCCGAGCAGGAGGTGCTGGACGAGGCGATCCACACCGAGTTGTTGCGGTGCGTCGGCCAGCTCAACAACGACCAGCGGGAGTGCATCGTGCTGCGGTTCATGCAGGGCCTCTCGGTGGCGGAGACGGCGAAGGTGATGGGCCGCAACGAGGGGGCGATCAAGGCGCTCCAGCACCGCGCCGTGCGCCGGCTCGCGCAGCTCCTGCCCCGGGAGCTGCGCTGAGCGGGACACGGCCGACCGGGGTGACAGCGCGCCCTGGTCTGATCAGGGGAGGACCCCCGGTCCGTCGCGGCGCGCCGACCACCCGGGAGGCGCAACGGCCACCTACCCCCGGTGGCGTAACCCACCTGGTCGGTGGATCGTTTCTCCGGACAGGTCGACGCGGGATGGGTGCGGGACGGTGACCACGGGACGCGCTCCCTTCGGGGACAGGGGCAGGCGAGGGCGGTTCGCCCGCGCCACGGAGGCGTTGCCGACGCTGACCCCTCCCGCCCACACCCGCGACCGGGCGGACCAGGACCGGGACGGCGCGCCGCCGCCGTTCGACCGGCTCGACGACCGCCTGACCAGCGAACTCGCGGTCGTCGCCCTGCTGCGCCGGTCCGCCGACGACCTCGGCCCCGACCCGGCGGCGCGGGACCGGATGCGCGAACGCCTGCTCGCCGAGATCGCCGCGCGACCACCGGTCGAGCCGCAGGGCCCGGCCCCGGCCCGAGGTCCGCGCCGTCGCCGGGGACGGCGGCCACCGGGCAGGGGCCGCACGGCCCGCCGCCCGCATACCGGGCCGGGGGCCGACACCGACCCCGCTCCGGAAGAGCCGGGCGCCCGGCACGGCGCGCACGGCCGCCTCGCGGTGGCGCTCGTCGCCGCGTTGTGCCTGGTGTTGTCGTTGTCCGGGATGAGCCTCCTCCTGAGCAGGGACGCGTTGCCCGGCGATCCCCTCTACCGGGTCAAGCGCAGCGCCGAGAACGCCAGCCTGGGGCTGACCTTCGGCGACGAGTCGCGGGCGGCCAGGCACCTGGAGCTGGCGGCCTCCCGCATGGGCGAGATCGAGGCGCTGGCCGGCAGGCGTCACCCGCCGGCGGACGACTACCTCACGGCGCTGGCCGACTTCGAGGAGGACGCGGCCGCCGGGTCCCGCCTGCTCGCGCAGCTCGGTGGCTCGGGCGACGCCCACTCGCTGGAGGCGCTGCGGGGTTGGGCCGAGCAGCAGGAACGCCGGCTGTCCGGCAGCGCCGCCGCGCTGCCCCGCGCCGTCGCGACCCGGGCCGAGGCGACCTCCGCCCTGCTCACCCGGATCAGGGACAGGGCAGCCGCCCTCGTCGGCCGGGCCGGCTGCGCCAGTGTCTCCACCGGCGCCGCCGACGACATCGGGCCGCTCCCGGCGACCGAACCGTGCGTCCCGGTCCCCGCCCGACGCGATCCCCCGGCGCCCGCACGCCCCTCCGGGGCCGACATCCCCGCCTCGACGGCGGGGCCGCCGTCCGCGCGACCGGTCGGACCGGACGCCGAGCCGCCCCAGCCGTCGGTGCTGGCCGAGCCGCCGGCGGGGACCGACCAGCCGGAGCGCCCCGCGCCGGACCGTCCCGGGCGGCTCGACCAGCCCGACCAGGTCTCCCCGACCCCGGGTCCCCGGGTGCTCGGGCCGTCGCCCGGCGGCCGGAGCGACCACCACCGCGCCCCCACGACGCGGACGCTTCCCCGGCCGTTCGCCACGTTCCCGCCCTTCGGGCCGGTTCTGCCCGGGTGGCACGACCGCTGAGCCCGGTCGGCGGGCCACCCCCTTCTCCGTCGGCCCCCGCGGGTCGGCGGCGACCTCTCCCCGGCCACGGCGGAAGCCCTCCGAGCGTCGCCGCCCCGCCGCCGGTCCCTCTCAGGACCGGCGTGGCCCCCGGAAGGAGGGCATCGCGCGCCAGGACGCCCTGACCCGTGCACTCCTGGTGACCACGGCCCCGAGATCGCAGTGGCCGCCCACTCCACCAGGGGCATGCCCGACCTGGTCCCGACCGCCGCCGGCGGCGGTCGGACGACGGCCCGCGCGCACGCTCCCACCCTGTCCACCACCCGCTCGCTAGGCTGGGGAGGTCCCGGTGGGGATCACGTCCAACCACCTGTAGACCGGACCGGGAGGCGCCGCGGTGCCACGACTGCGGAAGCGCGGGGGGGCCGCTGACAGCGAGAAGCGGGCCGCCCTCGCCGGGCTGGCCTCGGCCGAGGCCGCGGTGGCCGGGGCGGCCCCCGAGACGGGGGGCTCGCCCGAGGTCCCGACCGACCTCACGGCCGCGGCGTTCTTCGACGTCGACAACACGATGATGATGGGCGCGTCGATCTTCCACTTCGCCAGGGGGCTCGCGGCGCGCAAGTACTTCACCACCGCCGACCTGGCCGGTTTCGCCTGGCAGCAGGTGAAGTTCCGGATCGGCGGCAGGGAGAACCCCGACGACGTGCGGGCCAGCCGCGAGCAGGCCCTGTCGTTCGTGGCCGGCCGGCGGGTCGACGAGCTGATCACGCTGGGCGAGGAGATCTACGACGAGCTGATGGCCGACCGGATCTGGTCGGGCACCCGCGCGCTGGCGCAGATGCACCTCGACGCCGGCCAGCGGGTCTGGCTGGTCACCGCGACCCCGGTGGAGCTGGCGCAGATCATCGCCCGCCGGCTCGGGCTGACCGGGGCGTTGGGCACGGTCGCCGAGAGCGCCGACGGCGTCTACACCGGCCGGCTCGTCGGCGACCTCCTGCACGGCAGGGCCAAGGCGCACGCCGTGCGGGCCCTGGCCGCCAAGGAGGGCCTGGACCTGCGGCGCTGCACCGCCTACTCGGACTCGGTCAACGACGTCCCGATGCTGTCGGCGGTGGGCACCGCCGTGGCGGTCAACCCGGACGCGGGCCTGCGCGACGTCGCGCGCGCCCGCGGCTGGGAGATCAGGGACTTCAGGACCGGCCGCAAGGCCGCGCGGATCGGGGTGCCCTCGGTGCTGGGCGCGGGCGCGCTCGCCGGGGCCGTCGCGGCCGGCCTGGCGTACCGGCGCCGCAACATCTGACGGCGGGTCGCGGCGCGGCGGGCCGCCGAGGCCACGGACGAGTGTCCCCAGGCGGCGGACGAAGGCTGCTCGGAGGGAACGGGCGAGAAGACAGACGAGGTTGGTCATGGCCGCGACGGTAGGGACGCGGCCGGCGTCATTCCGTCAATCCGATGCCCCTCGACGCGTGTCCAGCGGATCTGACGTCTCCGGTGGCGCTGGCGGACACCAGCGGTGGCGTTTCGACACCCTCCGCGTCAGGTTCGTCCTCTTCGTCCGGGAGCCGGAGCGACCGACGCCAACACGCCGCGAACCCCGGGCTCAGCCGAGGAAGACGTTGGTCCGCTGGGACAGCAGGCGGTAGAGCGTCTGCTGGATGGTCTCGCGCACCTGGTCGGTGAGGTTGAAGACCAGCATGGGATCGTCCGCGCCGCCCGGGTCGTGACCGCTGGTCGGGATGGGCTCGCCGAACTCGATGTACCACTTCGAGGGCAACGGGACCGCGCCCAGCGGCCCGAGCAACGGGAACAAGGGCGTGACCGGGAAGTACGGCAGGCCGAGCAGGCGGGCCAGCGGGCGGATGTCGCCGATCTTCGGGTAGATCTCCTCGGCCCCCACGATCGAGCACGGGATGATCGGCACGCCGGTGCGCAGCGCCGCCGAGACGAACCCGCCCCTGCCGAAGCGTTGCAGCTTGTACCGGTCCCGGAAGGGCTTGCCGATCCCCTTGTACCCCTCCGGCCACACCCCGACCAGCTCGCCGGAGCGCAACAGCCGCTCCGCGTCCGGGTGGCAGGCCAGCGTGTGCCCCGCCTTCCGCGCCAGCGGGCCGATCACCGGCAGCCGGAACACCAGGTCGGCGGCCAGCATCCGCAGATGCCGCCGCGCGGGGTGCTCGTCGTGGACCGCGAGCGTGGTCATCAGCGCGTCCAGCGGCAACGTGCCGGAGTGGTTGGCCACGACCAGCGCCCCGCCCTCGCTCGGCACGTGGTGCAGGCCGACCGCCTCCACCCGGAACCACTTCTCGTACAGCGGGCGCAGCGGCGGCAACAGCACCGAGTCGGTCAGCTCCTGGTCGAAGCCGAACTCGTCGATCTCGTAGTCCCCGGTGATCCGACGCCGCAGGAACGCCAGGACGTCCGCGAGCCGCCGCTCCAGCTCGGTCCCCGGCTCCGGCGGGGCCGGCTCCGGGGCCGCGGCCAGCTCCGGGCGCAGCGGGATGACCCTGGCGCCCTCCTCCGACTCCGGCTCCCGGTCAGCTCCACCGCGCGACGACATCCCGAATCCCCCGCTCCACCGCGGCGATCCGCCGCGGTCCGACCAACGGGCGCAGTCCGCGCCCCGTGACGAAGTCGTCGAACGCCCGCCGGGTCGTCCAGCGCGGCGCGAACCCGAACTCCTCGCGCAGTCGCGTCGTGTCCAGGACGCGACCGAGGTTGAGCAGTCGCAGGCGCTCGGGTGAGAAGTCGGCGAGCCGGGCGCCGCGCGCCAGCCGCCCGATCGGGTCGATCGCGGCGGACGGCAACGGCAGCGGCGCCCTGCCCGCGCGGCGGATGGCCTGGGAGAGCGTGAGAACGCCGTCACCGGCCACGTTGAACACCCCGGGCAGGTCGTGCCGGGCGGCCCTCTCCAGCACGGCCAGCGCGTCCTCGGAGTGCAGGAGCTGCACCCTGGGGTCGTGGCCGAGCACGGTCGGCACGAGCGGGAGGGCGAAGTAGCGGGTCAGGACCGTGTCGATCCTCGGCCCGACGACGTCGGCGAAGCGGAGCGTGGTGACCAGGACGTCCTCGCGGCGGCGCCCGAACGCGCGGACGTAGTCCTCCACCTCGGCGGCGTCCCTGGCGTAGCCGGAGGGGGGAAGCTCGTGGGGCGTCATGTCCTCGGTGAACAGCGCGGGGTCCCTCGGGCTGCTCCCGTAGACGGCGGCCGTCGACTTCACGACCAGGCGGCGCACCCGCGTCGACTTCTGGCACGCGGCGAGGAGCTGCATCGTGCCGATGACGTTCATCTCCTTGGTCGCCGACCGCGCCCCGTCCGGGTTGGCCGTGACCGAGGCGTGCACGACCGTGTCGACCTCCGCCCTGGCGACGACCTTGGCGATGAGCGGGTTGCGGATGTCGGCCCTGACGAACTCGGCGCGCCCCATGCGCCGCGCGAGGTCCGGTGGCGGGGGGACCGTGTCGACGCCGAGCACCCGGTCGATCGCGGGGTCGGCGGCGAGGCGGGCGGCGAGGTGACCACCGAGGAACCTGCTCACCCCGGTGACGAGGACGATCCTGGGCGCCATGCGACTCCCTGAGCACGGGGGGTGACCAGACGCGATGCTACCGGGCACAACGAGTGGCGGCCGCCCTCACCACACTCACGGATCAGCCCACCGCGCGAGCGCCCGCGTCCGACGGCCCGCCCGTTCCCGCTCGGTGTTCCACCCGACCCGGCGTCTTGTCCCGGCTCCGCACACCGCGAGATCATGAAATTGGGGGTTCCCCCGAGAAACAGTGTTTTGGGCGAATCGGCGGTCTGACCCGCGTCGTTCTGACACCTTCCGCGCGCCAGGGACAGCCACCGGTCGAAGCGTGCGCCCTCGTGCCCCCAGCCGTGCTCCCCAGCCGTGCTCCCCGGTCGGCCTGAGGCCGCCGGGCACCCCGTACGGGCTCCAGGAACACCGAGGCCGGCGACACCAGGGGTGCCGCCGGCCACTGGCTCGGCTCCGCGTCGGAAGCGAACGTCCGACACAGCGCTGCCCGGACCACGCCGAGCAGCGCGCAAGCTCACTTCTTCAGCTTGCGCCGCTGCACGCGGGTCTTGCGAAGCAGCTTGCGGTGCTTCTTCTTGGACATGCGCTTGCGGCGCTTCTTGATGACGGAGCCCATACGCCGTTCCCTCGCTAGTCGTTGGTGGTGTTTGGTCCTCGCGCTCCGGTGCAGCCGCTCGGCGCGCGCAGAACCAGGCACGAACGGCCTCCCAGACTACCGGTGCCCCTCGGCGATCGACGCAGACGGGGGCACCCGGCGCCCTCGGACCGGGGGCGGGCGGCGGCGGACGCCTGGCGGGACGCGCTCAGCCGGCGCTGAAGTACGCGTTCTCCAGGTACTCGTTGACGGCCTTCTCCGGGACTCGGAACGAGCGACCCACGCGGACCGCGGGCAGCTCGCCGGAGTGCACCAGGCGGTACACGGTCATCTTCGACACGCGCATGATGGCGGCCACCTCGGCGACCGTGAGGAACTGCACCTGGCCGAGCCTGCCTTCGTCGGCCTCCTTGTTCGACGGCATGTGTCACCGCGTCCTTCGGCACATGTCGTGCCGCCGGCTTCCCCTCCGGCGGTTCGACACGCACGTGCTCAGTCGAGAGTAGCGGGACGACTGGGACGGCTGCGACGGTCGGATACCCGCCCGGCCGTGCGACAACACCCGGTCGGGCGCGCCGACCGGGTGGTTGATCACACGGACCGCCGGAGACGGACCGGCACACCCATCCCCCAATGGTTTGTGATCAACCCCATTGGGGGTCGAGGGTTACACGGTCCGCCGCACCGGGGTCCGGAGGGCCCTCGGCCGTGCCCGCCGCGGGGCGGGCCACGCCCGGGATCGACCCGTCAGTCGCGCTCGTGCTCCCTGCCCAGCTCCTCCGAGCGGTCCCTGGCCGCCTCGATGGCGGCCAGCATCGCGGCGCGCACGCCGTGCCGCTCCAGCTCCCGGATCGCCATGATCGTCGTGCCCGCCGGGGAGGTCACCGCCTCGCGCAGCGTCACGGGGTGCTCCCCGGAGTCGCGCAGCATCGTGGCCGCGCCCACCGCCGACTGGATGATCAGCTCGGTGGCCACCGCGCGCGGGATGCCGAGCAGGATGCCCGCGTCGATCATGGCCTCGACCAGGTAGAAGAAGTACGCGGGGCCGGAGCCGGACAGGGCGGTGACCGCGTCCTGCTGCGACTCGGGCACCCTGACGACCTTGCCCACGCTGCCGAGCAGCTCGGCGACCAGGGCCAGGTGCGCCGGCTGGGCGTGCCGGCCGCCCGAGATCGCGCTCATCGCCTCGCCGACCACCATCGGGGTGTTCGGCATGACGCGCACGACCGGCGTGCCCTCCGGCAGCCGGCGCTCGAACAACGCGGTCGGCAGGCCGGCGCACAGCGACACCACGAGCTTGTCCGGGCCCGCCAGCGGCGCCAGCTCGGCGAGCAGGGGCTCGATGTCCTGCGGCTTGACCGCGACCACGAGCACGTCGGCCTCGGCCGCCGCGGTGGGGACGTCGACGCCGCGGACGCCGTAGCGCTTGGTCAGCTCGGCGCCGCGCTCGGGGTGTCGCTCGGTGAACAGCAGTCGCTCGGGGGCGCGTCCCGCCTGGAGCAGGCCGGACAGCAGCGCCTCGCCGATCTTGCCAGCTCCCAGCACGGCGATGGTCGTCATGGCGAACAGGGTGCCACCCCGGCGCGGGCCTCGGCGGCCAGCCCCTCCCTAGCGGAACGGGCGGTGCTCGGCCGGAGTGAGCGCGAGCTGCCGCGCCTGGCACACCAGCCGGCCCGCCGCGTCGACCACGGTCAGGTCCTCGTCGAACCACGGGCCGTGGACCGCGCGGCTGCGCGCCTCGATCCGGAGCCAGCCCGGGCTGGGCCTGGCCCTGAGGAGGGCGGTGAGCTGCACCGTCGGGGACCAGCCGATCCGGCCGAGGTTGAAGGTGACCGGCGGGGTGATGTCGCCGGCGGTCAACGCGAACAGCGGGTCGGGCTCCTCGTCCCTGGGCCGGACCCACATCCGCAGCACCGGCTCCGCGTCCGTCCGCTCGGCGAGGAAGGCGGCGGTGTCCGGGTCGAGCCGCAGGTCGCAGGCCCGCGCGACGCGGAACACCTCGGCCATCGTCGACCCGCCCACGTCGACCGCCCGCGCGGGCGGCGCCGCCGGCATGTCCGGGAGGTCGGCCCATGCCGGCGGCGCGTCGACCAGCGCGCCCGCGGTGACGGTCGCGTCCACGCAGGCCCGGCCCCGCTGTTCCAGGACGGCGCGCACCACGCTGACGGTGCGGCCGGTCCGGAGCACCTCCGTCCGCACCAGCACCGGCCCCACCTCGGGGGCGTGCAGGAACTGGGCGCTGACCGCGAGGGGGTCGACGGCGGCGGTGTCGCCGCGCCCGCCGTTGCCCCCCGCGTTCCCGCCGAGGGCGGCCAGCGCCGCCCTGGCCAGCACCGAGAGCAGGTAGCCGCCGTGGGGACGACCGCCGATCGTCCACACGGCGGACAGCTCCGCGGTGAAGGTGCCGTCGCCCAGTGGCCGCACGGCGGAGGCCGAGGAGAACCGCGGGGGCGGCGTCGACGCGGAGCGGAGCGCGGACCGGGTGGTCACGACTTGCTGACCAGCGACCTGAGGAAGAGGGCGGTGTTGGCCGGCTTCTCGGCCATGCGCCGCATCAGGTAGCCGTACCACTCCTCGCCGTACGGGATGTAGACGCGGACGGTCTCCCCGGCGGCGGCGAGGCGCCGCTGCTCGTCGGGCCGCACGCCGTACAGCATCTGGTACTCGTAGCTGCCCGGCTTGCGCCCGTACCAGCGCGCCCGCTCGCCGATGATCTCGACCAGGCGCGGGTCGTGGGTGGCGAACATCGGGTAGCCGTCGCCGGCCAGCAACGCGTTCGCGCAGCGCACGTAGGCCAGGTCCACCTCGTGCGGCGCGACGTGGGCGACCGTGTCCGGCTCCTTGTAGGCGCCCTTGCACAGCCGGATGCGCGAGCCCTCGGTCGCCAGCGCGGTGGCGTCGTCGAGGGTGCGGTGCAGGTACGCCTGGAGGACCCCGCCGACCCACGGCCAGGTTCCGCGCAGCTCGCGCAGGATGCCCAGCGTGGAGTCGGTCGTGGTGTGGTCCTCCATGTCGAGGGTGACCGTGGTGCCGGCCTTCTCGGCGGCCTCGCAGATGCGGGTGGCGTTCTCCAGCGCCAGCCGCTCGTCGAGCGCCTGGCCGACGGCCGAGAGCTTGACGCTCACCTCGGCGCGGTCGGCGAGCCCGTCGGCGCGCAGCCGGTCCAGCAGCTCCAGGTAGGCCTGCACGGTCTTCTCGGCCTGGGCGCGGTCGGTCGTGTCCTCGCCCAGGTAGTCCAGGGTCACCGAGAGGCCGGCGGCGACCAGGTCCTTGGTCGCGGCGACGGCGTCCTCGGTGGTCTCGCCGGCGACGAACCGGCGCACCACGTCGCGGCTGACGGGGGCGGTGGCCACCAGGTGCCGGATGGTGTCGTTCCCTGCCGCGGCAAGGATGAGCGTGCGCAGCGGATTCACGGCCGCCAACTGTACGTCTTCGATCGCGCCGTCCCCTCACCCGGTCGTACGCCTGACCCCCTGTTCGCTCCGCGGTTCGTTCGCTCTGCGTGTGCGAACTGGGCAGGAAAACGTTTGCGTGCCGCCTTCCGGCGACAATTTGTCCACTCTGGACACAGAGTGGCGCGGTCCCCCCGTGCCCGGCGACCCCGGACACGGGCCGGGAGAGACGTCGGACACGTCCGGATGTCGGGACCGCTGGGACGGCGCGCGGACGCCGTCAGGGACGCGCGAGATGGCGTCGGGCGAACGCCAGCGACTCGGCGAGCATCCGGGAGCGTTCGGCCCGGTCCCGCGCCTTGCGGGTGTTGACCTCCAGCACCACGGCCCCGTCGAAGTCCCCAAGCGCCAGCTCCTCGCACAGCTCGGCGCACGGCTGGTTGCCGCGCCCCGGCACGAGGTGCTCGTCCACGGGCACGCCCGTCCCGTCGGCGAGGTGCACGTGCGCGAGCCCACCGCCCATGCGCTTGGCCATCTCCAGCGCGTCGACGTGCGCCGCGGAGCAGTGCGACAGGTCGAGGGTGTAGTTCGCGTAGCCGACGTCGGTGGGGTCGGGGGAGGGCCGGAAGCCCGAGACGCTCAACGGGCGCCGCCGTCCCAGCGGGCGCATGGGGAACATGTTCTCCACCGCGACGCGGATGCCGCTGGAGTGCTCCAACTGGTCGACGATCCGAGGGAAGTTCTCGGCGTAGCGGCGTTGCCAGCGGAAGGGCGGGTGCACGACCACGGTGGGCGCGCCCAGGTCGGCGGCGGCGGAGACGGCCCTGCGCAACCGCGTCTCGGGGTCGGGGGACCACACCCGCTGGGTGATCAGCAGGCAGGGCGCGTGCACGGACAGCACCGGCATCCCGTACCGCTCGGCGAGCTGGGCGACGGCCCGCACGTCCTGGCTCACCGGGTCCGCCCAGACCATCAGCTCGACGCCGTCGTAGCCCAGCTCGGCGGCCATGGCGAAGGCGGCGCCGACCGGCTGCGGCCAGACCGAGGCGCTGGACAGGCCGACCGGCACGGCGTCCCTGCGGCGCACCTCGCCCGAGGTGGAGACCGCGAACACCCCGCGCGGCCCTCCCGGTCCCCCGCCGCTCATCTGTGGACGAGCAGCAGGGCCGCCGGCGACACGGTGACGACCAGTCCGACCAGCACGGCCAGCACGGTGGTCTGCACGTCGTCGGCCTTGCGGATCACCCGGACCACCAGCACCAGGCCGACGGTGACCACGAGCGCGGCGATCAGCGCCACCGCGGCGAACGTCTGCCACAGCCACTGGAAGCCCAGCCACAGCGCGCCGCCGCCCAGCAGGCCCACGCCGAGCTGGGAGACCATCACCAGCCACTCCTTGCCCGGCGAGCGCTCCCTGGCCTCCTCCTCGGCCTCGTCGATCTCGTCGGCGTCGGCGAGCCCGGCGGGCGGCTCGTCCCCGAGCGGGGCGTCGTCGTCCTCGTCCCCCTCGGGCCGCTCGCCCGCGGCCGGCCTGGCCGCGGCCACCGCGCCGTTCCCGCCGTCGCTCCCGGCGTCCTCGTCGTCGTCCTCGAGGTCGGGGTACCAGCGGGCGGTGGACGGCCCCTCGTCCAGGTCGTCCTCGACCGCGTCCTCGGCGGCCGAGGGGCCGGCGGGGGCCCCGGGGATCCGGGGGAGCTGCTCGGTCATCGGCTCGCCGTCCCTGGGCGCCTGGGCGGGCGACGGGGGCACCGGCGGGAGGTTCTGCACCGTGCCGTCGAGGGCGGCCAGCACACCGCCGGCGGCCACGGTCTCGTCGGGCGCGGGGTCCCGGACGGGGGGGACCTGGGTCGTGTCGGTCAGGTCGTCGGGGACGCCCACCATGCGGGGCGGGGCGTCCTGCGGGACCGCCTCGGCGGGGGCGGGCGCGACCGGGCCGGCCACCGGGGGCGCCGCGGACACCGCGGGCACCGGCGCCGTGTACTCGGCCGGGTTGGCGTCCTCGTAGGGCGTCGGCGGCAGGGTCGGGGGCGCGGCCTTCGCGGCCGGCTTGGGCACGGACTTGGCCACCGGCTTGGGCGCGGCCTTCGGCACCGGCTTGCGCGTCGGCCGGGGCGCCGGCTTCGGCGCGGGGGCCGCGGCCTGGTCCTCCTGCTCCGGCTCCGGCGCCGCCATCCTGCGCCGGGACGGGGTGTCGTGGCGCGGGTAGGTGGGCTGGGTGGCCGTCACCTCGGCCGCCGCCTCCCCCGGTCCCGCGGCGCGCTCCGGTTCGGCCGGCACGTCGGTGATCGGCCGCATGCGGCCGCTCTCCGACAGCACCCGCCCGATGATCGCCTGGGGGGCGGTCTCGGTCGCGTCGTCGGCCCGTCGACGCCGACGGCGCGGCGCCGCCCCGCCCGGGCTGCCCCCGTACTGGGCGAGCAGCTCCGCGACGGTGCGCTGCCCCTGGTTCTCCTCCGGGCCGCTGTCCCGACTCATCGCTCCCACCGTGCCCCGTGGCCGCCAGTCCGTCCAGTAACGCAGTTCGGGTCCCCCGCCGCACCTCCGCGGCCGGGCTCCGTCTCCTGGCCGCCGGCCGGGGCGGCGCCGGTCCCGGCCGCTCCGGCGAACCCGGCGGACCCCGTGAAGTCGGCGGTCCCGGTGGACCTCACGGACGCAGTCTCGCCCGTTCCGTTCGTGTGGTCCAAGCGACGCAGGATGACCCCCTCGCGCAGCGCCCACGGGCAGATCTCGAGTTCGGCCAGGGACAACGCGCGCATCGTGGCCTCGGCGACCAGCGCGCCGGCCACGAGCTGGTGCGCGCGGCTGGCGCTCACCCCCTCCAGCTCGGCCAGGTCGGCGGCGGACATCCGGGAGATGAACGCGATGAGCTGACGCAGGCCCGCGTCGGTGAGCACCCTGCGGACGCGGGGGCCGGCCGAGGACGGCGCGGCGCCGGTCAGCCGGGCCAGGGTGCGGAAGGTCTTGGACGTGGCCACCGCGCGGTCGGGGGCGCCGGCCCTGCGCAGCCTCCTCGCGACCGGCACGAGCTGCGCGTCGAGCCAGTCGCGCAGCGCGGCGACCTCGCGCTGGCTGGGCGGGTCCTTGCGCAGCCGGGTGCGGGTCAGCCGGCCGGCGCCGAAGGGCACCGACAGCGCCACGTCGGGGTCCTCGTCGATGCCGGTGGCCAGCTCCAGCGAGCCCCCGCCGATGTCGACGACCAGGAGCTGGCCCGCGGACCAGCCGAGCCAGCGCCGCGCGGCCAGGAAGGTGTAGCGGGCCTCGTCCTCGCCGGAGAGCACCCGCAGCTCGACGCCGGTCTCGGCGCGGACGCGGGCCAGCACCTCGCCGCAGTTGCGGGCCTCGCGCACGGCGGAGGTGGCGAAGGCCATCAGCTCCTCGCAGCCGTGCTCGGCGGCCGCGTCCCTGGCGTCGGTGACCGCGCGGACCAGCCGGTCGGCGCCGGCGCGGGACAGCTCACCGGAGGCGTCGATCTGCTCGGCCAGTCGGAGCACCGACTTGTCCGAGCTCATCGGCGTCGGGTGGGCACCCCGATGCGCGTCCACCACCAACAGGTGGACGGTGTTCGACCCCACGTCCAGCACCCCGAGGCGCACGTGTCGCACGGTACCGGTCGGTTCCGTCGCGTGTGCCCAGCACCCGGAAACCGGGTGAGTCGCGTCGCGTCCGGGTGGCCGACGGCGTTGGGGCCGTCGGCGCAGGCAGACCCGCCTCCCGACGGTCGGCGACCCACCCGTCCGGGGTGCGGTGTCAGGACTCGAACTTGTAACCGAGCCCACGCACGGTGACCAGGTGGCGGGGGCTCGACGGGTCGGGTTCGATCTTGGAGCGCAGCCGCTTGACGTGGACGTCGAGCGTCTTGGTGTCGCCGACGTAGTCGGCGCCCCAGACCCGGTCGATGAGCTGGCCCCTGGTGAGCACCCTGCCCACGTTCCGCAGCAGGTACTCCAGCAGGTCGAACTCCTTGAGCGGCAGGTTCACCTCGCGGCCGGCGACCGTGACCACGTGCCGTTCGACGTCCATCCGCACCGGCCCCGCCTCCAGCACCTGCGGCAGCAGGTCGGGGTCGAGGCCGGGCTCGCCGCCCCTGCGCAGCACGGCGCGGACGCGGGCGATCAGCTCGCGGGCCGAGTACGGCTTGGTGACGTAGTCGTCGGCGCCCAGTTCCAGGCCGACCACCTTGTCGATCTCGCTGTCCCGCGCGGTCACCATGATCACGGGGACGGCGGAGCGCTGGCGGAGCTGCTTGCACACGTCGGTGCCGCTCATGCCGGGCAGCATGAGGTCGAGCAGCACGATGTCGGCGCCGTTGCGGTCGAACTCCTCCAGCGCCTCCTGGCCGGTCGTGGCGATCGCCGTGGTGAACCCCTCCTTGCGGAGCAGGAACGCCAGCGGGTCGGCGAAGGACTCCTCGTCCTCCACGATCAGCACCCTGGTCACAGCACTCCTCCATGGTCGACGCTGCTGGTGTCCGCCCCGCCGGGTCCGGGTTGGCCGGCGGCCGACGTGCTGGACGGAACGAGGGAGTGGGCGCGCGTCGACCGCTCGGCCTCGCCCTGCCGGGACTGCTCGGCGGGGACGGCCGGGTGCGCGGCGCCGTGGGCCGGGATGCGCAGGGTGAAGGTCGACCCGGTGCCCGGCCGGCTCCACAGCCGCACCTCGCCGCCGTGGTTGGCGGCCACGTGCTTGACGATGGCCAGGCCGAGCCCGGTGCCGCCGGTGGCGCGCGAGCGGGCGGGGTCCACCCGGAAGAACCGCTCGAACACCCGTTCCTGGTGCTCGGGGGCGATGCCGATGCCCCGGTCGGTCACGGCGATCTCGACGAAGCCCTCGGCGGCCCTGCGGCTCACGGAGACCGGGCTGCCGGGCGGCGAGTAGGAGATGGCGTTGTCGACCAGGTTGGTCAGCGCGGTGACCAGCAGCGTGCGGTCGCCGTCGACCTCCATGCCCGACGGCTCGTCGACGGCGATCTCGATGCCGGCGGACTCGGCGGCCAGGCGGCAGCGGGCCAGCGCCTCGCGGACCACCTCGTCCACCTCGACCGTGGCCAGCTCGGGCAGCCGCTCGGCGCCCTGGAGCCGGGACAGCGCGATCAGCTCGGTGACCAGGGAGCCCAGCCGGGTGGCCTCGTGCAGGATCTTGCCGCCGAAGCGGCGCACCTCGTCCGGGTCGTCGGCGGCGTCCAGCACGGCCTCGGCGAGCAGGGCGAGCGCGCCGACCGGGGTCTTGAGCTCGTGGCTGACGTTGGCCACGAAGTCGCGCCGGGTGGCCTCCAGCCGGACCGCGTCGGACTCGTCGGCCGCGTCGACCACGACGAAGCCGTCGCCGAGGGGGCGGGCCTCGCCGAGCACGGCGGCGGGGCCCCTGCCGGACAGCGCGCCGCGCTCCAGCGGCGAGAGGTCCACGTGCACCACGTCGCCGGTCTCCAGCACCTGTTCGGCGGCCTTGATCGCCCGCGCGTCGGCCCGGTTGGACCGCACCACGCCCAGCTCCGCCGCGCGCGGGTTGTGCAGCACGACGTCGCCGAAGCGGTTGATGACGGCGACGCCGTTGTGCGCGGAGTGCACGACCCGCTGGACCAGCTCGGCCACGGTCACCCCCGCCGGCCGTCGCGGGTGTCTCGCGCCGTGCGCCCTGCCCAGCAGGAAGGCCACGACCGCGGCGGCGAGGACGGCGCCGAGGGTCAGGGCGAGATAGCCCGATGCGGTCACGGCCGCATGGTAAGCAGCGCGGACCCGGGTCCGACCAGTCCGAAGCGGCCATCCGTGATACCGGCGACACCGCCATCACCAGGTGTTTTGTCCCACGTCACGCGGAGTTCACCCGTTCGTGTCATCCAGGTGACGCTGCCTGGGGGAACAGGCGCTACCCCACCTCGGTGACGGCGGGCCCGACCACCCGTCGGGGGAACGGGGCGCGCGGAGAGCCGTCCGGCCCCGAGACGGCGCCGTGCCCGTGCGCCCGCCCGACGGCGGGACACACGGGCACGGCGAAGAGACGGGACGGGGCGCTCAGCGCCCCTGGTTGGCCACGGCCTTGATCGCGTTCGCCGCGGCCTCGGGGTCCAGGTAGGTGCCGCCCGGGTTGGTGGGGCGCAGCTCGGAGTCGAGGTCGTAGCGGAGCGGGATGCCGGTCGGGATGTTCAGGCCGGCGATGGCCTCGTCGGAGATCCCGTCGAGGTGCTTGACCAGCGCGCGCAGCGAGTTGCCGTGCGCGGCCACGAGCACCGTGCGGCCGGCGCGCAGGTCCGGCACGATCGCCTGCTCCCAGTACGGCAGCAGCCGCGCGACCACGTCCTTGAGGCACTCGGTGAGCGGCAGGGCGTCGCCGAGGTCGGCGTACCGCACGTCGGCGTCCTGGCTGAACTCGCTCCCGCGCTCGATGGGCGGCGGCGGGGTGTCGTACGAGCGGCGCCAGAGCATGAACTGCTCCTCGCCGTACGCCTCCAGGGTCTGCTTCTTGTTCTTGCCCTGGAGCGCGCCGTAGTGGCGCTCGTTCAGCCGCCAGTCACGACGGACCGGGATCCAGTGCCGGTCGCAGCCGTCCAGGGCCAGGTTGGCCGTGGAGATCGCGCGCCGCAGCAGCGAGGTGTGCACGACATCCGGCAGCAGGTCGGCCTCGCGCAGCAGCGCGCCACCGCGCCGGGCCTCCTCCTCGCCCCGCTCCGAGAGCGGGACATCCACCCATCCGGTGAACAGGTTCTCGGCGTTCCACACGCTCTCGCCATGGCGGAGCAGCACGAGCGTCCCGACAGCGTTTGCCATGCCCTACAGCCTGCCAAACCGGGCGGGCGGTGTCGGCGCGGCCTCGGACGCGCGCCGGGCCGGCGCGCGCGGGACGACCGGGTTGACGACCGCGTTGACGACCTGGTTGACGACCGGGCTCAGGACGCCGCGGCGGCCTCCTCCCCTGCCCGCAGGGCGCGCCGCAGGATCTTCCCCGACGGCGACTTCGGGACCGCGTCGACGAACGCGACCGCCCTGACCTTCTTGTGCGGGGCCACCCTGGCCGCCACGTACGCCATGATGTCCTCGGCGGTCAGCTCCCCCGCCCCGGCCTGGCGCACGACGAACGCCTTGGGCGCCTCCCCGCCCTCGGGGTCGGGCACCCCGACCACGGCGGCGTCGGCGATCCCGGGGTGGGTGAGCAGCAGGGCCTCCAGCTCGGCCGGCGGCACCTGGTAGCCCTTGTACTTGATCAGCTCCTTCACCCGGTCGACGATGCTGAAGCAGCCCTGCCCGTCGACGACGGCCACGTCGCCGGTGCGGAGGAAGCCCTCGTCGTCGAACGCGGCCTCGGTCGCCGCCTCGTCGTTCAGGTACCCGGCCATCACGTTGGGGCCGCGCAGCAGCAACTCCCCCGGCACGCCGGGCCCGACCTCCTCGCCGGTGGCCGGGTCGACGAGCTTGGCGGTCATGTTGGGCAGCATCAGGCCGACCGTGCCGGGAGGGATGTCGTCGCGGTCGCCGGGGATGGCGTGGCTGACGGGGCTCAGCTCGGTCATGCCGTAGCCCTGGCGGACCCGGCACCCCAGCCGGGCCCGCACCGAGGCCGCCAGCTCGGCGTCCAGCGGGGCGGCGCCGGAGAAGAGCACCTCCAACGCGGACAGGTCGGCGTCGGCGACCGCGGGGTGCTTGGCCAGCGCGACCACGACCGGGGGCGCGACGTACACGCGGTCGGTGCGGTGCTCGGCGATCACCCGCAGGAACTCGGCGAGGTCGAACCTCGGCAGCGTGACCACGGTCCCGCGGTTGTACAGCGCGTGGTTCATGGTCACCTGCATGCCGTAGATGTGGAAGAACGGCAGCACGGCCAGCACGCGGGTCCGGTCGGTCACCGGGATCACGGCCTGGCACTGCACGAGGTTCGCCACGAGGTTCCGGTGCGTCAGCCGGACGCCCTTGGCCCGTCCGGTGGTGCCGGAGGAGTAGGGCAGGACCGCCACGTCCGTCGCGGGATCGATCACCACGTCCGGCGGCGGGCCGTCGTGCGCGAGCAGGTCGGACAGGGGCGTGTGACCTGCCGCGCGGGCGGTGTCGGCGTCACCGGCGGCGCGGTCGGAGGCGGGGTCGGGGTCGGGGTCGGGGTCGGGGTCGGCGGAGTCCATCAGCACGATCTCCCGGACCCCGGTGGAGTCGGCCGCCGCGGTGACCCGCTCCAGGAACGGGGAGACGGTGAACACCAGCCGGGCGCCGGAGTCGGCGAGCTGGCCGGCGATCTCCTCGGCGGTGTAGAGCGCGTTGATCGTCGTCGCGGTGGCTCCCGCGCGCAGCACCCCGTGCAGGACCACGGCGTAGTGCGGGATGTTGGGGCCGAGGACCGCGACGACGTCGCCCCGGCCCACCCCACGCGCGGCCAGCGCCGCCGCGACCCGGTCGACCATCTCCGCCAACTCGCCGTAGCTGATCGAGCGCCCGGTCGCCCCGTCCACCAACGCCGTGTGCCGCGCGTGCGCACCCAGCTCGGCGAAGAGGAGCTCGTGTAGTGGGACGTCCGGAACCACCACGTCGGGGAACGGGCTGCGCAGGACCACTGGCCACCTCCGGCGACGGCACGACGGTCGCCCCATCGTGTCGGGGGTCACAGTGGACGGTCAAGGTCCGCCGTTCCGAGATCGCACCGTTACTTCGCCGACCTAATAACACCCGAATGGAGCAGCGACGCGGGCTTGTGGACGCCTCCCGGCTTCTGCCAAGTTGACAACGCTCTCCCGTGATCGGCTCCCACGCACTCCCCGATCAAGCGAGAGTGAACACCGTGGTTCGTCTCCCCCGTCGGGCCACGGCCCCGCCCGGATCCCAGGGTGCCCCCCGCCCGAGGATCCGCCGCGGCGGGACCTGACGCGGGGCGGCTCGAGCTCGCGACTCCCCCCTCTCTCCCGAGCCGCCCCGCGCCGCCCCCCCCGGCGACGCCCCCGCTCCCCGCCGTGATCCGGACGGGTGGGGCCGACCGCCCCCTATGCCTCCGCCACCGCCTTCGCCTCCTCGGCCACGTGATCCACGCGGCGGCGGCCGAGAGGTAGGTCGAGAGATCGGCCACGACGCCGGCGGAGCGCCCAGAGAACTCCCAAGGCCGGCACGCCGAGCACCACGAGGAACGGCGCGGACGCGCCCAACGCGGTGAGCACCGCTCCCGACGCCGCCGTGAAGGCCCGCCACCCGGTCGACAGCCCGCCGAGGAAGCCGCCACCCCCGGAGCCCTCCGCCGAGGGCACGGTCACACGGAAGACCACAGTGGACAGTGCCACGCGCCCGGACAGGCTCTCGTGCCGGCGTTCCCACGACTCCAGCTCGGCCTGCCGTCTGGCCAGCTCGGCCTCGACCTGCGCCACCTCGGACACGCTGCCCGCCCGGTCCAGCAACGCCCGCACCCGCTCCACGCTGGCCCGCTGCGACGCGATCCTGCTCCGCGCGTCCACGAGCTGGTCCGTGACGTCCTCCGCCCGCTGCTCCCTGCGCACGAGGTCGCCGAGCCGGGCCAGCTCGTCGAGCACCCCGTCCAACCGGTCCGAGGGCACCCGCATGGTCAGGCGCGCCTCGTGGGCGCGCGTCTCCTCGGCCGCGGTGAAACCGCCCGCGCGGACGCCGACCTCCCTGGCCCTGCCCGCCGTCGCGGCGGCATCTCCCTGCCGCACCTCGACCTCCGCCGAGCGGATCACGCGCCGCTCGGGCTCCGCGGCGCCCAGCGCGCGGTCATCCGGCGCGCGGTTGTCCGGCGGCTGCGTGCCCACCTGCCCGCCTCCGCCCCGCCCGGCCGCGGCCTTCTCCTCCGGTGCGGCGTTCCCCGCCGCCTCGCCGTGCCGCGCTGTCGCGGGCGCCGAACCCACGCTGCCGCTCGTGCAGCCGGCCAGCCCGAGCAGGAGCACGCCCACAACGGCGAGTCGCGCCCAACCTCCTGGCATGACGACCTCCCATCGCTGTTCGCGATGGGACGGGGAGAGCACCGCCCGGCGTTGCCGGGCCGGGCGCGACGGCGCGGAAAGCGGCCGGTCGGCCTACTCCGCCACGGCGCTCGGACCGGAGCCGGCCTCCTCGCGCTCCACCAGGTGGCGGAACGGCTGGAGGTTGGCCAGCGACTCGCCCCGCGACACCCGCCAGTCCCACTCCCGGCGGATCGCGGTGGAGAAACCCAGCTCCAGCAACGTGTTGAAGTCGCCGTCGGCGGCCTCCAGCACCTGCCCGAGCACCCGGTCCAGCTCGTCGGGGGTCACCGAGGGCAGGCCGATCCGCCCGACGAGGTAGATGTCGCCGGCCTTGTCGATCGTGTAGTGCACGCCGTAGAGCCGGGCGTTGCGGCGCAGCAGGTAGCGGTAGACCTCCTCGTGCGCCTCGTCGGGCCGGCGGCAGACGAACGCCTCGACCAGCAACGCGTGCCGGTCCAGGATCAGCCAGCAGTTGGTCTGGAGCTTCTTCACCCCGGGCAGGGTGACGAAGTACCGGCCGGGCGCCCTGCGGTCGTACCGCAGCTCGCGTTCGTCCAAAGTGGACGCGATCACCTGGTCCAGCGCGTCCCGCCCGTCGGCTCCCGCCGTGGTCACACCGCCACCTCCTCCGGCCGCGTCGCGGCGTCGACCGCCCGCATCCGCGTGCCCGTCTCCCTGCGGAACACCCGCGCCGCCTCCGCATAGGTTTCCAGCAGCGCCTCGGCCGTGCGATCCCAGGAGAACCGGGCCGCGTGCGCCGCGGCGTGCGCGGCCAGCGCGTCGCGCCGGCCGGGGCGCAACGCCACGTCCGCCAGCTCCCGCGCCCACTCGACCGGGTCGTGCGAGGGCACCAGCACGCCGGAGACCCCGTCGGCCACGGCCACCGGCAGGCCGCCGACCGCGGCCGCGACGACCGGCGTCCCGCACGCCTGCGCCTCCAGCGCCACCAGGCCGAACGACTCGTTGTGGCTGGGCACCGCCACCACGTCGGCGGCGCGGTAGACCCGCGCCAGCTCCGCGCCGGAGCGCGGCGGCAGGAACCGGACCACGTCCGTGACGCCCAGCTCGGCGGCGAGCGTGCGCAGGGCCTCGGGCTGCTCCGTGCCGGTGCCGGACGGACCGCCCACCACGAGCACGACGAGCCGGTCCCGCAGCCCCGGATCCCGCGCGACCATCTCGGCGGCGGCGCGCACCAGCACGTCCGGCGCCTTCAACGGCTGGATGCGGCCGACGAAGGCGAGCACGACCGCGTCCCGGGGGACGCCCAGGGCGGCCCTGGCGGCGAGCCGGTCCCCCGGCGTGAACCGCTCCAGGTCCACGCCCGGCGGGATGGTGGCCACCCGCTCCGGGGCGGCCCCGTAGAGGTCCACGAGCTGGGTGGCCTCGACCTCGGTGTTGGCCACCAACCGGTCGGCCTCGGAGACGACCTGCTCCTCGCCGATCACCCTGGCCCTCGGCTCCGGGGTGTCGCCCTCGGCCAGCGCGGCGTTCTTGACCTTGGCCAGGGTGTGCGCGGTGTGCACCAGCGGCACGCCCCAGCGGTCCCTGGCCAACCAGCCGACCTGGCCCGACAGCCAGTAGTGCGAGTGCACGACGTCGTAGTGGCCGGGGGCGGAGAACGCCTCGGCGCGCAGCACCCCCGCCGTGAAGGCGCAGAGCTGGGAGGGCAGGTCGTTCTTGCTCAGCCGCTCGAACGGCCCGGCGACGACGTGGCGGACGGTGACGCCGGGCGCGAGTTCGACCGACGGCGGGAGGTCGGACGAGGTGGCCCTGGTGAACACCTCGACGGCGACGTCGTGCCGCGCCATCCGCACGGCCGTCTGCACGATGTAGACGTTCATGCCGCCGGCGTCCCCGGTGCCGGGCTGCTCCAGGGGCGAGGTGTGCACGGACAGCACCGCGACCCGCCTCGGCCGCCGGTTCGCCCCGACGGCGCGGACCGAGCCGATCACCGCGCGGCCCCCGCCAGACAGCGCCGGGCGAAGCCGGCCAGCTCGGCGGCGAACGCGGCGGGGCGCTCGGCGAACGGCGCGTGGCCCACGCCGTCCCACCAGCTCAGCTCCGCGCCGGGAACGCGCTCGGCGGCGAACTCCGCGCAGGACGGGTCGACGACGGTGTCCGCGCGACCGTGCAGGACGAGCGTGGGCACGTCCACCGCGGCCAGCACGTCGGCGCTGTCCTGCGTCCTGCGGAACAGCGCCGCGCGGACCCGGGGCGGCGTGCGCAGGGCCGCGGCGAACAGGCGCTGCCGCGTCTCGCCGGGGACCTCGGGACCGAGGTCGGAGAAGAAGGAGGAGAGGGCGGGGACGGCGACCGCGAAGTCCTCGGACAGCGCGGCCGGCAACGCGGCCCGCATCGTGGCCCCGACCGCGCCGCCCCTCCGGCCCCTGCCGATCTCGGTGATCGCGCCGACGAACGCGAGCCCCGCGACCGAGGCCGAGCCGTGCGCCCTCAGGTAGTCGGCGATCACCAGCCCGCCGTAGGACCAGCCGACCAGGACCGAGGGCGCGCCCACGTGCGCGAGGACCGCGGCGAGGTCGTCGGCCCAGACGCGGGGGTCGGCGTAGCCGTCCGCCGGCGCGTCGGAGTCGCCGTGCCCCCGGAGGTCCACGGCGACCAGCCGGAACTCACCGGCCAGCGCCGGGTCGTCGAGCTGCGCACGCCAGGACTCGGCCGACTGCGCCCAGCCGTGGACCAGCACCACGGCGGGCGCGCCGGCCGGTCCCACCTCCCGCAGGGCCAGCCGGGCGCCCCCGGAGCCCTCGACGTACGTCCGTGTGTCCACGTGCCACCCACTCCCAGTCCGCCGACGACACCACGAAGCATCAACCGCCCGCGTGGCGCGATGCTTCCCGCGTGGGGAGTCTCACGGACGGCCTGTCGGGTGTCGCCCTCACCGCAGCGCGGACTTGGACTGCCAGGTCGGCCAGTCGATCTGCCAGTCGTAGACGTCGAACTGGGCGGGCAGCGTGTAGGCGGCGCCGGTCACCTCGACGGGGTCGCCGACCATCGCGCTGTTGTAGTAGGCCCTGGCGTCGGGCTCGGTGAGGTTGGCGCAGCCGTGCGAGGTGTTGGCCCGACCGATATTCGCCCGGTTGTCCTCGTTCTCGTGGATGAACTCGCCGTGATTGGAGAACCGCACGGCCCACTTCTTGAGAACGTTGGTGTAGCCGTACTTCGGGTTGTCGAAGCTGAAGGTGTCGCGCTTCTCCATGACGATGTAGGTGCCGTTCGGCGTGTTCAGGTCGGGCACGTCGTCCCTGCCGAAGCTGGCCGGGTAGCTGGCCACCTTCTGGCCGTCCCGGTAGACGTCCATCTGGTGCGTCGGCGTGTTGATCTTCACGACCTGGTTGCGGCCGATGGCGAAGTCACCGGTGAGGTCGTCCACACCCCACGCGCCGTCGCCGTAGGACACGCCGTAGAGGTTGGCGCTGACCTTCACCTTGGTCCCGGCCGGCCAGTAGTCCTTGGGCCGCCAGTCGACCTGCGAGGCGCTCAGCCAACCCCACGAGCCCTCGACGGGCACCGAGGTCTCCACCTTCAGCGCCTTCTCCGCCGCGGCCTTGTCCCGCACCGGCTGGTCGAACTTCACGCTGATCGGCATGCCCACGCCGACCTCGCCCTGGTACGGGAACAGCGTGGCGCGCACCTTGCTCTTCGGCTTGACCGTGGTGAAGCTGCCCTCGACCGGCGTCTCCTTGCCGTCGGCGCCCCTGGCCTTGCCCGACCAGGTGTAGGTCTTGGCGTAGCCGAGGGGGGTGTCGCTGGCCCAGCTCTTCTTGTCGGGCGCGAGCTGCCCCTCGACCGGCTTGCCCTCCGGGTTGGTGAGCCGGACCTCCTCCAGCGTCCCGTCCGCCACGGTGAGCCTGATCGGCGTCTTCGGGTTCACGTCGACCGCGCCGTTGGCCGGCTCCGTCGTGACCTTCGGCGGCGGCGCGCTCTGCGTCTGGGGGGCCGAACCCCCCGCCGATCCCCCGGAACACCCGGCGAGCAGCAGGGCCACCGCCATCGCCGCACCAACCAGACCGGTCCGTGCCCGCCCCCGCGACGGAATCACCACCGACCACCTCCCATGCACACCTCGGACCAGAGTGCCCTCTTCCCAGGACGTGGTGCCACCTCCCCGGTGCGTCAAGCGGCCGGGTGGCTGTTCTCACAGGGCCAGGACGGGCGCGACCGGCCCGGGTTCGGGAGGATGCCGCACGTGAGCGCTGATCAGCAGGTTTCCCGCCGTGTCGCCGTCGTCACCGGAGCCAGCGCCGGCATCGGCGCGGCCACCGCCCGGCGGCTGGCCGCCGAGGGCTTCCACGTCGTGCTCGGGGCGCGCCGCGTCGACCGCTGCCGCCGGGTCGCCGAGGAGATCGGCGGCACGGCCCTGCCGCTGGACGTCGCCGAGCCCGCGTCGGTGCGGGCGTTCTGCGAGCGGGTGCCCGAGGTCCACGTGCTGGTCAACAACGCCGGCGGCGCGTTGGGGCTGGAGCCGGTGGCCGAGGCCGACGAGGAGAACTGGCGGCGCATGTGGGAGAGCAACGTGATGGGCACGTTGCGGATGACCAAGGCGCTGCTGGACCGGCTCGTCGCCTCCGGGGACGGCCACGTGGTGACCGTCACCTCGATCGCCGCCCTGGAGGTCTACGACGGTGGCGCGGGATACACCGCCGCCAAGCACGCGCAGTCCGCGCTGCACCGGACGCTGCGCGGCGAGCTGCTCGGCAGGCCGGTCCGGTTCACCGAGATCTGCCCCGGCATGGTGGAGACGGAGTTCTCCCTGGTCCGCTTCGGCGGCGACGAGGACAGGGCCTCCGCCGTCTACCAGGGTCTGACGCCGCTGACCGCGGAGGACGTGGCGGACACGATCGCGTGGGCGGTGACCCGCCCCTCGCACGTCAACATCGACCAGATCGTGCTCAAGCCGCGCGACCAGCACTCGGTGACCCGCGCCCACCGGAGCTGAGACCCGCTGGTCTGTCCACAGTGGACCTGAAGCCCGCGGTGGACCGCGAGGCCGCGTCGGGGCGAGTGACCCACGACGGACGGATCGGGCGCCGGAGCGCCCCGCCCGTCCGCCGAGCAGCCGAGCAACAGGGGCGGGGAGCGCTGCCCCGAGGCGTTCCCCGCCCCTGTCGTCCCGACGCCGGTCGCCGGCGCCGGGACCCCCGGTCCTCGCGACAGCCGTGACCGCGCGTCACGGCTCCGCGCGCTCGGCGAGGCCCGGGGCGCGTTGGTGGGGCGGCCGCGTGCACAGCCGCACGTCCAACTCCGTCAGGACGGCCGCGATCGGGTTGGCGAACCCGACCCTGCCGTCGACGGTGCCGGCGAAGTACAGCCCGACCACGCGCCGCGCCGCGTCGACGATCACCGCGCCGGAGTCGCCCCTGTCGCCGAAGCGCTCGCCGTCGGCGACGACGCGGATCTGGTCACGGAGGGTGCGGACGCCGAGGCCGTTGCCGTAGTTGACGGACAGGGTGGCGTCGACCGAGGCGACCCTGCCGGTGGTCAGACCGGTGGTGCGGCCGCGCTTGCGCACCGACATGCCCACGGCCGCCTCCGCCTCGCCGCGCACCGGCCCGATCCCGGCGATCGCGTTCTCGTGCGGCCGGACCTCGGTCAGCTCGACGATCGCGCCGTCCACCCTGCCGGACAGCGCCGCCCTGGCCAGCGTGCCGAAGACGTCCTGCGGGCACCGCCCTCCGTCCATCCTGGACGGTTGGACCATCGTGTCGCCCACCGACCACGCGTCGTCGACGCAGGCCACGTGGAAGTTGGTCACGACCATGGCCGCGCCGCTGCCCCCTCGGTCGGTGACCAGGGCGCCGATCGTGCCGGCCGTGGTGTAGTCGCCGGGCTGGGGGACGTCGGGCGGCGCGAGCCGGATGGGCCGGCACGGCCCCATGCTCAGCCCGCCGACGATCGTGCGCGCCAGCGGGGGCGCCGCGCCCGGGTCGGCTCCGGTGTCCGAGTCCTCCTCGCCGAGGGGGATCACCGCGGGGTGCAGGACGTACTCCTCCTCCACCACGTCGGTCGGCACGCCGTCGATCTCCGACGGGATGAGCTGCCCCGGCGGCAGCTCGTCGGCCGGGAGCTTCCGACGCACGGCCACCACGATCGCCGGGTGCCCGGTCGGCCGACCCCCGGTCACCTTCTCCCCGATGTCGACGCCGACCACGCCGGGCCGCACGATGAGGTCGTCCTCGACCCGCCGCTTGACCGGCCGGATCTCGTCCCTGCGCATCGGGTCACCCGCACTGGCCATGATGGGCCTCCTCCAGAAGCGGCACAGAACAGCACGGAGGCAACGCCGCTACCACCATGGAACACGTGGGGTAAGTACTCCGTCACCAGACGTCACCCGATCGGCCGTTCAGCCGATTGGCTGAGATCGCCGGATGGGGTACTTTTCGCAGCCGTTTCGCAACGTTCGCGCGACGTTTCGTGGGACCCGGCGGTCCCTCACAGGCGACAGCCGACGAACACCGGCTCGGGGTGCAGCACCACGCCGAAGGCGTCCCGCACGCCGTCCCGCACCTCCCTGGCCAGCTCCAGCAGGTCCTCGGTGCGCGCCCCACCCCGGTTGGTCAACGCGAGGGTGTGCTTGGCGGACAACGCGACCCGCCCGCCGGGGCCGGCGTGCCCGCGCCCGAAGCCGGCCCGCTCGATCAGCCACGCCGCGGAGAGCTTGGTCCGGCCCGGCCCGCCGGGGTAGGTCGGCACCCGCACGTCCGCGCCGACCCTGGTGGCGATCCGCCCCAGCACGTCGGCCAGCCCGGTGTCCGGCAGGACCGGGTTGGTGAAGAACGAGCCCGCGCTCCAGGTGTCGTGGTCGTCGGGGTCCAACACCATGCCCTTGGCCCGGCGCAGCTCCAGCACGGCCTGCCGGGCCCGCGCCGCCGGCACCCGCGTGCCCGGCTCGACGCCCAACGCCCTGGCCAGCTCGTGGTACCGGATCGGCGCGGACCGGCCGTCCTGGCGGAGGGCGAACCGCGCGCGCAGCACCACCGCGCTGTCGGTCCCCTTGAGCAGGCTCGTGCGGTAGTCCAGGCCCAGACCCGAGGCCGGCACCTGGTTGACCTTGCCCGTGCGGCGGTCCAGCACGTCGACCGAGACCAGCAGGTCGGCCACCTCGACGCCGTACGCGCCCACGTTCTGCACCGGGGTCGCGCCCACCAGGCCGGGGATGCCCGACAGGCACTCCAGCCCGCCCAGCCCCCGGTCGACGGTGTCGGCCACCACGTCGTCCCAGTTCTCGCCGGCCTCGACGGTGAGCTCCACCACGCCGTCCCCGACCAGGTCCAGGTGACGGCCCCTGGTGGCCACGTGGACGACCGTCCCCGCGAAGCCGTCGTCGGCCACCACCAGGTTCGATCCGCCGCCCAGCACCAACACCGGCTCGCCGGCGGCGTCCGCGCCGGTCACGGCCTCGACGACGTCCCTGGGCCGCTCGGCGGACACGAACCGGGCGGCCGGGCCGCCCATCCGCAGCGTGGTGTGCTCGGACAGCGGCACGGCCTGCCGGACGGCGCAGCCGGCCGCAGCGGTGCTGGACGCGCTCGGCAGGGGGGTGGTCACGACGCCCAACGGTAGCCTGCGGTGCATGGCGACCAGCACGGAGACCACGCACCGTTACCCCCGTCCGGCCGCCGAGGTCCTCTCGGCGCTGGTCGACGAGCGGTACCTGCGCGCCCGGCTGGCCGCGCTCGGCGGCCCCGGCGCCGAACTGGTCGAGCACGCGCCCTCGCCGGACGGCGGCGCGAGGGTGGTGCTGCGCCAGGGGATCCCCGGCGACCGGCTGCCCTCCTTCGTCCGCTCGCTGGTCCCCGGCGACCTGGTGATCGAGCGGACCGAGCGGTGGGAGCCCACCGCCTCCGGGGCCGGCGCGACCATCGACGCGAAGGTCCCCGGCACGCCCGGCAGCATCGACTGCTCGGTGCGCCTCGCCGACTCCGGCGACGGCTGCGTGGCCACGGTCACCCTGGTGGCGAAGGTCCCGGTGCCGTTCGTGGGCGGCAAGGTGGAGAAGGTGATCGTGGACCAGGTGGGGCGGCTGCTGGCCGCCGAGCACGCGTTCACCGTGGACTGGCTGACCAGCGGGGCGCGGTGACCACGCCGGCGACCACCCCCGGCCCCGCGCCGACGACCGCGCCGGCCAGGAGGAAACGGGCACCACGGCTGGCCGCCGGCCGGGCGCGCGCGCTCGGCGTGCCCACGCGGGGGACCACGAACCCGAACCGGCTGCGCCGCGTCGACCGCTGGGTGGTCGGCACGCCCTGGCTCGTGGCGCGCGTGCGCGCCGCGGCCGCCCCGCTGGTCGTCGACCTCGGCTACGGCTCGTCGCCGGTGACCACCGTGGAGATGGCGGACCGACTGCGGGTCGTGCGCCCGGACCTGCGGGTGCTCGGGCTGGAGATCGACCCCGAGCGGGTGGCGGCCGCGGAGCCGGCGGCCGACCCGCCCCGGCTGGAGTTCCGGCGGGGCGGCTTCGAGCTGGCCGGCCGCCGCCCGGTGCTCGTGCGCGCGTTCAACGTGCTCCGCCAGTACACGGAGGAGCAGGCTGCCGAGGCGTGGCGAACCCTGCTCGACCGGCTCGGACCCGGAGGCGTGCTGGTCGAGGGCACCTGCGACGAGATCGGCCGACGCTGCTGCTGGGTGACGCTGGACGCCGAAGGGCCGCGCACCCTCACCCTGGCCTGTCGCCCCTCGGCCGTCGACACCCCCTCCGACCTGGCCGAGCGCCTGCCCAAGGCGTTGATCCACCGCAACGTGCCCGGCGAGCGCGTGCACGCGTTGCTGACCGAGCTGGACGCCTGCTGGGCCACGGCGGCCCCGTTCGCCCCGTTCGGCCCCAGGGCCCGTTGGACGGAGGCGGTCCGGCTGCTCGCCGAACGCGGCTGGCCCGTGCTGGACGGCCGCCGGCGCTGGCGGCTCGGCGAGCTGACCCTGCCCTGGTCGGTGGTCGCGCCGTGCTGAGACGCCCAGGGCGTGCCTGATACTTGATCTTGGGGTGCGTCGTGGTGAGCTGACCGATCAGGCGTGAGCACGGATCAAACCGTTGCCGCCCAACGGTTCACGCCATGGCCGGCCGTGATGGGACCTGCCCGAACGCTCGGAGCCATGACAGTCGGTCAACGACCGGTTCCCACGTGGACAGGCCGACGACAGGCGCGGTTACCGGAAGCACGCGCAGGCCCCTGACGACGCCACCGGCAGGGTGGAGTGAACCCCAATGTGGACTCCACCGTGGTGCGGGCGCACCAACCCACCACCGGAACGAAGAAAAGGGGGCTGCGTCGGCCGCCGCGCCAGCCCGTGAAGCGCTCGGCCCCCGCGCCGGGGCTGAGCACCCACGCGATCCACGAACACCCGCGCCGCCCCAGCATCACGGCCACGACCCCGCAGACGAGGCGACCGGGTCCCCAACCGGCTGGCCCAGGGCAGCCACGGCCGACCACCAGTCTTCGATCCACCGGACTTCGACCCGGTGACCTACCGCGGCCGCGACAAGACCACCCAGTCCTACCCGGCCGTCCTCACGATCGCCAGCATGAAGGTCCAGCCAGCCACCGAACAGACAGCCACACCCTAGGTCCGCGTGGGGAGGCCGCGTGGGGAACGCGCCGCCCTGGCGCCAGGCGCCGAACCCCGGTCCGGGAAACCGACGGGCGCCGGCGGAGTCGACCTAGGCTGGGTGTGTGGAACACGCCGACTTCGTCAGGGAGATCCGCACCCAGTCCGAGGCCCTGCGGGCCGCCGCCGTGGCGGCCGGCCCCGACGCCCCGACGCCGACCTGCCCCGGATGGGACGTGCGCCGGCTCGTGGACCACATCGCCAGGGTGCACGCGTGGGTGGCGGAGAACGTGGCGACCGGCGACCCGGAGAACCCCCGTCCCGCGCCCACGCCGCCGGGCGAGTGGAGCACCCTGCTCGGCTGGTGGGACGACTACCGGGGTCGGATGCTCGACACCCTGGCCGCGAGCGACCCGACCGCGCCGGCGTGGGTGTTCTCCCCGGTCGCGACGCCCGAGGTCGGCTTCTGGGCGCGGCGCCAGGCGCACGAGGCGGCGATCCACCGGCTCGACGCCGAACACGCCCTGGCCGTGGCCGAGGGCGGACCCCGATCCGAGCCCGACGTGGCCTTCCCCGCCGAGTTCGCCGCCGACGGCGTCGACGAGCTGCTGGTTCGGATCCTGCCCTCGCACGTCACCACGTGGGCCCAGTCCCGGCTGCGCGGCAGCGTGCTGTTCCACGCCGTGGACGTGGGCCGCGCCTGGCTGGTGCGGCTGGAGCCGGAGCAGTTCCCGCAGACCACCCACCACTTCGAGGGGCTGGACGCGGACGCGAGCGTGGTCGGCAACGCCGACGCCGTCTACCGCGCGGCGTGGGGGCGGCCACACCATGCGGTGACGCGGGGCGACGAGGCGCTGCTCCTGGCGGCCCGGGGCCGCTGACGAGCGGCTGAGCTGCGAGAATCACCGGCGTGTCACTGCCTGAGCGTCGCTACGTGATCTCCTTCGGCTGCCCGGACCGGACCGGCATCGTGGCCGCGATCTCCGGCTTCCTCGCCGAGTTCGGCGGGTGGATCGTGGAGGCCGCCTACCACACCGACCAGGAGACGGGGTGGTTCTTCACGCGGCAGGAGGTGCGCGCCGACTCGCTGCCGTTCGGCGTCGAGGAGCTGCGGGAGCGCTTCGCGGGGGTGGCCGAGGAGCTGGGCGGTCGCACGGACTGGCGGATCAGCGACACGGCGGAGCGCCGGCGGGTCGTGCTGCTGGTCTCGAAGGAGGGGCACTGCCTGTACGACCTGCTCGGCAGGGTCGCCTCCGGCGAGCTGGACGTGGACGTGCGGGCGGTGATCGGCAACCACGCCGACCTGGCCGGCATCACCCGGGCGCACGGCATCCCGTTCCACCACGTGCCCTTCCCCCGCCCCGGCGCCGACCCCGAGGCGAAGACGGCGGCCTTCGCCCAGGTGCGCCAGCTCGTGGACGCGCACGACCCGCACGCGGTCGTGCTGGCCCGGTTCATGCAGGTGCTCCCGGCGGAGCTGTGCGTGGCGTGGTCCGGCAGGGCGATCAACATCCACCACAGCTTCCTGCCCTCGTTCGTCGGCGCGCGCCCGTACCACCAGGCGCACACGCGCGGCGTGAAGCTGGTCGGGGCGACCTGTCACTACGTCACGGCGGAGCTGGACGCGGGCCCGATCATCGAGCAGGACGTGATCCGGGTGGACCACAGCGACTCGGTGCCGGACATGGTGCGCAAGGGCAGGGACATCGAGAAGGTGGTGCTGGCGCGCGGCCTGCGGTGGCACCTGGAGGACCGGGTTCTGGTGCACGGCAACCGCACGGTCGTCTTCCGCTGACCCCGTCTCCCCGAGGGTAGGACGGTGTTCTGGCCGGGTTCTGGCCGGCCAGCCGGGTGATCCGGCGGCCGGCCAGAACACGCGCGGAGCGCCGACGTCCCCACTTTGTCCATTGTGGACAGACAAGAGGACGGCCACCCAGCGCGAAGGGTCGGTGTCTCGCCAGCCGTACGAGGCCACAAGGTCACGCGGCAGGCGTCTCGACCCGAACCCCAGCACCCCGTGGGCCACATGATGCACACCTGTCCATGACGGACCGGGCCAGTCGACGACGCGTCGTCCTCCCCCGCGCCGCCCCCACCCTCCCTCAGGTCAGCCCCCACCCGCCCTGGGGGGCGAGCCCTGCTCCAGCCTATCGGTCCGTCACCCAGCGTCCAAGGCCATCACGCTGTG
>NZ_JAMTCP010000046.1:1260-55014 GCF_024171885.1 Streptoalloteichus tenebrarius | reverse complement strand
CGCCTCTCACGGTGCGGGCCAGGCCGCCCGCGGACCCGGCCCGCGCTGGTCGTTGCGGACAAGGGCTACTCGTCCACGAAGATCCGCTCCTCCCTGCGCAGGCGAGGCATCACAGCGGCCATCCCGGAGCGGATCGACCAGATCAACGGCCGTCCGCGCAGGGGTGAGAGCAGATGCCGGCTCGACCGCGTGGCCTACCGGCGTCGCAACGTCGTCGAGCGCTGCTTCAACCGGCTCAAGCACAACAAGGCCCTGGCCACTGGCTATGACAAACGAGCCCGGCATTATCAGGCCATGGTCACTCTCGCCTGCCTACGACTCTGGCTGCCCTGACTTTGCGGACACCCCCTAGCACAGTGGTCGCAGGAGGGAGGCGCGTCGCCTTAGGAAAGATCAGGCAGGAGAGGAGAAGGGGGCGCCTAACCCCTCGTTCCCTGACACACATCCTCATTGTCTGATGTGGACGGTCGCCGGCTGCTCTCCAACAGCTCCTCACCCAACGGCGAGAGGGTGTGCCGGACCGAGGCGCCGACCCGCGTGGTGGTGACCAGGCCCGCGCCCCGCAGCACGGCGACGTGTTGGCTGGCCGACGCCAAAGACATGCCGATCCGGCCGGCCAACACCGTCGTGGAGCACCCGGAGCCGATCGACTCCAACACCGTCGCCCTGGTCCGCCCGAGCAGCCTGGCCAGCGCCGACGCCCCGTCCCCCTGGTTGCCGTGGGGGCGCTCGGCCGCGAGGTCCACCGGGTAGATCAGGACCGGCACGCCGCCCCGCGCGCCGGTCAGGATGACCTCCCCGACCGGCGCGGCCGTCGGCATCAGCAGCATTCCCCGCCCGCGCAGCCGCCACTCGGTCTCGCGCGGGCTCTCGATCTCCAGCACGGGGAAGGACCACCGCGCGGACCGGTGCGTCCGCCCCAGCACGCTCGTCGCGCCGGCCGTGGCCGACAGCGCGGCCTGCGCGGCCAGTTCGCCCGCCACCGCCGTCGTGATCCCGGCCCAGTCGGGCGAGACGACCGTGTGCCACCAGTGGACGATGGCCGAGGCGAGCAGCGGCGAGTGGTCGGCGACGCCGCGCAGCCTCGACAACCGGGACTCCAGCCCCGGGCACGACCCCGTGCCGACGGCGGCGGCCCTGTCGATCACCAGGTCCCAGCTCGTCCCCGACAGGACCTCGGCCACGGGAAGATCCGGGAACGTGGCCCGTTGCCAGCGGAGGCAGCGCGGGGAGCGCTCGTCGGACTCGCGGCGCAACGACAGGACCGTCTCCACGAGCGAGTCGGCCTCGCGCACGAGTCGGATTCGACGCAGATCAGCGGGCCCCACGATGATGCGCAGCATCCGTTCCCCCCGTTCGAACGGTCGGGCCTCCCCACCGACAGTCGATGGACGCATGCCGAGACCAGCGCGAACCCCGCCCCCTGGGTCACTGTCCGGCAAACTCAGCATGCCCTTGGGCCAAGTGGACGCGCTACCCGCCGAACGGTGGAAGGGCCCGGTCGAACACACGCTCCCCGACGTCGTGAGAAGGCGCGCCGGGCGCATATCTTCAGTCCAGCGTGAAAGGTCGCAACGGCACGGAGACCGCCGGTACCGTCGGTGTCCGCCGAATGGCGATGGGGGCAATCGGCCGTGTTCGCCAGAGGAAACAGGAAACCGGTCCGCACGAGATGCGTTGAGCATCCGTCCCGACGCCGAGCCGGAGCCGACGCCTGACCGCGTCGCTCACCCCTGCACCAGCTCGGCGTCGTCGCCGCCGAGGTAGAGGGCGGCATGCCGCTCGGACGGGCGCTCGTGGGCGGCGCCCGTCCGAGCCGCCTCCGCCTCTGGCGGCTCCCGAGGAAGGAGGAGGTGACGCCTGGAGTGGGAATTCGCGCCAGTGAGGATTCACGGTCCCCACACGCTGTCATCCATGTGGCGGACGGAGGAACGCGCCGAGTCACTCCGACGGAGCATGGGCGACCCATTCCACGATCAGGAGAGCGCGTGTTTCGTCACCACCAGCCGCCACACCGCCGACGCGTTCTGTTCCTTCGCGCACCGAAGCCATCCACCGAGATTATTGACCCCGACATGTCGTTCTGTTTCGCTGCGCTGATGCTCCTCACACCGGCGACGCGACCACTGGAGCGGTATTCGCGGTTGACCGGGCAGATCGGGTCTGGAAATTATGCGCGGTCTTCTGGGGACCGCAGGACTCCCCGCGCCGGTGCGGGTGGTCAACAACATCGTCCGCCTTCTGGCGTCGACCCGCGGACAGCTCACGTGAGTTGCGCTGGCGCGGTTCGCGTCGCCCGTGCCGCGAGGCGGGTGTGCGCTCGGCCGCGCCGCGTGCGGTGGCGCGGCCCGACGGACGACCGGGAGGAAGGGACGGCGCAGTCATGGTGAACGTCGCACCACGGCCCACACCGCCCAGCGTGCGGGACGGTGGCGCGGCCCTGCTGGCCTGGCTCCGCGCCATGCGCGGAGCCGCGCACGTGTGCCAGGACCCGAGGACGGGGATCTGGCAGGTGTTCCGCTACCAGGACGTGCGGCAGGTCATGGCCGACACCGCCACCTTCTCCTCGGAGGTGACCCGGGTGGTGCCAGACAGCCGCACATCGGCCAGGGGCAACGTGATGCTCACCGACCCACCCGAACACGGGAGGTTACGCGCGCTGGTGAGCCTCGCGTTCACCCCCGAGGCGGTGGCCGGACTGTCCTCACGGATCGCCGTGATCGCCTGGGACCTGCTGGACGACCTCCGGGGGCGGACCGACATCGACTTCGTCCGCGAGTTCGCGTACCCCCTGCCGCTGCGGGTGATCGCCGCGCTCCTCGGCCTTCCCGCCTCCGACACGGGAATGCTGCGGCGGTGGTCGGAGAAGCAGATCGCGGCCTCCCCCGACCGGCCCGACCGTCCCATGGACCTGGCGGCGCTCAGGTCCGTCCAGGCCGTCCGCCGGGAGTTCGACGCGTATCTGCTGAACCAGGTCGCGGAACGACGCGCGTACCCAAGGCAGGACCTGCTCACCGACCTCGCGCACGCCGAACTGGAGGGGACGCGGCTCACCGACAGGGAGATCGTCGCCTTCGCCGGGCTCCTCTTCCTGGCCGGCCATCTCACCACGACCGTCCTGTTGGGCAACGCGATGCTGTGTTTCGCCGAGTACCCCCACGTGTTGCGCGCGCTCCGCCGGCAGCCCGCGTTGCTGGACGGCACCATCGACGAGGTCCTGCGCTACCGCTCCCCCTTCACGCAGGTCGGCCGACTCACCACACGGGACGTCCTCATCGGTGGCGTTCGCGTTCCCCGGGGCCAGATGGTGCTCGCCTGGATCCTCTCGGCCAACCGGGACGGCCGGGTGATCCCCCGGCCCGACGTGTTCGACCCGACCCGCGTCCCCAACCCGCACATCGCGTTCGGGCATGGCGTCCACTCGTGCCTCGGCGCGGCGCTGGCGCGCCTGACGGCGCGGATCGCGCTTCCCATGGCGCTGGAACGGTTCCCCGTGTTCCGGATCTCCTCCCTCGCCCGCCCGACGTTCTACGAACTCGGGATCTTCGGCCCGCGCTCGCTGCGTCTGGATGTCCGGCAGACCTGAGCGGCGCTCCCCGTTCCGAAAGCGGATGCGGGCGGCGGGCAGGCTTCCAGCCGAGGCAGACCGGAGACGGCAGAGGAGAAGAGACGAGGAGCATGAGACGGGCCGCACGGGCCTGGGTGAGGTCCCCGTCCCTCCGCTCGTGGAGATCAACACGCGGTCGGAGTTCGTGGCATCGCACGTCAGCGCTGAGGGGTTCGAGCGCGCTTGGGCTCGGGCTCTGCGTGGACAACCGCTCGACGTGGCCTGACAGGGAGGCGTGAGGCGGTGGAGACCGCCATGCCGTGACGGGTTGTGACGCCCACGGGTGGCGGTTCCCCTCGCCCACGCGTTCACCTGGCGGCCGAGCGAGACAGCCCAATGCTGCTTGTCGAGAGCCGGGCGATGTGGTGGGACGCCCGCCACCGACAGCGGGCGGCGGGCGCGGACCGGGCTACTTGCGGCAGTCCTCAAGCTTGCGTCGGGCCTCGGCGAGCGCCGTCGCCGCCTCGGTGGCCTTGCCCTGGGCCTTGTCGGCGTCCTCGCGGGCCTGTGCGCGGTCCGCGATGGCCTGCGTGTGCTTGGCGATCGCCCTGGTCGACCGTGCGAAGGCCTCGGCGGAGCGGGCGCTGCCCGTGGCGCTGTGGTCACCCTTGGCTGCCTCCTCCTTGGCGGCCTTGCGCGCCTCGTCGGCCTCGGCACTGGCGGCGTCAGCGGCCTTCATCGCCGCCTCCTGCTTGCCCTTGGCCTCCTTCGACGCGTTGTCCGCGGCGGTGTTCGCGGTCTCGGCCGCGGCAACGGCCGCCTGCTCCGTGTCGCACGAGCGAGGAGGCGGTGGCGCGGACTCACCGCCACACCCCGCGATCGTCACCGCGATCCCGAACACGACGGCGACCCCGCACAATCTGGTGCGCAATTTTCCCCCCAAACCAAAATGGCCGCTCGAAGGCTAGCCCCCACCTCCTCGTTGATCAACTGTGTTGCGCACCCCCTGACCCGGAGGGTCTGGAGCCAGCGATGCGACAGTCTCCCCGTCTGTCCACTGAGGACAAATGAGCGCGCGGTTCTCGAACAGGACGGGCAACGGCTCGACGCCGGGCTCTGCCGCGCGGGCCGTGCGGTGGTCAGCCAGGGTCAGGACGCAACCGCGAAGCCCGACCGCTCACACGGTCGGGTTTCACCTCACTGCCCGGCCCTCTAGTGTCCTCAAAGCTGGTGTGGCTGGACTGGTGCGATCTTGCGGCGTGGCACGCGCGCACGGTGACCGGCGAGCGCGGCAGATCGATCCGTTGTTGCCCGCCTTCGACGCGAAAGGACTCCCACCGGTGAGGCACCGGATGACCAACAAGATGGCTGATCACGGCGAAGACGGGTGCGGCGTGACCTGCCGGAACGCAGAGGCCAATCCTGGGAGAGGTGACGACAACCAGTTCTGACGGTGATCACGCGCCGGAACCCTGACCACTCTGGCGACAGGTGTGCGGTGATCGCCGAGGTGCACAACGAACGCGACCAAGAGGTCCCGGTCGGCTCCAACACCGTGCGCCCACCCACCAGCACACCACCAGCGCGCCGCACTCCGCACCCTCCACAGGGGACGGATCGTGCGACGGGCACCGTGAGCCACGTGATCACGCCATCTGGCCACCCTGCTCATCTGGCTTGGGGACAGGCCCTAGCCGGTTGTGGTCAGGGCGTGGTCGTTGTGGGTCAGTGGAGGGTGTCGCGCCAGTTCACCGCGAACGCGCGGGCCGGGTTGCGGACGAAGATCGCGGTCGCGACGTCCGCGCCGAGTTCGCGTTCGACGCGGGGACGCAGGCCGGTCAGCAGGAACGACATGCCGGGTCCGTCAGCGGTGGACCTGGCATTGGCGGTGACCGTGTCGCCTCCAAGCAGGACCTGGTGGGCGTGGCCGGCGTCGACGAGCGCAGCGAGGCTGTCCATCAGACGCCAGTCCGTGCCGTGGTGGGCGCGGGAGGGTCCGTCGAAGACCAGGAAGGCGCCGGTCTCGGCCGCCTGGCGGTGGATGGCGGGGTCCGGGAAGCGGTGGACGTGTCCCAGAAGCACGCGGTGCGGTGCGACGCCGTGGGTTCCACACAGGACGTCGAGCGCGTCCAGCGCGGCGGTGCCGCCTTCCAGGTGGATGCCTATGGGCGCGTCGGTGGCGTGGTGCGCGTGGGCGGCCGCGGCCATGACGTGCCGGGTGTGGTGGTCGAGGTGGTGGAACGCCCCGGCGACCTTGATCATCCCGGCCCTCGTCTCGGCCTCGGTCAGCTCGTGGACGAACATCTCGGCCAGGCTGTCGCGGAGCCTGGCCAGCTCGGCCGCGTCGTAGTGCCTGGCCTGGTGCAGCCCGGTCGCGGCCACGATGTGCGTTCCGGAGCGCCGGGACAGCTCGGGCAGATCCGCCATGCGCCGTCCCATTCCCCACGGAGTCCACTGCGCGACGGCGTTTCCACCGGCCGCCGCGAAGGCAGTTAGTTCGCCGAGCGCCGCTGCGGGGTCGTCCAGCTCCTGTCCCGGCAGCATCGGGGACCGCAGGAACAGGTGGTCGTGGGCGTCGCAGACACCCAGGTGCTCGGGTGGGATGTCGCCGAGCACGGTCCGGACCATCCCCGGCATCTCTGTCATCCCGGACATCCCGGACATCACGGTCATCGCGCGTCGCTCCGCGCCGGGGCCTGCCGCCCGGACTCCCCCGTCTCCTCGGCCTTCTCGGCCGCCCGGGACTCCTCCTCCGCGTCGGCGAGTGCTGCCGCGGCCACACGCAGTCCGGCCAGTGCCTTGGGCACGCCGACGTAGGGCGCCAGGTGGACGAAGACCTCCAGGATCTCCTGGCGCGTCATGCCGACCCGCAGCCCGGTCCTGGCGTGTCCCGCCAACTGAGGGTCCACCCCGCCGAGCGCGGTCAGCGCCCCGAGGTTGACGAGCTGGCGGTCACGCGGGGACAGGCCCTCGCGCTGGTAGGTGCCGCCGAACAGCGCGGTGATCACCCAGTCGGCGAAGCCGGGGACGACCTGCTCCAGACCGGGCAGGGTCGCGAGTTGGGTCGCCTGGTCCTGCAACAGGTCCAGCGTCCGGTAGCCCGCCTCGCGGTCCAGTCGCGCCGGTGTCAGCCGCTCCGCCAGTGCCTGGTCGGTCGTCATCGGTCCTGCCCTTCGTCGTGAGTCGCAACGTGTAACGCTTCACGCGTTACAGCAACCTAGCACGCGTAACGAGCGAGGCGTTACACTCGCCGACGTGGGGAAAGAGGACGCGCTCGCCTTCCGCTTCGACTGCGGCGCCGTGTGGTTGAACCTGCTCGCCACCCGGGGGCGCACGTTCAGCCCGAACCCGGTGGAGCGGCTCAGCACTCCCGAACGGTTCGCCGAGTGGCTGAAGCGGTGCGAACTCTCCCCGGTCCGCGCGCCGGACCACGACGACCTCGACCAGGCACGACGCCTGAGGGAGACGCTGCGCCTGCTCGCGCTCGCCGCCGTGGACGAGCGGCCGCCACCGGCCGACGCCGTCGCGGAACTGGACGCGTTCCTGACCGGCCACCCCGAACAGATCCGGCTGCGCACGGGCGACCGGTTGCGACGGGAGCCCCCCGCGACCGCCGGTGCCGCCCTCGCCCGGATCGCCCGCCAGGCCGTCGACCACCTGACCGGCGCCGACCGGCACGCCCTGAAGTGCTGTCCGGAACACGACTGCCGTGGCGTGTTCGTCGATCCGGCGGGACGACGGCGCTGGTGCCCGTCCCCCGCCTGCGCGAGTCGAGGCCGGGTGCGCGCGCTGCGCGCCCGTCGCGGTGCGTCCACTTCGGACACCGAGTCTCCTGCGCCGCGTCGGGAACAATGATCACCGCCAGATCGGCCCGGACGGACCCCGGAGACGCCGTGGCCGAGACGGCCCGCGTGGTCGCGAGTCGGGTGCGTCTCAGGGTGTTTCGGTCACGAGAGCGCGGCTGCCGAAGGGAACCCGCGTCGCATCAGCCGGGCCCATCTGAACACCTGGGCGCACGGCCGGACGGCCCTGCCCGGGGACGTCGCCGACTGCGCCTCGCCGACGTCCGGCGTCGGCACCACCATGGCACTGGTCGGAGCGTACGTGCTGGCTGGCGAACTCGTGGCAGCGAACGGCGACCATCACCGCGCCGATGCGGTGTACGAGAACGAGACACCCCGTGCGTCGCCCGTGCCCAACGGCTCGCTCGCGGCACCGGAGGGGATGGGCCGAGTTCCCCTCCACGGCTCTGCTTCCGCGACCATTCCATCCGGACTCCTGGAACCGCGAGCCGTCCACGATCCGCGCGATCACCTCACGGACGTCGTAGGGCGTGCGCGTCGTCCTCGGCCAGGTGGTCGGTGACGCCGGAGGTGCGTGAGTGCAGCGCGCCGCCGCCCAGCTCCTCGGCGGTGACGACCTCGCCGGTGGCGGCCTTCACCAGCGGCGGCCCACCCAGGAAGAACGTGCCCTGACGCCCGCCGCTCCCGACCCGGCCGTCAACGCTCAGCCCTCAGACGACGCCTTCTCGGAGGAGGCCGGCTTCCGTTCGGCGCGCACCACCAGCGCGACCGACGAGATGATCAGCCCGGCGCCGAGGAGGCTCACCGCCTGCACCGGTTCGGACAGGAAGGCCACCCCGAGTACGACGGCCACCACGGGATTGACGTAGGCGTAGGTGCTGGCCAGGGACGGTGGCACCTTCCCGAGCAGCCACACCAGCGACACGTAGGCCACCGCCGAGCCCGGGCCGATCAGGTAGAGCAGGCCCATCAGCGACTCGCCGGACCAGGCCCCGACGTCGACGGGCTCTCCGACCACAACCGAGGCCAGCAGGAGCAGGACACCGGCGGTCGTCATCTGGAGCGCCGCGCCGAGCAGCGGGTCCGCCGGTTCGGGCAGCCGAGGGGTGTAGAAGAGCCCGACGGCCTCGGACACGGCGGCGGCCACCAACAGGGCCAGGCCGAACACGGGCACGGAGCCGCCGGCGGTGGGCAACAGCAACAGGACGGCGCCGCCGAAGCCGACCGCCAGGCTCGCCAGCGCCAACCTCGGGACCGGCTGCCGGTGGAGGAGCCTGAGGACGATCGTCCACAGGGGAACGGTGGCCACGACCAGCGAGGAGAGTCCGGAGTGGACGGTCTGTTCCGCGATCCCCAGGAGTCCGAAGGCGACGCCGAGGATCAACGCGCCGGAGGTCGCCGCGCCGGCCAGCTCCGCGCGGCTCACCGTCGGCGGTCTGCGCTCCCGCAGCGCGCACCAGGCGTAGAGCAGCAGGCCCGCGACCAGGCAGCGCAGCCCGGTCCCGAGCAGGGGCGGGACCGTGCGGACCATCACCTTGATCGCGAGGTACGTGGAACCCCAGAGCACGTAGAGGATCAGGAGGTTCGCCCAGACCAGCCAGGTCGGCGTCCTCGGCGCGAGCGACGCCGTGCCCTGGCACGCGTTGCTGGTCTCCGTCATGAACCACTCCGTACTGCCGCGGCGGTGAGGACTCGACAAACGGGGAAAGGACGTCCGCATCCGGGTTCCCCACCATCCCCGCCCTCCAAATCCTCAGGAGCGTTTGGTGACGTCCGCCACTGGCGCTGAGGTCGCGTTCTCGTCCGGTCGCGTCCGGTACGGGGGGATGGGGGATCTCCGCCTGTCCGCGCTGTGAACTCAGGAGTGGGCTGCCTGGCCGTCCCGCCGACCCGCCCTCGGCGACGACGAGATCGCCGCCGAGGGCGGGCGGTTCGGTGGTGTCAGATTTCCGCCGCCCGGTCACCGCGCCGGACGGGACGAGTGGTCAACGTGCCACGTCGTCCCCCAGTGATCCTGACCGGCGCAACGGGACCTCGCGACGGGACTCTCAGTGGCGGAGCTTGGTGACGATCTTGTCGATGGCCAGCCCGAGCTTGCCGTACTTCTCGGTGTAGGGCACGGGGTAGATGCCGGGCGGGTCCGCGGGGCGGTTCACGTCGACGTAGTCGGTGCCCAGGTTGCTGAACACCACGACGACGTAGTTGCGCCTGGCCTTGCCGGGGAGCGAGTGGACGATGCCCGCGTCGCTGCCGGTGGTGTCGACCCAGCCGTTCTTGTGGGCGAAGGTCACCTCGGCCTTGGCGTCGCACGGGCGGACGTCACGGCCGTAGACGGCGTCGCCCACGGTCACGGTGCCGTCGGCGGGGTTGACCCAGCGCTTCGGGGTGAGCTGGGGGATGCCCGGCGCGGGGTAGTCCCGGCCGCACCAGTTGGTGGTGGAGAGCATCTCGTTGTGCCCCTGCTCGCCCAGGGCCTTGAGGAAGAGGCGGCGCGAGGACTCGCTGAGCTGGTCCCGGGTGATCCGCCGGCCGGAGTCGGTGGTCCACAACGTGCCGTTGCCGCCGTTGACCAGCAGCAACAGCTTGGCGGTGTCGATGCCGCTCATGTTCGAGCCGATCCAGCGGCCGCCGTTGCCGGGGTTGGTACCGGTGACCATGAGGGTCGGCATGCCGAGGTCGACGAACGACTTGTTGATCTCGTCCCACGCCTTCAGGTCGTGCACCATCTTGATCAGGGCGCAGGTCGACTCGTTGCGCGACATGGTGATCATCTCGTCGAAGTACTGCCGGACCGTCTTGGTGGACGGGCCGCCGCAGGCGACGTTGGGCGTCACCGGCTGGTAGGCGTACTCGGCGTCGAGGGACACCCGGCCCTGGTCGGACAGGCGCAGGACGCCGAAGCCGACCATGAGCTTGAGGACCGAGGCCGGGTACGGCGAGGAGAAGTCGATGGGCGCCTTCTCCCTGCCGGGCAGGACGTCCCTGGTTCCCTTGCCGCCGTTGACGTCCCACTCGGTGTCGTCCCACCAGCGGTAACGCACCTGGTCGGTGGCCAGCTTCTTCCGATTCAGCGGCACCACGACGCCGTTCGGGTACTGCGGGCTCATCAACACGTTGGCCATGGCCAACGGACGTCCCGCGCCGTCCAGCTCGATCACGGCGGCGTCGAGGTTGGGCGTCTGGTGCAACGGCTTGGGCTCGACGGCGGCCTGCGTGCGCGCCACCAGCTCGGCGGGGGTCGTGTCGTACTTCTCCGGCGCGCCCGACCGGAACGCCTTCACCGTGGTCGGCGGGGTCAGGTCGATGACGTCCTTGAAGTTCTGGGCGACGATCGCCCGGCGCAGCTCCTCGGCCAGCCGTCCGCTGGCCGACTCCACGCCGTCGGCGCTCGCCGCGGCGGTCGCCACCGTGGTCGCCACCGTGGTCGCCCCGCTGATCACGGTCAGCGCCGCCACCAGGGCCGCGGCGGCCAGACGGCTCCGTCTGAGAGGTCTCACTGGTCCTGCTTTCTCATGGAGGGAGATTGCTTGCGTCGGCAACCTTAGAGGCTCGTGATCTTGAAAAGACGGATTCGCGGGAGAGCCGCGTGCCGACCGGGGATCTGGCTAGGGTGGGTTCCGTGAGCGACACGAGTTCGGCCACACCCACCCCGGACGGTCTGGCGTCGCTGGAGCGGTATGTGGCCGGAATGGCCCGCAAACGCCTGGTGGCCGGGGTCCTGTTCCGGGACCGGGAGGGGCGCGTGCTGCTGGTCGAGCCGTCCTACAAACCGAACTGGGAGATCCCGGGCGGAGCGGTGGAGGCGGACGAGTCGCCGTGGGCGGGAGCACGCCGTGAGCTGGCCGAGGAGCTGGGGTGGCGTCGTCCGCTCGGCCGGTTGCTGGTGGTCGACCACATCCCCGCGCAGGAGCCCCTTCCCGAGGGCGTGGTGTTCGTCTTCGACGGTGGTGTGCTCGACGAGCGCGACGTGGCCGAGATGGTGTTCGTCGACGGGGAGATCCTCTCCGCCAGCTTCCACACCATGGCCGAGGTCAGGACCAAGGTGAAGCCGGTGTTGGCGGACCGCCTCGACGCCGCGACGCACGCCGTGCGGCACGGGGAGACCGTCTTGTGCGAGCAGGGAAAACGCGTCGGCTGACCGCGCCGAGCCAGGAGGCCGGGCACGGCCGTCCTGGTCCCGCGCGCGAAAAGGACCCACTCGCTGGGACGATCACGTGGGCACGCTGGAAAGATCAGGCCGACCGGTGGACGAGCAGATCACGGGCGGGAGGCTCGCTGCCTTGTGGGAGCACGACTTCCACCCATTCCTCGCGAGTCGCGCGAGAGCCCTCTGATCACGGGGACGACCTCGGTCGTCTGTCCTTGGCTGTTCCTCCGACGCCCGTCGTGTGTCAGTCGGAGTCGGCGGCCGGTTCCTCCGCCGGGAACGGGATCGGGCTAAGCAGGTACCGCGCGCGGTCCTCGGTGGCGCGATGGGTCAGGCGGGGCGCGATCACGGCGCGGAGTTCGCTGATCATCTGGAGCAGCTCCTCCCGGCTGGACCAGACCGCGTGCTGGCGGTACCCGACCAGGTCGGACGCGAGGTCGGCCCGGCCACGCCCGAGGTAGGCGTCGAACTCGGCGACCAGCGCGGCCATCGCGCCGGCGAATGCGCGTCGATGGTCATCGAGCGTCAGCGGAGCCATCGCGTCGGCGTCGACGACCGCGTGCTCCGGGCGCAGGCGGTACCGGCGCTCGACCCGCCCCGCATCCGGCGTTCCTCAGCCACCTCCAGGATCCCCTCAGCGTCGCTGGACCTGTCGCTGGACCTGCCGATGCTGGTTCTCCAGGGCAGCCGCGACCACCAGGTGACCGTCGCCGACGATCTCGCGCGGTGGGGCGCCGGGCTCGCTCACCGGTCGAACGTCACGATCCGTGTCCACGAGGCAGACAACCACCTGTCCTTCCCGGGTTCAGGGCCGTCGACGCCAGCGGAGTACGAAGCGCCGCAACCACGTCGACCTCTCGGTCGTGGCTGACATCGCGGAGTGGCTGGAACGCGCCGGGGAGCGGAGAAGCTGAACCCCGGACGGCTTCGACGCCGGCGGCCGAACGGGGACGCCAGAGGTCGACGTCTCCGCTCGACGGCGGACCGGGGCGCAACGGGTCAGTTCACCCGGTCTGGCTGTCGGTGATCTCGTCGGTTCCCGGGGTCGGGCCGGGCGGCGGGGTGAGGGCGCGGAGCCGCTCGTCGAGGGCGTCGAGGTCGGGGACGAACCACACGTGGTCGGCCCGGTTCGACTCGTGGACGAGGGCGCGCAGGGCCGAGCTGGCCGCCAGGTGGCGGGAGAGGTCGCCGACGACGGCCAGCCGCAGCCGGTGGTTGACGAACTTCTGCATGACCTCGCCGGCGAAGCGGGTGCCCAGCGAGAAGAAGTCGTCGTCCAGCCGGCTGGCGGGCACGGCCACCACCTCGGCCCCGAGGAAGCTGGCGCCGATCAGGTCCAGCGCGTCCCGCGTGGTGCCGATCGGCGGCCCGTCCGGGTCGCAGACCAGCACCGGCACCCCGGCCCGCTCCTGGATCACGTCATCCACCCTCAGCCTCCCCGTCCCGCACTTCAGCTTCCCCATCACTCCTCAACATACCCTTCATGGGGAGCGATAGAGCACTGAGGAGGGCGAAGGTCGCCCCTGTTGGGGGTCAGCCCGGCGAGTCCTGGCGCTCCGTTCCTCCTCGCCGCGCCGTCGGCGGGCAAGGAGCTAGCCGGCCTGGCCGTCCACCGAGGACGCCACCGGCCGGGGCTCGGGCTTGGTCATCGGCGGCAGGGCGGGGAGCGCCATCCCGCAGGCGAGCGAGCTGTCGCCGAGATCGTCGTCTCCCAGGTAGGAGTGGGCCTGGGTGCGGAACAGCTCGGCGTAGCGGCCGTCCGCCGCCATGAGCTCCTCGTGGGTGCCCTGCTCGGTGATCCGCCCCTCGTGCAGCACGTAGATCCGGTCCACCCACCGCACCGTGGCCATCCGGTGGGTGATCAGGACGCAGGCCTGGTCACGCTCGCCCCGGGTGAGCAACTCGTTGATCTTGGCTTCGGCCTTGGCGTCGAGGTTCGCGGTCGGCTCGTCGGAGATCAGGAGCGCGGCGTCCCGGTACAGCGCCCGCGCGCAGGCCATCTTCTGCCACTGGCCGCCGGACAGGTCGCAGCCGTTGCGGAAGTCCTTGCTGAGCATGGTGTCCCAGCCGTGCGGCAGCTCGCTGACCACCCGGTCCAGTTCGGTGACGGTGGTGGCGGCACGGAAGCGGCTCCCGTCGGGGTCGGGGTCCTCGGTGCGGCCGATGCGGACGTTGGCGCGAGCCGAGAGCGGCCAGCGGGTCGGCTCCTGGCAGATGACGGCCACGCGGTCGGTGACGCTGTCCGGGTCGCAGTCCGCGAGGTCGACCCCGTCCCAGAGCACGCGGCCGGAGCTGGGGGCGTACAGGCCGGCCAGGATCTTGGCGAGGGTGCTCTTGCCCGAGCCGTTCTCCCCGACGAGCGCGATGCGCTCACCACGGCGGATGGTCAGCGACACGTCCCTGAGGGCGGGCGTCTCCTGCCCCCGGTAGGTGAAGGTGACCCGGTCGACGGTGATGGTGTGGGGATCGGCCGGCGCCCGCCGACCCGTGGACGGGCGCGTGCGACTGGCGGCTTCCTCCAGGAAGCTCATCAGGTCGCGCACGTACAGGCTGCACTCGTAGACGAAGCTCGTCTCCAGCATGAGGTCGGAGAGGTTGTCGCTGGCGATCCTGATCGCGAGGACGGCCGCGCCGGCGGTGGCCAGCGGCATCGCGTCGCGGTAGAGCAGCCACCCCAGCAGGGCGTAGGTGGCGCCCAGCAGGACGCCGGACAGGGCGCGGCAGGTCAGGCGCACGCGCCCCTCGGCCATGGCGAGGTCGACCTCGGTGGAGATCAGGGTGTTCTGGACGCGGCGGTACCGGGCCAGCAGCGCGGGTTGAGCGTTGTAGGCACGCATCTCCCCCGCCGACGTCGCGCGGAACGCCAGCATGCGGAAGATCACGAACCGGCGGCGGTTCAGCGGGGCGAGGGTGGCGAAGCGGGTGTACTTGCGGCGCGCGATGACGAGCACGCCCCACGCCACGGGGACGGCCGTGGCGATGACCATGGGCAGCAGCAGCGGGTCGAGCACGGTCATCGCGGTGAGGGCGGCGACGAGCGTGACGACGGACTCCAGCATCGCGACCAGGCGCTGGAGGGCGAGTTCGACGTAGGTCATGCCGTTGGTGGCGGCGCGTTCGAGCCGGTCGCAGAAGGCGTCGTCGTCGTAGGCTTCGAGGTCCACATAGGACGCCGCCGGCAGCAGCCGGAAGTGGACCTGCTGGCGCAGCAGCGGTAACAGTCTGCCCTGCATGGCCAGTGCCACGATCGACGCGCCCGCGCGCAGCGCGAGCAGCCCGACCACGGCGAGGAAGGCGGGCAGGGCCGCGATGACGCGGTCGGCGGTGGGGCCGGCGCTGAGGATGCGGGTCAGCAGCTCGGCGGCGCCGAACACGCCGAGGCCGGTGGCCAGGGCCTGGACCATCCGGCAGGCCACGAGCAGGACCAGGCTCGCGCGCGAGGCCCGCCAGGCGAGGCCCAGCACGAACCGCGCGGTTCTCGGCGCCTGTCGGGCCATCGTCCACAGGGGAATCCGGGCCATGTCGAGCTGCCCGTCGGCGACCAGCCACGGGGGCAGCACGACCTCGTCCTGGGAGTCGTCGTCCAGTGCGGCGTCGGGGGCGGGAGGCGGAGTCGAAGAGGACACGGAACGTCACTGTAGGCGGGACGAGCATCACGCACAGTAGTCAATCTGGGTGGTGCCGGCGATCGCACCACGAACGTGAATACTCCTCATCTGTGCCCGCTCGCCTCCCAGGAGAGCCCGGGACAGAACGACGCCATCACACACACTCACCGCCCAATTCGCGCAACCCCCGCGAACAGGACGCCTAACAGCATTTCGCCATTGCGGGCGGCACGTTCTTCCACACGCTGCGACCACCCCAGAGTTCGTTCACCACCACGGACCGCCAATGATCAAGTGTCCACAATGGACACAGCATGTCGCTCCTCGACGAGGAGACGACGGCAGTCCTCGGGCCGCTCATGGTGAACCAGGGCGGTTTGAAGCCGTGCCAACGGGGTAGTCGGGTCCCGCCGAACATCACGATGGCAAGGTGGGATGCGTGTGACCGCGGTGGCTCCCCGACCGGCCGCCCTCGGGTACCGGCAGCACTCGGGTGGCAAGGGGTCGCGCCTGTTGGCGTTGCTGCGCACGACGGATCAAAAGCAGATCGGGCTGCTGTACCTCGTCACGGCGTTCGGGTTCTTCCTCGTCGGTGGGCTGATGGCGCTGCTCATGCGGGCGGAGCTGGCACGACCAGGACTCCAGTTCCTGTCCACCGAGCAGTACAACCAGCTCTTCACGATGCACGGCACCGTGATGATGCTGCTCTACGCGACGCCGACCGTGTTCGGCTTCGCCAACTACGTCCTGCCGTTGCAGATCGGCTCGCCCGACGTGGCGTTCCCGCGCCTGAACGCGTTGTCGTACTGGTTGTTCCTGTTCGGCGGCCTGATCACGCTCGGCGGGTTCCTCACGCCGGGCGGCGCGGCCGACTTCGGCTGGTTCGCCTACACCCCGCTGTCGCTGAGCGAGCACTCCCCCGGCGTCGGCGCGAACCTGTGGAACGTGGGCCTGGTGATCAGCGGCCTCGGCACGATCCTGGGCGCGGTCAACATGGTCACGACGGTCGCGTGCCTGCGCGCCCCCGGCATGACGATGTGGCGGATGCCGCTGTTCACCTGGAACATCCTCCTGACCAGCGTCCTGGTCCTCATCGCGTTCCCCGTCCTCACGGCGGCGTTGCTGGCCCTGCTGGCCGACCGGACCCTGGGGGCGCACGTCTTCGACCCCGAGCACGGCGGCCCGATCCTGTGGCAGCACCTGTTCTGGTTCTTCGGCCACCCCGAGGTCTACATCGTGGCGTTGCCGTTCTTCGGCATCGTCACCGAGATCCTGCCCGTGTTCAGCCGCAAGCCCGTCTTCGGCTACAAGGGGCTCGTGCTGGCCACGATGGCCATCACCGGCCTGTCGGCGCTGGTGTGGGCGCACCACATGTACGCCACCGGCGCGGTCCTGCTGCCCTTCTTCGCCTTCGCGACCTACCTGATCGCGGTGCCGACCGGCGTGAAGTTCTTCAACTGGATCGGCACCCTGTGGCGGGGCTCGCTGACGTTCGAGTCACCGATGCTGTGGTCGATCGGCTTCCTGGTGACCTTCCTGCTGGGCGGTCTGACGGGCGTGCTCCTGGCCTCGCCGCCGCTGGACTTCCACGTCACCGACACCTACTTCGTGGTGGCGCACTTCCACTACGTGCTGTTCGGCACGATCGTCTTCGCCACGTTCGCCGGGATCTACTTCTGGTTCCCCAAGATGACCGGGCGGATGATGGACGAGCGGCTGGCGAAGCTGCACTTCTGGCTCACCTTCGTCGGCTTCCACACCACGTTCCTGGTCCACCACTGGCTCGGGGACATGGGGATGCCCCGGCGCTACGCCGACTACCTGCCCAGCGACGGGTTCACCACGCTCAACACGGTCTCCACCGTCGGCGCGTTCGTCCTGGGCCTGTCGGTGCTCCCGTTCCTGTGGAACGTGGTGCGGAGCTACCGGTACGGCCAGCCCGTCGAGGTGGACGACCCGTGGGGGCACGGCAACTCGCTGGAGTGGGCCACGACCTGCCCGCCGCCCCGGCACAACTTCCTGGCGTTGCCGCGCATCCGGTCGGAGCGGCCGGCGTTCGAGCTGCACCACCCCCACATGAGCGAGCGGATGCGGGCCGAGGCCCACGTCAGGCTCCGGGGCGCCGGGCGGCGCGAGACCGAGCACCCGCCCGCGCCATCGGAGGTCACCGCGCACGCCACCGAGCCCGAGGACGAGGTTGGCGACGACCCGCGGCACCGGTGACCTGACCAGTCGCGCTCCTCGCCCCCGTCGCCGCGTCGACCCTCGCCCCGAGCGCCGCTCCACGGCCGGGGCGACGGCGTGTCCTGCCCAGCACGTGATCATGAGGGGCCGTCAAGCTTGCGGGAATCTTTCCACGGAGCCAACCTCTCGGTGTTACGGGCGTCTTACACCGAAGAGATCCTCCGTGTTACGTCCACTCAGGACGCGTCCGACCCGACCACACCCGCTCCTGTGAACGGCCGCACGGCCGCGTCGCCCCGGACGCACGCGGACACGGCCGTGGGGCGCAACGGGGGTCGCGGTGACAGCTCTCCCCCGCACATTGGGAACGGGCGTCCGAGGAATCCGGGGGCACATGACCAGCGCGGAAGACCGGCCCGGCCGCGCCACCGCCCTCCCCGCGACGGAAACCTTTCCCTGACGAGGGAAGAGGGAAATAACTCGCAAAAGGTCGCCCCGTTGTTCCGTGGCGACACGCGGAACGTAACACGCCGTTAATTTGTCCGGCAGACGGTCGACCGGCGTCCCCGCGTCCGGAACGACCAGTGGCACCGTGCTCGCGTCGGCCGCCCCGACTCTTCCGTTCGGACCACCGGCCCGATGTCTCCTGGTAGCAGCCGATCCGGTGTGACATTCTCCCGGTAATCAGGTCGGCCCGATTCAGGCGGCGCGAAGGGGCGCTATCCCGGCACCCGTCGTGAATGGTGGTTCGCGGTTCGGTGTGACGGGGTCGGTCGGGCGGCCTGGTGCGGGGCGAGACAGGCCTCACCGGGTTCCCTGGCCCGGTGGCCCCGCCGCGCGCGTCAGCGGGAAACCGGCTGATCTGGGGGAAACACTGTGAACCGATGCAACGTGGGGCCCGGGGCCGACGCGGCTCGGCCACCGCCGCCGCCCACCGCGGCACCGTGTCGCCGGCGGCGCTGACGCCGCCGAGCGGTTCACGTCGACGAGACGAAAGCGACCGCCAACGGGCGCGCCGGACACCCGTCGTTTCAGGCCCGTTCACCGGCGCGGCGGTCGAACCACCACCAAAACGGCGCCGCCATCTCCGTGGCGACGACGAAAACCGTTTCCGCACGACCGAATCCCGAAAGGGAGGTGCGATGCCGGCACAATCGGCCACTCGCCCCGGCGAGGTCGAGGTCGCCGACCAACCGGTGGTCCCCCCGACCGACGAGGAGGCCACACCCCCGATCCTCCTGCACGACTACTTCGAGCTGAGCAGACGGCGGACCCCCGACGCCACCGCGCTGGTGTGCGGGGACGCCCGGCTCACCTACGCCGACCTCGACCGCCGCGCGAACCAGCTCGCGGCCCTGCTCCGGCGGCGCGGGGTGGCGACCGGCGACACCGTCGGCATCCTGCTCGAACGCTCCGTCGAGACCTACGTCGCCATCCTCGGCGCGCTCAAGGCGGGCGCGGCCTACGTCCCGCTCGACCCGTCCTTCCCCGACGACCGGGTCGCGTTCATCGCCGAGGACTCCGCCTTCGGGTTCCTCCTGACCTCCTCGGCCCTGGCCGGGCGGGCCAGCGGCCTGGGCTGCGCGGTGCTGGCCGTCGACCAGCTCGCCGACGAGTGCCGGCGGCTGCCCGACACCCGGCCGGAGGTCGGCGTCGAGCCCTCCTCGCCGGCCTACGTCATCTACACCTCGGGCTCCACCGGCAAGCCCAAGGGTGTGGTGATCTCCCACGCCAGCATCGTGAACTTCCTGCGGGTGGCCACCCCGATCTACGGGGTGACCGCGCGGGACCGCGTGTACCAGGGGATGTCGATCAGCTTCGACTTCCACCTGGAGGAGATCTGGCCGGCGTGGGCGGCCGGCGCGGCGCTGGTCGCCGGCCCGACCGACGCCCGGCGGTTCGGCCAGGCGCTGGCGGACTTCCTCACCGAGCACGGGGTCACCGTGTTCTGCGCCGTGCCCACGCTGCTGACCACGATCGAGACCGAGCCGGAGACGGTGCGGACCCTGCTGGTCAGCGGCGAGGCGATGCCTCCGGACCTGGTGCGCCGCTGGTGGCGGCCGGACCGGCGCGTCCTCAACTGCTACGGGCCGACGGAGGCGACGGTCTCGGCGAGCTGCTGCGAGCTGAGCCCGGACCGCCCGGTCACCCTGGGCACGCCCTTCCCCACCTACGTGTTCTACGTGCTGGACGAACAATTACGCCCGGTGCCCGACGGGGAGACCGGGGAGATCTGCATCGGCGGGCCCGGCCTGGCGGTGGGCTACCTCAACCGGGAGGAGTTGACCGCCGAGCGATTCCTGCCCAACCCCGTGGTCGAGGACCGCGCCACGGTGCCGTTGATCTACCGGACCGGGGACCTCGGCCGGGTCACGCCGACCGGGGAGTACGAGTACCTGGGGCGCATCGACACCCAGGTCAAGATCCGGGGCTACCGGGTCGAGCTGGGCGAGATCGAGCAGGTGATCCGCGAGGACCCCGAGGTGGAGAACGCGGTGGTCGCCCTGGTCGACCGGGACAACGGTGCGCAGGACCTCGTCGGATACCTCACCCTGAGCGATGGCGCGGCCGGGGACGACCACACCGAGCTGCGCGAGCGCCTGCACGCCACGCTCCGGCGGCGACTGCCGTCCTACATGGTCCCGTCCCACATCGAGGTGCTCGACGAGTTCCCGTTGCTGGCGGCGGGAAAGGTCAACCGCGCGCGGCTTCCCGCGCCGGCCTCGCCACCGCTGGGCGCGAGGTTGGGTCCGCACGTGGAGCCGGAGTCCGACCTGGAACGGCGGATCGCCGAGGCGTGGGAACCAGCGCTGGGCGCGGGGAAAGTCTCGGTCACCGCGGACTTCTTCACCGACCTGGGCGGGCACTCGCTCGCCGCGGCACGCGCGATCTCCCTGCTGCGCCGGGAGCCCGCGTTCGCGGGACTGTCCATGGGCGACCTCTACGCCCATCCGACCGTGCGGAGCCTGGCCCGGTACGTGGAGACGGAGCTGGCGCCCGCCCAGGAGTCGGAGATCGAGACCGTCGACTGGCCCGCGCCGATCCGGCACTCAAGTCTCCGGTTCTTCCTGTGCGGGCTGGCGCAACTGGTGTTGCTCTACACCTACATCCTCGCGCTGGGGCTGCCCGCGATCGTGCTGGGCTGCGCGGTCGAACTGAAGCTCCAGATCTGGACCCTCGCGCCGGCGACCTCCGGGCCGCTCGCGGTGTTGGAACGCGTCGATTTGGGGACGCTCGCGCTGGTGTGCGTTCTGTGGTTCGTCGCCACGTTGTTCGTGGTTCCCGTGGTGGTCGGCCGGTTGCTTCTCAGCGGGATCAGACCGGGATGGCACCGCATGTGGGGCCGCACGTACCTGTTGTTCTGGTTCTACGGCAAGGTGGCCGCGTTGGCCCCGCTCAACCTGTTGGCGGGCACGCCCCTTCTGCCGAGGTACCTGCGTCTGCTCGGGGCGCGGATCGGCCACGGGTGCCACCTGTCGACCGCGACGATCGCCCTGCCCCGGTTCGTGGAGATCGGCGAGCGCAGCAGCATCGGGACCCTGGCCAGGATTCAGCCGTACGCGGTCCAGGCCGGCTGGTTGCGGATCGCCCCGATCCGGATCGGCTCCGGCTGCTACGTCGGCGCCTCCACCGTCGTGCTTCCCGGCAGCGAGATCGGGGACGGGGCCTCGGTGGACCACCAGTCCCTGGTGCACGCCGACCAGCGCATCCCCGAGGGCGAGCACTGGGCCGGTTCGCCGAGCCGACGGATGCCGGGTCGCCCCGTGCTGCTCCAGGCCGTGCTCGACCGCGAGCCGGTGACGCGCTGGAGGCCCGTTCTCGTGGTGGCCTACGCCTTGGCCGCGGTGGTGCTGCGCGTGCTGCCGTGGGTGATGTACCTGCCGAGCCTGATCCTCGCGCTCTACGCCGCGAAGCAGGGTGGCCTCGGGTGGGCCGTGACCAGCGTGCTCGTCGGCGGACCGCTCCAGGTCCTCGTCACGTGCCTGTCGCTGGTCGCCCTCAAGCGGGCCGTGCTGCGTTCGGTGAAGCCGGGTGTCTACCCGTGGCGGAGTTGGTTCGGGTGGCGTCAGTGGTTCGCCGAGCGGCTGCACGGCATGACGTTGACGCTGCTGTGGACGGTGTACTGCACCCTCTACGTCATTCCCCTGCTGCGCGGGTTCGGGATGCGGCTGGGCCGGTGGGCCGAGGTGGCCACCCCGGCGTTCGTCGAGCCCGACCAGTGCGAGATCGGCGACAAGAGCTTCCTCGCCGCCGGTGTGATCCTGGCTCCTCCCGTCTGCCACAACGGTTTCGTCGCGGTGGCTCCGGCCCGGATGGACGACTTCAGCTTCCTGGGCAACACCGCGCAACTCCCGTGCGGGGCGCACCTGGGGCGGCGGTCGTTGCTCGGCGTGCAGTCGGTCCCGCCGGAGAAGCCGGTGGAGCCGGAGACGACGTGGCTGGGTTCGCCGTCGTTCTTCCTGCCACGGCGTCAGGAGAGCCCGCGGTTCGACCAGAAGCTCATCGACACGCCCACGCCCGGCATGGTCGCGGCGCGGTTGGTGATCGAGTACTTCCGGGTGTGCCTGCCGGGCATCATCACCCTGCTCGGCGCCACGCTCGCCTTCTACACCACGATCGCGCTGACGACCGCGGTGCCGCTGTGGGGACTGCTCCTGCTCGGCCCGCTGCTGTGGTGGGCGACGGGCCTGTTCAACACCCTCCTGGTGGTCCTGCTCAAGTGGCTGGTCATGGGCCGGTACCGTCCGCGCACCGAGCCGTACTGGGGGCTGTGGGTGCGGGGCACCGAGTTCATCACGGGCCTGTACCAGGCGGTGGTGGTCCGCTCGCTGCTGGCGCAGTTCTGGGGAACCCCGTGGGCCGCGCCGGTGCTGCGGATGTTCGGCGTCCGGGTGGGCCGGCGCGTGTGGTTGAACGGCGGCTCCGTGACCGAGTTCGACCTGGTGTCGGTGGGCGACGACGCGATGGTCGGCGAGTTCTCCGACCTCCAGACCCACCTGTTCGAGGACAGGGTGATGAAGATGTCCTGGGTCCGGGTCGAGGAGGGCGCGACCGTCGGCACCGCGGCGGTGGTGCTCTACGACTCGGTGGTCGGCCGGGGCACCTACCTCGACGCGTTCTCCCTGGCGATGAAGGGCGAGTCGCTGCCGGCCGGGACCCGGTGGCGCGGAATCCCCGCCCGTCCCCTGTGACCCCCGATTTCCCGCCTCCCGGAAAGGGATGTCGCATGTCAGATCAGCACAACCGCGTCCTCGACGGCGAGTTGGCGGCTCTCCGTCGGCGCGTGGTGGAGGGCGTCCCCCTCGACACCCTCTGGTTCGCCGTCATGCACGGCAACGGCAACGTGATCATGATCGTGGACGAGGAGCGGAGCGGCCTGCCGCCGGCGGCCGTCACCTCGACGCTGGCGCGGGAGCTGTGCCGCTCGCTCACCACGCCCAAGATCGACGGGGTCGCGTTCGTCCGGCCCTCGGTCTCTCCCCTGCGGATGACGTACTTCGAGTGCGACGGCACGCACGCCCAGATGTGCGGCAACGCCCTGCGCTGCGTGACGCGCTACGGGGTCGAGCGGGGCTATCTGTCCACAGAGGACCACGTCGAGACCGACGACGGCGTCAAGTGGGTGTCCATGGTGGACGGTGAGCCGAGGGTGGCGCTCGGGCCGGGGCGGGAGTACCAGCAGGTGCGGCCCGACTGGTACTTCGCCTTCAGCGGCCTGCCGCACCTGGTGATCGTCGTGGACGACCCGTTCGACTTCCACTCGATCGACGTGCGCCGCGAGGGCGCGAAGCTGGCCCACGACGAGCGGTTGTGCCGGCTGCTCAACCACCCCGAGGGCCTGCACGTGGACTACGTGTACCGCGCGGAGGACCACGTCGCGCTGCGCACGTTCGAGGTCGGCGTCGAGGACGAGACCCAGGCGTGCGGCACCGGGGTCGCCGCGACCGGCTATGTCGCGCACCGCGCGTGGGGAGTGCCGTTCCCCGTGCGGGTGCGCACCCACGGCGGCGTGATGACCGCCGAGAACGGCGAGCACGGCCTGGTGATCAGCGGGATCACCGGCTACCTGTTCGTCGACGAGAAGACGCCAGTGGCCACCACATCCTCGAGGAGTGTCCTGTGACCGTCCACGCGCCCGACGCCCTGACCCGTCCCCACGTCGGGTCCGACCTCCCCGGGCCGCGCTCGGCGGAGTTCCTGGCCCGCCAGGACCGGTGGGAGTCCAGCGCCCGCACCTACCCGCGCAACCTGCCGATCGCCATCGCCGAGGGCACGGGCAGCTTCGTGCGGGACGTCGACGGCAACGTGTTCATCGACTTCCTCACCGGAGCCGGTGTGCTGTCCCTCGGGCACAACCACCCGGAGCTGGTGGAGGTGGTGGCCCGGCAGTCGTCGGTGCTGGTGCACGGGCTGGACTTCCCGACCCCGGCCAAGGACGCCTTCGTCGAGGCCCAGCTCTCGATGCTGCCACCGGCGCTGCGGGACCAGATGAAAATCCACTTCTGCGGGCCGACCGGGGCCAACGCCGTGGAGGCCGCGATCAAGCTCGCCAAGATCGTGACCGGGCGCGGCGAGATCGTGTCGTTCCAGGGCGGTTTCCACGGCTCCACGCACGCCGCGATGTCGGTGACCGGACTGGTGTCGCCAAAACAACCGGTGGCCAACCAGGTGCCGGGAGTGCACTTCTTCCCCTACTCCTCCTGCGCGCGGTGCCCGCTGGGCCTCGACCCTCACTCGTGCGAGACCAACTGCGTGACGCTGCTGGAGCGGGCCCTGCGGGACCCCAACGGCGGCATCCCCCTGCCGGCCGCGGTGATCCTGGAGCTCGTGCAGGGCGAGGGCGGCGTGGTGCCCGCCAGGAGGGAGTTCGTCCGGCGGGTGCGGGAGCTGACCCGCGCGCTCGACGTCCTGCTGATCGTCGACGAGGTGCAGACCGGCTGCGGGCGCACCGGCACCTGGTTCGCCTTCGAGCAGTACGACATCGAGCCCGACATCGTGGTGGCGTCCAAGGCGCTGAGCGGCATCGGACTCCCCGTCGCGCTCATCCTCTACCACCGCCGGCTCGACCAGTGGAAGCCGGGCGCGCACATCGGCACCTTCCGCGGCAACCAGCTCGCCTTCGCCGCCGGCGTGGAGGCGATCCGCATCATCCGGCGCGACGACGTGCTGGCCAACGTGCGGGCGCGTGGGGAGCAGATCGCCGACCGGCTGGAGCCGCTGCGGAACCAGCCGTGGACGCACGACGTGCGCGGGCTGGGCCTGATGTGGGGTGTCGAGCTGGCCGACCCGGTCACCGGGGCGCCGGCCGGCGCGCTGGGCCGGGCGGTGCAGGCGCACGCGTTGCGACGCGGCCTGATCCTGGAGCTGGGTGGCCGGCACGACGCGGTCGTGCGGATGCTGCCGCCCCTCAACGTCACCCCGGACGTCGTCGACACCGCCTGCGACATCCTCCTCGACGCCTACGACACCGCTCTCAGGGAGCTGGCATGAGTCTGCTGGTGCAGAAGTTCGGCGGCACCTCCGTGGGGGACGCCGCCCGGGTCCGCGCGGTGGCGCGGCGGGTCCACGACAGCCGCGCGGCGGGGCACGACGTCGTCGTGGTCGTCTCCGCCATGGGCTCCACGACCGACAAACTGGTCGCCCTGGCCCAGGAGTTGTCCACGGCCCCGGCGAGCCCGCACCACGATCTGTTGCTGAGCACCGGGGAGGTGGCGTCCACCGCCGCACTGGCGCTCGCGTTGGCCGAACTGGGCGTGGCGGCACGGCCGTTGAGCGGACCGGAGGCCGGGATCCTCACCGACGGGGTGCACGGCAGGGCCCGCATCGTCCACGTGGACCCCGCACCCCTGACCAGGAGCCTCGGCGAGGGCGTGGTCCCCGTCGTCGCCGGGTTCCAGGGGGCCGCGACCGCGACCGGCGCGCTGACCACGCTGGCGCGGGGCGGCTCGGACACCACGGCGGTCGCCCTGGCCGCCGCGCTCGGCGCGGACGCGTGCGAGATCTACACCGACGTCGACGGGGTGTTCACCTCCGACCCCAGACATGTCGCCCACGCGCACAAGCTCGACGCCATCGGGTACGAGGACATGGCGGAGATGGTCGCGGGTGGCGCGCGGGTGCTGGCCCAGTCCGCCGTGGAGCACGCGGCGGCGCACCGGGTGCCGGTGCACGTGCGGTCCAGCGCGCTGCCCTCGCCCGGAACGTGGGTCGGAAACAGCCCCGCCGGCGCGGTTGACGCTCCGCACCGCCCGGTGGTGGGCCTGGCCCACCAGGCCGGGCAGTGGCGGTGCCGGGTCGCCGACGTCGGGGACGAGGCGTTGCCGGCGGTGTTCGGGGCGCTCACCCGGACGTCCGTCCCGCTCGACCTGGTCAGGGTCGACGCGGACAGCACGCTGTCGTTCACGGTGCACGCGGACGACAGGGCCGAGGTCAGGGCCGCGCTGGCGGAGCTGCGGACGCGCGGTGACCTGCCCGGCGACGAGTGGTCTGGTCCGTTCGGGAAGGTGTCGCTGGTGGGCCGAGGAATCGGCCGTCACCCCGACGTGCTGCCCGGCGCGCTCGCCGCGTTGCGCGCAGGCGGCATCACCGTGCAGGGTGTCGCCATCCACCCCCGGCGGCTTGCCCTGTTGTGCCAGGAGTCGGATCTGATGCCGGCGGTGCTGGCGTTGCACGAGGCGTTCCTGGAGCAGGAGTCCGAGCCGGCGCGCGCGTGGGCGTCCCTTCCGGGGACCTCAGGGTGGTTGGAGGCCAACGATCCGGCGCTGGACGACGAACTCGACAGTGACGGGGTGAGGAACCCGGCCTGAGCCGGGCGATCCCGGGTCCCGTCGGAGGCGTCCGCGTCTCCGACGGGACCTTGCTCATCTCCTGCGGGAGCTTCTCGTCTCCTGCGGGAGCTTCTCGTCATTCGTCTGCGCCAGCTCAGGCCGTGCACGCGCAAGGACATCGCCCCAGGGGAGAATGACCACATGGCTACCGCACAATGGAACGGCGTCGTCCTGGCCGAGAGCGACGACACGGTCATCGTCGAGGGCAACCACTACTTCCCGATCGACTCGGTGCGCAGGGAGTACCTGGTCGAGTCGGACACGACGACGTTCTGCCCCTGGAAGGGCGAGGCGAGCTACTACAGCGTGGTCGTCGACGGGGCGCGGAACGAGGACGCCGCGTGGTACTACCCCGAACCCAAGGACGCCGCCCGGCAGATCAAGGACCACGTCGCCTTCTGGCATGGCGTGACGGTCACGGACTGATTCCGTCTTCCCCTCCGCGGCCACCCGCCGTGCCATCGTGACCGCCTGGCGGAAACCGAAGCCCTCGCCGACGAGAGGATCGAACCGATGCGTCCGACTGTCGCGGTGGTGGGTGCCGGCATCGGTGGCCTCACGGCCGCCATCGCCCTGCACCGCCGGGGCGTCGAGGTCGTCGTCCACGAACAGGCGTCAGCGCTGACCCCGCTCGGAGCGGGGATCGCGGTGGGAGCCAACGCCAGTCGGCTGCTCCGCCGGATGGGGCTGCTCGACACCTGGAGCGAGGCGGCGGTCCGGCCGCAGCGCATCCAGTTCCACCGCTGGCACAGCGGGCGGGTCTTCTGCTCGCACGAGATGGGCGACACCTACGAGGAGATGTTCGGCGCGCCGTTCTACACGGTGCACCGCGCCGACGCGCACCGGCTGCTGATGGACACCTACGTCCGCGAGGGCGGGGCGCTGGAGCTGGGACACCGGTGTGTCGCGGTGGCCGAGGACGAGCACGGCGTCGAGGTGATCTTCGCCGACGGCTCCGCCACCAGGGCCGAGGTGGTGGTCGGCGCGGACGGGGTGCACTCGGTGGTGCGCGAGGCGCTCGCCGGACCCGACCGCCCGGTGTTCTCCGGGACCAGCGGCTACCGGGGGCTGGCGCCGGTCGAGCGGCTGCCGCGCCTGCCCGAGCTGGGATTCGACCCGACCCGGCCGGCGCTGTGGCTGTTCCCCGGCCCGGGACGACACCTGATCTCCTACCCGGTGAGCGGAGGCCGGCTGGTCAACGTCCTCGCGGTGATCCCCGACGAGGAGTGGACGGTCGAGTCCTGGTCCGCGCGGGGCGAGGCGGCCGAGGCCCTGGCGGCCTTCGCCGGGTGGAACGAGGTCGTCGCCGCCCTCCTCGGCGGGATGGAGAGCGTCTCACGGTGGGCGTTGTACGACCGGGAGCCGGTGCGACGGTGGAGCAGCGCCAGGATGACCCTGCTGGGGGACGCGGCCCACCCGATGTTGCCGCACCAGGGGCAGGGCGCCAACCAGGCCATCGAGGACGCGGTCGTCCTCGCGGACTGCCTCGCCGGCTGTCTCAGCGACCGTCCCGCCGGCGTTCGACAGGACGAGGTGGCCGCGGCGCTACGCCGGTACGAGTCGGTCCGCCGTCCCCGCACCCGCCAACTCCAGATGGCCTCGCGCCGCAACCGTGAGTGCTTCCAGGCGCCCGACGGCGCGCCGGCCGAGGAACGCGACGCACGCCTGGTCCACCTGCCGAGGGACCTCGCCTGGATCCACGGCCACGACGCGCAGCGGGAGCTGGCCGACCACGCCGACTGAGCCGCTCAGGGCGCGTCCGCGCGGGTCGCGGCGGCGATGACCCTGGTCAGCGCCGCGTGCAGCTCCTGGAGTTCGGACACCTCCATCCCGAGTGTCTCCACCACGCGGTAGGGGATCTTCTCCGCCTCGCTCCGCAGGCTCCGCCCCTCGGGCGTGAGCGTGACCGACAGCTCCCGCTCGTCGGCCCGGTTCCGCTCCCGAGTGACGTAGCCGATGGCCTCCAGCCGCTTGAGCATCGGGGACAACGTCGCCGGTTCGGCGTGCAGGGCCTGGCACAGGTCGCGGACCGAGCGCGGGGACCGCTCCCACAACGCCAGCATCACCAGGTACTGCGGGTGCGTGAGGCCGAGCGGCTCCAACAGCGGGCGGTAGATCCCGATCACGGTCCGCGAGGCGACGGACAGGGCGAAGCAGACCTGTCGCTCCAACGCGAGGGGGTCCTCCCCCAGGTCGATCGCTGTCATGCGCTCCCCCACCATTCGTTAGTACGTTAACTGTTAGTCTACGGAACGTTGGCCAGGACGTGCGAAAGGTGGGTGGCCCGTGGGTGCTGCACGGCCGAACCCGATCCAGTGGCTGTGGTACGCGGTCGGCGGCCGCCTGCCGGAGCGGCTGCGCGAGTGGGTCCTCCACGACGTGACGTGCCGGACGTGGGTGTGGCGGCACGCCGCGCGCAGCACGGTGCTGATCGGGCCGATCTCCCTGGCGTGCCTGCTCGTGCCCGGCCCGATCGAGATCCGGCTGGGCATGGTGGGCCTGGCGGTCCTGGTCGGCTACTACTTCTCCTTCTCGTACATGGAGGAGAACTGTGAGCACCGCGTGACCAAACACGGCTACGCCCCGGGGACCGCGCGGAACGTCCGCCGGGCAGCGCGGGAGGAGAAGCACGCGGAGGCCCACGCGCAGGCGCGGGCGCGTTACGAGGCGCGTTATCGGCAGGCCTCCTCCCCCGACTCCGACCAGACCTGACGTCGCAGGGTGGGAACGGCCATGGCAATCAGGTTCCGCGCGGCGAACGCGGACGACGTCGCATCGCTGGTGGCGCTCGACTCGGTCGCGGCCACCGACGACGGCTCCCGGCGACAGGCTATCCACCGCTGGGTGTCGGCTGGTGACACCCGCGTCGCCGAGATCGACGGCGAGGTCGTGGGGTACTGCGTGGTCGAGGAGAACTTCTTCGACCAGGCGTTCGTGACCATGGTGATGGTCGCCCCGCGGGCTCGCGGGCACGGCGTGGGCGCCGGGTTGCTGGACGACGCCCAGCGACGACGCCGGACGGAGAAGATCTTCACCTCGACGAACCTGTCGAACCACCCGATGCAGCGGCTGTTGGCCCGGTCGGGGTGGCGGTCGGCCGGCATCGTCTACGGTCTCGACGAGGGTGATCCGGAGCTGTTCTTCCTCGGCCCGGAGCGGTAGCCGCCGCGGGCTGGGCGGCGCAGCCCCAGCGAAACCCTCTGCCCCTGCTCGCGCTTCTCCGGCACGATGGCGAAGTGCTGACTGGGAAACTCGTTCGCCTCCGTGCCGTGGAACCCGAGGACGCCGACACCTTCTGGCGCTGGAACAACGACCCCGACGTGGTTCACTGGCTCCAGGCCGACTACCCCGAATCGCTGGCGGCGACCCGCCGCCGGTTCGCCGACCTCAAACCCAACTCCTACTCGCACGCCCTCTTCGCCATCGAGACCATCACCGGCGGCAAGCTGATCGGCTGCACGACGCTGCGGGACGCGACCCCGGAGACCGCACGCGCCGAGCTGGACATCTACATCGGCGAGAAGGACCAATGGGGTTCCGGCTACGGCACCGACGCGCTGCGCACCGTCTGCCGGTACGGCTTCGACGCCATGCGGCTGCACTCGATCGCCCTGTGGGTGGTCGCGGAGAACGAGGCCGCGATCCACGTCTACCAGAAGGTCGGTTTTCGCGTGGACGGCCGGCACCGCGACGCACACCGTGGCGTGGGCCGATGGCACGACCTGATCCTGATGAGCCTGCTGGAAGGCGAACTGACCTGAACACCGAAACCCGTTGCCGCCCAACAACTTCCGCCATCCCTGAGAAGATCCCAGGACTGCCACCGGCAGCCGGACAGGCCGTTACCCCGCCGGGCCCGGACCTGACGGGGTAACGACTGGACGGAAAAACCGAATCCCGAACAATCCCTCGTCTACACATTCCCCCCTTCTCTACGGGAATTCGATGGCCGGTCGGGGGCCGGGCCTACAAAGCCAACGGGCTGATCGGCGACCACAGGGTCGGGCCGGTCGCCACCACCAGCCGAGGAGCCAACCGATCCCCCGGCGGGGGCAGCGTCAACAGAGCGGCCACGACCTCACCCAAATGGCCGTCGCGTTCCCAGACGATCCCCGGCGGGTCCTCGTCGGTCATGCGGAGGCCGGTGACGTCAGTGGGTGAGCGGACCCCGATCACGTCCCGCCACCCGCCCGGCCACTCCCGGAACCCGTCGACCTCCACCGGCCGACCATCCCGCACCACCGGCGGCAGGAACCGCCAGCCGCCGTTGCGCAGGGTGATCAGGTGGGCGAGTTCGGGGAAGGCATCCACGGCGGCCTGGTCGGTGGCGTTCACCGCGGGTACTTCCCGGAGGCGAGCCGGGCCTGGCGTTCGGCCATGATCGTGCCGTAGTACCTGGCCAGCTCGACCGCGCGCGGGACGGGCAGGGTCACTCGGACCCGCCGCCGACGCAGGGGTGCCATGCGGCGGTTCCACGCGGCCCAGGACTCCGGAGTCGCCAGGTACAGGACCGCGCAACGGGGCTTGCTCATGGGCAATCGCCTCCTGATATGTCCAGTGTGGATGGATGAGAGAGATCGAAGGGTGTGTTGGTGGCGGCGGGACCGGGGTCAGGGATGGGAGGGGACCCGGTCCCGCCGCCGAGGCCCCGGTCCACCGGCGGGGCCTCATCCCGCGTCTCGCCCGCTACTGGGGCAGCCCATTAGGCGCACGGGACGCCAAAGGGGGCTGAACGAACGAGACGCGGCCGCCTATCTCAAGCCGGCCACGACCGTGGCCAGGAGGTAGCCGACATCGCTGGGCAGCAGGAGCACCGCGACCAGCAGCGCGATCACGGTTCGGGCGACCGCGAGCAAGGACACTGTCAGATCCTCCAAAGACCGACCGTGGCGACCACCCGCGTTTGCGGCTAACCGCATCTGGAGGTGATCGGGCGCAGCGTTGGTGGGGACGTCCGGTGTGGGCCGTGCCGATGTGGTGGTGATCATCGCTGCCATCGTCGACGCCACCCGGCACCCCTGACTACTACCGTGGGGGTCGCGAAACGTGTCGAAAACAGCACCCTCGGCAGTCACACGTGACGGAGGCGAGCCCTCGATGGCCCACTCTCCCAACAATCCACACCTGGCACTTTGGGTCGCGGCCTCCGGCCTGTCCCACGGCGAGATCGCCCGCCAGGTTACCGCCGCCGCCCGCCGCGACGGCCACACCCACATCGCGCCGAACACCACGCGGGTACGTCGCTGGCTCGACGGGGAACGGCCCCGACCGCCGGTGCCCGCTCTGCTGGCCGCGGTTCTGTCCCGCGCGGTGGGTGTGCCGCTCACCCCTGGTGATCTCGGCCTGGCCGGGGCCGGTCCCGTAGTGGACAGCATCCAGCTTCCCCTGCTGTCCGAGGTCGCCGCGCAGACCCTGGCCGGGTGGACCCAGTTGGACCTGGTGGCGCGGCGGGACGTTCTCCGGCTGGTCCTGGGTGGCGCGTTGGTCGCCGCCGCTGACCGCATGCTCGGCGCCACCGCCCACGCATACACCCGCAGCGCGACGGGGTTCGACACCGACAGCGTCACCGCGCTGGAGAACCTCGTCAGTTTCTTCACCCGCGCTGACGCAACCCGGGGTGGCGGCCTGTACCGGTCAGCGATCGTGGCGCAGCTCAACGAGGTCGCCCGCCGCATCCAGGACGGCGTGCCGACAAGCCTGCGCTCCCGCGTGTTCGCGGCGGTGGCCGACCTGGCGGCGTTGGCCGGGTGGGTCTCCCACGACTGCGGCCGGTACGCGGCGGCGCAGCGGTACTGGAGCTACGGCGTCTACGCCGCGACCGAAGCCGGCCTGCCCGACCGGGGCGTGGAGATCGTCACCCGCATGTCCCACCAGATGATCTACCTGGGGCACCACCGGGACGCTCTCGGCCTGCTCACCGTCGCCGCCCGCCGGGCCACCCTGCCCGCGGTGCGGGCGCTGGTGGCCTCCCAGACAGGCCGGGTGCACGCCGCCCTCGGCGACGAACACGCCGCCGAGTCCCACCTCAGCGCCGCCGACGAACTCCTGAACGCTGGCCTAGGCGAGAAGATCCCGGGGTGGGTCGCCTACTTCGACACGGCCGAGCACGCCGGCGCGCGGGCGGTGTCCACCCGTGACCTCGCCGGTCTCGGCCGCACCACCCAGCGAGCCAGTGTCCACTTCGAGCATGCGCTCGCGCTGCGCCAGCCTGGGTTCGACCGGGTGCGGGTGATGGACGGCATCGGCCTGGCCGCCGCACTGGTCAGCGAAGGAGATCCGGAACGCGGTGTGCACGCGGCCCACCAGGCACTCGATCTCGCCGCCCGCATCGACTCGACGCTGGTGGCCTCCCGGCTCCAGACACTGCTGGCCGCCACCCAGCCATACGACACCAGCACGGTGATCGACCTCCGCCAGCGGGTCAAAGAGCTTCTCACCACACACCCCACCACGATCGCCGCATGACCGGCACCCTCAGCCGCCCACGACCGGGCACAGCGAGTTGCGAAGCCGCCCTCGATCACCGGCACACGCGGTCACGGTGGCAGAGTCGGCGACGAAGACGTTCTCCGCGGCTTCCAGCGCCTCGCCCTGCCCGTAGCGGCCGACCTCCAGGAAGTAGGTGTCGAACACCAGCCGCCCGACCAGTCCCGCTTGCCGCATCCGCGCTGTCCACTCCCCGACCGCTGCCCAGCACGCAGCGTAGCGACCACGTGGCCCTGGGGCACCAGGCTCTGGCCGTCTGCGGCCAGCCGATCCGTTCGGTGTGGCAACGAGCCCACGACCTCCGGCAGCTAACCCAGCGTTGGCTCAAGGATCCGCGGGTAGTGGAGTACGAGGAGACACTGCGCACGTGGCAGGCGACACCGACCGCACGGGCGATCACGAACTCACCCACACCCAGCACCGCTGTCGGGCGGCACACTGACCGCTATGCCCTACGCCGTGTTTCCCGTTGAGCCGCCGGAGGATCTCGATGACCCCGTCAGTGTCGCCCAGCACGATCAACGAGCGTTCGACAAGCTGGAAACGATGCTGCGCCACTGGGACCGCCCCCACCAGCGCTCGTACCACTGGTTCCTCGACCTGAGCCAACACCAGCCAGTCATCGAGCTGAGCCAGCGATGCCAACGCCTGCTGCCTCAGGCCGGGCTGGATCTCATCCCACCGGAGGGCCTGCACCTCACCCTCTGCCGGCTCGGCTACGTCGACGACACCCCGCTCCCGCGACTGCACACCGCGGTCCGTGCCGTCCGTGACCGCTGCCGTAGCATCGGCCCGTTCCGCCTGACGGCCATTCCGCTGGCGGGCTCCCCCGGAGCGATCCGCCTCAGTGTCGCACCCTGGTCTCCCCTGGCAGCGCTCCACACGGTGACCCTGGCGGCGTCCGAAAACACGAACACGGACTCCCTCGCGGTGTTCCGCCCACATGTCGGCATCGCCTACAGCCACCGCGTCCAGCCAGCCGACCCGTACATCGAGGCGGCGCGTCACGCGCGCTCGCTGTCTCCGGTCGTGATCGAGGTCCAGGAGCTGCATCTGGTCGAGCTGTACCGGGTCGATCACCAGTACCGGTGGCGTGTCCTGGAACGACTGCCGCTGGCGGCCCACCCCTCGTCGTTCCCGTGAGGCCCTGAGCGGTGGTTCGGCGAGCCGCTCGGCCGTGGCGAGGTCAGCGCGCTCGCTCGCGTCAGCACGAACGAAGCGAGAACGCGGTTCCCATCGGTACTGGCCGATCAGGTGGTGTTCACTCCGAGCCGCGCCGCGAGGCCGAGCAGCTTCGACGTCACGCGACGCCGGTGGTTCTCGACGAGTTCGGCCACGACGAGCCTCGGGAGGGTCTGGTACTGGACCCAGTCCGGCGCCGCACGCTCCATCACCAGCGGGATGTCGAGCGCTTCCTGGTCGTGGCCCAGCCGCGCGTGGGCGTAGGCACGGTCGGCAAGATGCCGCGCCGACGACGCCAGCGGCAGACCGGTCTCGCGGGGCATCATCTTCGCGGCGTCGAGCGCCTTGGTGTAGTTCTCGGTCACGACGTGCACGTCGACCGTCTGCATGACGAGCTGTGACGGGCCGAAGGCGGTCTCGTAGTCGTTGCGGTCGTAGCCGATCCGGTCGGCGACTTCACCGGCGGGCTGAAGGAGACTGGTCGCCTCACCGACCTTCCGCGCTCGGCCCGCGGCCGTCGCGCCGGTGATGAGCAGGCTTCCATACGCGGCGAGGTGCTCGGGTGCGGCATCGCCTCGCGACTCGGTCCGTTCGGCGGTCGACGTGGCGATGCGCACCGCCTCGTCGTAGCGGCCCTGGACGAGTAGCTGCCATGCCACCGAGCCGCGCACCGTGGCGTGCAGCAGCTCGTCGTCCGTCTGCTCGGACGCCGTGAGCGCTCTCCGGACCGACTCGCGGTCGTCGTACTCGGAGAACGGGCAGAACTCGCCCCACCCGACCCGGTCCCTGAACCACGCGTGGGGCACGTACTGGGGTGGCCGGTACAACGCTCTCGCGAAGACCCTGCCGACGGCGATCCCGCACCTTCGAGCCACCGTCCACGCCGCGTCGGCCAGCGAGCGGGTGCGCGCGCACGACCTGATGACCCGGCTGTACTGGGTCACGGGCTGCACGCTCGTGCACATGGGGCAACCCGACGCCGCGTTCCTGGCGTGAGCTGGCTGGCCGCCGCGCTGGAAGCCGCCGACCACGGCTGGCCCGCGCCCGTGCGGGACCGCGTCCCCGTCAACTGCACGGTGCCGGCGGTCGGGCCGGAGCGCGCCGCCGCGATCGTGGCCGGCTCCGGCTGCCGCACCGCGAAGGTGAAGGTGGCCGACCACCCCGACTCCGCGGCCGAGGACGTGGCCAGGGTGGAGGCGGTGCGGGACGCCACGTTCATCTGGGACGGCGCCGAACTCGCCGAGCAGTGGCACACCTGCGCCGGCCGCGTGACAGCGACGTCGTGGGACTACGGGGCCGTAACGGGCGAACCGCTCACACAAACCTCGCGCTCCTGGCTGGCGGACGCGCCGCAGGAGGATATTGACAGTCGGTTCCATGCGATCGTGCGCGATCTTCATCGGCAGCCCAACCGAGCTGGTCGGCCAGGACGGCCGGATTTCCTGGTATCGCACGGAAAGCTTGTGGGGCGACGAGCTGGCGGTGAGAGCGCTCGACGGAACCGCCTGCCCGCTGCGCTTCCCAGGGCAGTACCACGACCGGGAGACCGGACTGCACTACAACTTCCACCGCTACTACGACCCCGCGACCGCGCGCTACCTCAGCCCGGACCCGGTCGGCCTGACGCCGTCGGCGAACCACTACACCTACGTCGTCAACCCGCTGGTGGTCTGCGACCCCCTGGGCCTGGCCAGCCATCACGGGCCCGACGGCCGGTTCGCTGTCGACCCGAGCGGTGTCCCGATTCCACGCAACCAGCTCACCCGGGTCGACGCCAACGGCAACATCATCCCGTTCGAGGAGTTGACCTACGATCACAACCCCGCCGTGGTGCAGCACTGGATCGAGTCCGGCCACAATCAGACCCGCGCCCAGCGCGAGGCGTGGTACTACCAGACCGACAACATGGAGGCCATGTCGAGGAGCGAGAACTCCCGACGCGGCGCCATGCTGAAGGAGCGGTTCAGCGACCGGCCTCCGGGCCCCAACTATTCCTGCTCATGACACGTATCACCAACATCCTTGGAGGGCGATCCGTGGATCTGGCGGACACGTTTGCGGCGATCCCCGGTGCGGTTCCGATCGGTGGCGTGCCTGACGCGTGGTACTGGTCGCACGCCCCCAACTTCGGTTTCTCCGCGATGCTGAGCAGGGACGGCACACACGCTTTCCAGTGCTATGCCCACAACTCCTACGACGAGGGTCTCGCGCACGCCATCGTCGCGTTCGCCCGCGACCACGACTCCGATCTGATCGCCCCTCCGGAGCGTCCGCTGGTGGTGGTCGACCGTGCACAAGTACCACGCGGACAACGCCGAACTGCACCAGATGTCCAGGGCCGTGTTCCCCGCGTACCGGTGCGAGTTCTCCGGCGCGGAGACCGAGGACGAGGCCGCCTACCGTTACACCAGGGCGGCCGGCGCCCAGCCGTCGAGGTGGGACCGCGAGCCGAACCCCTACCTGCGGATGCGCCAGCGCGCCGCGTCCGGCCGGGAGATCCCCGAGCTCGGTTCGCCAACCCACCGAAGCTGGTGCACGAACTCACCGCCCTTCCCGACCGCGAAGGCGGTCTCGTCGGGTTCGAGAACTATCTTCGCCACGTCTGGCTGGTGACCTGGGACGAGGTCTTCCTCATCAGCGAAGGGGGCAAGAAGCCACACCGGATGGAACTCGACGAACTGGTCGGGTTCACCAAGAACGCGCTCTACGGCCCCAACCGGGCATCAGGCGAGTCCGCGTTCACCCCACACTACTGACGCATGGCTGCCGCTGTCGCCAAGACGGGACGCCACCTCGGATCCCTCGGCTACACCGTCCCCCTCTCGAGTCAGCAGCCTGACCCTGACCCAGCCGCGGCCACCGCGCTCAGTCACCGCCACGACCACCACCGCAGGGGCGCCAGAGCCAACCACTGGTCAGACTCCGTGACGTGGCCCCCGCGCGGTCGTCGTTGTCGCTGACGCGGAGCTTGTGGAGATCGTTTTCCCTTGGCTTCCCGCGATGCGGGGTTGAGCACGTTGGTCTGGACGGCGAGGCGGTCCGGGGGTGCGGGCGCGGACCCGGAGCCTGGGACGGCGGCGTGTCCACGGTGCGGACAGGCGCGCTCGCGGATGCATGTCGGTCCACTCCTCCTGTCCGACCCTGCCAGCCACGCTGAGGGCGAACTGGTGGCCGTAGCCTTTCCACCGCGCGGGCCGCCCAGGTCGAGGCCGTCGGCGGCACGGTAGGCCAGCGGTTGTTGGGTCCGGAGAGCGACGCCGTTCAGTTCCGGGCGGGTATTGGTGATCTTTCGCAGCGGCCCGGTCGGCGGCCCGACGTGAACGTGCCCGGGCGGTATCGGGTGCCGGTCAGCGCCGCGACTCTGTCGCTGGTGGGTGTGGTGATGAGGTCGTCGAGGCGTCCGAGGTGCTGCGACAGGGTCGTGGGGCCGCTCGGGTCGAGTCGGGCATGGAACGAGTACATCTGGCTGCCCTGTCCACCAGAAGCCGAGTTGCGAAGCCCCGAGAACCAGCGACGGTGGACGCGGTACTGAGCGCGACCACCGTGCTCACGCGGTGTGTCACGCGGGCTACCACTCGACCACGGTCTTCGCCACGCCGGATCGGTGCCCGGTGGGTCCAACAGCGCATACCACCAGCGGGGTTTCCTTCTCAAGCCGGTCGCGTTCGAGGGATTCGACGTAGAAGCAGGTGTTGAGGGTCGCGCCGAGAAGGACGCTGCGGTCCTCGCCGCGGTAGACCTCGTAATGGCGTAGGGGCGACGAGGACGGGGCGCCCGCGGCGGCTGGCTTCCAGCGAAGCCGCAAGGCCCGCCTGTTGAGCGACAGAGGGATGCTCTGCTGGATCTTGAGGTCGGTGGGCGCCGGTGGCGCGGCGAGTTCTGCGGTGAGGACGCTGAGCTGGCCGAGCCGGATCGGGGCCGGAACCGGGGGTCGCACCCACAGTCCCAGTTGGACGGCGGTGCCGGACACCGTACTGTCCGGGGTGCCGCGCAGCCGCACCCAGCCATTGATCCGCTCCTGGGGTTCCAGTCGGATGCGCAGGAACTCCTGGGGAGCCTGCTTCAGCGCGACCGCGATCTCCAGGCACTCCCACTCTTCTTCGTCGGGTTTGGCCACCACGGAGAACTCGGTCTGCGGTGTGACCCTCATCTGGGCTTGGAACAGGGGCAGGAGGCTTGGCCGCGCTGCCTCGTGGGGCATCAGCAGGAGCAGGCTCGTGCCGCCTTCGAAGGCGTCTTCGTAGTCGAATCGGGGTTTCAGCGCGGCCCGTTCGGGGTCCACGACCCAGCGGTAGAGGGGCATGACGTCCTGGAGTGACAGGTTCGCCCACCCGCCGGTGCGGACCCTCTTCCCCTGCGCGTAGTACGCGGTGCCGTGACCGGTGTTGAAGTGGGTGACGAAGGGATCCCGCAGTACGGGAGTGCGTTCGACGATGTAGCGCGCCAGGCCCCACCGTGTGCCCTGGGGAACGTCGGAGGGGTCCCGGCGGCCACCGACCCAGAAGGTGGCCTCGCCCTCGTGGAACTTCTCCAGATCACGTCCGTTGCCGCTCGCTTTCATCGTCTCGTGATCGGGCCGGAACAACGCCAACGAGACATGCTTCACCGCTACCTCCGGGTCGCCGCGACCCTGGACGGTCTCCAGGCCCGCGTACAGATCCCGGCCGCTGCGGCCGGCCTTCTCGGCGGTGGCCGCCGAGTCCCGCAGCGTGTGCCTCTTGTCGCCCCTTCTCTCGCTCATCCAGGCGTAGTCCAGGAAGATGGAGTCGGACACGCGGGTCTTGCCATCCTGCAAAATCCTCACGTTGTCCTCGGCGAGCGAGCCGGACAGCTCGTACCACATGAACCCGTCCGGCTTCCGCTCACTCGCGTACGCGAGAAAGTCCCGGAACTCGCCGTGCCGCTGGTCGTCGCCGGACCTGTCAGTCTCCTGATTGATAAACCACCCGTCGAACCCGTAGAACCGGGCGGCCTCGATCAGCTTGTCCGCCACGGGGAAGCTGCCATCAGCTCGCCGCGTCAGGAAGGCGTCGACACAGCAGCTCCTGCCACCAGAGCCCGCCTCGGGGAAGAAGACGTTACCGAACACCCTCACCCCGTGACGGTGGGCGGCGTCGGTCACGTGTGGGTTGGGTGCCAGGATCAGGCCCTCGCCCGCGGCTCCGCCCCAGAAGACGAGGATGTCGATGTACTGCCAGTACCCGCAGGCGTAGAAGGCGTGATCGAGGACTCCCTGAGACAGGTTGTTGGGTGTTGCGGCGAAGGCGACACAGGCGGCGACCCTGGCCTTCTCCACCCGGCTCTGCTGGTTCATCGGGCGGTAGGTGTTGAGCTCCCGCGGCGCCAGCGGAACCCGGGACTGGTTGAACTCCCGGTCCGGGTCGTCACCAGGCGACCAGCGCAGGATCGACGCCGGATACCAGACCGGCGCGTAGGGAGGGTGATGCACCGTGGAGAAGTGATGAATCAGTCCTGGTCCACAGGCGACACACGTCATCGACCATCACCCTTCCCACACCGCACCGTGACCTGAGCGGCTTCGTCGTCTCCCGGGTGTTGGAAGCGCCCTCGCCGCCGCTTCCTCCTCCGTTCGGACGCTGCCCGGCTCTCGTCGAGACGACCACATCCACGTCGCCCACGCGCGGTGGGCTCACCGGGCGGGACCACCAGGACCACCCCTGTCGGTGACACAGCCAGGAGGAGCACCTTCCGCGGGCACGGTGAACGCCGTTGCGTATCGGCGACGTCCACCGTCCCCGGTCTGATCGATCGGTTGATTCAGTGGAGGTAACGCATGATCTTCTCCTTCCATGATTGCCGACAGGATGCGTGCGCACGCCGAACCCCTTCAGCACAGGGACAGGTCGAGCCGTTGCAGGCCGCGCAGTGTGACGTTGGGTCGGACCACGAGCTCGCTCACCTGCCGCACTCGCGGGTAGTCGCGCGCCAAGGCGGTCAGCACGGTGCGCACCAGGAGCGCGGCGAGCCATGAACCTGGGCAGGTGTGGGGACCGCGACCGAAGGCCACGTGCGGGTTCGGCCGTCGGTCAAGCCGCAGCACGTTCGGTTCAGGGAAGACGTCAGGGTCGCGGTCGGCGAGGGTGTCCAGTGAGCCGGGGGTGTCCAGGCAGGCCAACAGCGCGGAGCCGAGCAGGCGGCTCGCCGACTCGTATCCGGCGTGCAGGATGACGCGCAGCGAGTTGTGCAGGACTGACTCGCCGACGGCACGGGCGGCGTGGTGCCCGGTGAGGTAGCCGGTGATGCCGCCACGGGTCGGCTCGGCGAGCCACCTGCCCGTCAACCCGGCCAGCCTCGCGCGCGGCGCGATCTCGTGAAGCCGCTTGGACAGCTCCGCGAGGAGCTGCCTCACCTCGTCGATGCGGTCAAGCGCCGAAGCGAACAGGGCCGCGATCTGGGCGGGTTCCTCGGACCAGCTTCCTGCGGTGGTTGCCGCGACCATGGCGGCGGAGTCCTCCAGGCAACTCGCGGCGACCTCGATGGCCTCGGAGGGAAGTTGGTCCGCGACGGCACGGACAGCCTGAGCGACCTCCGCGAGAGTGGACACCGAGCCCAACCTCCGACGATGGAACCGGCGCCAGCGCGGACCGAAACACCGCTTCCTCACCGAACTGGTCCGCGAACTCGGCCTGGGTCGGCCCGCCCGGATCCTGGACTGCACCGGGGAACGCGCCGAGGAGTCCCCCGCACGGGCCCGCAAGCCTCCCCTTTGAGGCCAACCGGGTGGCCAGCAACCAGACCCGCCGACACGTCTGGACATGGCGTCCGATCCACCACTGGACAGAAAACCAGGTGTGGGAACGGATCCACGCCAGCGGCCTCCCCTACCACCCGGCCTACCACCACATCCCGCGCCTGTCCTGCTCGTTCTGCGTCCTGGCGCGGCCTCGGGATCTGGTGCGGGCCGCCCAGCTCCGTCCCGACCTCGCCCAGCGCTACGCCGACGTGGAAGCCCGGATCAACCACCGGTTCCACACCGACTTGTCAGTGGCGAAGATCATCCACAGGACACGAATGGCGCTCGATCCCGGCCCGGCGCTCCCTGCTCCTCTCTGGACACCACCGTGCCGGTAGGAGACCTCAGCCGTGCTGGGGACGGGTACCGGTTGCGCGCGGCGTCGTGGCCAGACCATGAACCACAGCAGCACCCGTCCCGTCACCCCGTACGACGAACCAATCCTCCAGACCCAACAGCGCGGCATCGCGCGCGGTGACCCCTCACCGTTAGCGAGGAGTGGCATCCCCAGGCCCATCTGCACGTGCACTACCAGACGGACCGGGGGTATCGGGCCATGCTGGACACCGTCCGCCACCGACAGCGACCCCGAGGACGCACCCAAGGGCGCGGAGGTGTTTCACCCGCCGTGGGACTACCACGCCACCGGATGGCTCCGCGACTGCCACCAGGATCAGAGAGAGGACTCACCTCCCCATCCGAGAGGTGATCACCGGCGGCGACCAAGTGTTGGGGCGGTAGTGCACCGTCCCGACCTGTCGCCGCCAGCCGCTACGCGTCTCAGCGCCATCTCCACGGCGGTTCCGGCGCCAGGCAGATGTTCGCCTTCCTCAAGGGCAGCCCAACCTGTTGCGTAGAGTTGGGCGGCTCGGCGTCGCCCGAAACCTCTGATCTACTGGAAGAGCAGGCCTGGCACGAGTCCGGACTTGCGGCGCCGACCGACGTCGACGAGCTGCCGCGCGCCTCGCCAGCGCACGACACTGCGGATAGGCTCGGCAGCGGGAGCAGACCCGGGCAACGAGAGCCTGATGATGTTGGAATGAGGGACTGCCTCCCCGGTGATGTTCGGAGTGAGGTGCGGCAACGACACCTGACTGACCGGAAGGCACTCCCACTCCGCCGAGAAACCGGAGACATCGTGTTCGCGGACACCATGCGGTGGGTTGAGCAGTGGCCGCCCCCGCCGACGCCGCCGATCCGGCAGGTCTACGGAGTCGTGTTCCACGGGTCGTCCGGCGCGGTGGTGATCCAGGACGACGCCGGCCGCTACAACCTGCCCGGCGGAACACCAGAGCCCGGCGACGCCGACCTGGTGGCGACCCTGCGGCGGGAGTGTTACGAGGAAAGCCAGCTGGTGCTGGCGGACTGGCGGCCGGTGGGCTACCAGCTGGTGTCCAACGACGACAGCGTGTACGTGCAGGTTCGGTACGCGGCGCTGCTGGCGCATGCGGACCCGGTCGCGGTGGACCCGTGTACGGGCCGGGCCTACGGTCGGGTGCTGGTCTCACCCACCGACGCCGCGGCGCTGCTGGGATGGGGCGAGCGGGGTGTCGCCCAGGTGGCTGCGGCGACCGCCGCAGCCGTCAAGGCTTGGGGGATTACTCCGGCCCCGGCGGGGTGGCCTCGCCAGGACCTGGTCTGAGCGGCAGGCCAGGAACGCGGCCACGACGACGGCCGCCCGCGCCAAGGCGAGCATGCGCAGTGGTAGCGGGGAGCGGACGCCCCGCCGCACTGGCCGCCGCCAAGTCCTGGTCCCCGCCCCCGAGGCATGCCCCGCACCCGACGCGGGCATCACCACATCGACCTCGCCCGCGCGCACCCCGCCGTCGGCGACCGCGCCGCAGCGCGGCACGTTGAGCCGCATCGCGCATCTCGGCCAAGGGTGCTGGAGTAGAGCCGGTGTGGAGTTCGACTTGGCGGGCGGCCTGGTACAGGAGCATGGGAAGGCCGCCGATGACGGTGCTGCCCGCGCGGTGGGCGGCGCGGGCTATCGGGGTGGGCCAGGGCCGGTAGACGACGTCGAGGAGCAGGTTGCCCGCCGTCGGCCAGAGCGGCGCGAGCGGGTCGGCGGCGCCGGGCGGGAGCACGGAGATGACCAGGTCGGTTTCCAGGTGCCGTGCGGCCTCGGTCCAGGGCCCGGGGCGCAGGGTGACCCCGATGCGGTCGGCTGCGCCAGCCAGGACAGTGGTCCGGCGAGGGTCGCGGGCGACGGCCGATCACTGTGCGTTCCTCAACCATCTCACAGCGGCACCACCAGCCGGGCCGGCGCTCCGAGGTGGTCGGCGCCCAACTCCACGACATGGGTGAGACGTCCCCGCTCCCGCCGGGTGCGGATGGTTTCGGCGGCAAGGTCGGGTTGGTCGGCCACGGTACGGGGCACGACGACGGAGATGGCGGCGGGGCTGTGGACGGCCAGCCATTCCAGGGCCAGGGTGTCGATCCCTGTCGCACTACCGAGATAGACGTGCGCATCGGGGCGGGCGAACAGGTTGAGATAGCCGGCGAAGACCACGTCCAGACGCGCCGCGTCCTGCTCGGCGAGCGCACGGGCACCGGTGATGGTCACGTGTCGGGGCACTGCTGGGCCTTCCGGTCCGGGATGTCATCGAATGTCATCTGTCGGGCGTGTGCCTGGACACGGTCGCATGATCCCCACCGAACCCAACCAGGGTTGCTCGGCTGGTATCGCCGCCGATTCCCCTGCACAGCCCCATGCTCACCTCGTGTGTGATCGGGAGACTCCGTGGATCAGTCGACCATGAACCGACCGCTCGTCGGGATGACCGACCTGTTCGGGTTGGAGCTGCGCAAGAGGCGGCTCGTCTCGGCCGTCCTGACGGACCTGGCCCGGTGGTATGGCTACGAGCAGGTGGAGGTGCCCCTGGTCGAGCGCGCCACCTCGTTCTCCGAGGAGGTCGTGGGGCGTTCCCCCTGGCCCGAGTGGGATCAGCGCGGCTGCTTCTACCTCAGCGTGCCGGACTACCGGGGTTCCTACGACAGCGCGCCGGCCACCACCGAGGCGCTGCTGATCCCCGAGGGCACCATCTCAGTGACCAGGTGGTTGGGGCGGTTACTCGCGGAGGATCCGGACTTCGTGATTCCGCTGAAGCTGTTCTACGAGACGCCGTGTTTCCGTAACGAGCTGGTCGACGGGTTGGGTTCGCCGAAGCCCCGACAGTTCACCCAGCTACGCCCCAACAGCACCCCGACCAGCGTAAACAGAGAACCCGCAGGTCGTGTGGGTGCAGTACTGGCCACCGTGATGCGGTTCCGTGCGGTTGTCATCGACCGCCTCCTCCTAGCCGTCTCCAACACCCGCTCCCACGCGGCGAACTCTCGATGCCCCGACGTCGACGAAGTATCACCGACGCTACGAACCGTCGAGCTGGAGTCTGCGCCAGCCACTTCCCGACGGAACCGGCGTGGCAGACCTCGCGGAGGCGGCCGGGATCGACCGCCGGAACATCATGCCGGAATGAGGTCCGGCCGGAGGCCGGAGTGGCAGGTCCGGCGGGTGACGATCCAGTCACCAACTCCGGCGCCGGAATGAGGTCCGGCCGGAGGCCGGAGTGGCAGGGGGGTACGTCGAACGCAGCTACCGCCTCTACCTGGATGCCGGAATGAGGTCCGGCCGGAGGCCGGAGTGGCAGTGCGCCTGTCACTAGCAGGTCAGCGGACCGACAAGTCGCCGGAATGAGGTCCGGCCGGAGGCCGGAGTGGCAGCAGTCGGTGGTGGTCGGACGCGGCGATAGATCCGGAGGCCGGAATGAGGTCCGGCCGGAGGCCGGAGTGGCAGGGCTCGCCCCGCACGGTGGGCTTGACCAGGGGCGCTGGAGATCAACGCGAGCGGTGGGTGATTGAGGGCGGTATTGGCGCCGGCGACGGCGGGTGGCTGGGTCGGAAAGCTTGTCTGACCTGGGCGCGAGCGGTGCGGGCTAGGGGTGGCACCGCCGCGCCGCTCGCAACCCGGTGATCAAAGCCGTTCTCACTGTGTGGTTGTCAAAGGGCGTTGGGGTGGTCGAGCAGCGTCCTGTTTGTGAATGATGTCAGCTCAGGGCGTGCGGACAGGAATGGGAGTGAGGGGACCGTCGGAGTTGTTGCTGGGGCGGCGTCGCGCGGCACACACCCGGAACACCGTCAAGGGCTGCCAGCCTTCCGGGTTGAGGGTGAGGGTTCCTTTGTCCAGGACTGCGTCGCGGGTGATATTGGGGTGTTCGAGCAGGACGCGGACGCCGGTCGCGCTCAGCGGATACGTCCACAGTGGCCACACAAGCAGGTTCGCGTGGTTGATGCGGCGCCAGGCGGTGGCGGTGGTGCGGCCCGTCAGGTCGGCAGCAAGCCGGTAGCCGGGCAGGCCGGCGATGGCTAGCCAGGTGGCGCCAGGGACGGCGTGTTCGGTGGGTTCGCCGCGCGCGTCGTCGGCGCCGCTGTGGATGGCAGCGTGGTCGAAGCTTTCAGCGAGGCGGTCGGGGACCCGGACCCAGCGGGTGAGGGCTTCCCGGAGGCGGTGGGGTTCGGTGCGGATGTAGTGGGCCTGGTTGCGGAACATGGTGTGGAAGCTCTGTTTGCCGGTGGGGGCGACCATGGGGGTGCGTTCGACGCGGCCGTCGGGTTTGACCGCCAGGTCGGTAACCAACGCCCCCACCAGCTCGACGTGATCGGCGTACCGGTCCTCGACCAGCTCGCGGAGGTTCTCGCGGCGGGGTCGCAGAGGGTCAGGAGCTGCCCCGGATGGCGGGAAGCCGGCGGGGAAGCCGGGCAGGAGTTGTTCCTCGGGCAGGCCGGCGGCCAGGTCGGTCAGCCATTCGGCGACCTCGTCCACTGTGGACCAGGTGGTGGTATGCAGGAGCGGGGTGCAGGTGATCGGGGTCCAGGACAGCCGCGGCTGGGTGTCGGGTGCGTGGGTGGTGACCAGGTGCAGCAGGCCGAGGGTGGCGAGGAACCCGAGCGGGGTTCGGCCGTCCAGCCCCGGGAGGGACACCGGCGTCATGGCTTCTCCCTCAGGTTCAGGTCGTGGTGTTCGCCTGCGGAGCAGGCGATGTCGGCGAGACGAACGATCGCTTCGAGCAGGGCCAGCCCCCAGTGGCCGTAGCGCTGGTTGAGGCGGGTGAACCGGTCGCAGGATTCCCAGTCCACCGTGGAGAACCCGGTCAAGTCGACCGTGACATCGCGGTCGATGTGAGGGCCGGCTCCAGCGGGCACGGTGACGCTGGTCGGCGTGTGAGGGTCGTCGACCGGTGGGTGTAGGGGGCGGCCGTGGCCGTGGTGGGCGGCGATCAGGTGCACCACCAGCTCCTCGTCGACACCCGTGATCGGGAGGGCGGTGAGCAGGTGGCCGGCCAGGGCGGCCGACAGCACCTCGTGGCGGCCGTCTTTCGGGTAGCCGCTGGCCTTGTGGGCACGGGCGAGCGCGGCCCTGTGGGTGGGATCGATGCCGGATTTCGCCAACGGCCGCTCAGCGATCTCTGCCGCGCGGTGGGAGCCGCGACGCAGCATGACCTGGAAACGAAGGTCGAGCTTGCCGAGGTCGTGCCAGCCCGCGGCAAGGCCGACCGCCGCCACAAGGTCATCAGGGAGCGTCAGGTTCGTGGCGAAGACTTTCGCCAGCTCCTGGACCTCGTTATGGTGTTGCCCCAGTTCGAGTGGCTCGGTGGAGCCGGAGGAGGCATCAGCTCCAGTGTCCGCCCCGGCCAGGCTGCGGTCGGTGGTGAGCAGAAGATCCTCCACCCGGATAGGGAGGCCCTCCCCCTCCTCCGAACGGGGTCGAAGACGCAGCCGGGTCGGCAAGACCGGGGGGACGGGCACCGTCGGGTGGGCCTGTGGCCACCACGAGGTGAGCACATCGAGCAGCCGGGCGAAGCTGCGGGCGATCGGGGTGTTGCCGAGGCCGATCGTGGTCGGGAGGCGCACCTGGTCGTCGTCACCGAGGTGGTCAGCCAGCTCCCGCAACGCCTCGCCCATTCGGAGGGCGGTCTCCTCACCCCCGGTGGCCGCTACGACGGGGAGAAGAGTGGCGGGGTTGAGCCGCAGCAGCGGATGGCGCCGGGCCACCAGGTCAGCCACATCAAGGACCGGCGTGGTGCTGTCCGGGTTCCACCCGTAGCGGTCGAGCCCGCCGTAGCTGGCGGGCACCACGATCAGATCATCCGGCCGGAGCGCGGAGAGCCGGTGGACGACCTTGGGGTCCTCATCCGGACGCATCCGCAGCACCGGGCGCGTCTCCCCCGCCGCTGTCTGCTGGTTCTCGCCTGGCTCGTCAGGCAGGTCGGTGAGCACGGTGGTGGGTGGGATGCCACGAAGCCAAGACCGCACCGCGGCCAGTGAAACCTCGAGGGTTTCCTCCGCCCGTGGCGGAAGCGCACCGACGAGGTGTTTCCATTCGCGGGGCTGGTCGGGGTCCAGGTCGGCCCGCCACACCACCCGCACCGTGGTGTGAGAGGTGTCAAAGCCGTGGAGGAAACAGTTGACAGGGGTATCGGGAATGGGGATCGGCGCGGTGCGCACCCACCCGTCGAGATGTTGGGCCAGCATCATCGGGGCGAGGGCGGGGGTACTGGTGGCGCCCGCCGGGGGAACCAGCCCGCGTAGGGCAGCGGGGCTGACGTTCAACTTTACCGGGCGGGTCTGGTCGGCCCGCACCGCGCGGGCATGGGCCCACTCCCGCGGCGGGACCAGGGACGCCAGCCAGGCCCAGGTGTTCTCGCGCGGTGGCCCGTAGACGATGTCCGGCTTGTTGCTGGTGGCGTGCACGACCAGCGCCGTCGCGGGATTGGCCTGGCCGACGCGGTTGAGTCGGCCCAGCCGCTGCACGAGCGCATCCCACGGCGCCGACTCAGTGACCAGCCCGTCGAAGTCGAGGTTCGCCCCGCACTCCACCGTCTGGGTCGCAACCACGATCCGGGTAGGCAGGGCCGCGTGGTTGCGCCAACCTACAGTGATCCTGGGTGCCCACTCAGCCAACAGCCGATCCCGGTCCCACAGCCGGGAGCGTCCAATCAGCAGCAGGCACTGGTCCGGGTCGAGCCTCCTCTGGAGTCGGGTGAACACCTCGCGGGCGCGGGCGACGGTGTTGACGACCACGCCGATCAGCCCGCCGGGGCGATGCTCGGCGGCGAGGGTGGTGGCCTCGACGAGCACGTCGGTCAGCGCCCGCTCCGGGCAGGTGGCGGTGATCAGGGTCTTGTCGGCGTCGAGGCGGCGGGCGGCTTCGTCGTGTTCGCGGTGGGCGTCCAGATCGAACACGGTCACCGCCGGCTCCCGCTCCCCACCCTGGGCAGGGGTGGGGTGTTTGCGGTGGGTGGCGGTCAGGGACACCACCTGCACGGGCGGGCGCACCGTCCGCTCGGGTCGGTCGAGGTTTCGGATGGTGTTCAGGGTGTCCAGCAGGGGCTGCGCCAGGTGCGCCTCGTCGACGAACACCACCGAGTCGGTGCCGACCAGGGCCGCGTCGATCGGGGCGAGGCGGCGGGAGGTGCCGTAGGCGCGGAAAAGGAGGCGGGAGCCGATCTGGTCGACCGTGCCCACCACGATGCTGAACCGGTCGGGTCGGTCCAGCCACCGCCAGTCCCACGTGGTCCCGCCGCGCATCCGGGTCACCATCACCGGCTCGGCCGGTGGCGCCGTCTCGCTCAGGGCCCGCAGACCGTGAGCGACCCGCCGGCAGGCATCCGTGGCGGGGGTGTTGATGGCGGCGGCCAGGTGCTGGGCGTGGGTGAACGCCTCGTCGACCACCAGCCGGCGGTCCACCACGAAGAACACCCGCCGCGGCCCGGTTCCGGCCGCGGCGGCATAGACAGCGAGGTCGAGCACGCTGGTCTTGCCCAACCCGGTCGGAACATCCAGCGCCTCGGGCCACTGCCCCTTCCGCAGCACCAACTCGGCCAACGTGGTCTGCCACGGGAAGGGCTCCCGGTCCTTCCCGTGCACTGCCCGCACGAACGCGGCGAACCCCGCGATGTCGTAGTCGGCGTTACTCACTGGGCGCCTCCTCTCGGGGCAGCGGGGCGCACAGGCCCATCCCGAGATACCGCTGCGCCCCCACCGCGACGGGTCCGCCCACAGGGGTGGGGAACCGCAGCAGCGCATGGGTCATTGGCCGAGGGTGAGCCTCCTTGCGCGGCAGATGCCGACGCCGCAACATCGCCCCGCCCCGCACCAGCGGCGCCGCCGCCGGAATCACCTCCACCGGAGTGGGCAGACCGAGACGACGACAGGAGCGCCCGATCTCCTCCTCCACCCCGTCCGGGCCGCAGAACCGCTCCACCACGATCGGCGTCACCGTCGCCCACGTCGTCGAGGGCTGTCGCCACCACGTTTCACGCAACCGGGCGACGCCGCGCTGCTGGAACTCCTCGTGGTCCTCCGGCAGAAGCTCCACGTCGATCTCGCCCAGCCTCAGCGACAGGGGCGCGTCCCTGTTCCACAACGCGCGGAGCACCGCCACTCGTTCGGCGCGATTCATCTCCGGCAGCGCCACCGCCACCCCCAACAGATGTCCCCGCGCGTGTCGGTGGGCGACATCCAGGATCGGCAGGTAGGCGACGTGGGGGCGGTCGTCGGCGCCGTGACCGGACACCTGGGGCGGCAACGGGTCCGGCACCCTCGACATCACCGCCTGCCGCAGCCGGGCGGTGACCATCCCGGCATGGACACCGTCGATCCGCACCCCGCGGGGAAAGGCGAACATCACCATCTCCCGGTGCGGCCCCGCCACCGGTGTGAGTTCCTGCTCCGGCTCGGGGTCGGTCTCACCCAGGACACCGTAGGCCACAGCGCGTGCCGGAGCGGTCCAGGCTGGGGATCCCATCGCATACGTCTCCTCCAACGCGTCGGTGTAGCCGGGACAGGCCACCGTGAGTTCCCGACCCCCACGGTGGTCATCCGGGTCGGGCACGAACCGCACCCACTCACCGCACTCCACATCGGACATTTCGGTGTGGACGGTGAGCACCGCGGCGGAGGTGGAACGCCCGAAGTAGGGCACCCGTGCGGTCAGTTCCCGCAACGCCTCCACCCGGTCCCCATCAGGGTTGAGGTCGGGCCAGACGAACGCGAACCCCGACGTGGCCAGCACCGCGTGCGCCCGGCGACGCAGCCCGTTGGTGCGCCCGGGGAAGAACTGGTTTCCCCCGCCGAGCTTGACCTTGCCGGTGACCACGTAGGAGGCGTGCTCGCCCGCCCACACCGGAACCCGCTCCGCCCACACCTGCGGCGGCGTCTGTTCCTCCAACCACCGCAGCAGCTGTCCATGCCCTTCGTTGGTCGCGCTGGCCCGCAGCGCGCAGTGCAGCCGCGCCGGATGGGGCGGCCATTCCGCCTGTCGATGCGACTGTCGCGGATCCCGAACGCCTGCCTCGAAGCGGCCGTGCAGCAGCCGCACCTGGACCGCCAGCATCAGCGGCGGTCCTCCTCCACCGCCGCGGACAGGTAGGCGTGCTCCCACGCCTTCGCCAGCCCCTTGCCCGGCCTCAGACGCAGCACCTCGTCAGACATCACCAACCCGTGCTCGGCGGCACGAGCCCGGGCCTGCTCGAACACCCGCAGCGCCTCGTCCACGCCCAGCTCGAACGGCTCCCGCTGCCCGCCGCGCCGCTGCCAGGCCACCTCCTCGTCCACCACGACGAGCTCGCAGCCCGACCGCAGCCACAATCCCGACCCGCCGAACGCCAGGCGATCCCCGACCAGCGCCAGGGCGGCCAACGCCACCCGCGCCGCCGTCGCCGCCTCCAGCGGAGCATCCCCGAAGCGCAGCCGCGCCAACCCCGCCATCGACAGCGACGCCATGCGCACCGCCGACTCCACCGTCACCCCGCCGTGGGCGGCGACCGGGGTGATGTTGCCGTGCCCGATCTCCGACAACTTCTCCCCCTTCGCCGACTTCCCGTTGGGCGCCACGTGCTCCCAGCCCGCCGACCCATCGGTGGCCGCGGCGCCGTTGGCCACCGCGCCCACCATGTTGTGGGGGTCCATCCGGCCCGCCGCGCGTCGCCCGAACACGGGGTTCACCCCGACCACCTCGCTACGGTAGAGCCGGGGGAACTTCGCCACGCGTCCCTTGCGGTGGGAGTCCCACGCCCCCAACACCACGCTCAGCGGCTCCCGCTCGTACAAGGCCCGGCAGTCCTCCGCTGTCGCCGCTCGCAGGGACTTGCCCACCGCCGTCTTGTCGAAGGCCTGGCCGTCCAGGAGCGAGTCGCGGAAGTAGGCGTCGGCGTACCGGTGCGGGGCGGTGAAACTCGAGATCCGGACTCGCCGGCCGGTGGAGAGTTCGTGTTCCACCAGCAGATGCGGCAGCCGCAGACGGCCCTCGGCCACCGCCCGCTCGAGCGCCTCCTCGACCCGGTTGGACTCTGACTGCACCGAGTCCAACAACACTGTCTCCACCACCCCGTCCTCCATGCGGCGGGGCTCCACCACATACGGTCGGCGGGGCTTGGTGGCATCGTCGTTGACCGCGTCCAAGGGATAGGTCGGGGGGAACACGCGCGTCCCCACGCCACCGATCGGCTCAAGCCGAGCCGTGATCACCACGGCAGCATCCTCCCCGGACAGCGACACCGCCCGTTCCAGCCGGCCATACACGTCCGCCACCGCGGCCTCCGTCCAGTCGTCCTGGCGCCTGGGTACTCGCGCCTCCTGGACGGAGGACATCACCGGGCACTGACAGAATCCCACTCGCCCCCACGATCGTCACCCGAAAGTGTGAAGACACCCTCGTCGCCCCCGCAGCGCGACGAGACCCCATCCCGGTCCGGTGCGGGTCCCACCGATACCCTCACCACACCGCCGCACGAGCACCCGCGCCTCGAATCGACAACAGAGATCGGGCAAGAACCCGCAGGGCGGACGCAACAGCATCTCTCCGACGACTGGCCGGACCTCATTCCGCCCATCATCCCTGGCTCCTCAGTTGATCCCGCCCTGTCCTGCTTGGCTCGGTCTGCGGCAAGGCCTTCCTCCAGCGATACTTCCCAGGAGTCTCCTGTCACCACCCGGTGGCAGCGCCTCCCTCAGGGGACAACTCTGGAGCACGGCAGGAAACCACGAAGGAGTCGGCGATGGTGGCCGACGAAAGCCCCGAGCTGATCCCGGCCCGGATGGTTAACGAGTACGTCTACTGTCCGCGCCTGTTCTACTTGGAGTGGGTGGACGGTCGGTTCGCGGATTCCGACGACGTCGCGCTCGGACGACACGTGCACCGGAGGGTTGATATCGAGTCCGGTTCGGCTCCTCGTCCCGAGGAAGGCGTGCTGCGGGAGGCACGTTCGCTTCTGCTCAGCTCACCGGCACTGGGCGTGATCGCCCGACTCGACGTCGTCGAAGGTGAACAGGACCATGTCGTGGCGGTCGACTACAAGAAGGGCAAACCTCGGTCGGACGGCACGCCGTGGCCCAGTGACGAAGTCCAAGTCGTGCTGCACGTCCTGCTGCTGCGCGAACATGGCTACACGTGCGACCGCGGCGAGGTGTACTACGCCGCGACCCGACAGAGGGTCCCCATCGTCGTCGATGAGGACAAGGCCCTCTGGGCACGCGAGTGCGTTGCCCGAGCTCGAGCGATCTCCGAGCGCCTCACACCACCGCTGCCACTGGTCGACAGCCCCAAGTGTGTGCGCTGCTCTCTCGTCGGGCTCTGTCTTCCCGACGAGACCAACACGATGCTGGGCTTCACCGAGCGCGCGCCACGGCGTATCGTCCCGAAAGATCCCGACACCGCCCCGGTGTACGTGACCGAGCCGGGATCCATGGTTCGGACACGTTCACAGCGGCTGGAGGTCACCAAGGACGACGAGGTCCTGGCCTCGTTCAGGATGATTGATGTCTCCCAGCTCGCGGTCTTCGGCAGAGTGCAGATTTCGACCCAGACTCTGCACGAGCTGTTCGACCGCGCCGTGCCCGTACTGTGGTTCACCTATGGAGGGTGGCTCAAAGGCTGGGCCTACGGTCTGCCTTCCAAGTACGTCGAGCTCCGCCGGCAACAAACCATTACCCACGCCCAGGGTGGACTTGGCCTGGCCCGACAGATGATTGCCGGCAAGATTCATAACTGCCGCACTCTCATTCGTCGCAATGCCCGATGTGACCAGCAGGCCGTCACGCAGGCTCTGGCCCAGATGGGTCGTCGAGCCGCCACCGCCGACTCCCTGTCCACTCTGCTGGGCATCGAGGGCACCGCCGCCCGCCTGTACTTCCAGGCATTCCCGTCACTGCTGGCCGCCCCCGAGTTCGCCGACGCGTTCGCGGCATCCGGCCGAAACCGTCGCCCGCCCCGCGACCCCGTCAACGCGATGCTCTCCTTCAGCTATGCGCTGCTGCTCAAGGACTTGATCGCTACCACATTGGCCGTGGGCCTGGACCCCTACCTGGGCGTCTACCACCGCATCCGGTACGGCCGCCCGGCCCTCGCGTTGGATCTCGCCGAAGAGTTCCGGCCCCTCATCGCCGACTCCACCGTACTGAGCCTCATCAACAACGCCGAGATCAGCGCCAGCGACTTCATCAGCAGGGCGGGAGCCTTTTCCCTCACACCCAACGGCCGACGCACCCTCATCCGGGCCTACGAACGACGCCTCGCCGCCACCGTCACCCATCCACTGTTCGGCTACACGATCAGTTACCGCCGGGTCCTTGACGTTCAGGCCCGTATCCTCGCCGGAGCCCTGGTCGGCGAGCTCTCCGACTACACCCCGATGACCACCCGATGAAGCGCCATGGCCCGACGCCGCTACCTCCTCGCCTACGACATCGCCGACCCCGCGCGACTCCGACGGGTCTGCACGGTGATGCGCGACCACGGGGAACGGCTTCAATACTCCGTCTTCCTCTGCGACCTGTCGCTCGCGGAACTCGCCACACTGGAGCTGCGAGTTCTGAGCATCATCGACCTGGGCGCGGACAGCGTCGTCCGTATCGACCTTGGGCCTCTCCCCCATCCGGCGGCCATCCACATGCACGGCCGCCGCCGGTCCCTTCCCAGCACCAACCCGAAGATCGTCTAAACACGAGCGGTGAGGTGAGCCCCCTCCCACGCATCACCGCTCGCACCCAGCTCAAAGCACACATCACCGTCCTGCAACACCTCTCAGAAAGATCCAGAACCAGACTTGACTCACACCGCTCGCGATGATCTACAATGTCGCAGGTCACATGCCCCAGTTCAGCCAAGCCCTGCTACTCCGGCCAACGGCCGGACCTCATTCCGGCGTCACGGCCGCA
>NZ_JAMTCP010000046.1:0-669 GCF_024171885.1 Streptoalloteichus tenebrarius | reverse complement strand
CTGCTACTCCGGCCAACGGCCGGACCTCATTCCGGCGCGTCAAGCGGGGCCCGCCGGAAGAACCGGTGGGCCCCCTCCTACTCCGGCTAACGGCCCGACCCGATTCCGGCCACCAATCCTGGTGCAACGTTCTCCTCCCGCCCGACCACTGCTCATCCGGACGCCTTCACGCCACGTTCCGCCAGTTGCCAGCTTCGCCAGTCATGGACGACTGCGCGTTGGCCCGGCGGGTCTGCAGCGCGGCGAGGAGACGCTGTTCAACTTCGGGAGCGAAGTGGGAGTACACGGCTTGGATCTTGTCGTCGAGGGTGTGACCGAGACGGCGGGCTTGGGCGATCTCGGGAATGCCGGCTGTTCGACACCCTGGTGCCGCCCAGGAAGCGCTGACCGCGCCCGGAACGCGGTGAGCCCGGCCCGACGTGGGCCGGGGTTCACCAGGTTCTACGAAGCCACGGGGCGGCGGCATGGTGACCGTTCAGGGCGTGAGGACCATGCGGACGTGGTGCTTGTCGACGACCACGCCGGCAGGCAGATCCTCGTCGGTCGTTCCGGCCGGGAAGGCGGTGATGACGGGCTGGGCGGCGCGGTCGCGGTCGAACCGGCGGATCTGTTCGACCAGCCGCTCGGCGAGCTGGGCGGCGGCGGGGCCGTGGCCGGTGGCGGCAAGTT
>NZ_JAMTCP010000045.1:1648-55007 GCF_024171885.1 Streptoalloteichus tenebrarius | reverse complement strand
CGCACGGCCGTGGAATCCACACACACGACCGTCCAGTCGACCGCGCCGACGGCGTCGGAACGCTGCGGGACATGAGCCAGCAGACGGTCCCAGGTGCCGTCGGCGGACCAGCGGCGAAAGCGCTCATAGACCGTCTTCCACGGCCCGTACCGCTCGGGCAGGTCCCGCCAGGCCGCCCCCGTGGACAGCGTCCACAAGATCCCGTTGACCACCTGACGGCGGTCCCGCACCGGACGGCCCATCCGCGGCGGAGCCAGCAACGGCTCGATCAACACCCACGACTCATCAGTCAGCTCATGACGACGCACCACGAACCAACCAACGACCACAACACTTCGCGGACACGACCTAGGTCTGTCCTCACAACCAGATGAGCAGGACGGCCAGATCGAACGTCCCTTGGTAGGAGATGACGGTCTCGTCGTAGCGGGTGGCGATCACACGGACGTGCTCGCGCCCAGTTGAAGCGCCGCTCAACCACATTGCGGCGCTGAGGCGGCGGGATCGAATGCCGGGAGACGACCGCCTGTCCGGCCGGGACGCAGTCGATTCGCCCGCTGATCCCGGCGTTCGAGGATGACAGCCGGGACACCCGCCTGCGCAGGTCGGACCGGATCGCGTGACTGGAGTATCCCTTGCCCCGCGATCTCCCGACTCGGGCCGACTCGGGCCGACTCGGGCCAGGACGACGGAACGAGGTGTCCGCCATGAGCTGGGTGAACACGGTGCCCTCGTTGATGTTGCCGCCGGTCGACACCACCGGCAGGGGCCGGCCATGCCCATCTCAGGCAAGGTGGATCTTCGTGCTCGGCCCACCAGCGGGAACAGCCGCCGACCTGATCGTCTGGCACTGTGCCCGCCGCACCGATCCGCCCTCCCCTGTGGGAGACACGGAGGTGCGGCGGGCGCCGGCGGCGTGCTGGTGGGCGCGCACGGCGCTGAAGCCGACCGGGACCTCCCGGTCGCGTTCGTTGATCACCGCAGCCAGCACCCGCGCCCGTGTCACCACATTGGCAAGGGTGCCGATGCGCGACCACCGCCAGAACCGGTTGTCGAAACCTCTTCCACTGCCCCTGCCACCCCTGCCATTCCGGCAGGTCACGCCACACCACACCGGTCTTCGCCTTGAACAGCAACCTGTTGATCATGCAGCGCGCCTCATCCACCCGTGGGTGTCCCTTCGGGCCGGAGGCGGACAACAGCGGCTCGGTTGGCTGCCACTGCTCGTCGGTCAACGTGCGCGCGGGACACGTCCCGGGATCAAACAGATCAACTACACCCAGTGTGAGGACAGGGCCTGGTGGCCACGTGGGTGGGCGGGGAGCGACGGCGCTGGGGGCCGCCGTCGTTCCCCGCCCACGACCGCCGGACTGGGGCGTGCCCCGGCGTCCGGTCCGGCGGTCCCGGGGGGAGCTACCGTCGCGCGAAGATCATGCCCCGGAGGCCGCCGCCGACGCGGAACGAGCCGCCCGCCCAGACCTCGCGGCCGCCCGGCGACACCGCCAGTCCGTGGACCGCGCCCTGGCCGCCGCCGGCGAGCGCGTTCCGCGTCCACTCGCGTCCGTCCCATTCGAGGACCACCCCGCTGAAGCCGGACTTGCCGGCGAGCCAGACGCGTCCCGTGGGGTTGCCCGCCATCATGGTGAGCGTCAGGTTGCGGCCGTCGACCGCCGGAACGGACAGCTTCCGCCACTCCGAGCCGGTCCAGTGCCACAGGTGGGTCCGATGCTGGTACTTGCCCACCACCCTGCTCACGGCCAGCAGGGGACGCCCGTCCAGGTCGGCTCCCATGGCGATGGTGGACATGGGGTCCTGCTCGGGGACGTCGGTCCGCTGCCAGGTCCGGCCGTCCCAGTGCAGGGCGACCGGACCGTCAGCCAGCCCGCCGACCCACACGTCGTGGGGCGACCGGGCGTAGACCGTCTGGAACGTGCCAGGGACGTCGGACAAGGGGGTCGGCACGACGCTCCACTCCTGGCCGTCCCAGTGGAGCAGGAGCGGCCGGTTTCCCGCCTTCCGGTCCACGGTGCCGCCCACGGCCCACACATCGTTCGGGCCGGCGGCGGCGACGGCGCGCAGGTCGTTGTGGAAGTCGGCGGGGTTGGGGCTGGGAACGACCTTCCACTCGCGGCCGTTCCAGTGCTGCGTGAAGGATCGGGTCTCGGAGCCGGGGCTGCCCTCGAACCCCACCGCCCACACGTCGTTCCTGGACCAGCCGGCCATCCCGAAGAGATCGACGTTGGCGTCCGGCGCCGGGACGGACTGCCAGGACATCCCGTCCCACCGGAGGGTCAACGGCACCCCGAAGCGGCCGGTGCCGACGGCCCAGACGTCCCGTCCCCCGACCATCGTCATCGCGCTGATGCCGAGCGGGAGCGGGTCCTGTGGCAGGGCCTCACGACACCAGCCCCCTCCGCACTCCGTCGGCGGGGCCTCCGCGTTCGTCTCGGCGGCGGCGGGCACACCGGCCGAGACGAACGCGAGGGTCACGCCGACCAGCGCGGTGAGCCAGCGGGGTCGTCGGACGCGGAACGTCATTCGGTGATCCTTTCCCTGCGAGGTCATGGGCAGCCCCACCTCGGCCCACCGTCGCACCCGCCGCACCGGTCGGCCATCCGCCTTGTGTTCCAACGGGTCTCGGGCGTTCGGCGTCGGACTGGTCGTTCCATCGTTGTGGGTCGGACAGCCGGCACGGGTGGGCCGTTCGGTCCTGGGGAACGCGACGGGGGCCGTCAGCGCCGGACGTAGACGACGCCGTGTCGGTGCCGCCCGGTGCCGAAACCTCCGCCCACCCAGACCTCCTGGCCGCTCGGCGACGCCGTCACGCCGCTCAACGAGCCTCTCCCGCCACTGCTGAACAGCGTGCTGGTCCACTGTCGACCGTCCCAGCCCACGACCAGTCCGGCGCCGCCCCCGGTGCGCCCGGCCATCCAGACGCGCCCCCTGCGGTCGTCCGTCATCGAGGCGATCCCCAGGTTCTGCCCGTCGATCGCGGGAACCGCCAGCCGGGTCCACGCCGAGCCGGTCCAGTGCCACACCCGGCTGCGGTCGGAGTACTTGCCCACCGTCTTGCTCAACGTCAACAGTGGCCGGCCGTCGAGGTCGGCTCCCATGGCGATGGTGGAGGCCGGGTCCTGGTCGGGGACGTCGATCCGCTGCCAGGTCCGGCCGTCCCAACGCAGGGTGACCCCGACCTGCGTCCGGAGGTCCTCCCCAACCAGCGCCCCGACCCAGACGTCGTGCGGCGACCGGGCGACGACGGTGCGGAACGTGGCGGGCTGGTCGGACAACGGGGTCGGCACGGCGCTCCACGTGTGGCCGTCCCAGTGGAGCAGGAGCGGTCGGCTTCCGGCGAACGGGTCGCCGGTCTCCCCCACCGCCCAGACGTCGTGCGGGCCGGCGACGGCCACGGCCCGGAGTTCGTTCCGGGAGCCGTCGGGGTTCGGGCTGGGCACGACCGTCCACTCGCGACCGTCCCAGTGCTGGGTGAACGTCGTCGTCCCGGCATCAACACCGCCGCGCGTCCCCACGGCCCACACGTCGTGGCGCGACCATCCCGCGACCCCGTGCAGCTCGACGTGCTCCGTCTGGGGTCTGGCGGTGGACTGCCAGGTCTTCCCGTCCCACCGCAGGGCCAGCGGGACGGAGCCGCTCGCGTAGCCGACCGCCCAGACGTCGCCGTGGACCGCGGCCACATCATGGACTCCGAGGGACGGCGGATCGGCCGGCAGTGTCTCGGGGCACCAGCCGTCCTGGCACTCCAGCGGCGCGTGCTCGTCGGTCGGCTCGGCCGCGACAGCGGGCGCGCCGACCGAACCGAGGGCCAGGGCCGTGCCGACCAGCGCGGGGAGCCAGCGTGGTCGTCGGACGCGGAACGTCATGCGGTGATCCCTTCCCTCCGAGGTCACGGGCAGCCCCACCCGGCCCACGGTCGCACCCGCCAGGTCGGACGGCCAAGGCCCTTGTGTCCCAACAGGTTTCGTGCGTTCGGTTCCCGGCCGACCGTTCTCTCGGCGTCGGCCGGGCAGCCGGGACGGGTGGGCCTTTCGGCCGCACGCAGGCGTGCGCAGGCCGTCCGCGTGGGTCAGCGCCGGACGTAGACGGTGGCGTGGCGGTTGCGCCCGGTGCCGAAACTCCCACCAACCCAGACCTCGTGACCGCTCGGCGACGCCGTCACGCCGCTGAACGCGCCCCTTCCACCGCCGTCGAGCAGCGTGCTGGTCCACTGTCGACCGTCCCACTCGACGACCAGTCCGGCGCCACCCCCGGTCCGTCCGGCCATCCAGACGCGCCCCCTGTGGTCGTCCGCCATCGAGAACAGGGTCACGCTCTCCCCGTCGGCGCCCGGAACCGCCAGCCGGGCCCACGCGGTGCCGGTCCAGTGCCACACCCGGCAGCGGTCCGAGTACTTGCTCACCGTCTTGCTCACCGTCAGCAGGGGGCGACCGTCGAGGTCGGCTCCCATGGTGATGCTGGACGCCGGGTCGGGGTCGGGGACGTCGATCCGCTGCCAGGTCCGGCCGTCCCAACGCAGGGTGACCGCGACCTGCGTCCGGAGGTCGTCGCCGAGCAGCGCGCCGATCCAGACCTCGTGGGGCGACCGGGCGACGACGGTCCGGAACGTGGCGGGAAGATCGGACAACGGGGTCGGCACGGCAGCCCATGCGCGGCCGTCCCAGTGGAGCAGGAGCGGCCGGTTCCCGACGGTCCGGTCCACGGTGCCACCCACGGCCCACACGTCGTGGGGTCCGGAGGCGGCCACGGAGTGCAGTTCGTTGCGCCAGGCCCCGGGGCTCGGGCTGGGCACGACCGTCCACTCGCGACCGTCCCAGTGCTGCGCGTGGGTCCACGTCGCGTCGTCCTGGCCGCTCCGCGTCCCCACCGCCCACACGTCGTTCCGCGACCAGCCCGCCACGCCGGCGAGGTCCGTGCCGACGCCCTGCGGGGTGAGGGTGGGCTGCCAGGCCCCGCCGTCCCAGCGCAGGGCGAGCGGGGCGGAGCCGCTCGCGTAGCCGACCGCCCACGTCCCACCGTCGGGGGTCGTCGTCATGTCGCGGACGCCGAAGGGTCGGGGGTCGGGCGGCAGCGGCTCCGGGCACCACCCGCTCTGGCACTCCAGCGGCGCGTGCTCGTCGGTCGGCTCGGCCGCGACAGCGGACGCGCCGACCGGGCCGAGGGCCAGGGCGACGCCGATCAGCGCGGCCAGCCACCGGGATCGTCGGAGGATCGTGCTCATGGTCGGGGCACCTTCCTGCGAAGCGCGAGCCGAAAGGACAAGGGGGTCAAGGGGAGAGCAGAGCCGTCAGCGCCGCACGTACATCACGGCGTGGTGGTGCCGTCCGACTCCCTGTTCGCCGCCCAGCCAGACCTCCTGGCCGTTCTGCGACACGACCACGTCGTTCAGCAACAGGTGCCCGCCGCTGTGCGTGAGCGTCGTCCTGGTCCACTGGGAGCCGTCCCACTCGACCACCGCCCCGTCGCCACGACCGACTCCCCCGAGCAGCCACACGCGTCCCCGGTTGTCACTCGCCATCGAGCCGAGCGCGAGTCTCTGGTCATCGATGACCGGCACCGGGACCCGGGTCCACGCCGTGCCGTTCCAGCTCCACAGGTGCGAGCGGTTGGGGAGGGCCGGATCGTCCCTGGCGACCACCGTGAGCAGGGGTTGGCCGTGTAGCTCCGCGCCCATGGCGACGTTGGCGACGTCGCCGGGGTCCGGCACGTCGATCCTCCGCCACTCCCGGCCGTCCCAGTGCAGGGTCACCGCCGTGCGCCGCTCCGAGCCGACGACGGCCGCGATCCAGACGTCGTGGGGCGAGCGGGCGACGACGGCGCGGAACGTGGCCGGGGAGTCGGACAGCGGGGTCGGCACCAGGCTCCAGCTCTGCCCGTCCCACCGCATCAGCAGGGGCCGGGTCCCGACCTGCTCGACCTCGGCGTCGCCGACCGCCCAGACGTCGTGGGGTCCTGCGGCGGCCACCCCGAGCAGGTCGTTGGACGAGCCGAGGTCGGGGCTCGGCACGACCGTCCACTCGCGACCGTCCCAGTGCTGGGTGAGGGTGTGTTCCCCGGCGTTCTGGGTCCCCACGGCCCAGACGTCGTTCTTCGTCCAGCCAGACACCTCCGACAGGTAGCTGTTGACCAGCGGGGGCGTGGCCACCTTCTGCCACGCCTGCCCGTCCCACCGCAGCGCGAGCGCGCCGGGGCCCCGGTCGGCGCCCACCGCCCAGACCTCGCCGCCCCGCACCACCGTCATCCCGCGCACGCCGACGGTCCGGGGCGGCAGGGTCTCCGCACACCACCCGTCCTGGCAGTCGTCCGGCAGGTCCCCCTGGGCTGTCGGCTCCCCTCCGGCGGGTCGTGCGGCGGCCGCCGGAGCGACGGCGGCGGTGACGGCCAGGGTGACGGCGCCGACCAGCACCATGCGCCAGCGTGGTCTTCGGACACGGAGTGACGACATGCCGGAACTCCTCGCGAGCAGGGGGCGCCTGGGCTTCGGCCCACCGTCGCACCCGCCGCGCCGACCGGCCACCCTCCTGGTGTCCGAATGTCGCTGGGGCATTCGGCCGCCGCCGACCCGTCACCGGTACCGGGACGCCCAGTCCTGTCCCTGCCAGGTCCGGAGGGAGACCGGCTCCAGCCGGAACAGCCACCGCGGCCGGTCCAGGGTGGGCGCCAGGTACCTGGGCCCGTTCTCCCCGAGGTACCGCACGCTCATCCGTTCCGCGACGCGCACCCACCGTCCGCCGACGTTGGGCTCCTCCACCAGGACCGCCCGGCACCGCGCCACGACCTTGCGCTGTCGGCCGTCCTCGTCGACCGTGAGCGCGCAGCGGGGGTCCGTCGCGAGGTACCTCGCCCACGCGGACTTGTGGCGGGGCACGACCCAGAACGCCGTCCCGTCCCACTCGTGCCAGCACGGGATGACATAGGGCCAACCGTCGTCGTCCAGACAGGCCAACCGGGCGATGTGGGGTTCGGCGAGGAACTCGGCGAGTTCGGCCTCGTCCAGTCGCCCGACCTTGCCGCGCCACTCCTCGGACGCCATCGTCCCTCCCTCGGGTTCTCCGCCTGTGACGGGAGATTTCCGTTCGACGGTACGAGGGACGAGCCCCGACGGCCTCTCCGACAGGCCTCCCCCACCGGGAGGGACCAGACCCCTCAGGAGGAGAAGGAGGCGGAGGAGGCGAGGAAGTGAGGTGCGGCGGCCGGCCGCGCCGGTGACGCTAGTCCTGCCCGCCGGCGGTGGCCGAGTAGTCCATGTGCAACACCTCCCAGACATGGCCGTCGAGGTCCTGGAAGCTGGCGGCGTACATCGGCCCCTGGTCTAAGGTCGGCTTCCACGGACGGCCACCGGCCGCGAGCGCCTTCCGCAGCGTCTCGTCCACCTCCTGCCGGCTCTCGGCGGACACGGTCAGGATGACCTCGGTGCCGTCGGCGCTGATCTCGCCGTTGATGAACTCCCGGAAGCGGTCCTCCGGGAACAGCAGGACGAGGGCGTTGTCGGCGACGACCACGCCGGCCGCCCGCTCGTCACCGATCCCGGGGTCGAACCGGAACCCGAGTTGGGTGAAGAAGTTCCCCGACGCCGCCACGTCCTTCACCGGCAGGCTCACGACGAACGTTCGCATCGCGTTCTCCCTTTCCTTGTGACCGAACAGTTGTCGAGGTCCGTCGGCATGCCTGTCGTGATCGATCTCCGGACCTCGTCCCACCACGCCCGAACCGACGGCGAGGTGATGTGGGACACGGTAGACAGACCCACCGACAATTCCGCGCCGTGAAGCCGAAGCCGCCGGTCAACAGCCCGAATCTTCTTGCGACTCGGCCGATCGCGTGACGACGGCCAGGCCGGAACAGGAGAAGGGGCAGTGCCCGCGCAGGGAGGGTGGCGCGGACACTGCCCCGGGGGATGGGGTCGTCAGCCGACCCTGAGGTCGTCGATCGCCCAGTACCAGTTGTTGTTCGCGTCGTAGTACCGGAACTTCACCCGCACCGTCTTCGCACCGGCCGGCACACGGACGGGCAACGCCTCCTCCGTTGACACCACGTCGGCGGTGTAGCGCTTGACGAGCTGGTCCGGGCCGCCGTCGAAGGACACCAGGACCTCGGCCTTCTGCGAGCCCTCCTGCCGGTAGTGGGTGACGAAGCGCAGCGTCACCGACGCCTTGCCGTCAACGGGATACGCGGTGGAGACCAACGTGGAGTCGAAGCTCCCGCCCCCGGTCCTGTCGGCGAACTCGTCGGAGTCGGCCACCGCGAAGACGCCCCGCGCCCGCACGTTGTTCTCCCGCCACTGACCCGACTGGGTGCGGCTCCAGAACTCGTCGGTAGTGAAGGACCAGCCCCGCCACTCGGACACGCCTCCGCTGGGCATCCGGGAACGGTCGACGGACCAGCCCGCGGGGGCGGTGTGGGTCCAGCCCCGCACCGAGGTCGGGATGTCCGTCTCGTCGGCCCTGGCGGCGAGCTGGTCGGCGAGGGTGTCGAAGGCGTCGCCGGAACGGCTGCCGAGCGGCCTGCCGTCGAGCCGCCACGCGTCGTCCGCCGGCACGCCGAGGTGGTGGAAGACGGTCGAGGCCACATCGACCAGGCGGGTGTCGCCCGGCCGGGCTCCCCTGGCCAGCCCCGGACCCGAGCCGAGGACGAACGTGGCGCGCTCGGCGGCGCCGCAGCCGCCGTGGCCACCCCGGTCGGTGTGCCCGTGGTCGGTCGTCAGGACGACGAGCCAGCTCTCGGCCGAGTAGGTGGGGCGGGACCTGACCGCGTCGAGGATGCGGCCGAGCTGCTGGTCCTGCTTCTCGATCGCGGCGACGTAGTCCCGGCTCGCCGCGCCCTTGCTGTGGGCCACCTCGTCGGTGTGTCCCAAGTAGACGAACGAGGCGTCGGGGTTGCCGGTGCGCAGCAGGCGTTCCGCGTCGGCGGTGACCTTCTCGTCGGAGCCCGCGTAGCCGTCGCGGTCGCCGTCGTAGGTGATCCTGGTGTCGACCGCGGCGGAGAAGGTGCCCTGGTTGTGCAGCGCTGCCCAATCCACAATGGACAAGGTTGAGTAGTGGGGGTTCCGCTTCTCCAGCCGGGTCAGGAAGTCCGGGTACTGGTCGTACCGCTTGCCGACGAACGTGTTGTCCTTGACGCCGTGCTTGTCCGGCCACACGCCGGTCGCGATGGTCGACCAGCCGGCCCCGCTCCACGTCCCGGCCATGGGGGCGCAGTAGAGCAGGCTCTCCCCCAGCGTGCCGCCGGCCGCGAGGCCGTGCATGGTCGGCGCGTTCGCCGCGGCCACCCGGTCCCAGCGCAGGCCGTCCATGCCCACCACCAGCACCTTGGGCGTGGTCGCGGCGGCCGTCGGGGCTGCGACCCCGACCGCGGCCGACAGCGCCGCGAACGTGGCCGCCACCGCGGCCACCACCGTTCTCACCCGAGTCGTCACCTGTGCCTCCTGTCCTCGGTCGGCGGCGGAGTTCACCACATGCCGGAGACCCCGGGATGAACGCTCTTCGTTCGACCGGAGAACGCCAATCCACCGGCCGATGGACTGGCCCGCTCACGGCCCGTGACAGGGGTGGCACGCCGACCCCGCGCAAGCTCTCGACGGAGTAATCGATCTCACTCCGCCCGCCGAGGTCCGGATCACCCGAAAGGCTGTACGTAGCGACGCTACCCATGAGAGCCTGTCGCGCACGTTGATCGTCTTTCCTGGGAGGGGAAGCCCATGGGGAGCAGCAGTCGTCGGGACGTGTTGCGCGCCGCCGCGGTGGGCGGGGTCGGCCTCGGTCTGGCCGCGCTCGGCACGTCGGGGATCGCGCAGGCCACGACGCAGGCCGCAACGCAGGCCGGGACGCCGTCCGAGGCGCAGGGCGAGCGCCCGCCGCACGAGCAGGGCGGGGCCAGGGGGCCGAAGATCGGCATCCTGCTCTACGAGGGATTCAGCGTCCTCGATCCCACCGGCCCCGCCGAGGTCCTGTCCCGGCTGCCCAACGCCACCGTGACGATGATCGCCGAGCGGCCGGGCCTGGTCCGCAGCGACACCGGCGACGTGGCGTTGTTCGCCGACCGCCCCATCGCCGCCGTGCGGGACCTGGACGTCCTGCTCGTGCCCGGCGGCAGCGAGAAGGCGGTGCTGCGGGTGTTCGACAACGCCCGGCTGATGGACTGGATCAGGCGGACGCACGAGCGGACGAAGTGGACCACCTCGGTCTGCACCGGCTCGATGATCCTGGGCAAGGCCGGCCTGCTGAAGGGGCTGCGGGCCACCACCTACTGGGCGGGCAAGGAGTACCTGGAGAGCCTCGGCGCGACCTACGTCAAGGCCAGGTACGTCAGGGACGGCAAGATCATCACCTCGGCCGGGGTGTCCGCCGGCCAGGACATGGCGCTGTACCTGGCCTCCCAGCTCGCCGACGACCGGACGGCGCAGGCCATCCAGCTCGGGATCGAGTACGACCCGCACCCGCCGTTCGACACGGGCAGCCCGGACAAGGCCGACCCTGAGCTGCGGGCGCTGGCGTTGAAGCTGCTCGCCGACTCGCAGGTGTGACCGCGCTCCGCCGGGTCAGGGCCCCACGTCCCTGACCCGGCGGAACCGAGATGCCCCGGTGTGCTCCGGTGGGGCGCTTTCGTCAGCGACGGAAGCAGTAGGAGTCGGACGAGGAGTCCCCACCCTGCAATCGGACCTGGTGCACCCGCAGGCCCCGGAAGTCCTCGCCGCGCGGGAAGAACCGCTCGTCCACCCGCAGGCCGCCGCCCGCGTCGGGGTCGGTGTCGAGCTTGGCCAACCACGCGCCCACGCCGTCCGGGTAGAACTGGTCGTCCCACGAGCCGTAGAGCGAGTTGGTGACGTAGACCCGCCGGCCGTCCCGGCTGACCTCGACCATCTGCGGGCCGCCGGCGAGCCGCCGCTCCGGGTCGGCCGGGTGCGCCGCCCTGCCCACGATCCCGCCCAGCCGCACCGACCCCACCTCGCGCGGCGACGCCGGGTCGCTCACGTCGTACTGCTTCAGCTCGCCGGTTCCCCAGCAGGAGACGTAGAGGAAGCGGTCGTCGACGGAGAGGTTGATGTCGGTGACGAGCGGCGGGACCGCGCCGAAGGGCTTGAGCGCTGGGGGAAGCAGCTCCGGGTCGGCCGGCTCGGCGGGGATGGTGATCACCTTGTCCGCCGCCCAGCGGTCGCCGTCCCGGTGCCACCGCCACACCGAGGCCGACAGGTCCTCGGTGGACACGACCACGCCGGCGAAGCCCCACGTCGCCTCGGGGTCGTGCGCCGGGCGCAGCTCCAACACCATCTGGTGCTGCTCCCCGAGGTCGACTCGCTGCTGGTGCCGCCCCGACTCCAGGTCCCAGAAGTGCAGGGCGTGCCCGTACTGGTTGGCGAGCAGCAGCTCGGGGTTCAGCCCGTCCTCGATCATCCCCGGCGTGCCCCACTCGCTGGTGACCAGCGTGTTCTGGTTGAGGTGCCACCAGGCGTCGTAGGCGAGGTACTGCGGGCCGCGGTCGGTCTCCCACGCGCGCAGGACCTCGAAGGTGTCGTGGTCGAGCAACGCGATCCCGCCCGGCCCCTCGGCCCCGTTCGCCCCGCCGAGGCAGGACAGGTAGATGCCGGTCGGCCCGCAGTGCAGCGTGTGCGGGCGCGAGTAGCCGGCGCGTTCGGCCAGCTCCTCGGCGCTGATGGTCTTGGCGAGGGCCGGGCGCCTCGGGTCGGGGTGCGTGTCGAGGACGTGGATGTTGGACGAGCGCAGGCCGGGCAGGAGCAGGTAGCGGCGGCGCAGGCCGGTGATGTCGTGGCAGGCGTGGGCGAAGGCGCTGCTGCACGCGTTCCAGCCGAAGTGGTGCAGTTCGTCGCCGAGCGTCGGCATCTCCACCCAGCCGACGACGTGGCCGTAGTCAGCCGAGTCCGGGTCGGCGTCCACTGTGGCCAGTGCGTCGGGCCGCTCGCCGGACCGGTCGAAGGCCACGACGTAGGCCAGCTCCTCCGGCGGGGCCGCGACGGCCTCCGAGGGGCTGCGGTAGAACGTGGGGTCACTGGTGCCGTGCGGCGTCTCGCCCATGAATTCCTCCCTGCGGCGACCGCTCCGCCGGGGTCCCTGTCGACGCGCCCGCCTCCGGTGTCGCCGCCGTTCCAGCCTTCAGCCGCGCGACGGCGGGTGGCAAGGCACCTCCGTCCGCCCGTGCCGAGATCCACCCGTTCGTCGGCAGGAACACCCGCCAACGGCCCCCTTTCCCGGTCTTCCGATCCCACTTCCCGGGAAGGCCCAGGAAACGCTCGACACCGACCGGGAACAGCGTCGTGCCCTGTGGCCGACGGCTTCCGGACAGCCACAGGGCACGGTCGTGTCGTGCGGTCAGACCCGCCAGATCACCGCTCGCCCTCCCCCAGCTCAGGAGGGTGGCGGGAGGCGGCGCGGTTGACGGGGAGTCCTCCGGCGTCGATCACTCTTGGCTCGGGAGGTCAGGCCTGGACGACCCGCCAATAGGCGAACTCCCGGAAGTTGGGCAGGACGCTGGCGTAGAACTGGAGCCAGCCCTTCCCGCCGACGGGGTAGGTCGCGTAGTTCCCGTGCGACTCCAACAGGAAACCGTGGCTGCCGGACCGCACGGTGAAGACCGTCGCCTCGCCCTCGGGCGCCAGACGGACGCCGTTCCCGACGTCCTGCCAGTAGGTGTAGCCACCCCAGTTGGCGGAGGTGGACTGGACGACGTAGCCGCCGCCCCTCTGGTGGAAGATCACGGGAGTGCCGTGCGCGCCCGCGGAGTTCGTGAGCAGGACGTAGTCCCAGTTCATGTACGGCTCGAACGTGACACCGCGCGTAGGGTCCTGGTTCAGCTCCAGGTAGTAGCGCACGCCGGGCACGATCGAGGCGGCGCGCTCCTGGGCGTGGAGGGTGTGCTCCGCGGGCGCGGTCTTGAGGTTGTCGTGGAGTGCGGGCTGTTCCGCCCCCGCGCTCGGGGAGATCAGGGCGAGCGTCGCGAGGCACGCGACCGCGGCCAGCAGGGAGCTGCGGATTCGGCGCATGGCTTCTGCCTTCCGTGTGGGGTACCAGCAAGGCGGAGAACGAGAGGGGAAACGGCTCGGGTCATGACCCGGTGTCACCGGGCTACTCCGCGCGGCGCTCACGTTAGAGCGATCAGAGCAGTTACCATAGGTCCGAACAGGTGAAGATCGTTTCGCGGGCTACCCTCGCGGCGTGGGGCGCATCCCTCGGTGGTTGGCTCGTGCGCCGATCCCGGTGTTCCGCGCCGGGCTCGGAATGGTCTTCGGCCGGCGGCTGGTGATGGTCGAACACGTCGGCCGAGTCAGCCGGCGAGCGCGCCTCGTCGTGCTGGAGGTCCTTCTCCGCGAGCGCACCGGGGTCGTGGTCGCCTCCGGTTACGGCCGCGCCTCGCAGTGGCTCCGCAATGTGCGGGCCGAACCCCGCGTTCGGCTGTGGTGGGGCCGGATGCGGGGTGTGCCCGCGCGGGCGCGCGTCCTCGACCCCGACGAGTCACGACGGCTGCTGGAGGAGTACCGCCGCGCGCACCCAGGGCAGGCCCGGATCGTCGCGTCGGTGTTCGGACTGACCGAGCTGACGGCCGATGACCCCCTTCCAGAGGACATCGGCCGTCGCATTCCGCTGGTCCGACTCGACCTGACCTGACCTGTCGGGCGGCTCAGCTCCCCGCGTCCTTGGTCACCTCGACGGACGCGGCTTCGACTGGCACGAGGTGTCCGCCGGACGCAGACGGAGACGGCGGAGGTACTCCCGCAACGCGGATTCCTGGTCCTCGTGGGCGATGAGTCCGATGTGGCCGTCCGGCCGGACCAGGACGACGCTCCCCTCGCGAGCACCGTAGGCCCGCCGGATCCCGCCGCTGGTGTCCGCGACCGTCTCCACACCGGCGACAGCACCCTCCACTGTGGACGTCACACCATGCAGGTGGAACAGGTCTTCGTGGCCACGCAGGGCACGCCGGGCGGCCTCGACAGCGCGGGAACCGAAGGCGAGAACCGTGAAGTGCGCGCCCCGGAACAGGTCGAGCAGGGAGACGGGCCGACGCCGCCCGGGAACCCGCCCCACCCCACCAGGCGCGACGTCCCCGGCGCGAAGACGGGCGCGACCGCCACCGAGGTGCATGCTGAGCGAGCTGTCCCGGTACTGGGGACGGTCCTCGCGGTGCCGGCGGCGCTGCCGGGCGAAGTACGGCTTGACCACGAAGCGGAGCAGGGGGCGCAGCGGCGCGGGCGGCGTCGCCGAGGAGAACTGCCGGTCGCTCTCCGCGAGCACGGCGCGGGCGACGGGGAGCCGCTCAGCCTCGTAGGTGTCCAGCAGGGTCTCCTCGGCGACGCCCCTGAGCACCATGGCGAGCTTCCACCCGAGGTTGTAGGCGTCCTGGATGCCGGTGTTCATGCCGAACGCGCCGAACGGGCTGTGGACGTGGGCGGCGTCGCCGGCCAGGACGACCCGGCCCACGCGGAAGCGGTCCACCATCCGCAGGTTGTAGCGCCACACCGAGAGCCACGCGGGCTCCCCCAGCTCGATGTCCTCGCGCCCGGTCCGCTCGACCACGGCGGCGCGGAGCGTCGCCAACGACGCCTCGGGCCAGTTGCCCTCAGCGTCCCGGTGCAGCGAGGCCACCACCTGCCAGACGTCCGCGTGCGGGAGGGGCCGGAGGACGAGCAACCCAAGGTCGCCCAGCCAGAGGTGGACGGCGTCGTCCTCGGCGAGCCCACGCACGGGCAGGTCGGCGAGGATCGCCCTGGCCTCCTCCTGCGTGGTGCCCCGGAAGGGGAGGCCGAGCCGACGGCGCACGAAGCTGCGCCCACCGTCCGCGCCGACGAGGTAGCGGGCGCGGACGGTCTCGGTGGGCGCCTCGGCCGCCGGCCCGGCGGTCTGGCCGGGGTCGGTGTGGCGGAGGAACACGGTCACGCCGTCGTCGTCGGCCTGGAAGGCCGTCGCCTCGACGCCGAACTCCACCGCGCCGCCCAGCTCGGCGAGCCGGTCGCGCAGGATCGCCTCGGTCCGCCACTGCGGCAGCCCAACGGAGTTCGGGTAGGGGCGGCGCGCCGTGGGCTTGTCAGCCGGAACCCGCAGGTCAAACAGCAGCGGCTGGCCGAGGTGGAGCCTCGTGCGGTTGTCGACCTCGCCCCACTCCAGGAACCGGCCGGCGACGCCGAGATCATGGAACACCTCCATGGTCCGGGGCTTGAGGGTGAACCCCCGGGACCCCTGCGCCGGGCCGGACGCCCGGTCGACGACCCGACAGGCGACGCCCCTCCGGAGCAGGTCGCACGCCAGGGTCAGCCCGGTGGGACCGGCTCCCACGATCAACACGTCGACGTCGCTCATATGACGAGACTGACACTTCCTGATAGACATGTCAATCTCAACCTGTCTATTTGAACCTATACTCGGGGCGAGCGAGGACAGGACGGGACGGGACTGCCGTGTCCTCTGTGGACAATGAGGTCGAAGCGACGTCGTCGAGGCGATGCGGTCGGGATGGTGAGGCCCGGGCGGCGAGATCGGGGCTGTGGCGCGACCAGAACGCGCTCCACCCGATCGGCCGAATGACCGCGCCACGCAGGTGGAAGCGCCCATGACCCCACCCGGCCGGCCGTCGGGAGCCGACGACCGAGTGGCTATCCTGACCCGGTGCTCCCGGACCTCGATGAGATCACGTCGGACGAGAGTTACGCGGCCCGACGCAACGACGGGGCGTTCTGGGAGCCGTGGGTGCGCGCGGCCCTGGACGGCCTGGGCCTGCCCCAGCCGCGGTCCCTGTGGGTGCCCGGCGAGAGCACCTACCCGGTCCTGGTCAGCGACAGCGGCCTGGTCGTCAAGCTGTACGGCGAATACTGGTGCGGGCCGGACAGCTACGAGTCGGAGCGCGCGGCCTTCGACCTGCTCGCCGGGCACGACCTCCCGGTGCCCCGACTGCTGGGGCGGGGCGAGCTGCGGCCGGACGGGCCGGGGTGGCACTGGCCGTTCCTGGTGATGGCCAGGGCGGAGGGCAGGACCTGGCGCGATGCCGAGTCCTCAATGGACAGTCAGCGGCGTGTGGCGCTGGCGCACCGGATCGGTCAGCTCGTGCGCCAACTGCACGATCTTCCCCTCGACGGCACGGAGATGCTGCCCGCGCGGGCGGACGCGTTCGCCGAGGTGCTGCGGGAGCGCAGGGCCGCCACGGTGGCCGACCACCGCGAGTGGGGTTACCTGTCGCCGAAGCTGCTCGACCAGGTCGAGGACTTCCTGCCGGACGTGGACTCGCTGCTGGCCGGGCGCAAACCCGTGTTCGTGCACGGGGACCTGCACGGCACGAACGTGTTCGTGGACAGCGAGCGCGGCGAGGTGACCGGTTTGATCGACTTCACCGACACCTACGCCGGCGACCCCCGCTACAGCCTCGTGCAACTGCACCTGAACGCCTACCGGGCCGACCGGGAGCTGCTGGCGGCCACCCTGGCCGGCGCGGACTGGCCGGCCACGCCGACGTTCGCCCGCGAGATGCTGGTGTTCACGTTCCTGCACGACTTCGACGTGCTGGAGATGGTGCCGCACGACCTGGGCGGGATCGAGGACCTGGACGAGCTGGCCGAGCTGCTGTGGGGCGTCAGCGGGCGTCCCGGTGGAACCGGTACGCGTCGCTGATCATCTCCTCCAGCGTCGGCCGCGCCGGCCGCCAGCCCAGTTCCCTCCTGGCGCGCTCCCCCGACGCCACCAGGACGGCGGGGTCGCCGGGGCGGCGGTCCGCGGGACGCCGCGGGACGGGGCGGCCGGTCACCGCGGCGACCGCGTCCAGCACCTCCAGCACCGAGAACCCCTTGCCGTTGCCCAGGTTGTAGACGCGGTGCTCGCCGGACCTCGCGCGGTCGAGGGCGGCGAGGTGGGCGTTCGCGATGTCGGCGACGTGCACGAAGTCGCGCACGCAGGTCCCGTCCGGAGTCGGGTAGTCGGCGCCGAAGACCGGGAAGAAGTCCGGCCCCTCGCCAAGGCTCGACCGCAGCGCCAACGGGATCACGTGGGTCTCCGGGTCGTGCCGCTCGCCATGCCGGCCCACCGCGCCGGCCACGTTGAAGTAGCGCAGGCTGATCGCGGCGATGCCGTGGGCGCGGGCGTAGCCGGCCAGCATCAGGTCGACCGCGAGCTTGGAGTCGCCGTACGGGTTGGTCGGCACGGTCGGGCTGGTCTCGGAGATGGGGATCTCCGACGGCTGCCCGTAGGTGGCGGCGGTCGAGGAGACGACGATGCGCGGGACGCCGGCCTCTCGCATCGCGTCCAGCAACGCCAGGGTCTGCACGGTGTTGCCGTGCCAGTACCGCTCCGGGTGGCGCACCGAGTCGTCGATCAACGACCGCGCGGCGAGGTGCACGACGCCGTCGAACGGCCCCCGTTCGGCGAACAGCCGGGCCGCCTCGGCCATCCCGCCCACCACCAGGTCGGCGCCGTCCGGCACGGCCTCGGGGTAGCCGCTGGACAGGTCGTCCAGCACCACGACCTGGTGCCCGGCGCTGAGGAGTTGGTGTGCCACCACGCTGCCGACGTACCCCGCGCCACCGGTCACCAGGAGCCGCATTCCGCCCTCCACCAGCCAGTCCCGCCCGCCACCAAGTCACCGAGCGTAGCCGCGAGGCCGGCCGGAATCACTGAGGCGATCGGGCGGTGTGCTGGTGGGGACGGGCCGTGGGGTCCAGCCGTGGACACCGAACGGAACGCCGGTGAGGTAGGCGCGGATGCCCACGGCCGGGTACTCGATGAGCTTCTCGGGTAGGGAATCGAGGGAGAACCAGGACACGGCGGAGCACTTGTCGGGCTCGCGGTTGGTGGGCTCACCAACCCAGCGGCGGGCCTCGAAGAACAACCCGAGGCGGGGCTCGGAGCCAGAGCCGGTGACGTGCAGCGTGTGCACGTGCCGCAGGTCGTCCGGTTCGATGAGGACGCCGACCTCCTCCTCGGCTTCCCTGACGGCGGCGTGCAGGACGGACTCGCCCGCGTCGAGCTTGCCCGAGGGCAGGTGCCAAAGCCCGTCGAAGAGCGGGTTGGTGTCACGTCGCCGGGTGAGCAGCACCTGTCCGCCACGCACGAGGAGCACATGAACGTCGATCAGGTGGCGGTCCGCCATCGGCAAGTACCTCTCCCAGCGCGACCATTGCAGGCCCGTTCTATGGACGCTGCGAAATCTACGAGCCTGCCGAATCGACGTGTGGAAAGCCAACCGACCGCGCGATCGACGGGTCAGGCTGGGCGGGGTGGATCGACCAGCTCGATGCCGATGGCGACCACGCCCAGGGCTTCCCGCTCGGGCGGGTAGATCTGCCGGATGTTGGCGAGCTGTTCGTCGCGGGTCGCCAACGGGTTCACCGACGCCACGGACTCGTGCTCGAACATCTCCTCGAAGGAGGTGTACCGGGCCACCCTGGTCACGCGGGTCAACACCTCGTCACCTTGGCACCGAAACCGGATCAGCGATCCTACTTCGATCTTCTTCCGGCTGGAATCGTTGACTCGGATCTCGGTGGTCTTGCGCCCGGTGGCGATGAGATCGAAGTAGCGCTTGTAGATGCCCATCTCGTGAGCACGGGGGGCAGGGGGTGGTCGGACGGGCGGACATGAGTCGGCCGAGCTCCTTAACGGTGAACGAACGGAAGAAGTGCTTGGGGTCAGTCAGCAGCTTGGAGGCGTGGGTCGAGCGTGTTCGCACCGAACTCCCGCCTGCACGCGCCGGGCCCCAGGCCGCCGGGAAATGGCGCGCCGCGAACAGAACCACACATGAGCTGCGTAGCGGGGTCGGAGACATCTGGTTCAGGGCCGCCGCCCTGTTCGCCCGGGAGACTGGAATGGTCAGGGGGCAGACGGTGCTGGGCTTGGCCGGACACATCGAGATCAAGTTTCCCATGTGCATGCGAGCTGAGAAGATCCGCGATGCCAGGATCGTGATCGACCGGTCTGCGGAACGGCGACCCCCGGCGAGTGGACCTGTGCGGCCAAGCTGTCACGGTTCCTGCCACCCGCGGACGAGGCTGACCGTGGTGGAACGGAACGGAAACCGTTGGACCCACACCGGGGACGAGGACTCATGACGATCGAGGTGATGTGGCGGACCGTCGAGAACGACCAGTGGCGGGAACACCACGGGACGGCCGCCAACACCGAGGAGTTGGCCGGGATCGTGCGGCTGCTGGACGATCCGCGAGTTGACGGCGCAACCGTCCATCACGCCGACACGGAGAGGTTCTCCGAGGTGGTGTTCGGAGTGCGCGACGGCCGCGCGGCGATGTTCTACACCGACGAGGACGGCGCCTGGTACACTCTCAGCGAGGACGAGGGAGAGGAGCGCGAGCCTCCGGTGTGGTTCGAGGTGGACTTCCCGCACCGCGCCGAGGTGACCGCCGAACTCGTGGTGGCGGCACTGGACGAGTACCGCGTGACCGGCCTCCGGCCCACAGTCGTGCGCTGGCAGCCGATGGAGCTGTGATCCGATCACCGACGCCTGACCTGCCCGATGGTCACGCTTGATCGTTTCCGGCCGAGGGTGGGGCCGAAGGCTCCGCCCTCGGCTGCTGCCGAGGAGTCAGCCTAGGTCGAGCCCACCGGCCGTTGACTCATTCTGTTCAGAGCCCTTTCCTGCCCCCTGTCAGAACATGTCTCATCCGTGAGAAACTCCGGAAGATTTTCCGCAGAAAGCAGTCCACTGTGGACCCTCGGATCCTGATGCCGAACCTCCGGGTGCTGCACCACCCCACCCCTGAGGAAGCGGCGGCCTGGGAGGCGCCCATGGCCCCACTGCGCCGCCGGTCACCAGGAGCCGCATCCCCCCTCCACCAGCCAGTCCCGCCCGCCACCAAGTCACCGAGCGTAGCCGCGAGGCGGGCCGGAATCACTGAGGCGATCGGGCGGTGTGCTGGCGGGGACGGGCCGCGAGGGCGGCAGCCGCACGATCCCGGCCACCTCCTCGGCGTTGGCGGCCGTTCCGTGGTGTTCCCGGAACCGAGAACGCCGACAGTGCGGGGAACAACAACGCGGGGAGCAAGGCTGACCCGCCGATGTCACCCGTTGGACTGATTGGCGCGGTGGGAACGCGGGTCCTTCTCGGATCGGCCGGAGCATCCGGTAGGAAGCGTCCCCATGACAACGACCGCCTCTGACCTCGTCGTCGGCCACGCGACCGAGAAGGGACCGAAACGCCCGCTCAACGCCGACGCGGCCGCCCACCACGTCCACGGTGGCCGGCTGGCCGCCGCCATCGTCGACGGGACGGGCTCCACCGCCGAGGTCGCGGACCTCGCCGGGCTCGCCGCCACCACCGCCGTCCGGGTCGCCGCGCGGCGCACCCCCGTGCTGGGCATCGTGGCCGCCTCCGAGCTGTGCGCCGACGCGGAGAACGAGCTGCCCACCCCGGACGGGGCGATCGTGGTGGCGGCGACCCGGCCCGGCCGCCGGTGGCTGGTCGCGTGGGCTGGCGACAGCGTCGCCTACGCCGCCACCGACGGCCAGGTCAAGCGGGTGACCAACCCGCACACGCGGGGCCACCTGCTCCGCGTGAAGGGCGCCGCCGAAGAGGAGGCCCGCCGTGCCGACCACCAGCTCATGCACAGCCTCGCTCGGGTCCCCGTCTACGGCGTGTGGGCCATGGAGGCCCAGAGCGACATGCTGGTGTTGGCCTCCGACGGGCTGCACCGGCTCCCCGCGACCGAGATGACCGGCATCCTCGCCGCCCACGCCTGCGATCCCGAGATGTGCGCGCAGCAGCTCGTGAAGGCCGGTCGGCAACACAGCAACGACGACATCACCGTCATGGTGCTGCCACACCCGGAGACGCCTCCCGGCTGGCGGTGAGACAGCAGCCATCGAGGGGAGATCCGTCCACAAAGGACAGCTCCCCGAGCCGGTCAGTTGCCGAGGTGGAAGACGGCCTTGCCGCGCAGCCGGCGGCCGGCCAACAGCGCGAGGGCGTCGCCAACCTCGGTCCAGGGCCGCCGGTGGTCGATCTGCGGCCGCAGGCGGCCGGCGGCGGTCAGCCTGACCAGGGCGGCCAGGTCGGCGCCCCAGCTCGCGGCGCTGTCGTAGACGGTGAACCGGCGCAGCGACACCGACTCGAAACCGGCGACGTAGTCGAAGAAGTCGAGCGTCACCGGCTGGCCCGACGCCTGGCCGAACCATAGGACGAGACCATCCCTGCGCGCCCTGCTGACGGCCGTCGACAGGTGGGCGCCCCCGATCGACTCCAGGACCACGTCGAACGGCCGCTCCGCGTCGGCGACGTCGTGGATCACGGCGACCGCGCCCAGCTCGGGAAGGCGCTGCCACGGCTCGTGCGGCGCGGCGACGGCGGTCAGCTCCGCCCCGGCCGACGCGGCGAGTCCACCACGTAGTGCCCGACCCCGCCCGTGGCCCCGGTCAGCAACACCCGTTGCCCGAACAGCGGTCCGACGCGTTCCCCGACCCGAGGTCCGCTGCCGTCGGCCGCCGCGCGCACGACGGTGCCCGCGAGGTCGTCGCCGGGACGCCAGTCGGGACTGGGGGCGCAGCTCCCGGGCGCTGGTGAGGTACAGCAGGTCGGTGCGGTTGAGCGAGAACGCCTCGACCTTCACCAGGGCCTGGTCAGACGAGGGCTCCGGTGCGGGGATCTCGGCCTCGACGACGAGCGCCGCCGGGACGGCTGGCCGGTCAGTGAACTGCTCGGTGTTCTGTCCGGTGCTCTGTTCGGCGGGCAGCAGCGCTCGCACGGTGGTGCTCCTCCCCTGTCTCGTGTGTCCTGGCTGCCCAGTTCCCAGTCCGGTCCTGCTCGGGGACCGGTCTTGCTCGGGGCCTCCCGACCGGAAGAAGGTGGGCGCTGACCAGGAAGAACGCACTTCTCCGTGCGAGGGGCACCCCGAGGTGAGTGACCAGGCCGGCGCGCTGGACGAGCGGGCCGACGTGATGCGCGCCAACACGGTCGCCCGACAGGTGATCAACCGCATCGCGGACAAGTCGGCGCTGCTGATCATCTCCGCGCTGGGCGGGGGCACCCTGCGCTTCAGCGACCTGCACGGCCGGATCGAGGGCGTGAGCCACAAGATGCTCACCCAGACCCTGCGCGGCCTGGAACGTGACGGCCTGGTGGTTCGCCGGGTGCACCCGACCTCCCCGCCCAGCGTCGACGACACCCTCACCCCGCCGGGGCACCGACTTCTGGAGACGGTCACCGCGATCTGCGCGTGGACCCGGGACCACATCGACCACATCGAGTCCTCCCGCGCCGCCTTCGACGCGCGCTCCACGACGCGGCGCTGAGGGAACCGCCCCGGCCAGCGCACCCGAGGCCGCACCAACCAGCACCAGACTCGGAACAACAGACACCGGACCGCCGTGCCTCTGGTCCGCGATCAGGAGCAGTAGTCGTTGAGGTCGCCCGCCCGGACCGTGTCGAGCGTGACGCAGTGGTGTCCCCCGCCGAGGACCCGGGCGTGCCGGAGGGTGTGCGGCAGCACGTGAACACCGCGGCGTTCCAGCAGGCGGATGAGCTTGTGTTGCGCGGCGTCGACGATCGCCAGGTCCGGGGCGACCATCAACAGGTTCATCCCGATCCACGGCGAGGTGGTCGGCCACGGCGTCGCGGGTCGGGCCGCCTCGACCGGCGGCGGGCACCACAGGACGTCCCAGCGCCGCAACGGCGCGGGCAGGGTGCGCTCGGAGACGTAGGCCGGATTGGCCACCACCAGGCCGGGCCGGACGAGCATCAGCGTCGTGTCGATGTGGGTGTAGGGGTAGAGGCCACGCAGGGGGTGCACCCGGTAGTCCCCCAGCAGCGCCGCGACCGCCCGCAACCAGCGGAATCCGGCCTCGTTCCCCGACACGGACACCTGGTAGAACAGGTCGCGGCCGCAGCGCAACACGTTGGCGGCGTCGAACACCGGCTCGGCCTCGCCCAGCGTCGGCCGTCCCCGACCGTCCACTCCGAACAGTTCGTTGCGCAGTTCCGGTCGGGGGGCGGCGATCCAGGTCGACCCCGCCTCCATGTAGCGCCGGAACAACGGGCGCAGGCCGGCCAGCTCGTGGTACCGGGCCCGCATCAGGCTGGGGGTCTCGATGATCGTCGTGCCGAGGACGAGGGTCAGGTCCCTGGGGCAGTAGGAGTGGAAGCCGGACGCGCCCCAGTGCGGGGTGACGAACCCCAGTTCGTGGTCGACGGGCACGGGGCGATGCACCACCACCCCCAGCTCCCACAGCATCCGCGCCAGCGTGTCGAGGTCCTCCTCGCTCTCCTCCACCACGCGTGGGGGAAACCTGCCCACCTGGATCCGCTCCAGTTCGCGCGCGGTCAGCTCGGGATAGAGGCCGAGCCACGCGGACGGGTCCCGGACCAGGTTGGGGAGGCGAGCGTTCGCCGCCGTGCCCACGACGACCTCCACCAGCGGGGAGAACTCGTCGTGGGAGCACGCGGGTCGCATGACGCCCAGGTCGGGACGCCGGGCCGGGGCCGGGGCGACGATGGTCGGCGCGGGGTTGCCAGGAGGCCGAGAGGGTTCCCGCACCACCGGAGGTCCCGGGGAGCTGGGGACCGAAACCGGTGCTGTCGGCGTTTCTCGTGGGGGCGCCACGGTTCCCCGCCGTGAAACAGGCCTGATCTTCGGCCGGGTCTTTGGCGTGGCCCGCGGCGCGATCTCCGGCGCGATCTCGGGGGTGGTCCCGGGTGTGATCTTCGGTGCGGTCTCGGGCGCGATCCGAGGTCTGATCTTCGGCGCGACCTCGCGCGCGTCGGTCGTCGGCGGGATCTCCGGTGGGGCCGCGCCGGCCGTGGTGAACGCCGTGACGCGTGCCAACCACCAGTCGGCGCCGTCGCGGTGGATGGACACGGCGGGGTGGGCGTGGACGGTCCGCCGGTTGTCCAGCAGGAGCAGGTCGCCCGGCTCCAGCACGTGCCGGAGCGTGACGCGGGTGAGTTCGTTCGTCAGGTGGCGCAGGGCCGCCGCCGCGTCGACGTCCTCCGGGTCGTACGGGCGCAGGAAGAGCGAGTGGTACCGGATCTCGGGATCGCCGGCGGGACCGGACAACACGGGCGCGGGGTGCTGGTCGCCGTTCGCGCCCGACCCGTCCCCGCCGGGGACGAACCGGGGGGCGCGCAGCACCCTCTCCCACCTCGGATCGAGATCGAGGGCCGCGGCCGACGCGGTGAGCACCGTGGGATGGCCGCGCAGGCAGAGCATCGCGAGGTGATGGCAGCGGTGGGCGCTCCAGAGGTTCTCCACGCGCCAGAGCGGGGTCGTCGCGTGCGGGCCGCTGTCGTGCCGCGGCTCCAGCGCCGGGGTGAGGTGGTGGACCCACGGCGTGCTGTCCCGCTCCGGGTGCGGCTCGCCGAGCAGGTTGAGGACGGCGAGCGCGGTGAGGACGCCGCGGCGGGCCGCGCCGCCCATCTCCTGGCTCGCGACACCGGGCGTGGCCTGGAGGTCCGCGTCCACGGGCAACCCCCGCACCACCAGCGTGCGGCCCGCCCTGCCGCGGACGCCGAACTGGCGCACGGCGCGGACCAGGCCGCTCGGCAGCGCCGGGGCGACGGCGGAGGCCAGGTCGGCCCACTCGGCGCGGGAGCGTTCCACGGGATCGGGAGCCGGGTCGAGGTCACGGGCCGCGGCCGCGATCCGGCGCGCGTGGCGGGAAGCGACCGTCACGACCCCGGCCTGCCGCAGGCGACGCATCACCCCGTCCTCACGGTGCTCTCCCGAAGGTTCGGTGGCGGCTCCCGGTCGCGGGCCACGCGCGTGGCCGCGGGAGGACCGGGGTCACCAGGGGGCCAGGGCCATCGCGACCCGGGGCTCCAGTCCGGTGGCCTTCCCCCTGGCCGCCTCGGGCACCCGGCGCGCCAACGTCATGAGCGTGGTGGTGACCAGCTCCTTGCGGCGACGGACCAGGCGGGTGAGGGCCACGTCGACGCGCTCGATCTCCTCGTGGAAGCCGCGTAGCCGGTCGTGCAGGGCCTGGACCTCCCTGGTCACCTGAGGCGACGGCTCGGCCGCCGGGTCGAAGGCCGGGTGCCGGTCAGGTGCGGTCCCCCTCCGGCCGCGCCCGGCGGCCCTGGGCCGGGTGCCGCCGGTGCCGCCGCCGTCCTGGTCGCCGTGGCCGCCCTCGGTCGGCAGTCGTTCGAGCAGGGCCGCGCGGACCCCGTCCACGATCTTCTCGCGGCGGTGGACGAGTCGGGACAGCTCCTCGTCGATCTCCGCGATCCGACGGTGACACTCCGCCAACGTCTCCCGCACCGCGCCGGGAGCGCGGTCCTCCCCGTCCTGACCCATCATCGTGAACCCTCCTCGTCGCGGTCGGACTCGTTCTTCCCCCGGTCCCGGGTGGAGGCTTTCCGGACAGAAGGACGGGACAGCGCGAGGACCGACCGTGCGCGGCGGGGCCTCGATCACGCGAGGCCGTGAGCGCGTGCCCGGCGAGGTCGCGCACGAGCGTCCTCGCGACGCGCCGCCGACGGTCGGGCTGGTTCATCCGCACTGCTCACCTCGCCCCGCGCACCCGTGGAGGAGTGATCACCGCACGACCCGCTCCCCCACAGCCGAGGCGATGTGGCTCATCCACCGTACTTCGGCCTCCAGAGGCCCGAACATGCCTCGACCGGGCGTCGTGCCTCATCAGATCGAGCAGAATGTTCAACCGACCGTCACGATCTCCTCGTTCCGGTGACGCCGATCTTCGTGTGACGGAGAGCCCAACAAAGGTGATCATCAATGCGGGACGTCAGTTCGGCGGCACCTCGGGGATGACGGCGGAACACCTCGTCGCGGTGGGCGCGCACGCCGGATCGCCGGGGACGGGCAGACTTCGGGGCGTGACGACGAGACACAGCGCGGGAATCCTGTTGTTCCGCCGGACCGGCGGGAGCCCGGAGGTGCTGCTCGGCCACATGGGCGGGCCGTTCTGGGCGAGGCGGGACGCGGGCGCCTGGTCGCTGCCCAAGGGCGAGTACACCTCGGACGAGGAACCCGAGGCCGCCGCCCGGCGGGAGTTCCAGGAGGAGCTGGGCCTGCCCACGCCGGCCGGCGAGCTGCTCCCGCTGGGCACGACTCGGCAGTCCGGCGGCAAGGTCGTGACGGCGTGGGCGCTGGAGGGCGACCTCGACCCGGCCGAGGTCGTCCCCGGGACGTTCGACATGGAGTGGCCGAGGGGGTCCGGCCGGGTCCGGTCCTTCCCCGAGGTCGACCGGGTGGCGTGGTTCGACCTGGACGCGGCGCGGGACCGGATCGTGACGGGCCAGCGGGTCTTCCTGGACCGGCTGGGCGAGCTGCTCCGCGCCTGACTCGACGCCGCGCGGTCGTTTCCGCCGGCTGGGGTCCTGATCCACCCGGATCATGACCGACACCCGCACACGACCCCAGTTCCGTCACTGACGGAACAAGCCGCACCCGGACGGGACTGAGGACAACAGGTCACGCAGGTCGGGCTGCGATCACCCGTCGTAGCCAAGAAGGGGTGCACCGTGTCAGCGCTGGGTGAGGTCATCGCGCGGCTGCGCGCTGTGCTCGGCAGGACCCGTCAGGCACGACAGGACCTGAACGAGGCTGGTGAGGCTGTGGATCAGGCTCATCAGCACTGGGCCCGTGCCCTGCAAGGCGCCCACGACCTCGACGCCCAGCATGCGTGAGGAATCGTGGCGCAGTCCCGACCGGGCATCGACGACACCTACCGCGCCGTGCCGGAGGCCGAGAACCGCACCGAGCACTACCTCAACAGCCTCGACGCCGACCCCACCGCCACTCCGCCCCGGCCCTGTCCCAAGTTGCCGCCGTCGCCCGCTCGCACGCCCGACCCTGCTCAGCCGACCCCCAGTCCCGAGCGTTCGAGCAGCTTCGCGCCGAGCTACCGCCGCCCGTTGGCCGCGCTGATGCGGGACAGGGGCCGGACCGACCCGAGGATGCGACACATCACCGTGGCCCACTGCCGACCTGAACGCGCTCCCGGACCGCATGGCCACCGGCGCGGCCAGCTTCACCCGGCGCGGCCATCAGCTTCGACGGCAGCGACACGCCGACCACGTGGCCTACCACTCCATGGGGCACCTGCGCGGCGTCCCGTCAGCGCCGAGATCCCCCTCGCCGACGTGCGCCGGTCCGCCCTCGATTTCCTCAGCGCCAACGGCGCACGCCTGGACGGAGTGCGGTGGCAGGAGCCGAGCTGGTTCCGCGTCTTCCGCCCGAGCCCGAGCGCGTCACCCGAACCCGAGCCGAAAGCCCTAAGTGGACTGGCTTCTGTGGACATTCCTCGTCCGCCGCACCCTGTCGGAACGGGGACGGGTGAGGATTCAGCAGTCCGACTCGCCGGGGCGGCGGATCTCCGTCGAGGCCGGGGTCCTGACCCACCCGGCCCTCTCGGGTGGGTCAGGAGTCCGCTCGCCGTCGGCGGAAGACGCAGGGCGTCGACGGCTCGCGGACGGCATCCCGTCCGATCATGACCGACACCCGCACCCGACCCCCGGTTCCATCACTGACGGAACAAACCACACCCGAAGGACCGCCACGCGACGGATCACGGACACCAGGCCAACATCTGTCCACTGTGGTCATGTTGTGCGGGAGCTGACCGTGGGCAACGGCTTCCCCTCAACCAGGTTCGGCTGCCCAGGGCTGGGGCTCAGGTGAGCCGACACATCCCCGGCCGCCTCCACAGTTCAGCTCAGTTGCCCGCCGTAGTCGGGAAGCTTGAACTTCCGGTCGTAGTACCCGCCCTGGAAGTCGGTGTCCCGGTTCCCGATGTTGGCGGTGATCCGGTAGCCCTGCTGTGTGAACTGCTTGCGGCAGCGGAGCTTCCCCTCCGCGTTGTGTTCCCCGCTCCTCTTCAGGCAGATCTTGTCCGGCTCGTACCCGGCACGCCGCAGCTCGTCGAGCGCGCTCTGTTCGTGGCCGACCCTGCGGGCGGAGACGATGAGCACGGTCATCCCCAGCCGCTTCGCGTGGCGCTCGGCGTCGAGCACCGGCCTGTTGGCGCGGCCCCGGTGATACTCGGTCTCCAACGCGGTGTTGTCGATGTCCAGCACGATCGCGGCGCCCTGCCCGCGCGCGCCGTCGAGGTACTGGTCCACGCCCTCCAACGACCTCCGCACGTCGCTCTGCCACTGCTCGTAGCTGGGCAGGCTCTCCCCTGCCGCGTGGGCGGTCGTCGCCGTGGCCGTCGACACGGCCAGGGCCGTGAGCAGCACGCCGGCAGCCATGGCCCGCACTCGGAACATCGTGGACCTCCTCGTTTCCTCGGACATGCGACCACACCGCACCCCGGGTCTCCCGCGGACTGACGTTCCCAGGACAGACTCCGGGCGCCCGCTCGCCGCGTCAGGCGCACCCGACCGCCCCGCATCGCGCGGAGACCGCGCGGAGGCCGGTGAGAAGCACGTGGAACGCGCCGGCGGTCCCCCGGGTTGCCCGCGGGATCGACACGTGGCGGGTGGTTCGTCGCAGGATCATGCACCACCTGCGTGTCCGAGGGCGTCACCATCGTGCCACTGGCACGACGATGTATGAGGTTGGCGGATGGCCATCGCCGCGCAAGGGATCGTTCAGGAAGATGGGCTACCGCAAGCGAAACGCGGACCCGGAAGCCGGCCAGCCCGGTGAGCGCCACCGGCGTCGTCGCGACCACGACATGTTGGGCCGTTTGTCCGCATCGCGCCGCCGCCCCACGCGGGAAGCCGCCAGGATCACGGATTCCGCCGGTCAGTCCCTACCAAGGGAGGTGGTCGGCGCGTCGCCAACTCCCGAACATACGCGCATGCACGCCTCTGACCTGGCCGACCACCTGCGCCGACTCGGTCTCGGCATGAGGGCGGTCGCCACCTACGAGGCCCTGCTGTCCTCAGGGCCGATGACCGTCGACCAGGTGGCCACCGCCGTTCCCGGCTCCGCGCAGGACGGGGCGGGCATGGCCGAGCTGCTGGAGGTGGGGCTGGTCGCTCCCAGCGGGGACGCGGAGCCCCGGTACGTGCCGGTGCCCCCGACCACGGGTCTCGACCTGCTCGCGCTGCGCCGGCAGGCCGAGCTGCACCAGGCCAGGGTGGCGACGCTCCAGGCGTACGAGGCGTTCCGGCGGCACTGGCACACGCGGAGCGCGGAGGACCTGGTCGAGGTCGTGACGGGCTCGGCGATCCCCGACCGCATCCACCAGCTCATGCGCGACACACCGCGCGAGGAGGTCCGGCGGCTGGACTCGCCACCGCACTTCTACACCGTGCTGCGGAACGAGGAGGAGGAGCGGCACCTCCGCGAGGGCATCTCCTACCGCGTCGTGTACTCGCGCAGCTCGCTGCGCCGGCCGCGCTACCTTCAGGAGAACATCATTCCCTGCATGCGGGCGGGTGAGCGGGCACGCACGTTGCCGCGCGTGCCGGTCAAGCTCACGATCGTGGACCGCGCCGTGGCCCTCGTGTCGTTCACGATCGACGACACCGAGCGGAACGACTCGTTGCTCGTCGTGCGGCCGTGCAGCCTGTTCCGGGCGTTGGAGGGGTTGTTCGAGCTGTCGTGGCGCTCGGCCCTGCCCCTGGACATCCGCGGCGGCACGCACGCCCACCGCCTGCGGGCGCGGGACCGCATGCTGCTGACCCTGCTGGCGGCCGGCGCCGACGACGACTCGATCGCGCGGGAGCTGGGCATCAGCAAGCGGACGTTCTTCCGTCGGCTCAGCGAGCTGATGAGCCTGGCCGGGGCGACGAGCCGCTTCCAGCTCGCGCTGCACGCGTGCCGGAACGAATGGCTGTGACCCGAGCCGGGGCACGTCGCACCGACCCGAGGCGGGAGTCCGGTGTGGACTGTCTCTTGTGGACACCCTTCGTCCGCCGCGACCCCGCCGGGGCCGGGGTGTGCGCGGGTGGAGGGTTCAGCAGCCCGGCTCGTCGGGGCAGCGGTTCTCCTCGACGGCGGCGGCGATGTTCCGCTCCAGCGTCTCCAGGACGCCGAGCACCCTGCCGCGCTCGTCCTCGGGGAGGTCGCCCACGGTGATCTCCTCCAACCGACGCCAGATCTCCTCGACCTCCCGCCGCAAAGCCTGGCTGGCCACGGTCGCCTCGATGACGACGGCGCGACGGTCGCCGGGGCAGGGCAGCCGCCGGACGAAACCGGCCTGTTCGAGGCGCCTGACGGTGCGGGTCATGGTGGCGGCGTCCGAGTCGAGCAGGCGGATCAGGTCCACCTGCCGCTGCGGCCCCCGCTCCCACAGGGCCATCATCACCAGCTCCTGACCGGGGTGGAGGCCGGTGCGGCGCAGGAACTGGCCGACGAGCATGCGGTGCAGGCGGGCCACCCGGAAGATCGCGTGACTGACCGGGCCACCCGTGGCCGCCCTGACCAGCGAGGCCATCACCTCACACGGCGACACCTCCTCGGGACAGCACTCCTCGGGCGACGGCTGGCTGGCCATGCGTCCTCCACCGCTGCTCGCAGCTAAAGCTTGCTCAGACAGCTTTCAGCGTACGCCCTCCGGAGCCACCCCACCGCCACCGAATGATGAACCCGCAGGTCAGAGGATATTTCTCCCGCCAGCCCCGAACGTGTCGTGCGCCACAGAGCTTGCCAGGAAGGGTTTCGCACGATTACCTGTTCGAACAGGAAAACCACTCGGGAGATCACCGCGACCCCGGGTTCGACGACACCGCCCCCTGACGAAGGACATCCCCATGACCACCGCGTTCGACCCGATCGACCTCGCCGGCCTCCGCCTCGCCAACCGCATCGCGATGGCCCCGATGACCCGCAGCCGCGCCTACGGCCCCGGGGCGACCCCCACCCCGTCCACGGCCCTCTACTACGCCCAGCGCGCGAGCGCCGGACTGATCATCACGGAGGCCATGCAGCAGTCGGTCGGGGGCCAGGGCTATCCCGACACCCCCGGCCTGCACTCGGCCGAGCAGGTCGCGGCGTGGCGCCCGGTGACCGACGCGGTGCACGAGAAGGGCGGCGTGATCTTCGCCCAGCTCGTGCACGGCGGCCGGATCGGGCACCCGAGCCTGCTGCCTGACGGCCTGGTCCCGGTGGCCCCGTCGGCGGTGGCCCCCGCGGGCAAGGTGTTCACCGGCACCGGCATGGAGGACTACGTGACCCCGGTCGAGCTGACCGAGGAGGGCATCGCCCAGACGATCGCCGACTTCGCCACCGCGGCGCGCAACGCGGTCGAGGCCGGGTTCGACGGTGTGGAGCTGCACGGCGCGAACGGATACCTGATCCACCAGTTCCTCTCGACCAACGCCAACCTGCGCACGGACCGGTGGGGCGGCTCGGTGGAGAACCGCATCCGCTACGCCGTGGAGGTCGTCCGCGCGGTCGCCGACGCCGTCGGCGGGCACCGGGTCGGACTGCGCATCTCCCCGGGGGTCACGTACAACGACATCGCCGAGGACAACCCCTGGGAGACCTACCGGGCGCTGGTGGACGTGCTCAACCCGCTGGGGCTGGCCTACCTGCACATCAACGAGGGGCCGGACCGCGAGTTGACGCTGGAGCTGCGCAAGCAGTGGAGCAGCGCGTTCATCCTCAACCCGTTCACGCCAGAGGGCAGCACCAACATCGAGCACCTCGCGCTGATCGAGGACGGCGCCGCCGACCTCATCAGCTTCGGCGCGCTGTTCCTGGCCAACCCCGACCTCCCGGCCCGCCTGGCCGCCGGAGGCCCGTTCAACACCCCGGACCGCGCCACCTACTACGGCGGCGACGACCGCGGCTACATCGACTACCCCACGCTCTCGGCCTGACGGCGCCCTCCCCCTGCCCTTCCCTTCCCTTCCCGACAGGAGAAACAGCCATGCCCCAGGTTCTTCAGTACTCCGAGTACGGCGGTCCCGAGGTCCTGAAGCTCGTGGACGTCGAGCTGCCCGAGCCAGGTGAGGGGCAGGTCCGGGTCCTGGTGCGCGCCGCGGGCGTCAACCCGATCGACTGGAAGCTGCGTCGTGGCTTCTTCGCGCAGGGCGAGCCGCTGACCGAACCGGCGGGGGTCGGGTTCGAGGTCGCCGGCGTGATCGACGCCCTCGGCCCCGGCGTCGACCGGTGGACCGTCGGACAGGCCGTGTTCGGCTACGTCCCGACCGGCGGCGGCGTGGCCACGCACGCGGTGACCCCGGCCGACGCGCTCGTGGCCCGGCCCGAGTGGTTGGACGAGAACCAGGCCGCCGGAATGCCCCTCGTGGTGGAGACGGCCACCCGCACCCTGCGCGAGCTGGGCGTGGGCGAGGGCCACACCCTGCTCGTGCACGCCGCCGCCGGAGGCGTCGGGGTGATCGCCTCCCAGCTCGCCCTGGCGCGGGGCGCCCGGGTGGTCGGCACGGCCAGCCCCGCCAACCACGACTTCCTGCGCGAGCTGGGCGTGGTCCCGGTCGACTACGCCGCCGACGGGCTGGCCGACCGGATCAGGGCCGCCGCGCCGCGGGGCGTGGACCGCGTGCTGGACGCGTCGGGCAGGGACGTGCTCCCGCTGTCGATCGAGCTGACCGGCAGCCCGGACCACGTGGTCACCATCGCCGACGGCCGGGCGGCCGAGTTCGGCGTCCGCTTCTCGTCGAACCAGACGCCCCCCGCCGACGCCACCGCCGAGGTCCTCCCCCTGCTGGAGCGCGGTGACCTGCGGTTGCCGAAGACGATTCTCTACCCGCTGGACGAGGCCGTGGCCGCGTACCGGCACAGCGAGGACGGTCACCCGCGCGGGAAGCTGGTGATCAGGGTCCAGGACTGAGCCCTGTCCGAGATCGCCTGGCGACGCCCGGAACCGGATGACGCCGGCTGACACCGGCTGGGTCGGCTGACACCGGCTGGGGCTGAACACCCGACGCCCGCCGCTCGTCCCTCACGGGGGAGGGGCGGCGGGCGTCGTCATACGGGGAGACCGGCGTCGCCGTCCCCTCGGCCGCGTGCCAATCAGGGGAAGTCGTCCTCGTCGTCGTCGGGGCGGTCGAGGCGTTCAAGATCGTCGTTGATCTCGTGCTGGATGCGGGACCGGGCCACGGTGGCCAGGCAGGTCGCGGGCAGGTCCTCCGGCCACGCGCTCGGCGGGACGAGGGCGGTCAGCTCGCCGACGACCCACACCGCCGCGAGCAGGGCGGCGGCGTCCGCGCGCAGCGCCGCCCTGGCCTCGGGATCGGCCGGGAGCAGCGGATCGGCGGCCGGGTCGTCGGGCACCTCACGCAGGGCCACGCCGGCCGCGCTGTCGAAGTCGTCGCCGAGCAGGGACAGGGCGTCCTTGGCGAACTGCTGGGCCATGATCGCGGTGGTCACGAGGATCTCCTCCACCTCGTCCCTGGGGCCGGCGGCGCTGGCGAGCAGGCGGACGTGGGCGCGCTGGAGCTGCTCCAGGTGGGTGTCGAGCAGGTCCGCCAGCCGCTGGCGGAGCCCGTCGGGGACGGGAGGAGTCATCGGCGGGCTACCACCGTGGGGTCGGCGGCGCCACCGCGCGGGACGCGCGCGGAACCGGCGCGCGACGGGCCGACGGCGACCAGCGGGAGAACAACCATGACCCGATGGTGCCGCCCGGCCCGGCTCCCCCGCTGGTCGAGGCGACGCCGTGGGCGGAGCCCGTTCGGGTAGTTCCTCCGGTCGCGCGGACCAGCGGATCACGCGCCCGAGGGCCTGTCGGAGGCGTCGGCGGTCTCACCATCTCGCGAGCGACACCGGGCATCGTGGGTCACCGGACGATCCGGAGCCGTCGGGCGTCAGTCCGAGGTCCGCGCTGGCGTCTCGAACAGGCGGTCGAGGTGGTAGCGCACGACCTTCATGGCCTCCCTGGCGGAACGCTGGCCGACCAGGACGCTCGTGCCGAGGCCGTGGTTGAGGGCGAGCAGCCGTGCGGCCTCGGCCGAGGCGTCGCGGTCCTCGGCCAGCTCGCCGTCGGCCTGCGCCTGGCGCAGCACGTCCGCGAGCTGGCGCTCCAGTCGCCGGGGTCCCTCCACGAACGGCTGCTCCGCGAGGTCGGGATCGGTCATCGCGAGCACGGCGTAGGAGGTCCAGACGAGGTGGAACGCACGGCCGCGCTCGTCGGTCGGCAGCGCCTCGGAGAGGAACGACTCGACGAACCGCCGCGCCGACACCGGACGCGGCAGCCGGGCCAGGCGTGCCGACCACCGTTCCTCGCTCTGCCGCTCCAGGTGCCGCAACGCGCCGTGCACCAGCTCGGCCTTGCTCTGGAAGTAGTACTGCACGAGGCGCAGCGAGACCCCGGACTCCGCGGCCACCGACCGCATCGTCACCGCGTGCAGGCCTTCCCTGGCGGCGACGCGCACCAGGCCCTCGGCGATCTGGGCGCGACGCTCGGCGTGGTCGACCGTTCTGGGCACGGCTCCGCCCCTCCGTCCCTGTCGTCTCCTGGCGATCCTTCGTGTCCGCCGCGATCCTTCGTGATACGCCTGTATATGGTACCGCTGTATCACGAACCGAGGAGCGCCGCCCGGAGGTGAGGCCATGGGCCAGCACGAGACCGAGAGCGCCGAGAACGCCGGCGGCGCCCGGGACGTCGAGGTCGCCGCCCCGCCGGCGGACGCGGCGGAGCCCACCCCACCCCGCCCCGGCCGGGCCGCCTCGCGGGCGGTGCTCGCCCTCGCCTGCACCGCGCAGTTCATGGTCGTGCTCGACGTCTCGGTCGTGAACGTCGCGTTGCCGTCGATCCGGTCGGCGCTCGGGTTCGACCCGGACACCCTGCCCTGGGTGGTCAACGCCTACGCGCTGGCGCTCGCCTGCTTCCTCCTCCTCGGCGGGCGACTCGCCGACCTGTGCGGACGCCGGCGGGTCCTCGTGTGGGGGCTGGCCCTGTTCGGCGGGGCCAGCCTCGTCGGCGGCCTGGCGACCACGCCGGGGACCCTGATCGCCGCGCGCGTCGGCCAGGGACTGGGCGCGGCGATCCTCGCCCCGGTCAGCCTGACGCTCCTGACGACCACCTTCCCCGAGGGGCCGGACCGCACGCGCGCCCTGGCGACGTGGACCGCCGTCGGGGTCGCCGGCGGCACGGCGGGCAACCTCGTCGGCGGCGTCCTGACCCAGTCCCTGTCCTGGCGCTGGGTCCTGCTGGTGAACGTGCCGATCGGCGTCGTGGCCCTCGCGCTGACCACCCGACTCCCACGCGACCGGGAACGGCCCCGGGGTCGGCGACTGGACGTCCCCGGGGCCGTGCTGGCCACGGCCGGCCTGGCCGCGCTCTCCCACGGCATCACGCAGACCAGGACGCGGGGCTGGACGGACCCGGTGACCGTCACCGCCCTGGCCGTCGGGATCTTCGCCCTGCTGGCGTTCGTCGTGGTGGAGTCCTGGTTCGCGCGCGCCCCGCTGGTGCCGCCGCGCCTGGCGCGCGTCCGCGCGATCGCCGTCGGCAACCTCGCCACGGCGCTCGCCGGCGCCTGCCTCAACCCGATGTGGTACTTCCTGACCCTGCTCATGCAGGGCGAACTCCATTACGGTCCACTGTGGACAGGGCTGGGCTTCCTGCCGCACACCGTGGTGGCGGTCGTCGCGGGCGCGCGCCTCACGCCGTGGGCGATGGCCCGCGTCGACAGCCGGAACCTGGTCGCCCTCGGCGCGCTGGTCGCGGCGGCCGGTTTCCTGTGGCAGAGCCGGACCGCGTCCTCGGACGGCTACCTCGCCGGCATCCTCGGGCCGGCGGTCGTCATCTCCGTCGGCAGCGGGTTGCTGAACACCCCGCTCACCGCCGCGGTCACCTCCGGAGCCGACCCCTCGGACGCCGGGGTGGTCGCCGGCCTGATGAACACCAGCAAGCAGGTCGGCGGCGCGCTCGGTCTCGCCGTGCTGGTCGCCGTCGCCGGCAGCACGGGGCCGGACACGCCGGAGAGCGCCGTCGACCACGGCCGCGCGTTCCTGGTCATCGCCGGGACCCTCGTGGCGGTCGCGGCGATCTCCCTCGCCCTTCCCCGAACGCGGGTCACGCGCCGGGAATCGGGGACGACACCGGCCGGGAAGGGTTGAGGCACAACGCTTTCACCGGCACGTGCCCCCGCCCTCTCCTAGTCTGTCCATAGTGGACCGATGGGAGTCGGTGGGCCGCCGGCCGGCGCGCTCTGTGGCAGCTCAGCGTTCGCTGTCGAGGTCGGCCATCATCGGCGCAGCGTACCGGTCGCCGGCGGCCGCTCCGGCCGGCACCACGCGCTCGATCGCGGCGAGGTCCTCCTCGGAGAGGGTCACGTCCAGCGCGCCGAGGGCCTCAGCGAGGCGGTCGCGCCGGCGCGCGCCCACCAGCGGGACGATGTCCTCGCCGCGCGCGGCGACCCACGCGATCGCGACCTGCGCGACGGTGGCGCCCCTGTCCTCGGCGATGCCCCGCAACGCCTCGACCAGGCGCAGGTTGTGGTCGAGGTTCTCCCCCTGGAAGCGGGGGCTGATGCCGCGGAAGTCGCCGTGGGCGACGTCGCGACCCGGCGACCAGTGCCCGGACAGCAGGCCCCGGGACAACACGCCGTAGGCGGTGACGCCGATCCCCAGCTCGCGGCAGGTGGGCAGGATCTCGTCCTCGATCCCCCGGGACAGCAGGGAGTACTCAAGCTGCACGTCCGCGATCGGGTGCACCGCGTGCGCCCTGCGGATCGTCTCGGCGCCCACCTCGGACAGGCCGATGTGCCGCACGTGCCCCGCCCGCACCATGTCGGCGATCGCGCCCACGGTGTCCTCGATCGGCACGTTCGGGTCCAGCCGCGCCGGCCGGTAGATGTCGACGTGGTCGACGCCGAGGCGGCGCAGGCTGTAGGCGAGGAAGTTCCGCACGGCCTCGGGCCGGCCGTCGTAGCCGGACCATCCCCCGTCGGGGTCGCGCAGGGCGCCGAACTTCACGCTGATCGTGACCTGGTCCCGCTCGCGCAGGGCCTCGCGGATCAGCAGTTCGTTGTGGCCCATGCCGTAGAAGTCGCCCGTGTCGAGCAGGGTGACGCCGGCGTCGAGGGCGGCGTGGATGGTGGCGATGCTCTCGATACGGTCGGCCGGGCCGTACAGGTCGGACATGCCCATGCAGCCGAGGCCGAGCGCGGAGACCTCGGGCCCGTGGACGCCCAGGACGCGGTGTGGCAGCAAGGCTCTCTCCCCGTGGCCGTTGAAACGTTGCTATAGCCACTGTAGAGCGATGGTACAACCAGAATCAAGCGATCGATATAGGGGATTCTGTAGCGATGTTTCAGCGCCGCTCGCGAGCCCCGTGCTCCGCCGCTGGCGGCGTCGTGCTCCCTCCTGGACGGCAGATCGCCCGCCCGACCGAAGGCCTACTCCGGCGGAAGCTGCCGTCGAGCGGTCACGTTCAGCCGGTTGAAGGTGTTGATGATCGAGGCCAGCCACACGAGGGTGACGTACTGCTCCTCGGTGAAGACCCGCGTCGCCTCCTCGTACACGTCGTCGGGCACCTCGCGGTGCTCGGACAGCGTCGTGATCGACTCGGTCAGCGCGAGGGCGGCGCGCTCCTGCTCGGAATACAGCGTCGTCTCGTGCCACGCCGGCAGCATGTCGATGCGCCGGTCGCTCTCCCCGAGCTTGCGCGCGTCCTTGATGTGCATGTCGAGGCAGAACGCGCACGCGTTGATCTGCGAAGCCCTGATCAGCAGCAACTCGACCAGCTTCGGGTCGACACCCGCCTCGACCGCCCGCCGCTTGACCTTCGTGTACAGCCCGATGAACTCCTGGAGCACGTCCCGCAACCCGAGGGACGCGGAGATCCTTGGCGTCTCGTTCACGACCCCCGACCCTAGTCCTGGCAAGGAAAAACGCCGCCAGAGACAACGATCACCTGATGGTCAGTGGTCAGGACGAGAGCGGCAAAGCGGCAAACGAGGAAAGTCCCTCGGAGACGGCGAATCAGCCGACGACGGCGATGGCCCTCCGCCCCGACCACGGACGATCGCTCCTGGTTACCAGCGGTGACCTGGTCACCCTCATTTCGGGAGGCGTAGGCTGGCGTCGCTTTCGGAGACGGCACCCATCCCCGGCGAGGTGAGCTTCCGGTGACCACGTCCACGCCCGACACCGACCCCTCCCCCGGCGACCTCTTCGACCCGGCCTGCCCGACCCGGCAGGTGCTCGACCGGGTCGGCGGCAAGTGGGAGTCGATGGTGATCAAGGTCCTGGCCGTGGCCAGCCCCGGCGAGGTCCGCTTCGCCGACCTGCGCCGCCGGGTGCCCGGCATCTCCCAGAAGATGCTGTCGCAGACCCTGCGCTCGCTCGAACGGGACGGCCTGGTCACCAGGCGGGTCGAACCGACGGTGCCGCCGGCGGTCCACTACTCGCTCACGCCGCTGGGCCTGTCCCTCGACGGACCGCTGGGCGTCCTCCGGGCGTGGGCCGAACGCCACGTCCTGGAGATCGAGGCGGCCCGCGCCCGGTACGACGGGAAGTAAGGGAACGGCCGCGCGACGGGCGAGGCACGCGGGTCCCGATCCGGCGACGAGGAACCGCGCCGGACGAGACATTCCACTGAGGACTCCCGAGCCCGCGCCCGACTCCACGACACCTCGCCCGGGATCTGGCTAGGGTGGCGGGATGGGTGCAGATCACCTCCGTCACCACGGCCACCGTGCGCGAACGCCGCTACGTCGAGCGGCACACGTGGCTGTGTTGGCCGCGATGTCCACAGTGGTGGCCACCGCGCTCACCGCGTGCGACAGCGGGTCCTCCGCCGAGCCCGCGCCGACCTCCCCTCCTCCGTGCCCGCCGAAGGTCACCGTGGGGCAGGTCGAACCGGCGCTGGGGCACCGGGCCTCGGTGATCACCGTGACCAACTGCCGCGACTCCCCCTACACCGTCTCCGGATATCCGGAGATCAGCGTGCTCGACGGGGAGCGGAAGCCGTTGGCGGTCCGGGTGAAGCACGGCACCTCGTACATGGCCAGCGACCCCGGTCCCCGTGAGCTGTCCCTGCCACCGGGTGGCAGCGCCCGCGCGGTGCTGTCCTGGTCGAACACGGTCACCGACGGCGAGGTGGTGAACGGCGAGCACGTGACGGTCTCCCTGCTGCCCGGTCGGGAGTCGACCACCCTGCCCCTCCAGACCGATCTGGGCACCACGGGCGAGGTCACCGTGTCCGCGTGGAGCACCGAGCCACCGCGCTGAGGAGGGCCGCCGCTCCTACGATCAGCGGGGTGATCACCGACCTCGACGGCGCGCCGGTCGACATGACCACGGCCCTGTACCGCCTGTCGCTGGCGTTCGACCGCCGGTTCCCCGAGCACGACGCGCCGGCGGACCGGCTGGTCCGGCTCTGCGAGGAGGTCGGCGAACTCGCCGAGGAGGTCCTGGTCGCCGAGACCGGCGACCTGTCGCCGGCTCCCGTGCGGCCGAACCTGGTCAAGGAGCTGCGGGACGTCCTCCGGGCCGCCGTCGGGCTCGCCCGGCGCTACGGGCGATCCGTCCGGTTCGCCGCCGTGCCCGAGCGGGGCGCGCCCCCGTTGGTCCTGATCGCCCGGCTCGCGGTCGCGGCCGGCGACTGCGCCCGCTGGGTCCACCACGACGCGGGCATGGGCGTCAAGGTGGAGAAGCACGGGGTGTTCCGCCCCGAGCGCCTCGGCGCGTCCGTCCAGGCCGTGCTCGACGCCGTGGCCGGGTTGACGGCTCACTACACCGTCGCCGAGGCGCTGGCCCGTTCCGTGGAGGACGCGTACCGCAGGTACCAGCAGGAGGGGCACATCGAGCCCGGCGGCGGAGCCGGGAATCCCTGACCGGACGTCGCTGTCGGAGACGTCCGCGAACTCCGCTCCTCCTGACAGGCTGACCGGCTGTGACCCACGTCCCGCCGAGGCCGTGTCCGTACTGGTGCCAGCGGTGTCAGCACGATGACAGGATCGTTGACGTGACACACACCTTCGTGTTCGTGCACGGGTCCAACAGCAACTCGTTCGCCTGGGGACCGCTCCAGCGCGAACTCACCCTGCGCGGACACCGCACGCTCGCCGTCGACCTCCCCGGGCACGGCTTCTCCGCCGGGTTCTCCCCCGCGTACCAGGCGCCGCAGGACCTCGCGGCGCTGGCGGCGGCACCCTCCACAGTGGCCGGTGTCAGCTTCGCCGACACCGTGGACCACGTGGTCGGCGTGGTGCGCCGCGTGGCCGAGCACGGCCCGGTGATCCTGGTGGGGCACAGTCGGGGCGGGCTCACCCTGACCGGCGTCGGCAACGCGGTCCCCGACCTGGTCGACCGGCTCGTCTACGTCTCCGCCTGGTGCTGCGTCGACCTGACGGTCGGGGAGTACATGGCGACGCCGGAGTACGCGACGTCGGCGTTGAACGACACCGCCGGCGTGCTCGTCGGCAACCCCATGGAACTCGGGGCGCTCCGGATGAACTGGCGGACCGCCGACCCGACGCTCCTCGCGGCGTTGAAGCGCGCGATCCTGGCCGACGGCACCGACCAGGAGTTCCTCGCCTACCTCAACACGCTGGAGCCCGACGAGAGCCTGGACGCCGGGGGCTCGGCCAGCCAGGCGAACGCCGAGACCTGGGGGCGCGTGCCGCGCACGTACGTCCGGCTCACCCGGGACACGTCCATCCCGCTGGCGTTGCAGGACCGCTTCATCCGGGAGGCCGACGCGCTCACCCCGGACAACCCGTTCGACGTGCGGTCGCTCGACAGCGGCCACGTGCGGTTCCTGATCCACCCCGCCGAGGCCGCGGCCGTCCTGGCCGATCTGGTTCCCACCTCGTGACCGGTCCGGTCCGGTCCCGGCCCACACGGCGGCCGGGACCGGGCCGGCGGCACGTCGCCGTCGCGGTCGTCGCGTCGTCGTCCGACGGGCATTGATGGCGTGCCTCAGCACCGATCCCGCGCGGTGCCGCCGCTGAGCCGTCCACTGAGGACGATCCAGGCCGCCCCCAGCCCCAGGGGGACGGCGGTGAACGCCGTGACGCCCAACACCCCGATGCCGGCGCCGTCGGTCAGCAGGAAGCCCGACAACAGCGACAGGACCATGTTGTTCCCGGCGTGCGCGAGGCTCGCCGGCCAGATGCTCCCGCTCCGAACCCGCAACCAGCTCAACAGGATCTCCTGGAACTGGAACGACACCGTCCACACCGCGAGGCCGAGCACGACGTGGCCGAACTCGATGTAGCCGACGAACGCCAGCGGGTAGTGCCAGACGGCCCAGATCAGCCCGGTCAGGACCGTGGACAGCACCGGTCGCTCGGGGAACAGGCGCAGCCGCAGGTAGCTGGTCCACCCGAACTCCTCGCCCCAGTAGATCGGCGTCAGCAGCGGGACGACGAGTGTGATCACCAGGACCAGCGCCCAGCCCGGCACACCGGGGACCACCGCGTCCAGCGGCGCCATGCTCGGTGTCCAGACGCCGACCAGGGCGGCCGCCGCAGCGACCACACCGACCATCACCACCGGGCCGAACCACGCCGCCAGGTAGTACGGCCAGGCCGTCCTCGCTCGGAGGGCGAGGCCGGCGTCGCCGAACCCCTCCCTGGTCACCCACTTCCGCACGACGAACGCCGCGACGGCCGGCGCGAACCCGAACGGCAGTTGCACCAGCGGGTTGACCAGGGACAGGTCCGCGAGCCGGGCGAGCGCGATCCAGCCCCAGGCGATCCCGAACGCCAGCAGGAGGAATGCCGTCAGCCCGCGACGGGGTGCCGTGGCGGTCCGGACGGGATCTTGTCTGACGAGAGAAGTGGTCACGGCGCCAGTAGACCAGCGCCACAGTGGACGGATCACTACCCGTGGACGCCGGAGCAGGGGTAGTGCTGGGCCTACCCCCGAACTACGGCCAGAGGGCGGGAGGACGCCGCGTCCCCTGGGTAGCGTTCCTCCGGTGATCACCCGAACACCGAGGACCGCACTGGAGGCGGTGGCGCACCGGCGGTTCCTCCTCGGCGCGTGGCCGTGGCGTTCGCTGGGCCACCTCCTGGGGACGGCCCTGATCCTGCTGGCCATGGTGCCGCCCGTGTCGCTCCTCTGCCTGCCATGGGCCGCCGAGGTGTCCCGCCTGCTCAGCCCGTTCCCCCTCACCTTCGGGACCGCGGTGGTGTGGACGGCCGTCGGCGGGGTGTCGCTCGCGCTGGGGCTGCCGCTGCTGGCCGTGCCGTTGGCCAGGCTGGAACGCCGCCGACTGCGCCTGGTCGACCGACGGCCGGTCGAGGACGGGCGGCAGCGACTGTCCACATCGGACCTCCGGACCCGGTTCCGCGTCCGGTACACGGAGAGCGCGACCTGGCGCGAGGTCGGCTACCTCCTGCTGCTGGTCGTGCTCGGTCCGCTGCTCTGCCTCGTGGCCGGGTTGGTCGTGCTGACACCCACCATGCTCCTGTCCAGTCCGTTCCTCGTGCGGGCCGGCGAGCCGCCGATCGCGGCCGTCTTCACTACCGTCACCACGCGGGGGCAGGCCCTCGGATGCGCGACCCTCGGCCTGCTCCTCGTCCCGGTCTCCGCCTACCTGCTGGCCCTGCTGGCCGGCGCGCACGCGGCGGTGGCGCGCGTGTTGCTCCACGGCGGTCAGGAGCCGCTGCGGGCCGAACTGGTCGAGGTGACGCGCTCCCGGGCCCGACTGGTGGACGCCTTCGAGGCCGAGCGCCGACGCATCGAACGTGACCTGCACGACGGGGCGCAGGAACGCCTGGTGAGCCTCACGCTGCGACTCGGGATGGCGCGGCTGGACCTCCCCAGGGACACCCCGGCGTACCAGAACGTGTCGGCCGCGCACGACCAGGCCAAGCAGCTCATGGCGGAGCTGCGGGAGCTGGTGAGGGGCATCCATCCCCGGGTGCTCACCGACCGGGGCCTGCCGGCCGCGTTGGGCGAGCTGGCGGACCGCTGCCCGGTCCCGGTGTCGGTGCGCGCCGACCTGCCGGAACGGATGCCCGCCCCGGTCGAGGCCACCGCCTACTTCGTGGTCTCCGAGGCGCTGGCCAACGTCGCCAAGCACAGCGGCGCCGACTCCGTCTCGATCACGGCCCGGCGGGAGGGCGGCCTCCTGACGGTCGAGGTCCACGACGACGGGACGGGCGGCGCCGACCCGGACCGGGGCACCGGGCTGACCGGGCTGGCGGACCGGGTCGCCGTGATCGACGGCAGGATGTTCCTGTCCAGCCCGGCCGGTGGGCCGACCCTGCTACGTGTGGAGCTCCCGTGCGACCAGAACGTCCGATCCGCGTAGTGCTCGCCGAGGACGGCGTGTTGCTGCGGGAGGGGCTGGCCGGTCTGCTCGACCGGTTCGGGTTCTCGGTGGTCGCGGCGGTCGGCGACGCCGAGGCGCTGGTCGACGCCGTCACCGGGCACGAGCCCGACCTCCTGCTCACCGACATCCGGATGCCGCCGGGCCTGACCGACGACGGCCTGCGGGCGGCGGTGGGACTGCGCAGGGCGAATCCCGCGCTGGCCGTGGTCGCGCTCAGCCAGTACGTGGAGCGTGGCTACGCGGCGGAGCTGATCGACTCGGGCGACGGGGAACGCGTCGGCTACCTGCTCAAGGACCGGGTGGTCGACGTGGAGGACTTCGTCGCCACCCTGCGCCGGGTCGTGGCCGGGGGCACCGTCGTCGACCCTGAGGTGGTGCGCCAGCTCCTGAACCACCGGCGCGACCCGCTCGCCCGGCTGTCGCCCCGGGAGCGCGAGGTTCTGGCCCTGGTCGCGGAGGGCCACTCCAACGCGGCCATCGCGCGGACTCTCGTGGTCTCCGAGGCGGCGGTGGGCAAGCACGTCGGCAACATCCTGGCCAAGCTCGACCTGCCGCCGACCGAGGACACCAACCGCCGGGTGCTCGCGGTGTTGGCCTACCTCAGGGGTTCCGGCGCCGCCTAGGCGGTGTCCTGCGAGTCGTTGTCGCAGCCACAGGACGATGGCCTCGATGACGAGTTCGGCCTGGTAGCAGGCGACTCGCTTGGCATGACGCGGTCTTCGCGTTCCGGATACGGGAACGCGATGCGCCGCGTGCGCGGCGCTGTGCGGGTTGACGGGTGCGAGTACGCCTTGTCCGCGATCACCGCCACCGGCCGGGTCCCGGTCCGGGGCGGGCAACGCGGACCGGCCGAGCCCTTTCTCGCTGACGGCGAGGGCCTCGATCCCGGCGACGCATCCCCCGTCTTCTCCGGGCGCCGGCGGCGTGGTGGTGGGCCACGGACGATGCTGGAGCCGACGCTGACGATCCACGCCAGCCCGCCGACCGCATCCTCCTTGACGACCACCCGATCGAAGGCGCGCTGCCCGGCGCCGGCCGCGACCCCACAACCGAAAGCCACTCATGCGCGGTCTCCCACGGTCCGTACCGGTCGGGCAGGTCGCGCCACGGAGCGCCGGTGCGCAGTGTCCCCAGAATCGCGTTGATCACCTGGCTGGGCACGGGCAGCACGGGCAGCACCGGGACCGCCGGCTCAGACGGTGAGCAGGGCGAAGATCCCGCCGACCACGGGCCTGTTCTGGAACCCCCGGTTGACGGCCGTGGCCGTGTCGTGCCAGTCACTGAGCGGGACCCGGGAGGGCGTCTCGTGCGCGTAGCGGTGGACCCGCTCCACGATGAGCCGCCGCACCTCCTCGTGGTCGGCCAGCCAGGCCGCGCACCACATCTCCCAGTCGTTCTTGGTGTAGGTGTGGCGGACGTCCAGCGGAACGCCGTAGGGGTTGGCCGACCGCTGGTACCAGGCGGCCTCCCGCTCGGCGAGCCCCGCCGGGACCAGGCCGAGCCGGAGCAGGCGGTCGGCATAGGCGTTGTACTTCAGGCTCCAGCTCCCCGGTTGGTCGTAGGCCAGCATGAGGTGCTCGCCTGACGGGTCGCTGCCGCGCTCGGCCCACGTTCCCGCGTGGCGCGCGGCGAGGGAGCGGTAGTGCGCCTCGTCGGCGCTGTCGCCCACGGCGCGGGCGAGCAGGCTCATCGCACCGAGGCCCACGATGCCCTTCAGGGCCAGGTTGACGCTGTGCGCGATGGGTCCGGTGAAGTCGTCGGTGTGGTTCTGGAGTCCGGGGTCGAGCGCGTGGTCGGCCAGGTACTCGGCCCACTGGCGGAACAGGGGGTAGTGCGCCGACACGAACCGCCCTCCCTCCTCGGGCGGCAGCCGCTCGACCAGGGCCGCCGTCATGACGAGCAGGTTCGCCGACTCCTCGACGGGCATGTCCCCATCGCGGTACGCCTGCCCGTCGGCCGAGGGATAGCGGCCCAGGTCGTGTGGCGCGTACGCGTTCGTCCACCCGGTGCGCGCGTAGTCCAGCACGGGGAGGAGCAGGGATCGGAGGAACGTCGGCGCGAGGTGCAGGTAGAGCGGGCACGTCGGGTAGAGGACGTCCACTGTGGATGTATAGCCGCCCGAGGAGGTCTCCTTCTGGAACGCCCACGCGACGCCGTCCCGTAGGACCAGCTCGGCTCCGGCCGCCGCCTGCCGCAGGGCGAGGCGACACAGGGAGGCGTAGGCCGGGCCGCCGGCGGCCACGGCCTCGCTGACGAGCCGTCGGTCCAGACGCTCGGCGCGCCGCCGGGCGGTGTCGAGGTCGGCGCGGAACCAGACGAGCATCTCCGGCCAGCCGTCCCAGTAGGACGTCCACAGTGGAGGGAGTGTGGTCCCCTGGTACCGGATGGCGGGGGCGCGCACGTGGGCGAGCAGCAGGACGAGGTCGCGCCCCGGCTCGCCGGGCCGCACCACGCCCAGATCCTGACTGAACCCGGCGACGGGCCACGCGTCGTCGATCGCGCGGGGCATCCGGGGGTCCACGTGGTCGGCCAACGCCCCGGTCATGGCCTGCCGACGCACCGCGGTGTCCTCCCCGATCTGCCAGGTCAGGCCGGGGACCGCGTCGGCGGCGAGCACCACCGATCCCCACGCCGCCTGCTCGTTCCGCTCGGTGAGGGGCGCGGGCTGGTCCGGGGTGAAGGTCAACGCGGTGAGCGGCCACGCGCCGGGGAGGTCGTGCCGCTCCCACCGCACCATGCTGGTGCGGTCTCCGTGCGCCCATTCCGCGGAGATGTCCAGCGCGACGCTGACCCGGTGCGCCGCTCCGTCCGCGCTGCGCGCGGTGACCAGGACGAAGCTGGCGGGGATCGACTGTCGTCGCGGGTCGTCCAGTTCGACCGGGGAGAAGAACGTCACCGTCAGCGCGACCCCACCGCCCTCCAGCGTGAAGACGGACTCGGTGCTGGTCAGGGCCGTGCCGGTCTGCCGCATGCGCGCGAGGCCGGGGAGGTCGGGCCGGCCGGCGAACACCGACGGCGTCCCGTCGACGACCGCGATCCCGCACAGGGCGGTGACCGCCCCGTTCCAGAACCGGCTCCACGAGCCGGTGAGGTCGTCGTCCATCAGCCACGTGCTCAGGTAGGGGTTGCGCACGACCAGCGGGGTGGCCGGTGGTCGAAGGGGAGCCGCCGGGTCGGTCGACCCGGCGGGGCTACTCCCCTGGCCCCGCGCCGAGCCCCACGCGGCGCCCTCGCGTGTCGCGAGGCTCGTGGCCAGCGCCGCCATCCCCATTCCGCGCAACAGGGTTCGCCGGTCGGGGTTTCCACTCGACGTGCGCGTCATCGTGATCTCCTTGGCGCGGTCCGCGATGCGTGCGGAGAAGGCGGAAATAGCAGCTCAGAGGTCGTCGGGGCGGTAGCTGGCCGTGTTGAGCGGCGCCTCGCGCACGAGGACCCCGCCGACGCGCGCCCGAGGCGCGGAAGGCAGGCCGGCGAGGACGTCCCGCGCCACGCGGAACAACAGCACGGCCACGGCCTCGGTCGTCGGCCACGCCAGGTCGCCGGCCGACCTCTCCGCGTCGGTCGCGCTGTGACCGGCCCCGAACCGGAAGACCTCGCACCCGGCCGCCAGCAGGGGTTCCACGAGCGGGTCCTCGATCCCGAGCATGGTCGCGTGGTCGAGGTGGGTGTCGACCCAGTCGCGGACCCCGGCCTTGAGGCCGCCGAACTCCACGACGGTCAGGTCGCCGTCGAGGGCGTGGGCTCGGACCTGCACGACGACCCGCCAGGAGTGGCCGTGCAGGCTGGCGCACCTGCCGCCGAGCTGGGGCAGCCGGTGCGCGGTCTCGAAGGTGTGCCTGATCGTGATCCGGTGGGCGTCGGGCGGGCTGTCCTGCCGCTCCGGGGCGTTCGCTCCGGGCGCGCGGGCGGGTGATGTCGGGGCGGGCATGAGGTCGCCACCTCCGTTCGGACGGGCCAGTCGACCGTCGTGCGTCCCTCCCCGACTTCCGGAGCCGCGCCCGGCGCGAGGCGAGGGCAGGACCAGTCAAGGACGGGAGCCTGGCCAGCGCCCGGGGGTACGCGGGACGGCGATGACGCGCCACCCCGCGTTGACCTGCGTGAACAGAGCTGGATCACGGCGGGGGCAGCGCCGCGGTTCACCCTTTCAGGGATACGTTCCCGGTCGCCGGACACGGGAACACGGAGGCCGCCACGCGTGCCTTCGGACGCATTCTCTCGACTCGCCCCCGAACGGAGTCACCCGCCGCTACCGTGACCGGCATCACAGAGCGGCTGATCGGGGAGAGGCGACGATGGCGGCTTTCCCGGCCTCCGGCGAGGACACGGGCGGGACCGCGCCCTTCTTCTCGACGATCCCGGCCTCGGAGCGCGCCGAACTGCGGGCGCTGGGCGACGTCCGCGAGTACGCGGCCAGGGACACGGTGCTGCGGGTCGGGGAGCCGGGCGCCTCGGCGGCGGTCCTGCTCTCCGGGCACGTCAAGATCGTCGGGGTCTCCGCGGCGGGCGTCGAGGCCGTGCTGGGGTTCCTGGGCCCGTGCGACATCGTGGGCGAGTTCGCGGTGCTCGACGGCCGGCCCCGCTCCGCGTCGGTGGTCGCCCTGACCCGGCTGACCGCGTTGGTCGTGCCCGCCCCGGCGTTGCGGGCCCACCTCGACCGCCGACCCCGCACCGCCGCCCTGCTCCACCGGACGGTCCTGGCCCGGATGCGGCAGGCCAACCACGACCGGGTGGAGCACACGGGAGCCGCCAGGGTGGACCAGCGGCTCGCCCGGCTCCTGCTCGACCTGGCCCACCGGTTCGGGCGGCGCGAGCGGCACGGCGTCGTGATCGAGGTGCCGTTGTCGCAGGAGGACATGGCGAGCTGCGTCGCCGCGTCGCGGGAACAGGTGGTCCGCGCGCTGCGGGCGTTGCGCAGCGAGGGCGCGGTGACCGTCCGGCGGCGCGAGGTCACCCTCGTCCGACAGGAGCCGCTCCTCCGGCGGCTCGCCCCGGGCAACCCGGCAACCGGGTGACACAGGATCTCGGTCGGAGCGCGGTTTCGCGGCAGTGCGTCACATGACGCGGTCGGACCGGGCGTTCTCGACCACTCTTCGGCGTAACCAGGGCCCAATCCCCTCTCTCCCCGTGACCCCTGTGGAGGTTGGCCATGAAGTACTTCGAGGCGTTCAGCGACGCGCTCCGCACCGAGGACCGGCCCCGCAAGACCATCCTGTTCGCCGACATCGTCGACTCCGCGAAGCTCAAGGAGCGCACCGCCGAGGTGAACTGGCTGCCGACGATCGGGAAGTTCCTCGACATCGCCACCGGGGCGGTGCAGCGCGAGGGCGGGCAGGTGGTGAAGTACCTCGGCGACGGCGTCCTCGCCGTCTTCGACGACTCGGGCAGCGCCAACGCGATCCGGTCGGGGATCGCCCTCCAGGAGGAGCTGCGCCGGCTCCAGCAGGAGACCACGTTGATCCAGAACTGCCAGTGCACGGTCGGCATCGCCACCGGCAAGGTCGTCGAGTACAACACCCCCTCCGGCGCGATCGACGTCATCGGCAGCACGGTGGACCTGGCCGCGCGGCTGTCGACCTCGGCCGCGCCCAACGCCGTGTGGATCGACGTCAACACCTTCCACGCCGCCGACATGACCAAGATCGGCTCGGAGATCGGCAGGGCGCTGGACCGGCCGACCAACGAGTACCACCTCGCCGGCGAGGTCGGGCTGAAGGGGTTCGGGCAGCGGGTCAGCTACTACGAGATCATCTGGGCGCAGAGCCAGTTCGGGGCCAGGAACGAGACCGTGCGGGAGAGCATCCAGGTCTCCGCGGGACCCCGGCCGGCCCCGGCGAGCCGGCAGGGTCAGGACCAGGACCGGTTCACGCACGGCACGGTGGACAACTGGAGCACCGAGAACGGGCGGGGCTTCGTCCGGTCCGAGCGCGGGGAGTTCTACGTCGACCGGAGGTTCCTCGCCGAGGGACAGCGGGACCTGGTCAGGGGCGCCAACGTCCGGTTCCTGCCGACCGAGCCGCTGCGCGCCGGCGACCGGCCGTTGGCCGGCGCGCTGGTCCAGGAGGGGTGGCGGATGAAGGGCGTGTTGCGCAGGGTGTTCGCCGACCGGGGTTTCGGTTTCGTGGACGTGCGGGACCAGCGGGACAACACGCAGCAACTGTTCGTGCACCTCGGTGACGCGGCGAGCCGGTACCGGGTGGGCGACCCCGTCGCCTTCGTCGTCACCTCCAACCGCCGGGGCCTGTCCGGGCAGCTCGACGAGGACGTGGTCCCGCCGACCCAGTAGGACAATCCACTGTGGACCCTCCAGTCGGCGACTGGAGGGTCCACAGTGGACTTATTGGGACTTGTGGGGACCTCCGTCGGGGAGCGCCCCGGCTCTCTCATGGCACCAGCCGCACATCCGGGTGAGCGGGCGAGGGACCGTCGAACAACGACGTCGGGCGCTGGCGCAGGTGCAGGTCGAGGAACGCCGTGAGGTAGGCCCGCTGCGCCGCCAACGACCGGCCGGGGTCGATCGTGCCAATCAACGTGGCCACCCGGTCCGCCGGCACCCCGAGCCTGGTCGCGAACTGGGGAAGCAGGGCTTGGACGTCCGAGAACGAGATGTGGGCCGCACCGGCGAAGTTCAGCTCGCGCACCCATCCCCGCTGCGCCTTCCGGAAGGAGGCCCACGACGTGTCCCGCTCGCGCGTGTGCTGCTCGTTGGCCAGGAGGAGGAACGGGCGGTCGAGGCCGGCCTCCACGACCGACCCGTACATCCGGCCGTCGATGTTGACGCCCGCCACGACCCGGCGGTCGTCGTGCGTCACCTGCGCGGCGGCGGCGCCACCGAGGGAGAAGCCGGCCGAGGCCACCCGGGAGAGGTCGAGCGCGCCCCGCAGCCCCACCGGCAGCCGGGCGCCGTCCACGTCGGGGTTGCGCCCCTGGTCCAGCGCCGCGACCTGGTCGAGGACGAACCGGGTGTCCGCGACCCTGGTCGTGAACGCCGTCTCGACGTCGGCCGGGTTCTCGCCGGACGCCCTGCCGCGTTCGATCCGGCCGCCGGGGAACTCCACCTGCATCGCGTCGTACGTGTGATCCACGGTGACCACCACGTACCCCCGACTGGCGAGGTCCTCCACCAGCACGGTGTTGAACGTCCGGGGCGACTGGAAGCCCGAGGAGAACAGGACGACCGGCCTTGGCCCGCCCCGCCGGTCGACCGGCGCTCCCACATGGGCGTGGGTCCTCGTGCCCGCCCAGTCGACGGAGCCGCTGGGCACGCCGAAGTACCGCTCCACGTCGTTGCGGTCGAGGTCGGCCGCGGCGCCCGGGGACAGGTGCGGGGCAACCGGGTGGTGGTCGGCGTGCCGGGCGGGGTACCAGACGCTGATCATCAGCTCGCGGTAGGGACGGCCCTCGACCCACGGGTCGGGGCGCGACCGGTCCACCAGGTGCAGGTCCACCTTGCCCACCTGGTGCGGCCCGGTGGGCGCCGGCAGGGCCAGGGACAGGGGTGTCGCCGGGGCGGACCGGACCGGGGCGGTGGCCGGGGACGCGCCCGCGCCCGCGTCCGCGACGGCGACCGGGGCGGCGAGCGCGGTCACCACCACCGCGGGTAACGCCGTCAGGGCGAGCCGTCGGGACCAACGAAGTCTCCGCATCCGGGCTTCCTTTCTCGCACTGGGGCAGCCAACGCCATCGTGCCAGAGAACGATCAGGCGTCACCGTCCCCACGAGCGGCTCACAGGCACATCAAGCGTCCACAGTGGACACTGTGGACGCTGTGGACGCTGTGGACAGTGGATGTCGACATGGTCCGTGAACGCGGCCCGAGCGGGTGGACGTGCGCACTCGCGTTCCGGCACCACCGAGAGACGTGTCGCGAGTGGTCACGGGCCGAGCGGGAGTCGCACCCCGGGACCTCGGACCGCTCGTGCGTCAGGACCACACGGTGAACCGGTTCGGCAGGCGGGACAGGGAGTCCGGTCCGCCACGGCGGGAGCGCGTGGCGGACCGGACCATGGCCCGGACCCCGTTGTCCGGGAGGTCGGGCGCGGCCCTCGCCTCAGGCGGAGAGGACCGTGATCGCGGCGATCGCGACCAGCACGACGACGTCGACGAGCGCGACCACCGGAAGCACCTGGCCCGGGGACGTGGTGTCGGGTGGCGCGCCCGCGCCGCCGTCCGAAACCGTGTTGCGGGCACTGTTCTGGACGTCGTCCTGACTGGAGGCGAGCTGGGCGGCGAGCGTCACCCTCGGCAGCGAGACCATGATCGACAGCGCCGCGGAGACGTTCTGCGCGCCGACCAGGGTGAGCGCGGGAACGCCGAGGGAGTGCGCCGCCGCGGCCTGACTGGCCGCGAACATCGCGTTGGCCCCGGTGTTCGAACCGGCGAGGAACCCGCCGAGCGCGGCGACGAACGGCGCGATCGCCAGGTACACCGGGCCGAGGCTCGCGGCCGCCGTGGCCAGCGCGGCGCTCATCCCGGTCACGGTGAGCAGCGCGCCGAGGGCGAGGAAGGCGACGGCGGACGCGGCGACCGGCCACGCGCGCCGCGCGCCGGCCGTCACGCAGGCCCGCGCCGCGCCGGCGGGCACGTCCTCCAGCCGGGGCGTGACGGCGACGGTGACGAGGAGCCAGAGCGCTGGGCTGACGAGCACCTCGGTCCACCACGCCTCGGTCCCGACCAGCGCGACCAGGAGTCGGCTGCCCATCAGCCCGGCCAACAGCACGAGGTAGGGCCGCAGCGTGCGTGCGACGCCCTCTCCCGTGCGCCGGCCCAGCACCAGCACGCCGGTGATGACGGCCAGGCCGCCGAGCACCCCGGCCAGCGGGACACCGATCCACGTGTTGGTCGCCCAGATCACGCCCCACAGCACGCCGGTCGTGACCAGGAGGTCAGGCAGGGTGGAGATCAGGCCGCGCCAGCCGGTCGCCACCACCAGGGCGCCCGCGCCGGCCAACAGGAACACGGGCAGCGACAGCACCGCGCTGCGCACGCCCAACTCCTGGAAGGCCACTCCCCCGAGCTGCGCCCCGACCAGCGTCCCCGGTGCCATGGAGCCCCACGGGACCGTGACCAGGCCGAGCAGGCCCGTGATCGCGGCCTGCCGGGCGGACAGCCCCAGCCGGCGCAACAACGGGATCGCGACCACGACGCCGATGCCGAAGCCGGTGACGGACTCGGCGAACGGCGTGACGCCGAGGACGACGACCACGACGGCGCGGCCCCGCCCGCCACACGCCTCGGCGATCGCGTCAGCGAGCCGGCGCTGCGTTCCGCTGGCGGCCAGCAGCTCGTTGAGCACGACGCCGCCGAGCAGGATCAGCGCGACCTCCACCGCGGTCGGCGCGAGCCGCAGGCCGGCCGCCGCGAGGGCATCGGGCGAGGTGGGGAAGGCCAGGAGGGCGAGCACGACGGCGACGGCCACCGCGCCCAGGGCGGCGGTGAGCGCGGTGCGGCGCAGCAGCAGGAGCACGAGGGCGAACACGGGGGGCACGGCGGCCAGGGCCGCCGTCACCGGGACCTCCGGATGAGCGACACGACACTTCTCCTATCGGGCACTACTGTTCTCCTTCGGGAGAACCACGCTAGCGGACTATAGGAGAGGAGTTCTACCTTTGGAGAAAGACTTTGGCGCCGAGGTCCGTCGACTCCGCCAGGAGCGCCAGCTCACGCTGGACGAACTCGCCGAGCGCAGCGGGGTGTCCCGCGCCGCGCTGTCCAAGATCGAACGGGGTGAGCGGAACCCGAGCCTGCACTCCGCGCTCCAGATCGCCGAGGCGCTCGGCCGCCCCCTGTCCGAGCTGGTCGGCTACACCGCGGCGACCCCGACGGTGGTGCGGGGCGACGAGGTCTCCCGCATGGTCGACGAGAGCACCGGCGCGGTCCGCGAGGCGCTGCTGGAGCCGGTGCCGGGCAGCGAGATCATCCGGTACACGCTGCCGCCGCGCAGCGCGCCCGCCGCGTTCCGCCCCCACCCACCGGGCACGCGCGAGTCCTTCGTGGTGCTGACCGGGACGCTCCGGGTCACCGCCGGCGAGACGACGGTGGAACTCCACGCGGGCGACGCCGCCGTGCTGCCCGGCGACCGCGTCCACCGGCTGAGCAACCCCGGCGACACCGAGGCGGTGTTCCTGCTCCTCGTGCTGCGCCCACGGGCGTGACCGCCCGGCGCTGGCGCCAGAACCTGTCAGTCCACTGTGGACGCCTCAGGTGAGTCGGCGGGTCAGGTGAACCGGCGGGTCAGGTGAACCGGCGGGTCAGGTGAACCGGCGGGTCAGGTGAACCGGCGGGTCAGGTGAACCGGCGGGTCA
>NZ_JAMTCP010000045.1:0-1638 GCF_024171885.1 Streptoalloteichus tenebrarius | reverse complement strand
GGTCAGGTGAACCGGCGGGTCAGGTGAACCGGCGGGTCAGGTGAACCGGCGGGTCAGGTGAACCGGCGGGTCAGGTGAACCGGCGGGTCAGGTGAGTCGGCGCGTAGGTGGACCGGCGGGTCAGCGCGTGTGGCGGAGGACGCGGAACATGCCGCTGGCGTCGGCGGTCTCCTCCTCGCCGCGCAGGCAACCCTCCAGTCGTCGCCGCACCTCGTCGACGTCCACGCCCGTGCCGATCGCCACGAGCTGGGTCCTCCGCCCCTCATCGCGTCCCCACGCGGAGCGCTGGAAGGAGAGGTAGTTGCCCACGACGTGCATCGTGTACTTCTGGCGGTAGCCCTTGAGGTCGAAGTGCACGAAGCCCTTCATCCGGTACAGCCCGGCCGGCCGGTCGTTGAGGAAGTCCATCAGCCGGTTCGGGTCCACCGGCCGCTCCGCGGAGAACGACACGCTCTCGTAGGCGTGGTGCACGTGGTCCTCGGCGCAGTCGTGCGCCACGTCCTCGCGGAGGAGGTCGAGCGCGAGCTGCTGGGCCTCCTCGTGGCGGACCGGCCGGGCCTGGGCGTCGAACAGCAGGGCGGGGTCGACCCGGCCGTGCGAGGTTGGCACGACCGGCGTGCCGGGGCTGAGCTGCTCGATCGTGGCCAGCACGCGGCGGCGCGCGTCCTCGTCGAGGCGGTCGTTCTTGTTGAGCACCACGAGGTCGGCGTAGCGCAGGTGCTTGTCGATCTCGGGGTGGGCGGTCCTGGTGCGCTCGAACTCCGCGCCGTCGACCACCTCGACGAGACCGCCGTAGGTGATCCTGCGGTTGGCGCTGGCCAGGACCAGCCGGGTGATCCCCTGCGGCTCGGCGAGGCCGCTGGCCTCGACCACGATGACGTCGATCCGCTTGCGGGGATCGGCCAGCCGGTCCAGCAGCTCGTCCATGTCGGCGGAGTCGATCGCGCAGCAGAGGCAGCCGTTGCCCAGCGAGATCGTGGAGTCCACCTGTCCGGCGACGAGCATCGCGTCCACGTTGATGCTGCCGAAGTCGTTGACGATCACGCCCAGCCGGGTGTCCCCGGCGCGGTGGAGCAGGTGGTTGAGCAACGTGGTCTTGCCGGACCCCAGGAAACCCGCGACGACGACCACCGGGATCTGGTTCCGCACCACGCCCCTCCTCCGTCACCCGTTCTCGCGTCCCGCCCATGCTAACGACGCCCGCCCCGGCCGGGTCGGGGCGGCGGACGGCGGCCGGGCGACGCGGGGCTCACCGCGCGGGCGCCGGTGAACCCCTGCCGTCCCGGGGCCTAGACGAGTAATGCGTAACTGGGGTTAGTGGTCGTAGGCGGTCAGGGAGCGGGTGACGGGCTGGCCGGTGGCGCGGTTGTGCCAGATGGCGGCCGTTAAGGCCAGGAGTCGTTGGGCGATGCGAACACCGACGCCCTCGATGGTGCGCCCGCCGTGTTGTTCCAGGTCGAGTTGGCCTTTCAACGTGTCGTTGACCGACTCGATCAGCTGGCGGACGGCCTTGAGCAGCGGCTCGCCGGGATGCGGGGTCCGGTTGCGGTAGGACGGTCGGATCAACCGGACCCCGCGCTCGGCGAGGAAGTGGTCGAGTTCGCGGGAGACGTAGCCCTTGTCGGCGATGATCAGCAG
>NZ_JAMTCP010000044.1 GCF_024171885.1 Streptoalloteichus tenebrarius | reverse complement strand
GGGCGCGGCGACGGCCTTGGTCGCCACCGCCTGCGTCACCCCACCCGACTGCCACGGCGGCACCACCGCCACCGTCTCACCCAACCCCGCCGGCAACGGCTTGCCCGCCGCCACCGCCGCCAACGCCTCCCGCGCCTGCGCCATCGTCGGCCGCTCATCCGGCTCCGACCGCAACAACCGCATCAACAACGCCGTCAACGGCCCCGCCTGCGACGGCGGATTCACCTTCCCCGCCGCCACCGCGTGCAACAACGCCAACGTGTTCTCGTTCAACCCGAACGGCGGCTCACCCTCCACCGCCGCGTACAACGTCGACCCCAACGAGAACACATCCGAGGGCGGACCGATGTCCCGCCCCCGCGCCACCTCCGGCGCCAGATACGCCGGCGTGCCCGCCAACATCCCCGTCTTGGTCACCGTCACGTCACCGGTCGCCCGGGAGATCCCGAAATCGGTGATCTTCACCGTGCCGTCCTCGGCCAACAGGATGTTGCCCGGCTTGATGTCCCGGTGCACGATCCCCGCCGCGTGCGCCGCCGACAACGCCGCCGCGACCTGCGCCCCGATCCGGGCCGCCTCCGCCGGCGGCAGCGTGCCCCGCTCGGCCATCACCGCCGCCAGCGACCGCGACGCCAGGTACTCCATGACCAGGCAGGGAGCGCCGTCCTCCTCGACCACGTCGAACACCGTGACCGCGTTGGGGTGCTGCAACCGGGCGGCGATCCGACCCTCACGCATCGCCCGCTGTTTGGCCTCGTCGGCCTCCTCCCGGCTCAGACCGGGCTGTAGCAGCAACTCCTTGACGGCCACCGTGCGGTGCAGACGCTCGTCATGGGCCTGCCAGACGACACCCATGGCGCCGCTGCCGAGGCGCTGCAGCAACCGGTAGCGTCCGGCGACCAGGCGACCCTCGTCGCTCACCGGCGGCTCCCCGTGATGGTCACGGCGCTCATGCTGGCCCCGCCGGGCGCGGGTGGGCCGAACTGAACGCCAGTGGAATCGGACTGGGCTCTGTATCTGTGCTGGGGGTGACGGTGCCCGGAGGTGTTCCGGGGATCCCGTAGCAAGATCCGCAAAACACTCCTCGATCACCCCGTGACGGTCAGCACCACCGCACCCAACGATACGGGGCGGGGATCCGCCGTCGGACCACCACCCGCCGCGTGGAGCCGGTCGCCGCCAGGCTAGTCCGCCGAAGCAGACATCCGGACATCCGACCGGTCCGCCCGCCGGAGGGTGGTCTTCCTGTGTAGTCCGCCACGGAGCGCGTGGCGTTAGCGCCTCCCTGACGTGGCGTGGGGCACGCCGGGGGCTGTCGGTCCCGATCCTGGTTACCGGAAGCCGCTGACAGTTCCAAGACGGAGGGCGGAAGTCAACCCGACGCAGCCGCTGTTCGGGGCAGTCCCCTGCTCCGAACGCCCGGTCGGCGCCTCCGGGTCACCCCCGTTGCGCCGACAACAACCGCGCGCCGGTGATCCTGGGCGGGTTGGTCTCGCTGACGAACAGGAGCTGGCGGACGCGCAGCCAGCCGCCGTCCGCCTGGTGGATCGCCGTCCGCGCCTCCACCGACCCGTCGGGCCGGGGCGTCACCTCCTCCAGCCGCACGGCCCGCACGCCCTGCCACGGGGCGGTGAAGCCGGTCGGGTCGCCTCCGTGGAGGCCGGGGTCGAGCAGGGCGAACGCGGCGTGGGGGTCGACGGCGAGCAGGCGGTAGAACTCCCTGACCACCTCCACGCCGGAGCCGAGCCCGCCGGCCGACGGGTCGGTGGTGATGGACCGGGTGCCCACCCCGGTGGCCGTCGTGGTCGGGCCGCCGCGCTCGGCGGGCCGGGTCGGGGTCGCCCCCGTGGTCGTGGCCACGCCCGCCGCGCCCGCGGTCTCCCTCCGGCCGGGCAGCCCGCGGTCGAGGACGTCGGGCCGCAGGGCGGCGACTCCGCTGATCTGGGTGGGCGCGCCGGCCGACCCGGTGGTCGCGCCCCCGCGGGGCGGGGAGCCGGTGAGCACGGCCGCCGCGGCGACGGCGCCGCACAGCACGAGCGCGCCGAGCGCGAGGCCGGCGAACCGCCGCGCCCGGCCGGCCCCGCGCGGGTCGTCGTCGGCGTCGTCGGCCGGGGCCGGGCCGAGGAGTTCCTCGACGAGCCGGTCCGCGTCGACGACGTGCGAGGGTGGGATGCGCACCGGCCGGGGGTGCTGGCCGATGAGTTCGGCGACGCTGATCGAGCCCGCCCTGGGATGACGGCGACCGCTCGGCGAAGGGTCCACGGTCCTGCCTCCGTACCGTCTGTGGTCGGCAGAACTCGTACCGTGATCAGCCGGGGGTGCGCCAGGGGAAGGCAGCGGTTCACCCCTCCGAGGCGACGAGCGGTGCGAACGGGTCACCCGCGCGGAGCAACGACTACGGCTCGCGTGTGCGTCGCTCACCGTTGGGCGCGGGAGAGGAGACGCTCGCCGCTGACGAGTGGCCGAGGGGCGACGGCGAACCGCAGCTCCCGCCGTTCCGTCGTGACGGTGCCGTCGCGGTGCTCCACGCGGAGCACCGAGATGGTCACGCCCCTGGCGGGGTCGATGACGATCTCCTCGACCCGTGTGCCCACCACGTCGCCGAACTGCTGGTTGAGCAGGGCCGCCCCGTCCCGTCGGAGGTCGTCGGCGAGCAGGTCGGTGACGCCGTCCAGCCCGCGGCCGACGCCCTCGTAGAACTGCACCGTCGTCTTCCGGAGCTTGTCGGGGTCGGTCCCGGCGGCGCCCTGGTTCGGCACCGTCGTGACCTTGGGTGGGATCCGGCGGCCCAGCGGTTCGGTGGTGCGGGGCGGCGCGCTGGTCGGGTGGGCGTGGGTCGTCGCGGCGGGCGTCGGCGTCACGTTCCGCGCCGCCGCCTCCGTCACGGGGTGATGGTGGGCCGGGGAGGCGGCCAGGGCCATGACGGGCTCGGTGGGCCGCTGTTCGGGCTCGCTCGTCCGGGTGTCGTCGCGGGTGGGGCCGGACTCGTTCGGCGGGTTTCCCGGGCGGGAGGTGGGCGTCGCCGGTCGGGACTCCGGGAAGCGAAACTCGCTGGGGTAGCCGGGCAGCCCGTCCATGCGGTTCGCCTGGCGCCCCGGGCCGCCCAGCACCGCGCCCAGGACCAGCAGCGCCACCGCCACCCCGCCCCCGACCGAGCCGCTGAGCCACGCGGCCCGCCGCCAGCTCCTGGGCGGGGTCACCGACGCCGGCACCGAGCCCAGGTCGAAGCCGCACAGCCCGGTCGGTTCGGCGGTCGGTTCGGCGTCGACGCCGGGAAGCGGGCGGCCGGCCCCGGCGGCGGCCGACCGCGCCTCCCGCGCCTGCCGTCGGGGCCCCGACCCGCGCCCGGGGGGTGGGGGGGACGGCCGGGCGGCCGGGAGCACGGCGAGCCGGACCCGGGCGCGCGGCGCGACGCCCGCCGTCGGCGACCCCGACGGGACCGACGGAGTCAAGGGCGGAGAGGGTGGGGAGGGTGCTGAGGACGTCCTGGCGCGTTCGCCCGGCGGTCCCGCGGGGCGTCCGGCCTCGTGCCCGCTGTGCGTCTCGACCTTCCTCACCCCCGTCACCTCGGGTGGCCCACCCGGTTACGCGGTGTTCACCACCTGGAACGTCTCGGCCAACCGGCCCTCCGGCAGCCCGAACCGCCGGGCCGTGGCCGCCAGCCAGCCCCGCGTGTCCCCCTCCAGGTCGGGGAGGTGGCCGGTCTGGGACCGGTGCGCGCGGAGCGCGGCGAGCTTCGCCGGGAACACGTCGGTCACGTCCACCACGCGGTTGCGGCGCTCCGGCGGGCCGTCGGCCAGCCACAGCTCGGACACCGTCCACGGCTGGAGGCCCTCGTTCGCCAGCAGCTCGGGGTGGGCGTGCGGGTTGCGGGCGTCCGGGTAGACGGCGGCCAGGGCCGCCTCGCCCGCCGCCCGGTGGTCGGGGTGCGACGTGACCAGGAATTCCCAGTTGATCTCGGGGGACCAGGTCAGCACGCGGTGCGGCCGGAACCGGCGGATCACCCGCGTGATGTCCCGTCGCAGCTCCAGCGACGGGGTCAACCGCCCGTCGGGGTGGCGGAGGAAGAAGACCTCGCGCACGCCCACCTCCTCGGCGGCGGCCCGCTGCTCGGCCTCGCGCGTGCGCGCCGTCTCCCCTGGCGGGGCGTTGGGCTCCCCGCTCGCCTCGCCGGAGGTGCAGACGCAGTAGGCCACGTCGGCTCCGCCGGCGGTCCAGGTCGCGACGGTCCCGGCCGCGCCGAAGTCCACGTCGTCGGGATGGGCGGTGACCACCAGCACGCGCTGCACGTCCCTCGTGGGCTCGTCTAAGGCATCCGTCATTGGCGACAGGGTAGGCCCGGGGTAGGTGCCGCCGGAGTGTTTCCGGGGCGGGTCGCCCTGCCGGCCACCGGGAATACCCGGAAGGGCGATCAGAACCCGAGAACTCGTCATGACCGTCGGGATCGGGGCGTCGAAAGGCGCCAGAGCGAGGGATGCCCGGCCTGAGCGAACCGACCCGGCGGCCAGGACTTGCCCGGAGCGAAGCGTGAAAACCGGCTTCTCATGCGACTTGCATTGTCCTGCCCGGATTCAGAAGAAGACGCGTTCCGATATCGCGCGTCGAAAAGGACCTGCGGGAGGAGCCGGCACGGCGGATCGGGGCCGCCTGGCCCGGGAGATCCCGACGGAAGTCTGGGCCGTGGCGAAGCGGGGAGGTGGGAGGGCGGTCAGGCGGTGCCAGGGCCGGGAGACCACGCCAGAATCCGGCCGCGGCACACGAGGGACGTCCTGTGTGCCGCGGCCGGTCAGGTGTCGGCCCGACGCGCCTACTTGAGCCTCGGGCCTCAGGCCTCGGGCCTCAGGCCTCACACGCCTCGGTCGAGGCGCTTCCGGGTGCCCTCCAGGGCCTTGGCCGCGCCCACGCCGCCGCCGACCCCGGCGACGATCGCCAGCACGTCGGCGAAGCCACCGCCGCTGGTCAGCGCGAGCGCGAACAACGTGACCACGGTGGTCACCACGGCCACCGGCCACCGGCCGCGCACGAACCGGGCCACCGGTTCGCCGCCCGCCCGCCGCTTCGCGGCGGACCCGAGCATCGCCAGGTATCCGGCGTTGGCCACCGCGGCCAGCAGGCCCAACACCGCCACCACCGTCGCCAGGAAATCCAGCATGCCCCCAGTCTGCCCGTCGTCGGCGGCGTTCCGGCATGGGTGAGGACCCCGATATTCCCCTGATACCGGCCGCCGGCCCGCCTACCCTCGGCGGTCGTGACCCGCACCGTCGACGTGTTCTGGCACGACGCCTGCCTGGCCCACGACCCCGGTGAGGGGCTGTGGGAGCTTCCCGGGCGCTGGCCGTGGCTGGACGAGCCGGAAACCCACCCGGAGAACGCCGCCCGCCTCCGCACCTTCCGCTCGGTGCTGAGGAGGGGACCGGTGGCCCCGCACCTGCGCTGGCGCGAGGGCCGGCTGGCCGACGTCGACGAGCTGGCCGCCGTGCACGACCGGGACTACCTGGCGTTCGTGGAACGGGCCTGCGCCGGGCCGGCCCGGGTCGCCGTGGACGTGAACACCGTCGTCGGCCCGGGCTCGTGGCCGGCGGTCCTGGCCGCGGCCGGCAGCGCGCTCGCCGCCGCCGACGCGGTCCTCGACGGCTCGGCGAGCCTCGCCTACGCCCTCGTCCGGCCGCCCGGCCACCACGCCCAGCCCGCGGCCTCCGACGGGTACTGCCTGGTCAACAACCCGGCGCTGGCCGTGGCCAGGGCCAGGGCCGCCGGCCTGCGGGTGGCGGTGGTCGACTGGGACGTCCACCACGGCAACGGCACGCAGGAGATCTTCTACGCCGACCCCGACGTGCTCACCGCGTCGATCCACATGCGGCACGGCGCGTGGGGCGCGAGCCACCCGCAGACCGGCGCGCCCGACGAGGTGGGCACGGCCGAGGGGAAGGGCCGCAACGTCAACGTCGAGCTGTCGCTCGGGGCCGGCGACACCGCCTACGCCAGGGCGTTCGACGAGGTCGTCGCGCCGCTGGTCCGGGCGTTCCGCCCCGACTTCCTGGTCTGCGCGTCCGGCTTCGACGGCTCGACGTTCGACCCGAACGGCCGGCACAACGTCACCGCGGCCGGCTACCGCGCCCTGGGCGGCCGCGTCGCCGACCTCGCCGACGAGCTGACCGGCGGCCGAGCGGTCGTGACGCAGGAGGGCGGCTACCTCAGGGGCTACGCCGCGCTGTGCCTGCACGGGCTCGTCGAGGGGCTGGTGGGGGTGCCGGAGCCCCTCATGGCCGACCCGCTGGCCTACCTGCCCGACGAGTCCGCCACCCACCCCGAGCGGACCGACGCCGACCTGGCGGCCGTCCGCTCCGCGCTCGCGCCCCACTGGCCCGAACTGGGGTGGTGAGGCGCCCGAGACGCGCCGGAGACGCGCCTGACACGTGTATAGACGCGCCTGACACGCGTTGAGGCGTGAGGCGCGCCTGCCACGCGCCCGAGACCCGTCCCTGGGGCGCGGACCCACCGGCCAAAAGCGTGGTGTATGCGGACGAACCATGGGCTGAGACCTGGCTCACGCATACGTTCTGTGGACATGGAACCGCGCTCCGCAACCTTGGCCGGCAGGCGTGCGCTCGTCACGGGAGGGGCGAGCGGGATCGGCGCGGCCATCGCCCGCCGGCTCGCCGCCGAGGGGGCCGCGGTGCTGGTCGCGGACCGGGACGGCGACGCCGCGGCCCGCCTGGCCGAGGAGATCGACGGGTCGGCCACCCACGTCGACCTCGCCGACCCCGACGCCGCCGCCCACCTCGGCATCGGCATCGACATCGTGGTCAACAACGCGGGGATGCAGCACGTGGCCCCGGTGCACACGTATCCGCCCGACACCTTCTCCCTGCTGTTGCGGGTCATGCTGGAGTCGCCGTTCCGCATCGTGCGGTCGGCGTTGCCCGGCATGTACCAGCGCGGCTGGGGGCGGGTCGTGAACATCTCCTCGGTGCACGGGCTGCGCGCGACCCCGTTCAAGGTCGCCTACGTCGCGGCGAAGCACGCGTTGGAGGGGTTGTCCAAGGTCGTCGCGGTGGAGGGCGCGCCGCACGGGGTGACGTCGAACTGCGTGAGCCCCGGGTACACCCGCACCGCCCTGGTGGCGCAGCAGATCGCCGACCAGGCCGTCGCGCACCGCATCCCGCCCGAGCAGGTCCTCGACGACGTCCTGCTGGCCCGTAGCCCGATCAAGCGGCTGGTCGAGCCGGAGGAGGTGGCCGAGCTGGTGACCTGGCTGTGCGGGCCGCACGCCCGCTCGGTCACTGGCGCCTCGTTCAGCATGGACGGCGGTTGGACCGCCAACTGACGGACCACCGACGGAGCGCCCGGACGGTCCCCGGCGCGCCCACGGGGGCTGACTGACCGGGCCGTGATCGCGAGAATGGCCCGGGTGACCGAGCCCTCCCCGGGGATCGACGACACCGGCCGCTCCGGCCGTGCGGGCAGCACCCACAGCACCGACAGCGCCAACAGCGCCAACAGCGCCAACAGCGAAGACAGGACCACTCGGCTCGCCTGCCGGCTCCTGGCCGCGCTCGCCGCCGACGGGGACCCGCGCCCCCTCCTGGCCGAGATCCGCTCCGCCGAGGCCCACGTCGTGTCGCCGGCGGAGCGCGACGCGTTGAGGGGCGCGGCCAGGGACGCGGAGCGCCTCCACCGCCGCATGCGGGGCCTGGCCGCCCTCCACGCCATGGCACGCGCCCAGTCGGCGGCGGTCGAACGGGCGGCGGCCGCGCACGACCGGTTGGCCGGGCTCGTGCTCGCCGGCGGCGGGGTGACCGCGGTGGCGCAGGCGGTCGTCGACGTCCTGGGCGGGGCGTTGCTGGTCAGGGACGGCGACGGCGTGCCACTCGCGGTGGTGGGCGAGGTGGCCGACCTCGACGCGCTGCCCCCGCCGGGGGCGTCGGGCAGCTCCTCGGGCCAGGGCGGTGACCGCGCCTGCCGTGCGGAGCGGGTCGGCGATCTCTGGTTGGTCCCGGCGACCGCGGGCGACGAGGTCCTCGGCGACCTGGTGCTGGCGGGACGGCCCGACCTGTCCGGTCCCGACCTGGGCATCCTGGAACGCGCGGGGATGGTGGCGGCCCTGCTGCTGCTCCTGCTGCGGACCACGGCCGCCGCCGAGGAGCGCGTGCGGGGCGAGCTGCTGTCCGACCTGCTTGCCGACCCGGGGCGCGACCTGCCGGTGGTGCAGGACCGCGCGCGCCGGCTGGGGGTGAACCTCGACCACGCGCACTGCGTGGTCGTGGCCGAGGCCGCCGTGCCCCGACAGCGGCTGGGGCAGGCCGCGGCGCGGCACGCCCGCCTGCTCGGCGGCCTCGGCGTGCAGCACCGGGGCAGGGCCGTGTTGCTGTTGCCGGGGCGCGACGCCGGCGCGTTGGCCCGGCGGTGCGCGTGGGCGCTGTCCACCGCGTTGCGCCGGACCGTCACCGCGGGCGCGGCAGGGCCGGTGCGCGGTCCCTCGGGAATCCCGGCCGCGCACCAGGAGGCCGAGCGGTGCCTGCGCGGGCTGGTCGCGCTCGGCAGGACCGGGGAGGCGGCCTCGGCCGGCGAGCTGGGGTTCGTCGGCCTCCTGCTCGCCGACCGGGCCGACCCCGGCGGGTTCGTCCGCGCCACCCTGGGCGCGGTCCTGGACTACGACAGCGCGCGCGGCACCGAGCTGGTGCGCACCCTGCGTGCCTACTTCGCCGCCGGGCGCAGCCCGGGTCGGGCGAAGGACCTGCTGAACGTGCACGTCAACACGGTGGTGCAGCGCCTGGAACGGGTCACCGCGCTGCTCGGCGCCGACTGGCGTCGGCCCGACCGGCTGCTCCAGGTCGAGCTGGCCGTGCGCCTGCTGGACCTGGTGCCCGAGCCCCCGGCGTGAGGCGGCGCCTCGCCGGTCGCGGCGACGCGCGGCGCCACCGCCCGGCGGCGTCGACGGCGTTGGTGGTGTCGGTGTGGCGGTGGCGGCCGGACTCAGTGGCCGAGCCGACCCCGGCCCAGCCGGAGCAGGATCAACGCCAGCTCACGGCCCTCGGCGCCCAGCTCGCGGTAGCGGGCGAGCACGTCCATCTCCCGGTTGTAGACGATGCGCGGGCCGCCGGCGGCCATCCTGGCCGCGCCGATCGTCCTGGACACCTCGCTGCGGCGTTTGACGAGGCGGAGGATCTCCGCGTCCAGGTGGTCGATCTCGTGCCGCAGCTCGTCGATGTTCGGGGTGCCAGTGATGCCGTCGGGGGCGGCGGTGGTGTTCCCGGCCGCGCCGTCGTCCAGCGTGACGTTCATGGGTCTCCTCCGGCTGGTGCTGTCGGGAACCCCGGACCGGAAGCGGCGACGCCCCCGGGTCCGTGGACTCCAGGGGCGTCGTGGTGGCTTCGTCTGCGCCTACGCGACCACGGGCACCGGAGTCCGGCACCCGTAGTAAAAGTGGAAAACGCGCTGCGGCACGGCGGCAAGTCTGCCACAGCCGCGTCCGGCCGGTCGAGCGACGTCCCACCGTTCAGGAGTTCCTCCGGCCCGTCTCGCCCGGTCGGTGGACGCTCGGCCGCCGGGTGGGCGAGCGGGCTCACACGCGGACGGGCGCCTGCTCGGCCGAGGGGAGCGCGTCCGGCTCGTCGAGGCCGGCCCGCCGCACGGTGCGGGTCAGGGTCGCCCCGGCGAGGACCATCCCCAGCACGCCGACCCCGGTCGCCACGTACCAGCTCCCGGCCAGCTCCCCCGCCTGCCGCGCGGCCACGCCCAGCGCCGCCCAGACCCCGCCCCACACCGCGGAGCCGATCGCCGCGAGCTGGAGGAAGCGCCGGGCCGGCATCCGCGCCGCGCCGGCCAGCACCGGGGCCAGGGTGTGCCCGACCGCCACGAACCGCACCGCGATCATGGTCATCGGGCTGGCCCCGCGCACGACCAGCTCCGCCCGCGCCCACCGCCGCTCACCCAGCCGGCGGCCCAGCCAGCCGTGCCGCACCCGGTCCCCGCACGCCCTGCCGAGGAGGTAGCCGCCGACCTGGCCGAGCACCGAGCCCAGCGCCGCGGCCGCCAGCACGGCCGGGTACCACTCGACGCCGGCCGCGCCCGCCGCGGCGACCACCACCAGCTCGCCGGGCACCAGCGAGCCCAGCAGCAGGGTCGCCTCGACCACGCACACGGCCGTCAGCAGCAGCACCATGACGGGAACGGACAGCGCCGCCGGGTCCGGCAGCAGGTCGGTGAGCGCGGTGGTCATCGGGTCCCCTGCGGCTCGACGGGCGGAACACCTCCACGGTCGTCGCGTCGCCGCCGTCCCAGATCGGGGAAGACCCCCTGATCGACCCTGAAAGCCGGGGCCCGGCCACCAGGGACTGCCCCGGGCCGCGCGGGCGTTGTGCGTGGGGATGGACCGACGAGACGAACCGCGTCACGACGGCCCGGGCAGGGCCGTGCCCTCCGGCGGAGGGTCACCGCGCGCGGGTACGGTGAGGCCACGATGAGCACCCTCTTCGACCTCCCGGAGCCCACCTCCCCGACGGGTGCGGGTGGACCGCACGACCTCCCGGGTGTGGGTGGCGTGCCCAGCGCCGCGCCGCAGGCCCGCTCCTACCGCCATGACCCCGCCGCGCTGCTCGACGGGCTGAACCCGCAGCAGCGGGAGGCCGTGCTGCACGCCGGCTCGCCGCTGCTCGTCGTCGCCGGCGCCGGCTCGGGCAAGACCAGGGTGCTCGCGCACCGCATCGCCCACCTGCTCGCCGCGCGGGGTGTGCACCCCGGCCAGGTCATGGCCATCACGTTCACCAACAAGGCCGCCGCCGAGATGCGGGAACGCGTCTCCGCCCTGGTCGGCCCCAGGGCGAACGCGATGTGGGTGTCGACCTTCCACTCGATGTGCGTGCGGGTGCTGCGACGCGAGGCCAAGCACCTGGGGCTGACGTCGAACTTCTCCATCTACGACGCGGACGACTCCCGCCGGCTGATCACGATCGTCGCCCGCGAGCTGGACCTCGACCCCAAGCGCTACCCCGCGCGGACGCTGGCCGTGCACCTGTCGAACCTGAAGAACGAGCTGGTGGACCCGGAGACCGCCGCCGCGCGGGCCGCCAACGACCTGGAGCGCAGGGTCGCCGAGGTCTACGGGGCCTACCAGCAGCGGCTCGGGCTGGCCAACGCGCTGGACTTCGACGACCTGATCATGCGCACGGTCGAGCTGTTCCAGGCGTTCCCCGAGGTGGCCGAGCACTACCGCCGCCGCTTCCGGCACGTGCTGGTCGACGAGTACCAGGACACCAACCACGCGCAGTACGTGCTGGTGCGGGAGCTGGTCGGCACGGCGACCGCCGACGGGGAGGCCGGGCCGGCCGTGCCGCCGGCCGAGCTGTGCGTCGTCGGCGACGCCGACCAGTCGATCTACGCCTTCCGCGGCGCGACGATCCGCAACATCGTCGAGTTCGAACGGGACTTCCCCAACGCGCGCACGGTCCTGCTGGAGCAGAACTACCGCTCCACCCAGACCATCCTCAACGCCGCCAACGCGGTCATCGCCCGCAACCCGAACCGGCGGGACAAGCGGCTGTGGACCGACTCCGGCGAGGGCGACCGGATCGTCGGCTACGTCGCCGACAACGAGCACGACGAGGCCGCGTTCGTGGCCTCCGAGATCGACCGGCTCATCGACTCCGGCGACGCCAGGGCCTGCGACATCGCCGTCTTCTACCGCACGAACAACCAGTCCCGGGTGTTCGAGGAGGTGTTCATCCGGCTCGGCCTGCCCTACCGCGTGGTCGGCGGGGTGCGCTTCTACGAGCGGCGCGAGGTCAGGGACGCCCTGGCCTACCTGCGGGTGCTGGACAACCCCGAGGACACCGTGAGCCTGCGGCGCGTGCTCAACGTGCCCAAGCGCGGCATCGGCGACCGGGCCGAGGCGTGCGTGGCCACCCACGCCGAGCGGGAGCGGATCTCCTTCGCCGCCGCGCTGCGCGACGCCGCCGACGGCCGCGTCGCCCTGCTGAACCCGCGGTCGCAGAAGGCGATCGCCGGCTTCGTCGACCTGCTCGACGAGCTGCGCGCCCTGGTGCGGGACGGGCAGGACGTCGCCGAGGTGCTGGAGGCGGTGCTGGACCGCACCGGCTACCGGGCCGAGCTGGAGACCAGCGACGACCCGCAGGACGGCACCCGGCTGGACAACCTCAACGAGCTGGTCACGGTGGCCCGCGAGTTCACTGAGGACCTGGCGGCCGCGCCGGAGGGACAGGACCAGGACGTCGAGGAGGGCCTGCCCGCGCCGGGGTCGCTGTCGGCGTTCCTGGAGCGGGTGTCGCTGGTCGCCGACTCCGACTCCGTCCCGGAGGACGAGGACGGCGTGGTCACCCTGATGACGTTGCACACCGCGAAGGGCCTGGAGTTCCCCGTGGTGTTCTGCACCGGGTGGGAGGACGGCGTCTTCCCGCACATGCGGGCGCTGGGCGAGCCGGCGGAACTGGCCGAGGAGCGGCGGCTGGCCTACGTGGGCATCACCAGGGCCAGGCAGCGGCTGTACCTGTCCAGGGCGATGGTGCGCTCGGCGTGGGGCCAGCCGACGACGAACCCGGCCTCCCGGTTCCTCGACGAGATCCCCGCCGACCTGGTCGAGTGGCGGCGCGTGGAGCCCGAGCGGTCCGGCCCGGCCGCCGCGACCCGCTGGGGCCGCCGCGCCGGGACCGGCGAGGACTCGGCGCAGGCGAAGGTGGCGGCCAGGGGCATGCGGTCCACCCCGTTCCAGGGCTGGCAGCAGACGCCGGCGCTGACCCTGGAGGTCGGCGACCGCGTCAGCCACGACAAGTACGGCCTCGGCACCGTGGTGGCGACCGACGGCAGCGGCCCCAGGGCCACCGCCACGATCGACTTCGGCACGGCGGGCACCGTCCGGCTGATGCTCATCGGCGGGGTCCCGATGGTGAAGCTCTGACCGGTGCTCCGGCGCCCCCGCGCGCCGGACCCTCCGGTCCCGACGAGAACGGGGCGGACACGACAGGGCCCGTGGCGGACGTCATGTCCGGCCACGGGCCCTGTTCCGTCACTCCTCCCGGGACCGTCGGCGGTCCGCCGACCCGGGAGACGACTGTTCTCGTCAGATGAAGTCGGCCAGGTCGGAGAGCAGCGCGGCCTTCGGCTTCGCGCCCACGATCGTCTTCACCGGCTTGCCGCCCTGGAAGACCATCATGGTCGGCACCGACATGATCTGGAGGTCCCTGGCGGTCCGCGGGTTCTGGTCGATGTCGAGCTTGGCGACCGTCAGCTTGTCGGAGTGCTCCGCCGCGATCTCCTCGAGCACCGGGGCGACCATCTTGCACGGACCGCACCAGGTCGCCCAGAAGTCGACCAGCACCGGCTTGTCGCTCTGTAGCACGTCCTCCACGAACGACTTGTCGGTCACGGTCACGGTGTTGGAGGCCATGTTCTCTCCTCTGCGGGTGGTGGGCGTCTGTGCGGGACGACCGGTCGGGCCGGCGGCCGAGTCCTCGGCCGCGGCGACCCGCGCGGTGGTGCGGCCCCACCGGCCGACCGTCCCGATGTCCGTCCTCGCCCGCGTGGCCCGGGCGGGCCGACGCAGACAGGTCAACCGATCGTAGGTGGGCGTTGTTCCCCCACCCCGTGCCGACGTGAGCGACCCGACGCGCGGGGTGGTGTGTCGAAGCTGTCGGAGTGACCCTCCGCCCCGACCGGATGACCTAGTGTCGCCGGCGTCGCTCCCGAGTCGGTCCCGAACACCTGGAGGTGCCCGCGTGAGCCCGGCCGCCGCCCACGACCTGTGGTTCCGTCGCCACAGCACGCCGACCCGGCCCACCCGCCGCCTGGTGTGTTTCCCGCACGCGGGAGGGGCGGCGAGCGCCTACCGCGGCTGGTCCCGGTGGCTGCCGCCGGACGTCGAGCTGCTGGCGGTGCGCTACCCCGGGCGGGAGGACCGGCTGGCCGAGCCCTGCGTGGGGCGCATGGAGGAACTGGCCGACGCCGTGGCCGCGGCGCTGTCGTCGTTCCGGGACCTGCCGCTGGCGTTCTTCGGGCACAGCCTGGGCGCCTCGCTGGCGCACGAGGTGGCCCTCCGGCTGGAGCGGGGCCACGGGACGGTCCTGGACCGGCTGTTCGTCTCCGCGCGGCGGGCGCCGCACCGGCTGGAGCCCGACGACCTGTACCTGCGGTCCGACGCCGAGGTGGTCGCCGAACTCCGCGCGCTCGACCCGGTCCGCTCCGCCGTGCTGGACGACCCCGGCCTCAGGGAGCTGGTCCTGCCCGCGATCCGAGGGGACTACGAGATCGTGGGCACCTACCGGCCGGGGAGGGCCGAGCCGGTGCGGTGCCCCGTGGTGGGCTACGCCGGCGCGGACGATCCGAAGGCCCCGCCCGCCGAGGTGGCGGAGTGGGCGGCGGTCGCGCCGGCCGGGTTCGCCACGAGGGTCTTTCCCGGCGGCCACTTCTACCTCGTGGACCAGGAGCGCGCCGTCGTCATGGACGTGGTCGGGCGTTGGGTGGCGGGCTGAGGCCCGGCGCGCGGGGGTGGCGGGGAGATCCGCACCGCCCGGCCGGGCCGGGCCTACCGGACCTCACGGGCCTACCGGGCTCGCCGGGGTGTGGATCGCCACCACAGCCGTCGGAGCGCGGTCGCGCGCCGTGGTGTGCGGGGGACGAGGAGCACCCTGACCGACCAGGCGCCCGCGGTCATCCGTCGTGGGGCCAGCTCACAGCGTCCATCGCCCCCGCGAGTACCCCGTCCGCGAAACGGCCCACTGGAGGCGCCAGTAGACGACGGACTTCGCCGGCCGCCGCCGGCTGGCGCGGTGCGCGCCCCGCCGGGAGGGCGCGGGGGCCGGCTGGGGCCCCGCCGCGATGACCAGAAGGAATCCCACCAGAAGCAGGACCAAGCCGCCGGTCGCGAGAGCGCCCAACCTGATTCTCCTCACTGCGTCGCACACGTGCGGCGCACCGGCGAACCTCAGCCGGTGCTGACCAGAAGTAGCGGGTCGGACGCTAGACGTAGCGGCCCCGCGTGCGGTAGAGGATGACGCCGGCACTACTCCGGAGGGGGGCAAGATCCCTCTGTCGAGGAGGGGCGTGCGCCGAGGCGTGTGCGGTCAGGCCCGAATCGAGGGCCCGGGAACCGTCCGGGCGGAGGATTGGCGACAACGGTTGCCCGCTTCCGGGTGGTCATGGCGAACGGCGCGTGACCGAGGCCCGGTTTTTGTCGGGGGTCCCCGCTTTGATCATCGGCAGCGAGCGCCGCCCCGGGCGTCGCTGGGGGTGTCGCCCGGGGCGCGGCCGCGACCGACGTCAGGACTGACCGGGGGTGGGGTGCGAGCGGGAGGTGAGCGAGGTGGGATTCACGGGACGAGCGTGAGCGGGCCGGGCACCGCGGTCGCCGGAGGCGGCGCCGGGGCGTGCCGGAGCGGCGGCCAGGCCCGGGCGGCATCGGGGCACACGGCGGCGGGCGGACGCCGCTGGATCGACTGGGTCGACTGGGTCGATGTCGATGGGCGCGGGCGAACCTCAGCGACCCGGGTGCGCCTTGACGGCCCTGGACGCGTCTGGCCGCGCCGCCAGGACGGGCTCTGGACGGCCGCCAGGACGGGCTCTGGACGGCCGCCAGGACGGGCACTGCGCCGAACGGGGTGTTTTCGGGCGTGTTCGGCCGCACGCGCCCGGTCGCGGGTTTCGGTCGGGCGTGACGCGGGAACCGGGCTCAGGTGAGCGCGATCCCCCGCTCGGCGAGCCAGGGAAGGGGGTTGATCTTCTGGTTGCCCGCGTTCCACACCTCGAAGTGCAGGTGTGGCCCGGTCGAGAAGCCGCGGTTGCCCATCGTGGCGATCTGCTGGCCGGCGGCCACCTTCTGCCCCTCGCGGACCAGGGTGCGGTCCACGTGGCCGTAGACGGTGATGGTGCCGTCGGTGTGCTGGACCCGGACCCACAGGCCGAAGCCGCTGGCCGGGCCGGAGCTGATCACCACGCCCTCGGCGACCGAGTAGATCGGCGTGCCGATGCGGTTGGCGATGTCGACGCCCCAGTGGAAGGTGCCCCACCGGCCGCCGTAGCCGGAGGTGAACGTGCCCTCCGCCGGCTTGACGAACAGTGGCTTGCGCGCCTCGGCCTCCCTGGCGGCCCGCTCGGCCTGGATGCGTCCGCTCTTGCCGAGCTTCTGCACCTCGACCGAGGGGTCCCCGGTCTTGGCGACCGGCAGCACCTCGGGGGCGGGGGCCGAGCCGCCCATGCCCATCGCGGCGGCGGCGTCACGACCGTTCGCCAGCGGCGTCACACCCTCCGTGGAGGTGTTGGCCGAGGCGTCGAGGGTCTGGCCGGCGGCGACGAACGCGCCGGCCGCGACCGCGGCGATCGCGACCCGCCCGCGCAGCGCGGACGGTGGCGGGGGGAGGCGGTGTGCGCCCCGGGTTCGGGGCGCTGCGTCGCGCAGCGCCTCATCGAGTGCCGGGGTAGGTCCTTCGCCGCCGGGGGAGCGGTGTCGAGCCAAGGCCTGCCCTTCCGTCTTCGGGGAGTCCGGTCGGACCTCCGGGCGGGGGAACCCGGGGAGCTGGTCGGGGTAACCAACTCCATGTCCTGGTTGTGACCAGACCGTGACAACGGACCGGGGGACAGTAACCAAGGTCAACCCGGGAGGGCAAACCCCTCCCGGCCGCATCTGCCGAACGTGCGGCGATCTCACCTCGTCATGGACCTGTGTTGACGGAAAGTAATTGGTTGATCACAGGTCCATGCACGTGCTTGGCGTGTGTCCTTCCCGTGGGTATTCGGCCGTTCGAGTGAGAGCGGTGACGGTCGCGTCGACAGCTCGTGGCGCCATGGGCAGCGAGAGGTGGCCCACGTCACACACCTGGTGGACCTCCACCATCAGATCCGGGTGGGACAGCCGGGCGTTCTCGCGCGGCAGGACCACCTGGTCCAGATCGCTCCAGATCGCCACGAAGCGTGTTCGGCAGCCCGGTGCGGGGCCGGCCAGCTCGGCGAGCAGCCGCGAGCCGGGGCGGAGCTGCCGGGCGAGCCGGGTGGGCAGCAGGTGGGCCGTCACCGTCCCCGCGTGCGGGGTGCCGAGGGTGACGAGCGTGTGGACCCGCCGGTCGCCGCCGAGGCGCTGCACGTAGTACCGCGCGATGAGGCCGCCCAGCGAATGCCCCACGACGTGCACGTGATCGCTCCCCGTGGCCTCGCGGACCCGCTCGACCTGGTCGCCGAACGCCCGGGCCGCCTCGCGGACGTCGCCGGTCACCGCCGTCAGGACGTGGTAGTTGACCGCGTGGACGACGGCGAAGCCGCGCCGGCGCAGGGCGGGGGCGAGCACGGCGAAGGCGGAGCGGTTGTCGGCGATCCCGTGCACCAGGATCACCGGAGGCGGCGGCGCGTCGCCGGTCGTCAGGGTGGTGACGAGGTGGCCGCGCCGTCCGGGGGACAGGTCGTCCGTGCGGTAGCGCTGGCGCGACCGCTCCGACTCCAGGGGCGCCGGCAGCGCTCCCCAGGGATAGAGGAGTGTGCGCGCGGCCAGCCAGGCGGCCTCGACGGAGAGTCCGCGGAGCGCGCTCGGCCGGGTGAGCGCGTGGGCGAGGTCGCCCGCGCCGCTCGTGATGACGTTCATCAGCGCGCCGAAGGCGCCGCCACTCCGGGGAGGGCGGTCGGGTAACGCTGACGCGCCGGTTGTTCCCACGGTCTTCCCCACTCGAACGAAGGTAAGTGATCTGCGCTACACCTGGTTGGCGGTGTTGTGGTCCTGTGTCGAAACCGAGGCGGGACGGTCGTCGGACGCCCTTGCACGCGGTGGCGGGCTCCCGAACGGAGTTGCCCGCTGCTCCGTCCGGCGATGCGCACACGATCGGGTTATTAAGGAGGCCGCCCGCCGGCGGAGGTGTCCGGGAACCGTCCGGTGCGGGGGTCCCTCCCGACAGGGGGGCCATCCACGCCGACCGGCGCTGGCCTTCCTGAGGTCGGGCGGGGAGCGCGAACCAAGATCACGAGTCCGCTCGGCCGGCCGGCCCGCTGCTTGCTAGCGTCGGCGCGATGACCTCGCGGCGCAGCAACCAGGGCAGTTCCCCGGGCCCCGCCCCCGGCGAGCGTCGGTTTCCCGACCAGCGACAGGAGCAGCGGAGGCCGGTGACCCGCCGGCAGCGGGACCGGCTCCGGAGCCGGCCGGGGCCACCACCTCCCGCCCGCGCCGGGCGCGCGGGCGCGGTCGCGCGCGAGGCGACGGCGGGCGGGAACGGCGAGAACGCCTCCGCTTTCAGGGCGCTCATCGCGCTCGCGGCGCTCGGCGCCGTGTCGTCGGCCCTCGCCCCGCTCGTCGGCGTCGTGAGCGGGCTGGAGCCCGGCTTCGCCTCCTGGCCGCTGCTGGCCGTCCTCGCCCTGCTCCCCCCGGCCCTGGCCGCGGGGTTCCTCGCACGGGGGCGGGAGCTCGCCGCCGCGGGCGTGCTCGCGGCCCCGGCGGCCCTCGTGCCCGGTCGCCTCCTCCTCGACGCCCAGATCGTGGCGGACCCGACGAGGACGGCCCGTCCCGAACTGTTCGTCCCGACCAGCCTCGTGCCGCCCGGTACCGCGCCGGGATGGGGCCTGCTGCTCGTCGGCCAGCTCGCGGTCGGCGTGGCCGGCCTGCTGGCGCTCCGACTGGTGCTGCGGGCCACCGCCTCCCCGGCGGACGCGACCGGCCGGCGAGAGCGACCGCTCACCCCCGCCCTCTGCGTCGGGGGTTTCGCCGCGGCCGGTCTCGCGCTGAGCCCCTTCGCGTCGGACAACGCCTTCCTCTGGCCGCAGTCCCTCGTCGACGCCCCGGCGTGGACCGCGGTCGGCGGTCTCCTCGTGGCGCTCGCCGTCCCGCTCACCGCCGCCGTGACGGCCGGCGCCGACGACCCGGAGGTCGCCGAGGGCGGCCTGCTGGGCGTGGCGTTCGGTGTCGCGGGGGTCGCCGCGCCGCCGCTGGTCGCCGCGCTCGCCATGCCCGCGGTGCACGTCCTGCCCGGCCCGGTGATCGCGCTGGTCGCGGCCGTGGCGCTGGGCGCGCTGGGGCGCGCGACGGGCAGGGCCGCGGGCAGGAGCGCGAGCGCGCGCCGTGACCCCTCGTCCGCTCCCGGTGAGGTCGTGCTGCCGGGCGCGGCGCGCCTGCACGCGCTGGCCGGCGGGCTCGCCCTGGCGTCGGGGCTCGCCGCGCTGGTGAGCCCGCTGCTTCCGCAGCTCTCGCTCCCGACCGGTCTCGCGGAGCCCGCCAACTACGCCGCGCGGCCACTGCTGCCGGCTGGAGCGCTCGTCGCCGCGCTGGGTGTGGCGCTGCTGGTCAGGTCCACCTCGGCCGCGGCGCGTCCGGCGCTGGCCGTCGCGTGGACGGCGGTCCCGCTGACCGCCGTCGCCGCGCTGGACGGGGTGCTGACCGCGACCGACCTCCCCGGCGTGCGTGCCGGGTTCGGGGCGTGGGCGGCGGGCCTGGCCGCGTTGCTCGCGGTGGCCGCCGGGTGCTGCGCGGCCCTGGCCGGCGGAGTGGAACGGGACGACGTCGACCTCACCGCCCTGTCCGTCCACCGCCCGCTGCTGGTCGTCGCGGTGCTGGTCAGCGTGCTCGCGCTCGGGGCGTTCGGCCTCCCCCTCACCGACGCCCCCGGTTACGCCGCGCCCGGCGTGTGGACCCAGTTCCGCGCCGCCTCGTGGGGGCTGCTGCTCGGTCTGCTCGCGGTCCCGACGGCGATGATCGTCGCGGCGCGCAGCCGGCCGGCCCGGGCGGCGGCCCTGGCGCTCGGCGCCTCCGGGCTGGTCTGCGTGCGCCTGCTGGAGCTCCCGCTCACCGCCGGTCGCGTGGACGACGTGGGCCCGGCGGCCGGGTTCTGGTGCGGTCTCGCCTGCCTCGCGTTGCTCCTGACGGGCGCCGCCATGGCCGGGAGTGGCGCACGACGCTCCCCGCGACGCGGTGTGACGCGTTAGTCTCCGCCTCGCGGGGTTGGTTAGCGATCGTTCGCATCGGCGGCGCGCCCGGCCCCTCGGCACTCACCCGGTCACCGCGGCCGGGCACCATTGTGGGACGGAATGGGCGTTGGCGTGACCTGCTCGCTGGTCCATCGGTGCGGGGACCTGGGCGTGGGTCGGGCCTGGGGAGGGTTGCCATGAGCGGTCGGATCCGTGTCGTCGTGGCCAAGCCGGGGCTGGACGGCCACGACCGGGGCGCCAAGGTGGTGGCCAGGGCGTTGCGCGACGCCGGCATGGAGGTCATCTACACCGGCCTGCACCAGACCCCGGAGCAGGTGGTCGAGACCGCGTTGCAGGAGGACGCGGACGCGGTCGGCCTGTCGGTGCTCTCCGGGGCGCACATGACCCTGTTCGCCAGGGTCATCGAGCTGCTGGCCGAGAAGGGCGCGGAGGACGTGGTCGTCTTCGGCGGCGGCATCATCCCGGACGAGGACATCCCGAAGCTCGCCCAGATGGGCGTGGCCAAGGTCTTCACGCCGGGCGCGCCCACGCAGGAGATCGTGGACTGGGTGCGCACGCACGTCGGCCAGCCGGCCGGCGCGTGAGGCGTCCCGGGTCCGCCGGCGCGCGAGGTGACTCGTTCGTTGGCGGGTGAGGCGACCCGGTTCGGCGGGTGAGGCGACTCGGTTCGGCGGGTGAGGCGACTCGGTTCGGCGGGTGAGGCGGTGACGGCGCGGCCGCTGGTCCGTGTCGTGCCGCCCGTCTGACCAGGCGCGCGCCGCCCGGCGACCAGGCCCTGCCCTGGAAGTCGTCATCCCAGCCAGCGCACGATGGCGGTGACGGCGAGTTCGGCCTGGTAGTCGGTGTCGCGTTGGGCATGGCGGGTGGTCAGGCCGCCGAACCGCGCGAGTCGGTCGCCACGGCATTCGACCACGGTGCGCTGGCTGGAGCGCTGGACGTTGAAGGGGTGCCCCGGACCGGGGCGGCTGACGCGGATGCCACCCAGCAGCACCTCCAGGACCGTCAGGACCATCCCTCGCGCGGCGTGACGATGATCCGCACCGGCGGGCCGCGCCCGTCCAACACCAGGTGGACGTGGCGCTCAGCCTGCCTCGCGGAGGGGTCGAGCGCCTCACCGTCGACGGTGAGGGCTTGGACGCCCGGTCGGCATCCCCTTTTCCCGCGTCCCTGCCGTGTGCTGGTGGGACCGGACCACGCTGGAGCGGACACGGACGTTCCGCTCCGGCCCGCCCGCCGAGTTGATCGTGACGACCACCCGGCTCAGGACGCGTTGCCAGGTGAGACCTACCAGACGCGCTGATCAACGGCTGAGAGGACACCACCTCGACGCGTGCCGCGCGGCCCGGCCCCGAGGCGACGAAACCCCTGCCTGCCCGGCCGTGCTGGCCGCTCCGGTCGCGGACGGCGTGCCGCCTCGTCGCCACGATCACGGTCCGTTGGTCGTCGAGGTCGACGCGGCGGCTCTCCGCGCGCCCGCCCGCGCGCTGCGCCCCTCACCGCGCGCCATGTCGCCCGCGCCGGCCCCCGAGCGGCGCTCAACCGATCCGACCAGGGGAAACGCCCGGCGGGCCAGCCCGGCCGGCGGTACCGTGCTGACGGGCCCGAGCCAGGTGTCATCGCTCACGGTGACAGACCTCACCGGGTACGGAGGCCCTACCGTCCACACAGGTCGATAGGGTCTGCGCAGGCCGCATCCGGCGGGCCTTCCGCCAGGGTGCATCCGGCGCGTCAGGTGCCGCCTGGCCGGGCGGTGGACCGCCGCGGGTGCGCCCCGCGCGGACCGCCACGCCGCCAGGCGCCACCCGGCGCGCCGGGTTCTTCCAGTCGGCCGGCGCGTGTGGCAGTCCCAGCCTGCCGCCACGCGCGGCGAACGGGAGCCCGCCGGACAAGACCCCCGGACACGGCCGAGTCCGACACCGACGTCGCAGGAGACTCGAGTGGACCTGTACGAGTACCAGGCGAAGGACCTCTTCGCCCGCTACGGCGTCCCGGTGCTGCCGGGCACCGTGGCCACCACCGCCGACGAGGCCCGTGCCGCCGCCGAGGAGCTCGGCACCACGGTCGTGGTCAAGGCCCAGGTGAAGACCGGGGGCCGCGGCAAGGCCGGCGGCGTGAAGCTGGCCGAGACCCCGGACGAGACCCGCGCCAAGGCCGAGGCCATCCTCGGCATGGACATCAAGGGTCACACCGTCCACAAGGTGCTGATCACCCCGGCGTCCGACATCGCGGAGGAGTACTACTTCTCCTTCCTGCTCGACCGCGCCAACCGGAACTTCCTGGCCATGGCCTCGGTCGAGGGCGGCATGGACATCGAGGAGGTGGCGGCCACCAAGCCCGAGGCGCTGGCCAAGGTCGCCATCGACCCGATCGCCGGCGTGGACCTCGCCAAGGCGCGCGAGATCGTCGCCGCCGCGAAGTTCCCGGCCGAGGTCGCCGAGCAGGTGGCCGAGGTCGTCGTGAAGCTGTGGGAGACCTTCGTCCGCGAGGACGCCACCCTGGTCGAGGTCAACCCGCTGGTGCGCGACCCGCAGGGCAGGATCCTCGCCCTCGACGGCAAGGTCACGCTGGACGACAACGCCTCGTTCCGGCACGCCGACCACGCCGAGCTGGTGGACGTGGCCGCGGAGAACCCGCTGGAGGCCGAGGCCAAGGCCAAGGGCCTCAACTACGTCAAGCTCGACGGCCAGGTCGGCATCATCGGCAACGGCGCCGGCCTCGTCATGTCCACCCTGGACGTGGTGGCCTACGCGGGCGAGGAGTTCGGCGGCGTCAAGCCGGCCAACTTCCTCGACATCGGCGGCGGCGCCTCGGCCGAGGTCATGGCCAACGGCCTGCACATCATCCTGAACGACCAGGACGTGCGGTCGGTGTTCGTCAACGTCTTCGGCGGCATCACCGCGTGCGACCAGGTCGCCAAGGGCATCGTCCAGGCGCTGGGGATCCTGGGCGACGACGCCACCAAGCCGCTGGTCGTCCGGCTGGACGGCAACAACGTCGACGAGGGTCGACGGATCCTGGCCGAGGCCAACCACCCGCTGGTGACCCTCGTGGACACGATGGACGGCGCGGCCCGCAAGGCCGCCGAGCTCGCCGCGGCGAACTGAGGAGCGATCTGCTGTGGCCATCTTCCTGACTGAGAACAGCAAGGTCATCGTCCAGGGCATGACCGGCTCCGAGGGCAGCAAGCACACGCGGCGCATGCTCAAGGCCGGCACCACCATCGTGGGTGGCGTGAACCCGCGCAAGGCCGGGACGACCGTCGACTTCGACGGCACCGAGCTGCCGGTGTTCGCGACCGTGGCCGAGGCCATGGAGAAGACCGGCGCCGACGTCACCGTGATCTTCGTTCCGCCGAGGTTCACCAAGGACGCGGTCATCGAGGCCATCGACGCCGGCATCGGCCTGGCCGTGGTGATCACCGAGGGCATCCCGGTGCACGACACCGCCGCCTTCTGGGCGCACGCCAGGGCCACCGGCAACAAGACCCGGATCATCGGCCCGAACTGCCCCGGCGTCATCTCGCCCGGCAAGTCCAACGCCGGCATCATCCCGGCCGACATCACCGGCCCCGGCAAGATCGGTCTGGTGTCGAAGTCCGGCACCCTGACCTACCAGATGATGTACGAGCTGCGGGACTTCGGCTTCTCCACCTGCGTGGGCATCGGCGGTGACCCGATCATCGGCACCACGCACATCGACGCCCTCCAGGCGTTCCAGGACGACCCGGAGACCGCCGCCATCGTCATGATCGGCGAGATCGGCGGCGACGCCGAGGAGCGGGCCGCCGCCTACATCAAGGAGCACATCACCAAGCCGGTGGTGGGCTACGTGGCCGGCTTCACCGCGCCCGAGGGCAAGACCATGGGCCACGCCGGCGCGATCGTGTCCGGCTCGGCCGGCACCGCGCAGGCCAAGAAGGAGGCCCTGGAGGCCGCCGGCGTCAAGGTCGGCAAGACGCCGAGCGAGACCGCCGAGCTCATGCGCGAGATCATGAAGTCGCTGGGCTGACCAGCGCCGTGACCTCGGCACGGGGCCGGGCCGCCGTTCGGGCGGCCCGGCCCCGTCACATGGGCGATTCGGTCCGCGTGGCGGGGGAACTTGGGCGAGCCGCCCTGCGTCCCAGTACGGGTGATCGGTTAGCGTTCGCCTGTCCACGTGAGGGCGTCGACCAGACCTGCTGACACTGCTGACTCCCAGGGAGAGCCCACGATGACCTTCCCCACCGGTGCCCCGGGTGCGGCCCCGTCACAGCCGGGTTCCGGCTTCGGGTTGGCCAAGATCCTGCACCTCGCCACCGCCGGCCTGGGCCTGCTGATCCTGTTCCTCGGCTTCGCCAAGATGCTGGACTTCCGCCCCGAGTCCTTCTACGGGGCGTTGTCGCCCCTGGCGATTCCGGCGCTGTTCTGCGTCGCCGGCGTCGTGGCGGCGTCCGTGGTCCTGCCGGGAGACCACAAGCCGGGCGTCCTGCCGGCGGCCATCGCGGTGCCGATGATCCTGGCGCTGACCTTCGGCGCGCTGGCGACGTCCGTGGACCTCGGCACCGGCACCATCCTGATCCTGATCTTCGGCTGGTTGCAGGCGATCGCGGCGGTGGCCGCGTTCCTGTTCGACACCGGCATCATCAAGCAGCCCGAGCCCAAGCCGCAGTTCGGCCAGCCGGGCGGGTGGAACCCGCAGAGCGGCGGCTTCCCGCAGCCGGGCCAGTTCGGCCAGCCGGGGCAGCCCGGCCAGTTCGGTCAGCAGCCGGGTCAGCCTGCCCAGCCGGGGCAGTTCGGTCAGCCGCAGCCGGGCCAGTTCGGCCAGCCCGGCCAGTTCGGCCAGCCCGGCCAGTTCGGCCAGCCGCAGCAGCCGGGGCAGTTCGGCCAGCCGGGGCAGCCCCAGCAGCCCGGCCAGGACGCCGGTCAGTTCGGCGCCGGCCCCCAGGGCACCCAGCAGTTCCAGCCCGGCACGCCGCCCGGTGGCTTCGGCGCCCAGGGCCACTGATCCCGTCGACCACCGCGGGCCCGTCGTCCCCTCCGGGGGATGACGGGCCCGCGCTCGTTCCGGGCGCGCCGCCCGTGTCGTGCCGCTTCGGCGTGCCTCACTCGGATGGCCCAACGCCGGTGCGATGGTGGACGCCGTGACCGCGATCCAGCCCGTACCGCACGGGATCGCCGAACCCGAGGGCGCGTCCCGTGCCGAGTGGGCGCGGGGGTTGGCCGTCTCGGCGGCCTGGCCGCTGTTCACCGGCTTCACCGCCGCCGCCACGGTGATCGCCGTCGTGCTCTCCACCACCCCGGGCGCCCAGTTCTCGGGACAGGCCGTGCTGGGCGGCGCGGCGCCGTTGTGGTTGGCCGCGCACCAGGTTCCGCTGATGGTGCGGGGCGTGCCGTTCGGCGCGTTGCCCCTGCTGCCGACCGTGCTCGTCGTGCTGTTCGCGCTCAGGGGAGCGGTGACGGCCACCCGCCGGTTGCGACCCAGGACATGGGAGCAGGCGACGGCCATCGTGAGCGGCGTCGGCGGAGCGCACGGGGTGTTCGGCGCGGTGTTGGCCGGGCTCGTCGACGGGCCGGTGTCGGCGGACGCGACGACCGCGTTCTTCGGCTGCGCACTGCTCGCGGGGGCCGGCGCGACGTGCGGCGTCGTCTGGTGTTCCCGCGCCCGTGGGCGGTTCCGGCGCCGTGCCGACCCCTCGGCGGTGCGGGGACTGCGGGCGGGAGCCCTCGGCCTGGCGGCCCTGTTCACGGCGGGCGCGGCGCTGACCTCGGGCAAACTCGTGGTGTCCTCCGGGACGGCGCGGGAGCTGTTCGCGAGTGTCGCGCCGGACGCGGGGAGCGCCTTCGGGCTCTGGCTGCTGTCCGTGGCCTACCTGCCCAACGCGGTGATCGCCGCTGTGGCCTTCCTCGTCGGGCCGGGCTTCGCCATCGGACAGGTGGCCGTGTCCCCCCTGAGCGCCCTGCCCGGCGCGGTGCCGCCGGTGCCGCTGCTGGCCGCGATTCCCGAGTCCGAGGCGCACGGGTGGTGGATGGTGGCGTTCGTGGCGCCGCTGGCGGTGGGCGTGCTGGTGGGCTGGTCGTGCCGGCGCTGGGACCCGAACCCGTTGGCGCGGCTGCGGGTGGTCGCGGTCGCGGCCGTGGTGGTCGGGTTGGTCTGTTTCCTGGCGGCCGCCCTGACGGGCGGGCGGTTGGGCGCGGGAGCGTTCGATCCGGTGAGTGTCCCGGCCGGCCTGGTCGCGGTCGCGGCGTTCTGCTGGATCTCGTTGCCGGGCGGTGTGGTCGCGTGGTTCGCGGGTCCGCGTCAGGAGCGCCGGCTGCGGGATGACGTGGTCGAGTCTGAGTCCGCGGTCCCGACTGAGGCTGCGCCTCCGGGTGGGGTCGCGACCGCGGTCGCGGCTGCGGACGTTGTCGCGACCGAGACCGCGACCGCGGCCGTTGCCGCGGCCGTTGCCGAGGACGAGGACGAGGACGGGGCTTCTGATGACGGAGATCAGGAGGAGCCCGAGGACAGCGACGACGTTGACGGGGATGACGTCGGCGACGAGGAGGCGGAGGACGCCTCCTCCCCGAGTGACTTCTCCCCGAGTGACTTCTCCCCGAGTGACTCCTCTCAGGGTGACGCCTCTCAGGGTGACTTCTCCGAAGACCACTCCTCTGAGGGCGACTCGTCGGAGGGCGTCTCCTCCGAGGCCGGTTCCTCCGAGGGCGACCGGGGCGAGGAAGAGCGGGACGTGCGCGACGAGCGGCGCCCCGGCGACGACACCTCGCGCTGAATCACTCTTTGGAGGTCGTACAGGTTCCTGTGCGGCTATTCGCTGAACCCGAAGCTGACGAGATCCGTGTTTCTGTGGTGTCTTGTATGAACACTTGATGTTGGTTATCCACAGGCGCCCAAGTTGTCCACAGGCGGGCTGTTGTCGCTGCGGCGGCCGGGTTGGGCTCGGTAGGCTGGAGCGGGGCTCGCCCCCCAGGGCGGGTGGGGGCTGTCCTGGGAGAGGTGGAGGGCGCGCGGAACGTGGGCGCGCGATGAGGCTCCCGGAGTGAGGGCGTTCGGGAAGCCTGAATGCATGGGCCATTCGGTTGGCACACAAGGAAATCTCGGTCAACTGGGCCTGTGATGAAGGATCTCACCGGGGCTGGAGGCTTCCTCGGTTCACCTCTGCGGCGCGGGAATTCTCGTGCGGGCGCGGGTCGACCACGCACTGTCCACTGTGGTCTTCGCGCTGAGGGTGGCGGCTGTTCGTCAGGAGCGGCCGGTGGATCGTCGAGGCGACGAGAGCGAGCCGCTCCGCAGAGACCTGGCACGACCAGACTCGTCTGGGGGAGAGCGGTGGCGCGCTCGGCTCCTCCGCCACACCCTGTACGGCTTCGGCAGGAGCTGCGAGATCCACGCCGAGCCCACGGGGCGTCTCCGCTTCCTCAGGCCCGGGTCGCGGGCCAGCCCGGTCAGCCCCATCCGGCCCGCGCTGGGAGGCTCCCCTCGCCGGGTTGGAAGGCCTCGGCGCGCAAAGCGGTACCCGGGAGACGCGCGTGGGTGCCATGTCTGTCGTGCCCGCCGTGGAGTCGCGTACGCGCAGAACCACGACGAGGCGGAGGTGCGGCCCTCGATCGCGCCCTCGTGGTGGAGGCGCCGAAGAAACCGTGCTGGTGCCCCTTGCCCTGCACGCCTTCGGCGCCGACGGGCACGACGCCATGCCGCCCACGTGCCCGATGGTGAAAAAGGGCGGGCCCGCTGGTGAATACAGAGCATGACCGTCGCGACCTGGGGCTACGCCTCCCTGGTGCGACAACAGCGCTGGGAGCCGGCGGGGCGCGGAAGGTCCGTGTGACGCGTCGGGCGGCTCGTCGGACACGTCGGCGGACCTCGTCGTCAAGATCGAAAACGCACCGCCTACGCTGACTGCCGACACCCGCGCGACCCAGCAGCCCAGGCAGGAGACCGAGCTGAGCCCGTCGAGTGTGGACGCCGGCCACGCGTCCGAGCACACAGCACGCCCTGCCCGTACTGTGCCCACCGCCGGGTCGGCCCCCGCGGGGGACGCCGGCGCTCCGCCGCCCGAGGTCGAGCGGCGGCCCGTCACCCGGCTGCGGCTGCCCAGCCCCGCGCGCGTCGTGGCCCTCGTCTCCGGCTCGGGGACGCTGTTGCAGTCCCTGCTCGACGCCGCGGCGGACCCCGACTACCCGGCGAAGGTCGTCGCCGTGGTCGCCGACCGCCCCCGCATCGAGGGCCTCGCCCGCGCCGAGCGGCTCGGCCTGCCCACGCACGCCGTCCGGCTGGCCGACCACGCCGACCGGGACGCGTGGGACGCCGCGCTCACCGAGACCGTCGCCGGCCACCAGCCCGACCTCGTCGTCTCCGCCGGCTTCATGAAGATCCTCGGCCCCCGCTTCCTGCGCCGGTTCGGCGGCCGGGTGGTGAACACCCACCCCGCGTTGCTGCCCGCCTTCCCCGGCGCGCACGCGGTCCGCGACGCCCTCGCCTACGGCGTGAAGGTCACCGGCTGCACGGTGCACCTGGTCGACGCCGGCGTGGACACCGGGCCGATCGTCGCCCAGGAGCCGGTCGAGGTGCGCCAGGGGGAGACCGAGGCCGCCCTGCACGAGCGGATCAAGACCGTGGAGCGACGAATGCTGGTGGATGTCGTCGCCCGGCTGGCCCGTGAGGGCTGCACCGTGACCGGACGAGAGGTGAGTATCCCGTGACCGCGACCCAGCCCACCGTGGAGGGCAGGCGGCCCGTGCGACGCGCGCTGGTCGGCGTGTCGGACAAGTCCGGCCTGCTGGACCTGGCCACCGGGTTGCACGCCGCCGGCGTGGAGATCGTGTCCACCGGGGGCACCGCGCGCGCCCTCGCCGACGCCGGCGTGCCGGTGACCCCGGTCGAGGAGCTGACCGGCTTCCCCGAGTGCCTGGACGGCAGGGTGAAGACGCTGCACCCGAGGGTGCACGCCGGCCTGCTGGCCGACGTCCGCCGCGAGGAGCACGTCGAGCAGCTCCGGCGGCTGGACATCGCGCCGTTCGACCTGCTGGTGGTCAACCTCTACCCGTTCGCCAGCACCGTCGCCTCGGGCGCCGGGCCGGACGAGTGCGTGGAGCAGATCGACATCGGCGGTCCGGCCATGGTCCGCGCCGCGGCCAAGAACCACGCCAACGTGGCGGTCGTCGTCGACCCCGGGCGCTACGACTGGGTGCTGGAGCGGGTGCGGGCCGGCGGCTTCACCCTCGCCGACCGGCAGGCCCTCGCCGCGGCCGCGTTCCGGCACACCGCGTCCTACGACGTGGCCGTGGCCTCCTGGATCGGCCAGACACTGTCGCCCGACGACGAGGGCTCCGGGTTCCCCGGCTGGATGGGGGCGACCTACCAGCGGGCCGCGGTGCTGCGGTACGGCGAGAACCCGCACCAGAAGGCCGCGCTGTACGTCTCGGGCGCGGGCGGCGGGCTGGCCGGCGCCCGGCAGTTGCACGGCAAGCAGATGTCGTACAACAACTACGTCGACACCGACGCGGCCTGGCGCGCGGCGCACGACCACGACGAGCCGTGCGTCGCGATCATCAAGCACGCCAACCCCTGTGGCATCGCCATCTCCTCCGTGGAGGGCGGCGGGGCGATCGCCGACGCGCACCGCAGGGCGCACGCCTGCGACCCGGTGAGCGCCTACGGCGGCGTGATCGCGGCCAACCGCGAGGTCACGGTCGAGATGGCCGAGCAGGTCGCGGACATCTTCACCGAGGTGATCGTCGCCCCGTCCTACGCCGACGGCGCCGTGGAGGTGCTGTCGCGCAAGAAGAACGTGCGCATCCTGGTGGCCGAGCCGCCGGCGCGCGGCGGGCTGGAGACGCGCGCGGTGTCGGGCGGGCTGTTGGCGCAGTCGGCCGACGCCATCGACGCGCCCGGCGACGACCCGGCGAAGTGGACGCTGGCCTGCGGCACCCCGGTCGACGAGGAGACGTTGACCGACCTGCGGTTCGCCTGGCGGGCCTGCCGCGCCGTGAAGTCCAACGCGATCCTGCTGGCGCACGGCGGCGCCACGGTGGGCGTGGGCATGGGCCAGGTGAACCGGGTGGACGCCGCCCGGCTCGCGGTGACGCGCGCCGGCGACCGGGCCAGGGGCGCGGTCGCGGCCTCGGACGCGTTCTTCCCGTTCCCCGACGGCCTCCAGGTGCTGTTGGACGCCGGGGTGCGGGCGGTGGTGCAGCCCGGCGGCTCGGTGCGGGACGCGGAGGTGATCGCGGCGGCCGAGGCGGCGGGGATCGCCCTGTACCTCACCGGGACGCGCCACTTCGCGCACTGAGGCGTCGGATCGACCGACGTTCGGCAGGGGCCGCTCACCGAGGGTGAGCGGCCCCTCGGCGTTCCCGGGGGCGGGGCGGTGGCCCGGTGGCGGGGCCCGGGACGCCGGCTGAGATGATCTTGGTTGTGGGCGGGGCCCGCTCCGCTCGGCGTCCGCCAGAACGGGGCGGACCCGGTGTCCTGTGAGGGCGTTCGCGCTCCTCGTCCGAGGTGAGGGCGCGTCTGCGCCCCCTCCAGGCGAGGCGTCGGGGTCGGGCTGGGTTGGTGTCGCCGAGGGGTGGCGCCGGTGCCCGAGGTTCGCCCTTTGGTGGGGGTTGACGGGGGCCGCCCGGCTCGGTTTACTAGGTGCTGTTCGAACGGTTGTTCGAATGCACGGAGTGGTCGAACCTCCCGAGGGTGATCACATCCGCAGCACCGCTGGCTTCCCCACGGCGGTGACGTGCCCAGGGTGCGGGCACGTCGCGTCTCCAGCAGGCACCGTCGGGGGAAGGAGTGGCCGGTGTCCGGTGCGGTGGTCGCGTCGTTGAGGTCGCTGGACGGGGTGGTCACGGCATCCGGGGTCGCCGTGGCCTCCGGCGACCGCCTGACGAGGCGGATGCTGCCGGTGCGGGCGGAACTGGCCGCCGTGCTGCCGTGGGGTGGGTTGCGCCGCGGCAGCACGGTGGCGGTGCGCGGGTCGACCGCGCTCCTGCTCGCGACGCTGGCCGAGGCCACCGCCGCCGGCTCGTGGGCCGCGGTCGTGGGACTGCCGGGGTTGGGAGTGCTCGCCGCGGCCGAGGCGGGAGTGGCGACACAGCGGCTGGCCCTGGTGCCACGGCCGGGAGACGAGCTGGTGGCGGTGGTCGCCGCCGTGCTCGACGGCGTGGACGTGGTCGTGGTGGCCGAGCCGGAGCGGATCACGCCCGGCGAGGCCAGGAGGCTGTCCGCGCGGGCCAGGCAGCGCGGCGCGGTGCTGGTGCCGTTCGGGTCGTGGCCGGCCGCGGACCTGGAGCTGAGCTGCGACGGGGGACGCTGGTCCGGGCTCGGTGACGGCTGGGGTCGCCTGCGGGAGCGCGAGGTCGTGGTGCGGGTGAGCGGGCGGGGCGCCGCCGCGCGTCCCCGCTCGGCGCGGATGCTGTTGCCCGCGCCCGGGAACTCCTCCGCGTCGCCGTCCGGGCTGATCTCGCCGTCGGGGACGGGGACGACGCCCAGGGTGGTGTCGACGCCCGGGATGGTCTCGACGTCCGGGGCGGCTGGGCACGAGGACGTGTTCGCGTCAACGGGCGTCGCCGACGAGCCCGCGCTGTCCGTGGCGGCGGGGTGACGGGGATGGCTGGGAGACATGCCGAACCGGTCCGTCCCGACCTGCTGGCCCCGGGGACGGGTGTCGGTTCTGCCGGGCTGTTGCTGAGGGCGGTGTGCTCACTTCGCCCGGTGGGGTCGACGTCCCCCTGGCGCGACTGGTGGCCGAGGGTGGTGTGGTCGCGGAGACGAGGTGACCGCGATGGGCGCTGAGAGCGGCGCGCGGGAGACGACCGCTGCGGTGCGCACGCTGGTGGTGTGGTGCCCGGACTGGCCGGTGGTCGCCGCGTGCGCGGCCGCGGGCGCGCCGGCGCACACGCCGGCGGCCGTGCTCGTCGCGAACCGGGTGGCGGCGTGCTCCGCCACGGCGAGGGCCGAGGGGGTCGGTCGGGGCCTGCGGAAACGGGAGGCCCAGGCGCGCTGCCCCCACCTGCTGGTGTTCGACGACGACCCCGACCGGGACGCCCGGCTGTTCGAGCCGGTGGCGGCGGCGGTGGAGGAGCTGGCGCCGGGAGTGGAGGTGGTGCGCCCCGGGCTGGTCGCGGTGCCCGCGCGGGGGCCCGCCGGGTACTTCGGGGGCGAGGAGGCCGCCGCGGAGCGGATCGTCGACCACGTCGCCGCGCGGGCCGGCGCGGAGTGCCAGGTCGGGGTGGCCGACGGGCTGTTCGCCGCGACGCTGGCGGCGCGCAGGGGCGCGCTCGTGCCGGCGGGCGGCAGCGCCGACTTCCTCGCCCCGCTGGGGGTCCACGAGCTGTTGCTCGACGAGGCGGCTCGTCCGTCCACATCGGACCGAACAGCCATGGCGGATCTGGTGGACCTGTTGCGACGCCTCGGACTGCGCACGCTCGGCGCGTTCGCGGCCGTGCCGGCCGGCGACGTGGCGTCCCGGTTCGGAGCCGGCGCGGTGCTCGCGCACCGGCTGGCCGCGGGTCTGGAGGAGCGCCCTCCCGGGCGCCGGCGCCCACCGCCCGAGGTGGCCGTGGACGAGGAGCTGGACCCGCCGGTGGAGCGGGTCGACGCCGCGGCCTTCGCGGCGCGCGCGTTGGCGGAACGGCTGCACGCCCGGCTGGCCCGGCTCGGCCTCGCCTGCACCCGGCTGCGCATCGAGGCCAGGACCGGGCACGGGGAGGAGCTGGCGCGGGTGTGGCGCTGCGCCGGGCCGCTCACCGCCACGGGAACCGCCGACCGGGTGCGGTGGCAGCTCGACGGCTGGTTGACCGGGCGCGGCGCGGACCGCCCCACGGCCGGCGTGGTGTCGCTGCGGTTGGAGCCGGAGGAGGTGGTCGGCGCCGACGCGTTGCAGCTCGACCTGTTCCGCGGCGAGACACCCGACGGCGAGCGGGCGGCGCGGGCGCTGGTCAGGGTGCAGGGCCTGCTCGGGCCGGACGCGGTGCTCACCCCGGTGCTGGGCGGGGGGCGCGGCCCCGCCGACCGGGTGCGGTGGGTGCCGTGGGGCGAGGAGCGCCGGCCCGCGCTCGACCCGGAGCCGCCGTGGCCGGGCCGCCTGCCCCCGCCCTCGCCGACGTTGCTGCCGGAGCGGCCGACCCCGGTGGAGGTGCTGGACGGAGACGGACAGCCGGTGGGGGTCACCGGCCGACACATGATCACGGCGAGGCCGGCGGTGGTGCGGGTGGCGGGGGAGCCGCCCCGCCGGGTGCTGGCCTGGGCGGGGCCGTGGCCGGCGCACGAGCGGTGGTGGGTCGCCGCCGCGGCGGCGTCGGGACCGCCCGCACGGGCCCAGGGGACGGGGGACGGTCCACCGCCCCGGCGTGTGGCGCGGCTCCAGGTCGTGCTGGCGGACGGGGGCGACGAGGCCAACCAGGTCGCGTTGTTGTTGGCCCGCGAAACCGGCCAGTGGTGGGTGGAGGGCCGCTATGACTGACCGAGCCGAGGCACTTGCCCACCACGCCCTCGCCGCCCGGACCAGCACCCTCACCCACCGGAGGACACCCCCCACCCGTCCCGGGGGGCGAGCCCCGCTCCAGCCTATCGAAGAACACGGCATGGCCGAAGCCGAGAACAGTCCGCTGTGGATAACTCAGGAGGCTGTGGACAACTCGGCTCACGCAGGAGTGGTTTTCTTACCCCACAAGGGGTTCTTTCCCTCGGGGGCTTGACGAACCTGGGAGTCCACTGGGCGTTCGCTCAGGCATGCGGAACACCCGTGTCCCGGCAGTGCATCAGGAAAACGGAATCATCCGGGAAATGGGAGTAACCCGGGAAACGGAAGCACCTGGGAAACGCGAGTATCCGGAAACAGGAGTGCCTGGGAACGGAAGCGTTCAGGAACCGAAGCGTCCGAGAACGGAAGCGTCCGAGAGCGGAAGCGCCCAGGAACGGGAGCGCCCAGGAACGGGATCCCCCGAAAGAAGGGGAGCTCCCAGAAGCGCGCCGCTTGGGAAGAGAACTACTCAAGAAGAGCGGCTCTCCAGTAAGGAGAAACAGCCTGAGTGGATCTTTCCTGGGGTGGGGCAGGTACATCAGCCAGCCCCGGAGGTCGGGACTCTGATCTCCCTGAGCAGCAGGAGAAAACGGCCACCCGGCAAGGGGTGGACCATCTGGCGAAGGGCTGGAGTCGAACGCCATCAGAGAAGGTTCCGCGAATGATCGGAACCCCTTGATCGAGAAGTAGGCCCCTGAGGCGTGAACGTACTGCCCGCGAAGGAATCGGGGCCGGGGTCATGCCCAGGACAGGAACGCAGGGAGGTGAGGACGGATGGGGTGGAACAACCCGCCGCTGACCTGGCAGGAGTTCGAACGCGCGTTGTCCGGCGACGCGAGGGGGCGGTCGCCCCGCGACGAACCGCACCCGGGCGACGGCGGCGACAGCCCCGCGTGGACCCGCCGGCGGGCGAGGGGCGTCCCGCCGGAACTCGGCCCGCCCGCACCCGCCGCCACTCCCGACCAGCCACGACCCGTCCCGTACGCCGAGCTGCACTGCCACTCCAACTTCAGCTTCCTCGACGGCGCGAGCCATCCTGAGGAACTGGTCGCGGAGGCCGCGCGGCTCGGGCTGGAGGCGATCGCGTTGACCGACCACGACGGCGTGTACGGCGTGGTGCGGTTCGCCGAGGCCGCCGCCGAACTCGGGGTCCGCACCGTGTTCGGCGCGGAACTCGGCCTCGGGCTCTCCCGACCACGCGGCGGGGACGCCGACCCCGGGGGCCGGCACCTGCTGGTGCTCGCCCGCGACCCCGAGGGGTACGCGCGGCTGTGCCGGACGATCAGCGCCGCACAGCTCAGGGGGGAGGAGAAGGGGCGTCCGGTCTACGTCGAGGAGGAGGTGGCCGCGCAGGCGGGCGGCCACTGGGCGGTGCTCACCGGGTGCCGCAAGGGGGCGGTGCGCGCCGCGTTGGAGACCGGTGGGCCCGACGCCGCCGCCAGGGAGCTGGACCGCCTGGTCTCCCTGTACGGCAGGGAGAACGTCCATGTGGAACTCACCCACCACGGCCTGCCCGAGGACGACGAGCGCAACGCGGCGCTCGCCGCGCTCGCCGCCACGGCTGGACTGTCCACTGTGGCCACGACAGCGGCGCACTACGCCACGCCGGCGCGGTATCCCCTCGCGACCGCGATGGCCGCCGTGCGGGCCCGGCGCGGCATGGACGAGATGGACGGCTGGCTGCCGCCCGCCGGCGCCGCCCACCTGCGTTCCGGCGCGGAGATGGCCGCGGTGTTCGCCCGTCATCCCCAGGCGGTCCGCGCCGCCGCCGAGCTGGGGCGGGCCTGCGCCTTCGACCTGCGGCTGGTCGCGCCGAAACTGCCCCCGTTCCCGGTTCCCCCCGGCCGCACGGAGGACACCTGGCTGCGGGAACTGGCGCTGCGGGGCGCCGAGGAGCGCTACGGCCCGCCGGAGGCGAACCCGCGCGCCTACGACCAGATCGAGCACGAGCTGGCCGTGATCGAGAAGCTGGGGTTCCCCGGCTACTTCCTCGTGGTGCACGACATCGTCCAGTTCTGCCGCAAGCACGACATCCTGTGCCAGGGCAGGGGGTCGGCGGCCAACTCCGCGGTCTGCTACGCCCTGGGCATCACGCACGTCGACGCGGTCCGCTACGGGCTGCTCTTCGAGCGGTTCCTCGCGCCGGAGCGGGACGGGCCGCCCGACATCGACGTGGACATCGAGTCCGACCGCAGGGAGGAGGTCATCCAGTACGTCTACCGCCGGTACGGGCGGGACAGGGCGGCCCAGGTGGCGAACGTGATCACCTACCGGGCCCGCTCCGCCGTCCGCGACGTCGCGCGGGCCTTCGGGTTCTCGCCGGGGCAGCAGGACGCGTGGAGCGGGCAGATCGACCGGTGGGGGCCGCTGCGCGACGCCACGGACGGCACCGACATCCCGGAGCACGTGGTGGCGTTGGCCGACCAACTGGAGGGGTTCCCCCGGCACCTGGGCATCCACTCCGGTGGGATGGTCATCTGCGACCGGCCGGTGAGCGAGGTGTGCCCGGTGGAGTGGGCGCGGATGCCCGGCCGCACCGTCCTCCAGTGGGACAAGGACGACTGCGCCGCGGTCGGCCTGGTCAAGTTCGACCTGCTCGGGCTGGGCATGCTGTCCGCACTGCACTATGCCGTCGACCTGGTGGCCGAGCACCACGGCGTGCGGATCGACATCGGCCGGCTCGACCTCGCCGACGCCGCCGTCTACGAGATGCTCCGCCGGGCCGACACCGTCGGCGTGTTCCAGGTGGAGAGCCGCGCCCAGATGGCGACCCTGCCCCGGCTGAAGCCCGAGGAGTTCTACGACCTGGTGGTGGAGGTGGCCCTGATCCGCCCCGGCCCGATCCAGGGCGGGTCGGTGCACCCCTACATCCGCCGGCGCAACGGGCAGGAGGAGGCGACCGTCGACCACCCGTTGCTGGAGCCGGCGTTGAAGAAGACCCTCGGTGTTCCGTTGTTCCAGGAGCAGCTCATGCAGATCGCCGTGGACGTCGCCGGGTTCACCGGAGCCGAGGCCGACGAGCTGCGCAGGGCGATGGGCGCGAAGCGGTCCACGGAACGCATGGAGCGGATCAGGGACCGGCTGTTCGAGGGCATGGCGGCCAACGGCATCCGGGGCGAGCTGGCGGAGCGGATCTACGGCAGGTTGTTGGCCTTCGCCAACTTCGGCTTCCCCGAGAGCCACGCGCTGAGCTTCGCGCTCCTGGTCTACGCCAGTGCCTGGTTCAAGCTCTACTACCCGGAGGCGTTCTGTGCGGCGTTGCTGAGGGCCCAGCCGATGGGGTTCTACTCGCCCCAGTCCCTGATCGCCGACGCCCGCAGGCACGGGGTCGAGGTGCGCGGGCCGGACGTCAACGCCAGCCTCGCCCACCCCGGGCTGGAGCCGGTCGACCCCTCCGGACCCGAACCGCTGTCCCGGGAGCCGGCCGCCCGGCGGCGGGCGTCGGCCGAGGGCGTGGCCGTGCGCACCGCCGACGGGAGCCAGGTGGTCGCGGTGCCCCGCGAGCTGCGGGAGCCGCGCGCGGTGCGCCTGGGGTTGGGCTCCGTCCGGGGGTTGGGCGAGGAGCTGGCCGGACGGATCGTCGAGGAGCGGCGGCGCGACGGGCCGTACCGGGACATGGTCGACCTGGCCCGCCGGGTCCGGCTCAGCACCGCCCAGGTGGAGGCGCTGGCCACGGCGGGCGCGTTCGACTGTTTCGGGACGACCCGCCGGGGCGCGTTGTGGGCGGCCGGCGCGGTGGCCGCGGAGCGCCCGGACCGGCTCCCCGGCACGGCGGTCGGTGTGACCGCCCCACCGCTGCCCGGCATGGACGAGGTGGAGCTGGCCGTGGCCGACGTGTGGGCCACGGGCGTCTCGCCGACCAGCTACCCGACGCAGTTCGTGCGGGACCGGTTGGACGCGTTGGGCGCGCTTCCCACGGCCCGCCTGGCCGAGGTGGAGCACGGCACGCGGGTGCTGGTCGGCGGGGCGGTCACCCACCGCCAGCGCCCGGCCACCGCCGGCGGGGTGACCTTCCTGAACCTGGAGGACGAGACCGGGATGGTCAACGTCGTCTGCGCTCCCGGCCTGTGGGCCCGCTACCGGCGGGTGGCCCGGTCCAGCCCGGCCCTGCTCGTGCGGGGGGTGCTGGAACGAGCCGACGGCGTCACCAACCTCCGCGCCGACCACCTCCAACGGCTCGACCTGCGCGTTCCCTCCCGGTCCCGTGACTTCCGCTGACCTTCTCCGCCGACAACCCCGAGGGCACAGACAACCTGAGAGCACCGACAACCCGAGTGCACAGACAACAACCTGAGGGCGCCGACAACCTGAGAGCACCGACAACCTGAGAGCACCGACAATCCCGAGTGCACAGACAACCCCGAGTGCACAGACAACCCGAGGGCACCGACAGCGCGGGTAGCGCCGGCGTTCACCCGTCGTCGGGCGCAGGGTGGCCACCGCGAGATCCGGCGCGCCCACCCCCGCACGGCTGACCGCGCGGCCGCTGGGCCCCACACGCCGCTGCCCCGGTGGTGTTGATCTTGCCGGTGTCACCGGCGTGGGTGGAGAGCACGGCCCACTGGCCGCGGTTGGAGGAACGTGCCCGCATGTGGTCGTCCCTGCGCCGCTCGGTGCCCGCGCCGTCGAGCGCGCTCACCACGGAGACGTCCGGCGTCGGCCGCGAACACCTCCTCGGCGTGCTCGGGGATCGCCGCGTCCTGGCAGATCACCATGCCCAGCGCCCAACCGTCGACGTCGACGACGGTCGTCCCTTCACCCGCGCGGAACAGCTCCAGCTCCCGGCCGTGCAGGTGCTTCTTCGCGAACGTCGTGACGATCTCGCCGTCACCGCCGGACACGAGGGAGGCGAGGCGCAGGTCAGAGCCGCCAGGGACCACAGCCCTGACCACGACGACCACGCCGCCCATGGCGCAGGCCCGGCGGACCGGGGCGAGTCGGGCGTCGGCGACGGCCGTGGCCACCCGGTCCCGCGCGGACGTGACGAGGTCCAGCTCGTAACCGGTCAGCGACAGCTCGGGGAAGACCACCCGCCCGCCCCGCCGGGCGGCCTCGTCCACCAGCTCGGCGTGCCGGTCAGCGTTGACGTCGACGTCCCCGGGAGAACACCCGGAGACGGACGCTCCTTCCGGAGACGCGTGCTCCTTCCGGCGGCCACCAGCGACCGGGTGGCTCGCGGCGCGCGCCGAGCGCAAGAGCCGAGCGCAAGAAAGCGTCCACTGAGGACAGATCTGTGTCCACTGAGGACAATGTGCGAGCGCTACGGCCGGGGGTAGTCCCGCAACGGCAGCAGCACGCCGTCCGTGACCAGGTCGCGCAGCGGCAGCGGGAAGACGTAGCCGATCCCGCCGCCCGGCTGCCCGAACCACGGGATCGCGGTGCCGGCCAGCACCTCCACCGGACGTTGCACCCGGTAGGCGTGATGCGGCAGGTCCGCCCAGTCCGGGGGCAGCGATCGCCAGGCGAACGGGGTGCCGGCCGCGTAGAGGACGTTGCCGTCGGCCGAGCCGAACCGGTCCACCTCCGTCCCCACCGACAGCACCATCCGTCGCAGGTCGCGGTAGAGCTCCAGCGGCGGCTCCCCGGGCAGCGGCTCGATCTGCTGGGCGACCACGTGCCGCGCGCCGGCGACCGGCGCCGGTTCGGCGGCCGCCGGCGCGAGCTCCAGCAGCACGGAGCCCAGCAGGAACGCGGCCGCGTCGTTCAGCTCGGTGAACCGGAGCTGCCGGGGCAGCTCGCCGGGGCGGGACCGGCCCACGAACCAGTCGTGCGCGTTGCGCATCAGGTACCAGGCGTTGTCGGCCGTCTCGCCGATCCGGTAGGCGTGGGGCGGCACCCCGAACCCGGCGAGCCGCCGCCGCACCTCCAGCACCACGGTGTCGTCATCCACAGTGGACGGTGACGCCGGCGCGGTGACCCGCCCGCCCACCGCGACCGTCGCCGCGTGCAGCGTGGCCTCCTCGACCTCGGGCACGGTGAACCCCCGGGCGCGCGCGTGCTCGACCAGCTCCGGCTGCGGCGGGACGCCGTGCTGGCGCAGGTAGTAGACGACCGCGCCCGGCCAGATCCACGTGCCGTCGGTGTGGAAGGTCGCGGGGACCACCTGGGGCGCGTGCGGCGCGAGCTGGTCGACCTCGGTCACCCCCGAGGCGCCGATGACCGGCGCGCCGCTCAGGTAGTTGAGCAGCGGCCCCAGGTCCCCCGGCGGCACCACGGGGCGGTCCACGGCGGGCCGCCCGGTCGCGTCGACCCCGTCGAAGGTCAACGCCCTGCGGAACGGCGCGGGCGCCGGCTCCTCCTGCGTCGTCCTGAGCAGCCCGACCTTGCGGACCAGCCATTCGGGCACGTGCTCAGGAGCCCTCGGGAAGACCCGCAGGTCCTCCCGGTACACGTCGGGGCCGACCGGCGACTCCCAGTCCGGCTCCCGGTCCCTGTCGAACGCCGCCGTCGGCTCACCACCCCGGACGAGGGTGATGCGGGCGGTGAACCAGGTCCCGCGCCGGGGGTTGTGCATCACCGACCGCAACTGGTCGACCAGGTCGGCGCACGCGGGGGAGGGGTGGAACTGGGTGGTCCCTCCCCGCTGCCGCACGACGTGCGCCGTGTCGCCGGCCAACCGGCCGACGCGCCGGGAGACCAGCCGCAGCTCCGCCCAGTCCGTCGGGGCCTCCGCGCCGACCGCCCCCATGAGTCGGCGCGTCAGCTCCTCGGCCTCGGGGCTCATCCGTTCCGGCTCGTCGGACACTGTCCCCACCTCCGCTCCCCCGAGCGACGCCGACCCCCGTCAGTGTCGACCCTCGGCGGTCCGCACGCCGGGCGGGTGGCCTCAGCGCACCGGGTCGGGGTCCTCCTCGGGCCAGGCCGCCGCGTCGCGTCCCGCCTCCCGCCCGCCGGGGGACGTCGCCTCCGCCGCCCCCGCCATGTCGCTGAGCACCGCGCCGAGCAGGTACCGGGCCGCCGGCTCGCAGTCGGCGAACTCGGCGACGTCCCTCCGCTCGCCGGCGTCGGCGCGGAACACCACCCAGCGGTCGTTCTCGCGGACGAGGCACCACGCCCCGTCCTCGCTGGCGTTCAGCCGGTACGCGGCCGGGTCGGCGTCGAACACGACCAGCAGCCGCTGGAGCTCGCGCAGCACCGCGGAACCGAGCGGCGCCGGCGCGACGCGGCGTCGGAGCTGCCGGGTGCGCTCGCTCCTGCGGCCGGGCTCGATCCACTGCGAGGTCGCCGGCGTCCGCGCCGGCACGGCGGTCGCCGGCCGGTGGGCGGGGGGCGGTTCGGCGGGCGTGGCCGGCTGCTGTCCCGGCGCGATCCACTGCGTGGCCTCGACGGGCGCGTCCACCCCGTCGGGGCGGGCCAGGACCGTCGGCGGTTCCTGGGCGGTGGGCGGGCTGTCCGGGGGCGCGGCCGAGGTCCGGAGATCCGGGGGCGGGGCGGGCCGCGCCGACTCGGCCGGCGGGCGCGTCGGCTGGGGCGCGTCGGTGGACGCGGGAGCCGACGGCTCCGGCTCGGCGTCCAGGGGGGTGACCAGGGCCGTGGCCGCCGCGGGTGGCTCGGCCGGAGGCGGCGGGGCCGGCGCAGGGGGCGTCGGGAGCCGAGGAGAACTGTCGGTGGGGCCGGCCGAGCCGCCCGGACCCATCGGCCCCGGTCCGGGCGGAGCGGGCGGCTTGGGCGCCGCGCCGCGCAGGCGGAGCAGGTGCGCCCGCGCCGCCTCCTCGGTCGCGGCGTCCACCTCGGGCAGCTCGAACCCGCGCCGCACCATGTGCTCCACCAGGCCCGGGTCCGGCGGGACCCGGTGCTGGCGCAGGTAGTACGCCACCGCGCCCGGCCACACCCAGACGCCGTCGGTGTGGAAGACCAGCGGCACCGCCTCGGTCCGCTCCGGGGCCAGCAGGTCCGTGTCGAACCCGTCGAGCGAGTCCACCACGGGCGCCTGCTCCAGGTAGTCGAGCATCCTGGGCAGCAGGTCCGCCGGCACCGGGGGGCGTTGCACCGTCGGCCGACCGTCCGGGCCGGGGCGGTCGAAGGTGCGCGCGGCCCGGAACGGCGGGGGTTCGGCCGGCGGGCGGCCCGGTGGCGGCACCGTGCCCGCGCCCGCGCCCCGGGGCGGCGGTGGCGGGGTCCCCGCGGCCCGCTCGTGCAGCCACGTCGGAACCCGTTCCGGCGGCCGGGGGAAGGCCCGCAGCTCCTCGCCGAACGCGGTGGGCGGTGGCGGGTTCTGCCACTTCGGCTCGGTGTCGTAGTCGAACTCGTTGGTCATCCGACCGTCCGGTGTCACCAGGAAGCGCGCGGTGAACCAGCTCCCGGTGCCGCTGCTGTACATGTTGCGGCGCAACACCACGCACATCTCGACGACCTGGACCGGCGGCGGCAGCGGGCGGGTGCCCCCCTCGGGGAGCGCCACCGTGGTCGACAGCTCGACGTGCCGGCCGACGGTGCGGAACTCGGCCGAGACGTGTCGCCACTGGCCGGGCGCGGAACGCGCCAGGGTCTGGGCGATCTGGTCGAGCAGACCCTGTTGCTCGACCATCTGCTGGGTCGACGGCGGCATCGCGGGTGTCCTCAGGGGGTGCGGTGGGAGCGCGGGACGGGACGTGGTGATCAGTGTGGCGCGGTGGGGCGGGGCCGCGGCGGCGGGGTGGTGGCGGCGTCGATCTCCGTCAGCACGCCCTCGGCGAGCAGCTCGTCGACCGCCTTGGGCAGGACGTAGGCGGTGCCGCCACCCGGCTGGCCGAACCACGGCACCGCCGTCCCGGTGACGACCTCGACGAACTGGCGCAGCCGGTACACCCGGTAGCTCCGGTTCGCCCACTCCCGGGGGAGCGAGCGTTGCCGGAAGGGGGTGGCCGCGGCGTAGACCACGTTGCCGCCGTCCCCGCCGAAGCGGTCGACCTCGGTGTCCGGCGGGAGGGTCGCGACGCGCTTGTCCCGGTACAACCGCAGCGGCGGCTCACCCGGCAGCGGGTACGTCGGCCAGGGGTCGGCCTCGGGCTCCTGGCCCGCGGCGGCCGGACCGGGCGCCGGCCCTGGGGCGACCTCCGACGGGGCGTGGCCCCCGTGGGCGACGTGGGGCACGTGCTCCGCGACGGGCGCGGGAGGTGGCTCCACGAACCGGGACCGCGTGCTCCGGCCGCCCTCCGGGCCGCCGTCCGTCACCCCGGCGTCGGCGTGCCGGGCCGGACGGTCGAACCGCGTGGCGGCGTCGGTCCCCCCGGGGGCGGGGAGCAGCTCGGTCTCCGGCGACCGCCACGACCCGGCCTGGCCCTGGTCACGCGCCGCCGAGGGCGCCGCCTCCGACGGGACGGGGGTCGGGCCGGCGGACAGCCGCTCCCGCCCGGAGAAGTCGTCCACTGTGGACTGAGGGCGCCGGTCCACCCCGTCGTGCCGGTCGCCCTCGGGCGGGGTGAAGCCGTTGACCCGCTCGATCGGCGGGGCGGTGAAGGTCGTCGGCGCGTCCTGGCCCGCTCCGGAGAAGGGGCCGAGGCCGACCGGGACCTCCGCGTGCTGGTCGCGCGCGGCGAACGCGTCGGCCGGCGGCTCGTGCCGGGCCGACCGCTCCTCGCCGGGGAACGGCTGGCGCGTCCGGTCGCCGTCGGCGAACTCGGTGGAGTGGCCCTCGACGTCCGACCGGCCCTGCGCGCCACGCGGAGCGGCGGATTGCCGGTCGTGCGGCCGGAGATGCTCCCGCTCGCGCTCCTCGACGGGGTGCTGCCACCGGCCCGGCTGACCCCCGTGGTGGTCGGGCTCGGAGCCCGACGCCGACCCGCCCTGCTCCCCGGCGAAGGGCATGACCCCCGCCGGCAACACGTGCGTGGCCACGTCGGGTTCGGCGCTGTGGGCGCCCGACTGCTCCGCGCGTGGTTCCCGGGAGCGGAACGCCCCCGGCTGCTCCTCGCCAAGCTCCACCCGCCGGTTGCGTCGCGACCGGGGTGGCTCGCCGCCCGCGTCGGCGTTCGGCGCGGTGAAGGCGGGCAGGGGCTGGGTGCCGAAGTCGGCCGGCTCCGGCTGAGGCCGCTGCGCCACCGGCTCCGCGTGGTGCGCCGCCGCCTCGTCGGCCCCGTGCTCGGAGGGGGACTCGCGATCGTGCTCGCCGAGCGGCTCGGCGGAGTGGGACGCCCGGCCGCCGCCGTGGTCCTGCCGGCCGTGGGACCGGTCCGCGTCCCCCCGGTGCGCCGGCCCGTCCGCCCCGATCGCCGGGAGCGGCTCGGTGACGAAGCCCGCGTCCGGCGGGACGTCCTCGCCCGGCGCGGCCTCGGCGGCGCGGGGCGGCTCGCCCGACGCCTCCTCGCGCCGGCCGTCCCGGGCCGAGGGCTGGCCGGCCGGCGGCTCGTCCGCGCCGGAGTGGCCCCGCACGCCCTCCTGCGACGACGCCAGGCGGGACAACCAGGCGGGGACCCGGTCGGCGGGCAGGGGGAAGAGCTGGAGCTCGTCGGCGACGTCCGCCGCGCTCGGCGGCCGCCCCCACCGGGGCTCCTCCTCGTGGTCGTAGCCGACGCTCAGCTCGCCGTTGGCCCTGACCAGCACCCGCATCCGGAACCACGTGCCGGCTCCCGGCTCGTACCGCGCGGACCGGAGGCGGAGGAACGCCATCGCCGTGGGGCGGGGGACGTCCACGCGGTGCGCGCTCCCGTCCGCGCCCACCACCTCCATGCCGAACTCGCCGTGGTAGCCGACCACCTGGGCGACGATCCGCAGGCGCTCCCAACCCGGGGGGGCCAGCGGGCGCAGCTCGTCGACGATCCTCGTGAGCAGCGCCTGCTGCTGGGCCTCGTCGAGCGGACCGCGCTCGGGGACGGCCACCGGCGGCGCGGGCGCCGACGTGACCGGCGCCGGAGGGGCGGGCGCCTGCGGGACGGGCGCCTGCGGGACGGGCGCCGCCGGCGCGGGCGACGCCGAACGGGACGCCTCGTCCAGCCTGGCCCGCAACCAGTCCGGCACCGCGGCCGGGTCCCTGGGGAAGCGCTCCAGGTCGGCCGCGTAGAACGCGGCCGGCGGCTCCTGGTCGCCCCAGGCGGGCTCCTCGTCGAACTCGTACCGCAGCCGGGCCTGGTTGGGCGGGGTCAGCCAGCCCAGCACGGAGAACCAGGTCCCCCTGCCCGGCTGGTACATCCGCTCCCGCAGCTCGCCGAGGACCTGGCACACCTCGTCGGGCAGCCGTCCGGCGACGGTCTCGCCGTCGGCCCTGGTCACCTCGTAGGCGTGCGCGTCGGCCGTGTGCACCGCGACGAGCTGGAAGTGCAGCTCGCGCCAGTCCGCGGGCAGCACCCGCGCGAGCAGCCGGCAGCACCGCTGCTCCAGCGCGAGCTGCTCCTCCTCGGTGAGCTGGGGCGAGGTCACCCGGACTCCTCTCCAGCGGCGTCGTCGCCGCTCGGCCCGGCGCGCCCGGGGATCTCCGCCAGGCTCCCGTCGTCCAGCAGCTCCTTGATGGACCTCGGCAGGACGTGCGCGGTGCCCCCACCCGGCTGGCCGAACCAGGGGATCGCGACGCCGCTGAGCACCGGGACCGGGCGCATCACCCGGTACACGTGGTACTCGCGGGACACCCAGTCCGCCGGCAGGGAGCGGTGCGGGAAGGGGGTGCCCGCCGCGTAGGTGAGGTTGCCCTCGGGGGTGCCGAACCGATCGACGTCCGTTCCCGCGCTCAGCGTGCCGGGCGTGACGTCCTGGAACAGGGTCAACGGCGGCTCGCCGGGCAACGGGGTGATCTCCGAGGGGCGTTCCGGCTCCGGCTCGGCCGGGGGCTCCGGCTGGCGCGCCTCCAAAGGGGGCGCCGGCTCCTGGCCGGCGACCGGCGGCTCGGCCCGCTGGCCGTTCGGCGCCTGGTCGGGCAGCGGGGTGAACGCCGCCACCGGCGCCGTGGCGTCCGACGAGGGCGCGGGCTGCGGGTGCTGCGCCGGCGGCGCGCTCGGTTGCTGGACCGGCGCGGGTCCCTGCGGGCCGGGAGCCGGGTGCCCTGGGCCGGGTTGGACAGCGCCGGGTTGGATGGGGCCGGGCTGGACAGCGCCAGGTTGGACGGGGCCGGGCTGGACGGGGCCGGGCTGGACGGGACCCGGTGCGACCGGACCCGGCTGGAGGGCGGGGGACGGGGGCGGGACCGGCTGCCCCACTCCGGGCTGCCCGCCCTGCGCCGACATGCCCTGGGGCGCCCCCACCGACGCGGGGTGCGGCGGGGCGGGCTCACCCGGGACCGGGGACAGCAGGAGCGTGCCGACGAGCTGGGCGGCGGCCTGGTCGACCGTGTCGAAGCCGACCGGATGGAGTTGGGCGCCGCGCTCTGACCAGAACACCAGCCAGCCGGCGGGTTCCCTGATCAGGCACCACGCCCGCTCGGCAGCGCCGCCGACGCGATAGGCGGTCGGCGGCACGCCCAGCTCGTCGAGCCGCTGGCGCAGCCGGCGCAGCGTGGCGTCCTCCTCCGGCGTGATCGGCGGGCCTCCCGCGGGACCGGGCTGCGCCGGGCCGGGGGGTTGGCCAGGGCCGACCTGGCCAGGACCGATCTGGCCAGGACCGGGTTGGGCCGCCGGCGGCGGGGCCACCGGGGGGACCGGCGGCTGGGGCTGCCGGAGCTGCCCGGCGCGTTGCCGCAGCCACTCCGGGGTGTTCTCCTCGTCCCTGGGGAAGAACCGCAGCTCGTCGACGAACGCCGCGGGGGGCGGCGGCTGCCCGTGCCAGCTCGGCTCGTCGGTCCGGTTGTACTGGATGGAGTAGCGGTCGGGGTGGTTGAGCTGGAACCGCGCGCTGAACCAGGTGCCCCTGCCCGGCCGGTACATGCCGGCCCGCAGCTCCGCGAACCGCTGCCCGACCTCGGGCGGGGGGTTCCAGCTCTGCGTGGCGCCGGTGACGAAGTGGACGGTGACCGGCATCTCGACGTACCGGCCGGCGGCCCGGTAGTCGATCTCGACCTCCTCCCACCCCGGGGGGAGGGTGTGCACGAGCTGGACCGTGGTCTGCTGCAACAACTGGTCCTGGTCGACGGGGTTCAGCGGCCTGGGGCCCGTCATCGGTTCGCGTCCTCCTGCCAAGCGCCCTGCGCGGCGTGCGTGGCGGCCGGTGTCGGCGCCGCCGGTGCCGGTGGCGCCGGCGCAGCCTCCCGCGCGCCGGCCAGCCGGGCCCGCAGCCACCCCGGGACGTGCTCGTCGTCGCGCGGGAATGCTTCCAGATCCTGGGCGAACACCGCCGGGGGAACCGGGGGGTCCCAGAGCGGGTCGTGCTCGAAGTTGAAGCTGACGTGGAACTGGCTGGGCGGGTCCATCGTGTACCGCATCGAGAACCAGGTCCCCAGCCCCGGCTGGTACATGAGCTGGCGCAGGTCGGTCGCGGCCGAGACGACCTGGGGCGGCGGGGCGAAGGCGGGGGTGGTCCCGTCCTCCATGACCACGGTGAGCGTGAGGTCGTGCACGGTGCTCGCCATGAGCGCCCTGAGGTCGATCCGGCGCCAGCCGGCGGGGGCCGCGGCGAGCAGGCCGCCGCCGATCACCTGGAGCAGCTCGTCGGTGCGGTCCTCGTCCTCCTGCGGGTCCTGCGCTGCCACCCGCTGGTCTGGGTGCGGTGGTTCGTGCATGGTGACGGGCTCCCGGGGTCGGTCGCGGTTCGGTGCCGCCTCGGCGGCAGGAGTCGGGGTTGCGACGTTAGTGCGAACGGGTGGACGACAGGGATCGATCCCCGCCATCTCCACCCGGGTCGGTGTCGGGGGTCACTGGCAGGGTGGCAGGCGTGACCGACGACGTGATCACGGGGGAGGACCTCTCGGACACCGTGTGGGCCGGCGAACGCTGGGAACGCCGGACCTTCACCCGGTGCGACTTCACCGGAGCGGATTTCGCCGGGGTGGAGACTCGGGGCTGCGCGTTCACCGACTGTGACTTCAGCCGGGCCGATCTCACTGGTTCGCGGCATATCGCTACCGCTTTCCGGGGCTGCACCTTCCGAAGTGCCGTGGTGAACCGGGCCGAGTTCCGCCAGTGCAGCCTGCTGGGGTCGGTCCTCGCCGACTGCGGCCTGCGGTCGACGCGCCTGGTCGAGGCGGACCTGACGCTGGTCGGACTGGGCGGGGCCGACCTGAGGGGGACGGACCTGCGCGGGCTCCGGCTGCGCGAGGCCAACCTCGTCGACGCCGACCTGCGCCGCGCGGACCTCCGTGAGGCGGACCTGACCGGCGCCCGGCTCCTGGGCGCCCGTCTTGAGGAGGCCGACCTGCGGGGCGCCAGGGTGGACGCGCACGGTCTCGTGCAGGCCCGGCTCGCCGGCGCGCGGGTCGACCTTCCGACGGCGATCGCGTTCGCGGCCGCCCATGGGCTGGTGGTCGACTGATCCTCGGCCGCGCCCGTCGCCCCCCTCGCCTCCCCTCGCCTCCCCTCGTCCGTCCGTCGTCCCGCTGTGCGGGAAAAAGCGACTGACTTCCGGGCGGCGGTGGGCGACGATTTTCCGATGCGGGCGATGTTGGCGGAGTTGCTCAGGACGCCCCGGCTGCCCTCGGTGTGGGCGTGGTCGTTGCTCGCGCGGCTGCACGTCACCGCCACGGGCATCGCCCTGTCGCTGCACGTCGCGGGGTGGACCGACTCCTACCTGTGGGCCGGCGTCGTGAGCGCGGGACTCGCGCTGGGCTCGGGCGCCGCCGGGCCGCTGCGGGGGCGCGCCGTCGACCGCCGGCCGTCCGCGCCGATACTGGTGATCACCGGCGTGCTCTACTCGGCGGGGCTGGCCGCGCTGGCGTTCCTCCCGCCGTCGCTGTGGTGGCTCGGGCCGGTGATCGCGCTGGCCACCGGGTTGTTCCTTCCGCCGGCCACCCAGGTCAGCCGGGTCGTGCTCCCCCGCATGGTCCCGGAACGCCTGCGCGCCTCCGTCTACTCGATGGAGGCGGCGATGCAGGAGCTGCTGTTCATCGCCGGCCCGGTCGGAGCGGCCGCGGCCGTGTCGTTGTCGGGCGCGCGGGCCGCCGTCCTGCTGTGCGCCGGCATGGCCCTGGCCGGCTCGCTCGGTTTCGCCTGGTCGGTGCGCCGGGCCGGGGTGAGCCAGCCCGAGCGCCCCGACGCCGACCCCGCCGATGGCGCCCGTCCCGCGGCATCTGCCGCGCCGCGTCGGGGCGGCGTGCTCGCGGTGCCTGGAGTCCTGCCCCTGGCGGCCGCCTACGGCCTGCTGGGCGTCGGGTTCAACGCGTTGGACCTCGCGCTCGTCGCGTGGGCGCGGGACCGGGGAACGCCGGGGCTGGCCGGCGTGCTCGCGTTGGTGTGGGCCCTCGGGTCGCTCGTGGGCGGCCTGTACGCGGCGAGGGGCGGCGGGCCGGGGCTGGTCGGCCGGGTCCTGCTGGCCGCCGTCGGCCAGCTCGCGGTCGCGCCGTTCCTGCCGCCGCTGATGGCCGGTCATCCGGTCGTGCTCGGCGCGGCGCTGCTCGTGTCGGGCACGACGATCGCCCCGGCCATCGGCGCGATCTACACCCGGCTGGGGGAGGTGGCCCCGGCCGGCCGGCGGGCCGAGGCCTTCGGCTGGCTGTCGACGACGGCGACGACCGGGGCGGCGGTGGGTGCTCCGCTGGCCGGAGCGCTGCTCGACGGGCTGGGACCCGCCGCCGCGGTCGCGCTGGCCTCCTCCACCGCGTGGGTCGGGGTGCTCGTCGTTCGCCGGGTGCCGAAGCTCCCGCGCCCGGCGGACGAGTCCGTGCGGGAGGATGCTCGTACGTGAGCCACGTTCGGGAGTCCTCGGTGTTGGTGGACGACGACGGCGCCACCGGGGAGCCGGGGCACCGGGCCGCGCACCGCGGGATCGGCCTGGTGGCCGCGTTGGGCATCGGCCTGGTGATCGCCGCGCAGTCCCGGGTCAACGGCGAACTGGGGCACCGGCTGGGTGACGGGATCGCGGCCGCCGTCGTCTCCTTCGGCGGCGGCCTGGTCGTGCTGCTCGTCCTGGTGCCGGCCTCGCCGTGGGGACGGCGTGGCCTCACCCGGCTGCGCGCCGCGCTGCGGGACCGCTCGTTGCGGCCGTGGCAGTGCCTGGGTGGCGTGTGCGGCGCGTTCTTCGTCGTCGGCCAGGGGCTGACGGTGGCCACGCTGGGCGTCGCGTTGTTCACCGTGGCCGTCGTCGCCGGCCAGGCCGCCAGCGGCCTCGCCGTGGACCGGGCGGGGCTCGGCCCGGCCGGCCCCCAGCCGTTGACCCTGCCGAGGGTGCTGGGCGCGGGGCTCGCCGTGGTCGCCGTCGTGATCGCGGTGTCCGGGCGGCTCGGGGACCCCGCGGGGTGGGCGCTCGCGCTGCTGCCCGCGCTGGCCGGGGCCGGGCTCGCCTGGCAGCAGGCCGTGAACGGCCGGGTGCGCGGCGCGGCGGGGGCCGCGCTGCCCGCCGCCTTCGTCAACTTCCTGACCGGCACGGCCGCGCTGCTGCTCGTGCTCGTCGTCGACCTGGCCGTGCGGGGCCTGCCGGACGCGGCGCCCGCCGACTGGTGGCTCTACGCCGGTGGGCCGCTGGGCATCGTCTTCATCGCCGGGGCGGCCGCGGTCGTGCGGATCACCGGCGTGCTGGTGCTCGGGCTGGGGTCGGTGGCGGGCCAGCTCGTCGGGGCGGTCCTGCTCGACGTGTTCGTGCCGGCTCCCGGGCAGTCGGTGGACACCGCCACCTTCGTGGGGACCGGGCTGACGCTGGTCGCGATCGTCCTCGCGGTCCTTCCTGGCCGCGTCTCCCGCGTCTCGTCCTGACCCGCGCTCCGCGTCCGGCCCCGTGGCGCGGGCGTCGTGGGGGCTGGCGTCCACCGCGCCGGACGGCGCCTGGCACGATTGGGGGCCGTGACCGCCACCATCCTCGACGGCAAGGCCACCAAGGCAGCGATCTACGAGGACCTGCGCAAGCGGGTCGCCGCCCTCGCCGAGCGCGGGCTGACCCCCGGACTGGCCACCGTGCTGGTCGGCGACGACCCCGGCTCGCACGCCTACGTCCGGCAGAAGCACCGGGACTGCGCCCGGATCGGGATCACCTCCCTCCGGCGCGACCTGCCGGCCCACGCCAGCCAGGCCGAGGTGGAGGCGACGCTCGACGAGCTGAACGCCGACCCGGAGTGCACCGGCTACATCGTGCAGCTCCCGGTCCCCGGCCACCTGGACACCGGGGCGCTGCTGGAGCGCATCGACCCGGCCAAGGACGCCGACGGCCTGCACCCGGTCAACCTCGGCCGGCTGGTGCTCGGCGAGACCGGCCCGCTGCCCTGCACCCCGCGCGGCATCGTCGAGCTGCTCCGCCGGTACGAGGTCCCGCTGTCCGGGGCGAACGTGGTGGTCGTCGGGCGTGGCGTCACCGTGGGCCGCCCGCTGGGCCTGCTGCTCACCCGCCGCAGCGAGAACGCCACGGTGACCCTGTGCCACACCGGCACCAGGGACCTGGCCGCCGAGGTGCGCAGGGCGGACATCGTGGTGGCGGCGGCCGGCCGCGCCGGGCTGATCACGCCGGACATGGTCCGGCCGGGGGCGGCCGTGCTCGACGTCGGCATCACCCGCACCGAGGAGGGGCTGGTCGGCGACGTGCGCCCGGACGTCCGCGAGGTGGCCGGCTTCCTCGCGCCCACGCCGGGCGGCGTGGGTCAGATGACCGTGGCGATGCTGCTCACCAACGTCGTGGAGGCGGCGGAGCGGGCCGCAGGGTTGGCGTGACCCCGAGGGAGCGCTCCGTCGACCGACGGCACCTGCCGTTCGCCCTGGTCCTGTTCGTCGTGCTGGTCGGGATGGGCTTCGTGTCCACCGCGCACTGGCGCAAGGGCTCGTTGCTGATCGGCGCGGCGATGCTGCTCGCGGCCGGCCTCCGGGTGTTCCTCCCGCAGGAGCGGCTCGGCCTGTTGGCGATCCGCAGCCGCGTGGTGGACGTGGTGCTGTACTCGGCGCTGGGCGTGGCGATCGTGGTCGTGGCCGTCACGATCCAGGGCGGTCTGTTCGGCTGAGCCCTCCGGTGGCGGGTGCGCGCACCCGCCACCGGGCGGCCCCCGGTCCAGTAGTCCACTGTGGACGGACGAAGGGTGGCGCGGCGCTCCCGCCTTTCCCCGCCCCTCACCGTGATCACCGATTTTCGGGCGCGGGCCACGGTGTCCGGCCGGGTCACGCGTCGAGCACGACCTTCCCGGTCACCCCGCCGTCCACCAGCAGGCCCAGCGCCTCGGCGGCCCGGTCCAGCGGCAGCCGGTGGGCCACCCTTGCGTCGAGTTCCCCGTCCCTGAGCAGGGACAGCACCGTCTTCAGGTCGGAGCGGAACGTCGCGGTGGGACGGACGTAGTAGAACTTCGCCCGCCGGCCATTGGGCAGCAGGCTCCAGGCGAGCACGCGCGCCGCCAACGGCAGGTACGGCCGCAACGGGTGCCCCTCGTCCTTCAGGGTGGACCTGGAGCCGTAGCTCACGAGCGTGCCGCCCCGACGGAGCAACGGCCAGAGCGCGCGGATGCCCTGGCCGCCGACGTGGTCGAACACCGCGTCGAGCCCCTCGGGAGCGAGCCGCCGGACGGCCGAGGCCAGGTCCCCGCGGTAGTCCACGGGCTCGACCCCCAGCTCGCGGAGCGCGTCGTGCTTCCCGGCCGACGCCGTGCCGATCACCCGGGCGCCCACCGCGCCGGCGAACTGCGCGAGCAGCGTGCCCACGCCGCCGGCCGCGCCCTGCACGAGCACCGTGTCGCCGGCCTTGACGCGAGCGGCCCGGTGCGCCATCTGCCACGCGGTCACGCCGTTGGTCACCAGGGCCACCGCCTCGCCCGCGTCGACCTCCTCCGGCACGGGGACGAGATGCCGCGCGGGGACCTCGACCAGCTCCGACCACGCGCCGAACCGCGTCATCGCCGCGACGCGCCGGCCGACGAGCGCCGCGTCGACCCCCTCGCCCACGGCCGCCACCCGGCCCACCAGGTCGTAGCCCGGCACGAACGGGAACCGCGGCTGGTTGAGGTATCGGCCGCGCAGCATCTGCACCTCGGAGAACGCCACCCCGGCGGCCTCGGTCCGCACCAGCACCCTGCCCCGCCCCGGCGCGGGCACGTCGCGCTCGCGCACGTCCAGCACCTCGGGACCGCCCCGACCCGTCATGACCACCTCGACCGACCGCATCCACGCCTCCATGATGTCCTCTTGCGTTTGTTAGAACCTCTAACGCAAGAGTGAAGGTGTTAGCGTCGGCTGTCAAGCGGGAAGGAGGTCGGACGTGGCCGACCAGGCACGGACACCGCGCGAGCGGTACCGGGAGCAGACACGGGCCGAGGCCAAGCGGATCGCGTTGGAGCAACTGGCCGCGTCGGGGCCGGCCGGGGTCTCGGTCAACTCCATCGCCCGGCGGATGGGGGTCACCGGACCGGCGCTCTACCGGTACTTCGCCGGACGGGACGAGCTGCTCACGGAACTGATCAGGGACGCCTACCACGACCTGGCCGACGCGGTGGAGGGCGCGGCGCGGGAGTCGGCCCGTCGCGCGCCGGCGACCCGGCTCAGGGAGGTGGCCTCGGCCTTCCGGGGGTGGGCCCTGGCCCAGCCCCACCGCTACCTGCTGCTCTTCGGCACGCCCGTTCCCGGCTACGTCGCGCCGCCGGACACGGTCAACGCCGCGCACCGCTCGATGGCAGCCATCCTCGACGTGCTCGCGGCGCTGGCGCCCCCCGAGCTGGCGGCGCGGCCGAGGCGGTCGGCGCTGGACCGCCAGCTCGGCGCGTGGGGCGAGCGCCAGGGCGCGGGGCACCTGCCGGCGGCCGTGCTGCGCAGGGGGCTGGCCGTGTGGAGCAGGCTGCACGGCATGGTGAGCCTGGAGATCGCGGGCCACCTGACGCCGATGGGCGTGGACGGCGAGCTGCTGTTCCGGGCCGAGCTCGACGCCCTGCTCGCGGAACCCTGGTGACCAGGGCAGGTGCGGTGAGCGGGAGGACCGCGGCCGAGCACTGTCGGCGTCACGGGCGCCGCGAGCGCTCCGGGCTCGCGCGCACCGGGGTCGGGCTCACGCCCTGAGAACCCTCACCGAGGGTGGGTCTCCCGCTCGGGGCGACCCCGCCCGGAGCGCCGCCTGGGGAGGAGCGCCGCCCGGTCGACCGGGCCGGTCAGTCCTCCGGTCTGCGCTGCTCGATGACGCAGTCCGCGCCCGGGTACACCAACGCCTCGTGCCCGTCCTGGTACCGGACCAGGTACGGCGGCTCACCGCCCTGACCCCGGACCTCCAGGACCTCCGCCACCTGTTCCCGCTCGCCGACGTGACGGCTCTTCACGTGGATCCGGTCGCCCACGGTCGCGTGCATCGCTGACCACCTCCGCGACCTCAGGGTAGGGGCAGGTGGCGGGGATCACACCCCGGTCGCGCCGGGATCAGTCCTGTGGGCCGCGTTGTTCGATGAGGCAGTCGGGGCCCGGGAAGATGAGGGCCTCGTGGCCGTCGTCGAAGCGCACCCGGTAGGGTGGCTCGCCCTCCGAGCCCCGCACCTCGACGATCTCGCCCACGTGCTCGCGCATCCCCACGATGCGGCCCTTGATCCGGATCCGGTCGCCCACGGTCGCGTGCATCGCTGACCACCTCCTCGGCCCAGCCTAGAAGGCGGTGGCCCCGGTCACAGCTCGCCCGATACGGTGATCAGGAACAGGACCGGCGGAGGTCGTCGAGCTGCTTGACCTTCTGGTCCGCCCACGCCGCCATGTTCTGCGGGTTCACGTCGGTGACCCGGAGCTGGGCGAGCGAGTCGGCCATCTCCCGCAGCTCCCGCTGGAGGTTGGCGTCGGCCGCCTTGTCGGCGAGCTGGCGCAGCTCGTCGGCCTTCTGCTGCGCCTCGTCCACGCTGCGCCGCGGGTCGGAGAGGCTGGGGTTGAAGCCGGTCACCGCGCTGATCGCCTGCGTGCAGAGCTGGGCCTTGTCGACCGCGTTCGAGGCGCTGTCCAGGGCGCCGCACCCGGAGAGCGCCAGCGCGAGCAGGGGGCCGGCCACGGCGGTGGCGAGCATGGGGACGGGGCGGGACCCGGCGAACCGCATGAACCCGACACTACCGACCAGAGGCGGGGTGTGGGGCCACCTCTCCGGAGGACTCCGGAGGACTCCGAAGGACTCAGGTGGACTCCGGTGGACGAGGTCAGGAGGAGGCCGCCGCGCCCGGCAGCCACCCGAGGAGGTCGAACCCCAGCCAGGGGACCGCGCCGGTGCGCTGCAACGCGGCCGCCGAGAGGTACACCGCCAGCAGCGTCAGCCCCGGCAGCACGAGCGACAGCTCCACCGCGCCGCCGGTCCGCATCCGCATCGGCTTCGGCGGGGCCACCGGGAACCACGTCTTGCCCTTGATCGGGATCGGCCACAGCATCGGGCAGCCCTGCTCGGTGATCGCGTCGCCGAGGTAGTGCGCCACGCACCCGATCATCACGGCGATGCCGGCTGCCGCGGCGTTCTCCGGGGCCTCGACGACCCAGCGCAGGCAGGCCAGCGTCAGCACGCCGGAGGCGACCGCGATCGCCACCGCGTCGCGCTTGGGGGACCACTCGTTCATCAGCCCGCGCACGGCGAGGCCGCAGAACACGAACATCAGCACCGGCAGGGCGTAGCGGTTGCCCGCCTGGACGATCGCCGTCGTGACCAGCCCGGCGACCAGGGCGAACAGCACCGTGTGGGTGAGACCCCGGTGCCCGCCGTCCCGCTTCGGGTCCTTTCTGGTCTTGGTCGCCCGGTAGGTCCACCCGCTGACCGTGTTGATCACACCGGAGACCGCCTGGCTGAACGGCCCGAACGTGCGGGCCACCGTGGAGGAGGGGTGGTCGATGTCGGGCAGCAGCGCCGCCCCGGAGGCCAGCGCGGCCCCCACCACCCAGGCCTGGGGCGTGAGCTCGCCGATCGCGTGCCCGCTGGCCAGGGCGGTCACCCCCGCCCACGCCGCGAGGCCGCTGATGGCATGCGTCGGACCCGTCGACATCCCGCCCCCCAGGTGATCTCACCTGGGAGGGTACCGATCATGGTTCGGCGGGCACGCCCCGCGCGGGAAACATGCACGTTCTTCGGGAACCAGGGGTTCTCGCCCGGAGTCATACGGCAGGATGCCTGTGGCGCGTACGTCTGGGGGAGAGTGTCATGGCTGATCTGGTCAGTGGTGTCTGGTCGGGTGTGGGCGCCGCGGTCGGCGGCATCGCCGGTGCCGTAGCCAAGGCGGCTGCGGGGGCCGGCGCCTCGGGCGGCACGGTGGGCTACACGATCGACCGCGACGCCATCCCCAGCCTGATCGAGCAGCTGGAGAAGGCCAAGGAGATGGTGAACCTCGCCCTGGTCGAGGCCGCGCGTGCTGACAACTTCCCCGCTCCGGGAACAGATCCCTACAGTCCGACAGCTGCCGAGCAGATGGGGCCGAAGCTGGTGCAGAACCACACCGATGCCAACAAGCGGTACCAGCAGGACATCCAAAACATGATCGACAGTCTGAATGCTGCAATGAGGTCCTACGACAACGCGGAGGACTCGGCTCGGTCCTCGATGCGGCAGAAGCGAGTCTGACGATGCGGCAGGGGACTGTGGTTTTGTCGGGAGTTCTCCTGGCGGCGGCGCTCGCCGGTTGCTCGTCCCCGACAACGGGGAAAGCCGAACCCGCGGGCAGGGGAAGCGGGCCGGGCGCTTCCACCAGTGCCGGTTCGTCAGGCGCTCCTCCCGTCACCAAGCCGTTGGACACCGCCAAGTTCCAGCAGAATCCGTGCGGCGTTTTGACGCCCGCGCAGCTTCAGCTGTTGCGCATCAGCAAGCCGGGTGAGCCGAACGGCGCTACCCAGGGACCTGGCTGTGCGTGGCCGGACAGCGGTGGGACCTCGAAAATGTCGGTTCACGGTACGTTTATCGTCAAGGGCGACGGCCTTCCTGGCCTCTACAGTCGGCGTGGCACCTACAAGGTGTTTGAGCCGATCGAGATCGAGGGTTATCCGGCCGTTATCGCTAGCCGCTCCGTTGACTCTCGCCCCGACGGTATGTGTGACATCAGCATCGGAGTCACCGAGAAGCTTGTTTACGAGGTTCAGCTGTTGTTCAACACGGGTGTCGAGAAGCCTGCTGACTTCAACAATCCGTGTGGTCGTGCGCAGACCGTCGCCGCTGAGATGATCAAGACGATGAAGGCGGGCGGTTGAGATGTGCCGGGCGCGAGGAGTAGTGGCTCGGGAACGTGCTGTGGTGTCCGCTTCCCTTCTGGCAGCCCTGACGCTCACCGCATGTTCTCCGTCCGTCGCCGGAGACGCACCTCCGACGACACCCAGCTTCTCGGCCGGTGCCAGTTCGGGCGCGGGCGGCGCCCCTCGGGTTCCGCAGGCGTTGGATACGTCCAAGTATCAGCAGGATCCGTGCTCGATGCTGGGGGTGGCCCAGCTACAGGCTCTGAACATCAGCGCGACTGGAAAGCCTCGCAGCGCCTCGACAGGTCCTGCCTGTGATTGGTCGGACGACAACGGGCCATCGAAAATGTTTCTCACCCTGACGTTGGTGACCAAGGGCGATGGTATGGCCGGC